>NZ_FNFB01000002.1:0-246553 GCF_900100395.1 Nonomuraea maritima | reverse complement strand
TTGAACGCCTTCGCCGTCACCTTCGAAGGCCGCCTGACCCCCACCACCCGCTAAAACAAGTCACGCTGAGTTACACCGTCTACTGGACAGGCCCTTCGCGGCGGCCTTGCTGTCCACTGCCTACAGCAAGCTGATCCCGATTCACGAATGGTGGGGCGACGGACCGGATGCCGTGGACAGGGACATGCTGTTCATCGTCCGCTTCATCCTGCAGGTTGCCTATGTACCTACGATCATCTCCTGCGCCCTGCCGGTCCGTTCGCGGACCATGCGCATTCTCTCGGTGCTCCTGGGAATCGCGATCGCCGTATTCCTGGTGAGACTTCCTGAGTGAGTTCGGCTCAGAAGGTGTTGTAGCGGCCGTCGTGATAGAGGAGGGGCGGGCCGTCGCCGGGGGTGGCGAGGGCGGTGACCTGGCCCACGACGATGGAGTGGTCGCCGCCGTCGTACACGGCCTTCGTCACGCACTCCACCGTGGCGAGGGCCTCGTCGAACAGCGCCACCTGCGAGTCCCCGCGATGGTGGGCCCACTTGGCGAGCTGACCGTTCAGCGGACGCCCCCGGTGGGAGAAGAAGCGCGACGCCTCCTCCATCGAGGCCGGCAGCACCGACACTCCCCACGCCCCCGCCTCCAGCACCGCGTCGTGGAAGCGGGACACCTTCTCGGCGCAGAACAGCACGAGCAGCGGGTCGAGGGAGACCGAGGTGAAGGAGTTGACCGTCATGGCGTGGTCGACGTCGGCAACCCGCGTGGTGACGATCGCGACCCCGGTGGCGAACCGGCCGACGACCTTGCGGTAGGTCCCTGAGTCGATGGGCCGATCCATGAATCGCACCTTGCCACTTTATGGCCTTAAGTCGGGTTCTTCGGTGTGTACCCCCGCAGCAACCACGATCCACTTCCCGCCGAGGGCGACATCACGTACGCGATCACCAGCGCGGCCAGACCGCCGTACAGGTAGACGTAACCGGCGGCGCCTCGCGCGATCACCAGGTCGCCCACCCGCAGCTCCAGCGTGAACGGCATCGTGACCAGCAGCCACCCCACCGCCGTCACCAGCGCCCCGAGCCGGGCCCGCATCAGCTTGCCCGCGCCCAGGCACACCCCGAACAGCGCCAGCACCCACAGGACGGCCGCAGCAGGGAACGGCCCGAACTGCAACGACGGGTGGGTGAACCCGCCCACGACCCCCATGACGATACCCAGCACGAACAGCATGCCGTACGCCGCCCCTCCGAGGGCCGACTCGGCCTGGCTGCGATGCTCCATGCCCGAGAGGTTAGTGGATGCCCGCGAACAGGTCGTTCTCGCGGTTGTACGGCTCGCCGACGCCCCCGGCCTCGACGGGCGGCCCCGGCACCGGCGGTCCGGCCACGCCCATGGCCAGGATGTAGTGCTCGACGCCGAGCACCTCCTGGCCGATGTTGTTGGACAGCGCGAACCAGGTGCCGCGCACCGTGATCTGGGTGGCGTGCGCCCGCATGGCCTCGATCTTGTTGCCGGCCCACGGCCGGGCGTCGATCTCGGTGGTGACGGCTTCGTCGGTGCAGCCGTACGGGATGTCGTCGACGTCCTCGATGGTGAACCCGAGACCCGCCTCGCGCAGCCCCTCCACCCCGCGCCGCATGACGGACCGGGGCAGGGCCGTGTGGTAGAACTTCGCGACCTGCCAGGGCTCGCCCTCGCCGAACCCGGGCTTGGCGGCCAGCTCGTACGCCCGGCGCGCGACCCGGTGGGCCTGGATGTGGTCGGGGTGACCGTAGAAGCCGTTGTCGTCGTACGTGACGAGCACCTGCGGGCGCACCTCGCGGATGACCTTGACCAGCTCGCCCGCCGCCTCGTCGAGGTCGGCCCCCCAGAAGGCCTTCGGGTGGTCGTTGGAGGCGGCGCCCATCATGCCGGAGTCGCGCCAGCGCCCCGGGCCGCCGAGGAAGCGGTGGTCCTCCACGCCGAGCGCCTGGCAGGCGGCGGCCAGCTCGCCGATGCGGTACGCGCCGAGCGCGTCGTCGCGGTCGGCGGCCAGGTGGGCGAGGTCGGCGGGGATGATCTCGCCCTCCTCGCCGAGCGTGCAGGTCACAAGCGTGACGTGGCTGCCCTCTGCGGCGTACTTGGCCATGGTCGCGCCGGTGCCGATCGTCTCGTCGTCGGGGTGGGCGTGCACGAACAGCAGGCGGCGATCAGTCATAGCCCCGAGCGTAACAATGGTGTGGTCCTGGCAGGATTGAGCCCATGAGTGAGAGCTTCCCGCGTCTGTCTGCCCGGACCCGCAGGTTCACCCTCGGGGTGCCTCGGGGCTTCACCATCTCCCCCGACGGCGGCCGGGTGGTATTCCTCCGTACGAAGTCGGGCACCGACCCGGTGACCTGCCTGTGGGAGCTCGACACCGAGACCCACGTCGAACGCCTGGTGGTCGATCCGCGCACGCTGCAGTCCGACGAGGAGAACCTTCCTCCCGAGGAGCGGGCCCGTCGTGAGCGCAGCCGCGAGGCGGCCGGCGGTGTGGTCGCGTACACCACCGACACCGCGGTGACCACGGCGAGCTTCGCGCTGTCCGGCGCCCTGCACGTGACCGACCTGGCGAGCGGCGCGACGCGCCGCCTCGACACCCCCGGCGCGGTCATCGACCCGCGCCTGTCCCCCGACGGACGCCATGTCTCCTACGTCACCGGCGGCGCCCTGCGCGTCCAGGACCTGGTGACGGGCGACGACCGCGCGCTCGCCGAGCCCGAGTCCGGGACGGTGACGTACGGTCTGGCGGAGTTCATCGCGGCCGAGGAGCTGGATCGGATGCGCGGCCACTGGTGGTCGCCTTCGGGCGACGCGCTGCTGGTCGAGCGGAGCGACGAGGCCCCCGTGCAGGAGTGGCACATCGCCGACCCGGCCAACCCCGGCCGCCCGCCGGTGGCCCAGCGCTACCCGGCCGCGGGCACGCCCAACGCCGCCACCGAGCTGTTCGTGCTGGGCCTCGACGGCTCGCGGGTGGCGGTGCCGTACGACGAGGAGTACCTCGTGACGGCGGCCTGGGACTCCCACGCGCTGTCCATCGTGACGCTGACCCGCGACCAGCGGACCATGCGGCTGTTCACGGTCGACCCCGCGACCGGCGCCTCCACGCTCGTGCGCGAGGACACCGACCCCGCCTGGGTCGACATCATCACGGGCGTCCCCGCCCACCTCGACGACGGCTCGCTGGTGTGGGTCGCCAACGGCGAGGGCGGCCACCGGCTGTTCGTCGGCGACCGCGCGGTCACGCCGCCGACGCTGCAGGTTCGGGCGGTGCTCGACGTCGACCACGACAGCGTGCTGTTCAGCGCGAGCGGCGACCCGACCGAGATCCAGCTGTGGACGTGGGACGGCCACTCGCTCCTGCCCGTCTCGACCCGTTCCGGGGTGTTCTCCGGGCGCATGGCGGGCGGGGTCGGCGTGCTGACCGAGCAGAGCCTCGACGACGAGGGCGTCTCCACCACGGTCGTGCGCCGTGACGGCATGGCCGTGCCGATCCCGTCGTACGCCGAGCGTCCCGGCCTCGACCTGCGGGTCTCGATCGGCCGTGCGGGCAAGCGCGAGCTCGCCACCGCCGTGGTGCTGCCGTCCTGGTACGAGTCGGGCTCCGGCAAGCTGCCCGTCCTCATGGACCCGTACGGCGGGCCGCACGGGCAGCGGGTGCTGAACCGGCGGGGTGCGTTCCTCGAGAGCCAGTGGTTCGCCGAGCAGGGCTTCGCGGTCGTCGTGGCCGACGGGCGTGGCACCCCCGGCCGGGGGACGGCGTGGGAGCGGGCGGTGCTCAACGACCTCGCGACCCCGGCGCTGGAGGACCAGATCGACGCCCTGCAGGGCGTGGCCGAGCAGTACCCCGACGACCTCGACCTGTCCCGGGTCGCCATCCGCGGCTGGTCGTTCGGCGGGTTCCTGGCGGCGCTCGCGGTGCTGCGGCGTCCCGACGTGTTCCACGCGGCGGTGGCCGGTGCGCCGGTGACCGACTGGCGGCTGTACGACACGGGTTACACCGAGCGCTACCTCGGCCACCCCGACGAGCAGCCCGACGTGTACGACAAGTCGTCGCTGTTCGCGGACGCCGACAAGCTGGAGCGTCCGCTGCTGCTCGTCCACGGTCTGGCCGACGACAACGTCGTGGCCGCCCACACGCTGCGCCTGTCGTCGGCGCTGCTCTCGGCGGGCCGTCCGCACAGCGTGCTGCCGCTGTCAGGCGTGACGCACATGACGCCGCAGGAGGTCGTGGCGGAGAACCTGCTGCTGCTCCAGGTCGAGTTCCTGAAGAAGGCGCTGGGCTGAGGCCCCTCCGCTGACGCGCCGGGCCCGGCCGACCGGGCCCGCCGCGCTCACGTGATCAGCCGGGCAGGCGGCCGGAGCCGGGGGCCGGCGCGGTGCGGGTCAGCCGGGCAGGCGGCCGGGGCCGGGCTCGGCGCGGTGCGGGTCAGGCGGGCCGGTGGTCGGGGTCGGGCTCGGCGCCGCCGTGCCAGCTGCTCCACAGGGCCGCGTACGAGCCGCCCGCCGCCACGAGCTCGTCGTGCGACCCCAGCTCGCTGATGCGGCCGCCCTCCACCACGGCCACCCGGTCGGCGTCGTGGGCGGTGTGCAGCCGGTGCGCGATGGCGATCACCGTACGGCCCTCCAGGACGGCGGCCAGCGACCGTTCGAGGTTGCGGGCGGCGCGCGGGTCGATGAGGGAGGTGGCCTCGTCGAGCACCAGCGTGTGCGGGTCGGCCAGCACCAGGCGGGCGAGGGCGAGCTGCTGCGCCTGGGCGGGTGAGACCGTGAGACCGCCGGAGCCGACCGCCGTGTCGAGACCGTCGGTCAGCGCCAGCACCCAGTCGAGCGCGTCGACCGCGCCGAGGGCCTTGCGCACGTCGGCGTCGGAGGCGCCAGGACGGGCGATCAGCAGGTTGTCACGCAGGGAGCCCTTGAACAGGTGGTGCTCCTGGGTGACCAGCGCGACGTGCCCTCTCAGGTCGTCGAGCGGCAGCTCGACCAGCGGCACCCCGCCCACCTTCACCGACCCGCTGCGCGGCCCGTGGATGCCCGCGAGGAGCCGTCCGAGGGTGGATTTGCCCGCACCCGACGGCCCGACCATGGCCAGCCGCTCGCCGGGCCGGACGGTCAGCGAGACGCCGTGCAGCACGTCGCGGCCCTCGCGGTAGGCGTACCGGACCTCGGACGCCTCCAGCAGCTCGCCGGCCGGCCGCGCGTCGCCGGCCTGCCGGTCGTCGCCCACGTTGGCGACGCCCAGCAGCCGTGCCATGGACGCAGCGCCGACCTGCAGCTCGTCGATCCACATGAGGAACCGGTCGAGCGGGTCGATGAGCTGCTGGGCGTACAGGGTGGCGGTGGTGACCTGGGCGAGCGTCACCCAGCCCGAGGTGTAGAACAGGCCGCCCACCAGCAGCGCCGCCACCACGGGGATGACGTAACCGAGCTCCACGGCCGGGTACCAGACGGTGCGCAGCCCGAGCGTGTAGCGTTCGGCGGCGAACGAGCGGGCGATGTCGCGGTCGGCGCGGTCGCGGCGGCGCTGCTGCAGGCCGAGCGCCTCCACGGCGCGAGCGCCCTCGACGGTCTCGGCCAGGCCCTCGGTGAGGTCGGCGTACGCGGCGTTCTCGCGCAGGTAGCCGTCGCGCGCCCGGCGGAGGTACCACCGGGTGGAGATCGCGATGACCGGCCCCGCGAGCAGCATGGGCAGCATGAGCAGCGGGCTGACCAGCAGCAGCGCGCCGATTGTGATCACGAACGTGACCAGCGCGATGAGCGTCTCCGGCACGGCGTGGCGCACCGTGCGCGACAGGGAGTCGACGTCGCGGGAGGTGCGGGTGATCAGGTCGCCCGAGCCGGCGCGTTCGACGGTGGACAGCGGCAGCGCGAGCACCCGGTCGACGAACTCCTCGCGCAGCTCGGCGAGCACCCGCTCGCCCAGCCGGGACGACGCCAGCACCGCGTACCGGACGAGGACGCCCTGCAGCAGCAGGAACGCCGCGATGCCGACGGCGACCCAGACCACGTTGACCTCGGCGCCGTGCTGGACGTCCTCCACCAGCGAGCCGAGCAGCGCCGGCACGACGAGCCCGGCCACGGCGGCCAGGCCGTGCAGCGCGAGGGCGACGGAGAGCTGGCGCGGGTACTTGAGCGTCAGCCGCCGCGCGTAGGCGCGGACCTGTTGACGGTCGGCGACCGGCAGGATGTCGCGGGCCATGGATCAGTCCTCCCCGCGCGTCACGGTCGCGGCGTAGTCGGGCGAGCTGTCCAGCAGCCTCCGGTGGGGGCCCTCGGCCCGCACCCGGCCGTCGTGGACGTGGATCACGTGGTCGGTGTGGTCGAGCACGAGCGGGCTGGTCGTGCAGACGAGGGTGGTGCGGCCGGCCCGCGCCTTGGCGAGGCGCTCGGCGATGCGCGCCTCGCTGTGGGCGTCGACGGCGCTGGTGGGCTCGACCAGGATCAGCACCTCGGGGTCGGCCAGCAGCGCCCTGGCCAGGCGCAGGCGCTGCTGCTGCCCGCCGGAGAACTCGCGGCCGGCCTCCGACACCTCGGCGTCGAGCCCGTCGGGCAGTGCCTCGACGATGTCGGTGGCGCAGGCCGTGTCGAGTGCCTGCCAGATCTCGTCGTCGGTGGCCTCGCCGCGGATGTCGAGCTCGTCGCGGAGCCGGCCGTTGAACAGCCGGGCGCCGTTGTCGGCGACCAGGATGCGGGAGCGGACCTCGGCGAGCGGCAGCGTGCTCAGCTCGGCGTCGCCGAAGGTGACGTCGCCGTCGGCGTAGCGGCCGAGCCGGTCGGCGATGGCGATGGCCTCGTCGGGCACGCCGGACGCGACGGCGGTGAGGGTGCCTGGCCGCACGGTGACGCCGCTGGCGGGGTCGCGCAGCACGCCGCCCTTGCTCTGCCCTGACCCGCCGGCCATCTCGGGGTCGATGGACAGGATGCGGATGACGCGCCCGGCCGCGACGTGGCCCTTGGTCAGCTTGTCGGCCGCCTCGGTGAGGGTGCGCATGGGGCCGATGAGGAAGACCGCGTACAGGTAGAACGCGACGAGCTGGCCGGTCGGGATCTGCCCCGCGACCGCGAACGACGCGCCGACGCCGGTGACGACCGCGATGAGCAGCCCCGGCAGCACGATCTGCGCGCCTTCGAGCACCGACTCGATCGTGGCGACGCGTACGCCGGCGTGCCGGACGCGCTGCGACTCGTCGCGGTAACGCTCGGAGAAGACCTGTTCGCCGCCGATGCCGCGGAGCACCCGCAGCCCGGCCACGATGTCGGCCGCGCGGGTGGACAGCTCTCCGGTCAGCTCGCGCTGGTGGCGCTGGCGCCGGTGCAGCGGGCGCAGCAGCGGCCCGACGGCGACGGCCATGAGCGGCACGCCGAACAGCACGAGCAGCCCGAGCGGCAGCGACGTCGAGATGAGGATCACGGTGACGGTCACGATGGCGACGACCGCGCCGGTGCCGCGCAGCAGGATGTCCATCGAGCTGCCGATGTGGGCGATGTCGGAGTTGCCGACGCTGACCACCTCGCCGGTCGACAGCCGTTTCGGCAGCGTCGCGCCGAGCCGGGCGGACTGGCGGGTGGTGAGCTGGACGGTGCGGTAGGCGGCGGCCAGCCAGTTGTAGACGGCCATCCGGTGCCGCATGATGCCGGCCAGCGCCTGGACGAGCCCGAGCCCGAGCAGGACGGCCGACCACAGCAGCAACGCCCCCGTGTCCTTGGCGGTGACGGCCTCGATGCCCTGCCCGAGCGCGGCCGGCATCAGCGCCTGGACGAGCCACCACAGGATGGCGTAACCGATGCCGACCAGCAGCGGACCGCCCTGCCGTCGAGCGTTCCACCACAGGAAACGGAGGGGGCCGCGGAGATCGGGCAGGCCGGGATCGGCCTCAGGAAGGGAGCGCATAGCGCGACCACCTTGGCAAGGCGGAGGGTCTCCCGGCAAACCATTTTCGCCGGTCATGGTCATGTAGCGGCCCGTTCGACGGACCTGAAGGCGCGCAGCGCGTACGCCAGCGCGGCCGCGGCGGTGGCGGCCAGCAGGAGGTAGCCGAGCGTGTAGGCGCCGGTCGCGGCGAAGACCGCACCCATCACCAGGGGCGGGAAGTAACCGCCGAGCCCGCCGGCCGCGCCGACCAGCCCGGTCACCGTCCCGACCCTGGACGGCTCCACCAGGCGGGCCACCAGCGCGAACACGCCGCCCGCGCCGAGGCCGAGGAAGAACGCCATGGCGACGTAGCTCGCCCCGGCGGGCACCTCGGCCGGCGGGTGGAAGGCGAGCACCAGCGCCAGCAGCGCCGTGCCGGCGAAGGAGATCCGCAGCACCCGGACCGGCCCGATCCGGTCCGACAGCGCCCCGCCCGCCGGTCGGGACAGGACCGCCGCGACGGAGAACCCCGCCGTGCGCAGCCCGGCGTCGGTCTGCGTGAAGTGGTAGACGGTCTGCAGCAGTGTCGGCAGGTAGGTGGAGAACGCCACGAAACCCCCGAAGGCGACCGCGTACAGGAACGCGCTCTGCCAGGTCGCCCTGATCGTCAGGGCCTCGCGCATCCGGGGCAGCGCCGGGGCTGTCGCGCGCGTCCATCGCGGGGAGTCGCGGCTCGCGAGCAGCATGACCACGCCCACGGCCGCGAGCAGCGCCGCCATGAGCAGGTGCGCGGCGGGCCGCCCGAACGCCTCGACGACGCGCGGGGTGAGGAACGCCGACAGCGCCGTCCCGCCCATGCCCGCGCCGAAGACGCCGGTCGCGAAGCCCCGGCGCTCTGGCTCGTACCAGGCGTTCACGAACGGGACGCCGACCGCGAACGAGGTGCCGGGGATCCCCAGCACGAACCCCCAGAACAGCAGCCATCCGTACGAGTCGGACCAGCCGACGAACAGCACGGGCACGATGGAGGCGAAGCAGATGAGCGCGAACATGCGCCGCCCGCCGAGCCGGTCGGTCAGCACGCCCACCGGGATCCGTCCCAGCGAGCCGACCAGCACGGGGATCGCGACCAGCAGCGAGGTCTGCGTCGGCGACAGGTCGTGCCGCCCGGTGTAGCCGCCCGCCAGCGGCCCGATGAGATTCCAGGCCCAGAACGTCACGGCGAACGCACCTGTCGCCAACCCGAGGTTCAGTCCCTGCCCTCTACGGATGTCACGCATGCACCCTGTGTAACAGATAGTTACGATCTGTGATCGTCCGGGGGTGCGGCCACACAGGCGGGGGTGCGCGTGCTCTTTACAGGGTGCACGGGCCGGTCGGTGGTCGTGGTGCTCGTTCTGTCGCCGGTCAGCCGCCCGGGGCGGGGTGCTGTGCTTCGCCGGGGCGGGGGGTTCGTCCTTACATCGTGTATCGGAGGCGTGCCGGGACCGCCCGGGACGGGTGCGGGTGCGTCAGAATCGAGCCTTGTGAGGCACGGGTACACGAACAGCACGGTCGGCGACGGCGCCCTGGTCGTGAAGTGCTACCAGGGTCCTGAGGCGGCGTTCCGGCTGGCCACGGAGAGCAGATATCTGCGCCGCCTGCGCGGCCGGTTGCCGGTCCCGCGCGTCCACCAGGCCACCCCGACCAGCCTGACCGTACGCTTCGTCGCCGGCAGCCACGGCCAGGACCTGCTCGACGACGGCCGGGCGCCCGAGGTGCTCGCCGAGTGCGGCCGCATGCTGGGCCGCGTCCATCGGCTCGGCATCGTGCACGGCGACTACGGCCCGCAGAACATGCTGTTCGACCCGGCCACGTTCGAGACCACCGCGATCCTCGACTGG
Organism: Nonomuraea maritima; assembly: GCF_900100395.1. Classification (GTDB taxonomy): domain Bacteria; phylum Actinomycetota; class Actinomycetes; order Streptosporangiales; family Streptosporangiaceae; genus Nonomuraea; species Nonomuraea maritima. Next base: position 236,811 of record NZ_FNFB01000002.1, on the reverse strand, counting down.
GAGTGGGCACACCCCGGCCCGCCCGTCGAGGACCTCGCCTGGTGCGAGTGGATCGTCCGTGCGCACCACCCCGAGCACGTGCCGCTGCTGCCACACTTCTTCGCCGCCTACGACGGCGACGTCCCGCCGTGGGACGAGCGCCACGCGGCCATGGTGACGCGCTGCCGCGAACTGCTCGACTTCTGCGGACGATGGGAGCCGGGCGGCGAGGGCGAGAAACTCTGGCGCGAACGCCTCGACACCACCACCTCCTGGACGGAGAACACCACCTGAGGTGCCGGCAGCGCTGCGCCCACGCGGCCTCGATGGGAGGGCGCGTGGGCACAGCGACGGGCGTTAGATGGTGAATTCGCCCCGATCAGCGCCCTGCAGGAACGCCCTCCACTCCCCCGGAGTGAAAATCAGTGCGGGCCCTTGCGGGTCCTTGCTGTCGCGGACGGCGACGATTCCGGGAAGATTCGTGGCGACTTCCACGCACTGCCCGTTGTCTCCGCTCGCGCTGGATTTACGCCATTGCGCATTGCCGAGGTTCAGTTGATCCATTTCCTGACCGCATTCTCTATTGTCTGTTGACTCTCGCTTTTCGGCTGCGCATGCGCTCTGATGGTGTCGTACCTCTGCTTGAGGACGACCACCGCTTCGTGGTCACCTGTGACCTGCCCGGACAGCACCGAATCGGCCGAGACGACCTCGGATCCGTCACGCAGGCGCGCGAATGCGAATGCACTCATCATGCCAGCAGCGCAGCCCGCTGTGGTGGGAACCAGCTGCACAGTGATGCGCGGATGATAGGAGATCTCCAGCAAATAGCTCAGCTGCTTCGCGAGCACATCGACGCCGCCGATGGGCCGATGCAGCACGCCCTCGTCGATGAGCGCGAGAAACGTGGGAGCCTGCGGCCCGTCGAAAATTCCGATACGTCTGATTCGAGCTTGTACGCGTTCCTCCACGAGCTCCGGTGAAGCGCCGGCGGAGAAGATCGCGTGAGCATATTCGGCGGTCTGCAGCAGTCCGGGAATGAGCAGAGGGTCCCAGGACTGGAGAATCACGGCCTGTGGCTCGATCTCTTCCACCCACCGGGCGAACCACCCAAGAGCGGGCGATTGCGATATGCGTCGGAACAGGTCGACAAAATGCCCGTCAAGTCCGAATGCCTTGTCCGCGCCCTGCGCGAAATCCAGGGTGGGCGCACGGCGGCCCGTCTCGATGTGGCTGACGAGCGACTCGTGGCAGTTGACACGAGCCGCGAGCGCCGCCTGCGTCAGCCGGGCTGACCTGCGCTGTTCGGCGAGGTCGGCGGCGAAACGTGCCCTGGGTGACAGCTGGTAACCCGGCCGGTTGTCCACGGCGTCTCCACGATCGCGGGGCGGGATTCTGGTGCCTGTTACTGGATCGTGACAACGATACGACAATCAATACAGAGATCATGTCGTTCTTTGTCGGATCGCCTTCATGAGATTGGCGTACCGAATCTACCCGCGAACACTCATGCTAGGAGCCTGCACAGCGAAAAACAACGGGGCCCCTTTCTAGGGAAATCGGATGATTCGGTGATTCTCATGGCAGCTGGCACCATACCTACGCAGACGCCGGACGTTACCCCCTGGAAAGACACCACGCTGCGCCGCAGCAGGGAAGCGCCGCGGCAGGCCCGGCAGGCGATCAAGCGCTGGCTGGCCGACACCCACACCTCCCTCTGCTCCGACGTCCTGCAGGTGGTCTCCGAGCTGGTGAGCAACGTGATCGAGCACGTGCCCGCGGGGCCGCAGCGCGACTGGCTGGAGGTGCGGCTCGGACACGGGCCCGGCTTCGTCCGCCTGGAGGTGATCGACCCGGGCACACCAGGACGGCAGCCGCGCTTCGCTCCGCTGCGGCAGAGCTCCCTCGACCTGTCGGGCCGCGGCCTCGGCATCGTGGCCGCCCTGTCCGTACGCTGCGGCAGTCACCTCGTCGACCACGGCCACCGCGTCGTGTGGGCCGACCTCGCCCCCGCGACGCTGTCAGAGGCCGGCGGGCAGGTCGCGCAGGCGGCGGATCGGGCTCGCCAGCAGCACCCCGATCGAGCCGAGCTGTAGCACCGCCATCAGCCACAACGTCTCGCGCACGCCGATCGCCTGGCCCAGCGCGCCGCCGAGCAGGCCGCCGAGCGGGACGGCGCCGTAGTTCAGCGCCGAGGTGCTCGCCGTGACCCGGGCGAACAGGTCCTTCGGGCAGTACTGCTGGCGGAAGGTGCTGGTCATGATGTTCGAGGCGACGATGCCCGCGCCGACGCCGAAGCCCCCGACCGCGAAAAGCGCGAGGCCGCCGCTCGGACCGAGCAGCAGCATCGGCGCGGCGAACGCCTCGCACAGCAGGAACCCGCGCGCCGTCCCGAACCGTCCGGCGACGCGCCCGGCCACCACCGCGCCGCACAGCCCGCCCGCGCCGGCCAGCGCCAGCACGACGCCCACCTGTCCAGGGCCCGCCCCCAGATCACGGGCGAGGAACACCACCTGGATCGACTGGTAGCCCATGAGCGCGATGTTGGACACCGCGCTGAAGACGGTGAGCGTCCGCAAGTAGACGTCGCCCCGCACGAACCGCAGACCGGCACGGATCTCGGCGAGCATCCGCCGTTCCGAGGCGGCGACGGCCTCGCCGCGCGGCTCCCTGACCCGTACGGACCGCAGGCACAGCACGGCGACGCCGAAGCTGAGAGCGTCGGCGAGCACGCCGCTCACGGCGCCGAAGGCCTGCGCGAGCAGCCCGGCCAGCCCCGGGCCCGCGATCTGCGCGGCCGACTCGCTGCCCTGGAGCCGGGTGTTGGCCTCCAGCAGCCGTCCGCTCTCGACCAGGTACGGGAGGTACGCCCGGTAGGCGAGGCTGAAGAACACCCGTGCGACGCCGCCCGCCACGGCGACCACGAGCAGGTGCGCCATCGTGAGCGCGCCGAGCCAGGCCGCGACCGGCACGCTCGCGAACACCGCCATCGAGACGGCGTTCGACGCCAGCATGACGGGCCGTTTGGGCAGCCGGTCCACCCACGCGCCTGCGGGCAGCCCGGCCACCAGCCACGGCAGCCAGGCGGCCGCGGTCAGCAGCCCTACGGCGAACGTGCTCGCCTCCAGGGTCACGACGGCCACCAGCGGCATCGCCACCGCGGCCACGGAGCTGCCGAGCATGCTGGTCGTCTCGCCGGCCCACAGCAGCCGGAAGTCGCGTCGCCCCAGCAGCCCGGGCCGCGACGGCGAGCGGGTGCTCACGGCTGCCCGGGAACCGCGCGTACGGTCAGGAAGACGAGCTCGCGCTCCTCGCCGTCGTCGGGGATCTCGCGGTCGCTCAGCTCGGTGAGCAGGGCGAGGACGCGCTTCTCCAGCTCGGCGAGCTCGGCGACCGACAGGCGCGCCCAGTGGTCGGAGGTGAACGCCGCCCGCCGCCACGGCTCCGGGTACGTGTCGCGCCGGGCGAACCACTGCCTGGCCAGGTCGCTCTGCCGGTCGAGCACCAGCGACTCGGCCGCCGCGGCGACGGGGTCGTCGGGGAAGTCGGCCGGCGACCAGGCGAGCACCGCCGGCGCGCGCCGCCACCAGCGTTCCCGGCGGTCGCGCGCCAGCTCGGGCGCCTCCTCGACCAGGTCAGTTCCGGCGAGGACCTTCAGGTGGTGGCTGATGTTGCCGACGGCCTGCCCGGTGGCGGCGGCCAGCACGGACGCGGTGGCGGGCCCGTCCACCCGCAGGATGTCGAGGAGGCGCCGGCGCAGGGGGTGGGCCATCGCGGCGAGCACCTTCGAGTCGTGCACCTCGCGGACCGAACGATCAGGCATCGCCCCACCCTAGATGCACAAGAGCTCTTGCACAACAGATCCTGTACGTAAAATGAGTGGGAATCCCTCCCTGTCCGCGCCAATACTGATCGCGAACCAGTGAGGAGATCACTTCATGCCGAACCAGCCCGCACCCAACCTGCTGTCGTGGGCCAGCGAGATCGACGAAGGCGCGATCACGCAGGCCGCACGCGCCGCCCGCCTGCCGTTCGTCGCAGGCCACGTCGCTCTCATGCCGGACGCGCACGTCGGCATCGGCGCGACGGTCGGCTCGGTGATCCCCACCGAGAACGCGATCATCCCCGCCGCCGTGGGCGTCGACATCGGCTGCGGCATGGTGGCCACCGAGACCACGCTCACCGCCGCCGACCTGCCCGACACCCTCGCCGCCCTGATGCCGATGGTCGAGCACCGCATCCCCGCCGGCGTCGGCAAGGGCCACGCCGACCCGTCGATCGACCGCGCGCTCGACGACCTCGGCCTCCCCCACACCGACCTCGACCCGAAGCAGACCAGGAAGGTGGCCGAGCAGTTCGGCACCCTCGGCTCAGGCAACCACTTCGTCGAGGTCTGCCTCGACGAGCGCGACCGCGTCTGGACGGTCCTGCACTCGGGCTCGCGCGGCATCGGCAACCAGCTCGCCACGAAGCACATCGTGGGCGCCAAGAAGCTGATGAAGCGGCAGGAGATCGGCCTGGAGGACCCCGACCTGGCCTACCTCGTGCAGAGCACGCCCGAGTTCACCGCGTACGTCGAGGACATGCTGTGGGCGCAGCGCTACGCGATGGCCTCGCGCGCCCGGATGGACAAGGTGCTGGTCAACGCCCTGTTCCACGTGGCCGGTGGGGGGCGGCGCGTCCGTACGATCAACTGCCACCACAACTTCACCCAGCGGGAGACCCACTACGGCAAGTCCCTGTGGATCACCCGCAAGGGCGCCATCAAGGCCGACGTCGGCGACGAGGGCGTGATCCCGGGGTCGATGGGCACGCGCTCGTACATCGTCCGCGGGCGCGGGAACCCCGAGTCGTACCACTCCTGCTCCCACGGCGCGGGCCGCCGCATGTCGCGGGCGAAGGCGAAGCGGGAGCTGTCGGCCACCTCGCTGGCCGAGGCCATGGGCGGCCGCACCTGGAACAGCGACCGGGCCGCCGCGCTCGTCGACGAGCACCCGGCGGCGTACAAGCCGATCGACCAGGTCATGGCCGACCAGCGGGACCTCGTCGAGGTCCAGCACACCCTGCGCCAGATCTTCAACTACAAGGGGTGAACACGCGGGTCCCGCCTGCCGGGTGACGGCGGAAGCGAGGCTCGTCCCGCCACCGGCGGGACGAGCCGTCGGGGGTCAGCCCTTGAAGTTGGCGTCGGTCCAGCCGGCGTCGAGCAGGGCGGTGGAGTTCCACACGGTGCCCGGTTCGAGGCCCGCCTGCAGCCCGCCCGGCTTGACCACGACGTTCTCCCTGGCCAGCGCGCGCCCGGTGGCCACGTCGAACACCAGGCGGTCCTCCAGGACGGCGGGGCCGGGCACGTCCTCCGTGACGGACACGGCCGTGCCCCGGCGCCCCTCGGAGTCGGTCACGTTCTCCGTGACCCGCACCCCGTCGAGGCCGGCCAGCATGCGGAACGCCGCCCCGCGCACCTCGGGCGTCACCGGCATGTCGGTGACGAGCCCCACGCCCACCTTGAACAGCCAGACGTCCGCGGACATCTCCTCGTCCGCGCTCTCGGTGCCGTGCCCGTCGTACGCGGCCTCGAGCCACTTCTTCAGCCGCGCCGGGTCGGCCGGCAACCGCCGCAGGTCCTTCATGGTGATGTTGCGGCCCAGCCAGAACACCTTGTCGCCGTCCAGCAGCGGGGCGTGCTCCGTCCGCACCTTGCCCTCGGCCATCGGCACGACGAAGCGCTTCGTGCCCCCGATCATCTTCGCGGCGACCGTGATCTCGGACGGCGAACCGGCCTGTTCCCAGGCGGCGCGGTCCTCGTCGGTGACGGGGTGCGCGCCGAGCGACTGGCCGCGCGACCACGTCTCGCCGCCGGTGGCGCGGGGTGTCCACATCTCGCTGCGGCCCACGTCCATGATCCGGTAGCCGCCCTTCTCGGCGACGTACAGGTTCCGCGACACCGACGTGGTGTGCCAGTAGGCGCCGCGTCCCTCCGGTCGGCTCTCGGCGCTTCCTGCCGCGGCGAGCAGCACGTCGCGGGCCGAGAGCCGTACCGTCGCCTGCGTGGTGGCCAGGGCGGAGGTGGCCGGGGTCGTGCGTGGCGTCACCGGCTGCGCGCCGTTGCTCGTGATGACCACCGCCGCCGCGGTCGCGGCGGCCGCTCCGGCGAGCCCGAGGCTCCACACCGGCCGCACGACGCGGCGGGTCCGCCGGGACTGGCGGGACTGTCGGGGCGCCGCCATGGCGCGGGTCAGCTCGGCTGCCCTCGTACGTTCGTCCACCGGCTGGTCGCCGAGGTGGGCGGGCCGGGCGGCCCGGAGTTCGTCGATCGGGTTCATGACCACTCCTCGCTGAGGTTCCGCACGGCGGGGATGGGAGGCAGGGCCGGTTCCGCGGCCTCCATGGCCTCCTTGAGGCGTTTGCGTGCCCGGTGCAGCCGCACCCGGAACGCCGCCGAGGAGCACCCGACGACGCGGGCCCCCTCCTTGGGCGACAGCCCGTGCCAGGCGACGAGGACGAGGATCTCCCGGTCGTCCTCGTGCAGCGCGGCCAGGGCGCGCAGCACGCCGATGCGCTGGGTGACCTCGTCGGCGACGTCGCCTTCTGTCCAGGCCCGCAGCTCAGCGGCCAGCGCCTCCCTGCGCACCTCGGCCCGTATGTTGTCGCGCAGCACGTTGCGGGCGACGCCGAGCAGCCACGGGAGCGCCGGTTCCGGCACGTCGTCCAGCCTCCGCCAGGCGATCGCGAACGTCTCGCTCACCACCTCGTCCGCCACCTGCCGGCCCGCGCGACTGACCACGTAGGCCCACACGCGTTGCCGGCATTCGTCGTACATGCCGGTGAACCGGTGCGCGTCATCCGTCACCCGCCCAGCCCCTTCGTTCGGATTACGTTCGTCCAACACCAGGAAGTGGGCCGAACGTCCCCGTTGTTACCGGATGCCCCAAATTTTTCTCAGCCCGGTCACTCGCCGGTGTACAGACGGGCCAGGTCGACGAGCTCGACGTCGGCGCGCCCGTCGGCCACCTCCACCAGGTCGCGAGTGAACCCCGCACGAGCGAAGAGCAGCAGTTTGGGCTGCTTGTCCACCCGGGCTTCCGGAAGCAGGGCGCGCAGATGCTCCAGCCGCTGGAGCTGAGGGACGCCCACGGGAGCGAGCGTGCCCTTGGCCTCACCGATCGCCGTGATCCGGTCGGCGGCGAACGAGGTCGTCTCGGTCACCACGACGTCGATCTCGTGCCCCTGGCGGTGCGCACGGCACGGGATCTCACTGGGGCGCACGGCGCTCGCGGTCCCGCCGAGCGTGTCGGCGCCGGCATGCAGAAGACACCACTCGCGGGCCAGGTCCTCGAAGTGGGGACCGTAGATCTTCGCAGCCACCGTGTCGGCGTTGGAGCGCCATACCCGTGCCGCTTGGCCGCTGACGAGTTCCGGCTCCCGCCGCTGCATGATCAGCTGGTGCAGCCGGACGATCGGTTCCGTAATCTTGAAGCTGCCGCGCCTCTCCCGAAGGGCGTCGTTCAGCTGTTCGACCAGCCCGATCTGTTGCAGGCCGGTGAGCAGATGGCCCAATGCGGTCGCCGGGCGGCCGAGGGCGGAGGCTATCTCCGTACGGCGGTGGTTGCCCGCGCTGATGGCCGTCAGCACTGCGGCGTACGACGTGGGGTCGGCGATCGACGGCTCCTCGCGTAGCAGCAGCCCTCCCTCCCGGAACATCGCCGAGGCCGGGTTCAGCAACCGCCGCTCGACCCACCGGTCGAACCCGTCGAGGGTCGACGGTCCGGAACCACCACACATCTCGAGGTATGCGGGCGTGCCACCGACGAGCGCGTTCACCCGGAATGCCAGCTCAGGATCGCCGGACAAACCCCAGAATGCAGCGGCATCCCGGAATCCGAAGGGGCGAACGATCAGTTCCAGCACCGCCCGACCGCGCAGCGGAGCGCCTCCCCCAAGCAGTTGAGCCATCGTCGTGAGAGCGCTGCCGCAGAGGATCAGGCGCGTGCGGGTGTGTTCCTTCGCGTAGCCAGTGGGGCTGAGCGCCTGCTGCAGATAGGAAGGGAGAGCCGGGGTGACGGCCACCAGATAGGGGAACTCGTCGATGATGACGGGCGTGGCGCGCTCCTCGCCGAGCCGGAGCAGTTCGTCGAGCCCCTCACGCCAGTCGCGGAACGAGATCGGATGCCGCAGACCCTTGTAAGCGGCGTACGCTGCACCCAGATCGGCGAGGTTCTGCGACTCCGTTTGCTGGGTGGCCGCGAAGAGCATGCCACCGGTCTGCTGGGCAAGCAGTTCGAGCATGAGCGTCTTGCCCTGGCGGCGACGGCCGTACACGAGCCCCAAAGTGGCTCCTCGCGTGGGCGAGGCGGCGAAATCGATCAGCTCCGCCCACTCGGCGTCACGGCCGAACAGGCGCTCAGGTTTGGCTGTCATCAAACAATTATAGACACACCTATAATTGTTGTGGCTCTATTTCCGTCCACGCATGCGAACGCCCGGGCGCGGCGGGCGCCCGGGCGTTCTGATGGGACGGCTACTTGGCGTTGGCCTTCAGGTAGTCGCTGTTCATCTGGGCGATGGCGTCCAGCGGGATGCCCTTGGGGCACACCGCGGTGCACTCACCGGTGTTGGTGCAGCCGCCGAAGCCCTCGGCGTCCATCTGGTCGACCATGGCCTTGGCCCGCGACAGCCGCTCGGGCTGTCCCTGGGGCAGCAGACCCAGGTGGGTGATCTTGGCTGCGGTGAACAGGGACGCCGACCCGTTCGGGCAGGCCGCGACGCAGGCGCCGCAGCCGATGCAGGTGGCCGCGTCGAACGCGTCGTCGGCGTCCTCCTTGCGCACCGGGACGCTGTGGGCGTCGGGCGCCGAACCGGCCGGCACCGAGACGAAACCGCCCGCCTGGATGATCCGGTCGAACGCGCTGCGGTCGACGACCAGGTCCTTCACGACCGGGAACGGCGCCGCCCGCCACGGCTCGATGGTGATCGTGGCGCCGTCCTCGAAGTGGCGCATGTGCAGCTGGCACGTCGTGGTCGCGCGCTGCTCGCCGTGCGCCACGCCATTGATGACCATGCCGCACATGCCGCAGATGCCTTCGCGGCAGTCGTGGTCGAAGGCGATCGGCTCGTCGCCCTCCACGATGAGGCGCTCGTTCAGGACGTCGAGCATCTCGAGGAAGGACATGTCCGGGGAGACGTCCTCCACCCGGTACGTCACCATGCGGCCCGCGTCCGAGGGTCCGCTCTGACGCCAGACCTTGAGGGTCAGATTCACTTGTAGCTCCGCTGGGTCATCTTGACGTACTCGTACTCGAGCGTTTCCTTGTGCAGGACGGGCCCGTCGGCGGTGTGCTCCCAGGCCGACACGTGCGCGAAGTGCTCGTCGTCGCGCAGGGCCTCGCCGTCGGCGTCCTGCGACTCGGCGCGGAAGTGGCCGCCGCACGACTCGGTCCGGACCAGCGCGTCGAGGCACATGAGCTCGGCCAGGTCGAAGAAGTCGGCGACGCGGCCGGCCTTCTCCAGCACCTGGTTCAGCTCCTCCGCGGTGCCGGTCACCTTGACGTTCTGCCAGAACTCCTCGCGCAGCTCGGGGATGCGCTCGAGGGCCTTGCGCAGCGACTCCTCGGTGCGCTCCATGCCGCAGTAGTCCCACATCAGCTTGCCGAGCTCACGGTGGAAGGAGTCGGGCGTACGGGTGCCGTTGACCGACATCAGCCGCTCGATCTTGTCGCGCACCTTGATCTCGGCCTGGGCCACGGCCTCCTCGTCGACGTCGCCGAACGGCCCGTCGGCGAGGTAGTCGCCGACGGTCGTCGGCAGCACGAAGTAGCCGTCGGCCAGGCCCTGCATCAGCGCGGACGCGCCGAGGCGGTTGGCGCCGTGGTCGGAGAAGTTGGCCTCACCGACGACGAACAGGCCGGGGATCGTGGACTGCAGGTCGTAGTCGACCCACAGCCCGCCCATCGTGTAGTGGACGGCCGGGTAGATGCGCATCGGCACGTCGTACGGGTTCTCGCCGGTGATGCGCTCGTACATCTCGAAGAGGTTGCCGTACTTCTTCTCGACGGCGTCGCGGCCGAGGCGGTTGATCGCGTCGCGGAAGTCGAGGTAGACGCCGAGCCCGCCGGGGCCGACGCCGCGGCCCTCGTCGCAGACGTTCTTGGCGGCGCGCGAGGCGATGTCACGCGGGACGAGGTTGCCGAACGCCGGGTAGATGCGCTCGAGGTAGTAGTCGCGCTCCTCGTCCGGGATGTCGCCGGGGGCGCGGGTGTCGTTCTTCTTCAGCGGCACCCACACGCGGCCGTCGTTGCGCAGCGACTCCGACATGAGCGTCAGCTTCGACTGGTACTCGCCCGACACCGGGATGCAGGTCGGGTGGATCTGCGTGTAGCAGGGGTTGGCGAAGTACGCCCCGCGCTCGTGCGCCCGCCAGATCGCCGTGGTGTTGCAGCCCTTGGCGTTCGTGGACAGGAAGAAGACGTTGCCGTAGCCGCCGGTGGCGAGCACCACGGCGTCGGCGAGGTGGCGCTCGATCTCGCCGGTCACCATGTCGCGCACGATGACGCCGCGCGCCCGGCCGTCGGAGATGATCAGGTCGAGCATCTCGTGGCGGGTGTGCATGGTGACGGTCCCGGCCGCGATCTGCCGCTCCAGCGCCTGGTACGCGCCCAGCAGCAGCTGCTGGCCCGTCTGGCCGCGGGCGTAGAAGGTCCGGGAGACCTGGGCGCCGCCGAAGGAGCGGGTGTCGAGCAGGCCGCCGTACTCGCGGGCGAACGGCACGCCCTGGGCCACGGCCTGGTCGATGATGTTCACCGAGACCTGGGCGAGGCGGTAGACGTTCGACTCGCGGGCGCGGAAGTCGCCGCCCTTCACGGTGTCGTAGAAGAGGCGGTAGATGCTGTCGCCGTCACCGCGGTAGTTCTTCGCGGCGTTGATGCCGCCCTGGGCGGCGATGGAGTGGGCGCGCCGCGGCGAGTCCTGGTAGCAGAACGAGGTGACGTTGTAGCCCAGCTCGCCCAGCGTCGCGGCGGCCGAGCCGCCGGCCAGGCCGGTGCCGACCACGATCACGTGCAGCTTGCGCTTGTTGGCCGGGTTGACCAGCCTGGCGCTGAACTTGCGCTTGTCCCAGCGGTCCTCGATCGGGCCCTCGGGAGCCTTGGTGTCCCGGATCTCGGGCCCTTCGGTGTACTTCACTTGACAACTCCGAACGTGATCGCGAGGGGCGGGGCCAGGAAGCCGAGCACCAGCACCACGGAGACCGCGGCGGCGGTCACGCGCAGCACGTGGTAGCGGTTGCGCTTGGCCCAGCCGAGCGTCTGGAAGGCGCTCCAGATGCCGTGGCGCAGGTGCAGACCGACCATGACGACGGCCACGGCGTAGATCAGCGTCACCCACCACCGCGAGGGGTCGAACCCGGCGACCATCCGGTCAGCGGGCTCGGAGTCGAAGCCCTTGGGGTTGACCACGCCGAAGGTGAGGTCGAGCAGGTGGTAGATGACGAACAGCACGATCGTCACGCCGCCCCAGCGCATGATGTGCGTGGTGTAACCGCCGGCCTGCGACTTCTTGGCGACGTACTTGACCGGGCGGGCGTGCGCCGCGCGGCGCGAGAGCGAGATGGCCGCCCACATGTGCAGCCCGACCGACGCGACCAGCACGATCTCCGTGATCGTGAGCAGGGTGCGGTACGGCAGGATGGGCTCGCCCAGCGTCCTCAGGGCATGGGCGTACTCGTTGAACGAGTCGTGCCCGAGGAAGATCTTGAGGTTGCCGATCATATGGGCGACGAGGAAGAGCACCATCACGGCGCCCGTGACGGCCATGACGACTTTCTTGCCGTTCGACGAGCTGAAGAACCCGCCTGGCCTCTTCCTCGTTGAGGACTTCTCTGGGGAGTTAACAGACGCGGTCGCTGAACCGCGCTCTATCGTGGCAGTCACGATTTCTGACGCTAGATATCCAGCATCGATCCGTCCAAGTCATCACAGGTCTCGTTTGCATAGCCTGAGGCTATGATGTGGGTAGGCGGGGCTTTATGCCGGTCTTACATCGCGCGGGTGCGAGGAATATCACATGCAGTTGCAGCAGCTCGCGTACTTCGTGGCGGTCGCCGAGACCCGGCACTTCACCCAGGCGGCGGAGCGCATGCGGGTCGCGCAGCCGTCGCTGAGCAAGCAGATCAAGGCACTGGAGGCCGATCTCGGCGCTCCGCTGTTCTCGCGGGCGCGCGGCAACGTCACGCTCACCGCCGCCGGCGAGGCCCTGCTGCCGCTGGCCCGCCGCATCCTCGCCGACACCGACACCGCCCGGCAGGAGGTGGCCCAGCTCGCCGGGCTGCGCCGCGGGCGCGTACGCCTCGGGGCCACGCCGTCGCTGTGCGCGGGGCTGCTGGCCGACGCGCTGGCCCGCTTCCACCGGGCGTACCCGGGCATCGAGCTGCTGGTGGAGGAGGGCGGCTCGCGCGACCTGGTCAGGGCGCTGGCCCGCGGGCAGCTCGACCTGTCGCTGATCATCATGCCGCTGCAGAGCGACGACCCCTCGCTCGCGACCCAGGAGATCCTGCGCGAGAACCTCGTCGTCGTCACCGCCTCCCACGAGCGCATGAAGAAGCCGTACCTGCGCATCGAGGAGCTGCGCGGGCGGCAGATGGTGATGTTCCGGCGCGGCTACGACCTGCGCGAGGCCACGCTGACGGCCTGCCGGCAAGCGGGCTTCGAACCCCGCTTCGCCGTCCAGGGCGGTGAGATGGACGCCGTGCTGCGGTTCGTGGAGGCGGGCCTGGGCGTGGCCGTGGTGCCGTCCATGGTGCTCGACGGACGTCCCGGCCTGTCCGGCACCCCGCTGGCACCGCCGGGCCTGAGCCGGACGATCGCGCTCGCCCACCGCAAGGACGTCGAGCCGACCAGGGCGGCGCAGGCGTTCCGTGAGACGTTGCTCACCTTCGTCGTCGAAGCCGGCCACGAGGGCACGCTTCCGCAAGGGGTGGAGCTCATCGCAGAATGAGCATCTAGGTCTCCGCACGCATCCCGAAGAGGCGTATGTGACGGCAAATCTTTCCGAGACGCTGACCTTGCTGCTCATCGAGGACGACGACGGAGACGCGTTCCTCGTCGAGGAGCTCCTCAAGCAGGCCGTGGCGCCTCCCAAGATCTTCCGCGCGCGCAGCCTGGAGGAGGCGAAGGCCAAGCTGACCTCCGACATCCAGTGCGTCCTGGTGGACCTCACCCTCCCCGACGCCACCCGCCTGGAGGCGCTGGAGGAGGTGCTCGCGCTCGCCCCCGACACGGCCGTGCTGGTGCTGACCGGGCTGCGGGACGTCCACGTGGGCGTGTCCGCCGTCCAGTCGGGCGCCCAGGACTACCTCGTCAAGCAGGACGTCGACGCGCGGCTGCTGGCCAGGTCCATCCGGTACGCCATGGAGCGCAAACGCGCCGACCTGGCCCACGTACGGCTGGTCCAGGCGGAGCTGACGGCCAAGGAGAACACCCGGCTGGAGGGCGCGCTGCTGCCCGGCCCCCTGCTGCGGACCTCGGGCATCCAGCACGTGACCCGCTACCTGCCGGGCAGCGGCGGCACGCTGGCCGGCGACTTCTTCGACACCGTGCAGATGCCCGACGGCTCGGTGCACGTCGTGGTCGGCGACGTGTGCGGGCACGGCCCCGACGAGGCGGCGCTCGGTGTGGCGCTGCGCATCGCCTGGCGCGCCCTCGTCCTGGCCGGCCAGGAGGGCGACACGTTGCTGCGCACCCTCGACACCCTGCTGCGCGCCGAGCGCAAGGCGCCCGAGATCTTCACCACCCTGTGCATGGCGACGATCTCCCCCGACCTGTCCCACGCCCGCATGCGCGTGGTCGGCCACCCGCCGCCGCTGCTCGTCCGCGACGGCGTCGTCACGGTGGTGCCTGGCACGCCGTCCGGCCCGCCGCTCGGCATCTTCCTCGACGCGCGGTGGACCGAGATCGACGTTCCGCTGGGCGAGGAGTGGACGATGATGCTCTACACCGACGGCCTGATCGAGGCCGCCGCGGGCGAGCGCGAGGAACTGGGCGTCGACGGCCTCGTCGACCTCGTACGCGAACACGGACGCATCGACCTCGACCGGTTGATCAGCCATGTGGGCACGCTGAGTGACGATCTCGCCGTGGTCCTGCTGGGCAGGAGGAGAACGTGAGCATCCACCCCCTTCCCCCGCCCAAGGAGCCCACCGGGCTCGGCCGGCTGCCGGTCGCCCGCTGGTTCCTCGCCATCGGGACGCTCGCGGGCGTGACGTTCGCGGCCGGGTTCGCGGTCATCATGACGATCCTCGGCGACGCCGTCGCCCTCTCCCAGCGCACCGACGTCGATGCGCAGATCGCGCGGCTGAACACCGCCCTGCTGCTGGTGTTCGGGCTGCTCCTGGCCTGCGGGCTCGGGCTGGTCTTCGTCGTCCGCTTCGCGGTGCTGAAGCCCATCGACCAGCTCACCGAGCAGGTCCGCGCTGTCGCGGGCGGCGACTTCGACCGCGATCTGCACGTCGACCGCCCGGCGGAGCTCGCCGAGCTGTCCAGCCACATCGACTCCATGCGCCGCCGCGTGGTGTCGGCCTGGCGGGTGGCGAGCGACCAGGCCGAGGAGCTGCGCAGGTCCAACAGCGAGCTCGAGCAGTTCGCGTACGTGGCCAGTCACGACCTGCAGGAGCCGCTGCGCAAGGTCGCGAGCTTCACGCAGATGCTGGAACAGCGCTACGGCGAGCAGCTGGACGACCGTGCCCGGCAGTACATCCACTACGCGGTCGACGGCGCCAAGCGCATGCAGCTGCTGATCAACGACCTGCTCGACTTCTCCCGCGTGGGCCGGGTCAACGGCGGCAGGTCGCCGATGGACGCGGGCGCCGCGCTCGACCGCGCGCTGGACAACCTCTCGGCCGCACTCGAGGACGCCGACGCCGTGGTCACGCGCGACGAGCTGCCCCGGGTCGACGGCAACGCCTCCCAGCTCACGCAGCTGTTCCAGAACCTCGTCGAGAACGCCGTCAAGTTCCGTTCCGCCGAGCCGCCGCGCATCCACATCGGGGTGCGGCGCGACGGCGACATGTGGGAGTTCAGCTGCTCCGACAACGGCATCGGGGTCAACCAGAAGTACGCCGACCGCATCTTCCTGATCTTCCAGCGGCTGCACGCCCGCGACGTCTACCCGGGCACCGGCATCGGCCTCGCGCTCTGCCGGAAGATCGTCGAGTATCACGGCGGGCGGCTCTGGCTCGACGGCGACGCCGACGGGCACGGCACCACGTTCCGCTGGCTGCTCCCCGCGGCGGGTGACGGACGATGAACGAGGGACGGCCCATCGAGGTGCTGCTCGTCGAGGACGACCAGGGCGACATCCTCCTGACGCGCGAGGCGTTCGAGCTCAACAAGGTGCGCAACCGGCTCCACGTGGTCAACGACGGGGAGCAGGCGATGGCGTTCCTGCGCCAGGAGGACGGCTACGCCGACGTCCCGCGCCCCGACCTGGTCCTCCTCGACCTCAACCTCCCCCGGATGAGCGGCCTCGAGGTCCTGGCCGAGGTCAAGGCGGACGCGGCGCTGCGGACCATTCCCGTGGTGGTCCTGACGACATCTGAGGCGGAGGAGGACATTCTGCACAGCTATCGGCTGCACGCCAACGCCTATGTCACCAAACCTGTCGATTTCGAGCAATTCATCCGAGTTGTCCGCCAAATAGATAATTTCTTCGTCACCGTGGTTAAGTTGCCGATTCCTGGGAATCGGCTTTGACGCACGGTACGTGACGGGAATCACAGCTGGCGTGAGTGACGCTGCTCACACAAATGGATCCTGTCGTCGTAACGTATCCCCCACCAAACGCGCGCCCCGTGCGGATCGAGCCGTGAGCGCGCCCAGCGAAACGACACCACGGACCCCCGGCGCGAAGGGTCCGCGGGAGGTGGAGAGGTCAACGATGACCCAGACGACGCCCGAAGCCCCGGTCCGACGACAGCGTGCGCAAGTCAAAGTTCGCACCTTGCGCACAGACAGATGGTGGCTGGTCCCGTTCGTAACATTTCTCGGGCTCAGCTCGTTCCTTGTCTATGGTGTATGGGCGATCATCGACACGAGCATTTTCGTCGAGCCCTACATCGCCCCGTTCGCCTCGCCCTGTCTGGCCGCGGTGACGTGCCCGGAAGGGGCGCGAGTGTTCGGCTGGGCGCCGATCGGCGACTGGTACACGCTGTCGCCAGGCCTGCTGATCCTGGCACTGCCCGGCGGGTTCCGGCTGACGTGTTACTACTACCGCAAGTCCTACTACCGCTCGTTCTGGCTGTCACCCCCCGCGTGCGCCGTCCAGGAGCCCCACGGGAAGTACACCGGTGAGCGCCGCTTCCCCCTCATCATGCAGAACATCCACCGGTACTTCTTCTACGCGGCCATCGTCATCGGACTCGTCCTGGCCTACGACGCCGTCCTCGCCGTCGTACACAAGCCGGACGGCCTCGGGTCGTGGATCCTGATCGCCAACGCCGTCCTGATCAACGCCTACACCGCGTCGTGCCACTCCTGCCGGCACATCACCGCGGGCCGGCTCAACCACTTCTCCCGTCACCCGCTGAGGTATCGGGCCTGGACGTTCGTCTCCAAGCTCAACGCCAAGCACCAGCAACTCGCGTGGGCCTCGATGTTCTCGGTCATGGGCGCCGACCTCTACGTCCGCCTGGTCGCCAAGGGCATCATCGCCTTCCCGTTCGCGTAAGGACCGACTTCAGTGGAAAACACGCACAACACAGAGCGCCACGAATACGACGTCGTCGTCATCGGCGCCGGTGGCGCCGGCCTGCGCGCCGCGATCGAGGCCCGCCAGCAGGGCAAGCGGACGGCGATCATCTGCAAGTCACTGTTCGGCAAGGCCCACACCGTCATGGCCGAGGGCGGCGCCGCCGCGGCCATGGGCAACGTCAACTCCGCCGACAACTGGATGGTGCACTTCCGCGACACCATGCGGGGCGGCAAGTTCCTCAACAACTGGCGGATGGCCGAGCTGCACGCCAAGGAGGCCCCCGACCGGGTCTGGGAGCTCGAGGCCTGGGGCGCGCTGTTCGACCGCACCAAGGACGGCAAGATCAGCCAGCGCAACTTCGGCGGGCACGAGTACCCGCGTCTCGCGCACGTGGGCGACCGAACGGGTCTCGAGCTGATCCGTACGCTGCAGCAGCGGGTCGTCGCGCTGCAGCAGGAGGACTACGAGACGCACGGCGACTACGAGGCCTACATCAAGGTCTTCTCCGAGTGCACGATCACCCGGCTGCTGAAGGACGGCGACGCGATCTCCGGCGCGTTCGGCTACTGGCGCGAGTCCGGAAATTTCGTGCTTTTCGACGCACCTGCCGTCGTCCTCGCCACCGGCGGCATCGGCAAGTCGTACGTCGTCACCTCCAACTCCTGGGAGTACACCGGCGACGGCCACGCCCTCGCCCTGCTCGCCGGCGCGAAGCTCATCAACATGGAGTTCATCCAGTTCCACCCCACGGGGATGGTCTGGCCGCCGTCCGTGCGCGGCATCCTCGTCACCGAGTCCGTCCGCGGTGACGGCGGAGTGCTGCGCAACTCCGAGGGCCGGCGCTTCATGTTCGACTACATCCCCGAGGTGTTCAAGGCGCAGTACGCCACCACCGAGGAGGAGGCCGACCGCTGGTACACCGACCAGGCCAACAACCGGCGCCCGCCGGAGCTGCTGCCGCGTGACGAGGTGGCCCGCGCGATCAACGCCGAGGTCAAGGCCGGACGCGGCTCACCCCAGGGCGGCGTCTTCCTCGACGTCTCCACCCGCCTGCCCGCCGAAGAGATCAAGCGGCGGCTGCCGTCGATGCACCACCAGTTCAAGGAGCTGGCCGACGTCGACATCACCGCCGAACCCATGCAGGTGGGCCCGACCTGCCACTACGTCATGGGCGGCGTCGAGGTCGACGCCGACACGGGCGCGGCCGCCGTACCGGGGCTGTTCGCCGCCGGCGAGGTGTCCGGCGGCATGCACGGCTCCAACCGGCTGGGCGGCAACTCGCTGTCCGACCTGCTGGTGTTCGGCCGCCGCGCGGGCGCGGGCGCCTCGGCGTACGTCGACCGGATCCCCGCCCGTCCCAAGGTGCTCGCCGAGCAGGTGGACGCGGCCCGCGAGGAGGCGCTCGCCCCGCTCGGGCGCAGCGGCGACAACCCGTACGAGGTGCACCACGAGCTGCAGCGGACGATGAACGACCTGGTCGGCATCATCCGCAAGGCCGAGGAGGTCTCCGAGGCCCTCCAGGTCGTGGAGAAGCTCAAGGAGCGCGTCGCGATGGTCGGCGCGGCCGGCTCCCCGATCTACAACCCGGGCTGGCACCTCGCGATCGACCTGCGCAACATGGTGCTGGTGTCGGAGTGCGTGGCGCGCGCCGCGCTCCTGCGCGAGGAGAGCCGCGGCGGTCACACCCGCGACGACTTCCCGGCCATGGACCCCACCTGGCGCCGCAAGCTGCTCGTCTGCTCCCTCGGCCCCGGCGACGGCGTACGCGTCGAGGAGCAGCCGCAGCCGCAGATGCGCGACGACCTGCTCGCCCTGTTCGACGGGGACGAGCTGAAGAAGTACCTCACCGACGAAGAGATGGCCGAGTTCGACGGGATAGCGAAGTCATGAGCTACAAGGCAAAGTTCAAGGTCTGGCGCGGTGAGGGCGGCGAAGGCAGGCTCGAGGACTTCACCGTGGAGGTCAACGAGGGCGAGGTCGTCCTCGACATCATCCACCGCCTCCAGGCCACCCAGGCGCCCGACCTCGCGGTGCGCTGGAACTGCAAGGCGGGCAAGTGCGGTTCGTGCAGCATGGAGATCAACGGCAAGCCCCGGCTGGGCTGCATGACCCGGATGTCCACCTTCGACGAGGACGAGACCATCACGGTCACCCCGATGCGGACGTTCCCCGTCATCAAGGACCTCGTCACGGACGTGTCGTACAACTACCAGAAGGCCCGGGAGGTCCCGTCCTTCACGCCGCCCGCCGGGGTGCGACCGGGCGAGTACCGGATGAAGCAGGTCGACGTCGAGCGCTCGCAGGAGTTCCGCAAGTGCATCGAGTGCTTCATGTGCAACAACGTCTGCCACGTGATCCGTGACCACGAGGAGAACAAGACCAACTTCTCCGGTCCCCGCTTCCTCATGCGGATCGCCGAGCTCGACATGCACCCGCTCGACGTGGCCGACCGGCAGGACGCCGCCCAGGAGCAGCACGGGCTCGGCTACTGCAACATCACCAAGTGCTGCACCGAGGTGTGCCCCGAGCACATCAAGATCACTGACAACGCGCTCATCCCCATGAAGGAGCGCGTGGTCGACGCCAAGTACGACCCGCTGGTCTGGCTCGGCAACAAGATCTTCAGGCGCGGCAAGTAACGCGCGACGCGAAGCGGGGGCCGGTCTGGGCGACCGGCCCCCGCTTCGTCGTGGGTCACTTCTTCTTGCGGCGCTTGTGCTTCCCGCTCTGCTGCTCCTCCGGCTCGGGCAGCGGCTGCACCGCCGTCACCTCGCCCGCCGACGGCGGATCCGCCGGAAGATCGGCAGGCAGGTACGGCGGCGGCTCGTAGTCCCCGGACGGCTCGCCGTGCTCCTTCGACTCACCGTGCTTCTTCGACTCACCGTGCTTCTTCGGGACGAACAGCGAACCCGGCTGCTCCCACGGCTCCGAGTCGCCCGCCTCGGCCGCCGAGGCAGGCCCGAGCGGCGGCTGCGGGCCGTCGTACGGGTCGGCGCCGCCCGGCGGGATGTCCCCCGGTGTCGGCTCCGCCGGGATCACCGGCTCGAACGGGTCACGCTCGCGGGCGGGCTCGGCCGACTCGGTGCCGGCGTCGAACGCGTCGGGCCGCAGCACCACGGGGTCCGCCGGAGGCGGCGGCTCCTGGTACGCCTGCTGCGGGTACGGCTGGGTCGGGTCAGGGAAGCCCGGGCCGTAGGGCGGCTGCGCGCTCGGGTACGTCTGCACCGGCACGAAACTGATGATCGGCGCGTACGCCGTACCGCCCGGGTAACCGGGGGCCGGGAAACCGGCGTACCCGGGACCCGCCGGGTAACCGCCCGGCGGCATCATGTCAGGTCGTGGCTGCGGGCCGGCCTTCCGTACCGCCGCCGCGTGGGCCATGCGGCGCAGCCGTCCCTCGAAGACGAGCACGGCGAACAGCGCGAGCAGCACCATCACCAGGGCCGGGATGCTGAGCTGCTGCGTCAGCGTCTTCTGGTCGAACTCCGGCGCCGCGTTGCGCAGCTCCAGCGGCACCTCCTCGGAGGCGGCCACCTCCGTTTCGGTCGGCACCGCCGTCGGGGTCGGATCGTCCGGCGCGACGGTCGGCAACTCGACGGACTGCTCAGGCGTGGGCGCGGTGGGCGTCGGCGGCGGCACGACCGGCACCTCGACGTCCTGCGTGGGCAGCGAGTGGGTCGGGATGGTCGGGGGCGCGCTCGTCGTCGGAGAGTCGGAGGTCTTCGTCGGCCTGGGAGACCTGGTGGTCCTCGTCGGGGTCGGAGTCGCGGTGACGGTCCTGGTGACCGTCGTCCTCGGCTGCTCGTCCTCCTCGGTGGACGTCGGGGACGGCGAGCCGAGTGTCGTGGTCACGGTGACGGTCGTCTCGGGGACGATGTCGCACACCTCGCCGACGTCACACGGCTCGACGACGGGGTCCAGCAGCACCGAGGCGCTCGCACTCTGCATGACGAACGGCGTCACCCCGACACCCGCCAGGCCCAGCGCCAGGGCGGCAGCGGACACGGCTGTCGCTTTCCTGCGTGCCACCGGTGTCCTCCGCAGTACTCCCGGAACCTTGGTCAAGGGAATACTAGTCGGGGGAAAGGAACAGTAAAGCCCGCTTTACGTCACGTTTCTCCGGTTACGGCCTCGTTGTACCGTGACAATGATCCACAGGGTGCCCATCAGCACGGCGATCCCCGCCGCCGTCATGAACAACCCGGTGGCGCCTTCGACCGCGTTCGCCGCCTTACCAGCCCGTACGGGCTGCGCCGACGCGACCAGCTCCCACGGCAACGGCGGCTCCACCGCTCCCTCGTCGTCCTGGAACGCGGCAAGCCCATTCGCCAACGCCCCACCACCAGCCTGCCCCGGCACCCCAGCCTGCCCGGGCACCTGCCCGGCCCCGACCTGCCCAGCCCCGGCCTGCCCCGGCACGCCGGCCTGACCCGGAACGCTCGGCTGATGCTCCAGCCCACCGATCAACCCCGGCTGCCCGGCACCACTCCCCTGCCCCGCCGCCCCCGGCTTCGCCCCGGCCGCACCGGCATTGGGCTGCCCCTTCGTCTCGGGGCGACCCGCCACCGCACCGGGCTTCCCTGCCGTGGCTCCCGTTTGGCCGCTCACGACGGTGGGCCGTGTGCCGGCCGCCGCCTGGCCACCGGTGCCCGCTGCCTGGCTGCCGGTCTTCCCGGCTTGGCCTGTCGCGCCCTGGAGACCCGTAGCGCCCTGTTGCGCGTGGCCCGCGCCTGCCGCGCCCGCGACCCTCCCGGGGGCGATCCCACCGGGACGACGCGCCTGTGCCAGCACCCGCGCGGGCCGTGGCGCCCCGACGACGGGAGCCCGGACGCCACCCGCCGCAGCCTGCCCCACAGCAGGAGGCCGAGCACCCGCCTGACCGGCAGTAGGAGGCCGAGCACCTGCCTGACCGGCACCACCGGCCGGTGTACCGCCCCGCGTCTCCCCGGCGGCCCCGGCCGCCCCGGGTGCCCCGGGTGCGGCAGCGTCGGGGCGACGGGTGGTTGCCGGCGACGTCCCGTCAGGCAGACCGTCCGTCCCGGAAGAAGTCGTGTCGGGCGAACCAGCAAGCCCGGAAGAGGCCCTGTCGGGGAGGGCCGACGTTCGTGAAGTGGTGGTCGGATCGGCGGAGTCGGTGGTTGCCGGACCGGCGCGGTGGATCGGGAGGGCGGCGGTCTCCGTCATCGTCGTCGTCTCGCCACCGGAGAGCGGCCGCATCCGGACCACCGCCGCGAGCACCATCTCCTCAGCCCCGGACGGCGCCGTCAGCGTGACATCGACGGCCCGCTCACCGCTGAGCTCCCCGAGCCGACACACCTGCGCCCCAGGCGGAACGGCCCCCGCCGAGAGCGGCGTGTCGGTCGCGGCCAGCGCCCGCTCGGCCAACGCCCCAGCGGCCACAACCCCAGCCCGCTCGGCCTCCGTCACACTGCCGGCACTCCCGACCTCGGCCACACCACCCTGGGCCCAGGCCGCACCACCGTCGGGCGCAGACCCGACGGCACCACGCTCGACCCCGGCCGCGCCACTCTCCGCCTCGGAGGCGCCGCCTTCGGCCCCGGCCGCGTAACCCGCGCGCTCGACCCAGGCTCCGGTCGGGGTGGGGACGGCGGCCTGGGCCGGCACCCGGGTCAGGGCCGAGGTCGAGGCCGGCGCGCGCATCGGGGCCGGGGTCAGGGAGGGCGAGGGCTGGGACGCCTGCGCGGTCCAGTCGGCCGCGTCGGGGCGCTGGGGCACGTTCATGTCGTCCGTACGATCGGCCAGGTACGGCGCGCGGCCGTCGAACCCCGCGGGACGGTCGCCCGTGAGGGTGGCGGTGAGGCCGGCAGGCGGGGCGCAGGCGACCTCAGCCAGCGCCTCCGCCGGGTCGGCGGCGACCGCCACCTGGGCCCCTTCGCCCATCCCGTTCAGGCGGACCTTGAACCGCTGCATGTCGCCGGTCCTGATCCACTTCCCGGTGCCGTCGGCTATGTCCACCCTTTCGAGCACCAGCGATACCCCCGTCGCCGCCCAGGGCACAGAGGGAACCGCCGCCAGAATCAGGGCCCCGGCGATGATCCAGCCACGCCGCATCATTCCGACTCCCCCGCTGCGACAAATCACTATGAGTAGTCATTGTGTCACAGAGAGGCACGATCCCATCCTCATGCCCTAGTCGCGGAGAAGGAGATTCTCGACCGTCTTCATGACCGGAAGGTCGGCTCCGAGCCAGTCGACGGAGTAGTACTCGCCCGGTCCGAGCCAGCGCAACGCCAGGTGTTCACGGGCCTGCGGCGTGCCCGAGACGAGCGAGCACAGGTACACGCGCATGAGGTAACCCTCGGCGAGCGGCCAGTCGTCCCCGACGCGTTCGCCCACAGCGATCTGCACGCCGAGTTCCTCGACGCACTCCCGTACGAGCGCCGCCTCCTCACTCTCGCCGGGATCCACCTTGCCGCCAGGGAACTCCCAGCCACCGGCGAGGGCGGGAGGGTCGGCACGCTGCGCCGCCAGCACCCGCTCTCCGGAGGCGACGATCACCGCAGCCACGACGACGACCGCGCTCATGTAGTCCTTTTCCTCACAGAGTGGGATTCTGCAGCCTCTTGAGCTGCTCCTGCACATCGGGGTTCTGCAGGGGGCGGGTGAACCCGACCCGGTCCGTACGGGAGCCGTAGCTCGTGACCTTGATGGGACCGCACAGCCGGCACCGCGCCTCCAGCATCTTGCCCTTCGACACCACGAGCCCCACGTGTCCCGGGCTGTCGGGGGACGTACCCGGCCCGGAGTTGAAGAACACCAGGTCTCCGGGCTGCTCCTGGCCCGCCGACACCTTGATGCCGAACGGCCACTGGCCGAACGTGGTGCGCGGGATCGCCAGCCCAGCCGCCCGGTAGGCGGCGTAGATGACCCCAGAACAGTCGTACGCGTCCGGCCCGGTGCCGCCCCACAGGTACGGCTTGCCGCGCTGCGCCAGCGCGAACGCGAGGATCTTCGCCACGACATCGCTGGGCGCGGCCTCGACCAGGGGGTCGTCGCAGTCCTCCGACGCCTGCGGCGGCAGTTCGACCTCGCCCGACTTGGCGTACCTCCTGGCGATCTCCTCCACCTGGTCGACGTACCACCAGGCGCGGTTGTAGACGAACAGCGCGCGACGCACGTTCTCGGGGGCGCCGTTGCGCTTCAGCATCTTCGCGGCGCCGAGGATGGCGTCGGCCGGGTTGTAGACGTCGCCCACTCCGTCGCCGTCGCCGTCGGAGGCGTACCCGTTGAAGGTCGAGGACATCGGGATCCTGGCCTTGCCGCCCCACGTGGAGATCAGGAACTGCATCGGCCCGGCCGCGCCGGCGTAGTTGGTGCCGCTCTTGACGCCCGGCAGGTCAGAACGGCCGTGGTCGGTCTCCCGCTTGCCCACGGCCGCCAGGATGGTCCACTGGACGCCGATCTTCTTGCCGTACTCCTGGTACAGCCCCAGGTAGTTCTCCGGGATGTCGGAGGCTCCCGAGTCGGACACCTGCTCGACGTCGGCGGTGTCCGTGCAGTCGGCCGTGGTGCCACCGTCGCTCAGGAAGGACGGCATCGTGATCAGCAGCATCGGCGAGATGACGACCGCCACGACGAGAAGCACCGCGGCGAGCCCGAGCAGCAAGGCGAGGCGTGTCGGTGAGAGCTTCACCCCGAGGTGTCTCCCTCCTGGCCCTCCGTGGCCGGCAGGATGTCGTAGATGCGCCAGTCGGATCCGAGCTGGCTGACGGTGACCGCGTAGTCCTCCGAGACGACCTGGTCGCCGCTCGCGGCGGCCACCTTCCTGGTCGCGGTCACCACGAAGACGATGGAGCTCCTCTCGACCTGCCTGATCTCCTTCAGCCGGGCCGTGGCCGTGGAGACCGTCCGGTCGGCACGCTGCTGCTCGACGGTCCCCGCCGACGTCATGGTCCTGACGAGCGTGTTGGCGAGCTCGGCGGTCGTGTACGCCTTCAGTCGCGCCGCGTACGCCGCCGGGTCCTCGTCGAAGCGGAACGTGCCGTACTGGGCGGTGAACCGCTCGGCGAGATCGGCCGCCGCGGCGAGCTGCTCCTTGGTCATCGGCAGGTACGCGTACACGTCGAACGGCTCGCTGCTCGCGGTCGCCAGCAGCGTGCTGGACGCCACCGCGGTCGTGGGCCGCGGCCGCGCCTCGGACGGTTCCGCTTCAGGAGGGTCTGACCAGACCGTCAGGTAGAGGCCGACGGCCGCCAAGACCACGGCGATGGCGGCGAAGGCCAACCCCCGCCGGTCACCTGGCTGCGCCATGTATCAGTCCTTGTCGGGGTTGTTCGGCTTGAGCCAGAAGGGCACGGACGGGCTCTCTCCCCCGGAGCCGCCGCCGTTCCCGCCGCTGCGCAGCCACAGCGGCGGCGCCTCCGTGGTACGGGACGACGACTCGTCGGAGCCGAAGATCCTGGAACCCCCGCCGGACCGGGACACGCCGCCGTTCGTACGCGGCCCGCCGGAACCGCCACCCGACCCGCCGAACAGGCCGCCACCGGACCGCGACCCACCACCGGACCGCGACCCACCGCCGGAGCGAGAACCACCACCGGAGCGAGAACCGCCGGAACCGCCGAACAGGCCGCCGGAGCCCCGCGACCCGCCAGAACCACCGAAGCGGGAGCTACGCGAACCGCCACCTGAACCGCTCGCCGTGCTGCCCCCGCCGCCCCGCCGCGCCCATCCGCCGCCTGACCGGCCGCCGAACCAGCCACCGGACCCACCGGACCCACCGGACCCACCGGAACCCGACCCGCCGGAGGCGGTCACGGCCGCCCCGGAAGCGCCGCCGCGCGCGCGTGCCGCCCCGCCCAGGTTGAGCGGAGGCGCGGTGCCCCGGCGCGGTTCGAGCGACGCCCGTGCCGCCGCCTTGCCGCCTTGGTGCTCGGTGTCCAGCGGAGCCGCCGTCGCGGGAACGCGGGTGCCCACGGACGCGCCCTCGCCCTCCTCACCGCGTACGCGCACCTGAGCCGTCGCCGCATTCGCCGCGGCGCCCGCAGGACTGGCCGCGCCCGCCGCCCGGATGAGCGGCTCGGCCTTGCGC
This sequence comes from Nonomuraea maritima, assembly GCF_900100395.1. Lineage (GTDB taxonomy): Bacteria > Actinomycetota > Actinomycetes > Streptosporangiales > Streptosporangiaceae > Nonomuraea > Nonomuraea maritima. The sequence goes on along the minus strand of NZ_FNFB01000002.1, from coordinate 211,043 downwards.
AGCCCCCAGCGTCCGATGCGAGCCGACGCGACCGGTGGCAGCGCGGCCGCCGACCGCTCCAGCACCGACGAGCTCGCCGCCTCGCCCAGCATGCGGGTGGCCACCGTGTGCCCGCTCATGGACGCGAACAGGTGCTGGAACGGCCGCCGGTAGAAGAACACCGCGATCGTCAGCAGCGCCATGAACAGCACCTGCAGCCCCCACGGCATGGCCGTGGAGATGATGAGCGCGTACCCGTACACGAGGACGCTCAGCACGATGGTCAGGACGGCCTGCCGCAGCAGCGTCCCGACGAGCATCTCCACCCAGCGCATGGCGATGATCCGGCCGCTGCCCGGATGCACGCCGATGAGCAGGAAGATCGGCCCGAGGATCAGCAGCAGCAGGAACCCGACCTTCAGCACCAGCAGCGAGACCGCCACCAGGAAGATCAGCAACCCGGCCACGATGGCGGCGATGAACGCGCCGACGGCCACCCCGAGCCGGTTGCTCCAGTCGCGGCCGGAGAAGACGGTGTAACGGGGGTCGTTGCGCAGCTTGTCGGCGGTGGCGGCGTACTCCGACTGCCTGGCCCCCACGTCGGGGGCCGGTTGACCGGCCACGGCGGGCGGGATCGACTGGATCTCCAGCATCTTGCGGCCGAAGTCGCGCACGATGGGCTGCTGCGGGTCGGCGGTGCCGAACAGGCCGACCAGCCACGGCTTGCAGACGAGCGTCGACCACAGGGCGTCGGCGTTCTGCTCGACCCCCGGCGTGCCGGTCTGGCCGTAGCCGCCCGCCTGTACCTGCGGGTTCGTCTCGCCGGGAGGCGGCAGACAGGACGCGCCGCCCGCCCCAGGCAGGCCGGAGAACGCCGAGTTGACGACCTCGCCGGTCTTGTCGGTGACGACCTTGCCGAGGCCGGTGAAGTCGCCGGGACGGCTGAAGAACCAGACCGCCACGGTGACCGCGAGCACCATCCAGATGACGCCCTCGGCGGTCGTGGTGGCCCGCTTGCGGATGAGCCCGTACCAGGCGAGCCAGATCGCGCCGAGGATCACGATCGGCTGGAGGTACTGCCAGTACATGGCGTCGGCGAGGTTCTTCACGATGTCGTCGACGACGTCCTTGATGGCCTGGAGCGGCCCTTCGGTCGCCGCCGCCTGGTACGTCGTGATCGTCAGCCGGTCGATGGCCTTGGCGGCGGTGAAGATGCCGTTGGCCCACATGTTGCCGAGCACGGCCACGTAGTCGGAGCAGCCCAGATCGTGGGTGTGCCAGAACTGGCCGCTCATGCCGAACTGGCCGTAGTTGGTGGTCGGCGCCTGGGGCGGGCCCTCGGGGGCCGGCGGCTGGATCATGCCGTCGGTGCCGCCGCCGATCACCTCGGGAGCCAGGGCGCCCGACAGGTCACAAGGGGCCGCGGCGGCCGGCTGCGTGGCGCCCACGGCGAGCGGCACCACGAGGATGCCGAGGGCGAATGCGAGAACGAGCGCCAGCCGTCTGGACAGCCGGATCTTCATGACCGTACCTCCTGCGCCGTGCCCACGCCCCCTTGAAGATCATCATGCCCCGCGGCGACGGGTTTGTCGTGTGTCGGATTCGTGTCGAGCCAGCGGAGAAGCTCCTCGGAGATCAGGTCTACTCCGATGCGGCCCGCCCTGCCATCGAGATCGCGGAAAATGCATTCACCGTTGCCGAGGGAGCGCAGCACCGCCTTGTGCTCCTCCGACGACTCCACCCCGAGCAGCGACATGACGTGGTCGACCTCCACCCGTTCGGTGGACCGGAACGCGAACACGGACGACAGGCAGTTGGTCACCTGCTCGTTCAGCAGGTCTCCGGCGTTCTGGGAGACCAGCACCAGGGCGGTGTTGCGGGAGCGGCCCATCCGGCTGACCTCCGGCACGAGCTTCGCGCCCTCGGGCGTGGACGTGATCGCCCACGCCTCGTCCAGGAAGATCGCCTTGGGGGCGCGCCGGTCGAGGCCGTTCATCAGCCTGCGCGCGAACTGGGAGACGAGGTAGAGCAGCGCCACGGACAGGCGCTGCTCGTAGGAGTAGTCGTCGCGGCCCGTCGCCACGTCGGGCAGGGTGAGCCCGCCCAGCGTGAAGACGGTCGTCCAGCCCTCACTGTCGATCTGGTCGCCGCCCGAGGGGTCGAAGCAGAGCCGGGCCAGGTGCATCTCCGACATCGACCGCAGCACCGCCCCCAGGTTCTTCGAGGCGGGGTCGTCGGCCCGCTCCAGGAAGTCGACCACCTTGCCCAGCGACGGGTCGGGCTGGTTGGACACCGCCGCCACCGCCTGGATCATCGCCGACTCGCGCTCCTCCGACATGCGCGGCAGCAGCAGCCGCAGCGTCTCGGTGGCCATGGTCTTCTTGGCCGCGATGTCGTCGCCGAACGAGAACGGGTCGAGCAGCCCGGGCGCGGCAGAGCCGAGCGGGATGACGCGCGCCTTGCGCCCCCGCTTCTCCAGCAGCTGGACGAGCGACTCCGCGTCGCCCTTCGGGTCGATCACCGCGACCGTGACGCCGCGCAGCGCCATCTGGTAGATCATCAGCAGCGCGAGCGTGGTCTTGCCACCGCCCGGCTCACCGGTGATCGCGATGGCGGTCGGCCGGTTACGGGTCGCCGCCACCAGGGGGTCGAAGTGCACGATGCTGCGCGCCCTGCCGACCGTCTCGCCGATGTACGGCCCCAGCCAGCCCTCGGTGCTCTCGCCCATCCGGTCGCCGAGGTCGACGGTGGCCGTCGCCATGCCGCCCGCGATCGTGCGCAGCGGCTGGCGCTGGGCGTAGGCGTTGACGCGCACCTTCTCGCCGGGCAGCGTCTCGCAGAACAGCGAGAACTGGTCGCCGGTCGAGTTGACCACGTCGATGCCCATGTCGCGGTAGTGCTCGACCACCGCCTCCACCCGCTGCACGCAGATCTCCTCGGTGGGGGCCGAGACGATCAGGCGGTGCCAGCCGTACACGAACGGCAGCCGCTCCTTGGTGATGCCGTGCTCCAGCATCCGGGCCGCGTCGATCTGCTCGGCCAGGGCCAGCGGCGCCTCCGCCCCCGCCTCGCGGATGTGGTTGTCCATGTCGCGGGCGTGCGCCAGCTTGCGGGCGACGTCCTTCGACGCCTTCACCGCCGGGATCAGCCGCATCCGCGACGAGATCTCCACCGGGAACGGCAGCTGGTCGGCGAAGTGCAGCCACGGCTCGCCGTCGGGGAACGGCATGAGGTCGGGGAAACGGGCGAACGACAGGAAGGCGACGTACGAGTCGCCCTGCGGCTGCACGATCCGCAGCAGCGACCTGCCGTTGTGGATCTCGCCCTCCACCAGCGACTCGATCTCGCCCCTGCCCCACCGCCTGCGCGGGCTGGCCGACGGCGCCGGGTCGCCGATGCCGCCCGCGGCGGCGTGCTGGAACAGCCACGCCACCTCGACGGAGGTGGCGTGACGGGCGTAGAGGGCGCTGGACGCGAGCGCCCTGCCGAGGCGTTCGGCCTGCTCGGTCCATCGCCCGATCTCGCCGGCGGGCACGTGGTCGTCCTCCATGCCGAGGACCTTCTCGGTCTTCTGGTAGAAGCCGAAGAGCTGGGAGAACGCGCCGCCGAGCTGCTTGCCGCGCGGCCCGAGGCGGACGCCGAGGTAGACCTCCTTTGTCCAGAAGTCCTTCGCCCAGACGTGCCGGTACATCTCCTCCAGGTAGTCGCGCCAGCCCGGCCCCTCGTCGGAGGTCGCGTTGAGGGCCATGGCCCACTCGGCCGCCGGGTAGGTGCGGTGGGCCACCCGCAGGTGGACCTCGGCGTCGGGCATCCGGATCGCGGCCAGCGCGATCGTGATGTTGGTGGCCAGCGCCTCGCGTTCCTCAGGCGTGACGAACTCGTAGCTGACCGTCGGAAGGCGGAAGTACGCCCATGCGCAGGTGTCCGTGAGCAGGATGCGGTCGTCGAAGTACCGGACCGCGAGACGCTGGTGCGCACGCGATGCCCTGCTCATGCCGCCCCCTCGGCGCATGAACGGGCCAGACCTGCTCGCTTGTTCACTTATCGCTCACCGATTCTCGTGCCCGGGGGGTCACTCGCCAACTCCTCTTCGCTCGGTCGTACGGTCTGTGCCGCAAAGCCCGCGACCACGACACCGGCGAGGGCGAGGTAGGCCCGCCGCCCGGCCGCGCGCAACTGCCCGGGATCGACGACCTCGGCCTTCTCGGGCGCCAGGTCGTCCTCCCAGGGGACCCTGACGATGGCCCGGCATCTGCCTCTGGCCACCGACTCCGCCTGCTCGACGTCGGCCATCGAACGTCTGCTGACGCCGTTGACCACCATCACGGCGCGCCTGCGCAGTTCCGCGCAGCCGTGCCCGTCGAGCCACTCGTACGTCATCGCCACCGCCTCCGGCGCCTCCTCGCTCGCCGGCACCACCAGCACGAGCTGGTCGGCGTACGGCAGCAACCGGGCCGCCAGAGCGGCGGCCGGGTCGATGACCGCCAGCTTGTAGTGGCGGTCGAGCAGGCGCATGGACTCACCGAGCCGGTGGTCGGAGAAGAAGGACCTGTCCGCGAGGCGCTGTTCGGCGCCCGCGTCGGTGTCGGCGCTGATCACCTCGAGGCCCGAGGCGGTCCGCGTGGTGTATCCCCGCATGGTGAGGTAGCCGCTGACCCGGTCGAGCCCCGACAGCAACGACGTCAGGGTCTCGGGGGTCTCCGGCTGGATCTTGCTGGTCAGGGTGCCGCCGCCGGTGTTGGCGTCGACGGCGACGACCCGGTCGTCGCGGTATTTCGCGAAGGTGTGGCCGAGCATGAGCGCCGTCGTGGTCTGGCCGGCGCCGCCGGTGCAGCCCAGCACGACGACCCGGCGGCCGCCCGCGAACACGCCTCTGGCCCGCGCCTCGTCGATCTCGGACCCGTCCGTGCGCATGCCGCCGGTGTTGCCGACCACGACCTGGGCGATGCGCCGCCATCCGCCGGAGTCGCGCCCGACGACGGACTCGACCCGCCGCACGCGCCCCTCCCCCGGACGCGGCCCTGGCACCGGGGCGACGAGCTCGCCGCCGCCGTCACCCACGACCCTGCGCGGCCGCTCGAACGTAGGAGCCCCGCGCCTCTCACCGGGCGCGTCCGCCCGTCTTACACCCTCGGCGGCGTCCTGCCGCGCGACAGGGACGGCGTCGCTGCCGGCGTCGGACCCGTCCCGCGCAGCAGGGACGGCCTCTCCCCGACCCGCCCTGGTCGAGAACGCCCCCTCGCCCTCCTCCGCGGCAGCACCGCGGTCAGAGGACCCAGCAGCGGGACCGGCGTCCTTCACGGGCGTTGGGCCCGCGTCCTTCACGGGCGTTGGGCCCGCGTCCTTCACGGGCGTTGGGCCCGCGTCCTTCACGGGCGTTGGGCCCGCGTCCTTCACGGGCGTTGGGCCCGCGTCCTTCACGGGCGTGGAACTCGCGTCCTTCGCGGGGGTGGTGGTGTGTGCGGGGAGGTGGAAATCGGTGGCCGGGCGGGGCAGGGGCTTGCCCTCCGGGGTGAGCGCGGGCCAGACCTGCCCCGTGGCCGCCAGCACCTTGGCCGGGCCCACCCGGGGCGGCTGCCCCTTGCGGTGCTGGTCGCGAGCTACCTCCTCGTCGTACGCGTCCTCGTCCCGCACGTCCGCGACTGCCTCAGGCAACACGACGGGCACGCGCTCGGGCGACTCGGTCGCCACGGGCTCGGCCGGCGCGAAGACGGTGGGCGCGGGCTCGTCCTGCGCGAGGTCGGCGGACGCGAACCCGGCGGACGTGAGGTCGGCGGGCGTCAGGTCGGCGGGCGCGTCGACGCTCGCGGCGAGCCGCCGCAGCCGCCGCAACGCCTCGGTGTCGATCGGCTTGCCTGCCGCGGGCCTGCGGCTCTCAGCAGTCTTGATCGGTACGCCCACCTCACGCGCCACCGCGACCTCGGCGTCCATGTCACCCGGGTCGCCCGCCACGGCCTCGGCGTCCATGGCGTCGGGGTCGGCCTGCGGGGCCCTTCGCACGACGGCCGGTTCCCGCACCGAGCGAGCCGCTTCCTGGGACACGTCCTCGGAAGGGACGAGCGATCCGTCCTGCACGCCGGCGGGCTCCGGAGGGTCGGCGGCCGGAGCGGGGCCGGGGAGCGACACCAGGCGCCAGCCGGAGCGCGCAGGAAGCCCGTCCTCGCGCCGTGGCGGGCTCGCCGCCACGCCGGGCACCGGCTCGGGACGTACGCGCGCCCGGAGGGCGGGAGCGGCGCCGCGGCGGCTGCCCCAGCCCGTACGGGTGGCCGGCTCGGCGACGGGAGCCTGCGCGGCCGCGGCTGCAGCGGCGGCGACGGCGGGACGCACCTGCCGGGGCCCGGTGATCCGCTGCCCCTCACGCCGGCGCTGCGGCCGGCGGGCCTTGCGCGCCTCGGTGGACCTCGCGGGCGCGTACGTGGTCCGCCAGACGCGGCCGGAGAAGGTGACCGTGTCGGGTTCCGACCCGGGCGTCAGGCGGTACCAGGCCTTGGGCTCGCCCAGGTAGCGAAGATGGGACTCCAGGAGCTCGGTGAGCCGCTTGCCCTCGATGACCGGACGGGTCGACAGCCACGTCACGATGCCGGGCGGCACGAGGTAGAGCACGTGCCAGGGCATCTCCACCGGCACGCCCACCAGGACCAGCAGGAGCGACCACGGGACGAACACCCCCACGAACACACCGATCCAGACGATGGGCAGCGGCATCGGCAGCCGTAGGTCGTACAGCTTGTAGAGACGCTTCTCGATTCGCCAGATGTTCGTATACGTGGGCAGGTCCACGCGGTCCTCCTCTCCCACCCGCTCGTTCATGACCGCCGGGCGGCGATCTCAACCCTTACCTGATGCCGAGCGCTCCCGCGATGGCCTTCGCCGTCACCTCGATGATGTTGGGCACGTAGAAGATCACTCCGATGGCCACGGCCAGGATCAGGAACTGCACGAACCGCGTGATCTCACGGGTGAAGAGGAAGAAGAGCGCGACCACGGAGACGACGACGAGGAACAGCGGGGCGAAGAACGCGCGCAGGAAGTCGGCGAGCCCGCCGGTGTCGATGCCGGTGGACGTCGGCGCCGGCGTCATCTCCAGCAAGGTGAGCACTATGGTCTTCAAGGTCACTTCTTGTCCTCCCGGGGGGTACCGATCAGCGGAGCGGCCGCGCGTCTATCCAAGGACCCGGCCGCCGCCACGGATGTCGGCGACGAACCACTTGTCGCCCTGCTTCTCGACGGTCAGGCGATAGACCTGCTCCAGCGTGCCGCCGACCGCGGCCGGGTCGGTGGCGCTGGGCGTGGCCGGGACGTCGCCGTTCGGCACTGCCCAGACCACGACCGCCTGGATCTCTCGGGTGGCGCCCCCCACCGGCACCACGACTTCCTTGAGCTGCGAGAAGGTGAACGCGCCCGCGAAGCTCGGCAGGCTCTTGCCGGCGGCGACGTAGCGTTGCAGCCCGGCGGTGTCGCCGTCGGCGTAGTCCTTGAAGAAACCCTCCAGCTGCGGTTTGAGCTCGGCGGCTGTCGCGTCGTCGGTCTCGGGCTCGGCCACCTGGGGGAGCTGGGCCGGAGCGGGCGCGGGCAGGATCGCCGGTCGCCCGGCCACCACGAACCTCCTGCCGGCCTCGCCGCCGGAGGAGTAGAGCGGCACCGAGAGCATCAGCCGGCGGGGACCGGACTGGAAGGCCACGCTGACCACGGCGTTGTGGGCGTCGGCCACCTCGATGTCGTACGGCTGGATCGCGACGGCGGCGTAGCGGCCGAAGCCGTCCCAGCCCATTTGCGGGTCCATGCCCTCGGCCAGGAACGCCGCGAGCTTACGTGACCTGCTCGCGGCGTCGTCGGGGTTGAAATTCAGATAGACGCCGGCGAACTGTGCGGCGAATGACATGCCCTGTTCAGCGGGGAATCCCTTGTTCGCCGGCGTGACCCCGGCCGGCGAAGCGGACTCTTGCTGGGTAAACCTCTCAAATGGGGCACGGACCCCATTAACCAGGATTACTGCGATAAGTGCCCAGAGAATGATGCGGCCGGTCCACACCAGCCACCGCCCACCGCCACCCGACCAGCCACCCCGCCGCGGCCTGCGCGGCGGGGGCGTGTCGAAGTCGGCCGCGTCCAGGGTCGCGGAAAGGCCGGGACCGTCTGCGATCCGAGGATCGTGGACGGTAGACCTACGAGCCATCACGCCTCCGCTCGCGCCTATCCCCCCGGCTGGCGCGGTGTCGTCCGTTGCCGATCCCCATCATCCGCGGTGAAGTAGTCACCCTATCCGGTCTCCGCCATTGTTCCAGGAAAGCCACGCCCATGCTGCGGCATGACGGTCCCGGACGGCAAACCGGTCTCACAGGGCGGGCTCAGGACCCGATTGCCGGCACTTCTGGGCGAAATCACCATTCGACCAGGCCATTCGCCATAAAGGCGCATAGCCCGGCCGCCACGGAATCCTGTCCAAAACAGGCAAGTACTCTCACGACCTGCGGATTCGGTATGGATCGCGAGCGGAGGGAACCGATCAGGCGGGTTCGGAGTCCTGGCTCGCCCGCGCCTGGCGCCTGCTCTGCAGGTCGACCACCTTGGGCCGGACCGTACGCTCCAGCGAGCCGCGCAGGTCGGCCAGCATCTCGGCGGGCTCGCGGTCGCGCATGCGGCTCACCGTCTCGTTGCGCTCGTCGACCTTCCTGCGCAGGTACGCCTCGCGGTTGACGCGCAGGCCGTACATCAGCTCGACCCTGATGAGCGCGAGCTCCTCCTCCAGGCTGATGCCGACGAGCGTGGGCGCGGGGCGCCGTTTACGGATGATGCGACGGATCATGAGGGGCCTCCCGAGTCAGCGTGACCGCCGTGTCGATTCGACGCGCGGGATCCCCCGGTGGTTGACGTGAGGGGCGGGCGCCCGGCCGGCGTCCGCCCCTCACCGTGTCACTTGAGGCCGAAGGCCCGCATGACGGTCTGGGTGACGCCGTCGCCGTTACGCTGCTCGGCGGTGACCCTGATGGAGACGTACTCGGCTCCGCGCGGCGCCTTCAGAGACGTCTGCCAGGCGCCCTTCTTCTCCTTGACGCTCTGCTGCTGCCAGGTGGCCCCGTCGTCGTAGGAGACCTCAAGCTTGAGCGAGGAGGGCTTGTACTCGGCCGCGTCGCTGCCGACCACCACCGGCATGACGGCGAAGTCCGAGTTGCGCTTCGCCTTGCCGTCGGCGTCCGTGTCGGCGTCGTAGTCCAGTTGGAGCAGCGGGACGGCCAGGAAGCCCGCCGGGTCGTCCGGACCCTCGGAGGTGAAGTGCCAATCCGTCGAGGTGGTGGTGGAGTAGGGGCCCAGGTTGCCGTCGTTCTCCGTCTCGACGACCAACCGGTACGGCAGCTTCTCCGGCGTCATCTCGACGTAGAGCTCTCCGTTGTTGGACATGTCCCGCAGGAGCTTGTCGCCCTGGTACACCCTGATCCGCTGCGGCAGGTTGGTCCCGCCGCTGTGCGCCGTTCCCGCGTCGCCGAATCCGTTGATGACGGCGCTGAGTGCGTACTGACCGCGGAACGGGATGTCGGTGCTGATCATGCGGGGCCGCGTGACGGGCCCGTACCAGCGGTCCTCCTGCACACTCCCCGGCCGGTACGACAGCACTTCGCCGAGCGACTGCCCTGTGAGGGTCGCCCCGAACATGTCGCCGGGGTTGACGGCATGCCGCCACCGGATGTCGTCCCCTGCGGAGACCCAGTCGGTACGCGACCCCGCGGCGAGCGTCAGCTGATCGTTGCTGACCCCGACGCCGTAGTACTCGTACGGCTGGAAGTCGGTTCGGCTGTCGACCAGCCGCAACCCGGCCTGCGGGGTGAACTCCTCATCGATCCTGGCGAGGTCGTGGGTGCCGGTCTTCGGGGAGGGGTCCGCGGGCACCGCGCCGACGTGGCGGTCGGCCAGGTCGTACAGGTACGCGGGCGCCGGGTGGCCCTCGACCTTGAGCTTCGTCTTCTTCTTGCCGGAGGTGAGCTCGTCGATCAGCGCCTCACCCTCGTCCCTGCGGACCGTGGCGACCGGGATGGGCCCCATCGTCATGAAGTCGCCCGGGGTGCCGTACCAGTCCATCTTGCGGCCGGGGACGTCGTTGACCACCAGGAGCATCGCGGCGCCCGCGGCGTGCGCCGCCGCGCCACGCTCCGCCGGGGTGACGGCGTCGCTGCTGCGGACGATCGCGATCTTGCCGCGCGCGGACACGCCGGCGTAGTCGGCCTGCGAGCCGGTACCGGCGAAGACGACCTCGAGCTGCTGCTTGCCCTCCGGACCCGGCGTGGAGCCAGGCTGCACGAGCGGTTCGATGTGGCGACCGCCGTAGCTGATCTGCAGCGGCGGCTGCTGGGCGCGGAACCTGGTGGTGAAGACGAAGCTGCCCTTCTTCACCTTCGGCCCGGTCGGCAGCGCCCACACGCTGTCGTACGCGGCCGGAAGCAGGATCTTCTCGTTCAGGTCGCTGTAGTCGCCCGGCTTCGGCTCGCTCGACGTGAAGGAGCGGTAGAGGTCGATCCTCGTGCCGGTGACGGCGGTCGGCTTGGGGGTGTCGACCTTGACCTGGGGTGCCTGCGAGGCGTCGAGGGTCACGGTCCGGTCGGCCGTCAGCTCGACCTCGGGGGCGGTCATGATGGCGAGTCCGAGGGAGTCGGGGCCGTTCAGTCCCTCGACGTCCATGATGGCGACGACCGCGTACGTGCCGGGGGCCCAGCGGCTCGTGAGCTTGCCGTTCCTGGTCCACATGTAGGTGCTGACTCCGGCGGCGTCCCTGATCTCGAGCTCGGCGTCCACGGGCCGGCCGGCCCGGTCCTTCACGTTGACGGTGAGGACGTGCCGCTCGGACTCGACGGAGAGCCCCACCACCGTGTGCACCTCGTCGGCCGCGCCGCCGGTCGCGACGGCCTTGACCTGGGCGGCGTACTGGCCGGCGGCGAGCCCGCCCGGCTTCACCGTGACGTCGACCGTCGAGGTTCCGTGCGCGGGCACGGTGACCTGGTCGGCGGCCAGCTCGAAGACCTCAGGAGAGTTGCCCGGGTCGACGGACAGGTCCAGGGTGACGGGGCTGTCCGTCACGTTGGTGTAGGAGATCTGCCGCGTGATCGGCTCCCGCTTCTTGTCCGACCACGCGACGAGGCCCGCGTCCACCGAGCCGGTCGCGATTACCCGGTCCTGCCGGTAGGCGGCGGCCAGGTCGAGGCGGCCGGTGCCCGCCAGGTAGGGGCTGTAGTCGGGGGTCGGCTTGGACGTGCTCATCAGAGCGTCCTTGAGCTGCTGCGCCGTCCACTCGGGGTGCTTCTGCGCGAGCAGGACGGCCGCTCCTGCGACGTGCGGCGCCGCCATGGAGGTGCCGCTGTCCAGGCGGTAGTAGCCCTCGCCCATCCACGAGTACTGCGAGCGCGCCGCGAGCACGTCCACGCCGGGGGCGGAGATGTCGGGCTTGAGGCCGTCGTCGTTCATGCGCGGCCCGCCGCTGGAGAACTCGGCGAGGTGGTCGGAGGAGTCGACCGCGGCGACGGTGAGCGCGGCGTCCGCGTTCGCCGGGGCGCCGATGTTGTACGGGCCGTTGCCGTCGTTGCCGGCGGCGACGACGAAGAGCGCGCCCGTCTCGGCGGTCAGCTGGTTCACGGCCTGGCTCAGCGGGTCGTCCTGGGAGTGCCAGGCGCTGACGCCCAGGCTCATGTTGACGATCTGGGCGTGCTGCTCACGAGCCGCCCATTCCATGCCCGCGATGATGCCGGACACCGTACCGGTGTCGTCGTCGCTGAGGACCTTGCCCACCATCAGCTTGGCGCCAGGGGCGACACCCCGCTCCTTGCCGTCGGAGGCGGCGCCCGTCCCGGCCAGGATGGAGGCCGTGTGGGTGCCGTGCCCGTGGCGGTCGGTGACCTCCTCGCCGGGGATGAAGCTCCGGGACGCCGCGATGCTGCCCGCGAGGTCGGGGTGCTCGGTGTCGACGCCGGTGTCGAGGATCGCGACCCGGACCCCTTCGCCTGTGCCTCCACCGGCCCAGACCTCCGGGGCGCCGATCTGCGCGGTGGTGTCGGCCAGGGTCGCCTTGGCCTTCATGTCGAGCCACACCTTGTCGATGCCGGCGGCGAAGGACGGCGTCTCCGGCTCAGCCTGCTTGAACGCCGCCAGTCCCGCGCCGGTGAGGGCCGACCAGAAGTCCGTGGCCTTCGACCGGTGGGCGCGGATCGCCTCACCCTGGACGGACGGAAGGCTCAGCGTGGTCTCGGCGCCCGGCAGGGTGGTGCTCGACGGCGGCGCGGTGGTCCTGGCCTCGGCCGTGGCCGCGCCCTTCGTGACGATCAGCGGGAGGTCGGCGCTGTGCGCGTCGTCGTACCCCTGGGCGATCAGCTGGGTGACGTCGAAGAGCTGCTTGTCGAGGCGGCCTGCCGCGATGTAGGCGATCGCCTCGGCGGGGTAGACGTAGGTGTCCCCGCCCTCGGTGGCGATGCGCACCGGGCCCTTCGCGCCGGGCGCCCGCTCGACGCTCACGCTGGGGTGTCCGTTGGGCTGCGGGGTCAACGTCACCTTGTCGCCGGTGATCAGCGTCACCGTGGTGGGCGCGCCACCGGTCGCGGACGTGAACGGCTGGTCAACAGGTGCGCTGTGCGCCGCCAGGGGGGTGGCGACGACCGCGAGAAGTGCCGCGGCGGCTGACGCCGCAGGCAGACGAGCTAAAGAAAGCCGCACATTTCCTCCAAAGGTGATGAACCGGGCGGAATCTGATCACCTCTGGACATGCGCTGTAAAGCCAATGTGCAGATATCGGGACAAAATGCTCGATGTTTTACATAAACGAAATATGTCCGCATAACGGACAGGGTGTACAGCAGTGAGGCCGGCCCCGTACGGGACCGGCCTCCGCGCAGGACCGGTTAGACGTTGAAGCGGAACTCGACCACGTCGCCGTCGCGCATGACGTAGTCCTTGCCCTCGATCCGGGCCTTGCCGGCCGAGCGGGCGCTGGCGATGGACCCGGCCTCGACCAGGTCGTCGAAGGAGACGACCTCGGCCTTGATGAAGCCGCGCTGGAAGTCGGTGTGGATCACGCCGGCCGCCTCGGGGGCGGTGGCGCCCTTGCGGATCGTCCAGGCCCTGGTCTCCTTCGGGCCGGCGGTGAGGTAGGTCTGCAGGCCGAGCGTCTCGAAGCCGACGCGGGCGAGCTGGCGCAGGCCCGACTCGTCCTGGCCGACCGAGCGCAGCAGCTCCAGCGCCTCCTCCTCGTCGAGCTCGACCAGCTCGGACTCGATCTTGGCGTCGAGGAAGACGGCCTCGGCCGGGGCGACCAGCTCGGCGAGCTGCTTGCGCAGCGCCGTGTCGGTCAGCTCGTCGGCGTCGAGGTTGAACACGTACAGGAAGGGCTTGGCGGTCAGCAGGTGGAGCTCGCGCAGCTCGTCGCGGTCGAGACCGCTCTCGAAGACGGTCTTGCCCGTCTCGAGGACGGCCAGCGCCGCCTCGGCGGCCTCCAGCGCGGCCTTCTTGTCCTTGTTGTTGCGCGCCTCCTTCTGCAGGCGCGGGACGGCCTTCTCGACCGTCTGAAGGTCGGCCATGATCAACTCGGTGTTGATGGTCTCGATGTCGCGCCTCGGCGAGATCTCACCGTCGACATGGGTGACGTCGGGGTCGCCGAACACGCGGATGACCTGGCAGATCGCGTCGGTGTCGCGGATGTTGGCGAGGAACTGGTTGCCCCTGCCCTGCCCCTCCGACGCGCCCTTGACCAGGCCGGCGATGTCGACGAACTCGACCTTGGCGGGCAGGATGCGGGCCGAGCCGAAGATCTCGGCCAGCACGGGCAGCCGGTCGTCGGGCACGCCCACGATGCCGACGTTGGGCTCGATGGTGGCGAACGGGTAGTTGGCCGCGAGCGCGTTGCCGGTCTTGGTCAGCGCGTTGAACAGCGTGGACTTACCGACGTTGGGCAGGCCGACGATGCCGATGGAGAGACTCACGGACGCTGAGTTTACTTGCTCAGCACGTCCAGACAGGTCACCGGCCGGAACGCCCCCTCGACCCGCAGATAGCGCTCGGAGCGGGACGGGCAGCCACCCGGCGAGGTGCCGAACGCCACCACCCGCGCCCAGGCCTGGCGCGACTCGCACGGCACCCGGACGACCGCGGAACGGGCCGTCGCCGCGGCCGACGGCCTGGCCACGCAGGCGCCCCGCTCCAGCACCTGGCCTCCCGGGCCGAGGCAGACCACCCGGGAGTCGTCGCTGAGCGTGTCGAGGGTGCGCGAGGGACAGGCGGAGACGCGCCCGGTGATCGCGATGACCTTGCCGTACCAGCCGGGACGGTCGCACGCCTGCTCGCGGCCGTCCAGCCGGACGCAGTCACCCGCGCGCAGCAGCCCCCCGCCCCCGCCCGGCATGCCCGGGTGCGGGTCGAGGAAGTTGCGCACGCACGCCGTACGGTTCGCGCCGACGCGCAGCACGTTGTCGGTGTCGACCGGGCAGTCGCCTGGACGCGGCGGATCGGGGGCGAGGGCCACCACCCGCGACTCGCCGCCGTTGCACGCGGTCAGCGCGTAGTCGCGCGTCACGCACGCGCCGGGCGTCCAGCGCAGCACCGGACGGGCCTGCCCGACCAGCGCGCCGCCCGCCTGGCCGGGAGCGCCGTCGGAACCGGACGGCGAACAGGCGATCACCGCGCCGGCCAGCGCCACCAGGACGGCTACCACCACGGCGGTTCTCGGCAGCGTGCTCACTCCATCACTCTGCGTGACGCGAGACGTGCCGCACAAGCGGAACGCCGAAGCGTGTCGGTGACATACGCCCGCCGCGGCCCTGCAATCATCGACCGGGTGGACGTCCTCGCGCTTCTCACAGGTCTCGCTGTCGGACTGCTCGTCGGATTCCTCCTCGCCAGGACACGCGCGGCGGTACGGGTCGCCGAGGCCGACGCCCGCGCCAAGGCCGCCTCGGAGAAACTCGTCTACGTCGAGGAACAGCTGGCCGAACGCTTCCAGGCCCTGTCCACCCGCGCACTCGACGTCAACAACGTCCGCTTCCTCGAACTGGCCGAGACCCGGCTCGCGGCCAGCCGCGCCGAGGCCACCGGCGACCTCGACCAGCGAAGGCAGGCCGTCGAGCACCTGGTGGAGCCGCTGAAGGACGCCCTTGCGCGGGTCGAGGCGCAGCTGCGCGACACCGAGTCGGGGCAGCGCGCGGCTCGGGCGGAGCTGGCCCAGCAGATGGAGTTCGTCCGCCAGAGCCACGAGCAGCTGCGCGCGCAGACCACCGCGCTCGTACGGGCCCTGCAGCGACCCGAGGCGCGCGGCCGGTGGGGCGAGCTGCAGCTGCGCCGGGTCGCCGAGATCGCCGGTATGCAGCGCCACTGCGACTTCGACGAGCAGGTCACCGAGGGCTCCATGCGCCCCGACATGGTCGTGAGGCTCGCCGGCGGCAAGAACATCGTGGTCGACTCCAAGGTGTCGCTGGCCGCCTACCTCGAGGCCGCCGAGGCCGGCGACGAGACGCACGCGTCCGTACGGCTCGACGCGCACGCCCGGCACCTGCGCGAGCACATCGACCGGCTCGCCGCCAAGTCGTACTGGCAGGGGTTCAACCCTTCGCCCGAGTTCGTGGTGCTGTTCATCCCCGGTGAGGCGTTCCTCGCGCCCGCGCTGGAACGCGACCCCAGCCTGCTGGAGTACGCCATGGCGCGGCGCGTGCACATCGCCACGCCGACGACCCTGATCACGATGCTGCGCACCGCCCACTACGCCTGGCAGCAGGCCGCGCTCAGCGAGAACGCGCGCGCGGTCTTCGACCTCGGCAAGGAGCTGTACGAACGCCTGTCGTCCCTGGGCCGCAACGTCGACGCGCTGGGCCGGGCGCTGACCCGGGCCGTGGAGGCCTACAACAAGTCGGTCGGGTCGCTCGAGAGCCGCGTGCTGGTCACCGCGCGCAAACTGCACGATCTGGGCGTCGTGGACGGTGATCTCGACTCGCCCGAGATGCTCGAAGGCCTGCCCAGACCCCTGGCATCGCCCGAACTACTCGAAACCTCACCTCTGATTTCGCACGCGAACGGTAAGTTGGCCAACGGGTCGCAGTAAACGGGGGTGGGCCGGTGGCTGGGAAAGGCAGGCGTTCGGCGGTCAGGCTGACCGCTCGCGGCGCGGTCGCGCTCGCCCTGGTCGCCACCCTGGCGGGCTACGTGCTGACGGCGGTGCTCGCCGTCCCGTACCTGGTGGGGGCGACGTTCGTCGCGGCCAGCACGCTCGGCGTGCTGCTGGTCAACCGGCGCGAGCTGCTGTCGCTCGTGGTGACGCCGCCGCTGGTGTTCTTCTGCGCCACGCTCTTCGTCGAGCTCGGGCGCGCCTTCGGGTCGGTGTCGATCGTGCAGTCGCTGACGCTCGGCCTCTACACGTCGCTGACCCGCGGCGCGCCGTGGCTGTTCGCCGGATCGGCGATCGTGCTCGGCATCGCGTGGCGGCGCGGCCTGCGCGACAACGTACGCGAGCTCCGCGAGGAGCTGAAGGCGGGCGCGGAGGTGCCGCGCCCGCGCCAGCCGTTCGTGCCCGAGCCGGAGGGCTACTTCGAGCCCAAGGTCTACGGCACCCCCCGCGGCGACGACTGACCGGCCGCTAGCCGGCCCGCAGGTCTTTGCGCAGCTCGTGGGGCAGTGCGAAGCGCATGCTCTCCTGCACCGGCTCGACCTCGCTCACGTCGCAGAACCCATGCGCGGCCAGCCGCTCCAGCACCTCGTGCACCAGCTCGTCGGGCACGGACGCGCCGCTCGTCACGCCGACCGTGGTGACCCCGTCGAGCCACTCGTCACGGATGTACGAGGCGTTGTCGACGAGGTAGGACGCCTTGGCGCCGTAGTCTTTCGCCACCTCGACCAGCCGCTTGGAGTTGGACGAGTTGTCGGAGCCCACCACGATGACCAGGTCGGACTCGGCGGCGATCTCCTTGACCGCCACCTGCCGGTTCTGGGTGGCGTAGCAGATGTCGTCGCTCGGCGGGTCGATCAGCGTGGGGAAGCGCTCCTTGAGCCGGGCGACCGTCTCGGTGGTCTCGTCGACCGACAGCGTGGTCTGCGACAGCCACACCAGCTTGCTCGGGTCTTTCACCTGCACCCGGTCGACGCTGTCGAGCCCGTCGACGAGCTGGATGTGGTCGGGCGCCTCGCCGGAGGTGCCCTCGACCTCCTCGTGGCCCTCATGGCCGATCAGCAGGATGTCGTAGTCGTTCGCCGCGAACCGCTTGGCCTCGTTGTGCACCTTGGTGACGAGCGGGCAGGTGGCGTCGATCGTGCGCAGGCTGCGCTGTCTGGCCTCCTCGTGCACGGCGGGCGACACGCCGTGGGCCGAGAACACCACGATCTCGCCCTCCGGCACGTCCTCGGTCTCGTCGACGAAGATGGCGCCCCTGGCCTCGAGCGTCTTGACGACGTGGGTGTTGTGGACGATCTGCTTACGGACGTAGATCGGCGCGCCGTACTGCTCCAGCGCCTTCTCGACCGCGACGACGGCTCGATCGACTCCGGCGCAGTAGCCCCGCGGCTTGGCCACGAGGACTCGGCGGGAACTGGGGGTCTGGGGCTCCATACTTCTTATGCTACGTGGAACGGCCCGCTGGCCCGAGCGTGCGCGCTTGCCCGCGATTTGCCAGACTGGCCGTCTATTACTGACCTCCCAGGGAGACGTTCATGTCCCTCAGCGACGTGATACGCAACATCGCCAGAACTGTCACCAACAAGGACCAGCTGAAGGAGAAGGCCAAGGATCTCCCGCTCCTCGTCGTCCAGGGCACCTTGAGCGCCGCCGGGCAGGCGCTGCTCGTCGTCGACCGCATGAAGAACTCCGTCAAGGGCCTCGGCCGCAAGGACGAGGAGCGCGAGGCGTCTCCCTCGGCCGCCGAGCAGGTGGCCGAGGCGTCCGTTGAGACGGCGGAGGACAAGCCGGCGCGCAAGGAGCCGGTGATCTTCGCCCCCAGGTCGGCCCCGGCCGAGCCGGAGCAGGCGCCAGGCACCGCCACCGAGCCCGAGGCGGAGCCGGTTGCCACCACCCCGGCCGCCAAGGCCGAGCCGACCGCCGAGCCGAAGCCCGAGCCCGAGCCCGCGGTCGCCACGGAGAAGAAGCCCGCAGAAGCCCCCGCCGAGAAGCCCGCCGAGGTCGCCGCCGAAACTCCGGCGGAGAAGCCCGCCGAGGTCGCCGCTGAGGCCCCTGCCGAGACCGTCGCCGAGAAGCCCGCCAAAAAGCCCGCCGCGAAGCCCGCCAAGAAGGTCAAGGCGGCCGAGGCCACCCCCGAGCCCGCCGGCGCCGCGCCCGCCGAGGGCGGGCTGGTCGAGCCACTGCCCGGGTACGCCTCGCTCACCGTCGCGTCGCTGCGTGCCCGCATGCGGGGCAAGACGGCCGAGCAGATCGGCGACTACCTCGCCTACGAGAAGGCCACGACGGCACGCCCCGAGGTCGTCAAGATGTTCGAGAACCGCCTCGCCAAGCTCGAGGCCGAGAAGCAGGTCGTACCGAACCCGTAGTCTTCCTGCATGACCTCGAAGACCACGCCGGAGTCCCCGCTGCCGATCCGCACGGTCCTGCAGATGGTGGGCGGCTGGATCGGCAGGCTCGGCACGGTCTGGGTCGAGGGCCAGATCACCGACCTGAGCGCGCGCGGCGGCACGGTGTTCCTGACGTTGCGCGACCCGGTCGCCAACGTGTCCGCCCGCGTCACCGCGCCGCGAGGCGTGTACGAGGCGGCCGTGCCCAGGCCCGCCGACGGCGCGCGGGTCGTCATACACGTCAAGCCCGACTTCTGGGTCAACAAGGGCTCGTTCGCGTTCACCGCGCTCGAGATCCGGCCGGTCGGCGTCGGAGAGCTGCTGGCCCGGCTCGAACGGCTCAGGCAACTGCTGGCCGCCGAGGGGCTGTTCAACTCCGACCGCAAGCGGCGGCTGCCGTTCCTGCCCGGCACGATCGGGCTCGTCTGCGGCCGCGAGTCGGCGGCCGAGCGTGACGTGCTGGAGAACTCCCGCCGCCGCTGGCCCGCCGTCCGGTTCAAGGTCGAGCAGGTCGCCGTCCAGGGGCCGTACGCGGTGGGCGAGGTGACCGAGGCGCTGCGCAAGCTCGACGCCGACGCCTCGGTCGAGGTGATCGTCATCGCGCGGGGCGGTGGTTCGCTGGAGGACCTGCTGCCGTTCTCCGACGAGACGCTGGTGCGCGCGGTGGCCGCGTGCCGCACGCCCGTGGTGAGCGCGATCGGCCACGAGCAGGACAGCCCGCTGCTCGACCTGGTCGCCGACGTGCGCGCGTCCACGCCCACCGACGCGGCCAAGAAGGTCGTGCCCGACGTCGGCGAGCAGCTGTCGATGGTGCGCCAGCTGCGCGACCGGGGCCGGCGGGTGGTGAGCGGGTGGCTCGACCGCGAGATGTCCTGGCTGACGTCCGTACGCTCCCGGCCCGCGCTCGCCGACCCCGTACGCGAGCTGGAACGCCGGGCCGAGCAGGTGGAGGCGCTGCGCGACCGGGCGCGCAGGTCACTGTCGGGGTCGCTCGACCGCGCGAGCGACGACCTCACCCACCTGCGCGCTCGCCTGGTCACCCTGTCGCCGGCGGCCACACTCGAACGGGGCTACGCGATCGTGCAGCACCCGTCCGGCGAGGTGGTGCGGCGGGCGAAGGACGTCGCACCGGGGGCCGCACTGACGATCCGGCTGACCGACGACCGGGTGAACGTGCGCGCGGAGGACGCCCCCGAGGACGAGTGAGTCAGAAGGGGGCGTCGTCGGAGCCCTGCGCCTGGTCGGCGCGCCGGGCCATGGCGGCGGCCAGCTTGACGCGGGCCCCCTGGAGCCACTCCTCGCAGACGGCGGCGAGCTTCTCGCCGCGTTCCCACAACTCGATCGACTGCTCCAGCGTGAGCCCGCCGGTCTCGAGGCGGCGCACCACCTCGGTCAGCTCCTCGCGGGCCTGCTCGTATGAGGGTGCCTTCTCGTCTGCCACGTCACCACCCTAGACGCATCGGCCCACGCGCGCCGTCAGCCCTGCGGCCGCTGCTGGAGCTGCGCGGCGAGCTCGCCGAGCTCGGGCCAGTCGGCCGTGCCGGTGATGACGAGCGTCACGTCGGGCAGGACGCGGACGAGCGTGCGCTGGTTCTTGTCCTCGCGGTGGCGCTGCTCCCAGGTGACGCCGCCGATCTGCTGCGTGCCCGTGGCCTTGTCGCTGTTGGCCATGCGGGAGGCGAACCCGGCCGCGGGCCGCTCGTTGCTCTGCGCGAACATGACGTGCTGGCGCTTGGCGGTGGCGTAGCCCAGGTAGAGCACCTGCGCGCCGTTCTCGCCCTTGGCGATGCGGTTGCTGTTGGGCACCCAGCCGGGCGGGTCCTGGCGCGGCGCCCAGACGCCGTACGGCACCTGGTGGCCGAAGTTGGCGACGGTGATCGTGTAGTCGAGCCGCGGAATGTGCTCCTCACGGCTTTGCGGGGTGACCAGCAGGAACAACCCGGCGCCCGCGAGGCAGACGAACAGGGCTACCGCGTAGCCGTGGAAACCTTCGGTGAACCGTCGCACACTTCGCGAGACTACCCGTTGGAGGGTGCGGTCGCCGAAGCGGCCGGACGGATCTGCCCGATGATGGCGAGCGCCTCCTCGGCGAGGTCGCGGTCGCCGGAATCGACGACCTCCGACACCGCAGCGGCCAGCGCCCCGGTGACCACCACGGCGAGCGCCGGCTCGTCCTCGAAGAGCGCCGCGTTGCGCTGCGCCCACGTACGCAGGCGGTCGCGCATGAGCACGTCGAAGCCGGGCGGGCCGTCGCCGCGCAGGAACAGCGCGGCCAGCTCGCGCTCTTCGAGGCAGCCGTCGAGGTAGGCGCGGGCGGCGCTGACGAACACCCGCATCGGGTCGCTCTCGCCGCCGGCGCGGGCCGCGCGGGCGGCCTGCTTGGTGCGTTGCGCCTGGCGGGCCTGGAACTCCTCCCACAGGGTGAGGTAGAGGTCGGCCTTGCCGGAGAAGTGGTGGTAGAGGCTGCCCACGCTGGCCTCGGCCCGCGACACCACGTCGGTGACGCCGGCCTCGGCGAAGCCCTTCGAGACGAAGACCTCGCGTGCGGCGGCGAGCAGCGAGCCGCGCGTCGCGGCACCGCGCTCGGACATGCGCGGCTGGACGACCACGTCTTCCACATCGCTCATCGGGACCTCCTCCACGGCGGGGCGGCACGCTCCATGGTGAAGGCGAGACCCGTGGCGCGCACATGGTATGGCGCAAAATCCGCGCTCCGCTAGGAGATTATCCCCCTCCGACCGGGATGAAGAGCGGCAACTACCATCAGATGAGACGTCCCACGAGGAGGCCAGCATCATGTCCGACCAGACTTCCGTGCCGCCACCGCTCGCGACGAGCGAGCACGCCCCTGATCGCAACCTGGCGCTGGAGCTCGTCCGCGTCACCGAGGCCGCCGCGATGGCGGCGGCCCGGTGGGTGGGCCGGGGCGACAAGAACGGCGCCGACGGCGCCGCGGTGAACGCCATGCGCCAGTTGATCAACACCGTGTCGATGAACGGCGTGGTGGTCATCGGTGAGGGCGAGAAGGACCACGCCCCGATGCTCTTCAACGGCGAGCACGTCGGCGACGGCAGCGGACCCGACTGCGACGTGGCGGTGGACCCCATCGACGGCACCCGGCTGACGGCGCTGGGCATGCCCGACGCGGTGTCGGTGATCGCGGTGAGCGAGCGCGGCTCGATGTACGACCCGTCGGCGGTGTTCTACATGGAGAAGCTGGTCACCGGCCCAGAGGCGGCCGACGTGGTGGACATCGAGGCTCCCGTGGCGCACAACATCAACGCCGTGGCGCGGGCCAAGCACTGCTCGCCGTCCGACGTGACCGTGGTGGTGCTCGACCGTCCGCGGCACGAGCGGATGGTCAAGGAGATCAGGGAGACGGGCGCCCGCATCAAGTTCATCGTCGACGGCGACGTGGCCGGCGCGATCATGGCGGCCCGTACGGGCACCGGCATCGACCTCATGATGGGCGTCGGCGGCACCCCCGAGGGCATCGTGGCCGCGTGCGCGCTCAAGTGCCTGGGCGGGGTGATCCAGGGCAAGCTGTGGCCGCGCGACGACGCCGAGCGCTCCCGCGCGATCGACGCAGGGCACGACCTCGGCCAGGTGCTCACCACCAACGACCTGGTCCGCTCCGACGACGTCTTCTTCGCCGCCACCGGCATCACGCAGGGCGAGCTCATGCAGGGCGTACGGTTCCGCTCCGGCGCGGCGATCACGCAGTCGCTGGTGATGCGCGGCCGGTCGGGCACCATCAGGAAGATCGAGAGCGAGCACCAGCTTTGGAAGCTGCGCGCGTACAGCGCGATCAACTTCGACACGGCGGGCTGAGCGCCGGACGGCCGGGCCGGGTCAGCGGCGGCGCTTGCGGCGTGGGGGTTCCTTGACCTTGACCTCGCCGGCGAAGTTGGTGGTGCGGACCTCGACGACCGGCGCGCCCGGTTCGGTGGGCTGCTTGGTGAGACGGACGGTCTTGTCCTTGGCGACCCTGATCACCTCAAGGCCCTCGGGCACGTGGATCTCCAGGCCGCCGAAGACGAGGGTGGCGTTGATGACGATGCGCCGGTTCTGCAGGATCGCGTCGCGGAAGTCGAGCTTGGTGGTGCCGAACATGGCGGTGACGCCCAGCTCGGCCGGCACCACCCAGCGGCCCCCGCGCTCCTCCTTCTTGAACACGGCCGACACCGGGCGGCCGTCGAGGTTGAGCGGCTGCTCCTCGGCGGGCAGCAGGTCCTGCGTGAGGGCGGCCAGCTCGCCGAGCGTGCGCGCCGCGTAGAGGGTGCCGAGGCGCTCGTCGAGCTCCTCGATCGTGATCCGGCCGTCGGCGTGGGCGTCCTGGAGGACCTGGGCGATGCGTTCGCGGTCGGCGTCGGACGCGCGCAGCTCGTGCGGTTGCGGCAGGTCGGGTCGCGAGGGTGGGCGGCGGGCGGTGACCCATTCCTCGGCCAGCCGCTCTCCGACTTCCTGCAGTTTCGGCAACCACGAGCCCGAGCGTTCGTTCACACTTCTGACGATATCCGCCGACAGCCCTGGACGCTCTGCCTAAATCGGACAGCATCGGTGGATCCTCGCGAGCAGTCCGGCGATCCCCTCGGCGAGCATCACGTTCGCCTCGGCGTGGCGGTCGAGCAGGCGCCCTCCTGGACGGAACCCCCTTCGGGACTCGTCCGTTGGTCCATGGCGAAAGGGAGGTGTCGGCGTGCATCGAGCGGCGCGGTGGGGTCTCGGCGCGGCGGGTGCGGGGGTCGCGCTGATCGCGGGCCTGGAGGTCGCCGCCCTCGACGAGATGAACCCGGTCAGGCGGACCATCAGCGAGCACGGCCTCGGCCCCGACGGCTGGGTGTTCGCACTCGGAGTGGGGCTGCTCGCGGCAGGGTCGGCCGCCATCGCGGTGTCGCTGGCACGCAGGGGGCTGGCCGGTGTCCTCGGCACCCTCGCGCTGCTGGGCTGGAGCGCCGGGCTGCTGGTGACGGCGGCGTTCGAGAAGCACGACTGGTCGGTGGGGCCGAGCATGAGCGGCAGCATCCACCGGGTGGGCAGCTTCGTGGCCTTCCTGTGCCTGCCCGCGGCGGTGATGATCATCGCGTGGCCGTGGCGGCGGTTGCGGTCGCGGGCCGCGCTGGTGGCGTTCGGGCTGGGCGTGTGCTCGCTGCTGTGGGTGGCGGGCATCGGCACGGCGATGCTCGTCGGGGCGAGCAACGGGCTGGCGTGGTGGCGGGTCATGCCGCTGGGGCTGGTGGAGCGGGGGCTCGCGGTGACCGAGGTCGCCGCGCTGCTGGCCCTCGGCATGTGGGCGGCCGCACGGCCCGTCCCCTCCCCGTCCGCGCCGCCCTGCCCCTCTCCGGCCGCGCCGCCCTGCCCCTCTCCGACCGCGCGCGGGCCGGTCACTCCCCCGCCGCACTGACGGCGCCGCGGAGAGCGGTGGACGGGGTCTGGCGGAGCGGGGTGGCAGGGGCTAACCTGACCGCGCCTCACGTTTGATTCCCCCCGATCAGGAGGCCACCGTGCCGTCCTCACGTGATCGCCAGGCCCGTCTCGCCACGTACGTCGTCTACGGCGTCCAGGGGCTCTCGTTCGCGTCCCTGCTCGTCCAGGTCGCGAACCTGCAGACCAAGCACGGTGTGGACGAGGGCACGCTGACGCTGCTGTTGCTGATCGTCCCCGTCTTCGCGGGGGCGGGCAGCGTCGCGGCGGGCGCGTTCGCCGCCCGGCTGGGGAGCAGGCTGCTGCTGCGGGTCGCCCAGCCGCTGCTCGCCGCCGCCGTCGTGCTCGCCGGGCTCGCGCCCGACCTGATGCTGCTGGTGGCGGCGCTGCTGCTGTTCGGGGTGACCGTCGGCGCCGTGGACGCGGGCATGAACATGCAGGGCGTGGCGGTCGAGCGCAGGTACGGCGTCGAGGTGCTGAACGGTTTCCACTGCGTGTGGAGCGCGCTCGGCATGACGGCGGCGCTGTGGGTGTCGGTGACCGCAGGACTGCCGTTGGAGCTCGTCATGGCGCTCCCGATGGTGCTCGCGGTGGCCGGCTCGCTCTACGCGGGCCGCCACCTGTGCTCGCCGGAGGAGGAGAAGGCGGCGACCCCGGCCGGCACGCCCGCCACCGGCCGGTTCCCGTGGCGGCCGATCATCCCGCTCTGCCTCGCCATGGGCTTCCTGTACGTGTGCGACGCCGCCGTCTCCAACTTCAACACCGTGTTCATGAAGGACGTCCTGGAGGCGGGCCCGCGGGTCATCCCGCTCGCCTACGTCGCCTACCAGGCCGCCACGCTGGCCGTACGGCTCGGCGGCGACGTCGCGGTCCGCAGGTACGGCCCCGCCGCCGTGGTCAGGATCGGCGGGGTGCTCGCGGCCCTCGGGTTCCTCGGCGTGGTCGCCGCCCCGAACCAGGTGCTCGGCATCGTCGCGTTCGGGCTGGCCGGGGTGGGGCTCGCGGTGGTGGCGCCGCAGTCGTTCTCGGCGGCGGGACGGCTCGACCCGGCGGGCACCGGCGTGGCCATCGCCCGGGTGAACCTCTTCAACTACGTCGGCTTCATCGTGGGGGCGGCCCTGGTGGGCGGGCTCGCGGAGGCCGTGGACATGCGGGTCGCGTTCGCCGCGCCGCTGCTGCTGTCGGGCGCGATCATCGCGCTCGCTTCTGGCTTCGAGCCCAGGCGGGCGGCGGAGACGTCACCCGCCTGACGCCTCATCGCACCTCGTGGATCTCGACGGGACGGCGCGCGCGCAGCGACAGGTCGGCGGCCTCGGCGATGTAGAGGGCCTCGAGGGCGTCCTCGATCGAGCACGGGTTCGTCTCGCCGCGCAGGAAGCAGTCGATCTCGGCCCAGTACGCGGTCTCGAACCGGGTGAGGAAGTCGGGCCAGGGACGGCGCGGACCTGGCAGGCCCTCCGTCGAGTGCAGCGGGGCGCGGGGGCCGAGGCCGACAGCATGGGTGCGCCGGGTGCCGGCCAGTTCCATGCGTACGTCGTAGCCGCCGCCGTTGTAGCGGGAGCCCTGCAGCGTGGCGAGCGTGCCGTCGTCCAGGGTGAGCAGGGCGGCGCTGTTGTCGACGTCGCCCGCCTGCGCGAAGATCGCGGCGCCCCGGTTGGCGCCGGTCGCGTACACCGACCTCACCTCGCGGCCGGTCACCCAGCGCAGCGCGTCGAAGTCGTGGATGTGGCAGTCGCGGAAGATCCCGCCCGACTGGGGGATGTAGTCGGCGCGCGGGGGCACCGGGTCGGCCGTCACCATGTGCACCCGGTGCAGCTCGCCCAGCTCCCCTGAGCGCAGCGCCTGCGCGGCGGCCACGTAGCCGGGGTCGAACCTGCGCTGGAAACCGATCTGCACCCGGTGTTCCGCGCAGGCGTCCAGCACCTTGACGGTCTCGCTGAGCGTGGGCGCGACCGGTTTCTCGCAGAAGGCGGGCACTCCTTGGCGGGCCGCCCTGAGGATCAGGTCGGCGTGGGTGGCCGTCGGGGTCGCGATGACCACCACGTCGGCGTCGAAGGGGTCGCCCTGCTTGCCGTACGGCGACGTACGGACCGGGTCGGCCACGATCAGCTCGTCGACCAGCGGGTGCGCGGCCAGGGTGGCCGCGTGGAAGGCCCCTATCCGGCCCAGCCCGAGCAGTCCCACACGCATGGCGCCTCCAACCTCATGGTCCGTTTCTTTCTAAGCGACTTTTTGTCCCTCAGTCAACCTTTTGTCCTGACATATGAGCTTTCAAGCCGCGGATCGCGTCCGCGGCCTTGTGCGTGGGCAGGCGGGCGAAGCCCACCGCGACCGCCGGCGGCCCCGCGCTCTCCCGCATCGGCCCCACCGGCTCGGCCGACAGCCCGTGCTCCGTGGCGATCCGCGCGGCGCGCTCCTCGTCCCAGCCGTCCGGCAGCTCCAGGTACAGGTGCAGGCCCGCCTCGATGCCCCCGACCCGGACGCCGGGCAGCTCCTCGGCCAGCGCGGTCACCAGCGCGTCACGACGACGGCGGTACTCCCGGCGCATCCGCCGCAGGTGCCGGTCGTATCCGCCGGTACGCAGGAAGTGCGCGAGGGCGTACTGCTCGACGACCGGGGAGCCGAGGTCGAGCTCGCCCCGTGCGCGGCGGACGGCCTCGGCCAGGTCGGGCGGGGCCGCCACCCAGCCCAGCCGCAGGCCGGGCGCGAGCGCCTTGCTCACGCTGCCCACCAGGACCACCCGGTTGGGCGCGAGGCCCTGGAGGCAGCCGACGGGCTCGCGGTCGTAGCGGAACTCGGCGTCGTAGTCGTCCTCCAGGACGACCCGGTCGCCGGCGTGGGCCCACTCCATCAGCGCCGCCCGGCGCTCGGGCGACAGCACCACGCCGGTCGGGAACTGGTGGGCGGGCGTCACGAGCACGGCGTCGCCGCCCAGCCGCCGTACGTCGAGGCCCTGCGCGTCCACCGGGACCCGGACGAGCTGCGCGCCCGCCCGCCGCAGCAGGGGGATCTGGCGATGGCTCACCGGGTCCTCGACCGCCAGCCGTACCGGACGCTGCCCCACCAGCACGTGCAGCACCAGGCTGAGCCCCTGGGCGACCCCGCCCACGATGACGAGGTGCTCCGCGCGCACGTCGGCCGCCCGCACCCGCCGCAGGTAGCCGGCCAGCTCTTCCCGCAGCTCGGGCACGCCGCCAGGGTCCCCGTAATCGAGAGCGTCCGAGGGTACGGTGGCGAGGACGTGCCTGACGGCCGACAGCCAGCGTTCGCGGGGGAAGTGGCCGAGGTCGGGGGAGGTGGGGCGATGACCGTAGAACGAAGCGTGCGCAAGCCCGGGCGGGGCGCTTTCCTGCACCGTGGCGGACCGCCGGCGCAGACCGGCCCGTACGGCGCTCTTCCGCGCGACCCGGGTGCCGACGCCCACGCGCGAGACGAGGAACCCCTCGGCCACCAGCTGCTCGTACGCCTCCACCACCACTCCCCTGGAGACCCGCAGGTCGGCGGCGAGGTCGCGCGACGACGGCAGGCGGGTGCCCGGAGCGAGCCGCCCGCCGCGGATGGAATCGCGCAGCTCCGACGCGACCTGCCCGGAGATGCCGCCCTTGGCACGATCTATCTGGATATGAAGGTCGGCCATGATGGTCCTGTCTTCCGGGCGGACGTCGGGCTGTTTCCGCGAACCACCGTCTTCCTAGCATCCGTCGCATGAGGAACGGCATCGTGGGGGCCGCCACGGCCATGTTCCTCGTCGGGACGCTGGCCGGGGTCTCGGGGCTCATCGACTCCTACCCCGTGTACGGCGGGCAGGCCCTCCGCTACTTCGTGGCCGCGATCATCCTGCTCGTCGTCACGCGCGTGCTCGGCCTGCGGTTCGTCCGCCCGACGGCGCGCGAGGCGCTGTGCCTCGGCGGGCTCGCCCTGCTCGGCCTGGTCGTGTTCAACGTGTGCGTGATCGAGTCCACCCGCGCCTCCGGCCCCGCGCTGGTCGGCACGGTACTCGGCACCGTGCCGCTCGCCCTCGCGCTGGCCGGCGGGCGCCCGGCGCCGCGGGTGCTGGCCGGGGCGTGCGTGGTCGTAGCCGGGGCGACGCTCGCCACCGGGCTCGGCAGCGGCAACGCCACCAGCCTGCTGTGGGCGCTCGGCGCGCTCGTCGGCGAGGTGAGCTTCTCGCTGCTCGCCATCCCGCTGCTCCCCCGGCTCGGGGCGATCAGGACGTCGGCGTACTCCACGACGCTCGCCGTCCCCATGCTGGCCGCGATCGGGCTGGCGACGGAGGGGACGGGCATCCTGCGCACCCCGACGCCCGCGGAGGCGTTGGGGCTGGCCTACCTGGCGATCGTGGTGACGGTCGTGGCCTTCTTCCTCTGGTACAAGTCGCTGCCCAGGCTCGGGCCTGGGCGGGCCGGGCTGTTCGCGGGGCTCATCCCGGTGGCGGCCATCGTCACGGGAGCGGTGCTCGGGGTGGCGATGCCGTCGGCGTACGACCTGCTGGGGGCGGGCCTGGTGGTCGCGGGCATCCTCGTGGGGCTCAGCCGCAGGAACCCGGCGGCGGGCACGGTCGTCAGCCCGTCGGAGGCGTGAGCCCTCGGTCGCTCCCCAACGGGCGCCCAAGGGCGCGTAATCTCTTGGGGGACCGAAAGGATGGACATGGGCGAGTTCGACTACACCGACCTTCTTCCGCTGGGAGCCGACGACACCGAATACCGGCTGATCACGACGGAGGGGGTGCGGAAGGTCGAAGCGGCTGGGCGTACGTTCCTCGAGGTCGACCCCGAGGCGTTGCGACTGCTGACCGAGACCGCCGTCCACGACATCTCCCACTACCTGCGCAGCTCCCACCTCGCGCAGCTGCGGAAGATCATCGAGGACCCCGAGTCCAGCGGCAACGACCGGTTCGTCGCCCTCGACCTGCTGAAGAACGCCTCCATCTCGGCCGGCGGCGTGCTGCCCATGTGCCAGGACACCGGCACCGCGATCGTCATGGGCAAGCGCGGCCGCCACGTGCTGACCGACGGCCGTGACGCCGAGCACGTCTCGCGCGGCGTGTACGACGCCTACACCAAGCTCAACCTGCGCTACTCCCAGATGGCCCCGCTGACCATGTGGGAGGAGAAGAACACCGGCAGCAACCTCCCGGCCCAGGTCGAGCTGTACGCCGAGGACCCCCACGGCCACCCTGACGAGTACAAGTTGCTGTTCATGGCCAAGGGCGGCGGCTCGGCCAACAAGTCGTTCCTGTACCAGGAGACCAAGGCGGTACTCAACGAGACGCGCATGATGGCCTTCCTGGAGGAGAAGATCCGCTCGCTCGGCACGGCGGCCTGCCCGCCGTACCACCTGGCCATCGTCGTGGGCGGCACCTCCGCCGAGTACGCGCTCAAGACCGCCAAGTACGCCAGCGCCCGCTACCTCGACTCGATCCCGACCGAGGGCTCCGAGTCCGGGCACGGGTTCCGCGACCTCGAGATGGAGGCGAAGGTCTTCGAGCTCACGCAGAAGCTCGGCATCGGCGCGCAGTTCGGCGGCAAGTACTTCTGCCACGACGTACGCGTCATCCGCCTGCCCCGTCACGGCGCCTCCTGCCCGGTCGCCATCGCGGTGTCCTGCTCCGCCGACCGCCAGGCGCTGGCCAAGATCACGCCCGAGGGCATCTTCCTGGAGCAGCTGGAGACCGACCCGGCGCGGTTCCTGCCGGAGACCACCGACGAGCACCTCTCGGACGACGTGGTCAACATCGACCTCAACCGTCCCATGCAGGAGATCCTCGCCGAGCTGTCGAAATATCCCGTCAAGACGCGCCTTTCCCTCACCGGTCCTCTTGTCGTGGCCCGCGACATCGCGCACGCCAAGATCTCCGAGCTGCTCGACAACGGCGGCGAGATGCCGCAGTACCTCAAGGACCACGCCGTCTACTACGCCGGTCCCGCCAAGACCCCCGAGGGCTACGCCTCCGGCTCCTTCGGCCCGACCACGGCCGGGCGCATGGACTCGTACGTCGAGCGCTTCCAGGCGGCCGGCGGCTCGATGGTGATGCTGGCCAAGGGCAACCGCTCGAAGCAGGTCACCGAGGCGTGCCAGAAGTACGGGGGCTTCTACCTGGGCTCCATCGGCGGCCCGGCCGCCCGTCTGGCGCAGGACTGCATCAAGAAGGTCGAAGTGCTCGAATACCCCGAGCTGGGCATGGAGGCGGTGTGGAAGATCGAGGTGGTCGACTTCCCCGCCTTCATCGTCGTCGACGACAAGGGGGAGGACTTCTTCACCGACCGTACGGGGCCGGTGCTGAGCATCGGCCGTCGCTGACTCAGACCAGCACGCCGAACGGTGCCGGGTAGGCGATCGTGCCGCCCGGCACCCGCCCCGAGTCGTCGAGGACGAGCGCCATCATGGCCTCGTCCGGCACGTCGAAGGGCGCGCGGACGCCGTACAGCGAGGCGGGGACGAACCCGAACCGCGGGTAGTAGGACGGGTGCCCGAGCACGAGCACGAGACTCTCGCCGAGGTCGCGGGCGGCGGCGAGGGCGCCTTCGATCGCGGCCGTCCCGGCGCCCTGCCGCTGGTGGGCGGGGAGCACGGCGCAGGGGGCGAGTGCCAGGGCAGGCACGCCGCCGATGTGGCAGCGGGTGAGGAGCGCGTGCGCGGCCACCAGGCCGTCGCGCTCGGCCACGTACGACAGCCCCTGAATCCACGCGGGGCTGTCGCGCAGCGCGTCGACCAGGTCGGCCTCGGCCGGCGTGGAGAACGCGGCCATCTCGATCGCGCGGACGACCGGGATGTCGCGCCGCTCCTCCGGCCTCGCGACCCAGGAGGCGCTCACGCGGCGACCGCGGCGCGGTGCGGCGCGACGACCGAACCGTCGGGCAGCAGCATGCCGGTGTCGTCGAACAGGACGACGCCGTTGCAGAGCAGGCTCCAGCCCTGGTCGGGGTGAGCCGCGATCACGTGCGACCGCTCCCGGTCGGGAGAGTCAGCATCCGGGCAAACAGGAATGTGTCTGCACATTTCGCACCTCTCACTTTGCGCTTCCGGCGGAGTCAAAAAGGCAGTTTCCGCCCCGACGGCGTGCGAAGGTCCAGCGAGGCCTCGGTCGGCTTCCTGGGCCGGCGTGGGACCTGGATCTGGCGCGTCTTCATCACGTCCTCCAACGGTCTGTTCAAGCCTGTTGTCAGCGGTTCGACCTGGGCGTCAGTACCAGCCTGGCATTCAGGGGCGGCGCTTTGCCGCGGTCTGCGGGAGCGTGCCGGCTTTCACGGTTCAACCATGCCCCCACCCTCTTACCGGATCCTTACAGCTCGCTGACAGGACTCCGTGGGTATATGCGTGTCAGCCTGCCGCAAACGGGAAAAGCCCCTACCGGGCATCATGCACAAACCGCGGCCCGATGACTGTGCCGATGGACACATCGGGCGGGCCGCCGCTCGCGTGCATGGCGTCCGTACCGGCCAAAACAGGCACTCGTACGGAGGTAAGCCGCCCTGTGCGATCGGACCGATCCGACATCCGGCCTGTCACCCACAGGACGCGAAGGACGGTCGGCGGGCCGCCGCAGGGCGGGCGATCCGGGCCGGACGGACGCGTCCCGGCACGCCGGAGAAGGCCACTTCCGCACCCGGTCGGCGCGCTGTGGCGCGGCGGCCGACTGAGCCGTGGCACAGGGCCACCAACTGGGTGGATGTGGCCCTGACCTTTGCTGACGTGACGAGTCAGGCGGGATGACTGAACTTCGCAACAAATTATCGGCCCCGCCTCTACTGGTCGGTTTACACAAATAGGTAAGCTGCCTGCCATGCGTGCGCCCTCCGGTTACCTCCTCGCCGCGCGCTATCGGCTGATGGAACCGGTCGGACGCGGCGGCATGGGCACCGTGTGGCGGGCGCACGACGAACTGCTCGACCGCGACGTCGCGGTCAAGGAGGTACGGCTGCCGGCCGTGCTCGACGAGGAGCTGCGCGCCGAGCTGTGCGCGCGCACCGAGCGCGAGGGCCGGGCGACCGCGATGGTCGCGCATCCCTCCGTCATCACCGTCTTCGACGTGGTCACCGAGGACGACCGGCCCTGGATCGTGATGGAGCTGCTCCGCGCCAAGTCGCTGGAGCAGATCATCCAGGAGGAGGGCCCGCTCCAGCCGCGCCTGGCCGCCGAGATCGGCCGGCAGATCCTCGGGGCGCTGCGGGCCGTGCACGCCAAGGGCATCCTGCACCGCGACGTCAAGCCCAGCAACGTGCTGGTGACGGAAGACCGCGCGGTGCTCACCGACTTCGGCCTGGCCGCGCTCGAGGGCGACGTGTCCATCACCCAGGCGGGCATCGTGCTCGGGTCCGCCGGCTACATCGCGCCAGAGCGGGTGCTCGGCGCCAAGGCCAGCCCCGCGGCCGATCTGTGGTCGCTCGGCGCGACCCTCTACACCGCCGTCGAGGGCAGGGGCCTGCACGGCAGGCGTACGGCCGCCGCCGCGCTCGCCGCCCTCACCACCGGCGAGCCGATCCCCATGAGCAAGGCCGGCCCGCTCGCGCCGGTGCTCGACGCGCTGCTGCGCATCGACCCCGCGACCAGGCTCGACTCCGTACGGGCCTCTCTCATGCTGGCCCGCGTGGCGGCGGGCGGGTCGGCGGAGGAGCCGCTGCCGCCGCGCAAGCCGTCACGACCGTCGCGGCCGTCGTCCGTGGGCGCCCAGACGCCTTTCCCCCGCCGGCCGTCGCACCGCGGAATGCACCGCGCCGAGACCACCGGGCCGCAGGTCAGCGTGCCGTCGCCGCGACAGGAACGGAAACCCGGCGAAGGCGTTCACCGTAGGCGCGGAGAATCTCGTCCCGCTCCGTCTACTTATGTCCGTTTCAAGGCGACGGTGATAAAGTTGTTCCTTCCTCGACGGTTCTGGCCCCGAGAACTTCGCAAGCGAGGGTAAAGCACTTCCCAATCGAGAATAGATATCGTCGTCTCATGCCGGAACAGCAGAAACGCCTGCTCGCGGACCGTTACGAGCTCATCGCCCCCATCGGCCGGGGCACCATGGGCACCGTGTGGCGCGCCCGCGACCGTGCGCTGGGCCGAGAGGTCGCGGTCAAGGAGATCCGCCAGGATCCGGGGCTCACCGAGGAGCAACGAACCGAGCTGCGCGAACGCATGGTCCGTGAGGGCCGCCTCGCCGCCCGGATCAGCCACCCCGCCGTCGCCGCCATCCACGACGTGCTGATCCACGACGGCAGTCCCTGGATCATCATGGAACTCATCGAGGCCCGCTCGCTGGAGCAGGTGATCGACGAGGAGGGCCCGCTGCCGCCGCGCCTCGTCGCGGAGATCGGCGTCGACCTGGTGGGCGCCCTGCGCGCGGCGCACGCCCAGGGCATCACGCACCGCGACGTCAAGCCGGCCAACGTGCTCATCACCGAGGGCGGCCGGGTGGTGCTGACCGACTTCGGCATCGCCAAGTCCGAGGGCGACCCCCGGCTGACCAGGACGGGCATGGTGATCGGCTCCCCCGGCTACACCGCCCCAGAACGCGCCAGAGGCGAGTACACCGGGCCCGAGTCCGACATGTGGTCGCTCGGCGCGACGCTGTACTTCGCCGTCGAGGGACGTCCCGCCTACGAGCGGGCCACCGTCGCCGAGACGCTGGCGGCGCTGCTGTCGGAGAGCACCGACCCGCCCACGCAGGCGGGGCAGCTGCGCCCGGCGCTGAACGGGCTGCTCAACAAGGACCACCGGCAGCGGCTCAGCGCCGCGAAGGCGGAGACCATGCTGCGCATGGTCGCCGACACCCCCACCAACGAGATGCCGGCGATGACGGCCGAGGCTGTCAGGGCGCAGGAGGCCGCTTTGCCCGACCGTAACCCGAAGCCCCCGACCACCGGCCCGTACGCCCCGCGGCCTGCCGGCACGCCGTACCCGCCCGCTCAGCCGTCCGCACAGCCGGCCGCACAGCCGACGGGCGCACCGAGCCCGCAGCGGCCCGCCCAGCCGACCGGCCCCGGGCAGCAGCCGCCCGTACGGCAACCCGGGCAACAGCACGGGCAGCAGCCAGGACAGCCCGGGCAGGCCCCAGCCGGTCACGGCGGCCCGCCGGCCGGACACCCCGGCGCTCCCCAAAGACCGCCCGCGCCGGGGCCCCAGCCGGGCTCAGGGCCGCAGCGGGTCGGGCCCCCGTCGGGGCCGCAGCCGGGCTCAGGGCCGCAGCGGGTCGGGCCCCCGTCGGGGCCGCAGCCGGGCTCAGGGCCGCAGCGGGTCGGGCCCGCGTCGGGGCCGCAGCGGGTGGGGCCGCAGGGTGCGCCCGACGGCGGCGTCACCGTGCCGAACATGCCCCCGCCCGGACGTCCCCCGCAGGGGTCCGCGCCGTACGCGAACCCCGGTGAGGCGGGGTTCGACCCCGACCGGACGGTCCACGTCATGCGGCCGAAGTTCCCGACTCCCGCGCCCCAGCAGCAACAGCAACCGGCACGGCGTCCCGAGCAGCGCCCCGACCAGCGCCCCGAGCAGGCCCCGCGGCCGCAGGCTCCCGAGGGGCCGTACGCGGGGCACGGGCTCGGCACCGACCTGTTCGCCATCGCCGGGCCGCCGGAGAAGGAGTCCAAGGGCAACCGCAACGGCATGCTGCTGCTCATGGGCGTGGCCGCCGCCGCTGCCGTGCTGATCGCCATCCTGATCGTGGCCTTCATCACCAGCTGACGGCCATGACGCTCGTCCCGGCCCGCCTCCCCGCCCGGGCCGGGAGGCGTGGGACAGACTGGGAGTCATGAGCGAGTTCAGAATCGAACGTGACTCGATGGGCGAGGTCCGCGTCCCCTCGGGGGCCAGGTGGCGCGCGCAGTCCCAGCGAGCGGTGGAGAACTTCCCGATCTCGGGACGCCCCCTGGAGCCCGCCCACATCGCGGCGCTCGGCCTCATCAAGGCGGTGGCCGCCGAGGTCAACGGCGAGCTCGGCGTCATCGACAAGGACATGGCGGAGGCGATCGCGCAGGCGGCCGCCGACGTGGCCGACAACGAGCACGACGACCACTTCCCGATCGACGTCTTCCAGACCGGTTCGGGCACCTCGTCCAACATGAACGCCAACGAGGTCGTCGCGACGCTGGCCGAGGAGCGGCTGGGCCGTCCGGTGCACCCGAACGACCACGTGAACGCCTCGCAGTCGTCCAACGACGTGTTCCCCACCTCGATCCACGTGGCGGCGGCCACGGAGGTGACCTACCACCTGCTGCCCTCGTTGCGGCACCTCGCGGAGGCGCTGCGGGCGAAGTCGATCGAGTTCGCCGGCGTGGTGAAGGCGGGGCGCACGCACCTGATGGACGCGACGCCGGTGACGCTGGGCCAGGAGTTCGGCGGGTACGCCACGCAGATCGACCACGCCGTCGTCCGCGTCACGACCGCGCTGGAGAGCGTGCTGGAGCTGCCGCTCGGCGGTACCGCCGTGGGCACCGGCATCAACACGCCGCCGGGGTTCGCCGAGGAGGCCGTCAGGAAGCTGCGTGAGGCGACCGACATCCCGTTCGTCGAGGCGCGCGACCACTTCGAGGCGCAGAGCGCGCAGGACTCGATCGTGGAGCTCTCGGGCCAGCTCAAGGTCGTGGCCGTGTCGCTCGTCAAGATCGCCAACGATCTGCGGTGGATGGGGTCGGGGCCGCGGGCCGGCCTCGGCGAGATCAACCTGCCCGACCTGCAGCCCGGGTCGTCGATCATGCCCGGCAAGGTCAACCCCGTCATCCCCGAGGCCACGGCCATGGTCGCGGCCCAGGTCATCGGCAACGACGCGGCGATCACGTTCGCGGGCGCGTCCGGCTCCTTCGAGCTGAACGTGCAGCTGCCGGTCATCGCGCGCAACATCCTCGAATCGATCAAGCTGCTGGCGAACGTGTCGCGGCTGCTCGCCGACCGCTGCGTCCTGGGCATCACAGCGAACGTCGAGCGCCTGCGCGAGTACGCCGAGTCGTCACCGTCGATCGTCACCCCGCTCAACCGGTACGTCGGCTACGAGGAGGCCGCGAAGATCGCCAAGCAGGCCCTCCAGGAGCGCAAGACGATCCGCGAGGTCGTCATCGAGCGCGGCCACGTCGCCAACGGCACCCTCACCGAGGAGCAGCTGGACGCCGCGCTCGACGTCCTGTCCATGACGAGGCCCTGACCGGGCTACCCGCGCGCCGCCGCGGCCCTGGTGGCCTCGGCCCAGCGGTCGAGCAGCGCGAGGGCGGCGCCGGAGTCGACGGCGTCGGCCGCGCGCTTGACGCCTCCCTCCAGGGCCGAGGCCAGCTCGGCCGCCGGCGGCGTGCCGTCGGCGGCCACCAGCGCGGCGGCCGCGTTCAGCAGCACGATGTCGCGGACGGGGCCGCGCTCGCCGCCCAGGACGGCACGGGCCACGTCCGCGTTCTGCTGGGCGTCGCCGCCGCGCAGGTCGTCGCGCCCGGCCCGCGGGATCGACAGGTCGAGCGGGTCGAACGACGTCGGGGTCACCGTGCCGCGCCGTACGACCCAGACGGTGGACGGGCCGGTGGTCGTCAGCTCGTCGAGCCCGTCGTCGCCCCTGAAGACCAGCGAGGAGCCGCCGCGCTCGGCCAGCACCCCGGCGATGACCGGCGCCATCGCCGCACTGTGGACGCCGACCGCCTGGGCGGACGGCAGCGCCGGGTTGGTCAGCGGCGCGAGGATGTTGAAGACCGTGGGGACGCCCAGCTGGCGGCGCGCCGCCGAGGCGTGCTTCAGCGCCGGATTGAAGACGGGCGCGAAGCAGAACGTGATGCCGACCTCCTCCACCACCTCGACCACGCCCGCGGGCGGCAGATCGATGACCACGCCGAGCTCCTCGAGCACGTCGGCGGAGCCCGCCCTGGACGAGGCGGCCCGCCCGCCGTGCTTGACGACCTTGGCGCCCGCGGCGGCGGTCACGACGGCGGCCATGGTGGAGATGTTCACGGTGTCGGCACGGTCGCCTCCGGTGCCGACCAGGTCGACCGGTTCGCCGGGGACACGGATCGCGGACGCCCTCGCGAGCATGCCGTCGGCGAGCCCCGCCAGCTCGGCGACGCTCTCGCCCTTGGCGCGGAGCGCGACCGCGAACGCGGCGATCCGGGCGTCGCCCGCCCGCCCGGACATGATCTCGCCCATGGCCCACGCGGCTTGGCGGGAGGTGAGCGACACGCCGTCGAGCAGCGTGGTGAGCAGTGTCGGCCAGGTGGTGGAGGCCATGTGCGTCCCTTCTCGTCGGTGCTCGACGGGGGGACACCCACCGGAAACGGTGACGGCCGCCTCGCCGAGGCGGCCGTGGTGCGCATGCTCAGGGGGCCGCCTAGGAGGCGGGCCACCACTGGGACAGATGCGCGAACACGGCGTCAACCTAGCACAGATGGTGATCCACATATGCCGACGCCCAGCTATGTCGGCGGCACCCATGCGTCACGGCGGAAGGAACGCCTAGGGTTCGGGTTATGGCGAAGGATCTGACGGGGCGGACCGCGCTGGTGACGGGGGCCGGGGGCGGCATCGGAGCGGCGTGCGCCAGGCGGCTGGCCGCCGAGGGGGCCCGGGTGCTGGTGGTCGACATGCGGGCCGAGCCCGCCGAGCAGGTGGCCGCCGAGATCGGCGGCACGGCCGTGGTCGCCGACCTGAGCGAGCCGGGGTTCGTCGACTCCCTGCCCGGCGAGCCGATCGACATCGTGGTGAACAACGCGGGGTTCCAGCACGTGGCCCCGATCGAGGGCTTCCCTCCCGAGGTGTTCTCCGCCATCCTGCGGGTCATGGTGGAAGCGCCGTTCCTGATCGCGCGCAAGGTGCTGCCCGGCATGTACGAGCGCGGGTGGGGCCGGTTCGTGAACATCTCGTCGGTGCACGGGCTGCGGGCCTCGCCGTACAAGTCGGCGTACGTGACGGCCAAGCACGCGCTGGAGGGGTTCTCCAAGGTCGTCGCCCTGGAAGGGGCGGCCCGCGGGGTGACCTCGACGTGCGTCTGCCCGGCGTACGTGCGCACGGCACTGGTGGAGGCGCAGATCGCCGACCAGGCGAAGGTGCACGGCATCTCACCGGACGAGGTCGTCGAGTCGGTCATGCTGGAGCCCGCCGCGATCAAGCGGCTCATCGAGCCCGAGGAGGTGGCCGAGCTGGTCGCCTACCTGTGCGGCCCGGCCGGCTCGTTCGTCACCGGCGTCTCCCTGCCCGTCGACGGCGGATGGACCGCCCGCTAGTGAACCGGTCACCCTTTTGAGCGCGCGGCGGTTTCTCGAGCTGCTGGCCCGGGAGGCGTCCGCGGTCGAGTTCGAGGGGCCGATCATCGAGGCGCGCGCGGCCGGCGCGGACGCGGCCACGATCGAGGAGCTTGAGCAGGCCAAGGTCGAGGCGTTGCGGGTGCGGGCGCTGCTCAGGCGGCGGGCCAGGCGCGAGGCGGAGCTGTCGGCGCTGTACGACACGGCCGGCGACCTGGCCGCCCTGCGCGACCTCGACGCCGTGCTCGAGGCGATCGTGCACCGGGCCAGGCAGCTGCTGGCGACCGACATCGCATACATGACGTTGCACGATCCCGAGCGCAGCGACACCTACATGCGGGTCACCGACGGGTCGATCTCGGCGAAGTTCCGCGCGGTGCGGCTGCCGATGGGGGCGGGGCTGGGCGGGCTCGTGGCGCAGACCGCGGTGCCGTACGCGACGGCCGACTACTTCGCCGACGCCAGGTTCCGCCACAAGGACGACATCGACGAGGCCGTCAAGGAGGAGGGCCTCGTCGCGATCCTCGGCGTGCCGCTGCGGCTGGGGCAGCGGGTCATCGGCGTGCTGATGGCGGCCAACCGCAGCGCGCGGCCGTTCCACCAGGAGGAGGTCGCGCTGCTGGCCAGCCTGGCCGCGCACGCCGCCGTCGCGATCGACAACGCGCGGCTGCTGCAGGAGACGAGGAACGCGCTGGAGGAGCTGTCGCAGGCGCACCGGAAGGTGCGCGAGCACGGCGAGGCGGTCGAACGGGCGGCGATGGCCCACGACCGGATGACCTCGCTGGTGCTGCGCGGCGGCGGCATCGAGGACGTCGCGGCGGTGGTGACCGACGTGCTGGGCGGGTCGCTGGCGGTGCTCGACGACGCGGGCCGCCCGATCAGCGGCGACGTGGGCGAGCTGGACGCGGGCGTGTTCGAGGCGGCGCAGGCCTCGCGGGCGCTGGGCCGTACGGTGCGGCGTGCCGACCTGCTGATCGCGTCGGTGGACGTCGGCGGCGAGCCGCTGTGCACGCTGATCCTGCGCAGCGACGACGCCGACGAGCACATCCTGGAGCGGGCGGCGCTGGTGTGCGCGCTGCTGCTGCTGTTCCGCCGGAGCGTGGCCGAGGCCGAGGGCCGGGTCAGGGGCGAGCTGCTGGACGACCTGATCACCCGTCCTGGCTCCCCCGGGCTGGCCGACCGGGCGCGCAGGCTGGGCGTCGACCTGGGGGCGTCGTACGTCGTGGTGGTCCTGCGGCACGGCGGCCAGCGGGAGCGGGCGGCGTTCTGGGCGTCGTCGCAGGCCACGGTGCGGCAGGGGCTGGCCGCGGGCCGCGGCGACGAGGTGGTGCTGCTGCTGCCGGGCGACGGCGCGGGCACCGTCGCGCAGCGGGCGGCGGCCGAGCTGACCGCGTCGCTGCACACGCCGGCCACGGCAGGCGCGTGTCACGTGCCGGCCGGGCCGCGCGAGGCGGGGAACGTGGCGGCCGCCTACCAGGAGGCGCGGCGGTGCGCCGAGGCGCTGATCGCGCTGGGGCGGACCGGCGGCGGCGCGAGCGCGGCCGAGCTGGGGTTCGTCGGGCTGCTCGTCGGCGACGGCCGCGACGTGCGCGGCTTCGTCGGACGCGTGCTCGGGGCCGTGATCGACTACGACGCCCGCCGCGGCACCGCCCTGATCGCCACGCTGGCCGCGTACTTCGGCACGGGCGGCTCCCCTTCGCGTACGGCCGAGGCCATGCACATCCACGTCAACACCGTCACGCAGCGGCTCGACCGGATCGGCAGGCTGCTCGGCGACGGCTGGCTGGAGCCGGAGCGGGCGCTGGAGATCCAGCTGGCGCTCCGGCTGCACCGGCTCGGCCACACATCCACCCCGGAGACTGTGGGTCCCGAGCCCATATGAGTGACGCCGGTCACTCCTTACCGTGACCGGCATGGCCACTTCCATCAAGAAGATCGTCGCCGCGAGCCTGATCGGCACCACCATCGAGTGGTACGACTTCTTCCTGTACGGCTCGGCAGCCGCTCTCGTGTTCAACAAGCTGTTCTTCCCCGAGTCCGATCCGCTGACAGGCACGTTATTGGCGTTCCTCACGTACGCGGTCGGCTTCGTCGCCCGCCCGCTCGGCGGCCTGGTCTTCGGCCACTTCGGCGACCGGATCGGGCGTAAGACCCTGCTGGTCGTCAGCCTGCTGATGATGGGCGCCGCGACGTTCCTGATCGGCTGCCTGCCGACGTACGAGACGCTCGGCCCGGCCGCGGCGCTCGTGCTGACGTCGCTGCGGCTCGTGCAGGGCTTCGCGCTCGGCGGCGAGTGGGGCGGCGCGGTGCTGATCGTCTCCGAGCACGGCGACAACGCGCGGCGCGGCTTCTGGGCGTCGTGGCCGCAGGCGGGCGCGCCGGGCGGCAACCTGCTCGCGACCGGCGTGCTGGCGGCCCTCGCCGCCCTGCAGTCGGAGGAGGCGTTCCTGTCGTGGGGCTGGCGGGTGCCGTTCCTGCTGTCGGGCGTCCTCGTGCTGATCGGGCTGTGGATCCGGTTGACGATCAGCGAGTCGCCGGTGTTCCAGCAGGCCCCGCCCGAGGAGCGGGCGCCGATCGTCGGGGTGCTGCGCCACCACGCGAAGGACGTGGTCATCGCGATCGGCGCGCGCATGGCGGAGAACATCTCGTTCTACCTGCTGACCGTCTTCGTCATCACGTACGCGACCACGAACGACATCCCCAACTCGACCGTGCTGAGCGCGGTGCTCATCGCCTCGGCCATCCACTTCGTCACGATCCCGATGTGGGGCGCGCTGTCCGACCGGGTCGGCCGCCGTCCGATCTACCTGGCGGGCGCCGCCGGCATCGGGGTGTGGATCTTCGCGTTCTTCCCGCTCGTGGACACCGGCAACTTCCTCGCCATCACCCTGGCCGTCACCGTCGGCCTGCTCTTCCACGGCATGATGTACGGCCCGCAGGCCGCCTTCTTCTCCGAGCTGTTCGGCACGCGGATGCGCTACACCGGCGTCTCCATCGGCGCCCAGCTCTCGGCGATCGTGGCGGGCGCGCTGGCCCCGATCATCGCCGTCGCGCTGCTGCGCGAATACGGCACGAGCGTGCCCATCTCGATCTACCTCGGCCTGGCGGCGGTGCTCACCCTGGGAGCGGTCTACGCCGCCCGCGAGACCCAGGGCAGCGACCTCGCGGAGAGGACGCCCGCGCGATGAAGGTGACCACCCAGAGGCTTTCCCAGCACGTCCACACCGTGGACGGCCGGACGGACGGCGAGCCGGTGCTGTTCGTGCACGGCAACGTCTCCTCGGGCGCGTTCTGGCGCGACAGCATGGCGGCGCTGCCCGAGGGGTACCGTCCGCTCGCGGTGGACCTGCGCGGGTTCGGCGAGACGGACCCGGCGCCGGTGGACGCCACCCGAGGGCTGCGCGACTACAGCGACGACGTGCTGGAGCTCGTCGACGCCCTCGGACTCGACGGCGTCCACCTGGTCGGCTGGAGCATGGGCGGCGGCGTCGTGCTGCAGGCGCTGCGCGACCGGCCCGCCGTCGTCAGGAGCGTGACGCTGGTCAACCCCATCTCGCCGTACGGCTTCGGCGGCACGGAGGGGCCCGACGGCCGGCTCACGCACCCCGACGGCACGGGAGCGGGCGCCGGTGCCGCCAACCCTGACTTCGTGACCCGCCTCCAGGCCGGCGACCTGTCGGAGGAGTCGCCCACGTCGCCGCGCAACGTCCTGCGATCGTCGTACGTGAAGGACCCGGCGAGACTCACCGACGAGGACTTCTACGTACGGTCGATGCTCACCACCCGCGTGGGCGAGGCCCACTACCCGGGCGACGCAGCCACCTCCGGCGCCTGGCCCGGCGTGGCGCCGGGCAAGACCGGCGTACTCAACGCCATCGCGCCCACCCACTTCCGCCTCGACCACCTGCACGAGATCCACCCGAGGCCGCCCATCCTGTGGATCAGGGGCGCCGACGACCTGATCGTGTCGGACACCTCGCTGTTCGACCTCGCCCACCTGGGCGCGCTCGGCGTCGTGCCCGGCTCCCCCGGCACCCCGGCCCAGCCCATGGTCACCCAGACCAGGACGGTGCTGGAGCGCTACGGCCACTACCGCGAGGTCGTGCTGGACGACTGCGGCCACAGCCCGCACCTCGAACACCCCGCCGAGTTCCAGCGCCTGCTGGCCGACCACGTGAAGGACGCGTAGATGTTCGTCGCACTCACCCTCGTCGCGAGCCTGCTGACCCCGGGCGGCGGGACGCCTCTCGTCGTGCCGGGCGCGGAACGCCAGGTCGTCGCCAGGCTGGACGACCTGACGACGGCCGGCACGTCGGTGACCGGGCACACCGACCCCTCCGACTGGGCCGGCCTGCACTCGGCCGCCACGGTCAACCCGACCGGCGTGCCCGGCGTCCAGATCGACGGCTACTTCCCCGACACCTCCACCGGCAACACCACGCACGGCTGGAACCACGACGCCCAGTTCGTCATCAGGCTCCCCGACAACTGGAACGGCGGCCTGGTCGTCACCGGCACGCCGGGCAACCGGGAGCAGTACGCCAACGACTACACGATCTCCGACTGGGTGCTGGCCAAGGGGTACGCGTTCGCCGGCACCGACAAGGGCAACGTCGGCGTGAACTTCTACGAGGACGGCCGCAGGCCGGGCGACGCCATCGCCGAGTGGAACGACCGCGTCACCGAGCTCACCGTGGCCGCCAAGGCCGTGGTCGGCCGGCACTACGGCCGCCGCGTCAAGCGGACGTACGCCGCCGGCATCTCCAACGGCGGTTACCTGGTCAGGTGGCAGCTGGAGAACAAGGGTCACCTGTACGACGGCGGCATCGACTGGGAGGGCACGCTCTTCCGGCTCAAGGGCGACAACCTGCTCAACTTCCTGCCGAAGGCGCTGAAGGCGTACCCGGACGGCAAGGGCGTGTACGCCGCGGGGTTCGCGCCCGGCTCGGAGTTCCTGTGGCAGTTCCACCGCGACTACTACTGGGAGCTGACGCAGGAGATCTACCAGAAGGAGCTCGACCCCTCGTACACGGGCGCGCCGGCCGACTACGACTACGACAGGCGCAAGCCGTACGCGGCGATGGCGAAGATCGCGCTCACCGGCCGGATCACCAAGCCGCTGATCACCCTGCACGGCACGCTCGACACGCTGCTGCCGATCTCGCGTGACTCCGACGTCTACGCCAAGATGGTCGGCCCGCACCGGCCGTTCCGCTACCACCGCGTGGAGGGCGGCAACCACCTCGACAGCCTCGTCGACGTCTACCCCGACCAGCTCAAGCCCATGCTCCCCGTCTTCCGCAGCGCCTTCGAGGAACTCGAGGCCTGGACAGGGAAGCCGCGTCAGGACAGGTAGCGGTGCCGTCCGGCGCGCGCCCAGCGGACCAGGTGGCGCGCACCGGGCAGCCGGCGGCCGAGGCGGTGCAGCACGGTGTCCCGGCCGAGGGGCGAACGCGGGCGCAGGGCGCTGCCGGAGGGTCTCGCCCGCACCTTCCCCCCGCGTACCTCCAGCTTGAAGCGCAGCCCGACCTCCTCCTCGGGGCTGCGCAGCGAGCACGTCCAGCCGCCGGTGCTGAGCTCGCCGCTGCCCGCCATGCGCTTGACCGGCACCTTGGCCACGAGCTGCCCGGCGATCCTGCCGGGCACCCCGGCCTCGACCAGGGCGGGGACGCTCACCTCGCGATCGCGCCGCCCGAGGCCGCGCAGCACCAGCTCCAGCGGCGGGCCGCCGCTCGGCGGCACGTACGGCACCGGCAGCACGACGTACATGTTCCCGTCGAGCTGCTTGAGTGACACGCCGGGCGACACCAGCGCGATCGACTCGGTGAACGAGCGCGGCTCGATGGCCAGGCCCAGGTCGCCGTGGTCGCTCCAGCAGGGCACCACGAGCCGCGTCCTGGGCCGCTGGGCCAGCACGCCGAGGCAGTTGAGCGGCCCCTCGGCGCGGCCGACGCGGGCTCTCGCCTGGTTGGCGCCGCTGTACATCCGTACGTGGACCTCCCACTGCCCCGACGTGAGCGGCTCGCCGAGGGCGGCGCTGGTGACGTCCAGCCGGGCCTCCCCCTTGATCTGCACCCGGACCTGACGGCGGCCCTCCTTGACCTGTGCCACGTGCTGGGTCAGCGGCAGGAAGTGGACGACGCCCGTCCGGGCGTGGCGGACGTACACCTCCATGCGGGCGCGCTCGACCGCCTCGGTGATGTCGGTGACGCCGTCGGAGACGTTCCTGAGGTCGAGGGCGCGCGGCGGGACCCAGTGGATGCGGTCGCCGTCGAGGCGGTACCGGTCGGGCGTGTTGTCGCGGTTCACCATCTCGGCGGTCAGCGCGAGCACGAGGACGTGCGCGTCCCAGCGCACCTCGGTCAGGTCGGCGCGCAGTTTGGCCCGAACGCCGAAGTTCGCCATGAGCACGATCTGGTCGAGCCGCCCGGCGCGGACGTAGGCGGCGATCAGGCGGAGCTGGACCGGCAGGTACGCGTCCAGCCGCTCGTGGAACCGCTTGGTGACGAGCTCCTGCACGACCCGGAAGTGCACGCCCCGGTCGACGGACGACTCGGCGAACCTGGTGGTGAGCAGCGGGCGCAGGGCGGCGTGGCGGTACCAGTGGGCGTACATGCGGTCGCGCTGCCGGCCCTCGCCGACGTAGGTGTCGATG
The DNA here is from genome assembly GCF_900100395.1 of Nonomuraea maritima. Classification (GTDB taxonomy): domain Bacteria; phylum Actinomycetota; class Actinomycetes; order Streptosporangiales; family Streptosporangiaceae; genus Nonomuraea; species Nonomuraea maritima. The sequence goes on along the minus strand of NZ_FNFB01000002.1, from coordinate 166,295 downwards.
TCGTCGAGCAGCGCGTACAGCTCCGCGGCGATCGCGCGCGGCTTCTCCTCGGCGGGCAGGACCTCGCCGAGATGGCAGCAGACGTGCTCGGCCAGCACGGCGATGACCTTGGCGTGCAGGTACGCCCGCATGACGAACGCCTGCTCCGCCATCCGGCTGCCGCTCACGGAGAAGCCGAGGTCGTGCTGCTCCAGGAAGGAGCGGCGGTAGAGCTGCTGCGGCTGCAGCAGGGTGAGCAGCCGGTCGCGCAGGATGTCGGCGCGGGCGGTGCTGCGTTCGAAGGCGGTCATCGGCGGCCCCGATTCCCTGACCAGGCGGCCGATGAGCACGTCGGCGTCGGTCTCCACGGCGCGGTCGTGCATGCGCCTGAGTGCGTCGCGGTCGAGGCGGTCGCGCTGGCCGAGGAAGTAGACGTAGTCGCCGGTGGCCGCGGCGAGGCCGACGTTGCGGCCGCGCATCGGGGAGCCGGTGTGCGGGAGGTGCAGCGTGCGCACGTGGGGACGAGCGCCCGCGATGGCGTCGAGGCGTTCGGTGATGCCGTCCGTGGACCCGTCGTCCACGAAGATCACTTCGTATTCGTCCGCGGGCAGTGTCTGCTCCAGGGCGGAGCGGATGCACGCGTCGGCGGTGTCACCCGGATTGTGAACATTGACGATCACACTGACCTTCACACCCATGTGGCCAGGGTGCGACGGTATGGCGGGAGGGGCGCGGCGGCTTGCCGATTAGAGGAGCAAAGTTGACTCTCTAATACCAGCCGACGGACTGTGAATGACCCCACGCGGCACAGGGCGTGCCATAGCGGCCCTTGATGTAACCGAGCCCCCACTTGATCTGGGTGGCGGCGTTGGTCTGCCAGTCGGAGCCTGCGCTCGCCATCTTGCTGCCCGGCAGCGACTGCGGGATGCCGTACGCGCCCGAGTAGCGGTTCATCGCCCGCTCGTTCCAGCCGCTCTCCTTCGTCCAGAGCGACTCCAGGCAGCCCCACTGGTCCTGGCCGAAGCCGAACGAGGCGAGCATGCCCTTGGCGGTGGCCTTGTTGCTGCCCGGCGAGGGGGTGCTGCCGGGCGGGAAGTTCGTCGCCGGGAAACCGCCGCCGGACGGGGCCTGCTTGGGGACCACCCACTTGAGGCCCTTGCCCGTCCCGGTGCGGCCCTCCTTGAGCTGCTGGGCACGGAACGCCTGCTCGGCGGCCGCCTTCATGGCGTCGTTCTCGGGGTCGGGCGCGGCCAGGTCGCCCGAGGCGAGCTTGCCGAGATCGGTGAGGCTGAACTGCTGGGCGTCGGACCGGTTGGCGTTCTCGACGGCCCTGTTGAAGACGAACGCGCCGCCGGCGCCGACGACGGCCAGCGACACGACCGCGATGATCACGCGCTTGGGGGTGAAGGGGGAAGGCCGGCGCGACCGGCGCGCCGCAGGGCGGTCGGCTTCCTGGGGGCGCTCTTTCAGCTGCGGACGCGGGCTCACGAACCATGAGCTTGCCCTGTACTAGGGGGTGGTCCGCAACCGAAACGCGGGAATTCGTTGCCGCAACCTTTGCTAAGTGGCTGCTTAGCCCGATTTTTCGCAAATATTGTGACGTTGGTCACATAAGGCGCTGGCTCCCCTTCGGGCGCCCGTACCGAAGGGGAGTCGCCTTCAGGTTGGTGGGCGCACGTCGGAGTCTGTTCAGGACCGCGTCACAGTTTGGTGACTTAGTTCGGTCATATGGAGCATTCAAGAATAATATCCGCGTGGCTGGCATCCTCCTCGTCGAAGACGACCCCTCGGTCCGCACGGCCCTCGAACTCGCGCTGGCCCGTCAGGGACACTCCGTCACCTCGTACGCCACCGGCGAGGAGGCCCTCGACCACATCAGGGCCCGCCGCCCCGAGATCGCCATCCTCGACGTCATGCTCCCCGGCATCGACGGGGTCGAGGTGTGCCGCCGCATCCGCAAGCTCGACCAGCTCCCCGTCATCCTCCTCACCGCCCGCGGCGACGACCTCGACGTGGTCGTCGGGCTGGAGGCGGGCGCCGACGACTACGTGGTCAAGCCGGTCGAACCCCGCGTCTTAGACGCCCGCATCCGCGCTGTCCTGCGCAGGGCCGACTCCACGGCCTCCGACCGGATCACCTTCGGCGACCTCATGATCGACCGCGGCGCGCTCAAGGTCATGCTCGCCGGCAAGGAGGTCCACCTGACCCCGACCGAGCTGCGGCTGCTGCTGGAGCTCGTCCGTCACCCCGGCCAGGTGCTCAACCGCCGCTACCTGCTGCGCGTCGTCTGGGACCACACCCACATCGCCGACTCACGGCTCGTGGACGCCTGCGTCCAGCGCATCCGCGCCAAGATCGAACGCAAGCCCGCAGAACCCGTGTTCATCCATACGGTCCGCGGCTTCGGATACCGGTTCAACCCGCCGTGATCCCCATACCGACAGGGTTGCGCGCCCGTCTGGTCATCACCTTCACGCTCGTCGCCGTCACCGCCACGCTGGTCGTCGCCGGCATCGGGTACGAACTCGCGAAGTCCGCGCTGGTCACCAGGGCCGAGAGCACCGCGATCGACCTGGTGACCCGGCAGCTGAGCGGCATCACGTTCCCCGTCGGCACGCTGCGGCCCGGCGAGGCCGCGCCGACGCAGCGGGAGCTCGACCGCCTGGCCCAGACGTTCAACGGACCGGGCCGCAGCGTGGTGGTCGAGTACGACGGCATGGTCTCCTCCAACGGCCCCCTGACCCGCGACGACGTGCCCAACGAGCTGTACGGCCGGGCGAACCAGAGCCTCGTCGCCCAGCGGACGACGATCCACGACGAGCTCTACCTGATCGTGGGCGCCGAGGTCTACCGCGCGGACGACGGCCGGGCCGAGGCCACTGGCCTGCGCGCGTTCGTCTTCTTCCCCATGCGCGACGACGAACACCGGCTCGACGCGCTCAGGAGCACGCTGGCCAGGGCGAGCCTGCTCATCGTGCTCGTCGCCCTCGTGGTCGCCCTGCTGTCGGCGCGGCGGGTGCTGCTGCCGGTCAGGCGGCTCAGCGCGGCCGCCCAGGCGCTCGGGCAGGGCCGGCTCGACACCCGCCTGCCCGTGCACGGCCAGGACGAGCTGGCCGAGCTCACCGTCAGGTTCAACGACGCGGCGGCGGCGCTGGAGCTGAGCGTGGCCGAGCTGCGCTCGCTGGAGGCGATGTCCCGCAGATTCGTCGCGGACGTCTCCCACGAGCTGCGTACGCCGCTCACGGCCATGACCGCGGTGGCCGACATGCTCTCGGAGGAGGCCGCCCGGCTCCCGGAGGCGCCCGCGCAGGCCGTCAGGCTGGTGCTGCGGGAGATCGAGCGCCTGCGCGAGCTGGTCGAGCAGCTCATCGAGGTCAGCCGCTTCGACGCGGGCACGGCCACGCTGAACCTGGAGCCGGTGACCGTGGCCGACGCCGTCGCCGACTGCCTGAGCATGCGCGGGTGGACGGACCAGGTGACGGTGAAGACGTCGCTGGGCCTGACGGTGAACCTCGACCTCGGCAGGTTCGACGTCATCGTGGCCAACCTCGTCGGCAACGCACTCAAGCACGGCGCTCCCCCGGTCGTGATCAGCGCCCGCGGCACCGACAACGGGCTGGAGGTGAAGGTGCGCGACCACGGCGCCGGCATCCCGGCCGAGGCATTGCCGCACGTCTTCGACCGCTTCTTCAAGGCCGGCCGGGGCCGCAGCCACGGCAGTGGCCTCGGCCTGTCCATCGCCAAGGCCAACGTCCTGCTGCACGGCGGCACGATCTCCGTACGCCCGCAGCACCCAGGAACCCTCTTCACGGTCTGGCTGCCGCACGCATGAGGACCACCCGCGCCGCGCTCCTGCCGGCCCTGCTGGCCCTGGCGGTCGCCTGCGGCATCGCGCCCACCGACGTGCAGGACCGGGGCCAGGCCCCCACGGTCAGCATCCCGCCGCCGTCCAGGACGATCTATCTGATCAAGGACGGGCACCTGGCCCTGGCGCCGGCCGACGTCGCGGACGACACCGTCAACAGCCTGCTCGGAGCCCTTTTCGCGGCCTCCGACCAGCCGCTCGGCGACCGGATCACCGCGCTGCGCGGGTTCACGTACCTGCGGACCACGAGCTCCATCAACCCGGTGCAGCGGGACGAGGTGCAGCTGCCGCGCACCTCGGCGCTGACCGTCCACATCAGCGGCGATCGCCTGCTGAGCAGGCTCGGCAAGGCGCAGATCGTCTGCACCGCCCAGCAGGACGCCGCCCTGGAGAGCGTCAGCATCGTCGTGGAGAACGCGAACCGCCCCCCGAAGAACGAGGGGCGGTACACGTGCGGGGAGCTGAAGTGATCACATGGTGATGTCTTCGAGCATCTCCGTCACCAGCGCGGCGATCGGCGAACGCTCCGAGCGGGTCAGCGTGACGTGCGCGAACAGCGGGTGGCCCTTGAGCTTCTCGACCACCGCGACGACCCCGTCGTGCCGTCCGACGCGCAGGTTGTCGCGCTGCGCCACGTCATGGGTGAGCACGACGCGCGAGTTGGCGCCGATGCGGCTGAGCACCGTCAGCAGCACCCCGCGCTCGAGCGACTGGGCCTCGTCCACGATCACGAACGCGTCGTGCAGCGACCGGCCACGGATGTGCGTCAGCGGGAGCACCTCGAGCATCCCCCGGTCGAGCACCTCCTCGATCACCTCGGGCGAGGTGATCGCGCCGAGCGTGTCGTAGACCGCCTGGGCCCACGGGCCCATCTTCTCGCCCTCGGTGCCGGGCAGGTAGCCCAGCTCCTGGCCGCCGACGGCGTAGATCGGGCGGAAGACGACGACCTTGCGGTGCTGACGGCGCTCCAGGACGGCCTCCAGGCCCGCGCAGAGCGCCAGCGCCGACTTGCCGGTGCCGGCCCGGCCGCCGAGCGAGACGATGCCGATCTCCGGGTCCATGAGCAGTTCGAGCGCGACCCGCTGCTCGGCCGAGCGGCCGTGCAGGCCGAAGACCTCGCGGTCGCCGCGGACCAGGCGTACGGACTTGTCGGGCTGCACCCGGCCGAGCGCCGAGCCCTTGGCCGACAGCAGCCGCAGGCCCGTGTGGGCGGGCAGCTCCCTTGCCTCCTCGACGTCGGCGGTGCCGTGCTCGAAGAGCGTCTCGACGTCCTCGGCCGTGACCTGGATCTCGGCCATCCCCGTCCAGCCGGACTCGTCCACGAGCTCGGCGCGGTACTCCTCGGCCGCCAGGCCGATGGAGGCCGCCTTGACCCGCATCGGCAGGTCCTTGGAGACGAGGACCACGTCGCAGCCCTCCGCGGCGAGCGAACGCGCGACCGTCAGGATGCGCGTGTCGTTGTCGCCCAGGCGGAACCCCACGGGCAGAATGGACGGGTCGCTGTGGTTGAGCTCAACCCTGATCGTGCCGTCGCCGGTGGGCATCGCCTCGTCCAGCCGCCCGTACTTGATACGCAGATCATCGAGGTAGCGCAGCGCCTTCCTCGCGAAGTAGCCGAGTTCGGGGTGGTGCCGCTTTCCCTCCAGTTCTGTGATGACCACGATGGGAAGGACGACGTCGTGCTCGGCGAAGCGGGTCATTGCCGCCGGGTCGGCCAGCAAGACTGAGGTGTCCAGGACGTACGTGCGCTTGGCCGGCTGGTGAGTAGGGTTGCTCGAGGACACTGCCACACGTTCTCCCCCGGGCGCCCAGTTGGTACGGGCACCCTGCAGACGAGGTGGGAATCGGACCGGTCCCGCGTCCCCGACCGCGAACGCCGTCGGCGCCGGAGGCCCGGCCCCCTCAGCAGATCGTGGTGCAAAGGCGGGCCCTCTCCGAAATGTCCGGCCTGTGACCGGACACTTGCAACGTTACGTCCTGAATACCCGAATGTCGCGTCAGGAACCGTAACGCCGGTGTCTCGCAGCGTAGTCGCGCAGCGCCCGCAGGAAGTCGACCCTGCGGAAGTCGGGCCAGTACGCCTCATGGAAGTAGAACTCCGAATGAGCGCTCTGCCACAGCATGAAGCCCGACAGGCGCTGCTCGCCCGAGGTCCGGATGAGGAGGTCCGGGTCGGGTTGGCCGCGAGTGTAGAGATGCTCCGCGATGTGCTCGACATCGAGCACCTCGACGAGGTCCTCGATGCTCGCCCCCTTGCTCGCTTGCTCCTGGAGCAGTGAGCGCACCGCATCGGCAATCTCACGCCTTCCTCCATACCCAACTGCAACGTTCACAATCAGGCCTGGACGGTTTGATGAGGCTTCTTTTGCATTTTTTAGGACATTGGCCGTGCGATCCGGGAGAAGGTCGAGCGCGCCCACCGGGATGATCCGCCAGCCCTCGGCGACGAGTTCGCGGGTCACGTCCTCGATGATGCGCAGCAGCGGCTCCAGTTCCTCCCTGGGCCGGTTGAGGTTGTCGTTGGACAGCATCCAGACGGTGACGACCTCGACGCCGGTCTCACGGCACCACTGCAGCAGCTCCGAGATCTTGTCGGCGCCCTTGCGGTGACCGGACGACACGTCGTTCATCCCCATGGCACGCGCCCAGCGGCGGTTGCCGTCGATGATGACACCGACGTGCCGCGGAATGCCGTCCTTGGACAGCTTGGCCTCCAGCCGTCGTTCGTACAGCCGGTAGACCAGGTCGCGCAGGCCCACGGAGTGCCTCCCCAGCGATGCTGTGATATCGCCCCAAAACCCAATTATCACCGCGAATCGCCCATGCCTGCGCCTTTTACGGCATTCCTCTCTTGATCGCCACCTTCCAGACACCCTTCCGCCTCCCGGACGAGCTGCCGGATGAAGGCCGACAGCTCCGCCGACGTCAGCACCGCCCGCGTGCCCGCGCCGGTCGAGCCCCAGGCCTCGACGTACGCCCGTCTCGTCAGCCGCCACTCGCCGCACGCGGGCTGCCACACCGGGATCGTCCTGAGCTGGCAGCGCAGCTCGCCGCCCTCGGCGCCGGTCCGCGTGCGGTAGCGGAAGGAGAACAGCTCACCGTCGGGTTCGGCGACCGGGAAACGATCGTCAGGATCGGCCCAGCGCCGCGCCGCGTCCCCGCCCCGGCGCGCGTCATCGACGCCGCGCGCCAGCCGTTCCAGCAGCCAGCCGCAGCGCTCCCCCACGCTCCCGTACGGCGTCCCGTCGCGGTGCAGCTCCAACGTGACCTCGTACGGCGTGCCGACGCTGTCGGTGCACGCGACAGGCGTGACGCTCAGGTACGAGCCGTCCATGCAGCGCAGTCCCCCCATGGCCTGCACCGTTTCCGGTCGAAACTCGGCTAAACGCGCGTCAGGCCTGCTGAGACGGCTGCCACAGGTGGTCGCGCCAGCCCGGCGGCTGGTGCCATTCCGTCCAGCCCCAGCCGGTACGCCCGTCCTCGGACTCGAAGCGGCACATGGCCCGGGGGAACTCCGCCACCTTCCCGTCGGGCGAGGTCAGGGTCACGGGGGCGAAGGCGACGGGACGCACCGTGGTGGCGCGGCCGGGGAAGCCCAGCACGGTCTCGGACGGCCGGTCGCCGTCGAACACGGTCGCCGCCGAGAAGCCGGCCACGTGCTCCAGCTCGCCGCCCGGGGGCACCGCGAACGCCGGCCAGGGCAGCTCCATGCCGAAGTTGGGGCGCATGCCGTGGACGAAGGAGCCGTCCTCCAGCCGGCCGCTGCTCCACAGCCACGAGATCGACCACCAGTCGCGCACGCCCCAGCTGTGGTCGCGCTCGCCGTACCCGCGGAAGGGGACGCCGCCGATCGTGCCGGTGACCACGCAGGGCACCTCGTAGCGCGGCGTGATCGCGTAGCCGTAGACGCCGCCCTCCGTACGCCATTCGAGGTCGAGGGAGAGCTCCTTGGAGGCCAGGTGGACGCGGGCGGACCGGAAGCGCTCGACGGTGGCGTGGGAGGCCGTGTAGCCGTCGCCGGAGACGGACAGGCCGGGGCCGGGCAGCGGCGCCTCGTGGTCGATCACCGCCACCCGCTCCCCGTCGGCGGTCACGAGGCAGGCCCAGTACCAGGCGCGCCCCCACGCGGGGTAGAGGCCGAGGCGGACGTAGCCGCCCAGGCTGCCGTCCTCGGCGACGAAGTCGTAGTACCAGGACTCGTTCCACAGCGGCTCGCCGCCGGGCTCGTGCCGTCCCTCGTCCTCGGGTGCCAGGGGCCACTCGCCCATGTTGACGATCCGCATGCCGCCTCCCAAGCGCTTGCTGTGATCATCAGCTTAGGCCGCGGCCGCCCGCCGGTCACGGGGACGATCGTCTGGACCACCACCGGCGCCGGGGCCTCGCGGCGGGCATCCGGCCGCGCGCGACCAGCCAGGCGGCGAAGTCGTCGGCATCGGCGCGGTAGCCGGACGGCGGGGCGGCGCGGGCCCGCGCGTACGCGGCGAACTCCGCCGCCAGCTCGGGACCGGCCGCCTCGGCCGCGTCGGGACGGATGCGGGCCACGATCGCGCGCCGCTTGGCCACCAGGCTCGCCGACTGCGCCCGCAGCCGTTCGCGGTCGAACCCGGCGGGCGCCTCTCCCCCGGCGACCAGCGCCGCGACCAGCCGCCGCTGCGCCTCCCCCAGCCTGCGTCGCGACTCCTCGCTCACCGCGAGATCCCGGCGGCCATCGCCGACCTGATCCGCGCCAGCTCGTCCAGCAGGACGTCGTCCGGCGGGTACGCGTCGTCCCACTCCAGCAGCACCCCCGGCGGCTCGGTACGGGCGCACAGCTCGGCGAGCAGGTCGAGGACGGCCTGCGGCGCGCGGGCCGTGTGCGTGTCGTGCCAGAGGCCGCCGTGCTCCAGCCCACCGGCGACGTGCACGTACGCGAGGTGCTCCAGCGGCAGCGCGTCGAGCGCCGCCACCGCGGACAGGCCGAGGTTGACCTGGTTGGTGTGCAGGTTGGCCACGTCGACGAGCAGCCCCACGCCGGTGCGCTCGACCAGCTCGGCCAGGAACTCGGCCTCGGTGAGCTCGTCGTCCGGCCAGCAGAAGAGGGCGGCGACGTTCTCCAGGGCCAGCGGGACCGGCAGGGCCTCCTGGGCCAGGCGCACGTTCTCGGCGACGATCCGCAGCGCCTCCCTCGTCCGCGGCACCGGCAGCAGGTGCCCGGCCTCGGCTCCACCGCCGCGGACGAACGCCAGGTGCTCGCTGACCAGCGGCGCGTCCAGAGCACGCGCGCAGGCGGCCAGGCGGGCGAGGCGGGCCTGGGAGGGCCGCTCGGCGTCCCCGATGCCGAGCGACACCCCGTGCGGGATCACCGGGAGGCCCCGCGCCCGCAGCACCTCCAGCGACTCGGGCAGCTGCCAGGGATCGATGTTCTCGGCGACGACCTCGACGAAGCCGACGCCCGCCATCCGCTCGATCGTCAGGTCGAGCTCCGGCCGCCACCCGATGCCCACGCCCAGCCCGCGCACGTCAGCACCCTCCCCCGCCACAGCCGCCGCCTCCGCCACAGCCCGAACCCCCACCGCAGCTCGAGCTCCCGCCGCCGCAGCTGACCGGCGAGGAGGACGACGTGTACGACTGCCCGCCTCCGCTTCCCGACGAACCGTACGAACCTCCCCTGGACGACGCCGACGGCACCGATGGCGCCGCGGCGAGCGGCGGGGGGTTGAACGCCTCGTACAGGAGCGAGTCGTGGCCCAGCTCGGCGCAACCGTGCAGCGCGACGACGAGATGGACCTCCACGCTCCCCGGGGGATGCTCGCGCTCGGCCGCGGCGAGCACCCTGCGTCCCGCCTCGGTCAGCACCGGCGCGGCGAGCGCCCGCCGGCGCGCGCGTCGCGGCGTCAGTGTCGCGACCGGACGGTAGACCGGGCCGTAGGCGTAGGCGCTCACCGCCATCCCGACGTACGCCGCCAGGCCGAACGCGAGCAGGAAGAACGCCAGGGCGGCCACCGGCGCCGGGTCCCCGCCCCCGGCCACCAGCAACAGCCCGGCGAGGCCGGCTCCAGGCAGCGCCAGGCCGGCGACCAGCCGCACCCACAGCCGCAGCATGTCGATGCGGTGGAGCAGGGAGTCCGGACGGACCAGGCCGCGCTCCGCGAGCTCCTGGCCGAGCGCGTCCATCACCCGGGCGTGGGCGACCTGCTCGGCGAGCGTCCGCACCGCCGATCCTGCGGGGGACACCTTCGCGAGTACGGCGTCCTCGATCGGATGGCTCGGCCTGAAGCCGCCGGCGACGGCGTGCACGAGCCCCCCGCGCGACGCGCGCAGGACCCCCGTCTCGGCCAGCAGCACGATGGCCGTCTCCGCCACGCGGCGCGCGCCCGCGGCCAGGTACGCCAGCTCGTAGTGCCCGGCTTCCGATGGGCGGCGACTCGCCTCGATCGCGCGTAAGGCGGTGAGAACCCGCCGGAACGAGTGAACCACGTGGCCGGCGAACACCGCCATGGCCACGGAAAGGACCAGGATGACCAGATCCATGTACGGCCTCCCCTCCAGGACCGTTGGTTCCTGCTGTCGGATGTGACCCGTACTGCCGACAGTAAGAATCGCCATGGCCCGGCCAGGGGTTTAGCACTATTTGCTCACGACTTCTTCGCCCGCGTCACCGGGTTCAGCGGTTCCCAGCCGCGCCGGGCGGCGGGACGCCCCTCGTCCCTGCTGCGGTAGACGATGTAGGGCCGGGTCAGGTAGCCGAGCGGCGCGGTGAGCATGTGCACCAGCCGGGTGAACGGCCAGATGGTGAACAGCACCAGCGCACTGAGCGCGTGCAGTTGGAACAGCGGCGGCACGCCGGTCATCAGCGCCGGGTCGGGCTGGAGCAGGAAGATCGACCGGAACCACGGGGAGACGGTGGTGCGGTAGTCGTAGCCGCCGCCCGCGATGTTGGCCAGGACGGTGGCGGCCAGGCCGAGGACGATGGTGAGGGTCAGGACCGCGTACATGAGCTTGTCGTTGCGGGTGGTGGCGGTGAAGACCGGGCCGACCGTACGGCGCCGGTAGATCAGGATCGCCAGGCCGCCCACGGTGGCGACGCCCGCGACCGCGCCGAGCACGACGGCCAGGAGGTGGTAGAGGTGCTCGCCGACGCCCACGGCCTCGGTCCAGCTCTTGGGGATCACCAGGCCGCCGACGTGGCCGAGTGCCACCACGAGGATGCCGAAGTGGAACAGCGGGCTGCCGACCCGCAGCAGGCGCGACTCGTACAGCTGCGAGGACCTGGTCGTCCAGCCGAACTTGTCGTAGCGGTAGCGCCAGAGGTGGCCGAGCACGAACACGGTCAGCGCCACGTACGGCGCGACCACCCACAGCAGCACGCTCATCAGCCGGCCTCCATGATCGCGTACGGTTCCAGGCCGACGGCCTCGGCCGGCGGGCCATCGGCGGCCAGGCGCGCCGCGGTCTCCCGCGCGCGGGCGCCGGCCGGGGGCAGCGTGGCCAGCACGGCGGCGACGACGCCCGCGTACGGGGAGCGCTCCTCGTCCAGGGCCGCGCGCAGCACCTCCAGGCCGGCGCGGTGCTCGGTCATCAGCCGCCGGGCCTGCCGGACGGCTCCGCGCGCCGACAGCTCGCACACCACGGCGAGGTGGTCGGGCAGCTCACCGTCGGTGAGCTCGAAACCCGCCGCGCGCAGGGCGTGCTTGAAGCGCAGCAACGCGGCGCCGCGCTTGCGGGTGTCGCCGTAGGCGTAGTACGTGAGGTACGGGCAGCAGCGCCGCTTCAGGTCGAACGTCGCCACGTAGTGGGCGGCCAGCAGCGCCGGGTCGGTCGCGGCCGCGTGCGTGAGGAAGGCGGCCAGCCGCTCCCGCGTCTCGCCCGCCGGCAGGCCGGTCACCTCGGCGGCCAGCACGTCCAGCCCGTCGTGCAGGCGCTCGTCGGGGTAGGCGAGCAGCACTGAGGCCACCATGTGGGCGGTGCGCAGGTGCCGTTCCCTCATCTCTTCCTCCTGGGGAACAGCCCGTCGGGCGTGCCCTTGCCGTCCCAGTTGAGCAGGTTGACGCGGCCGTGCAGGTCGTCGGCGGCGTCCAGGTCGTCGCTCTCCTGCCGTTCGCGCAGCGCGTGGAAGCTCTCCACCGCGACCGGCGCCGGCCGCCCCGACGCCTCGCCGAACGGCCCGGTCATGCCGGGGCCGCCCTCGTAGTCGAGGCTGCAACCGGTGGCGAGCTCCTCCAGCTGCGCGCCCTGCTCGGCGTGCGCCGTGGGGATGACGTACCGCTCGCCGTAGGGGGCGAGGGCCAGCAGGCGGTGCATGTCCTCGACCTGCGCGCCGCTCATCCCCACGGCGCTGGCGATCGACTCGTCGGGGTCCTGCCCGAGGTTGAGGCGGCGCATGTACGAGCGCATCGCGGCGAGCCGGCGCAGCACCGCCCGCACGGGCCCTGGGTCACCGGCGGTGAACAGCTCGGCCAGGTAGCCGATCGGGATGCGCAGGGCGTCGATGGCGCCGAACAGGTTGCCCGCGTCCTCGCCGTCGTGGCCGGTGCCGGCCAGCACGTCCACGACCGGCGACAGCGGCGGGATGTACCAGACCATCGGCATCGTCCGGTATTCCGGGTGCAGCGGCAGCGCCACGCCGAGATCGAAGATCAGCTTGTGGACGGGCGACCGGCGGGCGGCCTCCAGCCAGTCGTCGGGGATGCCTTCGGCGCGGGCGGCGGCGGCCACCTCGGGGTCGTGCGGGTCGAGCAGGACGCTCTTCTGCGCCTCGTACAGGTCCTTCTCGTCGGGGGTGGCGGCCGCCGCGGCCACCCGGTCGGCGTCGTACAGGACGAGCCCGATGTAGCGCAGCCGTCCCACGCACGTCTCGGAGCAGACCGTGGGGATGCCCACCTCGACCCGGGGGAAGCAGAACGTGCACTTCTCGGCTTTCCCGGTGCGGTGGTTGAAGTACACCTTCTTGTACGGGCAGCCCGTCACGCACATCCGCCACCCCCGGCAGCGGTCCTGGTCGACCAGGACGATGCCGTCCTCCGAGCGCTTGTACAGCGCGCCCGACGGGCAGGAGGCCACGCAGGACGGGTTGAGGCAGTGCTCGCAGATGCGCGGCAGGTAGAACATGAAGGCCCGCTCGAACTCCAGCGTGACCTGGCCCGACACCTTGCGCAGCACCGGGTCGGGTGAGGGGTCGCCGGCCAGGTTGTCGTCCCAGTTCGCGCTCCAGCTGATCTTGGTGGGCTCGCCGGTGATGAGCGAACGGGGCCGCGCCACCGGGGCGTCGGCCTGCATGGGCGCGGAGAACAGCCGGTCGTAGTCGTACGTCCAGGGCTCGTAGTAGTCCTGGAGGGACGGCATCAGCGGGTTGGCGAAGATGGTCAGAAGCTTCCGCACCCGCCCGCCCGCCTTCAGGCTCAGCCGGCCGCGCCGGTTGAGCTCCCAGCCGCCCTTCCACCTCTCCTGGTCCTGGTAGGTACGGGGATAGCCCTGGCCGGGGCGGGTCTCGACGTTGTTGAACCAGACGTACTCGGTGCCGGCCCTGTTGGTCCAGGCCTGCTTGCAGGTGACCGAGCAGGTGTGGCAGCCGATGCACTTGTCCAGGTTCATGACCATGGCCAGCTGTGCCATGACGCGCATCAGTACTCGACCTCCTGGCTGCGGCGGCGGATCATGGTGACCTCGTCGCGCTGGTTGCCGGTCGGCCCGAGGTAGTTGAACGCGAAGCTCAGCTGGGCGTAGCCGCCGATCAGGTGGGTGGGTTTGACCATCAGGCGGGTGAGCGAGTTGTGGATGCCGCCGCGCAGGCCCGAGATCTCGCTCTTCGGCACGTCCACCACCCGCTCCTGCGCGTGGTGCATGTACACCGTGCCCTCCGGCATGCGGTGCGAGACGACGGCACGGGCGACCACGACGCCGTTGCGGTTGACGGCCTCCACCCAGTCGTTGTCGGCGACCCGCGCCCTGGCCGCGTCGGACGGGCTCATCCAGATCGTCGGCCCGCCGCGCGACAGCGTGAGCATGAGCAGGTTGTCCTGGTACTCCGAGTGGATCGACCACTTCGAGTGCGGGGTGAGGTAGCGCACGACGACGCCCTGCGCGCCGCCAGAGCCGAGGGCGGGCTCGCCGAACAGCGCGGCCATGTCCAGCGGCGGCCGGTAGACGGGCAGCGCCTCGCCCGCCTCGTGCATCCAGTCGTGGTCGAGGTAGAAGTGCTGGCGGCCGGTGAGGGTGTGCCAGGGTTTGCGGTGCTCGACGTTGAGCGTGAACGGCGCGTAGCGGCGGCCGCCCGCCTCGCTGCCGGACCATTCCGGTGACGTCGTCACCGGAACCGGCCGGGCCTGGGTGTCGGCGAACGTGATCCGCTTGTGCTCGTCGGCCAGACCGTCGAACGAGGTGCCGGTGCGCGCGGCCAGCGTGGCGAACCCCTGCGCGGCCAGGCGGCCGTTCGTGGTGCCCGACAGGGCCAGGATCGCCTCGCACAGGTCGACGTCGCGGGCCAGGGACGGACGGCCGCCGGCGGTGGTGCCGTTCACCCGGGCCAGCCGGCCGATCTCGCCGGAGACGTCGTACGTCAGTCCTTTGGTGGTGGCGCCCAGCCGCTCCAGCAGCGGGCCGAGGGCGGCCATCCGCTCCGCCACGGCCGCGTAGTCGCGCTCGACGGTCACCACCTTGGGGAAGTCGCGTCCGGGCGTGGGCGGCCGTCCCGCCGCCCGCCAGTCGCGGACCCGCCCGTACGGGGTGGCCAGCTCGTCAGGCGTGTCGTGCAGCAGCGGCGCGGCGACCACGTCTGTGCGGGTGCCCAGACGGGTCGCGGCGAGGTCGCTGAAGGCACGGGCGATGGCGTGGAAGGCGGCGAAGTCGGTACGGGTCTGCCAGGGCGGGTCGATCGCCGGCGTGAAGGCGTGCACGAACGGGTGCATGTCGGTCGAGGACAGATCGTGCTTCTCGTACCAGGTCGCGGCGGGCAGCACGATGTCGGAGAACAGCGTGGTGGACGTCATCCGGAAGTCCAGCGACAGCAGCAGGTCGAGCTTGCCGCGCGGCGCCTCGTCCGTCCAGGCGAGGCTCGCCGGCCGCTGCGGCGGCGCGGCCTCCTGCGCGCGCACGGCGGAGTCGGCGCCCAGCAGATGGCGCAGGAAGTACTCGTTCCCCTTGGCCGACGAGCCGAACAGGTTCGCCCGCCACACGGTCAGCACGCGCGGCCAGTTCGCGGGCGCGTCGGGGTCCTCGCAGGCGAAGCCGAGCCGCCCCGCGGCGACCTCGTCGGCCACGTACGACCCGGCGTCGGCGCCCGCCGCGGCGGCCTCGTCGGCCAGGTCGAGTGGGTTGCGGTCGAAGGTCGGGTACGACGGCATCCAGCCCATGCGGGCCGAGTCGGCCAGCAGGTCGGCGGTGGCCTTGCCGGCGAACGCGCCCTCGCCGAGCGGCGAGCTGACGACGTCGGCCGGGTAGGTGTCGTAGCGCCACTGATCGGTGTGCAGGTACCAGTAGGCGGTGCTGATCATCTGCCGGGGCGGCCGCGACCAGTCGAGCCCGAACGCGAGCTGCGCCCACCCGGTGATCGGCCGGCATTTCTCCTGCCCGACGTAGTGCGCCCAGCCGCCGCCGTTGACGCCCTGGCAGCCGGTCAGCGTGGTCAGCGCCAGGAACGAGCGGTAGATCGTGTCGGCGTGGAACCAGTGGTTCGCCCCCGCCCCCATGATGATCATGGATCGGCCGCCCGATTCCTCGGCGTTCGCGGCGAACTCCCTGGCGATGCGGGCCGCCGCCGACGCCGGCACGCCGGTGACGGTCTCCTGCCAGGCCGGCGTGTACGGCTCCGCCGCGTCGTCGTACCCGGACGGCCAGCGTCCCGGCAGGCCGTCGCGGACCACCCCGTACTGGGCGAGCATCAGGTCGAGCACCGTGGTCACCAGGTGACCGCCCACTCGCCGCGCCGGCACGCCCCGCTCCAGCACCCCGTCGCCGTGGCCGTCGAAGCGCGGCAGCGCGACGGTGACAGGTTCCCCGCCGAGGGCGGTCAGCAGCGGGTCGGCCTCGCCCAGGTCGAGGTTCCAGCGGCCGCGCCCCCACTCGGAGTAGCGGAAGGCGAGCGAGCCGTTCGGCACGACCGGCTCGCCGGTCCGCCCGTCCAGCAGGACCGTGGCGAACGCCGCCGCCTCGCCGTCGTGCCCGAGGTCGGCCGCGGTGAGGAACTTGTCCGGCACGTACGATCCGTCCCGCTCCCGCAGGCGCACGAGGAACGGCAGGTCGGTGAACCGCTTGACGTAACCGGCGAAGGACGGCGTCAGCCGGTCGACGAAGAACTCCTTGAGGATCACGTGCCCCATGGCCATGGCCAGTGCGCCGTCCGTGCCCGGGTGGGGGGCCAGCCACTCGTCGGCGAACTTCGCTGCGTCGCTGTAGTCGGGCGAGAGCACCACCACCTTCTGGCCGCGGTAGCGCGCCTCCGCCAGGTAATGGGCGTCCGGCGTCCGGGTGACCGGCACGTTGGAGCCCCACACCAGCAGGTACGCCGCGTCCCACCAGTCGGCAGACTCCGGCACGTCCGTCTGGTCGCCGAACACCTGCGGGGAGGCCACCGGCAGATCGGCGTACCAGTCGTAGAACGACAGCATGGCGCCGCCGATCAGCGAGACGAACCGGGCGCCGACCGCGTGCGAGGCCATCGACATGGCGGGGATCGGGGAGAAGCCGGCCACGCGGTCGGGACCGTACGTCTTGATCGTGTGCACGTGGGCCGCCGCGACGATCTCGCAGGCCTCGTCCCAGGTGACGCGTACGAGCCCGCCCTTGCCCCGCGCCGACTGGTACCTGGTCCGCCTCGACGGGTCGGCGGTGATCTCGGCCCACGCCTCGACCGGGTCGCCGAGCCGCGCCCTGGCCTCGCGGTACATCTCCACCAGCACGCCGCGGGCGTACGGGTAGCGCACCCGCGTCGGGGAGTAGGTGTACCAGGAGAAGGCCGCGCCGCGCGGGCAGCCGCGCGGCTCGTACTCCGGCCGGTCGCCGCCCACGCTCGGGTAGTCGGTCTGCTGCGCCTCCCAGGTGATGATCCCGTCCTTGACGTAGACCTTCCACGAGCACGAGCCCGTGCAGTTCACCCCGTGCGTGGAGCGCACCACCTTGTCGTGGCTCCACCGGTCGCGGTAGAAGGCGTCCCCCTGACGCCCGCCCACCTGGTGCAGCGACCGGAGGTCGGCCGAGACCCGGCCCGGCCGCAGGTGCCGCCCGAGTTTCAGCAGCGCGTCGCTGACCGGCCCGTCCAGCTCCGACATGGGCACCCCTCTTCCGTCACAGACCCCGGCGTACCCGACGGATCGACTGCGCACGCCCCGCTCTCAGCAAGAGGTCCCCCTCGCTGAGGGGCGGATCACCCGCGTGGGGGCTGTACCGGTTCCAGGCGGAACATGCCGGTGACCACCTCACCCCGCTCCTGGGCGTCCCTGACACGTCCCGCGACCGCGGCCAGCACATCACGGGCGGTGATCAGGCCCACCGGCCCGTGGGCCGAGAGCACCGGCACCGCGTCCACGCCGGCGTCGAGCATCACGGCGGCGACCTTGGCCAGCGGGGTGTCCGGCCGGACGCTGGGCCGCGTCGCCCGTCGCAGTAGATCCCGCACGCGGCGGGCGGACTGCTCGTGCGGCCCGCCGGACCAGGAGGCGGCCAGGTCCTCGCGCGTCAGGATGCCGAGCACGTGCGGACCGTCGACCACGGGCAGGTGGTGCACGCCGGCCTGGCGCATCAACTCCCAGGCCAGCAGCGGCGACTCCTCCGCTTTCACGGCCACCAGCACGCGGCTCATCACCTGGCCGGCGGTAACCGTCTCGGTGTTCACGACGCCTCCGCTCCGCGCGGCCGGACCACCGCGACCGGGCAGCTCACGTGGTGCAGCACGCCGTGGCTCACCGAGCCGAGCACGGCCGAGGCGAAGCCACCGCGGCCGCGCGAGCCCACCACGACGAGATCGGCGGTTCGCGCGGCCTGGACCAGGGCCGCCACCGGGTGCGTGTGCAGTTCCTCGTGGGTGATGGTGACGTCGGGGTCGCTCTGCTGCCAGGGAAGAATCCGTGCGCGCGCCGCCCGGCTCTCCTCCTCCAGCGCCTGCTCGATCAGCGGAGCGTAGGCGAGCGCGTACGGCGCGGGCATCGGCACCTGCCAGGCCGAAACCACGTGCAGCTCGGAGCGACGGGCTCTGGCCTGCTCGACGGCGTACGCCATGGCCGCCTGCGCGTGGTCGGATCCGTCGTATCCGACCACGACCCTGCCGTGCGCGCCGGCCGCGGGGCCGCGGACCACGACGACCGGCCCGGCCGCGTGCCCGGCCACGCCCATGCCGACGGAGCCGACGACCATCCCGGTGAACCCGCCGAGGCCGCGGCTGCCCAGCACCAGGGTGTCGGCCTGCCGGGACTCGCCGATGAGCGCGTCGATCACGTTCCCGGTCAGCAGTTCGGTGCCGACCTTGACGCCTTCGGCGAGTTCGCGCGCCCGGTCGGCGGCGTTCTCGAGAGTGGTCCGGCAGTACTCGACGCGCTCGTCGTACGGCCACGACTCCCCCACGTGCACGATGCGCAGGTCGAGTCTGCGGCGCTCGGCGTCAGCGGCTGCCCACTCCAGCGCCGCGGCGGCAGGCGCGGACCCGTCCACCGCGACCACGATCTGACCGGCCATCACTCATCTCCTTCACCGAACCGGATGTGTCATGTTCAGCCTGGCAAGGCCGGCGCCACGGCGCCGGAGGAGAAGGTCCACCGGCACAGTGCCATTGGTCCCGAACCCGGCGCGGGGCCCTGCCAGAGGTCGTCATGCCCCCCGTGCTGCCCGGCTCATGGACGCCACAACGCCCACCCCCTGGGCCGGGGGTGGGCGTTGTGGCGTGGTCTCGGCTACTTGAGCCAGCCGTTGCGCTGGACGACGGGCAGGTTCCCCAGGCCGAGGGTGGTGCCGGCGCCGGTGAGAGCCAGGCCGGCCAGCACGATCGCGTACACGATGTGGTCGTCGACGAAGGGGTTGGTCTCCAGGGGCAGCGCGGCGGCCCACATCAGGAGCAGCATCGCGCCGCCGGCGACGGCGGCGACGCGCGTTCCGACCCCGAGCACGAGCGCCAGGCCGACGCCTGCCAGGCCGGCCATGAACAGCCAGTCGACCCATGCCTGCCCCGCGAGGCTCGTGAAGAAGCCGCCCAGCGCGTGCTCGCCGGTGCCCTTGAGGAATCCGGTCGTCGGGCTGCCGCCCGCGAGCCACGCCTTGTCCGCGGGAGTGGCGAACCCCCAACCGAACGTCTTGTCCAGGAACGCCCACAGGAAGACCCACCCGATCGCGATCCGGGCGACCGCCCAGACGTAGTCCGCGGGTGTGCGCGCGGCCTTGCCGACGCCGATGTCCGTCGCGGGCCTGTGGATGGTGGCCATGGGGGGCCTGCCTCTCTGCCGTGTCGTGCGGTCCTGTTCGCGCCTCCATCACACCGTTCGCGCGGTCGTGAGATCAGTGCCGTACGGCCCGCGGCCGAAGGACGTTGGTCCTCATCACCGATCACGTCGCCGAGCCGAGGCCACTTCCGGACCGCACCGGCGCACCGAGCCGCCGGCGGTAGTCGCGCGGGGACGCGCCGGTGACCCGCTTGAACGCGTTGCTGAGCGCGCTCTCCGAGCCGTACCCGACCTCACGGGCGATCACCGCCACCGTTCCGTCGCCGCGGCGCAGGCGCTCGGCGGCGAGCTCGATCCGCCAGCCGCTCAGGTAGTTGAGCGGGCCCTGCCCGACGACCTGCTTGAACCGGGCGGCGAGCGTCGACCGCGACACCGCGGCGACCTCGGCCAGCTGCGCCACCGTCCAGGCATGCGCAGGACGGGCGTGCATGGCCCGCAGCGCCGGGGCCACGACCGGGTCAGCGAGTCCGGCCAGCCAGCCGGACACCTCGCCGGGCCCGGCGGCGGCCAGGTGGAGTCGCAGGACGTGGATGAGCATGACGAGGGCGAGATGCTCGGTGACGAGCGTCGAGGCGAGCGGCCGCGCGCGCAGTTCGGCGTCGATCTGGTCGAGCGCCCAGCGCACGGTGGCGGCCTCGGGGGTGCGGCCGGGCACGTGGATCAGCGGCGGGAGCCCGTCGAGCAGCAGCTCCTGGGCGCGCTCGCCGAAGTCGAACCGGCCGCCGAGGAACACGACGTCGTCGCCGGTGCCGACCCTGGCCGTGCCGTCGGTGGCCGCCACGAAGATCGGATGGGCCGGGACCGGCTCCACCCCCGGCCCGCCGGCCAGGATGAAGCTGCGCGGCTGGGTGAGCAGGAAGCAGTCGCCCTCGTCCAGCCGGATCGGCTCGGGCACGCCGTCGACGGTGAGCAGGCAGTGCCCGCGGCGTACGGCGTTGAACTTCACCCCCTGCGGCGGCTCGAACGCCACCGCCCACTCGCCGCCGGCCACCAGCCCGACCGACAGGTGGCCGGTCGCGCCGACGAGCGTGAGGACCTCTTCGAGGGGATCGGCACGTTGGACGTTCACGCAACTATGTTGGACCCGGAAGCATTCCCCGTCCAGTCATCGGCTCCTAGCGTGGGACACATGACACGTATCAGCACTCCGTTCGGGGCCAAGACCCCGGCCGCCGAGATCCTCGCCGGCGTCGACCTCACCGGCCGCCGCATCATCGTCACCGGGGGCGCGTCCGGGATCGGCGCGGCGACCGTCCAGGCGCTGCGGGGTGCGGGGGCCGAGGTCACCGTCGCCACCCGCAACCCCGCCGACGGTGAGCGGGCCCTCGATCTGAGCGACCTCGGCTCCGTGCGCGCGTTCGTGGCCGGCTGGACGGGGCCGCTGCACGCGATCGTGGCGAACGCCGGGATCATGGCGGTGCCCACCCGCGAGCTCGCCGCCAATGGCTGGGAGCTGCAGCTCGCGACGAACTTCCTCGGTCACTTCGCGCTGATCACCGGCCTGCACGAGAACCTGCGCGAGGCCGGTGACGCGCGGGTCGTCACCGTGAGTTCCGGCGCGCACCTCAGGGCGCCGTTCGACTTCGACGACCCGCACTTCGAGCGCCGCCCGTACGACCCGTGGGTCGCGTACGCGCAGTCGAAGACGGCCGACGTCCTGCTCGCGGTCGCGATCGCCCGGCGCTGGGCCGCCGACGGCGTCACCGCCAACTCGCTGGCCCCCGGCTACATCCACACCAACCTGCAGCGCCACCTCGACGACGACACCATGCGGGCGTTCGGCTCGATGGACGAGGAGGGCAACCTCCTGACCCCCGACTACTACAAGACCCCGGAGCAGGGCGCCGGCACCTCGGTGCTGCTGGCCGCGTCCCCGCTGGTCAAGGGCGTGACCGGCCGGTACTTCTCCGACAACCAGGAGGAAGAGGTGGTTCCTGGCGGTCCTGAGGCGACCGGCGGCGTGGCGGGGTGGGCGATCGACCCGGCTCTCGCCGACCGCCTGTGGGATTACGCCCTCGAAGCCGTCCGGCGCGCCTGAACACGCGAACCGGCCCGCACGGCGTGCGGGCCGGTCACGCGTGCCTCAGCTGAGGCGGTCGCACAGGGCGTTGTACTCGTCCCACAGCTCCTTCGGCAGGTGGGAGCCGAACTTCGCGAAGTGGTCGGGGATCAGCGCCGCCTCCTCACGCCAGACGTCGCGCTCAACGGTCAGCAGCGTGCGCAGGTCGTCCTCCGACAGGTCGAGCCCCTCGGTGTCGAGCTCGCGCGGCAGCAGGCCGATCGGCGTGGACACGGCGTCGGCCGCGCCGTTGAGGCGCTCGACGATCCACTTCAGTACGCGGCTGTTCTCCCCGAACCCGGGCCAGATGAACGCGCCGTCGGTGTTCTTGCGGAACCAGTTGACGTAGTAGACGCGCGGCAGCTTCGCGCCCTGCCGCCGGCCGATCTCCAGCCAGTGGGCGAAGTAGTCGCCCATGTTGTAGCCGCAGAACGGCAGCATCGCGAACGGGTCGTAGCGCAGCTCACCGACCTTGCCCTCGGCGGCGGCGGTCTTCTCGGAGGCGACGTTGGCTCCGAGAAAGACGCCGTGCTGCCAGCTCAGCGCCTCCGTCACCAGGGGGACGGCGGTGGCGCGGCGGCCACCGAACAGGATCGCCGAGATGGGCACGCCCTTGGGGTCCTGCCACTCCGGTGCGATGGTCGGGCACTGGGCGGCGGGAACCGTGAAGCGAGCGTTGGGGTGGGCGGCGGGCTCGCCGCTGCCGGGCGTCCAGGAACGCCCCTTCCAGTCGGTCAGGTGCGCAGGAGGCTCCTCCGTGAGGCCCTCCCACCACACGTCGCCGTCGTCGGTGAGGGCGACGTTCGTGAAGATGGCGTTGCCCCAGAGGGCCTTGACCGCGTTGGCGTTGGTCGTCTGACCGGTGCCGGGCGCCACGCCGAAGAAGCCGGCCTCCGGGTTGATCGCGTACAGGCGGCCGTCGGCGCCGAAGCGCATCCAGGCGATGTCGTCGCCGATCGTCTCGACCTTCCAGCCGGGGATCGTCGGCTCCAGCATCGCGAGGTTGGTCTTGCCGCAGGCGCTCGGGAACGCGGCGGCGATGTAGCGGGGCTCCCCGCTCGGCGGCGTGAGCTTGAGTATGAGCATGTGCTCGGCCAGCCAGCCCTCGTCGCGGGCCATGACGCTGGCGATGCGCAGGGCATAGCACTTCTTGCCGAGCAACGCGTTGCCGCCGTAGCCGGAGCCGTACGACCAGATCTCGCGCGTCTCGGGGAAGTGGCTGATGTACTTCGTCGAGCTGCACGGCCACGGCACGTCGGCCTGGCCGGGTTCGAGGGGCGCGCCGACGGAGTGGACCGCCTTGACGAACTCGCCCCGCTTCTCGATGAGCCGCAGCGCCCGCTCGCCCATGCGGGTCATGATGCGCATGGACACGGCGACGTACGCGGAGTCGGTGATCTCGACGCCGAGCTGCGAGATCTCGCCGCCGAGCGGGCCCATGCAGAACGGGACGACGTACATGGTGCGGCCGCGCATGCAGCCCTTGAAGAGCTCGCCGAACGTGCGGCGCATCTCGTCGGGCGCGACCCAGTTGTTCGTCGGGCCGGCGTCGTCCTCGCGCTCTGAGCAGATGAAGGTACGGTCCTCGACGCGCGCCACGTCGCTCGGGTCGGACTTGGCGTAGAAGCTGTTGGGCCGGGCGGCCAGCCGGGTGAGCGTGCCCTGCTCGACGAGCAGGTTGGTCAGGCGCGTCCACTCCGCCTCCGACCCGTCGCACCACTCGACGCGGTCGGGCTCGGTCAGGGCCGCGATCTCGTTCACCCAGGCGACCAATTCGGCATTGCTGGTGGGTGCGGTTGCTTGCATGGAAACGGACACGACTTCGACTCCTCCACTCTCCCAGGGCCCCGTCATCATTTACGACGGATCGACGAAAAGCCAATTGGCATAGACCTGTTCGGCGATGCCATCACCGCAGGCAGAAGCCCTGACGATTGGGTCTCACTACCCAACGAAGGAGGATTTAAAAGAAGAAATTCAGCGCACTGGTCCACACCAATCTCGATGGTCTAAACCAATATCTCGATTGGTCCAGTCCATTTCCCGGCACGTTTCCGCTGGACGGCATCAAGAATGGGCGTCGGGGCCCGCGGCGCGGACCCTGTCGACGTGCTGGAGCGCGTCGCGGAGGTCGGCCAGCCAGGCGTCGGTGTTCTTGCCGACCAGGCGTACGCACCAGGCGAGGGCGTCACTGCGGCTGCGCGCCACGCCTGCGGCCACCAGGGTGTCGAGGACCTGGCGTTCCGCCTGCCGCAGCCGCGTCATGACCGGCACGGAAAGTGTGGTGAACATCACAGTCGTGCCGCCGCAGGCGACTCCCCAGGACACCTTGCGGCGGAATCGGTGCTCGGCCTCGCGGGCGATCTCGATGCGCCGCTCTCGCGTCTCCTCACGGAACCTGGCGGCGATTCCCTCGATGAGCGCGGCCCGCTCGGGCTCGGACACGTCGGAGGGCGGGTCGGGAAGTGTCCCGACGACGGCGATCTCCTCACGGTCGCGGACGATCGCGGGGGCGCCGGTGAACCACCCTTCGGGCAGCCGACCCGTGAACCAGCCGCGAACCTCATCCTCTGTAGTCATGTAATCAACATTACAGAGCTAAGGCCCTCGCGAACACCCCACCCGACCTGGGCGCTGCTAACGGACCTTGGCGGCCTGCACCGGGCTCACCCTGACCACCCCGGCCAGGTTGCGCATGCTCACCGGGACGAGCTTCACCACGTCGCCGGTACGCGGCGCGTGCAGCATCTTCCCGTCGCCCCAGTAGATGGCCACGTGCGAGATGTAGTCGGGGTTCGTCGGGTCGTTGCGCCAGAACAGCAGGTCGCCGGGCTGCGCCTGCTCGTACGGCACCTGCGGCCCCGCCAGCCACTGCTGGTGCGTCACGCGGGGCATCCGCACGCCCGCCTGCGCGTAGGCCCACTGGACGAGCCCCGAGCAGTCGAAGGTGTCGGGGCCCTCGGCCCCCCACACGTAGGGGCGGCCGAGCTTGGAGACGGCGGCCCGCAGCGCCGCGGTGAGCTGCTCGCCCGTCATGAACGACCCGGCCGGCCACTCCCGCGGCGGCACCTGCTGCTGCCGCCGCGGCGGCGTCGCCGGGTTGACCAGCGCCACCTGGGTGCCCTTGGGCAGCACCCGCAGGATCGCCGCGCGCAGCTGCTCGACGTCGGTCTTGGGGGCGCTGACGATGAGCGCGTTGTCGTGGGGCAGGCCCATCCTGCGGCCGACCTCGCGGGAGACGACCGCGTCCACGGCGCCGAACCCGGTGGTGGCGTACGCGCCCACCCGCAGCGGCCCGGCCGGCCCCAGCACCTGCCGGTGCAGCGTGAGCCCGCCGTCGTTGCCGAGCACGAAGGAGACGGCCACGTCCCCGGCCGCCACGTTGCGCCAGAGCGGGTCGGACGCCGCGGTCACCTTCGGGGTGTAGGCCCGGAACGTCGATGGGTCGACCCCGAGCGTCTGCACCTGCTTGCCGTCGAGGGTGACCGAGGCGGCGTCGGCCAGCTCCAGCGCGCGCACCCCTGGCACCTTGGCCACCTTGTGCAGCAACGCGTTCGTGAACGGCTTGCGCGTGAGAACGAAAAGATGGGGTTTATGTAATGTGCGAAGCGGGGCCACCGGCGCGGGCGTGGAGACCGCCTGCTTCGTCCGGGGCCGCTGCTGGGCCAGCAGCCGTTGCGCGGGACGCGATTCCCTGGCCGATAACTCGGCACTCACCTGGGGCGGGTGGACGAGCAGTAACACGTCGGCGGTCAGCACCGCCACCAGGGCCACCACGATGAACAGCACCAGTCTGGGGGTGTTTCGCCGTTCATGGGCGGTGACGAGAAACCCGAGATCCTCGCGAATTCCCGTCCCACGCAAAAGAGCCGCCGGGCCACTGGCCCGGCGGTCGTCGTTCGGTGGGGTCAGTTGCCGACGTACGGCACGGCCTCCAGGATCTCGACGGTGTTCTGCCGTCCGTTGGGCATGGAGTAGGTCGCCTTCTCCCCGATCTTCTTACCGTTGATCGCCGCCCCCAGCGGGGACTTGGGGGAGTACACGTCGATCGGCGCCCCGCTCTCCTCGCGGGAGGCGAGCAGGAAGGTCACCTCGTCGTCGTCGCCCTCGAACCTGATGGTCACCGTCATGCCGGGACCCACCACGCCCTCGGTCTTGGGGGCCTCTCCGACCTTGGCACTGTCGAGGATGTGCCGGAGGTGGAAGATCCGGGCCTCCATCTTGCCCTGCTCGTCCTTGGCGGCGTGATAGCCGCCGTTCTCCTTCAGGTCACCCTCTTCCCGAGCGGCTTCGATCTTCTTGGCGATGTCGACGCGCCCGGGACCAGAGAGATACTCGTACTCCGCCTTCAGGCGGTCGTACGCCTCCTGCGTCAGCCATGTGACGTTCTCATCGCGAGAGTCGGCCACGGGTTCTCCTTGCTTGCCTAGGGGGCCTGAGATCACTTCGAGGTAGCGTACGGTTGAATTGCGAAATGGTAACAAGACAACGGCTCGAACGCCTCCCCAAATGTCTCACTATACGAGATTGCAGTACTGGATGTGGACGGAAGTCGCCTGACCACTGGTGTCCAGGCTTTCCTTGACCGGCTTACTACCCTCGCCGGGCGGGATTCTTACTTCTCGGATGCCCACTTCCGCGTGATTGACGTCGAGCGCGCGGAGGCGACACACCGCCGCCCGGTCATCGGGCTTGTAGACCTCGAAGGTTATCTCCGCGCGACTCGGGCTCAGCACCTCGAACGTGATCACCTGTGACGGGGCTTCGGAACCGCCCGCCGTCATCGACCACATGACGTAGCCCCAACCGCCCGCGATGATGGCCACCAGCACGCCGATCACCACGTGGACGACGAGCCGGCCCCTTCGCTTGGGACGATCGGGGTAGTCGTCGGGCGTGCCGAGAACGGGCCCGTCCTCGACATCTCTGGTGACCATGGCGGAATCTCCCTGCACTCCCTCAGCGTTATCCGAGACAATTGTCGCCCGCGAGGGGTGTGCCCTCGCGACCGCCCAGCAGAAACTAACCTCTCCGGGTGACTACCCGGTCCTACTGAGGAGACATCGA
Source organism: Nonomuraea maritima (assembly GCF_900100395.1). GTDB lineage: Bacteria > Actinomycetota > Actinomycetes > Streptosporangiales > Streptosporangiaceae > Nonomuraea > Nonomuraea maritima. Next base: position 139,927 of record NZ_FNFB01000002.1, on the reverse strand, counting down.
GCCCGTGAGTGCACCGCTGAGGCTGATGGCCGTCCACGCCCATCCCGACGACGAGTCGAGCAAGGGCGCCGCCACCATGGCGCGCTACGTGCGCGAAGGCGTGGGCGTCCTGGTCTGTACCCTCACCGGCGGCGAACGCGGATCGGTGCTCAACGCCAAGATGGACCGTCCCGAGATCGTGGCGAACATCGCCGCGGTGCGCAAGGCCGAGATGGACCGCGCGCGCGAGATTCTCGGCGTCGAGCAGCGCTTCCTCGGCTTCGTCGACTCCGGCCTGCCGGAGACGGAGGAGGAGCCGCTCCCCGAGGGCTGCTTCGCGCTGAAGAAGATCGAGGACGCCGCCGCGCCCCTGGTGGCCGCGGTCCGCGAGTTCCGCCCGCACGTGATCATCACGTACGACGACGACGGCGGCTACCCGCACCCCGACCACATCATGACCAACCGGGTGTCGGTCGAGGCGTTCGAGGCGGCCGGCGACCCCGACCGCTACCCCGACGCCGGCGACCCCTGGCAGCCGCTGAAGCTCTACTACCACATGAGCTTCACCAAGGAGCGTTTCGAGGCGCTGCACGAGGCGATGACCACGCGCGGCCTCGGCTCGCCGTACGCCGACTGGATCTCGCGCTGGGAGGACCGCCCCGCCAAGTGGCCGGTCACCACGCGCGTCGAGTGCGGCGACTACTTCCAGATCCGCGACGAGGCGCTGCTCGCCCACGCCACCCAGGTCGACCCCGAGGGCAACTGGTTCGTCGTCCCGCGCGAGCTGCAGCAGGAGATCTGGCCGACCGAGGACTACCACCTGGCGCGCTCGCTGGTCGACACCGAGCTGCCCGAGTCCGACCTGTTCACCGGCATCCACGCCGACAACGTCTCGCCCGCCTGCCACTGACGTCCCCCGCCCGGCGGCCACTCACCCGGCCGCCGGGCGGACCACGGGCTCCCGGTGGCAGACTGGAGGCGTGGAAGTTCTAGCAGCGGGTGATGTGAGTCCGGGTTTGCTCGGCTTCGTCGTCGTGGCCCTCATTGCGTTCGCCCTCTATCTTCTGATCAAGTCGATGAACAAGCAGATGTCGAAGATCAAGGTTCCGCGCGAGGGCGACACGCCGAGCGAAGACGCCAAGAACGACGAGAAGGCCAGGTAAATGCCGACAGAAGTGGTCGACAACTCGACGGAGAGCCGGTTCGAGATCCTCGTGGACGGCAAGGTCGCCGGGTTCGCCGACTATCGCCTGCTGCCCACCAAAATCATCTTCACGCACACCGAGGTGCTGCCCGAGCACGAAGGGCAGGGCCTGGCGGGCAAGCTCGTCGGCCACGCCCTGCAGGCGAGCGCCGACACCGGTCTGCGCGTCGTGCCGAGCTGCCCCTACGTCGCCCGGTACATCGAGCGCCACCCCGAGTTCAAGGACCTCGTCGCCCCGGCCTGACCGGTCACTCGGCCGGGGGTGCCCAGCTGCGTTCGAGCGCCTTGGGCAGCCCCCACCAGCCGAGCGGGGTCAGCACGTCGTCCTCGTCGACGATGCCGAGATACCCCCACAACGTCACCACCGACGTGAACAACCGCTCGGTGGCCTCCACGTCGTCGTCGGCGTGCTCGTCCACGTCGACGTCCTCCGACTCGGCGATCAGGCGCGCCATCCGCTCGGGCGAGGCCAGCACACCAGGCCCCATCCTGGCCAGCGCCGCCACCCCGGCCAGCCAGTCGGCGTGCTGGATCGCGCACAGGTTGGCGAGGGCGATGTCCTCCTCGCTCAGCTCGCCGTCGAGATCGACGAACTCCTCCAGCACGTCGCCGCCCTCCGACAGGTCGGAGATGGGCCCCGCGATGCCCGCCGCCACCGCGAGCCACAGCTCGGCGTCGTCGTCGGGCAGCGGCCGGTCCTCGAAGCCGGCGCAGGCCCGCAACACGTTCGACGGGTAGCCGGGCAGGGCGAGCAGTGCGCGCAGCCGCGCCGCGGCCGCCTCCAGCTCCGCGAGCGGCGCCTCTGGCTGCTTCGGCAGCTCCGCCATGATGTGGCGCAGCTCCGACAGCGCGTACGCCTCCTCCTCGTCCCAGGCGGCGAACAGCTCTTCGTCCTGCTCGTCGCTGACCGCGAAACCGGGCACCCGGCCGTCGGGCAGCGGCGTGCTCAGCCACTGCTCCTGCAGCTCCTCGTACGCCCTGCGCGCCTCCCGGTCGCCGGACACCAGCGCGTCGGGCTCGATCTCGCCCGCGGCCAGCCGCTCCTCCAGGTAGGCGACCAGGCGGGCGTACATCTCGGCGGCCACGGGGCCGCGTTCGTCCTCCTCCGGCCAGACGAAGTAGCTCGGCGTCATGAGGATCGGCTCGGTGCCGGTCGACTCCAGCCACCGCTGGACGTCGCCCACCGTGGCCTGGCCCGCCTCGATCGAGCTGAGTATCGCCTTGGCGGACTCCCAGAACGTCGGGGTGAGCGGCCTGCCCGCTGCCAGCATCTCTCGTCGCAGGTCGGGCAGCGCCACGAGCGCCACCCCCGACGGCACGGCGAGCAGCGCGCGCGCCACGTCCCTACGGGTGAGCGCCAGGACCGGGCGACCGGCGTGGGCGCAGACGAAGTCCATCTCCACGTCCGTAACCTACGCCGTGACGACGTCCGCAGACAGTCTCCGCACGTCTGGGCGCGGCGGTGCGCCGGCTCACCGGCGGCTCCTGGCGGCCCCGTACGGACGCATAGGGTGGGTGCGGGAGGTCATGATGAACCGCTTGAAAGACGCCACGAGCCCCTATCTGCTGCAGCACGCCGGCAACCCGGTCGACTGGCACCCGTGGGGCGAGGAGGCGTTCGCGGAGGCGCGGCGCCGTGACGTGCCCCTGCTCATCAGCGTGGGCTATTCCGCCTGCCACTGGTGTCACGTCATGGCCCACGAGAGTTTCGAGGACGCCGAGACCGCGGCGCTGATGAACGAGCACTTCGTCAACATCAAGGTCGACCGCGAGGAGCGTCCCGACGTCGACGCCGTCTACATGACGGCCACGCAGGCGATGATTCAGCAGGGCGGCTGGCCCATGACGGTGTTCGCCACGCCCGAGGGCCACCCGTTCTACTGCGGCACCTACTTCCCGCGGCCGCACTTCCGGCGGCTGCTCACCGAGGTGCACCGCGTGTGGACCGGCGACCGCGAGGCCGTGCTCCAGCAGGGCGCGAAGGTGGTGGAGGCGCTCAACACGAACGCGTCGCTGCCCAACGGGCCGCTGCCGGGCGACGACACCCTGCGGCAGGCCGTCGACAATCTGCGCGGGTCGTTCGACCCCGTCCACGGCGGCTTCGGCGGGGCGCCCAAGTTCCCGCCGTCCATGGTGCTGGAGTTCCTGCTGCGCTCCGGCGAGCGCGAGATGACCGGCCGCACCCTCGACGCCATGGCCCGCGGCGGCCTGTACGACCAGCTCGGCGGCGGCTTCGCCCGCTACAGCGTCGACGCCCGCTGGGTCGTGCCGCACTTCGAGAAGATGCTTTACGACAACGCGCTGCTGCTGCGCGTCTACACGCACTGGTGGAAGGCCGGCGGCGGCGAGCAGGCCCGCCGGGTGGCGCTGGAGACGGCCGACTGGCTGCTGAGCGAGATGCGCACGCCCGAGGGCGGGTTCGCCTCGGCGCTCGACGCCGACAGCGAGGGCGTGGAGGGCAAGTTCTACGTCTGGACGCCCGGCGAGCTCGTCGAGGTCCTCGGCGAGGAGGACGGCCGCTGGGCCGCCGAACTCTTCGAGGTCACCGACGCGGGCACCTTCGAGCACGGCGCGTCGGTGCTGCAGCTCCTGCGCGACCCCGACGACCAGGCCCGGTACGCCGACGTGCGGGCGCGCCTGCTGGCCGCCCGCGAGCGCCGGGTGCGCCCCGGCCGCGACGACAAGGTGGTGGCCTCCTGGACCGGGCTGGCCGTCGCCGCCCTCGCCGAGACCGGCGCGGTGTTCGAGCGGCCCGACCTGGTGGCCGCGGCCACGGCTGCGGCCGAGCTCATCGCGGGCACCCACATGCACGACGGACGGCTGCTGCGCACGTCCCGCGACGGCCGCGCGGGCACGAACGCCGGAGTACTCGACGACTACGCCAACGTGGCCGAGGGCCTCATCGCGCTGTACGGCGTCACCGGCGAGGCGCGGTGGCTGCGGCTCGCGGGCTCGCTGCTGGACACCGTGCTCGACCGGTTCTCCGACGGGTCGGGCGGCTTCTACGACACCGCCGACGACGCCGAGCGGCTGTTCCAGCGGCCGCAGGACGCCACCGACAACGCCGTCCCCTCCGGCCGGTACGCCGCCGCGGGGGCCCTGCTCTCCTACGGCGCGCTCACCGGCTCCACCCGGCACCGGGAGGCGGCCGAGGCCGCGCTCGGCACGGTGTCGGTGCTGGCGGCGGCGCACGCGCGGTTCGCGGGCTGGGGGCTGGCCGTGGCGCGGGCGGCGCTGTCGGGGCCCGTCGAGGTCGCGGTGGTGGGGCCGCCCGACGACGCGCGGACGGTGGCGCTGCACCGGGAGGCGCTGCTCGCCGACGTACCTGGGCTTGTGGTGGCGCTCGGTCACGGGGGCGGCCGGAGCGGCGCGCGGGGCAACGGTCAGGCGACCGAGCCGGTCTTCCCGGCTCTGCTGGAGGGCCGCGGCCTGGTGGACGACGCACCGGCCGCGTACGTGTGCCGCAACTTCACCTGCCGGCTCCCCACCACCACCCCGGATTCCCTCCGCACCCAGCTGACCACCTGACATCCCCGCACGGGCGCTCGTGTGAGCCGACGCGCCCGGCACGAGGGGCGGGACGTGGGGTCAGCGGGTTTCGCCCTGGCGGACGCGGGGGTCGTCCGCGGGGGCGTGGTCTTCCTGGAGCCAGTCCTGCTCGGGGAGGTCGAGCGTCGGCGGCGCCTCCTGCTCCGGCCCCGAGTCGCGCCGGAAGTCGTCGTCCGGCGCCTCCCGCTCAGGCTGGTCGGTGAACGGCGGCCCGCCGTCGGGCTCGCTCTCCTCCCAGTCGTCGGGTTCGCGCTGCGGCGGGTAGTCGTCGTCAGGGGCGTCGCTCTCATAGTCGGGCGTCGTCGGGTAGCCGTAGGAGTAGCCGTACTGGGACGGCTCGGGGAACTGCTCGACCGGCTTGCCCTCCATGGCCTTGGCCATGAACGCCCGCCAGATCTGCGCCGGCAGCTGCCCGCCGAACTGCGTGCCGTACCCGGGGATCGTCACGGTGGCGTTGTCGTCGCGGTACATGGTGACCGCGACGGCCAGCTGCGGCGTGAAGCCGTTGAACCAGACCGACCGCGACTTGTCGGTGGTGCCCGTCTTGCCGGCCACCGGACGGTCGTCGAGCCGGGCGGCCGTGCCGGTGCCGAACTTGACGACCTGCTGCAGCGCGTACGTGGTGTCGGCGGCGGCCTGCTCGCCCACCACCTTCGTGGCGACCGGCTGGACGACGTGCTCGATGCCGTTGGCGTCGGTGACCGACCTGACCACATGGGCCTCCATGTGGACGCCCTTGTTGGCGAACGTGGAGAAGCCCGAGGCGTTCTGGACGGCGCTGACCGAGGCCACCCCGAGCGGGAAGGTGGCCGCCTGCTCGTGCGGCTTCAGCTGGGCGGCGGGGATGCCGGCCAGTTCGGCGACCTTGGCGACCTTGGCGAGGCCGACCTTCTGGCCGAGGTCGACGAACGCGGTGTTGACGGAGTTCTGGGTGGCGGTGACCAGGTTGATGTATCCGTACGAGCGGTCGTTGTCGTTGGGGATGGGCTTGGAGGCGGACGGCACCTGCAACGGCGAGTTGCCGTTGACGGTGGTGGACAGGTCGAAGTCGTTGTCGAGGGCCGCGGCCAGGGTGTACGCCTTGAACGTCGAGCCGGCCATCACCTTGGCCGAGAACGCGCTGTCGTACTGGGGGCTCCCGCCGTAGAAGGCGACGACCTCGCCCGTGGCGGGGTCGACGGCGGCGAGGCCGGCGCGGACCTTCTCCGGCGTGGCGTCGGGCAGCAGCGCGTCGACGGCGCGCGCGGCCTCCTGCATGAGCTTCTTGTCGAACGTCGTGACGATCTTCAGCCCGCCGCTGTTGATCTGCTCGTCGGTGTAGCCGCGCCGGTTGAGCTCGGCGGTGACCTGCGTCAGCATGTGCTGGGCCTGGCCCTTGAGCTCGAACGGCTTCTTCGGCGGCGCCAGCTTGGGGAACTTCTCGGCGGCCACCTGCTCGGGCGTGAGGGCTCCGGTCTGCCCCATCGCGTCGATGACCGACTGCCAGCGTTCCTTGATCGCGTCGAGGTCGGCGCCCTTGGGGTCGGCGAAGCGGCTGGGCTGCTGGATGACCGCCGCGAGGTAGGCGCCCTCGGCGACGGACAGGTCGCTGACGTCCTTGCCGAAGTAGGCGCGGGCGGCCGACTGGATGCCGTTGGCCCCGCGGCCGAAGTAGATCGTGTTGAGGTACTGCTCCAGCACCCAGTCCTTCGGCTTGGACTGGTCGACCTTCATCGCGATGAGGATCTCTTTGAACTTGCGGGTGATCGACCGCTCCTGGCTCAGCCCGCTGTAGTAGTTGCGGACGAGCTGCTGGGTGATGGTGGAGCCGCCCTGGAGCTGGCTACCGCTGACGGTGGACCACACGGCCCGCGCGGTGCCCGTGAGCGAGACGCCGGCGTCGTCGTAGAAGGAGCGATTCTCGGCGGCGATGACCGCGGCGCGCACGTGCTGGGGCACCTGCGCGATGTCGACCAGCCTGCGGTCGACGCCCTGCCGCGCGAGTACGGTTTTTCCGTCGCGGTAATAGATCACCGAGCCCTGAGCGGTCGCCTGCTTCTGGGTCGTGTCCGGAATGGGAGTCATGGCCCAAGCAATGGCGAAAAGCCCGCACAGAACGAGGATTCCAGCGCCGCAAGAAATCAGCACAAGTCGTAGAATCCGCCGTCTTTGCATTCTTTTACCACCACCACTTCGCACCCCTGGACTCCCCTCGCCAAGCGTCGCCCAGTCACCATGAGCTGGGAGGATGCCAAGGGTAAACGATTGATAATGGTGCCCCGTCCCCAGTGATGGTACGACTAGCGACCCTCCCGACGTGGAACATCGGCGACCAATGGCAGTACTCGGTAGGGAACGGGCGTGTCGAGGGCGATGATCGAATTAGTTCTCAGCACACCATGAACTCCGACGATCACATCGATGACCCGCTGCAAATCGGAGTTCGTGCGCGCCACCACCCGGCAGAGAAGGTCACTGCCGCCGGTGATGGTGTGCACCTCCAGCACCTCGGGGATCCGCGCCAGCCGGTCGGCCACCGGGTCGTGCCCCGCCACCTGCCGGATCTCCAGGCTCACGAACGCGGTCACGTCGTACCCGAGCGCGGCGGGCGATACGTCAGGACCGAAGCCCGAGATGACGCCGCGGGCGATGAGCCGGTCGAGGCGGGCCTGCACCGTGCCGCGGGCCACGCCGAGCCGGCGCGAGCACTCCAGCACCCCGAGGCGCGGCTCGTTCGTCAGGAGGGTGATCAGCCGGGCGTCGAGCTCGTCGATTGTCATGCTGTACAGATCTACCGAACAGATCGCCGGAGCACTAGGCAGATTGTCCACTCAACCGGGTAACTGTTGCTCAACTCGCCTAGGAAACTCGACAGTTGAGGCATGAATGATGTTTTTCCGGTTAACGGCATGGATGCTGTGGTGTTCGCTGTGGGCAACGCCAAGCAGGCCGCCCACTACTACTCGACCGCCTTCGGCATGAAGCTGGTGGCCTACCGCGGGCCGGAGAACGGCAGCAAGGACACGGCCGCGTACGTGCTCACCTCGGGCAGCGCCACCTTCGAGTTCCGGGCCTCGATCCGCCCGGGCACCGACATCGCGCGGCACGTCGCCGAGCACGGTGACGGCGTCATCGACCTCGCCATCCAGGTGCCCGACGTCGAGGCCGCGTACGCGCACGCGGTGGCCAACGGCGCCAAGGGGCTCGAGGAGCCGTACACGCTGGAGGACGAGCACGGCAAGGTGATGATCGCGGCCATCGCCGCCTACGGCGAGACCCGGCACACCCTGGTCGACCGGGCCAACTACGGCGGGCCCTACCTGCCCGGCTACGTGGCCGCCGAGCCGCTCGTCGCCCCGCCCGCCACCAAGAACGGCCGGTTGTTCCAGGCCATCGACCACTGCGTCGGCAACGTCGAGCTGGGCAAGATGGACGAATGGGTGGAGTTCTACCGCAAGGTGATGGGCTTCACGAACATGGCCGAGTTCATCGGTGACGACATCGCCACCGAGTACTCCGCGCTCATGTCGAAGGTCGTGGCCGACGGCACCCGCAAGGTCAAGTTCCCGCTCAACGAGCCGGCCGTCAGCCGCAAGAAGTCGCAGATCGACGAGTACCTCGAGTTCTACGGCGGCGCGGGCGTCCAGCACATCGCGCTCGCCACGAACGACATCCTGACCACGGTCGACCAGATGCGGGCGGCCGGTGTCCGGTTCCTGGACACGCCCGACTCCTACTACGACGACCCCGAGCTGCGCGCGCGCATCGGCGAGGTCCGCGTGCCGATCGAGGAGCTGAAGAAGCGCCGCATCCTCGTCGACCGCGACGAGGACGGCTACCTGCTGCAGATCTTCACCCAGCCCGTGCAGGACCGGCCCACGGTCTTCTTCGAGCTGATCGAGCGGCACGGCTCGCTCGGCTTCGGCAAGGGCAACTTCAAGGCGCTGTTCGAGGCGATCGAGCGCGAGCAGGACCGCCGGGGCAACCTGTAGGTCCCGCGACGGCGGGGGTTCACGCCGGTGACCCCCCGCCGAGCTGCGCAAACCGGTCGTCCCGAGTACGTGACTCAGCGTAAGCTTGCAGGTCACGAGCTGAAGGGGGCCTGTTCGCCTATGCGTTGTTCCGTCAAACGCGCGGTGGCCGTACTCGTGGTGCTCGGCGGCGGCATCGGCAGCGTGGCCGGCGGCGCCGTCAGCTGCTCACCGGCCGACGAGCCGACGCCCCCCGTCGTCCAGAGCACCGAGGCGGCCTTCCGCCCGGGCGCGCCCGGCATCGGCGACCCCGACTTCCCCACCGACGGCAACGGCGGCTACGACGTCGCCCACTACGACCTCGACATCGCCTACACGCCGGCCACCAAGCGGCTCGTGGGCGTGGCCACCGTCAAGGCCTCCGCCACGCAGGGCCTGTCCAGCTTCAACCTCGACCTGGCCGGGCTCGAGGTGCGCCAGGTGACCGTCGGCGACGCCCGCGCCTCCTTCAGCAGGCAGGGCGACGAGCTCACCGTACGTCCCGCGAAACCGATCCCCTCGGGCAACGAGTTCACCGTCAAGGTCTCCTACGACGGCGTGCCGAATCCGGCGAAGGACATGGGCAATCTCGGCACGTTCGGCTTCATCCCCACCTCCGACGGGGCCTTCGTGGCCTCCGAGCCCAACGGGTCGAAGACCTGGTTCCCCGCCAACGACCACCCCGCCGACAAGGCCACGTACGACTTCACGATCACCGTGCCCGCCGGGCTGACCGCGCTCGCCAACGGCGAGATGGTGGGGCGGCCCAAGACGTCCGGCGGAACTACCACCTTCCGCTGGCGCGAGCGCCACCCGATGGCCACCTACCTCGCCACGGCCACGCTCGGCAAGTTCGAGCTGCGCCGGGGCACCTCGGCCGGGGGCATCCCCACGCTCGCCGCCACGGATCCCCACTACAAGAACGGGCTCGACCAGCTCTACAAGAGCTCCGCCGAGCTCACCGACCACTGGGCCACGGTCTTCGGGCCCTACCCGTTCTCCTCGACCGGCGGCGTGATCGACAACCATCTCGCGGGCTACGCGCTGGAGAACCAGACCAAGCCCATGTACGGCGGCTTCCGTCCCGACCAGCTGATCATGGCCCATGAGCTGGCCCACCAGTGGTTCGGCAACAGCCTGACCATCTGGCGCTGGAAGGACCTCTGGCTCAACGAGGGCTTCGCCACGTACGCCGAGTGGCTCTACACCGAGCACAAGGGCACCAAGACCGCCGAGCAGTACTTCACCGACTACCACAGCCGGCCCGTCGACGACCCGATGTGGTCCTATCCCCCGGGCCGGCCCAAGCCCGACGACCTGTTCAACCAGTCGATCTACATCCGCGGCGCCATGACGCTGCACGCGCTGCGCAAGGAGATCGGCGACGAGACCTTCTTCAAACTGCTCAAGACCTGGGCCGCCGACCACCGCTACGGCCACGTCACCACCGACCAGTTCATCACCCTGTCGGAACGCCTCTCCGGCAAGAACCTCAAACCCCTCTTCGACACCTGGCTCTACCAGCCCCACCGCCCCGCCTGACCACCGCGACCGCGCGGCAGGACCAGCCCTGCCTGCTGCGCGACCGAGGAGCGCAGCGGGGCCAGAGGTCAGGAAGGACTCGGTCTTCGTCCACCCCGCCGCCGGCCCCGCCCTCCCCAGGCCAGTGAGGGTGTCAGGAGGGCCAGGGGATCTCGGGGTTGAGGAGGGCGGCGGCGCCCACCAGGCCGGCCTCCTGGCCGAGGGCGGCGGGGACGACCTTGACGCGTCGGGCGAAACCCATGCGGGAGTGTTCCCGCAGGGCCTCCTCCAGCGGGCCGAACAGGGGCTCTCCCGCCTGGGAGAGCCCGCCGCCGATGGTGACCAGGTCGAGGTCGCACAGGTGCGTGGTCGAGGCGATCGCGATGCCGATCGCCCGCCCGGCCCGGCGCATGGCTCGCAGCGCGATCTCGTCCCCTGCCCGCGCGTCCGCCGCCAGCTGCCGCGCCGTCACGGCCCGATCCTCGTCGTACGCGACGTCCTCGTCGTATCCGGCGCGCCTGCCCTCGTCCGGGTACGGCCGCGCGTCGGCGTGGCCGGTACGTACGCCGGGGTCCCGGTACGGCGGAGCGGCGGCGGGCAGGACGGTGGTGGTCGTCGAGGGCGGGACGGTGTCGGCGGGCGGGACGGTGTCGGCGGGCGGGACGGTCACGGCGCTCGGGACCGGCGCCCGGACCTGGTCCCGGGCGGGCTCGCCGGGGTCAGCGATGCCCGGAGTGCCAGGGTGAGCCGTGCCGGGAGCGCTGGGATGGGCGGTACGGGGTGCGGCGCTGGGGGGCACCGTGTGGGGGTGCCAGCCCTCGGCCAGGGCCCAGGTGGCCAGAGCGGGGCCGCGCGCTATCGCCTCCAGGCAGCCGTGGGCGCCGCAGGCGCAGCGGGGGCCGCCGTACGGTTCCACCACCACGTGGCCGATGTGGCCGGCGTTGCCGGTGGGGCCGTTCACAAGGCGGCCGCCCAGGATGAGGCCGCCGCCCACGCCCGTGGACACCACCATGCCGAGCATGTCGGCGGTCCCCTGCCCCGCGCCCTTCCAGTGCTCGGCGAGGGCGAGACAGACGGCGTCGTTGTGGACGCGTACCGGCAGGCCGGGGAAGCGGGCCGCGAGGCGGGCACGCAGCGGGAACCCGCGCCAGCCTGGCATGTTCAGCGGGGACACCTCACCGTCGGGCCAGGTCATCGGGCCCCCGCAGCCCACCCCCACCCCGTCGACGGGGCCGGGCAGGAGGTCGATGAGGCCGGTGAGCGTACGCCAGAGGGTCTCGGCGTCGGCGCCCTGCGGGGTCGCGACGCGGCGTGAGGTGACCACGGTGCCGTCGTCGGCGACGAGCCCGGCGGCCATCTTGGTGCCGCCGACGTCGACCGCCAGGATCACGGGCCTCACGCCGTACTGGAGAAGACGAGCACGGACGCGGTGAAGCCGTGCACGTGGTTGTGGCCGGCGACCGGACCCACCTCTCCGGCGGCGTAGAAGCCCGCCACGCCGATCGGCCCCAGCGTGTCGCGCAGCGCGACCGGGTCGTGGTCGGCGGTGCCGAACATGGCCGAGCCCCGCCCGTTGCAGGAGAACAGCAGCGCGCCGTCCACCTTGCCGATCTCCTCGCGGTGGGCGTCGAGCAGGTCGTACAGGTCCTCGTCGGCGGTGGCGGCGTCCCGGACCTGGAAGCGTACGGTCCTGCCGACCTCCACGACGTCGCCGATGGCGACGGCCTCACGTTCCGGGTCGATGCCGATGACTCCCCGGATGAGGAAGTCGCCGCGTTCGTGGCGTTCGGCGTACTCGTCCATGGCCAGGCCGATCTGCAGGCCAGAGGCGACGAGCTCGCGGTCGTCCTCGTCGAGCTCGCTGACGATGTCCTCCAGGCGGGCCAGTGCCGGCTGGCCGGCGAGTTCGAGCAGCAGGTTCTCCTCCGAGGCGGTGACCACCATGTTGGGTCCGATCGGCCGGCACCCCTGGCTGACCACCGTGCTGATCTTGACGGAGCCGCCGATCAGCACGCCGATCGCGCCCTCGGTGTAGACCTCGCCGTCGGCGAACAGCCGTACGGACCCACGGCCCTGCACCCCGTTGGCGAGCCCGCCGATCAGCGGCAGGTCACCGAGGACGTCGGCGGAGCGCTCGACGAAGGCGTCCGTCGGGAAGCTGTACGGGTCGGCCAGGAGGATGGCCACGTGGTCGTCCGGGCTGCGTTCCGGCAGGCCGACCACCACGAACCGGTCCTCGGCCGTCAGCGTCTCCAGGGCGAAGGTCGTCAGCTTGGCCCCTTCCAGGGTCGCGGCCCACGCGCTGACGGACGGTGTCAGCTCGACCCCCTGTCCGTCGGCGATCACTCCGGTGGCGCTGCATCCGATCACGTTCGCTTCGGGCGCGAGCTTCATCGCGGCCTCTCCGGCGCGCGCGACGTCGTCAGGATCGTCGCCGCAGATGAAGAAGCAGACCAGGTCTGCTGGGCCGCTGAGCCTCGACAGGGCCTGGCCGACGGCGTTCTCCGCGGCCTCCACCAGGTCGGAACCCACGGCGAGGCCGTCGGCGAAGCGGCTAGTCATCAAGGCCACGCGTCTCGCCTCCCTCGACATGTCCAAGTTCCCTAGGCCCGATTCTCCCCACAAAGGGGACAAGCACGCACACGAACCGTCACCTAATAGTCAAGATCCGAAATCTCCGCCAGGTGCGAAACTCCCTGCCGGATTCCGCGCGGGCGACGTAGTCTCGATCCCGTGCATCAGCCACGAATTCTCCGCGAGTTGCGAGAGAGCGGCCACGTTCATCGCACCGTCAAAGCCGAGGTCCGGGAAAACCTGCTGGCCAAGCTGCGGGCGGGTGAGCCACGGTTCCCCGGCATCGTCGGCTTCGACGACACGGTCCTGCCTCATCTCGAACGCGCCCTGCTCGCCGGGCACGATCTCGTCCTCCTCGGCGAGCGCGGCCAGGGCAAGACCCGGCTCATCCGTACGGTGACGGGCCTGCTCGACGAATGGACACCCGTCGTCGAGGGTTGCGAGATCAACGACCATCCGTACGCGCCGGTCTGCACGCGCTGCCAGGCGCTGGCGCGCGAGCTGGGCGACGAGCTGCCGATCGGGTGGAAGCACCGCGACGAGCGCTACGGCGAGAAGCTCGCCACGCCCGACACCTCCGTGGGCGACCTGATCGGCGACGTCGACCCCATCAAGATCGCGGAGGGACGCACGCTCGGCGATCCGGAGACCGTCCACTACGGGCTGGTCCCGCGCACCAACCGCGGCGTCTTCTCCGTCAACGAGCTGCCCGACCTGGCCGAGCGCATCCAGGTGTCGCTCCTCAACGTGCTGGAGGAACGCGACATCCAGGTGCGCGGCTACAACCTGCGACTGCCGCTCGACATCCTGCTCATCGCCAGCGCCAACCCCGAGGACTACACCAACAGGGGCCGGATCATCACGCCGCTGAAAGACCGCTTCGGCGCCGAGATCCGCACCCACTACCCGCGTACCGTCGAGGACGAGCTGACGCTCATCCGCCAGGAGTCCGTGCCGGACATCGGGGCCGACGTCCCCGAGCACCTGGTCGAGGTGATCGCCCGGTTCACCCGTCTGGTCCGCGAATCGACCTCGGTCGACTCGCGTTCCGGCGTCTCCGCCCGCTTCTCGATCGCCGCGGCCGAGACCGCGGCCGCCTCCGCGGTGCGCCGCGCGGCCGTCGCGGGCGAGGAGCAGGCCGTCACGCGCGTGGTCGACCTGGCCTGCGTGGTCCACAGCCTGCGCGGCAAGGTCGAGTTCGAGGTCAGCGAAGAGGGCCGCGAGACCGAGATCCTCGCCCACCTGCTGCGCCGGGCCACGGCCGAGACGTTCCGTAACCGGCTGGGCGGCATGGACCTGTCGGCGGTGATCGAGAAGTTCTCCGAGGGCGCGCAGGTCGAGTCGGGCGAGCTGGTCCCGGCCTCCGAGCTGCTGCTCCGCATGGGCCCGGTCAACGGGCTGGCCAAGGTCATGTCGCGCCTCGGCATGGGCGCGGGCGAGGAGTCGCCCGGTCACGCGGCGGCCGCCCTGGAGTTCGCGCTGGAAGGGCTTTACCTCATGCGGCGGTTGTCCAAGGAAGACCTCGACGGGGTGACGGTCTACCGCACCTGAACAAATCGGCGGCTCCCTACGTCATAGGAATGACTGACTGTCACTTCGGGGGAGATCGTCCATGAAACTGCTTGCCACCGTCACGGCCGCCGCCGCCTTCGCCGTGGGCGGCTGCGCCGTGCCCGCGGCCATGTCAACACCCGTGTCCACACCCACTACCTTGTCGTCCGACACCGTTTCCGCCACGCAGACCGCCGCCTCCCCCTCTGGGGTCGTGTACGGCTGGGCGTGGTCCGACGGCCAGGGCCACCTGCGCATCGTGCCCAAGGCCGAGTCGTTCGTGAAGCAGTCGAGCGGCTTCACCGGCTACCAGCTGAAGGACGTCCCTGGCGCCGAGGAGGTGCGTCTCGACTACGGCGCGGCCACGTTCGGCCGGGTCACGGTGGAGTGCGGCCTGAAGGAGACCGAGGGCAATGTGGCGCTCGACGCCAAGGGCCTCGGCCGCACCGCGTGCACGCCCGCCGACCTGACGGACGGGCTCGAGCGCGGCCCGGTGGCGCTGCGCGCGGAATACCGCACCGGCAAGGCGACGCGGATCAACGAGATCCTGGTGAGCGACTGGCCCGACCTGCGCACGGCCACCGGGACGATCCAGCGCGTCAACGACACCACCGTGCTGCTGTCGACCGGGGGCAAGCAGGTCAAGCTCGGCTACTCCTTCGCGACGGCTTTCTACCGTACGACGGCCGGGTGCGGTGACGGCTGGCTCACCGGCCGGCCGGTCAACGCCGACAAGGACGGCCTCGGCAAGAAGCAGTGCTCCGCCGACGACCTGACCGCGGCGCTGGCCAAGCTGCACGACCCGGTACGGGTGAAGGTCGACTACACGCCCGGCGTCGACTCGCTGGAGCAGGTGTGGGAGGTCTTCGGGGACGCGTGACCGCTTTCTCGCGGCACATGGGAGCCTTTCTCGGGTTAGCGTGGGTTTCGTGATGGCCTTCCGCTATGGCGAGTACCACGACGGCCCCGACCCCCTGGCCCCTCCGTACGACGTGCGCGCGGCCCTCGACGAGATGGGCGATGCCATCCTGTCGGGCTCGACCCCGGTCCACGCCCTGCGTGACCTGCTCAAGCGGGGGCTCCCCGGTGCTCAGGACCGCCGGGGTCTCGACGACATGCTGAAAGAGGTCCGGCGGCGCCGGCGCGACCTGCGCGAGCGCGGCCGCCTCGACGGCACGCTGGAGCGCGCCCGGGCGCTGCTCGACAAGGCGATCGGGCAGGAGCGGGCGGAGCTGTTCCCCGACCCGTCCGACGACGCGCGCCTGCGGGAGGCGGGGCTCGACGCGCTGCCTGACGACACGGCGAGCGCCATCCAGGAGCTCAGCACGTACGAGTGGCGCTCGGCTGCCGCCCGCCAGACGTACGACGAGCTGCGCGACCTGCTGCGCCGCGAGGTGCTCGACAGCCAGTTCCGGGGCCTGCGCGACGCCCTCGCCAACCCCGACCCCGCGGCGATGGAACGTGTCCGGCAGATGATGGCCGACCTGAACGACATGCTCGACAGGGACGCCCGCGGCCTGCACACCCAGGAAGACTTCGACGCCTTCATGGAAAAGTACGGCGATCTGTTCCCCGAGCGGCCGCGCAACCTGGAGGAGCTCGTCGACATCCTGGCCCGCCGCGCGGCCGCGACGCAGCGGATGCTGGCCTCGATGACCCCGCGCCAGCGCGAGGAGCTGGCCGGCCTCATCAACCAGACGCTCGAACAGGCGGGCCTGTCCGACGAGATGCGCCGCCTCGGTGAGGCCCTCTACGCCCGCCGTCCCGACCTGGCCTGGAACGCGCCCGAACGCATGACCGGCGACGAGCCGCTGTCCATGGGCGACGCGGTGACGGCGCTGGAGGAGCTGGCCGACCTCACGCAGCTGGAGACCGCCCTGCGCCAGGACTACCCGGGCGCGCGGCTCGACGACGTCGACGAGGCCGCCGTACGCCGGGCGCTCGGCCGTTCGGCGGTCGACGACCTGGAGGCGCTCAAGCGGATCGAACGCGAGCTGGAGGAGCAGGGCTACCTGCTGCGCCGCCGCGGCAAGCTGGAACTCACCCCGAAGGCCGTCCGCCGCCTGGGCGAGACGGCGCTGCGCCGGGTGTTCTCGTCGCTCGACGCCGGACGCCGGGGCGACCACGACCAGCACGACGCCGGCTCGGCGGGCGAGCTCACCGGGTCGTCGCGGCCGTGGCGCTTCGGCGACGAGCAACCCATCGACGTGGTGCGCACGCTGGTCAACGGCGTGCGCAGCGGCGGCGTCACCGTGGGCGAGCAGCGCACCGGGGTCCGGCTCTCGGTCGACGACTTCGAGGTGGCCGAGACCGAGCGCCGCAGCGCCGCGGCCGTCTGCCTGCTGGTCGACCTGTCGTACTCGATGGCGCTGCGCGGCACGTGGGCGGCGGCCAAGCAGACGGCGCTCGCGCTGCAGGCGCTCGTCGCCTCGAAGTTCCCGCAGGACGCCGTACAGATCGTCGGGTTCTCCAACTACGCGCGGGTGCTGCAGCCGGACGAGCTCGCCGGGCTCGACTGGGACATGGTGCAGGGCACCAACCTGCACCACGCGCTGCTGATCGCCGGCCGTCACCTCGACCGCCACCCCGACTTCGAGCCGGTCGTGCTGGTGGTGACCGACGGCGAGCCGACGGCCCATCTGCTGCGCGACGGCCGGTCGGCGTTCGAGTGGCCGCCGTCGCCTGAGACGCTGGAGCTCACGCTGGCCGAGGTCGACAAGATGACCCGGCGGCGGGCCACGCTCAACGTCTTCATGCTGGCGGCCGACGACCGGCTGAAGGAGTTCGTGGACGAGGTGGCCCGCAGGAACGGCGGCCGCGTCTTCTCCCCCAGCGCCGACCGCCTGGGCGAGTACGTGGTCAGCGACTTCCTGCGTCTGCGCCGCTCCCGCTAGCTCGCCGGATTGTCGGTGCCGGGTGGCAGACTCGCTCGCATGCTTGACGACCTGCGGTTGAGAGACGTGGTGGAGGCCGACCTGGAGGTGTTCCTGGCGCAGGAGCACGACCCCGAGGCGGTGCGCCGGTCGAGGTTCCCGCCCCGGGAGCGTGCGGCGTTCATGAGCCACTGGAAGACGTCGGTCCTGGGTGACCCGACCGTGCTGGTTCGAACGGTCGTGGTGGGCGGCGCGCCGGCGGGCAACCTCGTGGCCTGGTGGGAGGGTGAGCGGCGGTTCGTCGGCTACTGGCTCGGCCGCGAGTTCTGGGGCCGTGGGGTGGGCACCCGCGCGCTGGGCCTGTTCCTGCGCGAGGAGAAGGCCCGGCCCCTTTACGCCGACCCGTTCCACGGCAACACCGCGTCCGTACGGCTGCTGGAGCGGCACGGGTTCGAGCGGGAGGGCGTCGTCAGGCACGGCGACGACGAGCACATCCTGCTGGTGCTCAGGTCATCACCGCAGGAGAGCTGAAGGCCAGGCGTCGGTGTGGCGAGCGGGCTCAGGGGTCGGTGCGGCCGGTGAGGTCAGGCGTCGATGAGGCGGGTGTAGAAGTCGAGGGCCACGTCGAAGCCGTCGCGGCAGTTGCGGTGGGAGCGGTAGCAGGGGCGCCACGCGGAGCTGGCGCCCACACCGGCCCGCGCGTCGCGCAGCGCCGCCGGCACCCGCTCGGGCCTCGGCAACAGGCCGTGACCGAGGTAGCGCACGCCCGAGAGCTCGGTGTGCTGCCCGGCCCCGCCGGAGACGAACGTGCCGAGACGCCAGCCGCTCTCCTCGTCCCACACGAGCGCGCTGCCGTCGGCCATGCGCACGGTGGCGGCACGCGGGTCGCAGGGGCCTTCCCACCAGTCGGCGACCTCGGGGCCCAGCAGGTCGACGACCTGCCGCACGTAGCAGATCGGCTGGTGCAGCCACTCATCGGTGTACGGCTCAACGTGCTTGACGGCCACGGAAGGCACCCCCTTGGTCCTACGAGGTGAGGAGCAGGAAACTTGCGGCAACCCACCATACCGGCGCGTGCTGTCTTCCGGTTACAGAGCGTCTAGTCATTAAGGACGATATTTACGCCCCGATCAGGGAAGCAGAGGTAAGCATGATTGCCATGATTCTGCTCGTCCTGTTCATGGTCGTGGCCGTGGTGAGCAGGGAGCTCTGCATGCGGGGTTGCAATTCGGGCAAAGAGAGTGTCGGCTCACGGAGCGAGATCACCGGCGACTAGTCTCTGCGACATGTCCCTGCTTCTCTGGCTGCACGTCGGATTCGCGATCTTCACGATCGGTCCGGTCACCGCCGCGACGATGGCCGCCCCTCGGGTCATCCGCAACAAGAACGTCCCCGCGCTGCAGTTCATCCAGCGCCTCACGCGGATCTACAGCATCGGCGCCATCGGCGTCTTCGTCTTCGGCCTGGCGCTCGGCATCGTGATGGGCGGAGGCGTGCTCGGCAAGTGGTACATGTCGGCCTCGATGACCCTGTTCATCGTGGGCGCGGTGCTGCTCGTCCTCATCGACCGCGACCTGCGCGCCGCCGTACGGGCGCTCTCCAGCGAGAGCACCGACGACGACGCGCAGGTGCAGAACGGACGGATCGCCGCGATCAGCGGACTGCTGTCCGTGATCTGGCTGGTGATCCTCTTCCTGATGATCGTGCCCGAGTAGACGGCTACCCGAGGGCGCGCGTGAGGTCGGCGAGCAGGTCGTCGACCGTCTCGATGCCGACCGACAGCCGTACGAGGTCGGCGGGCACCTCCAGCTTGGAGCCCGCCACCGAGGCGTGGGTCATCCGGCCCGGGTGCTCGATCAGCGACTCGACGCCGCCGAGCGACTCGCCCAGCGTGAACAGCTCGGCCTTGTCGCACACCTCGACGGCCGCCGCCTCGCCGCCGTCGACGCGGAACGACACCATGCCCCCGAACCGCTTCATCTGCTTGGCCGCCACCTCGTGGCCCGGGTGCTCGGGCAGCCCGGGATAGAGCACGTCGGTCACCCTGGGGTGGGCCAGCAGCAGGTCGACGACGCGCTCGGCGTTGTCGCAGTGGCGGTCCATGCGGACGCCGAGGGTCTTGAGCCCGCGCAGCGTGAGCCAGGCGTCGAACGGCCCGGCCACCGCGCCCATCGCGTTCTGGTGGTAGGCGAGCTCCTCGCCGAGGTCGCTCGCGGCGGCGACGAGCGCGCCGCCGACCACGTCGGAGTGGCCGCCGACGTACTTGGTGGTCGAGTGGACGACGACGTCGGCGCCGAGGGCGAGCGGCTGCTGCAGATACGGCGAGGCGAACGTGTTGTCGACGACCAGCAGCGCCCCGGCGTCGTGGGCGAGCTGCGCGAGGCCCGCGATGTCGGCGATGCCGAGCAGCGGGTTGGTGGGCGTCTCGACCCAGATCAGCCGGGTCTTCTGCGTCATGGCCGCGGCCACGGCGTCGAGGTCGTGCAGCGGCACGGGGTCGTAGTGCAGGCCCCAGCGCTCGTGCACCTTGGCGAACAGGCGGTAGGTGCCGCCGTACGCGTCGCCGGGGATGATGACGTGGTCCTGCGGCTTGCAGACCGTACGCAGGAGGGTGTCCTCGGCGGCGAGCCCAGAGGCGAAGGCGAGCCCGCGGGCCCCTCCCTCCACGGCGGCCAGCGCGGTTTCGAGCGCGGTCCGCGTGGGGTTGGCCGAACGGCTGTACTCGTATCCGGAACGCAGGCCGCCCACGCCGTCCTGCTTGTAGGTGGACGTGGCGTAGATCGGGGGCACGACCGCGCCGGTGACGGGGTCGGGCTCCTGACCTGCGTGGATGGCCAGCGTCTCAAAACCGTTGCTCATACAGGCCACGTTAGTGGAAGCCGGACGCCGCTCAGCTCCCGCGCGTACGCGACAGCAGCACGGGGTCGGCCAGCGCGAGGAGCACCCCGACGACCAACCCGACGCCCAGCAGCACGAAACCCATGACCACCATGACCGTCTCCTTCCGACACCGTCCAGCTTCTGCGGCGGGCCGGGGGCGGCGCCTCCGCTGAAGGACGGGTTCGCGGCCGTCGCGCTCGGCCGAACGGTCGATCCAGGGGCAGTACTCGCGGCCTAGGCTCGATGACGTGGTCGATTCCAAGCGCATCGTGTACTGGGTCTGGCGGCTGAGCGCGATCGCGATGCTCGGTGTGCTCGGCGTGATGTTGCTGATCGACATCCTGTTCGCGAAGAACTTCGGGGGCGCGCAGTGGCTCACGCCCTTCTGCGGGATGGCCGGCATCGTGGCGTTCGCGCTGCGCAACAGGTACCGCGTGGGGGGCTTCGTCGCCGTGCTGACCCTGTCGCTCGGCACGTCGCTGGTGATCAGGTACACGGGCATGGACAGCATGCCGGGCGGCGCCGAGTCGGGGGCGCTGCTGCTTCTGCTGGTGGGCGTCCTGCGGCACGTGGAGCCGCTGCGCCGGGCGGTGGCACTCAGCGTCGTGGCGCTGGCCGTGCTGATGGCGGAGGCGAACACGCAGAGCATGCGGCAGTCCGGGCTGGCGTTCTCGTTCCTGCTGTTCGTCGGCTGGTCGACGGCCGCCGGCATCGGCTCGTACCTGCGCTTCCAGCAGGTACGCCGGGTGGAGGCCGTGCACGCGGTACGCCGGGTCGAACGGCTCGAGATCGCCAGGGAGCTGCACGACCTGGTCGCGCACCACATCACCGGCATCGTCGTCCAGGCCCAGGCCGCGCGTACGGTCGCCGAGACCAGGCCCGACGCGGTGGCGCCCGCGCTCGACGCCATCGCTGCGGCCGGGTCGGAGGCGCTGACGTCGATGCGGCGCATGGTCACGGTGCTGCGCACGGAGGACGACGCGACCCGCTCGCCCGGCGCCACCCTGGCCGACCTGCGCTTGCTGACCGAGCGCTTCTCTGCGGGCGGGCCGAAGGTGGCCTTCGAGATCGGGTCGGGCCTCGACGACCGTACGCTGCCGCCTGAGATCATGACGACGGTGCACCGGGTGCTGCAGGAGGCGCTGACCAACGTGCGTAAGCACGCGCCGCGTACCGCCTGGGTCGAGGCGTCGCTGCGCCGCGGCGAGGGCCGTGTGCTGCTGGTGGTGCGCAACTTCGGCTCGGGCGCCGACCCCCGGCTGTCCAAGCTGGGCGGCGGGTTCGGGCTGGTCGGCATGGCCGAGCGGGTACGGGCGCTGGGCGGAAGCCTGCACGCGGGCCCCACCCAGGAAGGCGCCTGGGAGGTGGTCGCCGAGTTCCCCCTCCCCTGACCGGACGCCGTGGCTCCACACCCTGTGGATGCCTGCCGGGGCCTCGGCGGCTGCCCGCGCCGTGGCGTCCTGGCGCGCCCACAGGGTGGGCGCGCCGCACGGTTGCCGGGCAGAGGCCTGTGATCAGCTAGCGGTTGGCGAGGAAGGCGAGCAGGTCCTGGCGGGTGATCAGACCCGAGGGCTTGCCGTCTTCCAGCACGACCGCCGCATCCGCCTTCTCCAGCGCTTCGACCGCACGAGCCACAGGTTCACCACTGCCGATCGTGGGTAGCGGAGCCGACATATGATCGGCGATCGGGTCGTCGGAGGAGAGCCTGCCGTGGTAGAGCGCCTCGAGCAGGTCGCGCTCGACGATGGAGCCGACCACCTCGGCCGCCATGACGGGCGGCTCCTCCTTCATGACCGGAAGCTGCGACACCGAGTACTCGCGCATGATCGAGATCGCGGTGCCGACCGACTCGTGCGGGTGGGCGTGCACGAACTCCGGCAGCCCCGGACCCTTGCGCTCCAGCACGTCGCCGACCAGACCCTCATCCGAGGACGTGGTCAGGAAGCCGTAGTCGGCCATCCAGTCGTCGTTGAAGATCTTCGACAGGTAGCCGCGGCCGCCGTCGGGCAGCAGCACGACCACCATGTCGTCGGGCCGGGCCGTGGCCGCCACCCGCAGCGCCGCGACGACGGCCATGCCGCAGGACCCGCCGACGAGCAGGCCCTCCTCGCGGGCGAGGCGGCGCGTCATGGTGAAGGAGTCCTTGTCGGACACCGCGATGATCTCGTCACAGATCTTGGTGTCGTACGTGGCCGGCCAGATGTCCTCGCCCACGCCCTCGACGAGGTAGGGACGGCCGGTGCCGCCGGAGTAGACGGAGCCCTCCGGGTCAGCCCCGATGATCTTCACCTTGCCGCCGGAGACCTCCTTGAGGTACCGGCCGGTGCCGCTGATCGTGCCGCCCGTGCCGATGCCGGCCACGAAGTGGGTGATCCGGCCCTCGGTCTGCTCCCACAGCTCAGGGCCCGTGGAATGGTAGTGGGAGTCGGGGTTGTTGACGTTGGAGTACTGGTCGGGCTTCCAGGCGTTCGGCACCTCGCGGGCCAGCCGGTCGGAGACCGAGTAGTACGAGTCGGGGTGGTCGGGCGAGACCGCCGTCGGGCAGACGACGACCTCGGCGCCGTACGCCCGCAGTACCGCGATCTTGTCCTGGGCCACCTTGTCGGGCACCACGAACAGGCACCGGTAGCCCTTCTGCTGGGCCACGATGGCCAGGCCGACGCCGGTGTTGCCGGAGGTCGGCTCGACGATCACACCGCCCGGGCGCAGCGCGCCCGACTTCTCCGCGGCTTCGATCATGCGTACCGCGATGCGGTCCTTGACCGATCCGCCCGGGTTGAAGTACTCGACCTTGGCGAGCACCTGGGCGGGCACCCCCGCATTGACTTTGTGCAACCGGACGAGCGGGGTGTTCCCCATGAGCTCGACCAGGGAATCGTAGACGCGCACCGAGGTGTTCACCTTCTTTGCGGAAGCTTGGTCAGCTTGCTGTCGGGCCGGGTCCGGTGGGGGTGACCGGACCTCGGCTACTTTTCAAGGCAAACGCTACCGCCGAGTCGACCGAGGAGGGCACGTACGTGGTCTGGCCAGCAGGAATGGCGCGGGCGGCGCGGAAGATAGCCACCGCGGCGGCACTCGGCGGGGGCGGTCTGACCGCGCTCGGAGCCACGGCGTACGGCCTGCTGATCGCGGAGGGCCTGCTGGCCCGCAAGGCCATCGGCCAGCCGCACGGCCTCGACGGCCCGCCCTCTGACGGCCTGTACGGCGGCTTCCCCGGCGAGCCGATCAAGATGGTCATGCTGGGCGACTCCACGTCGGTGGGCCTCGGCATGACCGACCCGGCCAAGACCCCCGCCGTGCTGCTCGCGAACGGCCTGGCGTCGGTCGCCGAGCGCTCCGTGCGGCTCGTCGTGGCCGGCAAGTCGGGCGCGCCGTCGGCCCACCTGGCAGACCAGGTCGACGTCGCGCTCGCCGGAGGGGTCGACCTCGCGGTGATCTTCGTGGGGGCCAACGACATCATCACGCAGACGCCGCCGGCGGTGGCCGTACGGCATCTGACGAAGGCGGTGCGGCGGCTGCGGGAGGCGGGGGCCGCGGTGGTCGTCGGCACCTGCCCCGACCTCGGCACCGTACGGCCGATCGCGCAGCCGCTGCGGTGGGTGACGCGGCGCTGGAGCCGCCAGCTGGCCGCGGCCCAGACGGTCGCGGTGGTGGACGCCGGGGGCCGTACGGTGGCGTTCGCCGACGTCCTGGGCCCCGAATTCGCCGCAAATCCGGCAGAAATGTTCGGACCGGATCGTTTCCATCCATCTGACCGAGGTTACGCGGAGGCCGCTTACGCGGTGCTACCGTCGGTGTGCGCTGCGTTGGGGCTTTGGCCTGGACCGCACCCCCAGCGCGGCGAAGCACTGCAACCGATATACCTCGCGGCGGCTACGGCCGCGGAGGAGCCCGGCACCGAGGTCACCGCGACCCGGGTCGACGGGCGGGCGACGGGGCTCCACGGCAAGTGGGTGACGTTGTTCCGCCGGCGGCTCGGCGAGCCGCTCAACGACGCCTGACGGCTCAGCGCGGACCACGCCCGGTGACCCTCCGGGGCGGAGCCGCCACTCCCCGTCTCTTTGGAGTGGATTGCCCGTGCTCCGGTCCCTCTGGAAACCGTCCCTCGCCCTCGCCGGAATTCTCGCCGCGACGGCCTGCTCCGGCAGCGACGCGGCCACCACCGAGTCGACGACCTGGCACAACACCACCGTCCACGCCGTCAGCCGGATGGCCGTGGCGTCCGGGGTGGTGGCCACCACCTCCATGAAGCCCGACGGCACCCTCGAGACGGTCGCCGTCGGCCTCAAGGACGGCAGGAAGCTGTGGAACCACCCGGCCACGATGGCCGGCCGCCTGCCCGGCATGGGCGTGACCACGCCGGCGGTCGTGGAGACCGCCCCGGGCAAGGCCGTGGTCGTGGCGCTCGACCCGGCCAAGAAGGGCCGCTGGAACGCCACCCTCGTGGCCCGCGACGCCCACACCGGGGCCCAGAAGTGGACCAGGCCCGTGCACTCGACGTTCGGTCCGCAGCGGTGCGGACCGTACGTCTGCCTGTCCGAGCACACCGCGCTCGCCAAGGCGCGCATGGTGGTGCTCGAACCGGCGACCGGCAAGGTGCTGTGGCGGCTGCCCGGCATTTCCGAGGTCGAGTGGTCCGACCGCACCCGCGTGCTGCTGCTGCGCCTGTCGGCGAATCCCTCGGTCGAGTCGTACGAGCTGAAGACCGGCAAGCTGCAGTGGCAGCAGCCGATCGAGCAGGCACTCGGGCCCGGCATCGACATGTCGGGCGGGTGGGCGTTCGGGTCATCCGGCGACGATCTGGTGGGCTACGTCGCCCCCTACACCAACCCGCAGACCAGGAAGGTCTCCACGTTCGGGCTGTTCTCCGTCAAGCTCTCCGACGGGACGATCAACTGGATGCGCCCCTCGGTCGTACGCGTCTACCCGAGCGGCAACCCCGGCCACGCCCCCGTCGTACGTCCGGTCGACCCCCAGGGCGCCTACGGCGGGTTCGCCCGGCTCGACCCGCAGACCGGGCGGGTGGTCGGCCAGATCCCGGCCTCCGACGTGCCCGGGTCGGGCTGGTGGCTCGCCTTCCCGGAACGCATGGACAAACTGGGCTTCCTCACCCACAACGCCAAGGGCACGGCGTTCGACCTCGCCACGGGCGACCCGACGCCGGTCGACGAGCAGCACGGCTGGTCGTTCTGCGTCACCGACCCCAAGCCGCTGCCGCTGCGCGGCCAGCCGCCCGGCTTCTACTCCACCGCCGCCGTCTGCGAGTACGACCTGGCCACGGGCAAGCGCGTCTCCCCCGCCGGGGCCCCGCCGCTCTGGTTCACCGGCAGCGAGGAGGGCTGGCGGCTGTGGCACGACGAGAAGGGCGCCCTGCACGCGGTCCACGACCACACGGGATCGGCGCCCGGCATGTACGGGTGACGCCCGGTACGGGCCTTGCGCGCAGAACTGGAATATAGTTCTACTATTAGCGCCGACAAAGGAGGGGCCATGCCCGAGGCAGTCATCGTCGCAACCGCGCGTTCCCCCATCGGACGAGCCTTCAAGGGCTCGCTCAAGGACATCCGGCCGGACGACCTGACCGTGCAGATGATCCAGGCCGCGCTGGCGAAGGTCCCCCAGCTCGACCCGTCGTCGATCGACGACATCATGCTCGGCTGCGGTCTGCCAGGAGGCGAGCAGGGCTTCAACATGGCCCGCGTGGTGGCGGTGATGCTGGGGCTCGACAACGTGCCCGGCACCACCGTGACGCGCTACTGCTCCTCGTCCCTGCAGACCACCCGGATGGCCTTCCACGCCATCAAGGCGGGAGAGGGCGACGTGTTCGTCTCAGCGGGCGTCGAGACCGTCTCCCGGTTCACCAAGGGCAACTCCGACTCGCTGCCCGACACGCACAACCCGGCCTTCCTCGGCGCGCTCGCCCGTACGAAGGAGTTCGCCCAGGGCGGCAAGACCTGGCAGGACCCGCGTGAGGGCGACGAGATCCCCGACGTCTACATCGCCATGGGCCAGACCGCCGAGAACGTCGCCCAGATCAGGGGCATCTCCCGCCAGGAGCAGGACGAGTTCGGCGTACGCTCGCAGAACCTCGCCGAGAAGGCACTGGCCAACGGGTTCTGGGAGAAGGACATCACGCCGGTGACCCTGCCCGACGGCACCGTGGCCGGCAAGGACGACGGCCCGCGGCCCGGCACGACGTACGAGAAGGTCGCCGGCCTGCAGCCGGTCTTCCGTCCCGACGGCACGGTCACGGCAGGCAACTGCTGCCCGCTGAACGACGGCGCCGCCGCGGTCGTCGTGATGAGCGACGTCAAGGCCGCCGAGCTCGGCATCACGCCGCTCGCCCGGATCGTCTCCACCGGGGTCTCCGGCCTGTCGCCAGAGATCATGGGGCTCGGGCCGATCGAGGCGTCGAAGCAGGCGCTCTCCAGGGCCGGCATGGCAATCGACGACGTCGACCTGGTCGAGATCAACGAGGCGTTCGCGGCGCAGGTCATCCCGTCGTACCGGGAGCTCGGGATCGAGCTCGACCGGCTCAACGTCAACGGCGGGGCCATCGCGATCGGGCACCCGTTCGGCATGACCGGCGCCCGGATCACCTCGACGCTGATCAACAGCCTGCAGCACCACGACAAGACCATCGGCCTGGAGACGATGTGCGTCGGCGGCGGCCAGGGCATGGCCATGCTGCTGGAGCGCCTCAGCTGAGCCGTCGGGGCCCGGGCACGGCCCGGGCCCCGCGCGGTCAGCCGCTCTGGTCGGGGCCGGCGTGGGTCGGCGTGATGTACATGATCACGCGGCGCTCCCTGACCATGGCGGCGCGGTAGTCGTCCCAGTCGGGGTGCTCACCCGCCATGTTCCGGTAGTACGTGACCAGCGGCTCCATCGCGTCCGGCAGGGAGACGATCTCCGCGGTGCCGTCGACCTGGATCCAATCGCCGTAGAAGCCGTCGGTGAAGACGCACAGCGAGACGTTCGGGTCGCGGCGGGCGTTGCGCACCTTCATCGCCGTCTCGCGGGAGCTGATGACCAGCCGGTCGCCCTCGACCCCGGCGCCGACGGGTGACATCTGCGGACGGCCGTCGCGACGCCTGGTGAGCAGGACCGCGCGGTGGTTGGCGCGGAGGAAGTCAAGTGCCTTGTCGAGATCCATGCCCACATGATGACGCGCCCGCGCTGGAGACGCGGGCGCGGCTTGCGGGTGGACGGGCTTAGATGAAGCCCATCCGGTTGCGACGACGCCGTTCGTGCTCGTGGACGATCGCGGCGGCGTAGCCGTGGGACAGCCCATGTTCGTCGGCGAGCCAGTTGGCCCGCTCGTCGCAGCGTAGGAAGGACGGGCCGTTGTCGATGGCTTGGAACCACTCTGGGAGTTCGCGTCCCGTTATGGTGGGGACCCTTGCGATGAGCTTCGTCTGCGTCTCCGGTGAGTGGTTCAAGGACATGGGCACCTCCGCGGTTAACGCTTCTTTGCTTGACACTGCAACACGGATGTGCGGATGACAACCCCTCGAGCGACATCATTTTGTGACCGTCGGTAGATCTTCGATCGCACAGCGAAAAGGGCCCCGCCGGATCGGCGAGGCCCTTCCCGTGTCTCGGACGCGGTCAGTCGCTGCTGAAGTAGCTGATGAAGCGCAGCACCTCGAGGTAGATCCAGACGAGGCTGAGCGTCAGGCCGAACGCGCACTGCCAGGCGAACTTCTCAGGAGCGCCCTGCCGGATGCCCTGCTCGATCGAGTCGAAGTCGAGCAGCAGGAAGAAGCAGCCGAGCAGGATCATCGCGATGCTGAAGATCCAGCCGAGCGGCGAGTCGGTGCGCAGGCCGAGGCCCTCGCCGCCGTTGAAGAAGCCGACGAGCAGGTTGACGAGCACCAGGCCCAGGGCCGCGATGCTGGCGGCGACGACGTACTTCACCATCTTGGACGTGACGCGGACGATGCGTAGCGCGTAGACGGTGAGCATCGCGCCGAAGGCGAAGGCCGTGCCGAGCACCGCCTGCATCACGATGCCGCTGATCAGGCCCTCGAACAGCGAGCTGATGGTGCCGAGGAACACGCCCTGGAACAGGGCGTAGCCGAGGATGAGCACCGGGTTCGTGCTGCCGCTGAACGAGACGATCAGGCCCAGGATCAGCGACACGATCATCGCGCCGATGGCGGCCCCCGGGGGGACCTTGAAGATCCAGGACGCCGCGGCGGCCGCGACGAGCGTCCCGAGGGTGAGGAACCCTCGGACCACGACGTCGTCGAGCGTCATGGTCCGGTACGCCGGCCGGGACGGTGCTGCGTACGACGGCGCGTCGTACATGTTCTGCAACTGGTCGGGGGACGGGGTGGGGCCGGCCCAGCCTGTCGCGGCTTGCTTCCGCGACCTGCTGAATACGGGGTTCTTGCTCTCCATCGCTGCCTCCTGCGCCGCCAGGCCACCTGGGCCGCCGGCACCTTGGTCAACTGTGACGCTCTAGCTGTTGATCGGACTTCGGCTGGGGACACAACGAACATGCCCGCCGCGGAGTTCCCATGGTCATCACGGAACGGAGAAATCTTCGTCACGGCAGCCTCTCGGGGCGCGCGGACCGGACGGGGGTCGCGGCGGGGGCCGGACCTGTCGCGTGCCGAGATGTCGCCACGAGTTTCGCCGGCGATAATCCGCCGTCGGATGTAGTCAACCATTCACGGAAAGAAAAACTTCCGGACCCTCCGAGAGATGGCAGAAAACCCGCGTCGTGTCAATATCGAAAGGAACACGATAAACCTTCAGCCGGGCAACTCTTCAGGCCCGCGGGCAGCCCCGCGCCGGCCCGCTCAGCCCCTTGCAGCACGGGGCTCGGAGCCGGCTGAGGCCGTGCCGCTTCATGACGACCCGGCACCGGCCACGTGGGCCGGATGCGCGGTCGCGGTAAACCTCGAGGTCAGAGACCTCTAAGGCGAAACTGCACAGCAGTGCCCCCGGCGGGACTCGAACCCGCACGTCAACCCTTTTAAGGGGTTTGCCTCTGCCATTGGGCTACGGGGGCGCCGCAATCATACGAAACAGACCATGCTTCCGAGGAGCACAACTTTGCATCAAGCGTCACAACTGTGGAGAGACCGGTGAAGTGAGAGCACTCCGGGCACCCTGTCCAAGAACAGGAGCCCGTCGAGGTGGTCCAGTTGGTGCTGAATGCAGCGCGCTTCGAAGGCATCGGCTTCGATGGTGACGGCCTCGCCGGTTCCTGGCAAATGCCCACGTACGGTGATGCGCGCCGCGCGGGGGACGTCCGCGGTGAGCCCCGGGATCGAGGCGCACCCCTCGCGCCACTCGCCCCACCGCGCCGTCCCTGAGAGCCGTGGATTGGCCAGGACGAGCTCTCCGGCCCTCGAACGGGCCTCGGGGTGGCGTCCGGCGTCGACGGCGATGAGGCGCCAGCTCAGGCCGATCTGAGGGGCGGCCAGCCCCGCCGTGGCCGGCTCGCCGCGCAGGGTCGCCAGGAGGTCGGCCGCGGCGGCCACGACCTCTGGCGCGGTCGGATCGACGGGTTCGGCCACCGCGGACAGCAGGGGGTGCGGCGCGCCGATCACGTCGCGCGGTGTGCCCCTCACAGCAGCTCCGGCTCGACGGGGCGGAAGGTGATCTGCGAGTCGAGGCTCTCGCCGACCGCCGCGAGCCTGCGCGTGAGCGTCGCGACGTCCACTTCCTTGGGCAGCTCCACGTCGGCGATCAGCACGTAGAGGCGGCCGGTGAGCCGGGTGCTCATGCCGGTGATGTTGCCGCCGTCGGCGGCGAGCACGGCGCTGACGGCGGAGACGATGCCGGGCCGGTCGGGCCCGTGCACGGTGAGGACGTAGCCGAGGCCGGTGCCCGCGCCGGCGGCGCAGAAGTGGCGGCGGGCCTCGATGGCGGAGGCGGTGATCACGAGATCGGGCGCGCCCAGACGTTTCCCCAGCTCGTCGGGATCGAGGTCGCCCGACACGAGCAGCATCATCGCGATGTGCCCGCCGAGCAGGGTCATGGTCGAGTCCTGGATGTTCGCCCCGCATTCGGCCAGCGACCCGGTGACCGCGGCGATCACGCCCGGCCGGTCGACCCCGAGCACGGTCACCGCTGACAGCCCCACCCCGGTTCCCCTTCCCTCACGACCAAGGGGGGCCGAGACCCCCGGCGGGCGACCGCCGGGCCAGCAGCGGGCTAGCGGCGGTTCGTCGCCACGGCGGCCCTGAAGCCCTCGCGCGGGTGCTCCATCTCACCCAGCGAGATGGTCTCGCGCTTGAAGAAGAGGGCCAGAGTCCAGTCGACGACGACGCGTACCTTGCGGTTCAGCGTCGGCACCCGCGACAGATGGTAGGTGCGGTGCATCAGCCACGCAGGCAATCCGCGAAGCTTGACGCCGTAGACGTTGGCGACGCCCTGGTGCAGCCCGAGACCGGCGACCGATCCGACGTACTTGTGGCGGTATTGCACCAGTTCCTGCCCGCGCAGGTACCGGATGATGTTGTCGGCCAGCGCCTTGGCCTGACGTACGGCGTGCTGGGCGTTCGGGGCGCAGTACTGGCCCGGGTTGGTCACGTCGGGCACGCCTGCGGCGTCGCCGGCGGTGAACGCGTCGCGCGTGCCCGCCACGGTGAGCAGGGCCGTCGCCTTGATCCGGCCGCGCTCGTCGAGCGGCAGGTCGCTGTCGTTGACGACGGGGCTCGGCTTGACGCCCGCCGTCCACACGAGGGTGTCGGCGTGGAACTCCGTGCCGTCCGACAGCTTCACGTGGCCGCCCGAGCAGGAGTCGAGGCGGGTCTCCAGCCGGACGTCGATGCCGCGCTCGCGCAGCTGCTCCAGGGTCCACCTGCCCATCTCGGGCCCGACCTCGGGGAGCACCCGGTTGCTGGCCTCCACCAGCACCCAGCGGATGTCGGCGGGCCTGATGTTGCGGTAGTAGCGGGTCGAGTGCTTGGCCATGTCCTCCAGCTCGGCCAGCGCCTCGACGCCCGCGAACCCGGCGCCGACCACGACGAAGGTCAGCGCCCTGCGCCTGACCTCGGGGTCGTCGGTCGACTCGGCCACGTCGAGCAGGTGCAGCACGCGGTTGCGCAGGGCGATGGCCTCGCCCACGGTCTTGAAGCCGATGCCGATGTCGGTGAGACCCGGGATGGGCAGCGTACGGGAGATCGAGCCGGCCGCCATCACGATGAGGTCGTAGGAGATCTTCCTGGCGCCGCCCTCCGACGGCTGGAACGTGACCTCGCGGGCGGCGTGGTCGACCTTGGTCACCGTCCCGTTGAGGATGTTCACCTTCGGCAGGATGCGCCGCAGCGGCGCCACCATGTGCCGGGGTGAGAGGTTACCCGCGGCCGCCTCCGGCAAGAAGGGCTGGTAGGTCATGTAGGACTGGGGGTCGATGATGGTGATGTGGACGTCCCCGTCGCGCAGCTCGCGGCGCAGTCTGCGCTGCAGCCGCATCGCCGTGTACAGGCCGACGTATCCTCCGCCGACGATCAAGAGGTGCTTGTTCATCCTGAGGCCCCATCCCTCGTGGAGTGCTTGTGAAAGCATTCACAAGCTTACGTCAAGGCCGTTCGACGAATCCAACGACGGGATGGTGGGACGCGTCACACAGCCAGTGACCTGGCCTTGGTGAAGACGTCGTCCAGCATCTGGGCGGTGACCCGGCCGGTGAAGGTGTTCTGCTGGCTCGGGTGGTAGCAGCCGAGGAGCGTCACCGGCGCGCCCGCGCGGCGCAGCTCGACCTCGGCCCCGTGGCCGAACGGCGGGCGGCCCGGCGGCAGCTCGTAGCCGGCCTCCTTCAGCACGGGCCACACCGCCTGCCAGGCATAGCCGCCGAGCGCCACGATCACCCGTACGCCGTCGCCCACGAGGTCGAGCTCTCGCGCCAGCCACGGCCGGCACGCGGCCTTCTCGGCCGGCGTCGGCTTGTTCGCGGGCGGCGCGCAGCGCACGGGCGCCATCACGCGCACGCCGAGGAGCTTCAGCCCGTCGCCCGCGTGGGTGCTGGTCGGCTGGGAGGCGAGGCCGCAGCGGTGGAGGGAGGCGAACAGCCAGTCGCCGCTGCGGTCGCCGGTGAAGATGCGCCCGGTCCTGTTGCCCCCGTGAGCGGCCGGGGCCAGCCCGACCACCAGGATCCGCGGCTGCTCGTCGCCCCAGCCGGGAACGGGACGGCCCCAGTACGTCTCGTTCGCGAACGCGCGCCGCTTCACCCGGGCGACCTCCTCGCGCCACTCGACCAGGCGAGGGCAGGCACGGCAGACGGACTGCCTGGCCGTGAGCTCCCCGAGCGCGTCGCTGCCGGAGGCGAGCCTGCGCACGTCCTCGGGGTCGTGAGCGACCGGGGTGTCAGGGGTCGCCGGGTCGTCGGGCCAGCCGGTGCCCGGGGGTACGAAGCTCATGACATCGATGGTGCCGCATCCGCCCGCTACCGGGTGGACGAGGGCGCCGGGGTGGCCGTCGCGGTGGGCGTCGCGGACGTCGTCGGCTCGGCCGTCGGTGTCGGGCACGTCGGCGGAGTGGGCGTGCTCGTCCGCGCCTCGTAGGAGGAGCGCCGATCGACCAGCGGCAACGGGTAGCGGTTGAGCACCGGCTCCCCGCACGAGCGGTCGACCGTGAAGCCGTACTGCTCCGGGCGGGTGATGAGCGGGTTGCCGTCCTGGTCGTACAGGTAGACGCCGGTCAGCGGGGTGCCGTCCTTGGCGTAAGGCCTGATGTTGTAGACGCCGTCGCCCGAGGTGTTGCGCATCCAGACCTCGGGACGGGCGGTGGCGACCTGCGTGCGGCCGGACACCGAATCGGCCGCCTCGACCTGCGCCAGGAGGGTCACCACCGCCAGCCCGTTGGCGACGAGGGCGGCCGTCGCCGTCACCCGGCCCCTGCTCCGCCCGCCCACCCGCCCGCCCGCGGTGCGCCTGCCGAACCACACCGAGACGAGGACGAGGGCCGCGACCACCACCCAGCCGGCGACGTCGCCTGGGACGAGCCCGCCGTCGCCGGCCACCACCAGCAGCAGCGTCGCCAGCAGGTAGCCGCGCAGCACCCACCACCCGGGCCGGAGCTCCGGCAGGAAGCCCGCAAGGGCACGGTAGGGCGCCTGAGCCATCAAGCGGGCGTGCGCCCCCGCGAGCCGCCCCCTCAGGCTCGTGCGTCCCCGTCGCGGGCGCTCCCCGTACGCGGCGGCCAGCTCCTCCGCGTACGCCTGCGGCGGCCCGAGCCGCTCCTCGATCGGCTGGTCCGACTCCGCGGCGATCTCGGCGAGGTGGTCGTCGAGGTCCTCCAGCAGCTCCTCCCGGTCGGGATGGTCCGCCAGGGCGTCGCGTACGGCACGTGCGTACTGGTCGGGGGTCATTCTGTCTCCTTGAGCAGGGATGCCATGGTGGCCGAGAAGGCGGCCCAGGTCGTGGCCGAGGAGGCGTACATGCTGCGGCCGACATCGTTGAGCCCGTAGTACTTGCGATGCGGCCCCTCGTCGGAGGCCACCACGTAGGAGGTCAGCGCACCCGCCTTGTACAGGCGGCGGAGCGTGCCGTAGACGGAGGCGTCGCCGACCTCCTCGAGACCGGCCTCCCTCAACCTGCGCACCACGTCGTAGCCGTAGCCGTCGCGCTCCTTGAGCACGGCCAGCACGGCGAGATCCAGCACACCCTTGAGCAGCTGACTACCGTCCACGCGAAGCACACTACTGCGCTAAGCGCAGTAGTGCAATCAAAAGAGAACCGGGTGCGGCCAGAAGGCCACACCCGGTCCTGCCCGAGCTCACATGCTCAAGCGATCAACTGTCGCGATGGTCAGCCGATGACGTGCGAGCCGATCGTCTTCGACGTGTCGGGCACCTCGCTCTGGGTCGTCACACCGCAGGGGGCGTAACGCTCGCTCGCGGTGTCACTGCCGTGCGCGGTCGTCACCGACAGCGTCACGACACCGCCCTTGACGGCGTTGCCCGTCACCTTGGTGGAGAACCCCGGGATGCTGACCGTGCTACGACCACGGGGAGCGTACGTCTGGCCGCTGGACACCTGGGTGCCGTTCACGTACCAGGTGTAGCCGACGCGGCCGGGGCCGCTCGTCCGGGCCGAGCCGGTGGAGCGAACGGTGCAGTCACTGCCGCTCGTCACCGAGATCGAGGCGTCCACGTCGGTGGAGGGAGCCTCGTAGCTCTTGCACGAGACCTTGTAGCCGGCCCGGTTGGAGTACGTGCCGTTCGAGCCCAGGACCTGCAGCTGCGCCCAGCCACGCTCGCTGTGACGCGGCGTGAAGGCGAAGCCCACCTTGCGGGAGTCGCGGACCTTCACCGTGCCGTAGTCGGCCACGTGGCCGTTGAGCAGCCAGCGGTACCGCACCAGCGCCGGACGGTTCGTCTGGATGAGGCCGACGAAGCCGATCTTGGTGCTGGGGGTGCAGTAGCCGGTGTACGAGCTCGGGGTCGCCCAGGCGCGGGCCTTGACGTTCACGTCGAGGTGCGTACGGGGCTTCACGGGCGTCTTGCAGTCGACCGAGAAGCTGCCCTTCTTCGAGGTGAACTTCACCGGGGCGAGGACCTGGATGGCCTCCCAGCCCTTGACGTCGTCCTTGAAGGTGATGGCCTGCTTGACCTTCACCGACTTGACGCCCTTGCCCGTGAGCTTGACCGTCTGGACCTTGCTCTTGGACCCGTCACCGTGCAGCCAGCGGTAGGCCAGCACGGTCTTGCCCTTGACCGGCACCTTGATGGTCGACGAGAAGTTGACCGTGGCCGGGCAGCTGCCTTCGAAGTCCGCGGGCGCGGCCGCCGGCGTGGAGGCCGTGACCTTGGGCGCCTTGCCGGTCGCCGCGCTGGCGGGACCGGCTACGAGGCCTGCGGACAGGGTTGCGAGCACTGCGGCCGACGCGCTGAAAGCGGCGGCCCTACGTACTAACGCAGCGGAAACCATGTGAGAGTGCTCCATTCCGTGGGGGAAGAGACGCGCTCGGGAACGGTCGCCACGCCGGCGCCTTCTGCGCACAGCGATATGACAAAGCCCCCGTAATGCATCTTCACCTAATCACATTAATGGTTACCCGCTCAACACGGATCCTCAGAGGAGGTTTGTCCGGATATTTCCTATTATCGAGTTATAGACCACGCGATTCCGTCAAGAATGTCGTGTTCACTCACGACGACCTGCGAAAATCCGAACCGGCGGACGATGCGGTCGAGGATCAGCGAGCCGACGCCGATCACGTCCACTCTCCCCGGGTGCATCACCGGCACCTCGGCCCGCTCACCGTGCGTCATCGCCAGCAGCCGCCGGGTCACCTCGTGCACCTGCTCCGCCGAGACGCGCGAGTGGTGGATCCGCGCCGAGTCGTACTCCGGCAGGTCGAGCGCGATGCCCGCGACCGTCGTGACCGAACCCGCGAGGCCCACCAGCGTGTGCGCCTTCCGTACCGGAACCGCCGCCTCGACGCGGTCGAGCGCGGCCTCGATGTCGGCCACCACCGCCTCCAGGGCGACCGCCGACGGCGGGTCGCCCGCGTCGCGCAGATGCCGCTCGGTCAGACGGACGCAGCCGATGTCGACCGACAGCGCCGCCTCGGCGTGCTCGGCGCCGACCACGAACTCCGTCGACCCGCCGCCGATGTCCACCACCAGGAACGGCGGCAGCGGACCCTCCGGCCGCTCGGTCTCCGGCGACAGCCGCAGCAGGCCCTTCGTCGCCCCCGTGAACGACAGCTCGGCCTCTTCCGACCCGGACACCACCTCCGGCTCGACCCCGAAGATGCCGCGCACCCCCGCGACGAACTCGTCGCGGTTGGCCGCGTCACGGGTCGCGCTCGTGGCCACCACCCGCGTCGCCACCGCGCCGTGCCGCTCGATGAGCTCCTGGTAGGAGCGCATCGCCGCGAACGTACGCTCCAGCGCGTCGGAAGCCAGCCTGCCGGTGCGGTCGACGCCCTCACCCAGCCGGACGATCTCCATCCGCCGCTCGACGTCGACGATCTCGTTGTCGCGTACGTCGGCGACCAGCAACCGTACGGAATTGGTGCCGCAGTCGATGGCGGCTACGCGCATGGTCCGTCACTCCACCACTCGGGGAGGGCGTCGAGCGCCTCCCTGCCGATCGGGTTGGCGCCGGGCACCGCCAGCTCGTGCGCGACGAGCGCGTGCAGGCACTTGACCCGCTCCGGCATGCCCCCCGTGCTCTGCATGTCGCGCGGCAGCGGCGCCACGCCCGACTCCTCGGCGGCCTTGTCGCGCCGGGCGACGTAGTCGTCATGAGCCGCGCGGTACGCGGCCGCGAGGTCGGGGTCGGTGGCCAGCCGCGCCTGCATCTCGCGCATCAGCCCCGAACCCTCCAGCGTGCCGATGGCCGAGGCCGCCTTCGGGCACGTCAGGTAGAACAGCGTCGGGAAGGGCGAGCCGTCAGGCAGCCGCGGCGCGGTCTCCACCACGTCGGGGTTGCCGCACGGGCAGCGGTGGGCCACGCCGCGCAACCCCCTCGGCGGGCGGCCGAGCTGCCGCTGCACGATCTCGGCGTCTTTACTGTCCAACGGTTTCCTTCCCGGTGACCGCCCTGCGCCCGGTGCCCCTGTCGGCGGCCTCCACCGAGTCCCAGAGCGTCTGATACCACGGCGGCGCCGCCGCCTGCTGCTTCTCGGCCGCGTGCTGCTGCGTGCGGTCGGACTCCATCACCACGTAACACTTCTCGCCAGGACCGCAGAAGTGCAGCCGTTCCTTGGCCGTCTTCTTGATCCAGTTGGGGTCGTCGCTCTGCCGGTCGCGGGCCAGCAGCGCCTGCCGCTCGGCCTCCACCCTGGCTTTCTCCGCCCGCAACTCCGCGATGCTCCGGCGCAGGCTGATGTATTCACGCACCGGATAGGCGAGGCTCATCGCGATCGCGCAGACCACGACGGCCAGAATGGCGGCCCGGCCGGTGAGCTGCGGCTTCTTGGTCGTCATCGGCCCTCACCGCTCCCCTCGCACCGCGAGACAGCGTTCACCCGGCCTCGCTCCGCGAGGCCGGCTCGGTCGCTCCTGAATGCCGTCACCTTCCCCCGCTCCGGTCGCTTCGCTCCCTACGCTCCTCCAGGTGACGGCAGCTCCCTCGCACGGGGCGCCGTCACCATGGAGTGGGACGTAGTCGAAACTAGCGCTGGAAGCGCGGGAACGCGGCGCGACCCGCGTAACGGGCGGCGTCGTCCAGAAGCTCCTCGATGCGCAGCAACTGGTTGTACTTCGCCACCCGGTCGGAACGGGCCGGGGCGCCGGTCTTGATCTGGCCGCAGTTGACCGCCACCGCGAGGTCGGCGATCGTCGTGTCCTCGGTCTCGCCGGAACGGTGGCTCATCATGCACCGGTAGCCGCTGCGGTGGGCCAGGTCGACGGCGTCGAGCGTCTCGGTCAGCGTGCCGATCTGGTTGACCTTGACCAGCAGCGCGTTGGCCGCGCCGTCCTTGATGCCGCGCTCCAGCCGCTCGGGGTTGGTGACGAACAGGTCGTCGCCGACGAGCTGCACCTTGGCGCCGAGCGAGGCGGTGATGGCCTTCCAGCCCTCCCAGTCCTCCTCGTCGAGCGGGTCCTCGATGGAGACCAGCGGGTAGTTGGCGACCAGGTCCTCGTAGAACGCGATGAGCTCCTGCGCCGACAGGCCCTTGCCGTCGATGGTGTAGACGCCGTCCTTGTGGAACTCGGAGGCGGCGACGTCGAGCGCGAGCGCGATGTCCTCGCCCGGCACGTAGCCGGCCCGCTCGATGGCGACGAGGATGAGGTCGAGCGCGTCGCGGTTGGACGGCAGGTTGGGCGCGAAGCCGCCCTCGTCGCCCAGGCCCGTGGCGTAGCCCTTCTCCTTGAGCACGCTCTTGAGCGCGTGGTAGACCTCGGTGCCCATGCGCACGGCCTCGCGGAACGTCTCCGCCCCGATCGGCGCGATCATGAACTCCTGGATGTCGACGTTGGTGTCGGCGTGGGCGCCGCCGTTGAGGATGTTCATCATCGGCACGGGCAGCACGTGGGCGTTAGGCCCGCCGAGGTAGCGGAACAGCGGCAGGTCGGCGCTGTCGGCGGCGGCCTTGGCCACGGCCAGCGAGACGCCCAGAATGGCGTTGGCGCCGAGCTTCGACTTGTTGGGCGTGCCGTCGAGGTCGATCATGGTCTGGTCGATGATCCGCTGGTCCTCGGCCTCGATGCCGTTGATCTCGTCGAAGATCTCGTCGGTGACGGCGAGGACGGCGTTCTCCACGCCCTTGCCGCCGTAACGCTTGCCGCCGTCACGCAGCTCGACGGCCTCGAACTGGCCGGTGGACGCGCCGCTCGGCACGGCCGCCCGGCCACTGCTGCCGTCGTCGAGCACGACCTCGACCTCGACCGTGGGATTGCCCCGGGAGTCGAGGATCTCGCGGGCGTATACGACCTCGATGGTAGCCACGGGATGAGCTCCTAAATCCGAACAGGCAAATATGCCTACAGAGCCTATCGGTAGCCGTCGCCCGATCTGCGAGCGAGTGACAGCACAGGTCAGGCGGCGTCCCCGCGCCCTTACTCGGCCGACGACTCCCACGCCCGTACGCGGTCCCGGTACGCCCGCGCCGCGGCCCGCAGCTCCGCCTCGGCGTCGAGCCCGCCCTCGGCGGCCCGGCGTACGAGGTCGAACAGCTCGCGCGCGACGCCCTGGCCCACCGCGGTCGCCAGCGACTCGGGCGCCCCGGCCCGTTCGGCCCTGCGCAGCAGCTGGGCCGCCAGCGACAGCGCCGGCTGCCCCATCGGCACGCCCTCCAGCACCGACTCGTCGCGGCCCTTGGCCGCCCGCTCGGCCGCCTTGATGGCGTCCCAGTTGTCGCTGACCTCGTCGGCGCTCTCGGCCCGTACGGAGCCGAACACGTGAGGGTGGCGGCGGACGAGCTTGTCGACGATGCCGGCAGCCACGTCGTCGATGTCGAAGTCGTCGGCCACCCGCGCGTGGAAGACCACCTGGAGCAGCAGGTCGCCGAGCTCCTCGCGGAGCGCCGCCCGGTCGCCGCCCTCGATCGTCTCCAGCACCTCGTACGCCTCTTCGAGCAGGTACGGGACCAGCGACTCGTGCGTCTGCTTACGGTCCCAAGGGCACTCGGTGCGCAGCCGGTCCATCACGGTGACGAGGTCGAGCAGCCGCGCGCCCTGCGGGTCGTACGAACCGGGCACGACCTCGATCAACGGCGGCTCGTCGAGCGCGAGCGCGGCGTGCCCCACCGCCCGCATGAACGCCTCGTCGTCGGCCTCGGACTCGGAGGCCAGCCACACGACGGTCTCGGTGACCGCGAGCCCGGCCAGCGCGGGCGGGTCGGGCTCGACCACCTCGACCGAAATGCCGGCGTCGGCCAGGTACGGCAGCTGGCGATGCGCGGCTGAGGCGGTGCGGACCGGCCCGGAGCGCAGGGCCTGCCACGCCTGGTGGCTCAGCAGCCCCGGCGCGACCCTGGGCGAGGTGGTGACGACGATCAGCGGCACCGGTCAGCCCTGCGTCGCTGCCTGCGCGGTGAGCTTGCCGAAGCGGCCGGCGTCGACGAAGATCCCCGGGTTCTCCTGCGAGCGCTGGGGGTTCTGGACGCCGTACCGGGGGTTGATGACCGGCTTGACGGAGTTGAACTCCTGGGCGAGGCGCTGCGACCCCGCCTCGCCGCCGAACTGCTGCTGCAGCTTGGTCAGGCCGGCGATCGCTCGGCCGTAGGCGCGGGCGTCGTCGGGCGCGACGCCCTGGGAGAGCAGGTTGATCTCGGGAGACTGGAACTGCCCCGGGTCCTTGAGCGCGGCGTCGATCTCGCCCTCGGTCACCTGGACGTGGTTGCGCTCCAGGATCTGGTCGGAAACGGCCACGTTGACCAGGCGCTGCAGCACGATCTGGGTCGCCGGGATGCCGAGCTGCGACTCGTCCAGGTTGGCCTTCTTCAGCGCCGCGAGGTAGTCCTGCGTGTCCTTGTTCAGCTCACTCGTGGAGATGCGCTGGCTCCCGACCACGGCCGCGGCTCCGGCGTGCGTGGGCGAGGAGCAGGCGGTCAGTGCCATGGCCGCCGTGGCGACGGCCGCAGCCACTCGAATCGACTTCACGTATGTCCCTTTCCGACCGAAACCCGCCGCTAGCTTACCCGGGCAGGTTCGAGAAACATGGCCTCGACCAGGTCGCCGCACCATTTGAGCAGGTCGAGATCGCGTAGAGGCTGGCCACCCAGGGGCTTCGTCTTGGGCACCGGCACCAGCAGCGTCTCGGCCGCCTGCTTGTATACCGCCTTCTTGTACAGCCGGTCGAGTCTGACCTGCTGCGACTCCTTGAGCCTCGCCGGGCCGAACTTGATGTTCTGTCCCTGCAGCGTGACGTCGGTGAGCCCGGCCGTGCGCGCCTTGATGCGGAACCGCGCGACCTCCAGCAGGTTGTCGACCTCGACCGGCGGCCTGCCGTAGCGGTCGGTCAGCTCGTCGCGCACCTCGCCGATGTCGGCCGGCGTGAGAATGGCCGCGATCCGCTTGTACGCCTCCAGCCGCAGCCGCTCCGAGGTGACGTAGTCGTGCGGGATGTGCGCGTTGATGGGCAGCTCCACCTTGACGTCGGCCTGCTCCTCCGGCGCCTCCTGGCCGGACAGCTTGGCCCGCTGCTCCTGCACGGCCTCGGCCATCAGCCGGACGTACAGGTCGAAGCCGACACCCGCGATGAAGCCGGACTGCTCGGCGCCGAGGACGTTGCCCGCGCCACGGATCTCGAGGTCCTTCATGGCGACGTACATGCCGGCGCCCATCTCGGTGTGCTGCGAGATGGTGGCCAGCCGCTCGTGCGCGGTCTCGGTGAGCGGCTTCTCCGGCGGGTACAGGAAGTACGCGTACCCGCGCTCCCTGCCTCGCCCGACCCGGCCGCGCAGCTGGTGGAGCTGCGACAGGCCGTAGTTGTCCGCGCGGTCGACGATCAGCGTGTTGGCGTTGGGCACGTCGAGCCCCGACTCGACGATCGTGGTGGAGACGAGCAGGTCGTACTCGCGCTCCCAGAAGCCCACCATGATCTTCTCGAGCTGGTGCTCGTTCATCTGCCCGTGGGCCACCGCGATGCGCGCCTCGGGCACCAGCTCGTGCAGCCGCGCGGCGACCCGGTTGATCGAGGCCACCCGGTTGTGCACGAAGAAGATCTGCCCGTCGCGCATCAGCTCGCGCCGGATCGCCGCCGCGATCTGCTTCTCGTCGTACGGCCCCACGAACGTCAGGATCGGGTGGCGCTCCTCCGGCGGCGTCAGGATCGTGGACATCTCGCGGATGCCCGTGAGGCCCATCTCCAGCGTGCGCGGGATCGGCGTGGCCGACATGGCCAGCACGTCGACCTGTGTGCGCAGGTGCTTCATGGCCTCCTTGTGCTCGACGCCGAACCGCTGCTCCTCGTCGACGATGATCAGCCCGAGGTCCTTGAACCTGACCTCGGGGCTGAGCAGCCGGTGGGTGCCGATCACCACGTCGACGGCGCCCGTACGCAGCCCGTCGAGGGTGCCCTTGACCTCGCCGTCGGTCTGGAAACGCGAGACCGGCCTGATCTCGATCGGGAAGCTGGAGAACCGCTCGGCGAACGTGGACAGGTGCTGCTGCACCAGCAGCGTCGTCGGCACGAGCAGCGCCACCTGCTTGCCGTCCTGGACCGCCTTGAACGCCGCCCGCACCGCGATCTCGGTCTTGCCGTAACCGACGTCACCGCAGATCAGGCGGTCCATCGGGACGCTGCGCTCCATGTCGCGCTTGACCTCGTCGATGGCCTCCAGCTGGTCGGGCGTCTCGGCGTACGGGAAGGCGTCCTCCATCTCGCGCTGCCACGGCGTGTCCGCCCCGAACGCGTGGCCGGGCGAGGCCATGCGGGCGGAGTAGAGCCGGATGAGCTCGCCGGCGATCTCCTTGACCGCCTTCTTGGCCCGCGACTTGGCCTTGGCCCAGTCGGCGCCGCCCATGCGGTTGAGCGTGGGCGCCTCGCCGCCGACGTACCTGGTCACCTCGTCGAGCTGGTCGGTGGGCACGTAGAGGCG
This sequence comes from Nonomuraea maritima, assembly GCF_900100395.1. GTDB lineage: Bacteria > Actinomycetota > Actinomycetes > Streptosporangiales > Streptosporangiaceae > Nonomuraea > Nonomuraea maritima. Next base: position 97,850 of record NZ_FNFB01000002.1, on the reverse strand, counting down.
GTCGCCCTTGGCGTACTCGATGACGAGGTACTCGCGGGTGGCGCCCTGCACCGTGCGCTGCACCATCTCGACGTAGCGGCCGACTCCGTGCTGCTCGTGCACCACGTGGTCGCCGACCTTGAGCTGCAGCGGGTCGACCATGTTGCGGCGGCGCGAGGGCAGGCGGCGCATGTCCTTGGTGGACGCCTTCTGCCCGACGAGGTCGAGGTGGGTGAGGACGGCGAGCCCAGGGGTGATGAAGCCGTGCTCGATGAGGCCCGTCGTGATGTGCACGACCTTCGGCTCCGGCGCCTTGTCGAGTGAGGTCTGCAGGCGGGCGGGCACGTCGACGCCCTTGAGCACCTCGACCATGCGCTCGGCCGGGCCGTGGCCCTCGCTGAGCAGCACGACCGCCTTCTCCTCTGCCAGCCAGGTCTTGATGTCGGCCAGCGCCCGCGCCGTGTCGCCGCGGTAGGCCTCGGAGTCGCCCGCGTCGAGCTCCACCCCGCCGCCGAACGGCGCCATCGTCCACCAGGGCTGCCCGAGCGCGTCGGCGTGGTCGCGGATCTCCTCCAGCGTGCGGAACGCCGCCGCCCCGAGGTCGATCGGGGCCTCGCCGCCGGCCGCGGCGTTGATCCAGGAGGCCTCCAGGAACTCCTGCGAGGTGCGTACGAGCTCCTCCGCGCGGCCCCTGATGCGCTCGGGGTCGCACACGAACACGGCCGACCTGGCGGGCAGGTGGTCGATCAGCAGGTCCATCTCGCCGGCCAGCACGGGCGCGAACGCCTCCATGCCCTCGACAGGGATGCCCTCGGCCAGCTGGTCGAGCACCTCGGCCAGCGCCGGGTACTGCTCGGCGAGCTCCCGCGCCCGGCCGCGCACCTCCTCGGTGAGCAGCAGCTCGCGGCACGGCGGCGCGAACAGGCCGTCCTCTGCCGCCTCCAGCGAGCGCTGGTCGGCCACCTTGAACCAGCGGATCTCCTCGACCGTGTCGCCCCAGAACTCCAGCCGCAGCGGGTGCTCCTCGGTGGGCGGGAACACGTCGAGCAGCCCGCCGCGCACGGCCACCTCGCCACGCTTCTCCACCATGTCGACCCGGTGGTAGCCGTTGTCGACCAGCTTCTTGACCACCTCGTCGAGGTCGGCCTCGTCACCGGCGCGCAGCCTGATGGGCTCGAGGTCGCCGAGGCCCTTGACGATCGGCTGCAGCAGCGCCCGCACAGGCGTCACGATCACGCTGAGCGGGCCCGCGGCCGTATCGCCCTTGACCGGGTGCGCGAGGCGCCGCAGCACCGCCAGCCGCTGCCCCACCGTGTCGCTGCGCGGCGAGAGCCGCTCGTGCGGCAGCGTCTCCCAGGCCGGGAACACCGCGACGGAACTGGGCTCGAGCAGGCTGCTCAGCGCGGCGGCCAGATCTTCCGCCTCGCGCGCCGTCGAGGTCACCGCGAGCACGGTGCGCTGGTCGTGCGCGGCCAGCGCGGCCACACCGAACGGCCGCAGCGCGGACGGCGCGACGAGCGCGACGTCACCGCCCTCTTCGAGAGCGGCGGTCAGCTTCGGGTCGGCGCGAACAAGGTCAAGTAGCCCGGAAAGACTCATCAGATACGCCCACAGCCCCACGACGGCAACACGACTACCCCCGGCCGGGTCAGGTCGCGGGGGTCTGGTCCCAGCGTACTCGCCGCCCGGTGCCCCTTGACGGCCGTGCGGACCCGCCTTTCCTCAGGACTGAACGTCGGGGTCGGGGACGCGGTATCCGGGTACGGAGGGCCAGCGCACGGTGAGGACGGTCGACCAGTCCTCGGCCCGCCACGAGTGGTCGACGCCCTTGCCCCACACCACGTAGTCGCCCGGCTCGGACAGGAGCACGTCGCGTCCGGGCAGCTGGACCCGGAACCTGCCGTTGATCAGGACGAGCAACGCGGTGCGCTCCTCACCCCTGACCCACTGCGCGCGCTCGTCGCCCGGCGGGTGGACGCCCCACTTGATCTCGACGTCCTCGCTGTGCCGGGGGTCTCCCGGCGGCTTGAAGTGACCGAGCAGCCATCCCCGGTCGAGCGCCGCGTCCACCCCGGCGTTCCCCACATACACCTCATCACTCACGCCCGCGACGCTACAGACCCGGTGAGAGCGAACGCGCCCGGGGCGGCGAAGGTCCTCTTCGGGGGTGGAAAGAGGGCGGCGGAGGGCCTTTGTGAGGTGGGGGGTGGGCGGCCGCTGTCGCCTCTCGGTCTGGCTGTGCGAGGAGCGGTGTACCGGGTAAATGCCTTACCGACAGAACGCGACTGATTACTGTAGGTGACATGTACGAGGTATCGCTCGCCCAGAGGGGCGACATTTTCGCTCAGCGGCTCCGCGAGCACTGCGCCGGCCGGCCGATGAGGCGGCTGGAGGTGCTGGTCGCCGGGTGCGCCCACGACGAACCACTCCACGTCGACCACGTCGAGACCAGGGCCACGGGCGTCGACGAGGACCATCCCGAGATCAGGAAGGTGGTGGAGGAGCGGGCCGACCTCCTCACCTGGTCGCTCGGCGACCTGCGCGACGTGTCCCTCCCGCCCAGGTCGTTCGACGTCGTCCAGGTGCTGTTCCTGCTGGAGCGCGTCCGCCACGCCGAGCTGGTGCTCGACCGGCTGCTGCAGTCCCTGCGCCCCGGCGGCCTGCTGCTGCTGCGCGTACGCGACCGCAGGTCGGCCTACGGCCTGCTCGACCGGCTGACGCCGCCGTTCCTGCGCCGCGCGCTCTGGCGGGCGCTCGTGCCGCAGCCGGCGCCGGGCCCGCTGCCCACCGTCTACGGGCCGCTCGCCTCCAGCGACGGGCTGCACGCGTTCTGCCTCAGCCGCGGTCTCATGATCATCGATGATGAGCGCACTTCGAGCGGCCCGGCTCGCGCGCGTACGATCGGAGCGGCGGCCGTGGCGACGGTGGCCAGGCTGACCAACGGCCGCTACCCCGCCACGCACGACGAGATCACGATGGTGGTCAGGAAACCGCAGCATCACTTCGCCCGGCTCATCTAGTGAAACACTGGATTCACCGGGTAAGCTCCTTTCCTACCTACTTAATCGGAATAGTTGGGATGCAGGAATCGTGGAGTGGACCCCCGAGCAGCACGAACTGGCCGACCTCGAGTTGCTGCTCTCCGGCGCCTTCGAGCCGCTGACCGGGTTCCTCGGCCACGACGACCTCCACGCGGTGCACGAACGCGGCACGCTCGCCGACGGCACCCCGTGGCCGGCTCCCGTCGCCCTGCACCTGCCGTCCGACCTCGACGTCGCGCCGGGCGACGAGGTCACCCTGCTCGACCCCGAGGGCCTGCCGCTGGCCACCCTCACCGTGACCGCCCGCGAGCCCGACGGGCTCGTCTCCGGGCCGGTCCAGGCCCTCGGCACGCCCGAGCACGGGCCGTTCGCCCGCCTGCGGCGTACCCCCGCCGAGGTCAAGGAGGAGCTCGGCGGACGGCCGGCGCTGGCGGTCACCATGCGCGGGCCGCTCGACGACCTGACCGAGGTGGTCGCCACCGCGAAGGAGCTCGACGCGGTCGTCCTGCTGCTCCCCCTCGCGTACGGCGAGGCAGGCCCCGCGGTCGTCCGCGCCGCGCTGCGTGCCAAGGAGCAGCTGCCCGAGGGCACCCTCGTCGTCCCCGTGCCGCTGGCGCCGCGCGACGAGCCCGAGATCGACCTGGAGCTGCGCGAGCACGTCGCCACCACCTACGGAGCCACCGAGCACCTGGCCGGCCCCGACCCCGTGCGCATCCCCGGGCCTCCGCACCGCCGCGGCCTCGTCGTCTTCTTCACCGGCCTGTCGGGGTCGGGCAAGTCGACGATCGCCCGCGGCCTGCGCGACGCGCTGCTGGAGCTCGGCACCCGTACGGTGACCTACCTCGACGGCGACGTGGTGCGCCACCTGCTGTCCAAGGGCCTGACCTTCTCCAAGGCCGACCGCGACCTGAACATCCGCCGCATCGGCTTCGTCGCCGCCGAGGCGGCCCGGCACGGTGGCCTGGCCGTCTGCGCGCCGATCGCCCCCTACGCGGCCACCCGCGCGGAGGTGCGCGAGATGGTCGAGTCCCTCGGCGGCGACTTCCTGCTGGTGCACGTCGCCACGCCGCTGGAGGAGTGCGAGCGGCGCGACCGCAAGGGCCTGTACGCCAAGGCGCGGGCCGGACTCATCCCCGAGTTCACCGGCATCTCCGACCCGTACGAGGAACCCGACGACGCCGACCTGGTGATCGACACCACGCACATCTCGATCGAGGCGGCCGTCTCCCGGGTGCTCGACACGCTGCGGTCGGGAGGATGGGTTCGGTGATCGACCTGCCGTTGATCGCCGGCTCGTTCGTCGTCGCCGTCGTGGTGGGGCTGACGGGCATGGGCGGCGGGGCGTTGATGACCCCGATGATGATGCTGTTCTTCAACGTGCCGCCGCTGGCCGCCGTCTCCAGCGACCTGGTCGCCTCGGCGGTGATGAAGCCGGTCGGCAGCGTCGTCCACCTGCGCCGCGGCACGGTCAACCTGCACCTGGTCGGCTGGCTGGCCGCGGGGTCGGTGCCGACGGCCTTCTGCGGGGTGTTCCTGGCCCGCGCGTTCGCGGTCACCGACGCGGTGAAGTACGCCCTCGGCGTGGCCCTGCTGCTGGCGGTCGCCGGCATGGCGCTCAAGAGCTGGTTCGCCGGACGGGGCGGCACGTCGAGCGCGCACGAGATCGTCGTGCGCCCGATTCCTACCGTACTGGTCGGTATGGTCGGTGGGCTGGTGGTCGGTGTGTCCTCCGTCGGCTCGGGTTCGCTCATCATCGTGGCCCTGCTCGTGCTGTATCCGACGCTCAAGGCCAACCAGCTCGTCGGCACCGACCTGGTGCAGGCGGTGCCGCTCGTCGCCGCCGCCGCGCTCGGCCACGTGCTGTTCGGCGACTTCCAGCTCGACCTGACCGTCTCGCTGCTGATCGGCTCGATCCCGGGCGTCTACCTCGGCGCGCGGATCTCCTCGCGCGCCCCCGGCGGCCTCATCAGGGCCATGCTGGCGGTCGTCCTGCTCGCCTCGGCACTGAAGCTGCTCGACGCCGGCGACGTCGTCACCGTCTGCGCGCTCGTCGCGGCCGTCGTGGTCATCGTCGCGGGTGCGCTGCTGCGGCGGCGCGCGGCCGCCCGCCGCGCGGTCGCCGACCCGGCGCCCCAGGTGCCGGCCCGGGCGCGGCCGTAGCCGCCGTCAGGGGCTCGGGACGGGAGTCGCGCGGAAGTACGGGTCGCGGGCCAGCTCGCCGAACGAGCGGTCGGCGCCCGGGTCGGAGTCGAACGTCGTGTCGCCCCTGGGCGCGTGCGGCGAGTCGAAGTAGAGCAGCGCCTTGATCTGCGGATACCGCTGCACCTGCCGGCTCACGGACTCGTAGAACCGGCGCTTGAACGAGCGGTCGTGGGGCCGTTCGAACACCCCCCACTCGGCCACCATGACGGGCTTGCCGGGGAACCGCGCCTGCGTCCACCGATAGAAGCCGGGCCACTGCGGGAACTCCGCGCGGGTCTTGTTCACGAGCCCGTCGAAGTCGCGCACCCGGTCGTCGGCGTACGGGTCCATCGCCACCCAGTCGACCACGTCGTCGCCGGGGTAGAGCTCCTCGAACCAGCGCTCCGACGACCAGTTGGGCACCCCCATGTACGTCATGACCATGACCGCGTTGCGCACTCCCCCGGCGCGCAGCCGCTGCACGACGTGCCGGTACATGGCCGCGTAGTCGGCGGCCTGCATGCCCGAGCCCGGCGCGGTGCGCACGTCGTCCTCGGGCTCGTGGTGCACGGTGAGGAAGAACCGCTCGGGGAAGTGCCGCCGCAGGTGGGCGGCCAGCCGGTCGATCCGGCGGTCGATCCGACCGCGCGCGATCTCGGCCCACGTGTGCTCGAGCGACGGCTTCCAGTTGACCATGAGCAGCCGCGGCCTGGCGGGGTCGCGGGCCAGCCTGGTCTCCGCCCTGGTGGGGAACAGCTCGCCGCCCCGGTGGTAGACGTGCACCACGTCGGCGCCCGACCCCATGCGCGCCTCGGCGCCGGCCAGCGCCTGCTCGACCGGGGCACCGGTGAAGACCTCGGGCGCGATGCCCCACCACGCGCCGCACGACGGGATCAGCTTCGCGGTGGCCGTGCAGGCGGGCGAGCGCACCGCCGGCTGCATCGGACGACTGCCGGACGCGGGAGGACCGCTCGCGTTCCCCGTGCCCTCCGCGCCGGAGCAGGCGGACAGCCCTGCCACCATGGCGACGACGACGCACGTGAGCGCGGTATGCGATTTTCCATGAGATTTACCGCGGAATGGCAAAGTCATCGAACCCCCTTGGTGAACCGACCCCCCGCCTGTCACATCTGAACCTTGCCACGCCGTTCTTGGAACGTCAGCCAGTGTGCGAGTCTGCCCAGCTCAAAGATGGCGGCGAGCCAGCCCACCATTTCCGGATATTTCGATTTATGGGGTGCCTTTTTTCTGGCCGTACCGGAGAAAATCTTGCGTATTCCACCTGGGTGCTGACCGTCCGTCCTATAGTGAGCGCGCGCCTGGACCGTGACGCGGTGTCATCGATCCGCGACGATCCGCACACACCCCGGGAGACCGTCTCATGAGCTCCGGCACCGACCTGGACGAGCACCTCGCGCTGCTGCGCAGGCGCTGGACGCTGCTCGTGGGCTGCGTCGTGATCGGCGCCGCCGCCTCGCTGGCACTGCACTGGCTCATCCCGTCCGCCTACACGGCGACCACGCAGGTGCTCGTCATGCCCGTGGGCGTGCCCGAGCAGCTCAACCAGGTCACCAACCGCCAGCGCGAGGCGCTCAACCTCGACACCGAGGCGCAGGTCGCCCAGTCGGCGGTCGTCGCGGCGCGGGCCGCCCGGGTGCTCGGCGGCCAGGAGCCCGAGCCGGTCGAGGTCACCGTCCCGCCCAACTCGGCGGTGCTGCTGATCTCCGTCACGACCGCCGACCCCGAGAGCGCCGCCGCCCAGTCGCGGGCGTACGCCGATGCGTACCTCGACCACCGCCGCGCGGGCGCCCTCGGCGCGCTGACCGCGCAGCAGCAGGCCGTGCTGGCCAAGCTCAAGCAGGTCAACGCGGCGACCGACGCCGTCGTCCGGCAGCTCGCGAAGCTGACCACCGGCTCCCCTGAGCACACCATCGCCCGGCAGCGGCAGAGCGTGCTCAACCGCCAGGCCGCCAGCCTGTCGCTCAAGTACGACGCCCTGCGCACGATCGCGGTCACGCCGGGCACGATCCTCAGCCGCGCCACACGTCCCGACGCGCCCAGCTCCCCCAGCCTGCCGCTCCTCCTCGGCACCGGGCTGATGGCCGGTCTGCTGGCCGGCTCCGCCGCCGCGTACGCCCGCGACCGGCTCGACACGCGCCTGCGCGCGGCGGCCGACGTCGAGCGGCTGACCGGCCTGCCCCTCCTCGGCGACCTGTCCGGCCCGAACGCCGCCGACCGGCTCGCCGACCTGGCCGGCGAGGTCGTGTCCGCCTGCCAGGGCAGGCGGCTGCTCGTCAGGAGGCTGCCTCCCGGCCTGCGCTCGGCCCGTTCGGCCGAGCCGCTGCACGTCGGCCTGCCGCTGGTCGTGCTCGACGGCTCGGGCGCGAGCGACCTCGCGAGCGCCGAGGCCGCCCTGCTCGTCGTGGGCCTGCACAAGACCACGTCGAAGGACGTCGCCGCCGCCGTACACCGGCTGGCCCGGCACGACGTGCCGGTCGTCGGCCTCGTGACGGCGGCCGAAGCGGTGCCGGCGTTCGTGTCACTGCTCGCCCCGTACCCCCAGCCCACGCTCGGCAGGCTCGCCTCCCCCGGTGAGTTCGACCTGCTGAACGGCCCGCCGCCGGAGACCACGGCGTTCCACGCCTACCAGCAGCCGCATCGGCCGGGCGCACCGACGTGAGCAGAGCCGCGTGGCCCGTCGCGGCGTTTCTGGTCGGCTACCCGGTCTGGTGGGCTCTCGGGTTCGGCGGACTGTCGGTGATCGTGCTGGCCGTGCCGATGGCGGTGCTGCTGTGGCGGCGCCGGCCCATCAAGGTGCCGCGCGGCTTCGGGCTGTGGGCGCTGCTGCTGGCCGGCTACCTCGTGAGCGCGCTCATGCTGGCCGAGTCGCCGCCCGGCACGTACGGCGAGCTGGGGCCCGGCCGGGTCGTCGGCTACCTCATGCGGCTCGCGCTCTACACGTCCGTGCTGGTCATGACGCTCTACCTGGGCAACCTGACCGAGCGCGAGCTGCCGCAGCTGCGCCTGGTCCGCATGCTCGGCGTGCTGTTCGTGACCACGGTCGCCGGGGGGCTGCTCGGGGTGTTCCTGCCCGGCTTCTCCTACACCTCGCCGGTCGAGCTGCTGCTGCCCGAGGAGATCGCCGAGAACGCGTTCGTCCGCAACCTCATCCACCCGACGGCCGCGCAGACGCAGATGGTGCTCGGGTACGCGGCGCCCAGGCCCGAGGCGCCGTACGAGTGGGCCAACGCCTGGGGCAGCAACGCCTCGGTCCTGCTGGTCTGGTTCGTGGTCGGCTGGTGGGTGTACGGCCGGGCGCGGCACAAGGCGTTCGCGGCGGCGGTGCTGGCCCTGGCGGCGATCCCGATCGTGTACTCGCTCAACCGGGGCCTGTGGATCGGCCTCGGCCTCTCGGTGCTCTACCTCGTCGTCCGCGTGGGTGGCCGCACCCGCGTCGTGACGTGCGGCCTCGTGGCCACGGCGGCGCTGGCGTTCGTGCTCAGCCCGCTGGCGCCGCTGGTCGCGCAGCGGCTCGACCGGCCGCACTCCAACGACATCCGCGCCTTCACCGTGAGCGCGACCCTCACGGCGGCCACCCACTCGCCGGTGATCGGCTACGGCAACACCCGCAACGCCACGGGCAGCCACCGCTCGATCACCACGGGGAAGAGCGCGTGGTGCCCGACCTGCGGACACCCGCCCCTGGGCGGCGACGGCCAGATCTGGCTGCTGATCATCACCCAGGGGTTCACCGGCGCGCTGCTGTACGCGGCGTTCTTCCTCGGCGCGATCCGCCGCCACCGGCGCGACCGCAGCCCGATCGGGCTGGCCGGGGTGCTCGTGATGGGCCTCGTGCTGCTCTACATGTTCGTCTACGACGGCCTCGTCACTCCGCTCACCCTCTACATGATCTCGTTCGCCCTGCTGTGGAGAAACTCATGACCGACGCCGCCGCCCGTCTCGGCTATCTCGCGGAGACCGTGGGGCTGCTGTACCCGGAGACCGGACCGTCCCGGGCGTACACCGTCCTGCCGCTGCCCGCCGTGCCCCGGCGGCTCGCGCCGCGCCGATGGTGGCACGTGGGCGGGCGGTTCATGGTGTCCGACGAGGGGTCGATCGCGACGTACCTGAGTGAGGTCTTCGAGCGGCCGGTCGAGACGGTCCTGCACATCCGTCCGGCGCGGCGGGCCAACCGCAAGCCCGTCCTGGAGGCGCGTTCGGAAGGGCGGCGGCTGGCGTTCGTGAAGATCGGCGACACGCCGCGCGTCCGCGAGCTGCTCGCCACGGAGGCGGCGGCGCTGCGGCGGCTGGCCGGGCTGTCGCTCGACGTGGTCGCCACGCCGTCGGTGCTGCACCACGGCGAGTGGCGGGGGCTGTCGGTGCTGGTCCTGTCGCCGTTGCCGGTGTGCCGCCGCCGCGTGCCGCGCCCGCTGCTGCTGGACGCGATCCGCGAGATCGCCGCGACCGGCGGTGACCGTCCGGCCTGGCACGGCGACTTCGCGCCGTGGAACATGTGCCCCTCCCCCGACGGCCGGGTGCTGGTGTGGGACTGGGAACGCTACGAGACCGGCGTCCCGTACGGGTTCGACGCCGTCCACCACTTCTTCCAGCGGGCGCTGCGCCGGATGCGCCCGCCGAGCGCGGCGCGGGCGTGCCTGGCCCAGTCCGTACGGGTGCTCGCGCCCCTGGGGCTGTCCTCGGCCGCCGCCCGGCACACGGCACTGCGGTACCTCATCGCGCTGGCCGACCGGCACGCCGCCGACGGACACCATCCGCTCGGCCCGCCGGAGTCCTGGCTCAACCCGATCGTCGACCCCGAGGAGTTGCTGACGTGAGGACAGACATCAAGCAGCTGAAGCGCCCGGTCCTGTCCGTCTCGCGATCCACGGGACGCTTCACCGCCGGCTCCCGCATGCTGCCCTCCTTCCTGATCGTGGGGGCGCAGCGCTGCGGCACCACCTCGCTCTACCGCGCGCTCGCCCAGCACCCACTGCTGCGCAAGCCGGTGCTGCACAAGGGCGTCCACTACTTCGACGTCGCCTACGACCGGGGGCTGCGCTGGTACCGCGCGCACTTCCCCTTGCAGGTGGGCGCGGCGCTGCTCGCCCGCCGGTACGGCGGGCCCGCGCAGGCGTACGAGTCGTCGCCCTACTACCTGTTCCACCCGCTGGCCGGCGAGCGCATCGCCGCGACACTGCCCGACGTGAAGCTCATCGTCCTCGTCCGCGACCCCGTCGAGCGGGCCTGCTCCGCGCACGCCCACGAGCTGGCCCGGGGTTTCGAGACGGAGTCGCATCTGGAGACCGCGCTCGAACTCGAGGAGCAGCGCCTGGCCGGGGCCGACGAACTCCTGCGCGCGCTCCCCTACGGGCAGCACCACTCCCACCGCCACCACGCCTACCGGGCCAGGGGCCGCTACGCCGACCAGCTCGACCGGCTGTCGGCGCTGTTCGGCCGCGACCGGATCCTCGTGCTCGACAGCCACCGCTTCTTCACCGCTCCCGAGCCGGTCTACGACCGGGTGCTGGAGTTCCTGGGCGTGCCGCATCTGGGCCACCCGGTGTTCGAGCGGCACAACGGGCGGCCCGCGCCGCGTCCGGTGCCGCGCGACCTGGAGCGGTCGCTGCGCGAGCACTTCGAGCCGTACGACGCCCGGCTGACGTCGTGGCTGGGTGAGGAGCCGTCGTGGCGGCGATGAGCCCGGTCGGGCGGCGCGAGGCCGCCGGCGTGGCGGGGGCGGTGTGCAGCGCGCTCGCGCAGTTCGCGCTGGTGGTGGTCGTGACGCGGGCGTTCACGGCGGCGGAGGCGGGGGCGTTCTTCACGGCGACCGCGCTGGTGCTCATGGTGGCGGGCGTCGCGAAGCTGGACGCGGGCAACGGGCTGGTCTACTTCGTGGCGCGGGCTCGGACGTACGACTATTTGGGCATTTCTGGATATGTCAGGGCGGCGCTGGTGCCGTGCCTGGTGATCTCCGCTGCTGCCGCCGCCGTGCTGTACCCGCGGCTCGGGCCCGTCGTGCTGGTCCTGCCCGTCATGGTGGCCGGCGACGTGCTGCTCGCCGTCACTCGCGGGTTCGGGTCCATGCGGCCCACCGTGCTGCTCGACGGGCTGCTCGTGCCCTGCTGCCAGCTCGTCCTCGTGGCGGGCACGGCCTTTGTGAACACGGCCCTGGCGAACACGGCTCTCGCGGGCCCGGCTTCGGCTGGCACGGCTTCTGCTGGCCCGGCTTCGGCTGGCACGGCTTCGGCTGGCACGGCTTTTGCGAGCACGGCTTTTGCGGGCACGGCGGCGTGGCTGCCGGTGGCGTGGGGGCTGCCGTACGTGCCGCTGCTCGTGCTGGCCGTGGTGGCGCTGCGCGGGCGGGTGCCGCGGACGCCGTACCTGCCCGGCACCGCCCGTGACCTGTGGCGGCACACCGCGCCGCGGTCGGTGGCGGGCGCGGTGCAGGCGGTGTTCCAGCGGGTTGACGTCGTGATCGTCGCCGTGCTCGCGGGCCCCGTGCAGGCGGCCGTGTACACGGCCGCCACCCGGTTCAAGGTGGTCGGCCAGCTCGCCAACCAGGGGCTCGCGCAGGCCGTCCAGCCGCGGCTCGTACGGGCCGTGGCCGACGGCGACCACGATCGCGCCGACCGGCTGTACCAGGCGGCCACGGTGTGGCTCGTCGTGCTCACCTGGCCGGTGTGGCTGGCGTACGCGGCGCTGGCCCCGTGGGTGCTGCGACTGTTCGGCCCCACGTACGGCTCGGCGGTGCCCATCGCGCTCGTCCTGTCGGGCACGATGATGGTGGCGACCGCCTGCGGGATGGTCGACGTCGTCCTCACCGCTGCCGGACACACCTCGACCAGCCTGTTCAACCTGCTGGCCGCGGTCGCCTGCACCGTCGCCCTCGACCTGGCGCTGGTCCCCGCCCATGGGGCGTTCGGGGCGGTGGCGGGCTGGTCGGGCGGCGTTCTCGTGAAGAACCTGCTCCCGCTGTGGCAACTGCACCGCCGCTACGGCCTCCACCCCTTCGGCCGCCACACCCTGTCCGCACTACGCGTACGCCACTGGGCGGCGGCATGAACAGTCCGTCCGCACAGCGAGACGAGCAGGGGGCGGCATGAACGGCCCTGCCCCGCAGCGGGACGAGCCGGGCGGCCGCGTGCACGGGCCCCCGGTCCTGGTGACGGGGCTGCCGCGGAGCGGGACGAGCTGGGTCGGCAGGATGCTCGCCGCCGGGGGCGAGCTGGTCTACGTCAACGAGCCGCTCAACCCGCAGCACCCGCCCGGCCGCTGCCCCGGCGTGCTGAACGCCCAGGTGACCCACCGATTCCAGTACATCTGCGACGACAACGCCGCCGACTGGCTGCCCGCCTTCCGCGACACGGTCGCCCTGCGCTACCGGTGGCTCGCCGAGCTGCGGGCCAACCGGTCGCCGTACGACCTGGCGCGCCTCGTCCGCTACGGCACCGCTTTCACGTACGGGCGGCTGACCGGGCGGCGAGCGCTGCTGGACGATCCGTTCGCGGTGCTGAGCGCGGGCTGGTTCGCCCGCGCGTTGGGGTGCCGGGTGATCGCGCTCGTCCGCGACCCGGTGACGTTCGTGGCGAGCTGGCAGCGTCTGGGGTGGACCGTGTACTTCCACGAGCTCCTGGAGCAGCCGCTGCTCGTCCGCGACCACCCGGAGGTGCTGGAGTTACGGGCACTCGTCGGCTCCCAGGACCGCATCGCCAAGGCTGCCGCGCTGTGGCGGGTGACCCGCACGATCCTCGACCGCACACCCGGCATCCTCGTCGCGCCGTACGAGTCCCTGGCCGCCGACCCCCTGCCCGCCTTCCGCCGCCTGTACGACTACGCCGGCCTCACCTGGACCCGTACCGCCGAACACCGCATCACCCAAGCCTGCCTGCACCCGGACACCGCTCCAGTGCCACGCCCCTTCACCTGGACAGGCGCATCCCGCACCGCCTACCGCCCCATGAACTCCGCTCACTCCCTCACCACCCCCACAACCCTCACTCCCACCGAAATCACCCACATCCAAGCCCTCACCACAAACCCACCTCCATAAGACCTTTGATGGCCTCTCCAACCGCTGACCCAAGACAGGCGGTCCCGCACGGCCTGCGCGACCGTGACAAGCCCGCCCGCACAAGAGCCCGCAGCGCGTCCGCCGCGCACCGAACGGAGGGGCGGCAACACGGCCCCGATCCCCACCCCATGCCGGCGACGCCACACCGTCAGCTCCGTCGGTGAATTTTTCCGGCGGCTCAGCGCCCGTGACGGGCGGGGAACGGGCCGCGCGAGGGGGGCCTTCCAGGACTTCGAGTGGCTGCAGAGGAGGAGCCCGGTCGCCGGAGCCCCTCCGGCGACCGAGCCCACGACGAGCGGATGCCCGCCGCGATGAGAGCCCTTCAGCGCCTCGCGCGAACTGGGGAAAAGCTCCGACGCGCAATATGGCAAGCCCAAATCCCCACACCACACCAGCGATGCCACGCCCTGCAAGCCCTCTTGTCGGTGGACCCTCTCAACGGGTGAGCGCCCAGACGCGCAGGAACACCCGGGTGAGCGACCCTCAGCACTTCCGGGCGGGCAGTGGGGTGCAGGCAGTGAGCGGCCCTCAGCACTCCAGGCGGGCAGTGGGGTGCAGGCGGGTGAGGAGGGAGGTGGTGAGGAGGTGGGTGGCGAAGGGCAGGTCGTTGACCAAGTAGCGGCGGGCGAGGCGGCCTGGTTCGCAGGCGAGGCGGAACGCCCATTCCAGGCCCGTCCGCTGCATGCAGCGCGGCGCTCTGGGCACCGTCCCCGCCGCGAAGGAGAGGGCGGCTCCGCATCCCAGGAACCACGCGTCAGGCAGGTCCGCGCGCAGCTCGGCGGCGAGCCGGTCCTGGCGCGGGAAGCCGAGCCCGACGAACACGATCCGTGGACGCGCCGCGGCAACGTCGCGGCGTACCCGGGCCCGGCCCTCGGCGGTGGTGTCGAACCCGTACGGGGGCGAGTGGACGCCGCACACCCGCAGTGACGGGAACCGGGCGGTGAGCGCGCCTGCCGCGCCCGCCGCGACCCCTGGCGGCCCACCGAGCAGGTACACGGGCCATCCCCGGCGAGCGGCGACCCCACTCAGCGACCACAGGAGGTCGGCGCCCGTGACCCGCCCCGGCACAGGCGTACCGAGCAGCCGGGCCGCCCACACCAGCGGCATCCCGTCGGCGACGACGATCTCGGCCGAGCACACGAGCTCCCTGAGCGCGGCATCACGGCGGACGGCGCGGCAGATGTCTACGTTGGGCGTCACGATGCGCCCACCCCGCCCCGACTCCAACGCCCCCTCCACCCACCGAACGACCTCCTCCTCGGCAACGGCGTCGACACGCACACCACCAACCCGCACCCGCCGCCCAGAAGCCCCCGCCAGTCCGGCCGTCCCCGAAAGCGACGCTGGAAAAGCGGATCCCGGAAGCGACGCCGGCACAGCCGACCCCGAAGGCGACGCCGGGATGACGGGGCCCGAAGACGCTGCCTGCACAGCAGATCGGGGATGCTCTGCCGCACCGGGCCGGGGAGACGCCGCCAGAACAGCGGGCTCCGGCTGCGGCATCGGGGCTTGAGGGGCGTCGGTGGCCGGTGGGAGTGGGTCGGTGTGGGGGTGGGTCAAATGCCGTGTCCTCGGCTGTGGAGGGCGGACAGGACGGTGGGCGCGGAGACCAAGCCGGCCGCGACCGCCAGCGCGATGGGTGCGCGTGGCTCGCCGAGCCGGGCGGCGAACGTCCGGCCGGCCCAGCGGGCGGCCTCGCGTCGGCGCCCGAGCGCGGCGTGGGCGAAGGCCAGCTGACCGTAGACCCGCGCCGCGCCGCGCGGGTCCACAGCCAGTTCGGGATGCCGGGCGAGCATCCACTCCAGCCCGGCGATGCGGTCGGCCCAGCGGGCCGCGTAGTGGGACCCGGCCCAGCGCACGCGGACGAGCGGCCGGTCGACGTGGACGATGGGGGCGCGTTTGGCGGCGCGCAGGGCGAGGTCCCAGTCTTCGTTCTGCCCGCCGGGCGCGCTCTCGTCGACCCACAACGCCCCACGCTCGAACAGGAACGTCGAGGAGTGGACCATCACCATGCGCGATCGCACCAGGTCATCGGCGGTCACCAGGGACGCTCCCGCGAGTCGGGGCACCCGGCACCGTCCGTGCTCGACCTCGATGCCGCAGCTGGCGAACTCGCCGCCGCCCGCGCGCAGCGCCCGCACCTGGGCGGCCAGCTTGCCGGGCAGCCACACGTCGTCGTCGTCGCAGAAGGCCACCAGGTCGGTGTCGCAGGCGGCGATGCCGGTGTTGCGGGCCCCTGGCAGCCCCGGGCTCAGCGTGTTGCCGAGCACGCGCACGCGACTCTCACCCCGGAGCCTGCCCGCGACCTGATCCGCCACGAAGGCCGCGCACACCCGCCCGTCCGAAGACAGCGACGCGTCCCCCACCACGGGGGCCGGATGCTGCCCATCCGAAGACAGCGACGCGTCCCCCACCACAGAAGCCGGACGCACCCGCCCATCCAGAGACAACGGGGCGTCGGCCGCCATGGAGGGCGCGGGCGCCTGCCCGTGCGAAGGCAGCGGCGCGTCGGCTACCACGACCAGGGACAGCTCGCCCGGGTAGTCGTGCTCCAGCACCGCCGTGACGGCCTCCCGCAGCGACTCCGGTCGGTCTCCACGTGTCGGGACGATCACCCCGACCGACGGCCACCCGCTCACGCCGCCTGCCCGGCGTAGCCGTAGCGGGCGCGGAGCGGCCAGGTGAGGACGTCGACCAGCCGGCGTGCGGTCCGTGGCTCCGCCCGCCACGCGTCGTCGCGCCGCAGCTCGACCCGCCCCACGTGGAAGCGCATCGGGTTGCCGGAGGCGGTGTGGGACGGCCCGAGCCAGGCGCTGCGCCCCTCGACGAAGGAGAGGTCGGGCTCGCCCAGCTCCAGCTCGCGGGCCAGCGCCTCGAGGGTGGACCCGGGCCGGGCGACGAGATCTTCGTACCGGACCCTGGTCACGCGCGCCCCGCGCCCGGGCAGCAGCTCGAGCGCGGCGTTCTGCGCCCACCAGTGCAGGGCGGTGCGCGCCGGACCCCAGCGCGTCATGGGCCGCCCGTCCTCGGGCCGCGGGACGAGTTTGCTCCAGGAATGGGCGACCGCGCGCGGGTCTCTGACCACGTGCACGACGCGGACGTCGACCCCGCCCGCGGCCACCAGGCAGCACGCCAGCGAGGCGTGCTTGCTGGAGTCGACGACGACCGGGGCGCCGACCGCCGCGTAGAGCGCGCGGTAGGCCGCGGCGTACTCGGCCAGGTCGGGGTGGTGGATGCGGGCGATCCGGCGTGTGCGGTCGATCTGGCGGCGCAGGGTCAGGACGCGTTCGGCGTGGCCGCGCGTCCAGCCCCCGAAGGCCCGCTCTCCCACCTGCCGCCAGAACGGGCAGGCGGGAAAGGGACGGCCGCACCCGCAGAGCTCCGCGGCGAGGACGCCGCGCTCCCACAGGTGCACGACCTCGCCGAGCGCCACCACCCCGGGAATCTCACCGAGCAGCCTCTCGAGCAGGGTGGTGCCGCTGCGGCCGAGGCCGCCCAAATAGATCACCCGAACGGGTGAGCGCTCAGTCACCGGACAGGGCCCATCGCGTCGCCTTACACGGAACGCGACGAACCTAGCACCCAGAGTAATCGAGCGGTCAGCGCAATCTAAAAGATCTACCTCAGTTGGCGTCGAGGATCATGCCGGCGCCGACCGTGGTGTTGGTGGCCTCGTCGATGAGGATGAAGCCGCCGGTGAGCCGGTTGCGGGCGTAGTCGTCGACGAACAGCGGCTGCGTGACGCGCAGCGACACCCGGCCGATCTCGTTGAGCGACAGCGACGTCGCCTCTTCGTCGCGGTGCAGCGTGTTGACGTCGAGCCGGTAGTGCAGGTCGCGCACCAGCGCCCGCGCCGTACGGGTGGTGTGCTTGATCATCAACTTGGTACGCGGCGTCAGCGCGCGGGCGTCGGCCATCCAGCAGACCATCGCCTCGAGCTCCTGAGCGACGTGCGGCTGGTTGTTCGGGCGAGCGATCATGTCGCCGCGCGAGATGTCGATGTCGTCCTCGAAACGCAGCGTCACCGACATCGGCGAGAACGCCTCTTCCACCGGCCCGTCGTAGGTGTCGATCGAGGAGATGCGGGTCGTCAGGCCGGAGGGCAGGTGCACGACCTCGTCGCCGGGCTTGAGCACGCCGCCCGCCACCTGGCCCGCGTAGCCGCGGTAGTCGTGGAAGGCGTGGTCGGTGGCCCGCTGCGGACGGATGACGTACTGCACAGGGAAGCGCACGTCGGTCAGGTTGCGGTCGGAGGCGATGTGCACGTTCTCGAGGTGGTGCAGCAGCGAGGTGCCGAGGTACCAGGGCATGTTCTCGGAGCGCGAGACCACGTTGTCGCCGTTGAGCGCGGAGATCGGGATGAAGGTGAGGTCGCCGACGTTCAGCTTGGAGGCGAACGCGGTGAACTCGTCCTTGATCTCCGCGAAGCGCTCTTCTGAGTAGTCGACGAGGTCCATCTTGTTGACGGCCAGCACGAGGTGGGGCACCCGCAGCAGCGAGGTCAGGAACGCGTGCCGCCGCGACTGCTCCAGCACGCCCTTGCGCGCGTCGATGAGGATGATCGCGAGGTCGGCCGTGGAGGCGCCGGTCACCATGTTGCGGGTGTACTGGATGTGCCCGGGCGTGTCGGCGATGATGAACTTCCGCCGCGGCGTCGCGAAGTAGCGGTAGGCGACGTCGATCGTGATGCCCTGCTCGCGCTCGGCCCGCAGGCCGTCGGTCAGCAGCGACAGGTCCGTGTACTCGGTGCCGCGGTCACGCGAGGTGCGCTCGACGGCTTCGAGCTGGTCCTCGAAGATCGCCTTGGAGTCGTAGAGCAACCGTCCGATGAGGGTGGACTTGCCGTCGTCGACGCTTCCCGCGGTGGCAAAGCGAAGAATGTCCATTAGAAGTAGCCCTCTCGCTTCCGGTCCTCCATGGCGGCCTCGGACGCGCGGTCGTCGGCCCTGGTGGCCCCGCGCTCGGTGATCCGGGTCGCCGCGATCTCCTCGATGATCTCCTCGACCGTGGCGGCCGCGGACTGCACGGCTCCGGTGCAGGTCATGTCACCCACCGTGCGGTAGCGCACGACGGCCTCGAACAGCGGCTCGTCGTCGCCGCGCTGCACCACGTCGGCGTCGGGCAGCAGCATGCCGTCGCGCTCGAACACCTTGCGGGTGTGGGCGAAGTAGATCGAGGGGATCTCGATGCCCTCGCGCCGGATGTAGTCCCAGATGTCGAGCTCGGTCCAGTTGGACAGCGGGAAGACGCGGATGTGCTCGCCCTTGCGGATGCGCGCGTTGTAGAGGTTCCACAGCTCGGGACGCTGGTTCTTCGGGTCCCACTGGCCGAACTCGTCGCGGAAGGAGAACACCCGCTCCTTCGCCCTGGCCTTCTCCTCGTCGCGCCGGGCGCCGCCGAACACCGCGTCGAACTCGTGCTCCTCGATCGCGTCGAGCAGCGTCGTGGTCTGCAGCCGGTTGCGCGAGGCGCGCCGCCCGGTCTCCTCGACGACCCTGCCCTGGTCGATGGAGTCCTGGACGCTGGCCACGACCAGCCGCGCACCGAGCTCGGCCGTTCGCCGGTCGCGGAAGTCGATGACCTCGTCGAAGTTGTGACCGGTGTCGACGTGCATCAGCGGGAACGGGATCGGTGCGGGCCAGAACGCCTTTTCCGCGATGCGGAGCATGACGATCGAGTCCTTGCCCCCGGAGAAGAGCAAACACGGGCGCTCGAACTCGGCGGCCACCTCGCGCATGATGTGGATGGCCTCGGCTTCGAGCACGTCGAGCTGCGACGTCGTGTAGTCGCGCTGGAGCATGAGAGCTTCCTCCGGAGCGGTCAGCGGTGCAGGTCCCGGATGCCGGCGAGCAGGGATGTCGCTAGCTCCGGTAGGGAAATCAGGATATCCGGTAGTGATGGATCCGCCTGGTTGTAGACGAGCTCGGCCCCGTCGATCCGGCTGGCGTGGGCCCCGGCGGCCTGGGCGACGGCGACCGGCGCGGCGGAGTCCCACTCGTACTGGCCGCCGGCGTGGACGTACGCCTCCACCTCACCGGTGAGGACAGCCGCGATCTTCGCCCCGGCGGACCCCATCGGGACGAGGTCGGCGCCGACGAGGTGGGCCAGCGGCTGCAGGAACTCGGCCGGCCGGGTGCGGCTCACCGCGATGCGGAAGCGCCCCTTGTCGTAGGCGGGCAGCTTGGGCGGCTCGGCGGTGGTCAGCGTGCGGCCCTGCGCGGGCAGCGCGACGGCTCCCGCGGTGAGCTCGCCCTTCTCCCACAGCGCCACGTGGACGGCCCAGTCGGACCTGCCCTCCTCGGAGAACTCGCGGGTGCCGTCGAGCGGGTCGACGATCCAGACCCGCTCGGCGCCCAGCCGCCGCGGGTCGAGCCGCTCGTCACGCGTGGCCTCTTCCGACAGCACGCTGTCGGACGGGCGCAGCCGCGCCAGCGACTCCATGAGGAGGACGTGGGCCCCACGGTCGCCCTCGGCCCGCAGCGCCTTGGGGTCGTCGAACCCCACGCGCTCGCGGATCCGCAGCAACAGCTCGCCGGCCTCGGTCGCAAGGTCGGCGGCGAGCGCGTGATCGTCGCGAATCGTCATCAATATGCTCCTTGCCCGCGGGCGACGGCCGACCAAGTCTTCCACAGGATCTGAAGGTCAAGTGTCAAGGACCAGTTCTCCACGTATCGCAGGTCCAGACGTACGGATTCCTCCCACGATAGGTCAGATCTGCCACTGACCTGCCACAGGCCGGTCAACCCCGGACGTACGAGCAGGCGTCTGCGCACGTCGTCGCCGTAGCGGGCCACTTCCTCCGGAAGCGGCGGGCGTGGGCCGACGAGCGACATGTGGCCGAGCACGACGTTGAGGAGCTGTGGCAGTTCGTCGAGGGAGTGGCGGCGCATGTACGTGCCGAGCGGCGTGACCCGCGGATCGTTACGGATCTTGAACAGCACGCCCTCGCGGTCGCTCACCAGCGTGATCTTCTGTTCCTCGGACCCGCGGCGCATCGTACGGAACTTCAGGATCGTGAAGAGCCGGCCGTCCTTGCCCACCCGGGTCTGCCGGAAGAGCGCCGGCCCTGGGCTCGTCGCGCGTACGGCGATCGTCAGGCCCACGAGCAGCGGCGACAGCAGCACGAGCAGAGCGGCGGCCACCAGGCGGTCGAAGACGTTCTTCACGAGCTGGCGGACGCCGGTCAGCTCGGGGTGCTCGACGTGGAGCAGGGGCAGCCCAGCCACCGGCCTGATCATGATGCGCGGCCCGGCGACGTCCATCAGCGCGGGGGCGACCACGAGCTCGGTACGGGTGCGTTCGAGCCGCCAGGCCAGCCGGCGCAGCGCCCGGCCGTCCATCTCGGGGCAGGCGAGCACGGCCACGGTGTCGGCGGCGTGCTGGTCGACCGCGATCGGCACGTCGCTGAGGTCGCCGGCCACCGGCACACCGTCGATCTCGTCACCGGCGCGCCCGCCGGGCAGACAGGCGGCCACGACCTGCATGCCGTGGTGGCTCTCCCTGCGGAAGAGACCGACGATCTCGGCGATGGCGGCGGCGTGACCGGCGGCGACCACCCGGCGCGTGCACGCACCCGCGGCGCGGCGCCGGTACAGCGAGCGACGGAGGGCGTAGCGGGACACGAGCGTGAGGACGGTGACGAGCGGCAGGGCCAGCACGACGTAGCCGCGCGCCACGTCGATCTTGGTCACGTAGGAGCCGATGGCGGTGGCGGCGGTGAGCGCCATGCCCGCCTGCACGACCCGGCGGAACTCCTCGGAACCGGCGCCCAGCATGCGGGCCTCGTAGGCGCGGGCGAGCGCCACCGCGCAGCACCACACGACCGGCAGCGCCGCGCTGACGAGCAGATAGGGAAGCACGTAGGGGGTGAGGTCGCCGAACCTCAGCAGGAACGCGGCGGCGGCCCCGAGCCCGGCCGCGCACAGGTCGGCGAGGACGGCGCCCAGGCGATGGAGACGGACCCACGACGGCGTGACCGGGCTGACCCGCCATGAGACGACGGGGCTCGGCCTCATCACGGTCATGAGTCGTTCATCGCGGGCTCCACCGCGCACACGCGCCTCCGGGTGACCATTCCTGAGCGGACAGTCACAGGATCGTAGCGGCGCGTACTGACAAGAACCGGGGAACGGTTCATTGCGGGGATCAGCGTGGAGGGCCAGAAATGTGCAGATCAGCCCGATGGAAGTCGTTCTGGGTGGCCTCGAGGCCACGGGTCATCAGCGACTCGACGACGTCGGCGGCGCGGTCGACGAGGAAGGGCAGATCTTTGCGTTCGGCCGTGGCGAAGTCGCGCAGCACGAAGGTGGCGGGGTCCATGCGGCCGGGCGGACGCCCGATGCCGAAGCGGACGCGCAGGTAGTCGCGGGTGCCGAAGACCTTCGTGATCGACCTGAGGCCGTTGTGCCCGTTGTCGCCGCCGCCCAGCTTGGCGCGCAGGGCGCCGTACGGCACGTCGAGCTCGTCGTGGACGACGATCACCCGCTCGGGCCCGATCTTGTAGAAGTCGCAGAGCGCCTTGACCGGCCCGCCGGACAGGTTCATGTACGTCAGGGGCTTGGCCAGCACGGCCGCCCGCGTCTCGCAGACCTCGGCCCGGCTCTTGTGGGCCTTGAACCGCCCGCCGGCCCGGGCGGCGAGCTCGTCGAGCACCATGAAACCCGCGTTGTGGCGGTTGCCCGCGTACTCGGGCCCGGGGTTGCCCAGCCCGGCGATCAGCCAGCGGTCCATCAGCTCCCCTTGTGACGGCGTGACGGGGCGGCCGCCGTGCGGCCACCCCGTCAGCGGGAAAACGTGTTACTCGGCGGCGGGCGCCTCGGCGGCGGCCTCGCCCTCGGCGGCCTCGCCCTCGGCGGCCTCGGCGGCGGCCTCGACCGGCTTGCCGATGACGTGGAGGACCACGGTCTCGGGGTCGGCGGTCAGGGTGGCGCCCTGCGGCAGCTTGAGCTGGCCGGCGGTGATCGCGGTGCCGACCTCGAGGCCCTCGACGTCGATCTCGATGCCGGTCGGGATGTGCGTGGCCTCGGCCTCGATGCCGACCGCGACGAGCTGCTGGTCGAGCAGGCCGTCGGAGTGGACGTCGCCGACCGTGGTGACCGGGATCTCGACGGTGACCTTCTCGCCGCGCTTGACCAGGAGCAGGTCGACGTGCTCGACGAAGCCCTTGATCGGGTCGCGCTGGACGCCCTTGGGCAGCGCGAGCTCGTCGACGCCCTCGCCCTTGAGGTGGATCAGCACGTTGGCGGTGCGCAGCGCGAGCAGCACCTCGTGGCCGGGCAGGGTGAGGTGCTTGGGCTCGATGCCGTGCCCGTAGAGAACGGCGGGCACCTTGTCGGCGCGGCGGATCTTGCGAGCGGCGCCCTTGCCGAACGTGGTGCGGGGTTCGGCGGCGATACGGACTTCAGACACGACATCTCCTAGGGATGCATCGATCGAGTGGTTGAGGCGCTCACCCTCACCCGCCCTAGCGGAAGGCGTTACGAGCGCAACCCTGCAAGCCTACCGTGCGACCCGGCGAGCTCGGAGCGCACGGCAGGTGCTCAGGTGTCGCCCTCGAACAGGCTCGTGACCGAGCCGTCCTGGAAGATCTCGGTGATGGCGCGGGCGATGAGCGGCGCGATCGACAGGACGGTCAGCTTGTCGAACCGGCTCTCCTGCGCCAGCGGCAGCGTGTTGGTGACGATGACCTCGGAGATGCGGGAGTTCTTCAGCCGGTCGACCGCCGGGTCGGAGAAGACCGCGTGGGTCGCCGCGACGATCACGTTGGTCGCACCCTGCTCGTAGAGGGCGTCGGCGGCCTTGCAGATGGTGCCCGCGGTGTCGATCATGTCGTCGATCAGCACGCACGTGCGGCCCTTGACCGTACCGACGACCTCGTTGACCTTGACGGTGTTGGCCACGTCGAGGTCGCGCCGCTTGTGGATGAACGCGAGCGGCGTGCCGAGGATGTCGGACCAGCGCTCCGACAGGCGCACGCGGCCGGTGTCGGGTGACACGACCGTGGTGTTGGCCAGGTCGAGCTTGCCCCGCAGGTAGCTCTCGAGGACGGGCATGGCGAACAGGTGGTCGACCGGCCCGTCGAAGAAGCCCTGGATCTGCGAGGTGTGCAGGTCGATCGACATGAGCCGGTCGGCGCCCGCGGTCTTGAACAGGTCGGCCATCAGGCGCGCGGTGATGGGCTCACGGCCGCGGCCCTTCTTGTCCTGGCGGGCGTAGCCGAAGAACGGCATCACGACGGTGATGCGCTTGGCGGAGGCCCGCTTCAGCGCGTCGACCATGATGAGCTGTTCCATGATCCACTTGTTGATGGGACCCGTGTGGCTCTGGATCACGAAGGCGTCGCAGCCGCGCACGGACTCCAGGTAGCGGGCGTAGATCTCGCCGTTGGCGAAGTCGATGAGCTTGGTGGGGGTGAGGGAGACGCCGACGTGCTCGGCGACCTCCTCGGCCAGTTCCGGATATGCGCGGCCCGAGAAGAGCATGAGGTTCTTCTCGCCCGGCTGCTTGATGCTGGTCACTGGTTCTTCTCCTGCTCTTGCCCGGCCAGCGCCCGCTCCGCGGCGGCTGCCGACTTCGTGCCCGCGCGCCTGCGCAAGACCCATTTTTCGATGTTGCGCTGCCGCGCCCGCGCCACGCCCATCGCGCCCGGGGGCACCTGGTCGGTGATCACGGACCCCGCCGCCGTGTAGGCGCCGGGATTCACCGTCACCGGGGCGACGAGCATGGTGTCGCAGCCGACGAACGCGCCGTCGCCCACGGTCGTGTGGTGTTTCTCTACCCCGTCGTAGTTGACGAAGACAGTGGAGGCGCCGATGTTGGCGTCGTCGCCGATGGTCGCGTCGCCGACGTACGACAGGTGGGGCACCTTGGAGCGCTCGCCGAGCGTGGCCTTCTTCATCTCGACGAAGGTGCCGGCCTTGGCCCGGCCGCCCAGCACGGTGCCGGGCCGCAGGTAGGCGTACGGGCCGACGCTCGCCTGCGGGCCGATCCTGGCGCTGTCGCAGACGGCGTTGCGCACGACCGCGCCCTCGCCCACGAAGGTGTCGGTGAGCGTGGTGGCGGGGCCGACCTCGGCGCCCGACTCGATCACGGTGTCGCCGTGGAGCTGGGTGCCGGGGTGGATGACCGCGTCGGGCGCTATGCGCACCCCGACGTCGGCCCATGTGCTGTCGGGGTCGATGACGGTGACGCCGGCGCGCATGTGACGCTCGAGCAGGCGGCGGTTGAGCACCTTGCGGGCGGCGGCGAGCTGCACGCGGTCGTTGACGCCCTCGACCTCGGCGAAGTCGGCGGCCACGAAGGCGCCGACGCGGTGGCCGTCGCCGCGCAGGATGGCGAGGACGTCGGTGAGGTACTCCTCGCCCTGGGCGTTGTCGGTCGAGACGCGCTTGACGGCGTCGGCGAGCATGAGCCCGTCGAAGGCGTAGATGCCGGAGTTCATCTCCTTGACGGCGCGCTGCGCGGCGTCGGCGTCCTTCTCCTCGACGATGGCGAGCACCGCGCCGGCCTCGTCGCGGATGATGCGGCCGTAGCCGGTCGGGTCGGGCACCTCGGCGGTCAGGACGGTGACCGCGTTGCCCTCGGCGGCGTGCTGCTCGAGCAGCAGCGCCATGGTCTCGGTGCGCAGCAGGGGGACGTCGCCGTACGTCACGAGGACGGTGCCGGAGATCGCGCCGACCTCTTCCAGCACGGTGCGGACGGCGTGCCCGGTGCCGCGCTGCTCGTGCTGGACGACGGCGCGGGCGTCGGGGCTGGTGGCGGCGAGGTGGCCGGTGACCTGCTCACGCGCGTGGCCGACGACGACGATGAGCTGCTCGGGGTTGAGGTCGCGGGCCGCCGCGAGCATGTGGTCGACGAGGGCGCGTCCACAGAGCTCGTGCAGGACCTTGGGGGTTTGACTCTTCATACGGGTGCCCTCGCCGGCGGCGAGGACGATCACGGCTGCCGGGCGCGGCACACTCACGGACGAGGCTCCCTGTGACGGAACGGATCAGGGTGGCGCGACGGCGCGATCACGCTGGGCCACGGGTGGTGGCCAAGCGTGGACGGCCACTTCGCGTCCACCCTCCCGACATCGTGAGGATACCTGTCCCGCTCCCGCGCGCATCAGCCGGGGAGCGTGTCAAAGCTCCCGGAAGAGGACTCGAACCCCTACAAAGTGGACCAAAACCACTTGTCCTGCCGATTAGACGATCCGGGACAGATCGGACAGGCGGCGTCCGACAGTCCCTACGATACCGACCTCGCGACCGGATGCGCGCCGGTAATTACGCCTAACCTCCGCCCCGCGGGGAACCAGAGGGCTACAGACCCCCAAACCCCATAACAGGCCTGAAGTCTCCGTACAAGACGCAGAACCCTCCCAACCTTGGACGACGCGCCGTCACCTTTCTCCCCTTCACAACTTAGGTCTTCCTAACTTACGCTGGCGTAGGTTACGGTGGCGTAGCCAGGACATAAGCTCCATATCCGCAGTTGGAGGTTGCCCATGACCGTTATCGCCGAGCGCCCCTCACCGACTCCGAAGCCCGAGTTCGAACCCGAGCCGAAGTCGAGGGCGGAGCTCATCACGTTCGGCGTGGTCGTCGGTCTTCCCCTGGTCGCGATCGCGGCCGCGGTGCCGCTCGCCTGGGGCTGGGGCCTCGGCTGGACGGACATCGTCATCGCCTTCGTCTTCTATGTCGTCACGGGCCTCGGCGTCACGGTCGGCCTGCACCGTTACTTCACGCACGGCTCGTTCAAGGCCAAGCGTCCCCTCAAGATCGCCCTCGGCATCGCCGGCAGCCTGTCGCTGGAGATGTCCGTGCTCGACTGGGTCGCCACCCACCGCAAGCACCACAAGTTCTCCGACAAGGAGGGCGACCCGCACTCCCCGTGGCGCTTCGGCCCCGGCTTCATGAACATGGCCAAGGGCCTGCTGTACGCCCACATGGGCTGGCTGTTCGAGAGCGAGCGCACCAACCGCGAGAAGTACGCGCCCGACCTGTGCAAGGACCAGGACGTGGTCAAGCTGCACAAGTGGTTCAGCGCGCTCGCGCTCACCTCGATCCTGCTGCCGGGCGTCCTCGGCGCGCTGATCACCTGGTCGTGGCAGGGCGGCCTCACCGCGCTCTTCTGGGGCTCCCTCGTCCGCATCGGGCTGCTGCACCACGTCACCTGGTCGATCAACTCGATCTGCCACGTCTTCGGCGAGGAGTCCTTCCAGGTCCGCGACAAGTCGCGCAACGTGTGGTGGCTGGCCATCCCGTCCTTCGGCGAGTCCTGGCACAACCTGCACCACTCCGACCCGACCTGCGCCCGCCACGGCGTGCTGAAGGGCCAGATCGACCTGAGTGCCGGACTGATCCGCATCTTCGAGAAGCTCGGATGGGTGTACGACGTCCGCTGGCCGACGCAGGAGCGTCTGGCGGCGAAGCGCATTGCCTGACCTCGACCTAGATCGGCCGGTGAACGGCTCCGCAAGCGGGGCCGTCATGATGGGAACCGTGACCGAATCCCGTTCTCGCAGGCGCATGTCCGGTAGCGAGCGAAGAGAGCAGCTGGTCCGCATCAGCCGCACACTCTTCGCGGAGAAGGGGTTCGACGGGACCTCTGTCGAGGAGATCGCGGCTACCGCCCAGGTGTCGAAGCCCGTGGTGTACGAGCACTTCGGCGGCAAGGAGGGCATCTACGCCGTCGTCGTCGACCGCGAGATGCAGAAGCTGCTCGGCATGATCACCGAGGCCCTCGCCGCCGCGCACTCGCTCATCAAGCTGGAGCGGGCCGCCCTCGCCCTGCTCCAGTACATCGAGGAGTGCAGCGAGGGCTTCCGCATCCTCGTCCGCGACTCGCACGTGGCCTCGGGCACCGGCACGTTCGCGAGCCTGATCAGCGAGATCGCCAGCCAGGTCGAGGACGTGCTGGCCGACGAGTTCGTCGCCCGCGGCTACGACCCCAAGCTGGCGCCGATGTACGCCCAGATGCTCGTCGGCATGGTCGCACTGACCGGGCAATGGTGGCTCGACGTGCGCAAACCGGGCCGCGAGGAGGTCGCCGCCCACCTGGTGAACCTGGCCTGGAACGGCCTGACCGGGCTCAACCCCACCCCGTCGATCACCGCCGCGACCCGCGCCCTGGCGCCCGCGGCCAAGAGCCGCGCGGCGGCCGAGAAGCTGCGCGAGTTCGAGAAGGCCCGCGAGAAGGAGCTGAGGGAGGCCGAGAAGGCCCGCCAGCGCGAGCTCAAGGAGGCCGAGAAGGCGCGCGTACGCGAATTGAAAGAGCGCGAGCGGCTGCTGAAGGAGGCGGAGAAGGCCCGCGAGCGCGAGGAGAAGATCCGCCAGCGCGAGGCCCGCCTGGCCGAACGCGCGGCCCGCCTGGAACACAGCGACCAGCCCGACTGACCTCGAACGACGTGATATCCCCGGTTCGGCCATGACTTTGACAGGGCTGACCCGGTACGGGGGCAGCCGTTTGCGATCACGTTAACGTTCTGTTCAAGTAAAAGGGGCAATATACGAAATATGTCCGCAGAACCGTTCCAGCAAGCCGGCGATCTTCCACTTCCACAGGAGCGGTTCCTCAACCGTGAGGAAAGCTGGCTGCAGTTCAACCAGCGGGTGCTCGAACTCGCCGAGGACGCGTCGGTCCCGCTGCTGGAGCGTGTACGGTTCCTCGCCATCTTCGCCAGCAACCTCGACGAGTTCTTCCGCGTCCGGGTGGCCGGGCTCAAGCGCCGCATGGCGACCGGCCTGCTGCTGCGCACCAAGAGTGGACTGAAGCCCAGCGAAGAGCTGGTCAGGATCGCGACCGTGGCCGACGACCTGGCCCGACGGCACGCCGCCGTCTTCCACGACAAGATCCGCCCGCAGCTCAGGGACGAGGGCATCGAAGTCGTCCGCTGGGAGGACCTCGGCCGCGAGGAGCGCACCGAGCTGCGCAAACTCTTCAGGGAACGGATCAGACCGGTGCTCACGCCGCTGGCCGTCGACCCCGCCCACCCCTTCCCGTACATCTCCGGGCTGAGCCTGAACCTCGCGGTGCTCGTCCGTAACCCGGCGACCGACCACACGGTGTTCGCCCGGGTCAAGGTGCCGTCCCAGCTGCCCAGGTTCGTGGCGGCGTCGCAGAACCGGTTCGTCCCGATGGAGGACGTCATCGCGGCGCACCTCGGACAGCTGTTCAAGGGCATGGAGATCGTCCAGCACCACGTCTTCCGCGTCACGCGGAACGAGGACCTCGACGTCGACGAGGACGTCACCGAGAACCTCATGCAGGCCCTGGAGAAGGAGCTGCTCAAGCGGCGGTTCGGCCCGCCCGTGCGCCTGGAGGTCGAGGACACCATCACGCCCGAGGTGCTGGCCCCGCTGGTGGAGGAGCTGGAGCTGGCGCCGCACGAGATCTACCGGCTGCCCGGCCCGCTCGACCTCACCGGCCTGCACGCCATCGCCGACCTCGACCGGGGGGAGCTGAGTTACCGGCCTTTCGTACCCGCTGAGGTGATCAACGCCGAGGACGACATCTTCTCGGTGCTGCGGGAGCGCGACGTGCTGCTGCACCACCCGTACGACTCCTTCAGCACCAGCGTGCAGCGCTTCATCGAGGACGCCGCCGCCGATCCCAGGGTCCTCGCGATCAAGCAGACCCTCTACCGCACCAGCGGCGACTCCCCCATCGTCAACGCCCTCATCGACGCGGCAGAGGCGGGCAAGCAGGTCGTCGTGGTCGTCGAGATCAAGGCCCGTTTCGACGAGCACGCCAACATCTCGTGGGCACGCAAGCTGGAGCGGGCCGGCTGTCACGTCGTCTACGGCGTGGTGGGCCTGAAGACCCACTGCAAGCTCGCCCTCGTCGTCCGCCAGGAACCCTCCGGCGAGCTGCGCCGCTACTGCCACATCGGCACCGGCAACTACAACCCCAAGACCGCCCGCCAGTACGAGGACTTCGGCCTGCTCACCTCCGACCCGCTGGTCGGCGAGGACGTGACCGACCTGTTCATCCACCTGACCGGTTACTCCCAGCACTCCGCCTACCGGCGGCTGCTCGTGGCGCCGCACTCCATGCGCAGCGGGCTGCTCGCCAGGATCGAGCGGGAGATCGCCCACCACGAGGCCGGCCGCCCGGCCCGGATCAGGATCAAGACGAACTCCCTGGTGGACGAGCCCGTCATCGACGCCCTCTACCGGGCCTCGCGGGCGGGCGTCCCGGTCGACCTGTGGGTACGCGGCGTCTGCACCCTGCGTCCAGGAATCCCCGACCTGTCGGAGAACATCCGCGTACGTTCCGTCCTGGGGCGCTTCCTGGAGCACTCCCGCGTGTACGAGTTCGGCCTCGGACGCAGGCCCGAGATCTGGATCGGCAGCGCCGACCTGATGCGCCGCAACCTGGACCGCCGCGTCGAGTCGCTGGTCAAGGTCACCTCGCAGCAGCACAAGACGTACCTCGTCGACCTGATGGACCTCGTCATGGCCGAGTCCACGAACACCTGGTGGCTCAACTCCGACGGCTCCTGGACCCACCACCCGGGCGAGGACCTCCAGAGCCGCCTCATCAGCGCCCGCCGCTGGAGGACAGTTGACGACTGACCGGCTGCGCGCCGCCGGAGCCGTGGTCTGGCGGGGCGACGAGAGCAACCCCGAGGTGGCCGTCGTCCACCGTCCCCGCTACGACGACTGGACGTTCCCCAAGGGCAAGCTCAAGTCGGGTGAGCACGTCATCGCGGCCGCGCTGCGCGAGGTGCACGAGGAGACCGGCCTGACCGTCCGGCTCGGCCGGGTCCTGCCGCCCGTCCACTATCCCTTCGGCGGGCGGCTCAAGCGCGTCGACTACTGGACGGCGCGGGTGCTCGCCGACGACGGGTTCGAGCCCGGCGACGAGGTGGACGAGGTGCGCTGGCTGCCCGCGCGCGAGGCCCGGCACCTGCTGACGTACGAGTGGGACGTCGGCCTGCTGCGCGCGCTGTGGGCCGCGCCGCTGGACACCGTGCCCCTCGTCCTCGTCCGGCACGCCACAGCCGGGTCGCGCGCCGAGTGGCAGGGCGACGACGCACTGCGGCCGATCGACGCCGAGGGCGCCGCCCAGGCGGCCGTCCTGGCCACCGCGCTGCCCGCGTACCGGCCGGAACTGCTCCTGAGCTCGCCCAGCGCGCGGTGCGTCCAGACGCTGGAGCCGTACGCGGCGGCGGCCGGGCTCGGCATCGCGACCGAGGCGCTGCTCAGCGAGGAGGAGCAGGACGCGCAGAAGACTCCGGCCCTGGTCGGCGACATCATGGTCCCGGCGGCGGTGTGCAGCCACGGCAAGGTGCTGCCCGCGCTCATCGAGGCGCTCAGCGGCCAGCAGGGGCAGCTGCGCAAGGGCGCCTTCGCCGTCCTGCAGCGCAGAGGACGCTTCGTGGTGAGCTCAGAGCGCTACACGACCTGACTCAGAAGACCTTCCGCGCCGCTTTCATGGTCTTCTTCCACACCCGCGGGAACTCGGCGTACGCCCGGTCGGCGGCGTTGCGCTCGATGCCCACGAGCAGGCCGTAGGTGAAGGTGTCCTCGCCCGCCCGGCGGGCCGGCTCCGCCTCCTTGAGCAGGGTCTCCTGGGCGACCACCCCGTCCTGGTGGGCGCCGAGGATCTCCTGGACGCGCTCGGCCAGCTTGGCGAGCCGCTTCATCCGGCCGCCGAGGATGGGCCGGAGCGCCTCCGCCGTGTAGCGGGCGCGTTTGGCCGCCTTGCGCACGTCGTGCATGGCGATCTCGCGGTGCCGGAGGTCGTCGACGGCCATGGCGATGTCGTACTTTTTGGTGACCCGGCGCCAGTTGGCCTCGGCGACGTCGCGGAGCTTGTCGCGGGCCGGTTCGCGAGCCGCCTTGCCCAGCTGCGGGGTGGCGACGAGCGCGTCGAGCGCGTCGAGCAGGCGGTAGTACCGCTCGCCGCTGAGCGCCTCGTTGATCCGTCCGTACGCCTGCCGCTCGCGTTCGAGCAGGTCGTGGCCGAGCCGGTTCCGCACGGGGCCGACGACCAGCTCGGGCGGGAGGTCCCGCAGCTCACCGGCGAACCTGGCCCTGATCACCTCGAGGTCGCGGGCCTCGCCGAGCACCGTGGCGATCCAGCGCAGCTCGTCCTGGACGTGGTCGGTGTTCGTCACCACCGACCTGAACGCCTTGAGCGTGCCGCGCAGCCGCCGCGAGGCGACGCGCATCTGGTGCACCGCGTCCTCCTCGGCGCGGCGGACGCGGGGGTCCTGCGAGAGCAAGGCCTGCACCTGGCCTGCCAGGTAGGCGATGACGACCTCTCCGGCCGATCCCGGCACGGTGGCGGCCACGGGCGGCGGAGCCGGTTCGAGCAGCCTGGCGAGCTTGCTCGCGGCCGGGGACGGGGTGGCACCCGCCTTCCTCAGCCGCTTGCCGACCTTGGCCAGCAGCTCACGGGTGCCGCCCTCGAGGAGTTCTGCCTCGACCTCCCGCCATCGGACGATCACGGTGTCATCGCCGTACTTGGTGCCCTTGACGCGGTCGTCGGCGATCTCGACCAGGCGGTCGTCGCCGTCGCGCAGGACGGTGACGCTCCTGCGGGTGGTGAGATCGGCGACCACGCGCAGCTCGGCGCCGCGGGTGTAGGCGCGTACCAGGTCGGCGAGTTCCTGGGGCACCACCTTGGTACTGCGGGTGAGGGGGTGGGTGATCTCCTGGCGGGCGTCCTTGCCCATGGGCAGCTTCACATGCCAGCCAGGGTCGGTGCCGCCCCTCCTGCGCCTCAGCGTGATACCGCGGGCGGCCAGTCGCAGGTCGGCGGTGTCGTAGTAGAGCGCGACGAGCTCATAGCTCTTCGGTCCTTCGACGGTGGCCAGCCGGCTCAGATCCGGGATCGTGTAGTCCGGAGGAACGTCGAACTTCTCCTCGATCTCGATTCCCACTACACCCTCGCAAGTGTCCGTTTTATGACCATAATGCCACTTTGCGGTAAACGTCACGCGGCTTGGATGAGTTCGATTCTGTTGCCCACCGGGTCGGACACGTAAATCCGGCGATATCCAGGAAACTTTCCGTCGATCACGGAGCCGGGAATGCGCGCGGCGTACGCGTCGAGATCGGTCACCAGGAAGGCCGGATGCGCCTTTCTGGCCGGCCGGAACTCGTCCTCTATGCCGATGTGGATCTCCACGCTGTCGTTCCTGAACCACACCCCGCCACGCGCGGCCAGTTCGGGCGGTTTGGGCACCTCGCTCAGCCCGAGGACGCCCGAGTAGAACTCCCGCAACAGCGGCTCGCTGCCCGCCGGCGCGGCGAGCTGGACGTGGTGCAGCGCCATGACCGTCATTTCTGCACCACCACGAAGATCCGCCGGAACGGGAAGGGCGTCCCGTAACTCCGCGACGGGTACGCCTCGGCGAGCAGCTCGCGCAGGTCGGACTCGAAGCGCCGCCGCTCGTCCGGCTGCAGCCGGTCGAAGATCGGGCGCAGCGCGGTGCCGGACACCCACCTGAGCACGGGGTCGTCCCCCTGCAACACGTGCATGTACGTCGTCTCCCAGACGTCCACGTGCGAACTGCCCGGGGCGAGCAGGTCGGCGTACTCCATCGGGTCGCCGACGGGGTCCGTCCTTACGACGCCGCTCAGCTTGTCGGACCACGTACGCGACGCGCACAGCTCGCGGATCGCCACGTGGCTGGGGGCCTGGAAGTTGCCCGGCACCTGGAAGGCCAGCCAGCCGCCCGGGGCGAGCCCCTCCATCCAGTGCTCCAGCACGTCGCGGTGCTCGGGCACCCACTGCAGCACCGCGTTGGAGACCACCACGTCCATCGGCCGGTCAGGACGCCAGGTCGTCACATCGGCGACGCTGAAGCTGACCTGCGTGTCAAGGGCCCGCGCCTTGCCGATCATGGCGGGCGACGCGTCGAAACCTTCGATGGTCGCCTTCGGCCAGCGACGGGACAGCGCGGCGGTGAGCTCGCCGGAACCGCAGCCCGCGTCCACGACGTACTCTGGTTCGATTGCCCCCACCCTGGAGACCAGGTCCATGAACGGACGCGCCCGCTCGTCGGCATAGGTGGCGTACGTCCGAGGGTCCCAAATATCTCTTGACATGAAGATAATTGGTATCGAGATATGTATCTCGATGTCAAGACAGTAGACTCTGGTGTCATGACGGAGGATGCAAAGGACGAGGTAGACCGTCTCGTCGCGGCCTGGCAGGCAGAGCGCCCCGACCTCGACGTCGAGCCGCTCCACGTGCTCTCCCGAGTGTCACGGCTGGCCAAGCATCTTGACCGGGCACGGCGGGCGTCGTTCGCCGAGCACGGTCTTGAGCCGTGGGAGTTCGACGTCCTCACGGCGTTGCGGCGAGCCGGCCGGCCGTACGAGCTGAGTCCGGGGGCGCTGCTGCGCGCCACGCTGGTGACCTCCGGCACCATGACCAACCGCATCGACCGCCTGGTTCAGGCCGGGTTGGTACGCCGCCGTCCCGACCCGGATGACCGGCGCGGGGTCCTGGTGTCGCTCACGGATGCGGGCCTGGTCCGGGTCGACTCGGCCTTCACCGGCCTGCTGCGCTGGGAACAGGACCTCATGTCCAGCCTCACCCCCCACGACCAACAGACGTTGGCCGCCCTCCTGCGCACCCTCCTGGCCCCCTTCGACACCTTCGACTGACCCACCAGCACGAACGCGCCGAAGCCAACCCCATCACGCCCAAACCCCTGGCGGAAGGCCGTTGAGGTTGGCCTCGGCCGGAGGAGGCCGTTACTCGCCGAGGCGGTCGGCGACCTCCAGCCACTCGGACTCGACGGTGTCCTTCTGCGTCAGGACCTCGCGCAGCCGGGCATCGAGCGTGCCGAGCTCGGCGTAGTCGCCGGCGGCCTCCGCCATGGCGGCGTGGAGCTTGGACTCCTGCTGGCCCAGCTTGTCGAGCTGGCGTTCGAGACGGTTGAGCTCCTTGCGCAGCTCGCGCTCCTCCTTGGCCGACAGCCCCACGGCCGCGGGCGCGGCCGAGGCCGTCTCAGCGGCCCCGGACTGCGCGGACGCGGACTGCGACGCGACCCGAGCGGTCACCGCCGTACCGGCCGCACGACGTTCGAGGTATTCGTCGACCCCGCCGGGCAGCAGCGACAGCTCGCCGTCGCCGAGCAGCGCCACGCAACGGTCGGTCACCCGCTCCAGGAAGTAGCGGTCGTGACTGACCAGCACCAGCGTTCCTGGCCAGCCGTCCAGCAGGTCTTCGAGCTCGTTGAGCGTCTCGATGTCGAGGTCGTTGGTGGGCTCGTCGAGGAGCAGGACGTTGGGGTCGTCCATCAACAGCCGCAGCAGCTGCAGCCGCCGCCGCTCGCCACCCGACAGGTCGCCGATGACCTTCCACTGCGCGTCGCCCCGGAAGCCGAGACGTTCGAGCAGCTGCGACGCCGTCCACTCCCGCTTGCCGAGCTGGAGGTACTTGCGGATCTCCTCGACCGACTCCAGCACCCGCCGGGTCGGGTCGAGCTCGTCCAGCTCCTGCGACAGGTGAGCGAGGCGCACGGTCCTGCCCTGCACCACGCGTCCGGAGTCGGGCTGGACCGTGCCCGCCAGCAGCCGCAGCACCGACGACTTGCCGGACCCGTTCACGCCCACCAGGCCGACCCGGTCGCCCGGACCGAACTGCCACGTGACGTCGTCGAGCACCAGCGGCCCCGCGCCGGGACCACCCGCGTGCATGGTGACGTCGTCGAGGTCGTAGACGGTCTTGCCGAGCCGGGCCGCGGCGAAGCGCATCAGCTCGACGGTCTCACGGGCCGGGGGCTCGTTCGCGATCAAGGCCTGAGCGGCCTCGATGCGGAACTTCGGCTTGGACGTACGCGCGGGCGGGCCACGCCGCAGCCACGCGATCTCTTTACGCATGAGGTTCTGGCGGCGTTCCTCGGCGGCCTGGGCGATGCGCGCCCGCTCGGCCTTCGCCAGGACGTACGCGGCGTATCCGCCTTCGTACCGCTCGACCCTGCCGTCGACGACCTCCCACGTACGGGTGGAGACGGCGTCCAGGAACCACCGGTCGTGCGTCACGACGACGAGCGCGCTCTTGCGCCCGGCCAGGTGTGCGGCGAGCCACGCGATCGCCTCGATGTCGAGGTGGTTGGTGGGCTCGTCCAGCATGATCAGGTCGTGGTCGTCGATCAGCAGCTTCGCCAGCGCCGTACGCCGGCGCTCGCCGCCGGACAGGTCGCCCGCCTTGGCGTCGAGATCGAGATCGCCGATCAGGTTGGCCAGGATCTCGCGCACCCCCTGATCACCGGCCCACTCGTGCTCGGCCCTGCCACCGAGGACGATCTCACGCACGGGAGCGCCTGGATCGAGGGTGTCGCGCTGGGACAGGAACCCGATGCGCAGGCCCCGCGTGTGAGTGACCCGCCCGCTGTCGGGACGTACCTCAGCGGCCAGGACCGACAGCAGCGTCGTCTTGCCACCACCGTTGCGCCCGACCACACCGATACGCTCACCCGCCTCCACACCGAGGGAGACGTCGGCGAGGAGCGGCTTGGGCCCGTAGGCGTGGGAGACCGACTCAAGATTGACCAGATTCATCGTCATCCCAGGGTATCGGCTCCGCACCCACCTCCCACCCGCCAACCGATCCCCGCCCGGCAGCCGCAGGTGACCGCGAAACGGGTAGCGGCGGGCTGGGTCGGCGCCGGTGGGTGGCCTGTCAGACGAGGATGGCGCCCTGAACGGGGCCGTGGGCGGCTACTGCTGTGCGGGCGGCGCCCGTGGCGGTCAGGCTGCCGGCCAGGTCGCGGGCGTGGGTGGCGTCGATGGCGAGGAAGGCGCAGGTCGGGCCCGAGCCGGAGACGATCGCTCCCAAGGCGCCGTGCTGACGGCCCGCGTCGAGGGTGGCGGCCAGGTCGGGACGGAGGTTGAGCGCGGCCACCTGCAGGTCGTTGCTCAGGTGGGACCCGAGCGCGTACACGTCTCCGGTGCCCAGTGCCTCCATCAGCGAGTCGTTCAGCTTCGGCCAGGACACCTCGACGCCGGACTCTTCCCTCAGGCGGTCACACTCGGCGTAGACATTCGCCGTGGAAAGCCCGCCGTCGGCCGGCGCGAACACCCAGTGGAAGGTGCCGCCGGTGGGCAGCTCGCACAGCTGCTCGCCGCGTCCGGTGCCGACCGCCGTACCGCCCATCAGGGAGAACGGGACGTCGCTGCCGAGGTCGCCCGCTATCTCCATGAGGTCTTCGAGCGGCAGCCCGAGACCCCACAGCTCGTTGCAGGCCACGAGAGCGCCGGCGGCGTCGGCGCTGCCGCCTGCCATGCCGCCCGCCACCGGGATGGCCTTCTTGATGACCAGGTCGGCGCCGTAGGTGCGGCCCGCGTGCTTGGCGAGCGCCTGAGCGGCCCGGATCGCGAGGTTGCTGCCGTCGGTAGGCACCTGGTCGGACCAGTCGCCGGTCACCTGGACGGTGATCGACTCGGACTCCTTCGCCACCACCTCGTCGAAGATCGACACGGCGTGGAAGACATTGACCAGGTCGTGGTAACCGTCTTCCCGGAGCGGGCCGACAGAAAGCTGCACGTTGACCTTCGCGGGCACACGTACGGTCACCGAACTCATCGAACTTCTGTCACTCTCATCACTCGCCGGGCCAAGGACACTCGATGTTAGCGGGGCACGCCGCCCTGACATGCGGTTCTCGGAATATGACCCGCACGACTGTGGCCCTCCCGAAGCACGGAGTCAAGTCGACGCACCCTGCCTGGTTTCCCTTTCGTCACGATAAGTGAAGCCGGGCGCGGCCACCGCTCGGAGGCCGTGCGCTCAATCGCTGCGCCAGGCGGGTCGTCGCTTCGGGACCACGTTGATCCCTGGGTCTGGGACGCCTGCCCGACGTGCGACGCCCGCCCCTCCGTGACGGCTTTCTGCGGCGGTCGAACGCGTCCATGGACGCCGTTCACGGTGTGCCCGGCCCCGCGGCGATCGCTGGTGGTCAGGCCGGGCGTACGACGCCGCGGAACGATGAGCGGAAGTAGCCGGGTTCGAGGAAGTCGGCCTTGCGCACCACGTCGCCTGTCTTCGGGGCATGGACCATGAGGTTTCCCCGTACGAACAGGCCGACGTGGGTCGGGTCGCCGGTGCCGCCGCCGAAGAACAGGAGGTCGCCAGGACGGCGGTCGGCGAGGGGCACTCTGCGGCCCTGGCGGAACTGGGTGCCCGTGTAGTGGCCCAGCTTCACCCCCGCCCTGGACCAGGCGTGGAGGGTGAGACCGCTGCAGTCGAAACCCCGTGTGGTGGCTCCTCTGCCGATGCCGAGCGTGGGGCCTGTTGCGGATCCGCCGCCCCACGAGAACGCGACGCCCAGGTGGCGGAGGGCGGCCGCGACGGCGATCTTTCCCTTGGTGCGGCTGGTGCCCCGTTCGCGGGGTCGCACCGTGCCGGGGCTCTTTCGGCGGGGTCGGCCGTCGACCTCGCGTCGGCCCTGCTCCAGCACCGACCCGGCGACACGTCTGCCGTCGTCGAGCACCGACCCGGCGACACGTCTGCCTTCGTCCAGCGCAGTCCCGGCGGCGCGCCCGCTCTCATCAAGCACCCTCCCAGCAGCGCGCCCGCTCTCGTCGAGGGCCTTTCCGGCAGCGCGTCGCCCCTCATCGAGGGCCCTTCTGGCGGTGCGTCGCCCCTCGTCGAGGGTTGTCCCGCCGGTGCGCCCGCCTTCGTCGAGCGCAGTGCCGGCGGCACGCTTGCCCTCGCTGAGCACCGTCCCGACAGCGCGCCCGCTCTCGTCGAGCGCCGTCCCGGCGGTGCGTGTCGCCTCGTTCAGGAGGGTTTCGGCGGGGTGCTTTCCCTGGTCGGGAGGGGTTGCGGCGTCTTGCGTCTGCTCGGAGGGGGTGGGTTGTCGTTCGTACGGCCGGCCGGCGAGTGGGATGTGCGTGCCGGGAGGTTGGGGGATGCGGGTCTCGGCGAGAGCGTTCTCCGCCATGACCAGGGTGCCTGCTAGGTGCTCTCTTCGGAGCGGGCCGGCCGTGGGGGGCTCACCGTGGGGTTGCTGGGCTTGGGGTGGGCGGGGTTGCCAGGCGATCGGGGTTGACGGTGGGCCGTCCGTCCCTGCGGCGGTCGCCTGTTTCTCGGGGGCAGGCGTCGTCGTGGCGGCCGGTTTCCGGTGGACGCGGGCGGCTTCTGACATGTGATGGGCCGAGGCGGAGGATGTGGCCACGACTGCCAGGAAACCTGTGCAGAATCCGGCGCTGCCGGCGATGAGGCACTTGAGCCACGTGGGCCAGGCGTCAGTCGTCATGATCTGTCTCCCTGAGCTTGCTTGGGTTCGGGAGGCCCAGGATCGGCCGACGCGGCAACCCGACTAGGAGCCGAATGCGGTTCTGTGGATGAAGTGGATGAGGCTGGTCAGGGCTGTGGACAACCGTCCTGGTCCGTCGTGCCGGGACGTGTCAATGCGTCTCCGCCCTGCCTGATGCGAGCTCGACACCGCCGCCCGGGATGTCGGCACGCTCAAGCCGTCGCACAGGCGTGCCCCCGCAACGCACGAACCCCGCCGAACTGTGTGGTGGGGGCCAGTCGGTGGCGTGGCCGGTCAGGAGCGGTCACCGACCGGCCCATTCAGAAGCGGGGTCAGGTGAGGGGCGGGGGTCCGGTCGTGAGCGGGCCCACTCAGAAGCGGGGTCAGGTGAGGGGCGGGGTCCGGTCGTGAGCGGACCCCCGCAGAAGCGGGGTCAGGTGAGGGGCGGGGGTCCGGTCGTGAGCGGGCCCACTCAGAAGCGGGGTCAGGTGAGGGGCGGGGTCCGG
The DNA here is from genome assembly GCF_900100395.1 of Nonomuraea maritima. Taxonomy (GTDB): domain Bacteria; phylum Actinomycetota; class Actinomycetes; order Streptosporangiales; family Streptosporangiaceae; genus Nonomuraea; species Nonomuraea maritima. The sequence goes on along the minus strand of NZ_FNFB01000002.1, from coordinate 58,862 downwards.
TCGTGAGCGGGCCCGCTCAGGGGTCAGCCCACTCAGGGGTGAACTCACTCAAGGGTGAGCTCACTCCAAGGGCAGGTCAGGGGTGGGATTCGGCTATGCGGGCGAAAGCGTGGATGTCCAGTTGTTCGCCTCGGGCGGACGGGTCCACGCCGGCCGCTCTCAAGGCCGTCTCCGCGTTGGCCGCGCTTCCGGCCCACGAGGCCAGGGCGGCGCGCAGCGTCTTGCGGCGTTGGGCGAAGGCCGCGTCCACGACCGCGAAGACCTCCTCGCGCGTGGCCGTCGTGGCCGGCGGGTCGCGCCGGACCAGGGAGACGAGCCCGGAGTCGACGTTGGGCACGGGCCAGAACACCGTACGGCCCACCGGACCCGCCCGGCGCACGTCGGCGTACCAGGCGGCCTTGACCGACGGCACGCCGTACACCTTGGAACCTGGACCGGCGGCGAGGCGGTCGGCCACCTCGGCCTGCACCATCACCAGCCCCTTGCGCAGCGACGGCAGCGCCTCGAGCAGGTGGAGCACCACAGGGACGGCCACGTTGTACGGGAGGTTGGCCACCAGGGCGGTGGGAGCGTGTCCGAGCAGGTCAGGTGGCGTGATCCTCATGGCGTCGGCGTTGATGACCGTCAGGGTGTCGCCGACGCCGTGCTCCGCCGCGGTGAGGGGCAGCTGCTCGGCCAGCACCTGGTCGATCTCGACGGCGACGACGGCGGCGGCGGACGGCAGCAGCGCCAGGGTGAGCGAGCCGAGGCCAGGACCCACCTCGATCACCACGTCATCGGGTGACAGATCGGCCACGCGGACGATGCGCCGGACGGTACCTGCGTCGATGACGAAGTTCTGTCCGAGCCTTTTTGTCGGACGAAGTTCGAGCTTGTTCGCCAAAATACGTATTTCCGCAGGGCCGAGTAGCCTCATCATCCAACCAGTCTCCCGCATCGGGGAACGTGCGATGGCGGTTGGGGAGACCTAGGGAGAGGATGTCGTGGAACAGGAAGGGTCGTCCCTCATGGAGCCAACGGGCGCCGCGCCGCTCCGCCCGACGGACCTGCGGGAGATCGGGCCGTACCGGCTGCTGGGGAGACTCGGCGAAGGCGGTATGGGCACGGTGTTCCTGGCGCGGGCCCCGTCGAAGCGTTTCGTCGCGCTCAAGGTGGTGAAGGCGGAGTTCGCCAACCAGGAGGGCTTCGCCGCCAGGTTCCACGCGGAGGTCGAGAACGCGCGCCGTGTGGCATCGTTCTGCACGGCTCAGGTGCTGGACAACGGCAACACCGGCGACGGCCGGCCGTTCATGGTGACGGAGTACATCGCGGGCACGCCGCTGTCGGACCAGATCAACCGATACGGCGCGCTCGACCAGGGCGCGCTGCACGGCGTGGCGCTCGGCGTCGCGGCGGCACTGGCGGCCATCCACGTGGCTGGGCTCGTCCACCGCGACCTGAAGCCGGCGAACGTGATCCTGTCCCTGTCGGGGCCGCGGGTGATCGACTTCGGCATCTCCAGGGCGCTCGACCAGGAGACCGGGTTCACGATGTCCGGGGAGCTGATCGGCAGCCCCGGTTGGTGGGCTCCCGAACAGGTACGCGGCGAGGCCATCAGCCCGGCGGTGGACATCTTCTCCTGGGGCTGCCTCGTGGCGTACGCGGGCAACGGGCGGCACCCGTACGGGCGGGGCGACGCCATCACGCTGGCCACCCGCGTGCTCAACGACCCGCCGGACCTCGGGACGCTGCCCGCGCCGCTCGACGAGCTCGTACGCCGGGCCACCTCACAGAACGTCGCCGAGCGCCCCACCGCGCAGGACCTGCTCATCGCCCTGGTCGGCGGGAGCGCCCCGGTGCGGGCCGACGATCCGCCCACCCTGGTGGCGACCGAGATGCTGAGCGGCTGGCAGCCGCCGCGCAACGTGGTGGACGAACCCGACATCACGGCCACGTTCTCGACGCCTCCCCCGAGTGACGCGACCGGGAAGGGCCAGAGCCGGCCGCCTGCCGCGTTCGGGGCCCAGTTCGGTGGTACGCCCGGGGAGCCGATCTCGCTCGAGGATCGGGCGCGGCTGGAGGAGGCGGCGGCCAGGGAGGAACTGGCGCGCTGGGAGGTTCCGCAGGGGGACGCGTCCGCACGCGATCGGCGTGAGGACGGGCGCGGCCGTCGCCTGTTCCGTTCGGGCGGCAAGAAGGGCCGCAAGGCCGACCAGGAGCAGCCCCGCGACGACGCACCCCAGCCCCAGCCGTCCCCCGGCCCGGGAGCCACCGTTCCACCTGGCTCCCCACAGACGGGCCAGGTCGTGCGGGGTCTGCCGCAGACCGGTCCGACGCCGCTCGGTGCCTCACAGACGGATCCGGGCCGGCAGGAGCTCTCGCAGACGAGCCCGGTACGCCCCCGCCCCTCCCAGCCCGGCCGCGCGCAAACGGGACCTGTCGCCCAACCAGGCGGCCCGCAGACCGGACCCGCGCGAACGGGACCCTCCAGGCCTGGACCGGCCGCCCCGCAAGGCAGCCCGCAGACCGGACCCATGCGGGCCGGCTCGGCGCAGACTGGTCCCGCGCAAGGCGGGCCGGTGCAGGGCTTCGCGGAAGGGGCGTCCGCGCAGGCGGGTGCGGCAAGGACGGACGGAGGGACGGCGGGAGCGGCTCCGCAGCAGGCGGTATCTCCTGTCGCGGGTGACGAGCCGGAAGCGCTCCCCCGTACGCGTACGTCAGGGACGCGGTGGCTCATGGCCGCCGCGGCAGCCGTGCTGGCCGTCGTCGTGGCGGGCGCGGTGCTGATCGCCAACTCCGGGGGCGACACCACGACGCCCGCCGCCTCGCAGGCCGGCACCGGTACGGCGGCCACCGACGTGGGCCGCAGGTTCGCGCTGGGCGGCGAGTTCGACGACCCCGTCGCGATCATCACTGCCGCGCCGCAGTGCGGTCTGCGGCAGTACGAGGGCACGTCGACCACCAAGGGGCAGCTCTGCGTGATCCCGTGGTCGATGGTCAACCCGGGCGGCGAGTCCCGCACGCTGACCCAGCCCACGGTCTCCATGCTCGACGACCGGGGTGCCGAGCACGACGCGGAGCCCGTCGTCCTGCCTCCGGCGATCCAGCCCGGCGGCAGGGTGGACAGCGTGTTCGTGTTCGACCTGCCGCTGTACCGCAAGCCCGTCAGCATGACGGCGAGCATGCTCGAGAACGGCCAGCAGATCGAGGTGAAGCTGTGACGACCCGCTCCGTTCTCGTCGCGCTCTTATTAGCCGTGGCCCCACCGGCGGTGGCGATGCCCGCCCACGCGCAGAACTGCGCCGGCACCTCCGACTTCGACGGCGACGGCGTGGACGACGTGGCCGTCGGCGACCCGTTCGCCGACGGCTCGAAGGGCGCGGTACACCTGTTGTCCGGCGACAAGGTCGTCCCGGTCGCCGTACCGGGGGCGGCGCCCGGCGACGGCTTCGGCTGGTCGTTACGCATGGCGCAGGTCGACGGCGACGGCTGCGCCGACCTGGTGATCGGCGCCCCGTACACGGACGTGGACGGCGAGCAGGACGCCGGGGCGGTGTACGTGGTCTACGGCGGTGGAACTGCGCCTCCTGAGCGCCTGACCGCGCCCGAGCCGCAGCGGTTCGCGGGCTTCGGCTGGTCGGTGGCCTCCCGCGGCGATCTGGTGGCCGTCGGGGCGCCGTACGAGGACGAGGCCGGACTCGCCGACACGGGCGCGCTCTACGTACGCAAGGGCGACGGCGACCTGCGCCGCATCAGCCAGGAGTCCTCAGACGTGCGCGGCAACGGCGAGGTCGGCGACCAGTTCGGCTGGTCGATGGCCTTCGGACGCGACAACGAGCTCCTCGTCGGCGTCCCCTACGAGAACGACGACGGTGCCGGACGCCAGGTCGAGGCGGGCCGGATCAACTCCGGGTCCGTGGTCTTCATCGACGACGTGCTGGCGCCGGAGATCACGTCGACCAAGCTGGACTCCCCCGCGGACACCTCCGGCGACCGGTACGGGTACGCGGTCGCCTACGCCGAGGGGCACGGGTACGCGGTCGGCTCGCCGGGCGCCGGGTCGGTGCAGCTGCTGGACACCGCTCGCAAACCGGTCAGGACCGTCGAGCAGGCGGGCGGGCAGGCGTTCGGGTTCTCGCTGGCCGCCGCGCCGGACGGCCGGCTCGCGATCGGCGCGCCTTACGGCGGCGGGGTGCGGATCGTCTCCTGGAAGGACACCTCCGAGGACCGGCGCCTGGCGGACGCCGACGGGCTGTTCGGCTGGTCGCTGGCCTTCAGCGGCAACAAACTCTTCATCGGTCGCCCGGACGCCGCACCGTACGGCCAGGTCGCGGTAGCAGGCCGCAACGCCGAGACTTTCCGCCCCTTCACCTCGAAGACGGGCATCGACTTCGGCACCACCACAACCAGCTGACCACCCGACCAAGGAACGGCACGAGAAGGGCTGAGCCACGCGAACGGGGGTCAGCGGCGGAGGGCTTGGCGGGGGGCGGGGGTGGGCTGGTAGGGGGTGATGCCGAACAAAAGGGGGCCGCAGGTCGGCCACTGGCCCTTCCAGCGGCCCTTGACGTGCTGGTAGAGCAGTTGCGCCCGGTACGTCTGCTCGTCCGCCGGCCAGGTGCTCGGCAGCCCGATCCCGCCCACCACCCGCCACATGGGCAGGCTGAACTGGTACAGCCCGTAGTAGGGCCCTTCGGGGTTGTACGCGAGCGAATCACCCGCCGACTCGCACTCGGCCAGCGCCTCCCAGTCGAGGTTCGCGACCTCCGGCGGGATGGGGACGTCGCGCGGCGGGGTGACCGTGATGACCGTCCCGTCCTCGGGGAAGCTGCCGAGCGGCGGGTTCACCTGCGACCCGCGGCTCAGGGAGATGTGCTCCTTCCTGAGCACCTCGCGCACGGTCCTCGCCGTGGTCCGCGCGGACACGCGCCTGGTGCCCGTCACGACGTGGACGGTGCGCCGCGTGTCGACGGTCAGCTCCATGCCTTCGAGCGGAACCGCGTCGTGCGGCGGGGCCGAGAGCCGCCCGCCGGCGGGGGTGACGTCCAGTTCGGCGAGTGCCTCGCCGACGCTGGTGGCGGTGACGAGGTGCCTGCTGGTACGCCCGTCCAGGGTCAGCGTGATGGGACGGGCTCGGAGCACCTCGATGGTGGCGCCGTCGGAGACCTTCTCGTGGGTGGCGGGCCGTACGACGTCGGCGAGGCCCACCGGCACGCCGGCGCCGTCGAGCACCTCCCCCACGGTGCCGGCGATGCCGCGGAACGGCCGCCGCTCGCCGTCGGCGACCACGACGACGTCCTTGACGAGGGCCGAGGTCGCCACGAGCCCGCCCAGCGCGACCATGCTCGCCACGCACAGGGCGGGCGTCCACGGGGAACGCCACGGGATCGGCGGACGGGGCGCACGTCTCTTGCCTCGCACGAGCCACCTCCGTTACGGGGCCAGGATCGGCCCGAACGCTAGTGGCGGCGCGGCGCGCCCCACGCGCCGCTTCACGAAAGCTTGGTCACCACTCGCCGAAGACCGTGACTCCGTTGGCGCTGATCGCCTCGCACAGGTCGTCGGGATGGACGCCCTTGACCTCGGCGAGGCAGCGCAGCGTCAGCGGGATCAGGTAGGGGGCGTTGGGCTTGCCGCGGTGGGGCACGGGCGGCAGGTAGGGGGCGTCGGTCTCGACCAGCATGAGCTCGGGCGGCGCGACGGCGGCCGCCTCGCGCAGGTAGCCGGCGTTCTTGTACGTCACCGGCCCGGAGAACGACATGAAATATCCGGCCTCAACGCACTTTTTCGCCATTTCGGCGTCGCCGGAGTAGCTGTGGATCACCACCTTGTCCGGCGCCCCCTCCGCGGCCAGCACCCGCAGCACGTCGTCGTGGGCCTCGCGGTCGTGGATGACCAGCGCCTTGCCGGTGCGCTTGGCGATCTCGATGTGGGCGCGGAAGCTCGCGTGCTGATCGTCCTTGCTCGCCCAGTCGCGGTAGTAGTCGAGCCCCGTCTCGCCCACGGCCCGCACCTCGGGCCGTCCGGCGAGCGCCTCGATCTCGGCGAGCACCTCGGGGGTGGAGGCGTGCGCCTCGTTCGGGTGGATGGCCACACCCGCGTAGACGCCCTCCTGGTCGGCCGCCACGTCGGCGTTCCAGCGGGAGGACGGCAGGTCGTAGCCGATCGTGACCAGCCGCGTCACCCCGACCGCCCGCGCGTCGTCGAGGATGCTCCGCACGGTGGCCGCGGCGGCCTGAGCTGCCTGCGCCACCGGGTCGCCCGACGACGCCTGCCGGTTGCCGACCATGATGTCGAGGTGGCAGTGGCTGTCGAAGACGGGGGCGGACAGCGGCTCTGGCGCGACGGGAAGCTTGCTCACGGCATCCAAGTTAGCCTGCCGCCGAACCCGCTCAGCCGGTGAGGAGCCGCTGGGAGCGGGCTCCCAGCGCGGAATCGTCCCGCCGCACGACGACATTCCCGCCGCCCGCGGCGACGCTGGTCGTATGAGACGGACAACGGCGGTACTCGCCGCCCTGCTCGTGACCATGACCCTGCCGACCCCCGCCCATGCCGCGCCCATGAACTGGCAGCCCTGCGGCGACGAGGGCCTGCTCTGCGCCTCGCTGCCCGTCCCCGTGGGCGAGCTGCGGCTGGCCCGGCTGCCGGCCCTCGACGAGCGCCGCGGAACCGTCCTGTACGCGCCCGGAGGTCCGGGCAAGGACGGCATCCAGCAGCTCCGCGACGCCACCGCCACGCTGGCCCCGCTGCGCCGGCACTTCGACGTCGTGGCCTTCGACACCCGCTACGCCCTGGCCATGCGGAACCTGCCCGACGCCTGCTCCGACACCCCGCCCCTGCTGGTCGAGCCGCGCGACCGCGCGGAGTACGAGCGCCAGGCGGCCCGGCAGCGAGAGGCGTTCGAGCGGTGCGCCGCCGCCGACCGTACTGGCCTGTTCTCCGGGTCGGACTCGGGGTCGGTGGCCGCGGACATGGACGCGGTGCGCGCCGCGTTGGGCGAGCGCCGGATCAACGTGACCGCCGAGTCGTACGGGGGCATCACCGCCACCGCCTACGCCCGCCGGTTCCCGCACCGTGTACGCGCGATGCACGTGGACGGCACGGTGGACCACACGACGAAGGACGTCTTCTCCTCGCGGTCGGCGGAGCACATGCTCGGCAGGTTCGCCGCCTGGTGCGCGGACGACCCGTCGTGCGCGCTGCACGGTCAGGACGTCCGCCGGGTCTGGCACGACCTCGTCCGGCGGGCGGACCGCGAGCCCGTGCAGGTCTCCTCCCCGCGCTTCGGCACGGGCCGGCTGACCGGCATGCATCTGCAGTTCCTCGGTTCGGCCATGGTCTTCGCCGACACCCAGTGGGGGCCGTTCGCGGACGCGGTGGCGCGGGCCGCGCGCGGTGACTTCGCCGTCCTCGGCGAGCAGGCGCTCGGCACCTCGTACGCCTGGGCGCAGCCGCGCAACCTCACATCGTGGTGCGGCGACGGCCTCGGCTTCACCTCGTACGAGGAATACGCCGCGCTGAGAAGAACCCTCGACAGGGAGCTGCCGGCCTTCGGCAGGGGTGGTCTGTGGGCCGGGCTCATGTGCTCGGGCTGGCCGCTGCGCCCCGCGAACCCACCGGGCCCGCTCCCCGTGAAGAAGCTGCCCCCGCTGCTCGGCACGGGCACGTGGACGGACCACGAGGGCACCGAACGGCTGGTGCGGCAGGTGCCCGGCTCGGCCACCGTCAGGTACGACGGCCCCGGCCACGTCCTGTACGTCAGCGGCCTGAGCGACTGCGTGGCCGGCCACGTGGTGCGCTACTTCGAGAAAAGGGAAGTGCCCCCGCCGGGCACGGTGTGCCGGCCCGGCGGGTGACGGGAACCGAGGTCACTGGCCCAGCCGGGCGAGCTCCTCGTCGACGACCTTCGGGTCGAGCTTCTTGAACAGCGGCACGGGCGGCGCGAGCGGCGTGCCAGGCCGGATCGGCCGGTGCTCCCAGCGCGCCGCGCCGTCGTAGTCGCCGCTGATCACCGGGTAGGGCGAGCCGCCCTCCTCATCGACCTCGCGGATCTCCGGCATGCCGGCCCACACGCCCTCGCCGCCCAGCATCGCGTACACCTTGTTGGACGAGCTCGGCAGGAACGGCGTCAGCATCGTCTTGACGTCGTCGACGACCTGGAGGGCGACGTGCAGGATCGACTTCTGCCGCTCGGGGTCGTCCTTGAGCTTCCACGGCTCCTGCTCGGCGAGGTACTTGTTGGCCTCGCGCACGACGTCGAACGCCTCGGTGATCGCGTTCTTGAACCGCGACCTGCCGAGCTCGGCGCCCACCGGGCCGAACGTGTTGCGCGACCGCTCGAGCAGCGCCCGGTCGGCGTCGGTGAGCTCGCCGGGCTCGGGCACGACGCCGAAGTTCTTCGCCGCCATCGAGATCGACCGGTTGACCAGGTTGCCCCAGGCCGCGACCAGCTCGCCGTTGTTGCGGTTGACGAACTCCTGCCAGGTGAAGTCGGTGTCCTGGTTCTCTGGCCCGGCCACCGCGATGTAGTAGCGCAGCGCGTCGGCGTCGTAGCGGGCCAGGAAGTCGCGGACGTAGATGACGACCTGGCGGGAGGAGGAGAACTTCTTGCCCTCCATCGTCAGGAACTCGCTGGAGACCACCTCGGACGGTACCTGCAGCTTGCCGAGGGAGCCGGGCGTGCCGTTGCGGGCGCCCTCGCCGTTGTAGCCGAACAGCATCGCCGGCCAGATCTCGGCGTGGAAGACGATGTTGTCCTTGCCCATGAAGTAGTAGCCGCGGGCGTCGGGGTTCTGCCACCACTGACGCCAGGCGTCGGGGTCGCCCGAGCGCTTCGCCCACTCGACGGAGGCCGACAGGTAGCCGATGACCGCGTCGAACCAGACGTAGAGGCGCTTGTTGGGCTGGTCGCGCCAGCCGTCGAGCGGGATGGGCACGCCCCAGTCGAGGTCGCGGCTGATCGCCCGCGGCTGCAGGTCGCCGAGCAGGTTGAGGGCGAACTTCAGCACGTTGGGCCGCCACTCGCCCTGCTTGGACTGCAGGTAGGAGCCGAGCACCCCGGCGAAGGCGGGCAGGTCGAGCATGAAGTGCTCGGTCTCGACGAACGTCGGCGTCTCGCCGTTGATGCGGCTCTTCGGGTTGATGAGCTCGATCGGGTCGAGCTGGTTGCCGCAGTTGTCGCACTGGTCGCCGCGCGCGCCGTCGTAGCCGCAGATGGGGCAGGTGCCCTCGATGTAGCGGTCGGGCAGCGTACGGCCGGTGGACGGCGAGATCGCGCCCATCGTGGTCTTCGGGAAGATGTAGCCGTTGGCGTGCAGGCCCTTGAAGATCTCCTGCGTGATGGCGTAGTGGTTCTTCGTGGTCGTCCTGGTGAACAGGTCGTACGACAGACCGAGCCCGGTCAGGTCTTCGGCGATGACGCGGTTGTAGCGGTCGGCCAGTTCCTTGGCCGTCACGCCTTCCTTGTCGGCCTGCACCTGGATGGGCGTGCCGTGCTCGTCGGTGCCGGACACCATCAGCACCTTGTTGCCCGCCATCCGCTGGTAACGGCTGAAAACGTCGGACGGCACGCCGAACCCGGAGACGTGCCCGATGTGGCGGGGGCCGTTAGCGTACGGCCACGCGACGGCGGTCAAGATGTGCTGGGACATGCCCCTAAGCCTACGGGGATCGCGTGGACGCGTCGTACCGAATCCCCCCTTGTGGCCGGGCGGGTCGCAACGGAAAGGCGGCGCGCGCAGGTGCGCGGCGCCGCCTGGTCAGGATGGTCAGGCCGGTCAGGCCGGTCAGGCCGGGTGGTCCGGTTCTGGGTCGGGTTCCTGGTCAGCTTTTGGTCTGCTCCAGTTGGACCGCCTCGGCCGCCTCCTCGGCCGCCTTGGCGGCGACGTCGACGGAGCTCTCGCGGGTGCGGCGGATGCCGAGGATGCTGACGAACAGCGAGGCAAAGATCGTCTGGAAGCTCACGATGAGCGCCGTGGCCGAGGGCACGACGATGCGCAGCGACTCGCGCGGGTCGAGCTCGCCGAAGCTGCGGACCTGCCAGTGGGCCAGCGACATGACGAGGCCCACGAGCCCCGCCACGGCCAGCAGGCCGCCGACGACGAGCCCCTTCTCGAGGGTGACGATGTCGATGATCCGGCGGATGCGCGGCGACTCGGGCAGGAAGCCCTCCTCGGCCGCGTACACCTTCGTGAACAGCGCGAACAGCGCCGCCTGGAAGCCGATCACCACGAGCGCGGACGTGCCGACCAGTGTGTCGACGTCGAACGCCAGCTCGCCGATCTTGACGGGGCCGAACGTCAGGGCGGTGCCGGCGACGAGGCCGATGACCATCATCAGCACGCCGGGGTAGAAGAACAGCCACTTGGGGCTGTAGAGCAGCAGGAAACGCAGGTGGCGCCAGCCGTCACGCCACGAGCGCAGGTGCGGCGGCCGGGAGCGGCCGTCGGGCGACAGCGTCGTCGGCACCTCGCGCACGTCGAGCCCGGCGAGCGTCGAGCGCACCACCATCTCGGACGCGAACTCCATGCCGCCGGTCTGCAGCTGAAGCCGCAGGATCGCGTCGCGGCGGAAGCCGCGCAGGCCGCAGTGGAAGTCGCCGATCGCAGAAGGGAAGAACAGCCGGCCGGCGAACGACAGGACCGGGTTGCCCAGGTAGCGGTGGAGCGGGGGCATGGCGCCCGGCGCGATGCCGCCCTTGAAGCGGTTGCCCATCACGAGGTCGGCGCCGTCGCGCAACTCGTCGACGAACGGCTTCAGCGCGGTGAAGTCGTAGGAGTCGTCGGCGTCGCCCATGATGACGTACTTGCCGCGCGCGGCCCGGATGCCGCCCATGAGGGCGTTGCCGTAGCCCTTCTCGTCCACGTGGACCACACGGGCGCCGGCGTCGCGGGCCAGCTGCTGCGAGCCGTCCGTGCTCCCGTTGTCGGCGATCAGCACCTCACCCTCGATGCCGTGCTCCTCCATGCACGCCAGTGCCTTGCGTACACAGACTTCCACGGTCTCCGCCTCGTTGAGGCAGGGCATGACCACCGTCAGTTCCACGTGTCTACCCTTCAGTTAAGGCTGTTCCAGGACACCATGATGCCCCCCACGCGACCATGGTCGGGCACGGAGCAGGAAACGACTGGCATTCTTTACAGCATGGTGAGCGTCGCGGAGATTACCCCTCTGGACCCCTCCGCCCCTGGCTGGACGGCTCGTTTGCTGGCTTTTCTGCGCAGGCATCGGGTGTTCGCCGCGGCCTTTGCCGTCGGCGCCGTGCTGCGGTTGATCACCATGCTCGGCTACGGCCCGGCCATGTGGTTCAACGACTCCTACGAGTACGTCTCCGTGGCGCTGCACCCGCGTCCGCACCCCATCAGGCCCGACGGCTACAGCTTCTGGCTGATGCTGCTCAAGCCGTTCCACAGCTTCACCCTGGTGGTGTTCACCCAGCACCTGATGGGCCTCGCGACGGCGGCGCTGATCTACGCGCTGCTGCGCATCAGGTTCCGGCTGCCCATGTGGGGGGCCACGCTGGCGGCCGCCCCTGTGCTGTTCGACGCGTACCAGATCCAGCTCGAACAGCTGGTGATGTCCGACACGCAGTTCATGCTGCTCGTGGTGGGCGTCATCACGCTCGTGCTGTGGAAACGGCGGCTGTCGTGGAAGGCGGGCGCGGTCGTCGGCCTGCTGCTGGCGCTCACGTGGCTGACGCGCTCGATCGGCCTGCCGATCCTGGCGCTCGTCGTGCTCTACCTGCTGGTCAAGCGGGCGGGCTGGCGGGCGATCACGGCGGTCGTGACGGCGTGCGCGATCCCGGTGATGGCCTACATGGGCTGGTTCGCCTCCGCGTACGGCAAGTTCGCCATGACCAACAGCGACGGCCTGATCCTGTACATGCGGACGGCCATCTTCGCCGACTGCAACAAGATGGACATCGACACCTACAAAGAGGTCGAGCTCCTTCTGCTGTGCATCAACGACCCCGTCGAGCAGCGCAAGGACTACGCGCAGTGGTACCTGTGGGGTCAGGGCAACGGCGACGGCACCGGCACGGGCGAGGTGCTGCACCGGTGGGGCACCAACAAGAAGTGGAGCGAGATCACCAACGACGCGGCCAGCGCGTTCGCCACGCGGGCGATCCTGTCGCAGCCGGGCGACTACCTGAACGTCGTGGTGCGCGACTTCCTGCGCTCGTTCCACTGGTCGAGGCCGCGGTTCCCGGACGAGTCGACGTACAACATGTACCAGTTCAAGCCCTACGTCGAGATCGACGAGAACGGGCAGCCGAAACGGCTGCCCAAGTGGGCCTCCTACGCGGGCGGCCGCACCGACACCGACGCCTTCGCCTACGAGCAGGGTCCGCCGGAGACCCGCGTCGTGCACCCGTGGGCCGACATCATGAGCGGCTATCAGAAGATCTTCTACCTGCGCGGCATCATGCTCGGCGGCATCCTGCTGATCGGCCTGTACGGCGTCGTGGTGCGCTGGCGGAAGGTCGGCGGCCCGGTGGTGCTGCCCTGGCTGGGCGCGGTCGGGCTGCTGCTGGCCCCGGCGGCGACGGCGGAGTTCGACTACCGCTACGTGCTGCCCGCCGTGCCGCTGGCCTGCATCGCGGCGGCGATCACGCTGCGCCGCGGCGTCACTTGGGGGCGGCGGTCACCCAGGAGCCGAAGAGCATCCGCGCCCACCACTCCGCGTACGTGATCGTCTCTGCCGTCAGCACAGGAAGCAGCCAGCCGAGGTTCACCAGCACCACCAGCGTGAACGACCCGACGACGGCCGCGCCGAGCGCGCGCCGGTTGGGCGAGGCGTCCGCCCCGCCGAGCACGAGCCCGGCGCACAGCGTGACGGCCAGCACCATGAACGGCACCACCGGCATCATGTAGAACAGGTACATCGTGCGGTTGTCGGCGATGGCGTAGTAGAACCACGGCAGCCAGCCGGCCCCGAACGCCAGCAGCACCGCCCCGGCGCGCCAGTCGCGCCTGGCCACGTACCACGTGATCAGGGCGATGAGGGCGAGGGCGGCGCCGTACCAGAGGGCGGGGGTGCCGACGCCGTGCACGGCCTGAGAGCACTTGTCGGCCCCGCAGGCCGACGGCGGCAGGTCAGGGGGGTAGTAGAACGAGACCGGCCGTAACAGCACCGGCCACTCCCACGGCTCCGACATGTACGAGTGGTACTGGTCGAGCCCGCTGTGGTAGCCGAGCACGTCGAGCTGGTAGCGCACCCACGACCGCATCGACTCCCATACGAAGTGCGCCGGCGTCGACGACGTCGCCCGCTCCCAGTCGCGCCCCCACCCGGCGTCGGTGGCGAACCAGCCGGTCCACGACAGCAGGTACGTCACCGCGGGCACCACCGCGAGCGCCCCGACCGCGCCTGGCAGGTCGTACGCCCGCGTCCCCCGGTACGGCTGCCGCAGCCCGAGCGCCCGCCGGGCCCCGGCGTCCCACACGAGGCTCAGCACGGCGAACGCGATCAGGAAGAAGACGCCCGACCACTTGACCGCGCAGGCGGCCCCCAGGCACAGGCCGGCGGCCAGCCGCCACGGCCGGAACCCGAGCCGCGGCCCCGCCGGAGTGACAGGCGCGTTCGCGTACCACGAGGTCAGGCGTTCGCGCGCCCAGTCGCGGTCGGCCACCAGGCAGGCGAAGCCGGCCAGCACCCAGAACATGAGGAAGATGTCGAGCAGCGCCGTACGCGACAGCACGAGGTGCAGGCCGTCGAGCGAGAGCAGCAGCCCGGCCAGGCAGCCGAGCAGCGTCGAGCGGGTCATCCGGCGCGCCACCCGCGCCATGACCAGGATCGACAGCGTGCCGACCAGCGCCGCGGCGAAGCGCCAGCCGAACGGGTTCATCCCGAACAGCCACTCCCCCGCGGCGATCATCCACTTGCCGAGCGGCGGGTGGGCCACGAAGGAGGCGCAGTCGGTCGGCACGACGCAGTGCTTGAAGACGTCGAGGTTGCCCGCGAGGATCCGCTGGTCGGCGACGGGGTCCTCGACCGTGCCCAGCGTGGTGCGCTCGACGCCGTGGAGGAGCAGCGAGTACGCGTCCTTCATGTAGTACGTCTCGTCGAACACCACGGCCCTGGGCTCGCCCAGCCGGACGAACCGCAGCACACCGCCGAAGAGCGCGACGAGCAGCGAAGCCGCCCAGCCCACGAGCGGCGAGCCAGGCATGGGTGGAACCAACCGCCGCGCCGAGTCCCCCCAATTCCTCACGAAGCGCACCCTACGGGGTAGGTGATCTCCTGTGAACCAGGTCATACAGCTCGCGTTTGGGCATTCCCGCGCCCTTCGCCACGTCGGCGATCGCGAGCTTGCGCTGCTCGCCGTCGGCGACCCGGCGCTCGACCTCGGCGACGAGCGCCTCAGGGTCGTGCTCGACCTCGCCAGGCACGTGTCCGGCGACCACGACGGTGATCTCGCCCTTGACGCCCTCGGCCGCCCACGCGGCCAGCTCGCCGAGCCCGCCGCGGCGGACCTCCTCGTACGTCTTCGTCAGCTCGCGGCAGACGGCGGCCGGCCGGTCGGCGCCGAACGCCTCGGCCATGGCGCTCAGGGAGTCGGCCAGCCGGTGCGGCGCCTCGAAGAAGACCATCGTCCGCTCCTCCTGCGCGAGGGCGGCCAGGCGGCGCGCCCGGTCGCCCGCCTTGCGCGGCGGGAAGCCCTCGAAGCAGAACCGGTCGCCGGCCAGGCCGGACACGGCCAGCGCGGTGGTGACGGCGCTCGGGCCGGGCAGCGCGGTGACCGTGACGCCCGCCTCGACCGCGAGGTGCGTCAGGCGGTAGCCGGGGTCGGAGACGCCCGGCATGCCGGCGTCGGTGATCACGACGACCGTGCGGCCCTCCTGGAGGGTCTTGAGCAGCTCCTGTGCGCGGGCCGCCTCGTTCTGGTCGTAGTAGGAGACGATCCGGCCGGTGATCTCGACGTCGAGATCGGACGCGAGCCGGCGCAGGCGGCGGGTGTCCTCGGCGGCGACGACGTCGGCCCGCGCGAGGAGCTCGCGAAGGCGCGGCGACACGTCGCCCGGTTGACCTATGGGGGCTCCTGCCAGCACCAACTTGCCGTTCCCAGTCACCGGACCATTGTGGCAGGGCATCCCAAATGCGCTGTGTTTCTTGGGTAACCACCACTCTGGGGCCCGTACGATGGCCGGGTGGCGGTGACCGATTCCTCGTACCAGGCGCACGAGAGTCCGGACGACGGCGAGAGTCGTCGGGCGGCGGGGTCGGTACGCCTGCGCATGGTGCCGCCCATGCGCGGCAGCGTGCTGTGGGGATGGATCGGGCCGCTGCTCGTCACCCTTTTCGGCGGAATTTTGCGGTTCGTCCAGCTCGGCCATCCGAAAGCCGTGGTGTTCGACGAGACGTACTACATGAAGGACGCCTACTCGCTCATCAACTGGGGTGTCGAGCGGGTCACCATCAAGGACGCCGACAAGGCGATCCTCGCCGGCAACACCGACATCTGGCAGACCTGCACGCCCGAGACGGCCGAGAAGTGCGCCGCCTACGTCGTCCACCCGCCGCTCGGCAAGTGGATGATCGGCATCGGCGAGTGGATGTTCGGGCTCAACCCGTTCGGCTGGCGCTTCGCCGCCGCGGTGATCGGCACGCTGTCGATCCTCGTGCTCGCCAGGGTCGCCCGCCGGATGACCCGCTCGACGCTGCTCGGCTGCTTCGCGGGCCTGCTGCTGGCACTCGACGGCCTGCACTACGTGCTCTCCCGTACGGCGCTGCTCGACATTTTCCTCATGTTCTGGGTGCTGGCCGCGTTCGCCTGCCTCGTCGTCGACCGCGACCAGGCGCGCGAGAAGCTCGTGCGGTGGTACGAGGACTTCCCCGCCTCGCCCCAGGGGCCGTCACTCGGCATCCGCTGGTGGCGCATCGGCGGCGGCGTGTGCCTGGCCCTCGCGATGTCGGTGAAGTGGTCGGGGCTGTTCTTCGCGGTCGGTTTCGCGGTCATGTCGCTGATGTGGGACTTCGGCGCCCGCCGCGCCGTGGGGCTGCGCCAGCCGTACGTGGGGGCGATCAACAAGGACGTGCCGCAGGGGCTCGTGGCGCTCGCGGCGGTGCCGTTCGTCACCTACATGGCCACCTGGATCGGCTGGTTCGCCACTGCCGGCGGCTACGGGCGCAACTGGGACCGCGCGACCTCGGCGGGCAACCCGCTGTTCTTCCTGCTCGACTCGATGCGGTCGTGGGTGCAGTACCAGTGGCAGGTCTTCACCTTCCACAGCGGGCTGGAGAGCTCCCACCCGTACATGTCCGAGCCGTGGCAGTGGCCGCTGCTGCTGCGCCCGGTGGCGTTCTTCTACGAGAACAAGCAGGACGCCTGCGGCGCCCGCGACTGTTCCGAGGCCGTGCTCGGGGTGGGCACGCCGGTGATCTGGTTCGGCGCGGTGGCCGCGCTGGTGGCGCTGGTGGTGTGGTACTTCTCCTCGCGCGACTGGCGGGCGGGCGCCGTGCTGCTGGCGTACGCGGTGGGATGGCTGCCGTGGTTCTACTTCGCCATCGCCGACAACCGGACGATGTTCCTGTTCTACGCGATCCCGATGGTGCCGTTCATGGTGCTGGCCATCACGCTGTGCGCCGGGCTGCTGATCGGGCCTGCGACGGCGACGCCCACGGGCGCCGTGCCGATGCGGCGGACGATCGGGGCCGCGGCCGTCGGGGCGTTCGCCCTGCTCGCGTTGATCAACTTCTGGTGGTTGCATCCGGTGCTGTCGGGCGAGCTCATCCCGTACACCGAGTGGAGGGCCCGCATGCTCTTCGAGAAGCACTGGATCTGAGACCCTTGTAGTCCACCCATTAACCGCTTCCCGGGGTAGTCGCAGTGCAAGACCCAATACGCACCCGATTCGGTCATCGTCAGGCCCGGGGTCGATACGGCAAACTTCGAGGCATGAGTGCACCGGATGTCACCGCCCTGCTCGCCGAGTTGGAGCGTTCTCACCCGGACATGGCCGACGAGGCCAGGACCGCCGTCGAGTGGCTGACGGGCGGCGATCCTCTGGAGACGGTGACCCAGCTCGATGTCTGCGAGTTCCTCTGGTACACGCTGCCGATCAAGGTGGGGCCGCTCGAACCGGGCGGCGACCACGAACGTCTGGCGCGGTCGCTCGGGCGGCTGTTCCAGCTCGGCGGCATGGAGCGGTACGCCGCTCTCTGCGAATCCCCCACGACGATGCAGATCCTGGCCACGTACGCGACCGAGGGCGAGGAGGCCGGCACCAGCGCCTACCAGCAGGCGCTGGAGGCCACCGGGGTGCTCCCGCCTGATGTGCCGGAGCTCCAGTGGAGCATGATCATGGGCCCGGAGGAGCTCGGCGCCCACCTCGCCTGCTCCGCCGCGCTCGAACTCGCCATCGTGGCCGGCGAGACGATCGACCGCGCCACGCTGACCCGCCGCTGGCTCACCGAGCCGCGCGCCGAGCTGGGCGGCGACAGCTGGCTCAACCGGGTGCACGGCGAACGGCTCAACCGCTGGGTGCTCGGGCGCGGCCCGGCGCGGCGGGAGCTGGCGCAGCCGTTCGAGGTGCGGCTGCACGCGCCCGTCCGGCCGCAGCCGCTGCCCGCGCTGCACCGGCTGCTGTCCGTGGCCGCCTCCGGAGAGACGCTGCCGCTGCGGCTGGCTCCCTCGCCCGAGGCGCTGCGGCTGCGTGACCTCGCCGAGCGCGAGCTCGGCGCGATCCGCCGCGACGGCGCCCGGCTGTCCATCACCGACCACGGCATGCGGCTGCTGCGTTCGAAAGAGGCCATGTGGTCGGCGGTCACCCAGTTGCTGCTGACCAAGGGCGAGCACGAGTTCGAGGTGACGGCCAGGGAGGCCGCGCTGATGCTGCTCGCCGACGGCACGCTGATGTCGCCGGCCCAGCTGCGCGAGCGGGTGTCCGAGGTGGTGGGCGGCGAGGGCTGGCACCCGGCGACGGGGCTGGCCGACGTGTCGCAGCCGGTGGACGATTTGGTCGGTCAGCTGACGGCCCTCGGGCTGGCGTTCGGCGACGAGCTGGCGGTGCGGATGGACCGGCCTGGCCAGCTCGCGGCGCTGGCGGCGCTGCGGGCCCACGCCCTGCGTCCGCGCACGTACGTCAGCAGCGGCTGAACGACCTCAACCGAGGGGCACGCGGCGTACGGCGCGCTTGAACTCGGGACACTCGACCAGCGGGTCGTGTTCGCAGACGGCTGCGTGGCGCAGGCTGTCACGCAGCCGGGTGAGCTGGGCGATCCGCTCCGAGACCTCGCGCTCCTTGGCGACCAGGCGCTCACGCAGCGCCGTGTCGGACGGCCTGGCCTGGAGGAACTCGGCGATCTCGGCAAGGGTGAACCCGGCGTCGCGGGCGCAGGTGATCAGCGCGAGGCGTTCCAGCGTCTCGGGCCGGTAGGCGCGGCGCAGCCCGTTGCGGCCCTCGGCCAGGATGAGGCCCTTGCGCTCGTAGAAGCGCAGCGCGGACGCGGCCAGCCCGCTGCGCCTGGCCACCTCGCCGATGTCGATCAGCGTGTCGTCCACTGGACTCCCCTACTTGAACTGCACTTCAAGTTGAAGTGTATCCGCCCCTTGAACGGTCGCCCGCCCGCGACCCCGAGGAATTGAGTGAATACGGTGGGTAGTAACGATTGCGGTGAATTGTTCCTTGCGGGAGGGAGCCGTCATGGAGCTGTTCCCGGCCATGCCGCTCGCGGAGTGGACCGAAACGAAGGAGACCTTTCACAGATTCACGCAGATCGTCGGAAAGATCCGCCTGGCCGTCAGCAACCGGCGTAACCACTGGTGGCAGGTGCCGTTCCACCTGACAGGAAGGGGGCTCACCACCCGGCCCATGGGCGGGCTGGGCGAGCAACCGCTGTTCTGCATCGACTTCGACCTCGTACGCCACCGCCTCGTCGTCGACGTGTCCGACGGGCGCAGCGCGGACTTCAGCCTCATCGGCCGGTCGGTCGCCTCGTTCCACGACCGGCTCTTCGAGACCCTTGCCGGGCTGGACATCCGGCCCGAGATCTGGCCCGTGCCGTTCGACCTGGACGACGACACGCCGTTCGCCGAGGACACCCTGCACGCGCGGTACGACCCGCAGCTGATCAACCGGTACTGGCGGGTGCTGTCGCAGGTGGTGCAGCTCCTCGACCGGTTCGCCGCCGACTACTCCGGCAAGACCAGCCCCGTGCACCACTTCTGGCACACCTTCGACGTGGCCGTCACCCGCTTCACCGGGCGCGTGGCGAGGGTCACGCCGGAGACCGACCCGGTGACGCGGGAGGCCTACAGCCGGGAGGTGATCAGTTCGGGGTTCTGGTTCGGCGACAGGGAACGGCCCTGGCCGGCGTTCTACTCCTACACCGCGCCAGAACCCCCTGGCCTGGAACGCGAGCCGCTGCGGCCCGCCCAGGCCGAGTGGATCCCCGCCAGGGGCAGCCACCTCGCCGTGCTGCGTTATGACGACGTCCGGAGCATGGACGACCCGGTGGGCGGCGTGCTGGAGTTCCTGGACAGCGCCTACCGCGCCGGGGCACGGCTGACCGGGCTGGACACCGACGCGTTCGCCTCGCCCGGCGGCGTCACGGACCCCTACTACGGGAAGGTGTGACACACGAGGGCGCCCGCTCTCCCAGGAGAGCGGGCGCCCCACGTATGCGTACCGGTGTGCAGGTCGCCTCTCGGCGAAAGGCTCAACGCGGCTCCAGCCGAACGGTAGTCCGCGAAGGCGATAGATGAGGCCCGGGGACACTGGACACACCGGCCACGATGTATCCAACCACATCCGGGGCGGGCGCATTCCCGTCCGAGGGGGCCGGTTCTGGCGGCCGCGCGCGATAGGGCACCATCGAAGGCGTGCTCTTCGCAACGACCCCCGACGGCGTGAAGCTCTCCTACCAGCTCCGTGGCGACGGCGCCCCCCTCGTGCTGCTGCAGGGGCAGGCCAACGACCACCACTGGTGGGACTCGGTCCGTGCCGACTTCGCGGCGGCGTACCGGACCATCACCTTCGACTACCGCGGCGCCGGCGACAGCGACAAGCCCGATGAGCCGTACACGACGCGCGGGTTCGCCGCCGACGTAGTCGCGGTGCTCGACGAGCTCGGCGTGCGGCAGGCCCACGTGTACGGAACGTCGATGGGCGGCCGGGTCGCCCAGTGGCTGGCGGCCGACCACCCGGAGCGGGTCGGCGCCCTCGTGCTCGGATGCAGCTCACCGGGCGGCGCCCACGGCCTCGAACGCAGCAACGAGGTACGCCTCTCGCTGGCCCAGCCCGACCGCGCGGCCGCCGAGCGGGCGCTGCTGGAGCTCATGTACACCCCGGCCTGGCTGGCCACCCATCCTGGGCCGCATCACACGGTCGGCGACCCGCGCATGCCCGCCTACGCCCGCCGTCGTCACCTGAAGGCGAGCGCGGGCCACGACAGCTGGGACGCGCTGCCCGCCATCACCGCCCCCACGCTCGTCCTGCACGGCACCGACGACGTCTTCAACCCCGCCGCGAACGCCCCGCTGCTGGCCGGGCGCATCCCCACGGCGGAGCTGCGGATGATCGAGGGGGCGCGGCACGCGTACTTCGAGGAGTTCCGCGAGGTGGCGAGCCCTGTGGTGCTGGACTTCCTGGCCGCGTACGGCTGATCAGCGGTTGCGCATCCGTACGCCGGCCACGCTCATGAGGCCGGCGAGCGGGCGCCTGACCTCGGCGATCACCCCGCGCGACCGTCCTAGCGCCAGCGGCCCGCCAGCTCGCGCAGGTCGAGCGCCGTCACCCGCGGGGCGCTCGCCGTCTCCGGGTACGGCACGCCGCGCCGGTCGAGATATGCGCCCACGAGCCCGGCCCGCTCGGCGCCGTCGATGTCCCACGGGTGCACGGCGACCAGGGCCGCCTCCCCCGGACGCACCCCGGCGCGCCCGACGGCGTAGTCGTAGGCGGCCCTGGCGGGCTTCCACACTCCAGGGCCGGACACGTCGAGCGTCTCCTCGACCAGGTCGAGCAGGCCCGCGCGGCCCAGGATGCCCCGCGTCATGGCGGCGGCGCCGTTCGTCATCGTGAACAGGCGGATGCCCGCCGCGCGCAGCGCCCGCATGCCGTCGGGCACGTCGGGGTGCAGCTTCACCTCGGTGAACGCGCCCAGGACGTGGTCGATCTGCTTGTCCTCCAGGCCCATGCCCCTGAGGAGGTCCTTGCCGATGTGCGCGAACTCGGCGAAGCCGCCGGCCGCGGCGAGGGCGATGCCGTCGCGCAGGATGCCGGCGAACCACAGGTCCATGTCCCTGCCGGGCAGGCCGACCTCCTCGAACGTCGTGCGCAGGGGCGTCATGTCGGTGAGCGTCTCGTTCACATCGAAGATCACCACTTGTGGCTTGGTGTCCATCGTCGTCTCCTCTAGGTTCGCGTGGGACGTAGGGCGTCGAGGGCGGCGGCTACCCCCTTGTGCAGGCTCTCCGGATCGGCCCCCGCGCGTGAACGGACGTTCACGCCGTAGGCGAGCAGCGCGAGCGACTCGGCGACCGCGTCGAGATCGAGGCCCGGACGGAGCTGGTCGCCCGCCGCCTCCAGGGCCTCCCGCATGGCGGCGCGGAGCCGCCCGTGATGGTGGTCGAGCAGCCCGCGCACCTGCGGGTCGCCGGGCCCGGCGTGGGCGTTGGCGGCCATGCAGCCCCAGCGGGCGTACTCGCCGGTGCACCTGGCCTCGATCAGCGTGTCGAAGAACGCGGCGACGGCGGGCAGGCCGCGCCCGTCGCTCGCCAGGGTCTCGAACATCGGCTCGGACCGACGCTCGACATAGCGCCGCAGGGCCTGGACGTAGAGGTCCTGCTTGCCGCCGTAGGTGGCGTACAGGCTGGACCGGCTCAGGCCCGTGACGGCGATGACCTCGGCGATGCCTGTCGTGGCGGCGCCACGCTGCCAGAAGAGGCGTTCCACCTGCTCCAGCACGGCCTCGGGATCGAAGTGCTTCACGTCCGGCAACGCTGCCCCCTCAACTTGGACTGCTCGTTCCAGGATAGACGACTCGTTGGACGTGGCTCGCGGGGGGTTGCTAGGTTGCCGGGTATGTCCAGCCCTGAGGCGTCAAGACGCTAGCCACCGGTCGTCCGGTGGCTAGCCCGCGTCAACGCCTCCCCCTTGGGACGGGCGTCGCCGCGGCCTGCGGCTGATTCCCTTTCACGCCCCCTTGTCAGCGGCTCCGCACTGCGGCCGCTCGGGCTTTCACGCCCCTTGCCGGCTTCGCACTGCGGTCGCTCGGGCTTCGCGTACGCCGCGCCATCCGGACCATCGGCTCTTCGTGCCGTCTTCCTACGCCTCACGCGGAGTCTTCATGCCTTTCGCTGTCTATCTGCTCGGACTGGCGGTTTTCGCCCAAGGGACGTCCGAGTTCATGCTGTCCGGGCTCATGCCCGCCATCGCCCGCGATCTGGGCGTCTCCATACCCGCCGCCGGGCTGCTGACCTCGGCGTTCGCCGCCGGGATGGTGGTGGGCGCGCCGTTGCTGCCGGTGCTCGGTCTGCGTCTGTCGCGGCGGGCCGCCCTGCTGGCCTTCCTGGCCGCGTTCCTGCTCGCCCACGTGGTCGGAGCGGCCACGTCCAGCTACGGCGTGCTGCTCGCCACCAGGGTCGTCGCCGCCCTGGCCAACGCCGGGTTCCTCGCGGTGGCCCTGGTCACCGCCGTCGACCTCGCGCCCGTGGACGCCAAGGCCCGCGCCACCTCCGTCCTGCTCGGGGGCGTGACCGTCGCCTGCGTGGCGGGCGTGCCCGGGGGCGCGCTGCTCGGCGAGGTGTGGGGGTGGCGGTCGGCGTTCTGGGCGGTGGCGGTCGCGCTGGTCCCCGCCGTCGTCGCGGTGCTGACATCGGTGCCGGCTTCGGCGCCGTCCGCCGCGGGGCCGGGCCTCAGGGGGGAGGTGCGGGCGTTGCGGAGGCCCAGGCTGCTCGTGCTGCTCCTGCTCGGGGCGCTGGTGAACGGCGCCACGTTCTGCACGTTCACCTACCTCGCCCCGCTGCTCACCGGGGTCGCAGGGCTCGGGGCCGAGTGGATGCCCGCCCTGCTGGCCCTGTTCGGGCTGGGGTCGTTCGCCGGGGTGACCGTCAGCGGCCGGTTCGGTGACAGGCGTCCCGTACGGCTCCTCGCCGCCGGCGGGATCGCGCTGGTCGCGGGCTGGGCCGCCTTCGCGGCGACCGCGCAGGCACCCGCGTGGGCGGTGGTGCTGGTGTTCGTCCAGGGGGCGCTGTCGTTCGGCGTCGGGTCCACGCTGGTCTCCCAGGTCCTGTACGCCGCCACCGGCGCGCCCACCTTGGCGGGAGGCTTCGCGACGGCGGCCCTCAACGTGGGCGCCACCGCCGGACCCTGGCTGGGCGGGCTGTCGATCGCGTCCTTCGGTTTCCGGTCGGTCCCGTGGGTGAGCGCCGCCCTGGTGACCTGCGCCCTGGCCGTGGCGGGCACCACGTACCTGATCACCGCCCGCCGCTGACCCGAGGTGGACGGCCGTAGGCGTGGGCGGCAGAGTGGGGGCCATGGCGGAGGTCTTCGTGCTGGCCCTGTGGATCGGACTGCTGTTCAACGCGACGCCTGGCGCGGTGTTCAGCGAGTCGCTGCGCAGGGGCGTACGCGGAGGATTTCGGCCGGCGTTCGCGGTGCAGGTCGGCTCGCTGGCGGGTGACGCCGCGTGGGCGCTGCTCGGGCTCGCGGGCGTCGGGGCCGTCTTCACCGTTCCGGCGCTCCGCGTCCCGCTGACCGTCGCCGGGTGCCTGCTGCTGGCCTGGCTCGGCGTGACCGCGCTGCGCGACGCCGTCTTCCCCCGTACCGGCCCGTCCTTCCAGGACGAGCGTGCCCATCCGGGACGGGGCGCGATCACCGTCGGGGCCGCCATGTCGCTCGGGAACCCGTGGAACGTCGTCTACTGGTCGGGCGCGGCGGGGGCGGTCAGCGCCGTGCTCGGCGACGACGCGGGCCCGGCGAGCCTGGCCGTCTTCTTCGCCGGGTTCATGACCTCGTCGCTCGCCTGGTGTTTCGTCGCGGCAGGGCTCATCGCCGTCCTCCGTCGAGCCCTGCCGCCTCCCGCCGTACGAGTACTGGAGGCGGCCTGCGGCCTCGCACTGTTGGCGTTCGCCGCCCTCCTGGCGTCCCGGCTCGCCACGTGAGCACCCGGTTCAGTCGGCGAACCGGGCGCGGGCCTCGATGAGTGCCTTTCTGAACGTGTCGCTGCCGGTGTGGCCGGAGTCGTCGATGACCACCAGTTCGGCGTCCGGCCAGGCCTGAGACAGTTCCCAGGCGGTGCGGAGCGGGCTGCCCATGTCCTGGCGGCCGTGGATCAGCACGCCGGGTATGCCGGCGAGCCTGTCGGCGTTGCGCAGGAGCACGTCCTCCTCCAGCCAGGCGGCGTGGGAGAAGTAGTGGGCGCAGATCCGGGTCATTGCCATCACGGCGTCGCCCGGCCGGTCGCTGTAGGCGTTCGGCGTGCCGTTCGCCTCCAGCGAGATGACCGCGTCCTCCCAGGTGACCCAGTCGACGGCGGCCTTCTCACGCACCTTCGGGTCGGGGTCGGACAGCAGCCGCGCGTACGCCGCCACGAGGTCGCCGTCGCGGTCGGCCTCGGGCACGCCGCGCCGGAACCGGTCCCACGCCTCGGGGAAGAACCGCCCGACGCCCCGGTAGAGCCAGTCGATCTCGGAACGCCGGGTCATCGTCACGCTCGGGATGACGATCTCCGACACCCGCTCGGGATGCGTCTCGGCGTAGGCCAGGATGAGCGTCGAACCCCACGAGCCGCCGTACATCAGCCACTTGTCGATGCCGAGGTGCTCGCGCAGCAGTTCCATGTCGGCGATCAGGTGGTGGGTGGTGTTGGCGCTCAGGTCGGTGGCCGGGTCGGCGGCGTGCGGGCGGCTGCGGCCGCAGTTGCGCTGGTCGAACAGGACGATACGGAACCGTTCCGGATCGAAGGCGCGGCGCGCGCCGGTCGTGCACCCCGACCCGGGGCCTCCGTGGACGACCACCACGGGCTTGCCGCCGGGACTGCCGCAGACCTCCCAGTAGACGAGGTTGCCGTCACCGACGTCGAGCATGCCGTGGTCGTACGGCTCGATGGGGGGTTTCACGGAGGGGGCTCCTCTCAAGCGCGAAATGTAACAGCGCTTCAATATACGAGCCCCCGCGCGTTCAGGCGACCTTGGCGGACGAGGCGCTCCAGGTGTCGCACGAGCCCGGGTCACCGGCGGCGAAGCCGCGCTTCAGCCAGTAGCGGACCGTGGCGCCCTTGCCGTACGTCGTCGCGTCCTCGTTGTCAGCGAGCATGCCGACGACGCGGTCCCAGTCCTTCATGGTGCGGCCCTTCAGCGGCCACACGCTCCGGACGAAGGCTGCGCCCAGGCATTCGCTCTGCAGGCTCCTGCGGCGTATCTGCTCGTTCAGCTCGGCCTTCCTGCCGTACGGCAGTTCCTGGTACGCGTCCTCGATGCCGACGAGATTCTGGACGTGATAGGCGTACATCGAGGCGGCCGTGTCGAACAGCCACAGGTCGTCGGCGTCCTTGAGCCAGGTCCGCCCGAGCTGGAGGACGATGCTGCCGTTGTCGGCGCAGTACCAGGCCTGCGAGTCTTCCCTGGTCACGTCGAAGTCGCAGTACTTCTTCGGGATCCGGTTCATGTGCCGCACCTTGACCTGCTTGAACGGCAGTCCGGCGGCGGTCAGGTGCCGGCGCCAGGTGGTGTTCAGACAGGCGACGACACCGTCGAAGTACGCCCGGGCGCTCTTGCGGTCGTTACGCTTGACCGACTTCTCCGTACATTTAGTAGATTTAAGCGACCCTGTAGCATAAAGCGTGTTCTCGGTAAGCTTAGGGTCTTTGACGGGATATGTCGTTATTTCAGCGGCAGCGACGCCACTTAAGGACACCACAAGCACGGCAACTGAGCTGCCAATCAGGATCGTTCTCACAGAACGCGACAATAAGGGCCCACCGGTTTCACCAGCAATCCACTTCCCCAACCGTGACTCCCACGAAAGGATGCTGGACATGACCAACCCACATCCCGCGCTCGCGCGGCTTGTGCCGCTCGTCGGACGGTGGAGCGTGCGGCCGCTCGTCGACGGGCTCGGTGCGAGCTGGACGGAGTTCTCCTGGCAGGACGACGGGCTGTTCCTGCGTCAGCGCTCCGACGCCGACCCCCTCCCGCCCACCGCGCCGCAGGTCTGGCGCGACAACCTGCCGTTCCCCGTCACCTCCGTGATCGGCCTCGACGACAGCGCGGAGGAGTTCACGATGCTGTACGCCGACGCGCGCGGCGTCCACCGCGTCTACCGGATGACCCTCGCCGACGGCGAGTGGCGGATGTGGCGTCACGCGCCCGGCTTCAACCAGCGCTTCCACGGCACGTTCGGCCCCGGCGGCGACACGATCGACGCGCGCTGGGAGTTCTCCGAGGACGGCCGTACGTGGCGCCTCGACTTCGGCCTCGCCTACACCAGGGCCTGAGCCTCGCCCGTGAAGCGCCGCAGGTCGCCGTTCAGGCCTGCGGCCACCCCCGTGAGCAGCAGCGCACCACCGATGACGGCGACGGACGCCGTCCCGCCCAGCACCCCCGCCGCCACGCCCCCGAGCACCGGCCCGAGAGGCGCGAGCCCGAACCCCGCCGTGCTCATCACGGCGTCCACCCTGCCGAGCATCGCCTCCGGGGTCATCCGCGTGATGACCACGTTGATCACCACGTTGAACGCGGGCGTACCGAGGCTGAACAGGATCAGCGGCGCCATCGGCCACCACGAGCCGAACGGCAGCGCCATCGCCATGATCGATACGCCGAAGACCGTCGAGAAGACCACGGTGAGCCGGCCCGGCGGCAACAGCTTGCCGACGCGCTCGGAGAGCAGGGCCCCTGCCAGCCCGCCGATGCCGGTCGCGGCCATCACCGCGCCCGTGTTGAACGTCGTGCCCCCGCGCTCGCCGACGAGCACGATCAGCGGCAGCAGGTACGCGCTGCCGAGCAGGTTGAGCATCATGACGACCATCACGACCGCCCGCAGCCCCCGCTGCCGCCACAGCCACCCGACCGCCTCCAGCACCTCCCTGACCATGCCGGTCCTGGCGGCCGGCAGCTGCTCGGCGTCCGGTTGCTGCCCGGCCGGGCGGCGGGGCACCTTCGCGGCCACGGCGCAGATCATCGCCACGAGGTACGTCAGCGCGTCCGCGACGAAGGGCACCGCGCGGCCGAATCCGTAGAGGAGCGCGCCGAGCGGCGGCCCGGCCAGCCTGGCCGCGTGGTTGCGCGCTTCCTCCTGGGCGTACGCGCTGGGCAGCTGCTCGAGGGGCACGACGCCGCGGATGGCCGTCGTGCGCGCCGGGCCGACGAACGCCCAGCACACCCCCTCGACCACCCCCGCCGCGATCAGGTGCCAGATCGCCACCTGGTCGGTCAGGATCAGCGCGCCGAGCACGGCCACGGCGAGCGTCTGGCCGCTGTGGGCGGCTATGAGCGTGCGGCGGCGGTCCCACCGGTCCACCAGGACCCCGGCCGGCAGCTGCGCGACGATGGAGGCCACGATCCGGGCGCCGGCCACGACGCCCGCCCAGCCGGGCGAGCCGGTCAGGGCCAGCACCAGCAGCGGCATCGCGAGCCGGGTCAGTTCGGAGCCGACCTGCGAGACCGCGCCGCCGATCCAGAGCAGTTGGAAGGCGGCGTTCCTGCGCAGCGGCACGACGGTGTCCACGTGTTTCTCCCCCGGACGGATCGACCTCGCCCGGAGGCGCGAAGCGGTTAATGTACTGCAGATCACCGACTTTCAGCGCTACCTTTTCTCGGTGGACGCCATCGAGACCCCGCTGCTCACCCTCGTGCCGCTCGATCCGGAGCACGCCGACGAGATGGCGGCGGCGCTGTCCGACCCGGCCCTGCACACGTACATCGGCGGGGCCCCGCTCACGGCGTCCGAGCTGCGGCAGCGCTACGAACGGCTGGTCGCCGGGCCGCCCGGGTGGCGGAACTGGGTGATCCGGCTGCGCGCGGACGACCGGCTGGTCGGGTACGTGCAGGCCACGGTCGAAGGGCGTACCGCCGAGGTGGCCTGGGTGGTCGGCACGCCCTGGCAGGGCCGCGGCCTGGCCGTCGCCGCCGCGAAGGCCCTGGTCGATCGGCTCCTCGATGAGGGGATCGAGACCGTCGTCGCGCACATCCACCCCGACCACGCCGCCTCGGCCGCCGTCGCGAGCGCGGCCGGGCTGAGCCCGACCGACCGGTGGCACGACGGCGAGATCCGCTGGGAGCGCGTCAACGGAGCCTGAGAACGCGCGCCGCCGCCCAGGCGGCGACCGGGTACGCGATCAGGCCGCCGCAGAAGGTGAGCGCGAGTTGTACGTCGATCCGCGACACCCCAGCCACCCACCACGTCACGAGAAGCACGGGCACGGCCAGCAGCGCGACCAGCCATGCCGGACGCACCCCCACGGCCCGCAGCAACGGCCAGGCCAGGACGATCGCGACCCAGCGCCCGATGTCCCAGATGTCCACAAGCTGCTGGAAGACGCCCAGACATCCGAAAGGGCCGCAGTGCCGGGAATCAGCGGGGAGCAACGACACCACGACCATCACGGCCACGACGCAGCTCGACAGGACAAGGCCCACCACACCGGCGACGACCAGCCGTTTACCGCCTGCTGACGGAGGGGTCATCCCCGCATGCTGTCACAAGGATCGCCACCCCTCCAGATCATGAGGGGGCCCGGTTCGCCGGTGCCTCCGAGCCGCGTCCCGCCCTCACCCGCAGCCCAAGCCCCCGCGGCGGATGCGCGCTTCCCGCCCTCACCCCAGCCCATGCCCCCGCGGCGGATGCGCGTTCCCGCCCTCACCCCAGCCCAAACCCCCGCGGCGGGTGCGCGACTAGACTGGATGATTCATCCTTTTGAAAGGTTCGCCCGCGACGAAGGCAGGGTGCATGACCGGGTCCCACAGCCTCACCACCGCCGACGAGCTGCGCGGTGCCGGTCTGCGGGTGACGGCCGCCCGCGTCGCCCTCCTCGACACCGTCCGCGACGGTGCCCACCTCGACGCCGAGACGATCGCCACCGGCGTACGCGACCGCGTCGGCCACGTCTCGCTCCAGGCCGTGTACGAGGCCCTCAACGCGCTCACCGCCGCCGGGCTCGTCCGCCGGATCGAACCCGCCGGCAGCCCCGCCCGCTACGAGCGGCGGGTCGGCGACAACCACCACCACCTGGTGTGCCGCAGGTGCGGCGCGGTCAAGGACGTCGACTGCGCCGTCGGGCAGCCGGGCTGCCTGCACCCGGCCGACGACGGCGGCTACCTGGTCGACGAGGCAGACGTCACGTTCTGGGGGCTGTGCCCCGACTGCCGCCCGCAATGACGAACGTCCAGGCCCGCCGGCGAGCGGCGGACCTGGACGTCAGTGCAACGGTCAGACGAGGTCGTAGCGGTCGAGCTCCATGACCTTGACCCACGCCGCGACGAAGTCGCTGACGAACTTCTCCTTCGCGTCGTCGCTCGCGTAGACCTCCGCGAGGGCGCGCAGCTCGGAGTTCGAGCCGAACACCAGGTCGGCCCGGGTGCCGGTCCACTTGACCGCGCCCGTGACGGAGTCGCGGCCCTCGAAGGTGTTCTGGTCCTCGGACGTCGACGACCACGCGGTGCCCAGGTCGAGCAGGTTGACGAAGAAGTCGTTCGTCAGCGTGCCGGGCTTGTCGGTGAGGACGCCGTGCGCGGACTGCTTGTGGTTCGCGCCGAGAACGCGCAGGCCACCCACGAGGGCGGTCATCTCAGGAGCGCTCAGCGTGAGCAGGTTGGCCCGGTCGACCAGCAGGAACTCGGCCGGCAGGCGGTGGCCCTTGCCGAGGTAGTTGCGGAAGCCGTCGGCCGTCGGCTCGAGCGCCGCGAAGGACTCGACGTCGGTCTCGTCCAGCGTGGCGTCCACGCGACCCGGCGTGAACGGCACCTGCACCTCGAAGCCGGCCTCCTTGGCGGCCTGCTCGACGGCCGCGCCGCCCGCGAGGACGATCAGGTCGGCGATCGAGACCTGCTTGCCGCCGGTCTGGGCGCCGTTGAAGCTCTTCTGGATCTCCTCGAGGGCGCTCAGCACGATCGCGAGCTGGTCGGGGTCGTTGACCTCCCACCCGCTCTGCGGCTGCAGGCGGATGCGGCCGCCGTTGGCGCCGCCGCGCTTGTCGCTGCCGCGGAACGTCGAGGCCGACGCCCACGCGGTGGACACCAGCTGCGACACCGTCAGCCCCGAGGCCAGGATCTGAGCCTTGAGGGCGGCGACGTCGTCGGCGTCGATGAGCTCGTACGTCCGCTCGGGCAGCGGGTCCTGCCACAGCAGCACCTCGGACGGGACCTCCGGGCCGAGGTAGCGCACGAGCGGGCCCATGTCGCGGTGGGTCAGCTTGTACCACGCGCGGGCGAAGGCGTCGGCGAACTCCTCGGGGTTGTCCTTGTAGCGCCGCGAGATCTGGTCGTAGACCGGGTCGGCGCGCAGCGCGAGGTCGGCCGTCAGCATCGTCGGCGCGTGGCGCTTCGACGGGTCGTGCGCGTCGGGCACGGTGCCGGCGCCGGCGCCGTCCTTCGGCCGCCACTGGAAGGCGCCCGCGGGGCTCTTGAAGAGCTCCCACTCGTAGGCGTACAGGTTCTCGAAGAAGCCGTTGCTCCACTGCGTCGGCGTGGAGGTCCAGATGCCCTCCAGGCCGCTGGTGATCGCGTCGCCGCCCTTTCCGGTGCCGAAGCTGTTGCTCCAGCCGAGGCCCTGCGCCTCGATCGGGGCGGCCTCGGGGTCGGGGCCGACGTGGTCGGGCGAGCCCGCGCCGTGCGTCTTGCCGAACGTGTGACCGCCCGCGATCAGAGCGACGGTCTCCTCGTCGTTCATCGCCATCCGGCGGAACGTCTCGCGGATGTCGCGCGCCGAGGCCAGCGGGTCGGGCGTGCCGTTCGGGCCTTCCGGGTTGACGTAGATGAGGCCCATCTGCACCGCGGCGAGCGGGTTCTCCAGCTCGCGGTCGCCGGTGTAGCGGTCGTCGCCGAGCCAGGTGGTCTCCGGGCCCCAGTAGACGTCCTCGTCCGGCTCCCACACGTCGGCACGACCGCCGGCGTAGCCGAAGGTCTTGAAGCCCATCGACTCCAGGGCCACGTTGCCGGCGAGGATCATGAGGTCGGCCCAGGAGATCTTCTGGCCGTACTTCTTCTTGACCGGCCACAGCAGGCGGCGGGCCTTGTCGAGGTTGCCGTTGTCCGGCCAGCTGTTGAGCGGGGCGAACCGCTGCATGCCGGCGCCCGCGCCACCGCGCCCGTCACTGATCCGGTACGTGCCGGCGCTGTGCCAGGCCATCCGGATGATGAACGGACCGTAGTGGCCGAAGTCGGCGGGCCACCAGTCCTGGGAGGTGGTCAGCACCTCGAGGAGGTCCTGCTTGACGGCAGGCAGGTCGAGAGACTTGAACGCCTCGGCGTAGTCGAAGTCGTCGCCGAGCGGGTTGGCCACCGCCGGGTTCTTCGCGAGGATCTTCAGGTTGAGTCGTTCCGGCCACCACTGACGGTTGCCGCCCCCCTGAGTCGGGTGCAGCGCGCGCCCGTGCGCGACCGGGCAACCGCCCTCCCCATCCGTCTTGGGGTCCGTGACGATTGCCTCATGGTTCTCGGACATGGAATCCTTCCGTACCGTTTTCAAGGGTTCTCGCAGCTCAGGCACTGCGGGTGGTGGAACAGTCAGGGCACAGACCCCAGTAGACGACCTCGGCCTCGTCGATCGTGAAGCCGTTGTCGTCGGCGGCGGTCAGGCAGGGCGCGTGGCCTACCGCGCAGTCGACGTCGGCCACCACACCGCACGACCTGCACACGACGTGGTGGTGGTTGTCGCCGACACGCGACTCGTAGCGGGCGACGGAACCGGACGGCTGGATGCGCCGCACCAGCCCGGCGGCCGTCAGCGCGTGCAACGAGTCGTACACGGCCTGGTGCGACACCTCAGGAAGCTCCCGGCGCACCTCACGGATGATCGACTCGGTGTCGGCGTGCGGCAGCGCGTGGACGGCGCTGAGAACCGCCACCCGAGGCTTCGTCACTCGTAAGGTGGCGCCACGCAACATCTGCTGGAAGTCCGAGGTCGTGGCCACGGCCTCAGACTGTCCCATTATCTGGAATCAGTCAAGATAGAACCCCTGAGTCACGGCCCTGTTCGACCAGGGCGTAACGCGCGTGGTCCCCGGCCGGAAGGTGAGGCCGGGGACCACGGTCGGCGGGGGCGATCAGCTCTTGACGAAGCCCGCGCGCACGTAGTTGACGCCCTGCCCCCAGGCGCCC
This sequence comes from Nonomuraea maritima, assembly GCF_900100395.1. Classification (GTDB taxonomy): domain Bacteria; phylum Actinomycetota; class Actinomycetes; order Streptosporangiales; family Streptosporangiaceae; genus Nonomuraea; species Nonomuraea maritima. Next base: position 26,626 of record NZ_FNFB01000002.1, on the reverse strand, counting down.
AGGTGCTCGGCGACGAGGTCGTTGACGGCGTCGTACGTCTCCGAGCGGGCCCAGTCGCGCTGCAGCTCCGACAGCACGCTCGCGGTGCTGACCGGCACGATGCCCTTCTGGGTCATCCGGAGGATCCCGGCGTCGTGGGCCGCGGTGCTCGATCCCGCCGAGGCGTCGACGACGGCGAAGACCTCGTAACCGGCCTCGGTCGCAGACAGCGCGGGGAAGGTCAGGCAGACCTCCGTCCACAGACCGGCCATCAGCAGGCGACGCCGGCCGGTCGCCTCGACCGCGGCCCGGAAGGTTCCGTCCTGCCAGGCGTTGATGTGGGAGCGGTCGATGACCTCGACGTCCGGGAACACCCGCGTGATCTCGGGGATCAGCGGGCCACTGAAGGTGTCGGCCGCGATCGAGGTGAGCACGGTCGGAAGATTGAACACTTTGGCCATCTTGGCCAGCGCCTCCACGTTGTTCACCAGGCTCTGGGGGTCGGCGCTGCGCGCCCCGAAGATCATCTGGGGCTGGTGGTCGATGAGGAGGAGCGCGGTGTCCTCCTTGGCGAACAGGCTGCTGATGGCGCTGTCGGGCAAGTCGTGCGATGTCATGGGACACCCTCTCATGGTTAGCGACTTTCCAATGGAAAGCGACTGGCGACGAGAAAGTAGCGCAACCATCGCACCATGTGCAAGCCGCTATCCATTGGTAAGCTGGCTGGGTGTCCACGTACGAGCCTGATTTCTGCCCCCGCTACCACCTGACCGTCGAGATGATCGGACGCCGGTGGGCCGGCGTGATCCTGCGCGAGCTGCTCCGGGGAGCCACCCGCTTCCGTCAGATCAGCGACGCCATCCCGGACATCACCGACAAGCTGCTGTCCGAACGGCTCAAGCGCTTCGAGAGCGAGGGCATCGTCGAGCGCATCGTGCTCCCGACCACCCCCGTGACCATCGAGTACCGGCTCACGGACAAGGGCCGCGCCCTGGAGACCGTCGTACGCGAGATCTCCGCCTGGGCCGAAACCTGGCTCCCCACCGAGGACAACGAGAAACAGCCCGCCACCTGACCACCGGTCAGATGCCGACGCTTCCGTCGATGCGTTCGCGCAGGATGTCGGCGTGACCGTTGTGGCGGGCGTACTCGCCGTTCATGTGCACGTACGCCCAGCGCAGGCACATCGAGCCCCAACGCGGGCTGACGAAGACGGCGTCGAGCGACATGCCCGCCGTGGCCTGCCGGGCGGCCTCCTGCTCGGCGACGAGGGCGGCCAGGTCGTCCGCCGCCCGCGCGGCGTCGACGCCGTCGAAGGCGGCGTCCGGGTCGTCTGTCCGGCTGTGGAGAGGGGGCACCGACTGACCGGCGAAACGGCGGCGGAACCAGGTCCGTTCGACGTCGGTGAGGTGGCGTACGAGCCCGAGCAGCGACAGTTCGGACGGCGCCAGCGGCCGTGCGGCCAGTTGCGCCGCGGTGAGCCCCGCGCATTTGTGCAGCAGTGTGCTGCGATGCCAGTCGAGGAACCCTTCCAGCATGCCGCGCTCGTCCGCGACGAACGGCTCGTCCACACGTGCGACGGAAGGCGCGGTCCACGTCATGAGTCCAGGATGCCGCCACTGCCCGGTGCGCCGGTGGGCGTTTGCATGAGGTACGTCTCCAAGGCGGCTGCGCCGGAGAGCAGGGCGCGGCTGCGGGTGGACAGGCGGGCGTGCCAGTCGCGCAGGGTGGCCTCCAGGGGTTCGAGGCCGCCGGCGGCGCGCACCTGCGCCAGCACCGGGGCGATCTGTTCCAGCAGGTAGCCGCCCCTTCTGAGCTGGTGGGCCAGCCGGGCGTCCCGGACGGCGGCCTCGTCGTAGACGCGGTACCCGGTACGCGGGTCGCGCTGCGGGCGTACCAGTCCGGCGCGTTCCCACTTGCGCAGCGTCGCGGGACGGATGCCGAGCCGGCGCGCGAGCGGCCCGATGAACAGGCCGTCGAGCCCGGACACCGCGGCGGGCTCCGGCACCGCGGTGAGGTCGCGGAGGGCGTCCTCCACGGCCCGCAGCGTACGGCGGTCGTCGAGGAGCTGGGCGTGGCTCTCGTCGATGACGCGGAACGCCTCCTCGTACGCGCCCTCGTTCACCGCCCGCATGATCGCCGTCGCCGCGCGGTGGCCGTGGCCGGGCACCAGCGCGAGGAACGCGCCAAGAGCGCGCGCGTGCAGCGGCGTGTAGGTGCGGTAGCCGTGGGGCGTGCGGGCGGCGGGCGGGAGGATGCCGGCCTCCTCGTAGTTCCTGACCGCCTGCGTCGACAGACCGTGCTCACGCGCCAGATCGATCGGCCTGAGCCGTTGAGGCTTTCCACCCACTGAACCCGCCACCACCGCGAGAAAGTTTCCACAGAGAGTTCAACGATACCGTTGAAGCATGACCAGCGCCCACGACGTCATGACCCTGCTCCCCGCGAGGCCTCGGCTGCTCGCGCTGGGCGAGCCCACCCACGGCGAGGACGCCCTGCTCCATCTGCGCAACGAGCTCTTCCGCCGGCTCGTCGAGCAGGAGGGCTTCCTGACGATCGCGATCGAGAGCGACTGCCTGCTCGGCCTGGCCGTCGACGACTACGTCACCCACGGCACGGGCACCCTCGACGAGGTCATGGAGCACGGCTTCAGCCACGGGTTCGGCGCGTCGGCGGCCAATCGCGAGCTGGTCCGCTGGATGCGCGCGTACAACGAGGGGCGGCCCTCAGCCGAACGCGTGCGGTTCGCCGGGTGCGACGGCCCGTTCGAGATGACCGGCCCCGCGAGCCCCCGGCGAGTGGTCACCGCGCTGCACGCCTACCTGGCCGCCCGGCTGGACACGGACCTGCTCCCCTGCTCCGCGCAGACGCTCGACCGCCTGCTCGGCCGCGACGACGCGTGGACGGATCCGGCCGCGACCATGGACCCGTCCCGGTCCATAGGGCGGTCGGCGGAGGCCGGCGAGCTGCGGCTGATCGCCGGCGATCTCGCGGCGCTGCTGGAGGCGCAGACGCCGTACCTGATCGCGGCCTCCTCACGGGACGACTGGGACCGCGCGCGCCTGCACGCGCGCACCGCGACCGGCCTGCTGCTCTACCACTTCTGGATGGCCGACACCTCGCCGGGACGGATGCCCCGGCTGATGGGGCAACGCGACGCGATGATGGCCGCCAACCTCCTCGCCGCCGTCGAGCGCGGCCCGGCGCTGGTCCACGCCCACAACCGGCACCTGCAGCGGGACAAGAGCGCGATCCAGCTGGGCGAGCTGCCGCTGGAGTGGTGGAGCGCGGGCGCGATCGCGAGCGCCCACCTGGGCGACGCGTACGCCTTCCTGGCCACGGCGCTCGGCACGATCCGGCACCAGGGCGTGGACGTCCCGTCCCCGGACACCGTCGAAGGTCTCCTGTACGAGAATGCGGAGGACTCCTGCGTGGTCGACGCCCGCCTGCTTGATACCGCGCGACTCGTCCCACGTGTGTCCCCCTGGTACGGCTACCTGCCGCTCGACCCCGCCACCCTGGCCGAGAACGACGCCGTCGTCTTCGTCAAGGACGTCCCGCGAACCTGACCATGCCGTTCGCGTGCGATCGGCTGGATGGACGCGCCGGCCTGTGCGACCGTCGTAGGGCCACGGCTGCCGGAACCGGCCGGAGGAGGAGCGACTCGTGTCCACGCCGCCGTTCCACCCTGACCTGCACGGCATCGATCCCGGCCGGATGGACGCCTTCATCGCCGCCATGATCCGCGCCCACGCGACGATCGGCGGGCAGGCCGAGCTCATCCGCCTGGAGCTGACCCGCGTCGACGTCCCCACCGCGGCACTGGCCCCGCTCAAGGAGATCGAGGACTGGGTCGGCGCGCAGGTGCCGCGACTGCGCCTGCGCAACGAACTGATCCGCGAGCAGGTGCCCGACTGGAAGCCCGGCTGGCTCGTCGGTCTCGTCCGGTACGACGAGTCCGCGGCGCCGTTCGCCTCCCCTGCAGAAGCCCGGCGCGCCGGAGCCGCGCTGAGCGAGAGCTTCCGTCAGTACGCGAGGGAGACCTCCGGCACGGTCATCACCGACGAGCTCAAGCGACGCCACCGCGACCTGCTTGCCCGACTGCTCGAACACCGGGACGACGCAGACTTCGCCGCCGCGTTCTTCGCGGGGCTCGGCACGGCGGGCACCCTCGCGCTGCCCCGGCAGATCAGGGAGTTCTACGAGCACGGCCGCACCCTGCCGGTGAGCGCGACGGCGAACTCCGCCCAGACCACGCTCGACGAACTGAGCCGGATGTTCGGCACCGCCGCCGCGGCTGCGTCCCGGGTGCCGGGCATGGCCACCGTGATGGACGACCTCGAGCGGGACCGTACCGACAGCGACGCACTGTCGTGGCTGGTCAGCAAGGGGCGCTTCCCCACCGAGTGGCTCGCCACGGTGACCAGGAAGAACGTGGTCAACCCCATGCTGAACGGCTCGCTGACACCTGAGACCGTCGCGCTCGGCACGACCGCGCGCTACCTCGACGCGCTCAGCGCCGACCCGGCCGCCGCCCGCCTGGCCGTCGGCGACGGCCGGACGCCTGACTCGCCCTGGCCCGTCCAACTTCCCCGGCCGACGACGGCGTCCGTGCTGACCGCGATGGACCTTTACCTCGCGCGCGTGCAGCGGCGCGGCGACCCTGGGGTCTTCCTGCGCACCCAGGAGAGTTTCGCGCGCATGCTGGCGTCCGCGTCCGGCGTCCACGACGAGAAGGACGGCGCGCACAGCAAGGAGGCGGCCCGGTTCGCCTTCGCCGTGATCACCGCCGCGCCGCACTTCACGCTGACCCATGCGATGCGGCTGCGCCTCGCGGAGGTGGGCGGCTCGTACGCGACCGAGGTGGCCGCGAGCGCGCAGTCGCTGGACCCCGATTCCGGCAGACCGAGCAGGTTCGGCGCGTTCGACGACGGGCTCGTCGGGACGCGGCCCGCGTTCCGGCTGTCCCTGACGGACGGCTACCGCTTCCTGCAGACCTTCGCCGACACCGACGCGCACATGGAGCCGTTCGACCGCGGCATGGCGGCGCTCGCCCAGCGGCTCTTCGCCGACGCCGTACGCGTCGACAAGGACCGCCTGGCCCGGCCATCGGAAGGACGCCAGCCGGAAACGGCGGTGGAGCAGGTGTTCTCGCGGCTGGGCATGGTGTCGGGCATGCAGTCGGCGGCCATGAAAGTCGTCCGCGGCACCGAGGATCTACGCGCCAGGGCCGCGTTCGACGCCTTCGAACAACTCCTCGACAAGGGCATGGACAGCGCGATGCTCTTCCTCCCCTCAGCGGGCGGGACTCCTGCGGCGGTGGCCTGGATGGCGCTCAGCTGGGGGATCAAGGACGGACTCGGGGCCGCGCTGGAACCCGGGGCCAGGTTGCCGTCCGTCAACGAGAAGGAGTTGACGCAGTCTCGAGCGGTGCTGCACCAGATAGCGTCCGGACTGCTCGCCAGGGGATACACATCAGGAGACCCGCCCGTGTCGTTCCGGCCTCCGAAGGATCCGCTGATCGTGGACGAACAGGGCAGGCTCCGGCCCTTCGCCGAGATCGACGCGGATCCGCGCAGGACGGAGGCGTTTCTGCAGTGGCTCAAGGACAACGGCAGCGTCGACGGCAACGCGGACCGCCGCACGTTGGGGAAGATGATCGCCACGTCGGGCCTGAAGTTCTCCGGCGGCCACGACCAGACGGAGAAGGTCCTCGCCGCGCGGGACCCGGCACTCAAGCGCGTTCTCACCGGGAGCGACTGATGGGCCCGTCAGCCGCGAGCAGGAACGCAGTCCGTCTCACCCACCACGGTGACCTCGTACTCGGACGGCACGTCGACCGTGATGGTCGTGCGGGAGGGCGGGAGCTTGAAAACCGTCTTGCGTGCGGTGGTGGCGGCGGCCATGTCGACCTTGTAGCCCCAGGTGGAGGTGAGTCTCCCGGTCATCTCCAGCACAAGGCCTTCGCCTCCGCCTTCGAACGTCGACCTGGCGCCGTACGTCCGCTTGGTGCCGCCGTCGGCGCAGGGCAGGTCCTTGCCGCCCGGGTCAGTGACCTCGACGTCCCGCAGCCCGCTTCGGCTCATGAGCTGGGTGATGTGCGCTTCGAGCGTCTTGCCCGCCTGCGCCGCGGTGGGCCCGGTGTCCGTCCCGGACCCGGTGCACGCCGTCACGAGGACGAGAGCCGACACGGCCAGCGCACCGAGGCGTACGGACGTCATGGAACCGCCTCCGATCAGGGTCGGGCTCTCGTCGCTCTCATACTGCAACCGAGCAGCCTGTCGTGGAGGGATATCGCGGAGATGGGTACACCCGAATGACGGAACCTCTCGTGGACAACCCGCGCCACCAGGAGCTGCGACAGGCGCTCGCCCGCGTCCGGCAGCTGGCGACGCAGCTCGAGACGGCCCTGGACGAGCCGTACCGGCAGTTCTCCGGATCGGCGGTGTGGGTCGGTCCGGCCGCGCGACGATTCGGCGAGGAGCTCGCCCGCCACCGTCAGCGCCTCGCAGCCCAGGCGGCCAGGGTGGTCGGCGAGTTGGAGGAGGAGCTCGGACGCACGCCGACGCAGATCTCGGCGTCAGCCGCCCGGGAACGGTGAACACGGCCCCGAAATCGCCACACGACGACAGGGCCTCGCCGCGCCGGTGCCCACGCAGCACCGTTCTCGACGGCGTCATGATCGGGGGTGGCGGCGTGGCGGTGGGGTCCGTCATGATCGGGAAGGTGCCTCTTCGAGGGGAATCGCGATGTCCGCCCGTTCGATCGTGCTGCTGGTCGCCTCGCTCTGCCTGGGCGTGCCCGCCGTTCTCGCGCTCGACTTCGGGGACTCCGACCTGGTGCTCCTGCGGGAGCACCTGAATCACCCGTTCGCGTTCGGGCTGCTCGCCTGCACGCTGACGGTACTGGCCGCGCTCGGGCTGCGGTGGGCGTGGCTGCGTACGACGGTCATCATCCTCGCGGGGCTGGGCGGGTGCGTCACGCTGCTCGGCGGGCTGGTCGTCACCGCGTTCACCGCCGCGAAGGAGGTCGGGTACGTCGAGGGGCCTGGCCCGTACAGCATCCGGCTGCGGGAGTCGACAGGTGGCCTCGGGCCCGACCAGGTGACGTGGCTCAGCGTCCGCAAGGACGACGGGTTCCTCAGCAAGGAGTGGCATCTCGGCTGCTTCGACGACGATGACCCGTCCGACGCCTTCGACGCGGTCACCTGGACGGGACCTGCCTCGGTGGAGGTACGCGTGACCGACGGCCGTACGTTCCCCGTCACGCTGGACGCCTCGGGCAGGCCCAGGACCACCGCCGAGCTCAACTGCTGAGCCGTGCCGGTCGCCTGGTCATCTGGGTGCGCTCGCCTGTTCACCGCAGCCGGTCGGGAGGTGGACCGAGCACTCCGAGACGGCCGCCGGCGCCTTGTGGTCGTCGGCGTCGGCCGGGGACCCGAGCCCTGAGGCGAGGAGCAGCGTACCGGCGGTCAACGCCAGGGCCACGCCACTGACCAGGGCCGCGAGGCCGTGACGCCGGCGCGGCCGGGGGATGCTGGGCATCGTGTGGGCGGGCACCCCCGCGTGCCGGCCCGCCGCACGGGTGCGGCGGTGGCGGCGGGCGGACGTCTCGGGGCGACGGCTGCGCCTCGGCCGGTAGGCGGCCGGGACGCCGGGGCCGCTGCCGATGAGCTCGCACAGGGCGTCCACGGCCGACGGGCGAGCCGCCGGGTCCTTCGCCAGGCAGGCCGCCAGCAGCCGCCGGAGCGGCTGCGGCACGCCGGAGAGGTCGGGCTCGTTGTGGAAGATGGCGTTGAGTGTGGCCGGCACGGTGCTCTCGGCGAACGCCGGCCGCCCGGTCGCCGCGAAGACCATGGTGCCCGCCCAGGAGAACATGTCGGAGGCGGGGGTGAGCGGCTTGTCGTCGAACTGCTCAGGCGACATGTACGCCGGCGTGCCCATGGGCTCGACGCTGTTCGCGGCGGTGTTCGCCGCGAGGGCGATGCCGAAGTCGATCACCACAGGGCCTTCAGGGCCCATGATCACGTTCGCCGGCTTGAAGTCGCGGTGCACGATCCCGGCGGCGTGGATCGAGGCCAGCGCGGTCAGCGTGGTGACCGCGAGCCGCTCCAGCCCGCCGCCGGTCCGCGGCCCGTCGTCCCTGACCAGCGCGTCCAGCGACGGCCCCGGCACGTACTCGCTGACGATGTACGGGCGTTCCCCGGCGAACCCGGTGTCGAGCACCCGGGCGGTGGAGAAGGCGGCCACCCGCTCGGCGATCTCCGCCTCGCACCAGAACCCGTTCCTGACGTGGGAGTCGGCCGCGACGCACGAGTGCAGCACCTTGATGGCGACCCGCCCGCCGCCGGACGACTCACCGAGGAAGACGTCGCCCTGGCCACCCGAGCCGAGCCGTCCCACCACGTGGTAGCCGTCGATCTCCGTCAGCTCTTCGGCAGGCGTCTGCAGGACTGTCACAGTGACTCACTTCTCATGGTCGCGCTGTGTCACACCGGTGTCCGTAGGGGACGTGGGGGCGCGTCTCGCAGACATCATGTTCGGCGGTCAAGGAAACTCCTCCTGAACGGGAGGAAACCTCGTTGACATGCACGTACTTATGTTGACGGGTATCAATATATACATGTTGATGGCCGTCAACTTCCAGGGGGTGACATCTGTTGCGTGATTCATCAGTGACTACCAGTCACTCTCAGCTATCTTGAACCCGTGACGTTACCTGCGTGGGCGGCGCGTCATGGCGTGCACTACAAGACCGCATGGACATGGGCGAAACAGGGCCGTATGCCGGTCCCGGTACGCCAGACGCTGTCCGGTACGTGGCTGGTCGATGAGCTCGCCCCGGAGGCGTCCGGCCGGGTCGTGGCGTACTGCCGGGTCTCGTCGGCGGACCAAAGAGCAGATCTTGACCGCCAGGGTGGCCCGCGTGGTCCAGGGAGCCACCGGGCTCGGCCTGCCGGTCGCTGAGGTCGTGACCGAGGTCGGTTCGGGGCTGACCGGCCGGCGCGGCAAGCTGCACCGGCTGCTGTCCGATCCGTCCGCGGCGGTGATCGTGGTCGAGCACCGTGACCGGCTGGCCCGGTTCGGTGTCGAGCAGCTCGAAGCGGTCCTGTCCCAGTCCGGGCGGCGTCTGGTCGTCCTCGACCTCTCCGAGACCACCGACACCTCCGAGACCACTGACGATCTGGTGCGCGACATCACCGAGGTGCTCACCTCGATGTGCGCCCGCCTGTACGGGCGGCGGGCGGCCGAAACCAGGGCCGCCCGCGCGGTGGCCGTGGCGACCGGCGAGGCCGGCGAGTGAAGCGGTTCGAGCCGCGGCCCGGGTTCGTGGTGCAGGCCTACCGCTTCGCTCTGGATCCGAATGCCGCGCAGGAGGCGGCGCTGCGCTCGCACTGCGGCGCCGCCCGCGCCGCCTACAACTGGGCTGTCGCGTGGGTGACCGCCTCGTGGTGGCAGCGCGCGGCCGAGCAGAGCTACGGCGTTTGCGAGGCCGGGCTGACACCGTGGCGGCCGTGGTCGCTGCCCGCGCTGCGTAAGGCGTTCAACCAGGTCAAGCACACCGATCCCCGGTTCGCCGGCTGGTGGACGGACAACTCCAAAGAGGCCTACAACACCGGCCTGGCCAACGCGGCCGCGGCGTTCGACAGCTACCGCGCGTCCAAGCAGGGCAAGCGGCGGGGCAAGCGGGTCGGGATGCCGCGCTTCAAGGCCAAGCGGAAAGCTCGAATGGCGTGCCGGTTCACGACCGGCACCATCCGCGTCGACGCCGACGGCCGGCACGTCACCCTGCCGCGTCTGGGCACCATACGGGTGCATGAGCGCACTGACGGGCTGCGCGACCGCATCGCGGCCGGCACCGCGCGGATCCTGTCAGCGACCGTCCGGCACGAGCGCGGCCGCTGGCACGTCTCGTTCCAGGTCGAGGTGGCGCGGGAGATCACCCGCGCGGCCCGCCCCGACGTCGCCGTCGGCGTCGACCTCGGCGTGAAGGCCCTGGCCGTGATGGCCGACACCACAGGCCGGATACGCACCGTCCCCAACCCCCAGCATCACGAACGGGCGCGCAAGCGGTTGCGCCGCGCCTCCCGCATCGTTTCTCGCCGCCAGGGCCCCGACCGGCGTACCGGACAGGCGCCGTCACGACGCTGGGAGAAGGCCAACGCCGCCCGCAACACACTGCATCACCGGGTGACGAACCTGCGCGCCGACGCCCTGCACAAGCTCACCACGACCATCACCCGCGAGTACGGCACGGTGGTCGTCGAGAATCTGAACGTCGCCGGCATGCTCACCAACCGGCGTCTGGCCCGGCGGATCGCCGATGCCGGGTTCGGCGAGATCCGCCGCCGGCTCGCCTACAAGACGGCGTGGGCCGGTGGCACGCTGGTCGTCGCCGACCGCTGGTATCCGTCCTCCAAGACCTGTTCGGGCTGCGGCGCGGTGAAAGCCAAACTGCCGCTGCACGCCCGAACGCCACCGCACCGCCCTTCCCGCCACGAGTGCGGGGCGGGCAGGTGGCGCAACCCCGCCGCGGCAGCGGCGGGAGGAAGCGAGAGACCGTCGTCAGGACACCGACGCGCAACTCGCGCCATGGTGACACCGTCACGGACCTTCTGGGCAGAAATGCCCGGAATGCTGAGAGCTATTAAGCCTCTGAGCAACGGTAGGTTGATCGTCATGAGCCACCCGAAGGCGCGGGCCGGCCGCCCTCCGGCGTCGCAGTGTCCGGCCCCTCCCGAGCTGATCCTGGCGGCCGCACTGCGGATGTTCGCCGACAAGGGCTACGAGGGCGCGTCGGTGGCCGCGCTCAACCGGAAGCTGGGCGTCAGCCACAACCTCGTCCACCAGCGCTTCGGCTCCAAGGAGATGCTGTGGTACGCCACGGTCGACTGGGCCTTCGGCGACCTGGCCGCCCGCCTGCTGCCCGAGCTCGACGACGTCGAGGGCGGTCCGCTCGAGCAGATGCGCCGGATCATCCGCCGTTTCGTCATCGTCCACGCCGAACGACCCGAGGTCCTGCGCCTCATCACCGTCGAAGGCATCGCCGACAGCCCCCGCCTCGACCACCTGTACGAGCACCACGTGGCGCCGCTGCTCGCCGCCCTGACCGCGCCGCTGCAGCGGTTGATCGACGAAGGGGTCATCGCCCCGATCCCCGTCCGTACGCTGCACTTCCTCGTCGCGCACGGCGCGGCCGCGCCCTTCAGCATGCCCGCGCTGGCCCGCCGCATCGGCCCGGGCGACCCGGCGTCGGCGGAGGCGGTGGCCGAGCACGCCGACGTGGTGGCCGACCTGATCCTGTCCGGCCTGCGGTCCCGTACCGAGGCCGCGCACCGCGCCTGAGTCAGTCCTGGCGGGCCGCGCGTGCGGCGAGCAGGGCGATGTCGTCCTGGCCCGCCATCGGCATCTGCAACAGCTTGTCGCAGAGGGCCTCCAGGGGCTCGCGGGCCAGGCAGGTGGCGGCGCGGCGGAGCCGTTCCAGCCCCACGTCCAGATGCTCCCCCGGCACCTTCACCAGGCCGTCGGTGTAGAACAGCAGCATGCTGCGCGGGGGAAGCGGCTCGACGGAGCTGGTCCTCGGCCGGTCGTAGGCCACACCCAGCATGGGGTCGACGGCGCCGGTGAGGAAGCGCGCCTCACCCTCGTAGGTGATGAGCAGGGGCGGCGGGTGGCCGGCCACCGAGTAGCACAGCACGCGGCTCCCGGCGCCGCCCTCCAGACGGCCGAGGACGCAGGTCGCCGTGTGCTCGCCGTTCAGCAGCTCAGTGGCGACGTTCAGGCGGCGCAGGATGTCGCCGGGGGGCTCCCTGCGGTCCATCGCCAGCCCTCTCAGCATGTTGCGCAGCTGGCTCATCGTCACCGCCGCCGACAGATGGTGCCCGGCCACGTCGCCGACGGACAGGATCGTGGAACCGTCCGGTGTGACGAACATGTCGTACCAGTCGCCGCCGATCTCCGAGGCGCTCGTGCTGGCCCGGTACCGTCCGACGATCTCCAGCCCCGGCACCTGCGGCGGGTCGGGGAGCAGGTAGGTCTGCAGCGCCAGGGCCACGCGCTGGGTCTGCTGGAAGCGCACGGCGTTGTTGAGGTGGGTGTGCGCGTGGTCGAGCATCCGGCCGAGCAGCTCGACGTCGGCCGCGGTGAGCCGTTCACGGTCGCCGACGACCACGGCGTGCACCACTGCCGCAACCGTGCCGTCCACGATCACCGGCACCAGCGCGAGACTGTTGGCCTGCTCGGCGATCGCCCACTGCTCGCCTCCCGGCGGGACGCTGCCCGGCGGCGGCTGTCCCTTGGGGAAGATCCGCAGGATCGGCTGACGGGTCCTGATCACCTCGACGAAATCGCACTCCTCCCCGATCAGCTGCGAGCCCGTCGACGGCGGACTGCCCATCCGCGCGAAGCTGATGAGGCGCTCACTGACGAACGGCGGCGAGATCGACCCGTTCTCGAACTGCGGAAGCAGGAAGATGGCGCACCCGTCTGCCAGGGCGGGCACGATGACGTCGACCAGCGTGCGCAGCACGTCGTCCAGGTTCCCGAGGTGGGCGGTGGCGGTGGCGGCCCGCTCGAGCAGCTTCCTGCGGCGTTCCTCCTGCCACTCCTGCTCGATGTCGGTCAGCGCGCCCACCCACTCGACCACCTCGCCGTCCTCGATCACGGGCACGGCGCGCGTGTGGACGTGCCGGTAGGCGCCGTCGGGTCTTCGCACCCGGTAGACGTACTCCCACAAGCCCCTCCGGTCGACCGTGTCCAGCCAATGGCTGATGACGGCCTGCCGGTCATCGGGGTGCATGGCGTCCTGCCAGCCGGCGCCGCGGTACTCCTCCCACGCCTGCCCGGTGAGCCGCTCCCATCCCGGGCACGGCTCGAACACCTCTCCCTTGGCATCGGTCACCCAGAGCGCCTGCTTCTCCAGTTGGACCAAGCTCAGGTAAAGCTGCAGGAAGCGGTGCCGTTCGTCGGCGACGGAGCTGCCCCACCAGCCGGACTCCGCCTGACGGTCGGCCTCCGCCACGATGACCATCACGCCGTGCTCGCCGCCGTCCAGCGGGATCCTCGACATGCTGACCGAGGCGTACCGCTTCTGGCCGATCACCGGACTTACGCGGTAGTCGAGCGGGACCTCGTCCAGGCTGATGTCCTCTCCCGTCGACCTGACCCGGTCGAGGAGCGTGACATGAGTGACGTCACGGAACATCTCCCTGGCAGGCACCCCGTGCGGGCGGGCACCGACGATGCACCGGCACGAGTCGTTCATGTAGACCAGCCGATGACCGGACCCGCTGAACACGGCCACGCCCACCGGGGCAGAGTCGAAGACGCCCAGCGACAAGTCGCTGACTCTTCGCGCGTCCTCACCCGTCATGGGCGCCTCCCAAGGTGCACGAATCCCAGGCGCGGTGTGGCCAGATTACCTAGACAAACGTCACATATAGCCATGAATACGACAGATAAACGCATGCAAATCAGTACAACGACAGATCCATGCATGGACGACCCCCCCATCAGGTCACCTGGCCGCTGCTCCACGCCCAGGCCGCGATGCCCACCCGGTTGGCCGCGCCCACCTTGCGCTGGATGTGTGCGATGTGCGTCTTGACGGTGCCCGGACTGATCGTGAGCTCGGCGGCGATGTCGGCGTTCGTGAGCCCGCGGGCCACCAGGCGGGCGACCTCCCGCTCCCGCGCCGTGAGCGGGTCCTCCAGCGGCGGCGAGGGCCGCCGGGTCAGGCCGCGCAGCAGCCGTACCGTCACCTGGGGGCTGATCAGCGTGTCGCCCGCCATCGCCGCGCGGACCGCCTCCACCAGCAGGGCGGGGCCCGAGCGTTTGAGCAGGAAGCCGCACGCGCCGTCGCGCAGCGCGGTGTGGACGTACTCGTCGAGGTCGAAGGTGGTCACGACGATCACGCGGGTCTCGGCGGCGAGCCGCCTGGTGACCTCCAGCCCGTCCAGGCCCGGCATCCGTACGTCGGCGAGCAACACATCGGGGCGCAGATGACGGGCCAGCTCGACCGCCCGCGTCCCGTCGGCGGCCGTGCCGATCACCGTCATGTCCGGTTGCGCGTCGAGGATCCGCCGGAACCCGACCCGCACGTCCTCCTGATCGTCGGCGACGATGATCCGCGTGGTCATGCCGCTCCCGTCCTCCGCGTAGGGGCCGTCACAACGGGACCTCCACCTTGACCTGCCAGCCGCGCCCGTGCGGGCCCGCCGCCAGCGCGCCACCGCGCGCCGCCAGCAGGTCGGCCAGGCCGGCCAGCCCGTACCCGCCGGGCCTCGCGCTGGGCGACGTGCCGCCGCCGTCGTCCGCCACCCGCACGCACAGGACATCCTCCGCCGTACGGATCTCGACCTCCACGGTGGTGGCGCGCGGGGCATGCCAGGTAGTACGCCAGGGTTGCGGCGGCCAGCGCGACCCCCCACAGTGGCCAGAGCAGTGACGGCGCCCAGATCGCCCACATGTCCCAGTCGCCGAGCGCCCCGTTCGCCACGTGCAGCCGCCAGTAGGCGAGCCCGCCCGAGAACACGATCACCGACACGAACGACGCCGGGACGACAGCCAGCATCGGCGGCACCGGCCTGCCGGCCCTGAACCAGACCCAGCGAGGAAAGACCTCGCCCCAGCGCTGGACGAGCCCGAGCGTGAGGACCGCACCCGCGAGCCCCATGAGGCTGAGGAACAGGCCGCCCCAGCGCAGCCCTGACCGGTCGAGCCACTGCCAGAACTCCTCGGTGATCCCCAACGGGACGCCCGCGGCCCACGCGAAGCGGCTGGCCTCGTACAGCGCGGGGACGGCAGCCGCGACCGCCACCGCCCACACCCCCCAGCGGCGCGCCCCCTCAGCCGTCGCCCAACGCGCCGGATCGCCCTCGCCACGCCCGCACCGAACGCACACACCCGCCGTACGCCGCTGGTACGCCAGGGCGGCCAGCGCCCACAGCAGCCCGCCCACCAGGACGACGAACAGGTTGACCCGTGGCCACGACACCAGGTCCGACATCGGCTGCCCGCCCGGCACCCCGGTGAAGGCGAACACCACCAGCACCGGCGCGTACGCCACCAGCATCAGCACCCGGTTGTCGGTGACCACCACGGTCAGCGTGACCGCCGCGATCCAGGCGAACCCCAGCAGCACGGCCCGCCCCCGCCGCACCCCGCGCGCGATCGCCGCCCCCGCGAGCGACCCCAGCACGCCGAGCACGGCGATCAACGGCGCCGCACCCTCCCCGGTGGCTTCCCCGAGCACCGACAGACCGGGCTCCCAGTCGGGATCGCCCCGACCGAAGGGAAACCCTCCACCACCGAGCGCCCAGAACAGCCCGAGCACCCCGTACCCCAACGACCAACCGGCCGCCGCATATCCGACCCAACTGGGCCACCGCGCCATGAGTTCTCTCATGGCTCAAGCCTCGAACGTGCCCGGCCGCCCGCCTATCCGCCGAACGGCAGATCTTCCGTCAGCCCTGCAGCCGTTGCCTGATGACCGCGAGCGCCTGATCGGCCTGCGAGTACAGCCGGAAGTACTCGTCGTGCTGTTCGTCCATCAGTGTGGTCACCACGCTGAAACGGTCACCGGGCACGATGAGGACGAACTCTTCCTCAAGAGGCACTTCCAGCGTCCGGTCCTGATCGTCACCGACGACCGTGTATTCGGGCGGGTTTCCTGCCTTCTGTTCCCTGCGGCTGGACCGTACGGAGATGGACACGATGTCCTTGTAACGGAATTCGCAGGTCTTCTCCACAGCTCCCCGCCTGCCCGTGACGAAGTCCACCGTTCCCTGGTACGCCCCGACCTTCTGCTGCGTCATCACCAGCACGAAGACGCTGAACCTGTCGGGGTAGTGGGGACCGCCCGGTTCGCGACGACGTAGCCGGCTGTTGCGTACGGGCCCGGTGACCACCAGGGGCGCCTGTTCCCTGCCGGTCTCGTCGACCAGCTGGCCGGCGACCAGCCCCAGCCGGTCCAGCGCCCTCGCCCGCGCCGCCTCCAGATCCGCCCGGAACCACTGCTCCAGCTGGTCGGCGGAGGGCCGCCACCGCCGGTATCGAGCGAGCCTGCGCTTGTACGCGGCGGTCCTCCGGGCGTTCTCGCGTTGGATCTCCTCGTACGACTCGGCGTTCCTGCGCTGGATCTCCGTGTGTTCCTGGGCGTTACGGCGTTCGATCTCCTCGTTCGTACGGGCGATTCGTCGGTGATTGTTCCGCATGGACACCAGCTTGGAGACGAGCCAGACAGCGCCCACGAGGATCAGGAAGGAGAGAAAGCCCGACGACAGCCACCACACGAGAGCACCGGCCGCTGCCGTTGTCCCGATCGCCGGCCCGTTCGGCGGAGACCCGGAAATCGGCTCGAGTTGCTGCGGCAGGAACTCCTCAGGCGTGAACTGCCGCGACGCGGGCCTGCGGGGCGCCTTGCCGAAGAAGGTCTTCATGTGCTTCTCGCGCTTGGCCTCGGGCTCTGCGGGCTCCGGGTCGTCGAGCGCCGCGTCGGACTCGTCGGCGAGGTACGCGTTCAGCATCCGCCACGTCGGACAGTCGCACGGGGGGATCAGCTCACAGATCAGCCGCGCCGCCTGGAGGTCCACTTCGAGCGCCTGGTCCTGCACCCGCGGCAGATCCGGGTGAGGGGCACGTCGCTGGGCGTGGCAGAGGTCCTCCTCCATGAGGCACCAGAGCGCGGCGGCGGACGGCGGCGCCGACTCCGAACGCAGGGCGGCGTCGAGCACGCGGAGTATCTCGGCCACCCGCGCCGGCGTGTGGTCGCGGGGAAGCTGCCGGCCGAGCAGCACGAGGACGTACTCCACCAGGGTCTCCGGCGAGGGGGCGGCGGCCTCCGCGAGATATTCGCGGTAGTACCGTTCGGCGTTGCCGTACTCGCCGTTGGTGAACGCGGTGTGCGCCTTCTCCAGGTTGTCCGCCGACCCGTGGACGATCCAGTTGTACTCGTTGTAGTGCTGGTCACCGTGGATGTGGCCGACGTTGTCGACTCTCACAGCACCATTCCTGATATCACGGTGACCGCGGCGCCGATCTTCGTGATGTCGTCGGCGGCTCCGCCCGCGTTCTGGAGGAGTTCGAGCGCTTTCCTACCGGCGTTCGCGAGTCGCCCGCTGAACCGGTTGGTGGTGCGCGCCTCCGTGATCTCGGCACGCAGCTCGTCGGCCACCTCCTGTCCCTGCGTCGCGGACACGGCGCCCTGCGCGACGAGCCGCTCGAGCCGGCCGATCGCCTGTTCCAGCCGGTACAGGGCTTCGTGCCCGTTCTGCTGGATCACCGGCGCCCGATACTCCTGGAAGGTCTGAGTGCCATGGATCGTGCTCTTGTTGTAGTTCACTTCCATGCGAGGCCTCCTGAGGCAGCAGTCGCGCGGCTAAGTACCGTAATGAAGTAAAGGCCATTAACTCCGAGAAGCCGCTTAAGCGCAAGTGGAATGGCTGGATCGGCAAAGTTGAGTCGAGGAGACCGAATGAGCGAGACCACGTCACGGCGTGAGGTGCTGCGCGAGCAGCTCGTACGCGACGCCAAGGCCGCGGCCCGCGAGCTCATACTGACCGAGGGGCTCGCGGGCCTGACCCTTGCCGCCGTCGCTCGTCGACTGGGTGTGACCTCTCCCGCCCTCTACCGCTATTTCGACGGCAGGAACGGCTTGGTGCAGGCCGTCTATGACGAGCTGGCCGGTGAGCTCACCGACGCGTTGCGCGAGGCCGTGGAACGTCAGGACCCCGATGACATCAGCGCCCAGCTGCACGCCGCCACCCGTGCCGTGATGACCTGGTCGGTCGCCAACCGCGTGGCGTTCGACATGCTCATGGGCTCCTCGTTCCGGACGGCCGCGTCGGAGGCCGACGTGGCCGACGTGATCCCGGTGAGGCTCGGAGCGCTGTTCGCCAAGCTCTTCACCCGCCTCTACAACGAGATCGGGCTCAAGCACCCCGCGGACGAGGAGATCCCCCCGGCGCTACGTCGCCAGCTGGAGGTCTATCGGCTGACGCTGAACCCCGACCTCCCCCTCGGGGTCATCTACCTCATGATCACCTGCTGGCGGCAGATCTACGGCCTGGTCAGCATGGCCGTCCACCAGCACATGTCCTTCGCCTTCTGCAACCACGACCTGCTGTTCGACGACATGATCGACCAGCTCCTCGCCCTCATCGGCCTCCGGCGCAGCCCTCGGCTGCGCATCGACTAGCGTCCAGCCAGCGTCGGATCGCCGCCCGGAGCGACGCTCGGGACTCGGCATCCGGCTCCGGGACGTCGGTGGCCCAGGCCACGTAGCCGTCGGGGCGCAGCAGCAGCGCCGTGCACGGCGTCGTGGAGCCGGGCAGTCCCGCGGTCGCGGGGTGTCCCCAGTCGCCGCCGGTGAAGTCGATCAGGTGCGGACGGCCGTCCCTGGTCAGCTCGGCGAGCCGGACGCCGTCCGCGAGGTCGAGGTCGGGCGCCCACCGGCCGGCCAGCGGATGGTCGACGCCCACGTCGTAGCGGATGTCGGCGCCCGACATCAGGTCGGCGATCCGGCCGACGTTGCGCGGGTCGCCGAGGAGTTCGGTGAACAATGCGCGCAGGCCGGTGACCTCGCTGCCCGGACCGATCAGCGCGGACTGCGCACGCGAGGACATCACCACCCGCTCGGCCGCCGGACGCCGCTCGGACTCGTACGTGTCGAGGAGGCCGTCAGGGGCGAGGCCCCGCACGTCGGCCGCGAGCTTCCAGCCGAGGTTGACCGCGTCCTGCAGGCCGAGGTTGAGCCCGGGCCCGCCGATCGCCGAGTGCACGTGGGCGGCGTCGCCGACCAGCAGCACCCGGCCGTCCATGAAACGCCCGGCCAGGCGGGTGTTGCCGCCGGTGAGCTTGCGCATCATGTGCGGCCCCTGGCCGTCGGGCGGGCCGAAGGCGATGTCGGCGCCGAGCACCCGGCGGACGCTGGCCCGCAGTTCGGCGAGCGTGAGCGGCCCCTCGGGGTCCTGTCCGCTCCACTCCATGGTGGAGATCAGCGGTGTGCCGGTGCCGGGGAGGGGCGCGTACACGAACACCCCGCGTTCGGTCCGGTGGTGCAGGAACGGCGGGATGGTTCCGTACCCGGGGATGTCGAGCCGGCCGGTGGCCGGATCGACGAGCTCGGCCGGCACGACGGCGTGCGCGGTGCGCGAGATCGTCAGGTCGGTCGTCACGCCGGGGAAGGCGATCCCGGCCAGTTTCCGTACGACGCTGTGCCCGCCGTCGGCGCCGACCAGGTAGCGCGTCTCGATCGTGTACGGCCCGGCCGGCCCGCTGACCTGGACGGTCACGCCATCCGCGTCCTGGGTGAACCCGGTGAGCTCATGGCCGCGCCGGATCTCGGCGTGGAGCTCGACGGCCCGTTCCTCCAGCATCTGCTCGATCCGGAGCTGCGGGACAGGAAGCAGGTGGAGGGGGTTGTCGTCCAGGACGCCCAGGTCGAGCGGCAACCCGCCGAAGACGAATCCGGGAGCGGGCTCGGGCGGGCCCTGGGTTCCGGTGAGCCGCTCGTACAGGCCTCGCCGGTCGAACATCCGTACCACCTGGCCGACCAGGCCGTTGGCGCGGTTCTCCCGGGTACGCTCCGGCAACCGCTCCAGGACCAGGGCGCGGACTCCGGCCAGACCGAGCTCACAGGCCAGCATCAGCCCGTTGGGCCCGGCTCCCGCTATGACGACGTCGGTGATCATGGCACTCCTTCAGGGCATGACGGATCGACCGACGGCAGGCCGGTGGATCGTCGAGGGGAAAGGTCAGGGCGTGGGCAGGCCGGCGGCGACCTGGCTGAAGGCGTCGCGCAGCAGCTCCTCGAACGGCGCCGGCGCGTCGCCGTGGAGCCACAGATGGATGACGGCGAGGATGGCGGTGCCGACCGCGCCGGCGACCAGATGGGGGTACAGGTCACGGTCGACGTCGGTGCCGGTGCGCTCGGCGACCGCCGCGGCCAGCGCGTCGACCGCGGCCGCGTGGGCCTTGAGGAACTCGCCCCGGTGCTCCGGATGCCCGCTCATCAGCTTGACCCCGGCGATCCAGCGCTCGTCGGCCGGACGTTCTTGCATGCCGAGCGCGAACCTGGCGAACACGGCATTGGTGATCGCCTCCCAGAGGGGTTCGTCGTCGGGCCGCGACCTCAGCTCGTCGGCGATCTGCACCGCCCGGTCGAGGTGTCTGGCCGCGATCGCCTCACCCTTGCTGGAGAAGTAGTTGTTGAACGTGCGGTGCGAGACGCCCGCCTCGGCGGCGATGTCCTCGACCTTGACGTTGTCGAAACCGCGCTCGACGGTCAGCTTGATCGCCGCCCAGCTCAGCGCGATCCGGGTCTCTTCTTTCTTACGCTCCCTCAGCCCCACACGACCACTCTACCTAAAAGTGCGAGCCTCGCAAAGATGCGGGCTACGCAAACTTGCGATCCACGCAAGTTTGCGACCGGGGGGCATCACCTGCGCCGATTACCCACAGTCGTAATGTGGGGCGAAAAGCTTTATGAAGCGGGCAGAAGCCCACCACCGAACTGCCGCTGCCGAGGCGACAAGGAGTGCCCAAGGGAGTTAGGTCATGTCGTTCGCTCGTCGCGAGGTGCTCAAAATGGGTGCCGCGGCCCTGCTGGCAGGAGGCGCGACCAGGGCGCTTCCCGCCGCCGCGACCACCACCGGGTTCGCAGGGTCCCGCAAGGCGGATCACACCCTGCGCATCGGAACCGGGCTCGTGGAGCTCGCGCCCGACACGATCATCTCCACCACGACCTACAACGGCCGGTTTCCCGGGCCGCTCATCCGGTTCACCGAGGGCCGCCCGGTCGTGGTCGACGTCCACAACGACACGGACACCCCCGAGCAACTGCACTGGCACGGCCAGATCGTCCCCGTCAGCGTCGACGGGTCGGCGGAGGAAGGCACCCCGTACATCCCGGCACACGGCATGCGCCGCCTGTCGTTCACCCCCGGACCTGCGGGTTTCCGCTTCTACCACACCCACGTGGTGCCGATGGGCGACCTGTCCAAGGGTCAGTACGGCGGCCAGGTCGGGCCCGTCTACATCGAGCCCAAGGACAACCCCGGCGCGTACGACCAGGAGGTCTTCCTGGTGCTGAAGGAGTTCCAGCCCGCCTTCAGCAGCAGCGGGGACATGGCGTCGGACTTCCTGGCCGGCTCCCCGGTGCCGGAACTGCGACGGAAGGGCGAGAGCGCGATGGCCGACTCCCTGCGGCGCGGCATGCCGCACGGCTACGAGGTCGGCTACAGCGCCTTCAGCATCAACGGCCGCAAGCTGGGCCACGGTGAACCGATCAAGGTCAAGGCCGGGCAGCGTGTGCTGTTCCACGTCCTCAACGGCAGCGCCACCGAGATCCGCAGCCTCGCCCTCCCCGGCCACTCCTTCCGGGTCGTCGCGCTGGACGGCAACCCGGTGTCACGCCAGGCCGAGGTGCCGGTGCTGTGGATCGGCACCGCAGAACGGGTGTCCGCGGTGGTGGAGATGAACCGTCCCGGCGTGTGGGTGCTCGGGGATCTGTCCGACGACGACCGCAACGCCGGCATGGGGACGGTGGTGCAGTACACCGGCCACCGCGGCACCCCGCGATGGGCCGCCCCTCCCAAGTTCACCTGGGACTACCGCACCTTCGCCCAGCCCGGCCCGCCGACCGTCCGGCCGGACCACGTCGTCGACATGCTGATAGAGAAGCGCAACGCCGCCGCCGACGGTTTCAACGTCTGGACCCTGAACGGCAAGGCGTTCGACATGCACACCGGCGGGCCCGTCGTGCGGGTCGAGCGCGGCGGGCGCTACCGGTTGCGCTTCCACAACGCGACCGACGACGTCCACCCGCTCCACCTGCACCGCGCCACCTTCGACGTCACCCACATCGCCGGCACTCCCGTCCATGGCCTGCTCAAGGACGTGGTGATGCTCGGCGGCTACCAGAGCCTGGCCCTCGACTTCACCGCCGACCAGCCGGGGCTGTCGCTGTTCCACTGCCACCAGCAGATCCACATGGACTACGGATTCATGTTCCTGCTGCGCTGCGCGTGACGCGTCATCGCTTGGGCCAGGTCGGGCCCTCGTCCGTCCAGATGACGCCCTTGTTGCGGCACAGGCAGAAGGGGTGGCCGATCGGGTCGGTGTAGATCCGCCAGCCGTAGCCCTCGGGGCCGATGTTGTCCTGCCGCAACGTGGCGCCGAGTGCGAGGAGGCGGCGCTGCTCGGACTCGATGTCGTCCACTTCGAAGTCGAGGTGGAACTGCTTGGGGTGCTCGGTGTCGGGCCACTGCGGAGCGCGGTAGTCGTCCACCCGGATGAATGCCAGTTCGATGTCGCCGAACTTGATGCCGGCCCAGAAATCATCGCTGCCGTCCTTGATCGGCCGGCCCGTCACCTCGGAGTAGAAGGACGCCAGCTTCATCGTGTCCGGGCAGTCAATGATGAAATCGGTGAGTCGTAGCATTCCGCGATCCTGCCACAACCAGCCCTCAGGAGGCAGGCCCGCTGAACCAGCGCCCAGCCGACGGCAGAAGCAGCAGGATGATGACGGCCCAGGTGAGGATGTGCTGACCGACCATCGCCTGCCAGGTCACCGTGGAGAAGAGCGCCAGGTCGAGAACGGTGGCCCCGATCACCAGCAGGTGCGCGGCGATGATCGCCCACCGCACGTACACGCGGCGGCTCGACCATCGACCCAGCAACCACCCGAAAAGAGCGGTGCTTCCTGCGGCGTGAATCAGCGCGGGAAGGATGCCCCAGTCAAAGGCGAAAAAGAATCCAGCCATCGTGACCGCCAACCCGACCAGGCCGAGAACCACTTCGAGCGTGATGATGAACTGCGCCGCTTTGAGGGTGCCCGGCATCGGGGGTGCCTTGGCGGTATTCGTCACAGCCCCATTCTGGGACAGAACTGAGAATTTCTGCACGGGTCGCGCGAGGATGTCGATCCATGAGCCCCTTGATCGACCGGACCATGATGGAGACCGTTTTTCCCGCCGATGAACTGGTCACCCTCGATGACCACGCACTCGCCGCGATGGCGCACGAGCCGACCAAAACCTTCCTGCGGGAGATCGGCCTGCCCGACCGGTACGGCTGGTTCGAGGCGGACCAGCGCCTGCTCGACGGCGACCTGCGGATCGGCGGCGACGCATGGCGGACGGTCGCCCTGAAGTATCCGAGTTGCCCGTTCGACATGTCGGCCTGGCTGTCCCTGGGAGGCATCGCCCTGGACGACGTCGTCGTGGACACGGTCACGGGGGTGGTGTACTGCGTCCCGGAGGACGGTTCTCCACATCTGCTCAACACGAGCATCGACACGCTGGCGTACTTCCTCCACGCGCTGGAGGAGGAACGGCCCGAGTACGACCCCGAGGCCGCCACCGACGAAGGCGTCGACCCCGAAGGCGCCGCACGAAGACTCCTGTCCCGAATGCGCCGAGCCGACACCGCCGCCGTGCAACACCCCGAGTCGACCTGGTTCTCGGTCCTCAGGCATGTGCGCAACCTCCTGCAGACCTGACAACGTGCGGCCGCGCGAAGACAGTCACAGACGAATCAGGTCGGCGACCTCCTCGGGCAGGCCGGGTGATGTCATGACATGGCCCATCCCTGGTACGACGTGCAGTTCCGCGCCCGGGATCGCGGCGGCCAGGGCCTCGCCGTGAGCGAGCGGATGGAGCGGATCCTGGTCGCCGTGCACGATCGAGGTCGGCGCGGTGATCGACGACAGCGGGGCGTGCAGGTCAGGGGCGTCCATCCACACGGCCCTGCGATGGTTGGCCGCGGCCGCCGGGTCGGTGGCCCGCGACAGCGCCAGCTCCAGCATCGCCCGGGCGGCCGGCTCGTCGAACGGCCGAACAGGACCGTTGAAGACCCGGAACAAGGCCACGTCGGACTCCACTCCCGGCGGCAGCTCGGCGGCCACATGCTCGAGGAACGCCGGCGTCGGCGGCGGCAGATCATCAGGATCGGCCGGCTCCCCGGCCTGCGCCCGTGCCCACGCCGGACGCGGATCGTGCCCCATCGGCGAGCTGGACATCACGGTCAACGACCGGACCCGGTCCGGCGCGTGCACGCCCAGCCATTGCGCGATCGTGCCGCCCAGGGAGGTGCCGGCCACATGAGCGGAGCCGAGTCCATGACCGTCCAGCACGGCCAGGCAGTCGCGAGCCATGTCCGCGATCGTGTACGGATGGGCGTCGAAGTCGACAACGCTGGACCGACCGGTGTCCCGATGATCGAACCGGATCACCTGCACCCCGCGCTCGACGAGCCGACCGACCAGCGCATCAGGGCAACTGACCCCCTGAGCAGCCGACCCCATGACCATCAGAACAGCAGGAAGCCCGGGATCTCCGACCCGCTCCGTCCAGATCTGCAACGACCCTGAGCGCACAAATCGCTCACATCCATCCATGAGGGCACGGTAGCCGCCACCAGCCGCCGAACGCCGACATTTATCGCCAGTGCCGGAGTCCCTACGCTGAAACCGTCCGTTCATCGCGATCGCCCAGGTGCCGGCAGGCCGTGTGGTCTTCACGCACAACTGCGGCGACCTGGAGGACACGCTGCGGTTCCAGGGCACCTTCCGAGTCACTGTTGCGCTCGTTGTTCGGCCGCGTCGAGTGCGGGTGCGAGGGGTGAGAGGGCGGCGCGGAGCAGGTCGGGCAGCGAGCCGGACAACACGACGAGCCCGCTGGTCGCGGCGGACGGCTGTACCCATGCGTGGAGTGCGACCCGAATCGCGGCGGCCACGCTCGCCGCGAGCACACGGGGGGTGTGCGCATCGGTGTCGCCGAGCCGTCGGGCGATCACGTCGGCGAGAGGGTGCTCGACCGCTCCGGCAGTCTCGACGAACGCCTCGCGCAGCGCGGGGCGGGCGGTGATGAGCAGCAACGCGTCGCGATGGCTCTCCCCCGGGTCGGTGTACTGCTCCACGATCGCCTCGACCACGGCTTCGGCGAGACCGACGTCGGGCCGGGCAGCCACAGCCGCCGCGACTCGCGCTTCTCGCTCGGCGGTGACGGCGGCGACGATCGCCTGTTCGCGGCTGGAGAAGTAGTTGTTGTAGGTCCGCGGCGAGACCCCGGCGGCCTCCGCGATGTCGTCGACGCGTACGTTCTCCAGCCCGCGCTCCAGGGCCAGGCGCAGGGCCGCCTCGCGCAACGCCTCCCTGGTGGCCTGCTTCTTCTGCTCGCGCAGCCCCGTCCGTCGTGTCGTCACCGTCCCAGCATGCCAGACAAATGCGTACGCGCAAACTTGCGTACCCGCAACTTTTGTTTTAGCGTTCGGGCCCTCCGACAGGAAGGACACACCCATGCGTGGCAAAGGCATCGCGTACGACACCGGCTTCGTACAGAACGGCGAGATCTCCCGTGAGCGCTTCGATCTCGACCTGGTCAGGCGGGAGCTGGCCATCATCCGTGACGACCTGCACTGCAACGCCGTCCAGATCGTCGGCGGCGATCCGGAACGGCTGGAACTGGCCGCCCGCTGCGCCGCCGAACTCGGGCTGGAGGTCTGGTTCTCGCCCTATCCGCTGCAACTGACGACCACCGAGATGTCGGCGCTGTTCGCCGACTGCGCGGAGCGGGCGGAGCGCGTCCGTCAGACGGGTGCCGACGTCGTGTTCGTCACCGGTGTCGAGTTGAGCATCATGAACCGGGGGTTCATGCCCGGCGACACCATGGAGGAGCGGCTCGGACTGCTGCTGGGCCGTCCCGACGGCCGGGCCGAGCGGCTCGCCGAGACGAGTGCCCGCCTCGACGACTTCCTCCGCGAAGCCGTCACAGCGGTACGCGAGCGTTTTCAAGGGAAGCTCACCTACGCCTGCATACCGTTCGAGCGCGTCGACTGGACGATGTTCGACATCATGTCGGTCGAACTCATCCGGTCCGCCGAGGTCGCCGACCAGTTCCAGGAAGGCGTGCGCAACCTGGTCGCCCAGGGAATGCCGGTCGCGATCACCGGTTTCGGCACGGCGACCTGGCGGGGCGCCGGCGACGTCGCACCGCGCAGCATGGAGATCGTCGAGCACGACGAGACCGGTCGCCCGGTCGGGCTGAACGGGCACTACGTCCGCGACGAGGCCGGCCAGGCCGCCTACCTGAGCGAATTGCTGGAGATCTTCGAGACGGAAGGCGTCGACAGCGCCTTCGTGTACCTCTTCGCGCTCGACAGCCACCCGCACCGCCCCGACGACCCCCGCCACGACCTCGACCTGGCCAGCCTCGGCATCGTCAAGGTCCTCGAAGGCCGCAACGGCGACACGTACCCGGACATGCCCTGGGAACCCAAGACCGCCTTCACCACCCTGGCCGACTGCTACCGCGACTGACAGTGATGATGTAGATGAGCGTCTCCCGCCAGGGTCTGACCCAGCGACTGACTGACCTTGGGTCCTCAACGGGATCTGTCGGCCCTGGCCGGGAGGCGCTCATCTGCACTCACCGGACGTGGCGCCCGTGACTTCATAGGAGCCTGGCCAGAGGCCCCATCACTGTCTTGTCCGCGTTGCCCGGCTGGTGCGTGCCGCCCTGCCCCCGGTCAAGACGACAGGACGACGATGACTTCCATTACACCCGAAAACCCGCCGATGCCAGAAGTCGCCGGCGGCGTGGACACTCACCAGGACACCCACACCGCAGCGATGATCGACTCGGTCGGCC
>NZ_FNFB01000019.1 GCF_900100395.1 Nonomuraea maritima | reverse complement strand
GGCGTCGGGTAGAGGCGGAAGTTGTACCGGAGCTGCATGGTAATAAGTGTACCATTCGATCTATGGATGTTCGCATGGGTATTCGAGAAACCAGGGAACGACTCGGTGACCGAGTCAACGCCGCCCACTATCTGGGTGAGGCCACCATCGTCGAGCGAAACGGCACACCATACGCGGTCCTGGTTCCCTACGAGTGGTGGACCAGCCGGCAAGACCATCCCGACACCTCTGAGTGACGCCGGTTCGCCCAGCGGCGAATCGGCGAATCTTGCTCCGCTACGCGGGAGGGTCCGCTTCACCCCCGGCCTGAAGGCCGGAGCACTGCGGACGAACCTGGTAGCGCGGTCGGCATCACGTGGATGATCACTAGGCGGCCGGCACGATCGCTGGGGGACCGGATCGGACGACATGTAAGGCGTGCGCCTGTCCGATGCGGTGCTTCCGCGCCGACCGGTAGAAGCGCAACTTCCTCATACTCGGATCATGTCGGACACAACTCCTGCGGGTAGGGGGTTTCGGTTTGCGCTTTGACCATGCGGACGAGCGGTGTGTGGGTCCGGACGGTGGTGGGACGCCTGCTCCGCCGTGCCGGCCGACCGCGGTTGTCATGCCGTCAAGAAGAGGGACCAGCCCGGTCAGCGGGGTCGGCGGTACTGGAGTTCCACGATCCCGTTCTGGGAGGGGGTGCTGGAGAGCAGCTGTAGTTGGTACGACTTGGGGAGGCCGTCGAACAGGCGGGTGCCTTCGCCGGCGACGTACGGGAACATGCTCACGTGGAGTTCGTCGATCAGGTCGAGCTGCATGAGCGAGCGCCAGAGGCGGACGCCGCCCCAGACGATGATGTGGCCGTCGCCGCCCTGCCTGAGCTTGTCGATCTCTTCTGTCGTGTCTCCGGAGGCGATGGTGGTGTTGGGCCAGTCGGCCGTCTTGAGGGTCCGGGAGAAGACGACCTTGCGGCCGGAGTTCAGGATGTCGGAGAACGGGTGGTCGGTGGACGTGGTCATGGACTCGGAGATGCTCTCGTAGGCGGTACGGCCCATGACGTGCGCGTACGCGCTCCGGAGGAACTCGAGGTGCCCCGGGTGGTCGGGGTCGCTGTTCTCGGGAAGGTCGAAGCAGAACTTCCAGAAGTCGGTGCCCTCGTCGGCGAGGAGACCGTCGAGGGAGTAGTTGAACACTGTCGCCATCAGCTTCCGCATGATCCGCTCTCCGTGCTGGGGGTTCGGGGACATGGTTCAGACCGGGTTGTCCCGCGGAAGTCATCGGTGCCCGGCGCTAGCGTCTACGTCATGACTGGTGTGATCACGGTTCGGCCCGCGGAGCCCGGTGACGGGGATGTGCTCGGTGAGATTCACGCGCTGTCCTGGGGCGTGTCGCACGGTCCGTTGTGTACGCCGCAGGTCGCCGCGGCCGGGATCGAGGAGCGGCGTACGAAGTGGCACGCCGTTCTCGCCGAGGGCGTGGAGGACACGATCCTCCTGGCGCACTTGGACGAGCGTCCGGGGGCTTTCGCCCGGTTCGGGGCTTCCACGTCGCGCCCCGGTTCCGCCGAGATCCACACCTTCTTCGCCCATCCGGACGTCTGGGGCAGCGGCATCGCGGCGGTCCTGCTGAAAGCGGCCTTGGAGCGCGTACGGGACGCCGGGTACGACGACGTGCATCTGTGGACGCTCCGCGACTCCGCCCAGGCGCGCCGCTTCTACGCCAAGAACGGCTTCACCGAGACCGGCCGCACCCACGACCACGACTTCGGCGACGGTCCTCCGCTGGCCCTGATCGAGCTGCAGCGCGCCGTGCCCGGCCCCCGATGACCGCTGCATTCACGTACGGACGAGGTTGCGCCCGGCGGCCTTGGTCGGCGAGTAGACGCTGCGCCCCGGGCCGCCTTTCACCCCGTCGACGGAGGACGTCACGATGATGGACCCTCCGTCGGACAGCAATGGCAGGGCCCGCTCCACGGTGAACACCAGGCCCTTGATGTTGACGTCGAGATGGCGGTCAACGACGTCCTCGGTGAGGGTGCCGAAGGTGTGGGGCACGGCGATCGAGGCGTTGGCGAAGAGGATGTCGATGTGGCCTCTGGCCTCGCGTACCCGGGCGTAGAGCCGGTCGAGCTCGTCGATCTTCGACACGCCGTCCGGACGCCGATGACGTCGCCGTCCAGCCCACTTACCGGGGCTGTCCGTTCCGGAACGAGCCGCGGACGTGGCCCTGTCACTCGTCGAGGAGTTGCTCGCCAACGCGGCGAAACCCTGAATCAGGGGCGTACGAGGGTGAGGAGGGGCTCGGGGAAGGTGGGGGACGGGGCGTCGGGGTTCGCGGCGACGGCCTGTTCCAGGCTGCGGAGGCCGGTCTCCACCTCGTCGGCGCTGAGCTGGGCGAAGAACGAGAGGGTGCGCAGGCGCAGGCGTTCGAGCATGTCACGGCAGGTGCCGGGGGACGGCTCGGTGACCGTGCCGAAGGCGGCGACGCGCCAGCCGTCCGCCGTGAACATCGCGATGACCTCGTGCAGCGGCTGGAACAGCGCGGTGTCCACCTCGAAGCCGCGGGGGAAGTGGTCGAGCCACCACGGCCTCGGATGGTGGTCGCTGAAGTTCCCGCGCAGCAGGAGGTGCCCGCCGGGCTTGAGCACTCTGGCCAGCTCACGGGCCGCCCGCGGCTTGTCCTGGACGTGGTGCCAGGACAGGAACATGAGCGCGTAGTCGGCGCTGCCGGACGGCACCGGCATGTCCTCGGCGGAGCCCGCCACGTACCGTACGTCGGGATGCCTGGACCGTGTCTCCGCGATCTCGCGCATGCGGACCGCCGGCTCGACGCCGATGACCGGCCCGAACGTCCGCGCGAGCGCCGGGGTGAACCTGCCGGTCCCCGACCCGACGTCGAGCCCGGCCAGCGGACGCCGTTCTGGCAGCACCGCCTCGAAGGCGCTGATCCAGGTGCGCAGCTGGTGTTCGCCGAGCGCCCGGCCGCGCGCGTAGTCGCGGTACTGCTCCGTGTCGTAGTCGACCCGCCTCATCGCCACTGTCGGGACGCTACGTCACTCCACAAGGGTTCGCTAGAGCCAGCCGTTGCGTTCGGCGGCCTTGGCGGCCTCGATGCGGTTGCGTACGCCGACCTTGTTGATCGCGGAGGAGAGGTAGTTGCGGACGGTGCCCTCCGACAGGTGGAGGCGGGACGCGATGTCGGCGATCGTGGAGCCGTCGGCCCCGGCGCCCAGCACGTCGCGTTCGCGCGGCGACAGCGGGTTGGGGCCGGCGCTCAGCGCGGCCGCCGCAAGCGCCGGGTCGATGACGCGCTCCCCGGCCACGACGCGGCGGATCGCCGCCGCGAGCTCCTGCGCCGGACCGTCCTTGATCAGGAACGCGGACGCGCCCGACTCCATGGCCCGCCGCAGGTAGCCGGGCCGGCCGAACGTCGTCAGGATCATCACGCGGCACTCGGGCACCTCGGCCCGGATGTCGGCGGCGGCGGTCAGGCCGTCCTTGCCGGGCATCTCGATGTCGAGCAGCGCCACGTCGGGCCGGATCTGCCGGGCGACGACGACCGCCTCGTCGCCGGACGCCGCCTGCGCGACGACCTCGAGGTCCTCCTCCAGGCCGAGCAGCGCCGCGAGCGCGCCCCGCACCATGTTCTGGTCCTCCGCCAGCATGACCCTGATCATGAGCCAGACCCTACGGGAACGCGGACCGCGACGCGGAAGCCGCCACCGGGCAACGAACCGGACTCCACCGTGCCGCCCTCGGCGGCGACGCGCTCGGACAGGCCGTTCAGGCCGTTGCCCGGTACGTGCTTCCCCTTGGCCCGGCCGTTGTCGCGCACCTCCAGCAGCGCATCGTCGCCGTCGCGTCCCATCTCGATGACGCAGCGGGAGGCGCGGGCATGGCGGACGACGTTCGTGACGGACTCGCGTACGGCCCAGCCGAACAGGCCGTCGGCCGCCTCGGGCAGGGGCGCGCCGGACATGCGCACCGTCGCGTCGACCCCGGCCGCAGCCAGGACCGCCCGCGCGCCGTCCAGCTCCTCGCCCAGGTCGCGCCGCCGGTAGCCGGAGATCGCTTCGCGTACGTCGGCCAGGGACGAGCGCGCCACCGACTCGATGTCGCCGATCTCGGCGACGGCGCGGGCCGGGTCGCGTTCGGCGAGCCGCCGGGCCAGCTCGCTCTTCAGGACGATCAGCGACAGGCTGTGTCCGAGCAGGTCGTGCAGGTCGCGGGCGATGCGCAGCCGCTCGTCGGCGGCGGCGAGCCGGGCGACCTCGCCGCGCGCCTCGTGCAGTTGCGCCACCAGCGTCCGCGAGTGCCGCAGCGCGACCATCATCATCCCGAACGCCAGGAGCACCAGCGCGATGCCGCCGATCATCGGGGCCGGGGCCCCGACCAGCAGCCCGTCACCGATCACCACCGCCATCGACACGAGCACCCCGACCGCGGCCCACCGCAGCGGCAGCGACATCGCGAGGACGAACGCCAGGTAGACCGGCAGGCCCATCCACTCGAGCCCGAACAGCGGCGGCAGGCCCACCGCCAGCAGCGCGAACACGCCCAGCACCACCAGTGACCGTACGGTGAACGGGTCGTCCCAGTGCCACCGGACGAACGCCGCCGCGTAGTACGTCAGCGTGAACACCAGCAGGGCCGCGATGCCCAGCCAGAGCCGCGGCCCCTCGTAGTTGGCCACCGCCACCACGACCGGGGCAAGGAACAGCAGCCCGAACGACATCCAGAAGGCCCGTTGCAGCAGCTCGGGGCCTTCGACGTCGCCTTGGAAGAGTCGGTTCATCAAGCCGCAACGGTAGCGCGCCGGTAGGCGACGACCGCGAGCGCGCCCAGCCCCAGCGTCCAGGCGGCGAGCACGAGCCCGGCGGTCAGCGAGGGCGCGTGACCGGCGGCCACGGCCCGGCCCAGCTCGGCGAACCTGGTCGAGGGCAGCCCGCCGGCGATGTTCTGGATGAACGCCGGCAGCACCGAGAGCGGCATCCACATCCCGCCGGCGATGGCGAGCGTGAAGTAGCAGCCGATGGTGATCGGCTGGGCGGCTTCCGGGCCGACCAGCGACCCGATCAGCGTGCCGAGCGCCGCGAACGGCAACGTGCCCACCCACAGCAGCGCCGTGATGGCGACCCACTGCCCGAGGTCGAGCCGCACGCCCTGCGACACCACCGACGCCAGCCCGACCAGGATCACGGCGGGCAGGCCCAGCGACATTGCGGCGAAGATCTTCACCACGATCACCGTGCCTGGCTTCAACGGCGTCACCCACAGCTGTCGCAGCCAGCCGGAGCGGCGTTCTGCCGCCAGCCGCACGCCCGTGGTCATGAGGGCCGCGCCGAGCGCGCCGTACGAGGCCATCGAGACCATGATGTCGACGGGGGCGGCGAGCCCGGTGACGGGGTCGGGCCGGTCGCCGCCGAAGATGTTCGACCACAGGAAGTAGAAGCCGACCGGGACGGCCAGCGAGAAGAGCAGGTAGTACCGGTCGCGCACGACCTGGAGCAGTTCAAGACGAAGGTAGTTCAGCATGTCGGGGGCCTTTCAGGCGTGCAGGCGGGGGGCAGGCGTTGCGGGGAGCGCCGGACGTTCGGATGGACGGCCGGGCGTTCGAGCGGGGGTCAGGCGCTCAGGCGGAGGTCAGGGAGAGGAAGGCGTCCTCGAGCGCGGGAGTGATGATCTCCAGGTCGCGGACCTTCAGGCCGGTGCCGTAGAGGGCGGCGACCACGGTGTCGGGGTCGGCGGTGTGCAGCGTGGCGACCTCGCCCTCCACTTCGACGGCGCTCACCGCGGGAAGCCGTTCCAGCCCGGCCGCGGGCTGGTCGCCCAGCGTGAACCGGACCGCGCGGCCTCCGGCCCGCTGCTTGATCTCGGCGGGCGTGCCGTCGGCGACGATCCGGCCGCGCGCGACGACCACCACCCGGTCGGCGTTCTCGTCGGCCTCCTCCAGGTGGTGGGTGGCGAACAGGACCGTACGGCCGTCCGCCGCGTAGGCGCGGATCCCTGCCCAGAACGCCCGCCGCGACTCGACGTCGAGCGCGGCCGTGGGCTCGTCCAGGACCAGGATCTTCGGCGCGCCCGCGATCGCCATCGCGAACCGTACGCGCTGGGCCTGGCCGCCGGAGAGCCGGCCGGTGCGCCGCTTGGCGAGGTCGGTCAGCCCGGCCAGCTCCAGCACCTCGTCCAGCGGCATCGGGTCGGGGTAGAGACCCCGTACGAACCCGACGACCTCGCGGACGGTGAGGTTCGGGACCAGGTCGCCGTCCTGCAGCATGGCGCCGACGTACCCGGTGGCGGCGGCCTCGGCCGGGGACTTGCCGAACATCTCGACGCTTCCGGCGTCGGGGGTGATGAGGCCGAGCATCATGCTGACCGTGGTGCTCTTGCCGGCGCCGTTCGGGCCGAGCACCGCGACGACCTGTCCGGCGGGTACGCGCAGGGTCAACGACTCGACGGCTCGCACGTTTCCGTAGCTCTTGGCCACGCCCTCAATGCTGATCGCTTCCATGTCCTCAACACTAGAAACGCCCAGCTCGCGGGGTTAGTGAAGCTTGTCGTGCCCTCGTACTGACATAAGTCACACCCGCAACGGCGGGTGATGCAGCACCTCGACGTACATGATGCGCCCGTCGACGACGTCCAGAACCAGATCGCCCACCGCGGGGCTCAGCGCGACGTTCCTGTGCCCAGGTCCGTAGGCGCCCCGCGGACGTTCGGCCGTGTAGAAGCTCTGACAGAAGTCGTCGCCGCACCCGCACTCCTCGTACAGCCGGAGGTTCCACGCGGCAACGGCCAGAGACTCCTCACCCTCCTCCCTCAGACACGCGACCAGCTCCGCCACGAGCCCAGGGAACACCTCCCGCACCAACGGCCGCTCATGTTCCCTCATCTCGCCTCACCTGCCGTGAATCCTGTACGGAACGGGCGATCATGGTGCCATGCTGGGCAGCATGACGAGCGGAAAACCGTCTCCCGTGGTGGTCCTGGTCGCCGCACTCGCACTGTGCGTCGGTGGATTCGTAGTCTGGACCGTCGTCACCATCGCCGGCTATGTGATGGGCCGGCCGGCGGTCGCCGTTGCCGCGGTCATCCTGTCGGCCCTGTTGCTCGCGTCTGTCGTCGTCATCCGCCGACGTCAATGAGCCGTACGGGTGCGCGCGACGGTCAGGATCGATCGGCTCTCGCCGGTGACGGGCTCCTGGTTCGGGCCGCCGTACTGGGCCTCGATCTCGAAGCCCGCATCGCGGAGCAGCGCGCCGAGCACCGACAGGTCCAGGAACCGCGGCGGCGTCAGCATCGGTGAACACCTCGGCAGTATCGCCACACCGTCAGGGGCTGCCAACCGAATATCGCGCGGCTGGTTCGAGATCGCCGAGTAGGGTGGCGGTCGTGTCTGGTGACAGCTCTCGGAGTGAGCGGCTGCGGGGCGAGTTGATGCGGCAGGTGGCCGGGATCGTCCCCTGGGACGAGCAAGAGGACGCGCATGTGGCCGCCGCGCTCGCCTGGGTCGCCAGTGGCGCGCCGCTGTACCGGACGCACGCGCCCGACGTTCCCGACCCCCACCTCGTGGTGTACAACGTGGTCCTCAGCCCGGACGGGGAACTTCTGCTCGTCGATCACCGCAAGGCCCGGCTCTGGTTGCCGAGCGGGGGGCACGTCGAGCCAGGGGAAGCCGTCTGGGACACCGTCGAGCGCGAGTGCCTGGAAGAGCTGCATGTGCGGGCACGCCCGACGACCTTCGGGACCAGCCCGTTCTTCGCCACCGTCACACCGACGCGCGGCCCGGACGTCCACACGGACGTGTCGCTCTGGTTCCTCCTCGAAGTGGACGCCATCACCTCGTACGACCAGCGTGAGTTCGCCGCCGTCAGGTGGCTGTCACCCCGCGCGGTGCTGGACGAGCCCATCGAACGTCTGGACCCCCACATGCACCGGTTCACCCAGAAGCTCGTCAACGCCCTGGGCTGAACTGCCGTACGTCAGCCGCAGCCGAGTCAGGGGAGTTCTCGTGAGGCACGTGCTGGTGAGCGGGGCCACCGGAGGGATCGGGGCCGCGCTTGTCGAAGGGCTGGTTGCGGCCGGGCATCGGGTGACCGCCCTGGGGCGTGACATCGGGCGGCTGGACGTGCCGGGGATCGAGGCGGATCTCGCCGATCCCGCGTCGCTGGCCGGCGCGCTGCACGGGGCGGGACTGGACGACCTGCACGCGCTGGTGCACTGCGCGGCGATCTCTCCGGTCGCGACCGTCGCAGACGCGGACCCGGAGACGTGGCAGCGGGTCCTGTCGGTGAACGTGGCCTCCGCCGCCGAGCTGACCCGGCTGACGCTGCCCGCTCTGCGGCGGGCCCGGGGTCACGTGCTCTTCGTCAACGCAGCGCCCGGGACGACGGGGGTGGCGCGCTGGTCGGCCTTCGCCGGCAGCAAGGCGGCGCTGCGCGAACTGGCCGATTCGCTCCGCGAGGAAGAGGCGGCCTCCGGCGTACGGGTGACGACGGTCTACCCCGGTCCGACGGCGACCGATCTGCTGGGCGAGGTCAGAGCCGCTTTCGGCCGTCCCCATGATCCCGGGCGGTGCATCCGGCCGGAGACGCTCGCCGCCATGATCGTCTGGGTGTTGGGCGCACCCCCCGACGCCTACACCGCTGAGCTGTCCGTGCTCCCGTCACCACGGGAGATCAGCCGAAGATGAAGTACGCGCAGGCCAGGGCGACGTAGCCGGTGATCAGGATGAGGCCTCGGGCGCGGCTGGACCAGCCGCGCCCGAGGACCGCCGCCGGGAGCAGGACCGCGATGCCCAGGCTGATGATCTCGACCGGCTGGAACGCCATCGGCATCGGACGGAACGTCGCCGACACCAGGGCCACCACCGGCAGGACGAAGAGGGCCACCTGGGCCGAGGAGCTGAGCGAGATCTCCAGCGCGAGGTCACGGTTGCCACGGGCCGCGACCACGACCGCGCCGCCGTGCTCGGCCGCGTTCCCCACCAGCGCCACGACCACCGCCGAGGTGAAGAACAGCCCGAGGCCGCTGGCCGTCGCGAACGCCTGGATCGTGTCGGTCACCACGTGCGTCACCACGACGGTCGCGGCCGTCGCCAGCAGCAGGTAGAGCAGCCCCTTGCGCAGCGACCACTCCGGCGGGCCGGCGTCGTCGGCGGCGCGGTCGGCGCGGTGCTCCACGTAGGCGGCGCGCACCGAGCGGGCCGTCAGCACGACGTACAGCACGAGCAGGATCGCCGACAGCGGCAGGTCGAACCCCGACGCCTGCCTGTCGCCCTGCCGCCACCCGTAGTGGACGGCCATCCCGCCGAACAGCACCACCGCGAGCCCCACCTGCCCGAGCGTCGACAGTACGGACGAGCGCGACACCCGCCCGCGCGGAGCGAAGGTCAGCGAGGTGCCGAGCACCAGCAGCAGGTTGCTCACCACCGACCCCACGAGGGACGCCCGCACCACCGTGAACAGCCCGCCCGCGATGGCGAACAGCGACACCATCAGCTCGGGCGCGTTGCCCATGGTCGCGTTGAGCAGGCCGCCTATCACCGGGCCGGTGTGCTCGGCGAGCCGCTCGGTCGCCTCCCCGATCACGAACGCGAGCGGGATCAGCGCCAGCGCTCCCAGGACGAACCGCGCGCTGGCCCAGCCGCCCGCCGCCTCGGTGACGAGGTTCACCACCATGAGCAGGAGTGCCACGCCGAGCAGGATGTTCACCGTCCGGCTGCGGCTCGCGGCCACCGCGATCGAGGTTGCGTCCTGAGACATCGGGGTCCTTCCGAGGAGAGGTTCCATCCAGGGTCTCAAGTGCCTTACGCCGGATTGACGCCGGGTTGACCGAACTGTTCAACAAGGCGAAGGTGCTGCCGTGCTGAGACGTTGACGTCATCTCGCCGATGGCGGCCGTCCGTATCATCGCGGCATGGCGCTGATCCCGGGACGACGGCTCAGCAGGCGGGCGGTGTTCCTGGCCGCCGGAGGGCTGCTCGCGGGCTGCTCCCGGCAGCCGGAGGCGGGCGGCGTACGGCTGCGGCTGGCCACCGGGCCTGCGGGGGCGGTGTACCGGCGCATCGGGGGAGCGCTGGCCGAGCAGGTGTCCCAGCACGTGCCGGGCGCCACCATGACGACCGTGCCGAGCGGGGCGTCCACCGACAACATCCGGATGCTGCGCGCCGGCGAGGTGCATCTCGGGCTGACGAGCCTGGACGCGCTGATCACGACCGACGGCCGCGGCCCGGACGGGCTCTCTGCGGTGTGCCGGCTGTACGACAGCCACCTGCATCTGGTGGTGATGGCGAGTTCGCCGATCGACGAGTTCGCCGACCTCGACGGCAGGCGCGTCTCGCTCGGCGCCCGCGACTCGGGTACGGAGTTCACGTCGCTGCGGGTCCTGGAGCTGGGCGAGGTGGACACCGACGGCCGGTACCTCAGCCAGGCCGCGTCGGCGGCGGCGTTGCGCGACGGCGGGATCGACGCGATGTTCTCCCTGACCGGCGTCCCGACGCCGGCGATCACGGAGCTGGCGCAGCGGCACCCGATCCGGCTGATCCCGATGACCGAGCAGGCGGGGGCGCTCATCACGGCGTTCCCCGGGCCGTACACCCCGGCGACGATCCCGGCGACGGCCTATGCCGGGGTTCCCGCCGTCCGGACCGTCGCCGTGCCGAACGTGCTGCTCGTACGCGACGACCTGCCGGACGACCTGGTGTACGCGATCACCGACACGATCTTCACCCACACCCGGACGATCACGTCGGCGAGCCGGGACGCGGTCGACGCCGTCCCCGAGGCCTGGCAGATCAACGTGCGCACCGCGATCTCGACGGCGTCGGTCCGCCTCCACCCGGGCGCCGCCGCCTGGTTCCGCGACCGCAAACGCTGACCGACCGCAAACGCTGACCGGCCCCGAGCGCTGACCGGCCGCAAACGCTGACCGGCCCCGAGCGCTGACCGGCCGCAAACGCTGACCGGCCCCGAGCGCTGACCGGCCCCGAGCGCTGGACCGGCCCTCAGTGCGGGTCGACCGGCAGTGTGATCACTGCGGCGAGCCCGTGCCCGGATGACCCGTCCGCACGCGCGAGGCCGTCCTCAAGCCGCAGCTCGCCCCCGGCCGCGCCGACCAGGTCGGCGCAGATCGCGAGGCCGAGGCCCGTCCCTGAGACGTTCTGGTGCCGCGGCGAGCGCCAGAACCGGCGCAGCGCCTGGGCGCGTTCCGGCTCGTCGAGCCCCTGCCCGTCGTCGCGTACGGCGATCGTCACCACCCCGGGCGGGTCCACCCGCGCGGACACCTCCACCACCTGCGCTCCCGACAGCCGCAGCGCGTTGCTGATCAGCTCGTCGAGGACGCTGCCCAGCCCGCCCGGCGGCTCCAACGGCCGCAGCCCGGCCGGTACGTCGACCGTCAGCGTGAGTCCGGCCGTCGCCGTGAGCGCCCGCCACCGCTCGACGCGGGTGGCCAGCACCGCGTCGA
Organism: Nonomuraea maritima; assembly: GCF_900100395.1. Classification (GTDB taxonomy): domain Bacteria; phylum Actinomycetota; class Actinomycetes; order Streptosporangiales; family Streptosporangiaceae; genus Nonomuraea; species Nonomuraea maritima. The sequence goes on along the minus strand of NZ_FNFB01000019.1, from coordinate 120,485 downwards.
GCTCCACGGGCGACGCCGTACGGATGCTGTCCATGCGCGCGCTGGCCTGCAGCGAGTTGAGCATCCGCTGCATCGCCTTCGCCTCCTCGACGGCGACGTCGTACATCTGCTCGCCGTCGCCGCGCAGGTGCGGCTGGAGGCTCTCCACGGCGAGGCGGAGGCTGGTCAGCGGGTTGCGCAGCTGGTGGGAGGCGTCGGAGACGAAGTCGCGCTGCCGCTGCGCGGCGTTCTCGACCGCGTCCATCATGGTGTTGAACGACTCGGCCAGCCGCCGCAGCTCGACGGGCCCTGCCTCGGCGTCCGCCCTGATGGTGAGGTCGCCCTGCGAGATGCGCGAGCTCGCCGCGTCGAGTTCGCGCACCGGACGCAGCACCCACGCCGACACCGGCCAGGCGACGGCGACGAGCGCGATGAGCGGCAGCAGCCCGATGCCGGCGAGCTGGGCCCACCGTACGAGGATGCGGTAGCGCGTCTTCGACAGGTCGGAGATCGTCACGACGGCGCCGACGACCTCGCTGTCGCGGCCCACGGGTTCGGCCACCACGAGCGCGGAGTCGTCCCACGGGGCCCATGCGCCGGACGGCTCCGACCTCGTCCCGGCGAGCGCCGCGGTGACGATCCGGGGGAGCGCCGGTTCGGCGCGGGCCGCGCGCTGGTAGGCGGCGGTCGGTCCGAGCAGGACGGTGCCGGACGGGTCGATCAGCGCGGCCGGGATGCCGTACAGCTCGTGGTAGTGGGCGAGCTCCTGGTGCAGCGCCTCGGTGCGGCCGGCCGACAGCGCGGTCTCGGCCAGCGACGCGAAGCGGCCGACGTCGTTGAGCCGGTCGACGTACGTCTCCTGCATCTCCCGCTCGGCCACGGTGACGCTGAGCGGCAGTCCGAGCGCCGCGACGAGCAGTACCGCGAGCGGGACGAGGACGGCGAGGAGGCGACGGTGCACGGCGGTCAGCCGATCAGCTCCGGCTGGTCGGCCTGGAGCCGATAGCCGACCCCGTGGATCGTACGGATGACAACGGAAGGCCCGAGTTTGTGACGTAACGCGGCGATGTGGGTATCGAGGGTGCGGCTGGACGACTCCCAGGTCGCGCCCCAGATCTGGTCGAGGATGACGTCGCGGCTCACCACGTTGGGCGCCCGCCTGGCCAGCAGGAGGAGCAGCTCGAACTCCTTGCGGGTGAGCGTCACGGGCGCGCCGCCGACGGTGACCTCGCGGGTGCCGACGCCGATCCGCAGTATGCCGAGGACGAGCGGCTCGTCGGGGCTGCTCAGCGAGCGGGCCACCCGCGTGCGCCGCAGGACGGCGTCGATGCGGGCCAGCAGCTCGGGGACGCCGAACGGCTTGACGATGTAGTCGTCGGCCCCGGCGCGCAGGCCGCGGACCCGTTCGTGCTCCTCGGAGCGGGCGGTCACGGCGATGACGGCGGTCTCCGGACGGTCGCGGAGCCTGCGGATCACGTCGAGCCCGTCGCCGTCGGGCAGGCCCAGGTCGACGAGGACCACATCGGAGGGTGAGGCGCGTACGGCCTCCGCCGCGGTGGCGATGCGGTGGACCTCGAAGCCCGCCTGGGCCAGGACGGTCACCAGACCCCGCGCCACGCGGTCGTCATCCTCGATGATGGTGATCCGCATACCGGCGGATTGTACGTCGCCCATGGTTGTTCGCGTTAGACCCCAGTTCTTGGGATTTCTCTAACGTTTCTCACATTCCTTGGGATTTTCCTGACACCACGCTGGTCGTGACCATTCGAGACTGAGTCGGCGCACTCACGGACAAATGTGCATGCGCTGACGAGGAGGCGATATGAAAACGACCAGCAGGTATCGGGCCGCCGCGCGGATCATTGCCGCGATGGGCGTCGTTTCGCTCGTCGCCGCCTGCGCGAACAACGGAACATCAGCCGCCGGCGGTGGCGGCGACGCGGCTTATCCGACCGAGAACATCACGTTCGTCGTGCCGTTCAGCGCGGGCGGCCCGACCGACACCGTCACCCGCATGATCGCCGAGCCGATGGCCGCCAAGCTCGGCGGGCGCATCGTCGTCCAGAACGTCGAGGGCGCGGGCGGCACGGTCGGCGCCGGAGAGGTCGCGCGGGCCGAGCCCGACGGCTACACGGTCCTCATGCACCACATCGGCATGTCGACGGCGCCCGCGCTGTACCAGAACCTCGACTACAAGCCGCTCGAGGACTTCGAGATGGTCGGCCTCGTCACCGAGGTGCCGATGACGGTCGTCGCCCGCAAGGACTTCCAGCCCGCGACCCTCCAGGACCTCGTGGCCCACGTGAAGGCGAACGCCGACAAGGTCACGCTGGCCAACGCCGGCATCGGCGCCGCGTCCCACCTGTGCGGCCTGCTGTTCCAGAGTGCCGCCGGGGTCAAGCTCCAGGAGGTCCCGTACGAGGGCACCGGCCCGGCGCTGACGGACCTCGTCGGCGGCCAGGTCGACTTCATGTGCGACCAGACGACCAACACCAGCGGCCAGATCTCCGCGGGCGAGGTGAAGGCGTACGCGGTCACCACGCCGGAGCGGGTCAAGAGCCTGCCCGACGTGCCCACCACCACCGAGGGCGGGCTGCCCCAGCTCCAGGTGAGCGTGTGGCACGGCCTCTACGTCCCGAAGGGCACCCCGCAGGACGTCGTCACGAAGCTGTCCGAGGCGCTGAAGGTGGCGCTGGCCGACCAGCAGGTCATCGACCAGATGGCCAAGCTCGGCACCGCGCCCGTCGCGGCCGACGACGCCACCCCGCAGGCGCACCGGGCCAAGCTCGAGGAGCAGCTCGGCACCTGGGCGAAGATCCTCGCCGACGCCGGCGTCAAGGCGTCCTGAGGTGGAGCGCCGCCGGTCCACCCCGGACGTCCTCGCCGGGGCCATCTTCATGGTGATCGGTGGCGCGTTCGCCGTGGGGTCGCTCGGCTACGAGCTGGGCACCCCGCTGCGGATGGGCCCCGGCGCCTTCCCGATGCTGGTCGGCGCGATCGTCGCCGCACTCGGCCTGGCGATCGTCGTCAAGGGGCTCGTCGCCGGGGAGGCGATCACGTTCGGGTCGATCCCGTGGCGCGCGATCGGCGCGATCGTGCTCGCGGTCGTGTTCTTCGGCACCACGGTGCGCGGCCTCGGGTTCGTGCCGACGTGCGCGGTGACGGCCCTGCTCACCGCGCTGGCCAGCACGCGCGTCCGGCTGCTCACGGCGGTGGCCGTGGCCGCCGGGCTCACCGTGGCCGCCACGCTCATCTTCGTCGTCGGGCTTCAACTGCGGATCCCGTTGTGGGGCCCGTGGCTGGGGTTCTGACGCGCCACCCGGATTGAGGCATGGAACTTCTCGACAACCTCGCGCTCGGCTTCTCGACCGCCCTGCTGATCCAGAACGTCATCTACTGCTTCGTCGGCGTGCTGCTCGGGACGGCGGTCGGCGTGCTGCCCGGCATCGGCCCGACGGCGACGGTCGCGATGCTGCTGCCGATCACGTTCTACTTCGAGCCGGTGACGGCGCTGATCATGCTGGCGGGCATCTACTACGGCGCCCAGTACGGCGGCTCGACCACCGCCATCCTCATCAACCTGCCCGGGGAGTCGTCGGCCGCGGTCACCGCGCTCGACGGACACGAGATGGCCCGCCAGGGCCGCGCCGGTTCCGCCCTGGCGGCCGCCGCGATCGGCTCCTTCATCGCCGGTACGATCGCCACCGTCGTGCTCGCCGTCGCGGCCCCGCCGCTGGCCAGGGTCGCGTTGCAGTTCGGCCCGGCCGAGTACTTCTCGCTGGTGCTGCTCGGCCTGATCGTGTCGATCGCGCTGGCCCGCGGCACGGCGCTCAAGGCCCTCGCGATGATCGCGCTCGGCGTCCTGCTCGGCACGATCGGCCAGGACATCTACACCGGCACCCCCCGGTTCGTCTTCGAGCAGCGCGAGCTGTACGGCGGCGTCGACTTCGTGTCGGTCGCCGTCGGCATGTTCGGCGTGGCCGAGATCCTGCGCAACCTGGAGAACGAGCACTCCCGCGAGGCGCTCGTCAGCAAGGTCAGGAACCTCTGGCCGACCCGCGAGGACCGGCGACGGATGGTCGGGCCGATCGCGCGGGGCACCGGTGTCGGCTCCCTGCTCGGCATCCTGCCCGGCGGTGGCCACGTGCTGGCCTCGTTCACCTCGTACGCCGTCGAGAAGCGGATCTCGAAGCGGCCGCAGGAGTTCGGGCACGGGGCGATCGAGGGCGTCGCGGGCCCGGAGTCGGCCAACAACGCCGCCGCGCAGACGTCGTTCGTCCCGCTGCTGACCCTGGGTCTGCCCGCCCACCCGGTGATGGCGCTGATGGTCGGCGCGTTCATCGTGCACGGCATCACTCCAGGCCCGAACGTCATCACCGACGAGCCCGAGCTGTTCTGGGGCCTGATCGCGTCGATGTGGATCGGCAACGTGCTGCTCGTGCTGCTGAACCTGCCGCTGATCGGGCTGTGGGTGCGGATGCTGCGCATCCCGTACCAGGTGCTGTTCCCGATGATCATCCTGTTCGCGTCGATCGGCACGTTCTCGCTGAGCTTCAACGCCTACGACGTCTACGCGATCGTGTTCTTCGGGCTGCTCGGCTACGTCCTGATCAAGTGCGGGTGCGAGCCGGCGCCGCTGCTGCTCGGCTTCGTCCTCGGCCCGCTGCTGGAGGAGCACCTGCGGCGGGCGCTCATCATCTCGCGCGGCGACGTGACGGTCTTCGTGACCAGGCCGATCTCGGCGGTGCTGCTGGCGCTGACCGTGGCGGCGCTCGTCGTCGCCGTGCTCCCCGCGATCAGAAAGCGCCGCGAGGTCGTCTTCACCGAGGACGACTAGGGACGGGGGGCGTACATGATGACGAGGACGCCGACGAGGCAGATGGCCGAACCGATGACGTCCCACCGGTCGGGCTGGAACTTGTCCACCACCATGCCCCAGATCAGCGACCCGGCGACGAACACCCCGCCGTAGGCGGCGAGGATGCGGCCGAAGTTGGGGTCGGGCTGGAACGTGGCGACGAACCCGTACAGGCCGAGCGCGATCACGCCGGCGCCGACCCACACGAGCCCGCGCTGCTCGCGTACCCCTTGCCAGACCAGCCAGGCCCCGCCGATCTCGGCGAGCGCGGCGATCACGAAGAGCAGCAGAGAACGGGCGACAGTCACCTGCGCGACTGTAGAGGACGGCTTTCCCCGGTGGGGAAGCCGTCCTTACAGGTGTCAGCCGCAGTGCTCGAAGGGGCTGGTGTAGGCGCTGCCGCCGATCGAGCCGCCCCACTTGACGCACTGGCTGGGCGCGGCCTTCTTGATGGGCCCGGCGTAGTACTGGTACGAGCCCTTGTCGGTCGTCCGGGAGGAGCCCTTCGGCTCCAGGAAGGCGGACATCGTCGCTGAGCCGGAGCCCGACGTCTTCATCGTCGCGACGCAGTTGTTGCGATTGGCGGAGTTGTACAGCAGGTACACGCGGCCACCGCTGACCGCGGCCGAGTCGATCACCTTGAAGCCGCTGCCGCAGACCTTCTCGGGCGTGTACGGGTTCCCGCCGCCGCCCCCGCTGCTGCTGGTGCTGGTGGAGGCGGTGCTGCCTCCGCCGCAGCCGTTGGTGCTCTTGACGGCCTTCTTCGTGCCCAGGGACACGGCGACGCCTTCCACGACGGGCTTCTTGATCATGCCGCCGCTCGCGTTCTGCTGCTCGTAGTGCAGGTGCGGGGCCTGGCTGCCGCCGGTGGAGCCGACGGTGCCGATCACGGTGCCCTGGCTGACGGTCATCGTGCCGCCGGCCGACCGCACCATGCTGGACAGGTGGGCGTACCGGGTGCGGGTGCCGTCACTGTGCCGGATCTCGACCCACTTGCCGTAGCTCGTGCTGCCCGCGTCCTTGAAGGTGGCGGTGCCGGCGGCGGTGGCCCGTACGGTCTCGCCGTTGATGCCGTCGCTGCCGTAGTTCTGCCAGTCGATGGCCCCCTCCGGGTTGTGGCCGCCGGTCCAGTTGTTGGCGTTGAACGTCTTCCCGCAGTTGAACGGGCTCTTGTGCGTGACGAGCGCCCCGGCGGAGGCGGCCTGCGGCAGCAGCAGCGCCGCGATGCCGACCGACAAGGCCAAGGTCGTGGAACTGAGGGCGATCTTGCGCATAGGCACCTCTCGGGCATTGCTGGGGGAAGTGAACGGCGCCCGTGGGTGACAGGTCCGGTGGCGATGGATACCGGTGGGGTCGCCGCCGGATGATCAATTACCGGAACACCCTGAACCCTGTCAGAGCGGCCGATCAAGAACATAACGGCGAAGGATCTTGCCATCAATCCTCATCACCATGAAACTCAATAATTCCCCCTGAACTCCACGGAAACTCCCGTAACAGTCAGGCGCTGAGGGGCGTGGCCTCGCTCGGCTGGTGGTCGGTCAGGTCGCGGAGGTGGCGGACCGGGGAGGCCAGCAGGACCAGGGGGATACAGAGGGCGGCGAGGACGAAGATCAGAAGGGTCGTCCGGGCGCCGAAGGCCCCGGCGAGGGCGCCGGCCACCAGGCCGCCGACCGGGATCGCGCCCCAGGAGGCGAAGCGGACGGTCGCCATCACCCGGGGCAGCAGCTCGGGCGGGCTGGTGATCTGCCGGTAGGTACGGGTCACCACGCTGAGCACCACCACGCCCACCGAGAAGACCACGTTGCCGACGGCGAAGGCGACGTACCCCTGCCACCCCGTGCCGAGAGGGACGACGAGCGCCCCGGCGGCCGCGAAGAACCCGGCGACGACGAGGGCACGGGCGGTCCCCAGCCGGGCGGTGATCCGGCTCGTCAGTGCCGCCCCGATCAGCGAGCCGATGCCGTCCGCCGCGAGCAGCAGGCCGACGAGGCCGGGCGCGGCGTGCAGCTCGCGGACGAGATACAGGGCGTAGAGCGCGTGCTGCGCGCCGCAGACCGTGTTCGCCGCGGTGGCCGCCCACATGCACGGGCCCATCACGGGATGGCGCACGACGAAACGCCGGCCTTCGCGGATCATCGCGCGCACCGGCGGCCACTGGTCGGGGGCCGGTACGCGGCGTTCCGGCAGGGTCCGCAGCAGCACGGCGGAGACGAGGTAGCCGGCCGCGTCCACGAGGAGCGTGGGCACCGCCCCGAGCACCTGGACGACGAGCCCCCCGGCGGACGGCCCCCCGAGCTGGGTGGTGGCGTGGGTGCCCGAGGTCAGGCTGTTGCGCGACTGCAGCTGCTCCTTGCTCACGATCGACGGCAGGAAGGTCGAGTTGGCGACGTCGAAGACGACGTCCGCGAAGCTGATCACGAGAGCCACGATCACCAGCTGGGCGACGGTCAGGCGGTCCCACCACCAGGCCGCCGGGATCGAGCCGAGCGCCGCCGCGCGGGCCAGGTCGGCGCAGATCTGCACCCGTCGCATCGGCAGCCGCTGCACCATCACCCCGGCGGGCAGGCCGATCACTATCCAGGCGACGTATCCGGCGGCGGCGATCACCCCCATCTCGAACGCCGAGGCGTCGAGCACCGTCAGGGCCGTCAGCGGCAGCGCCACCGCCCCGACCGCAGAACCGGCGGCGCTGGTCGTGCCGGCCGTCCACCATCTCCAGAAGACGCCCGCGCCCTCGCCTGCCATCCCGATGCCTCCCGAACGAGTGAGTTCCAAACTGGAACGCACTATACTGGGACGCGTGAAGCGCGCTGACCTGCCCGACTCCGACTGCGGGATCGCACAGGCGCTCGGGGTCATCGGCGACTGGTGGACGTTCCTGGTGGTGCGCGACATCGCGGGTGGCATCACCCGCTTCGACGCCCTCCAGCGCGAGCTGGGCGTCAGCCGTCGAGCGCTCACCGAACGCCTGTCCGGGCTCGTCGCCCACGGCGTCCTGGAGAAGCGCCGCTACTCCGACCGCCCGCCGCGCCACGACTACGTGCTGACCGCGAAGGGCGAGGGCCTGCTGCCCGCGCTCGTCGCGCTCCAGGACTGGGGCGTCCGGCACGTCATGGGCGACGGCACGCTCACCGCCACCAGCGACGACACCTCCGCCGAGGCCCGCCGGGTGCACGCGCTGGCCGGCCGGAAGATCCCCGACGTCGCCCTGACCCGGCACGACGGCGAGCGGGCCGGGCCGACCGCGTCGGGCTGGACGGTGCTCTTCTTCTTCCCCGGCGCGTTCGCCCCCGGCGACCACGGCTACCCGCCGGGATGGACCGACATCCCCGGCACGCGGGGCTGCACGCTCGAAGCTCTCACCTACGCGTCACGGCAGGCCGACTTCGAGGCCGCCGGCGCCACGGTCCACGGCGTGAGCACGCAACGTCCCGACCAGCTGGCCGCCTTCGTCGAGCACGCGAAGCTGCCCTACCCGCTCCTGTCCGACCAGGACAGCCGGCTCGCCGCCGGCCTGCTGCTGCCGACCTTCCGGGTGGCAGGGGCCGACCGCTTCAAGCGCCTGACGCTGCTGGTCGACCCCGGGAGCGTCATCCGGGCGGTGCAGTTCCCGATCACCGACCCTGCCGGTTCCGTCGACGAGATGCTCGCCCTCGTACGCGCTCAGGCGCCCAGCACGAGGACGGCGACGACCGGCGCGAGGTACAGCAGCGGATAGGCCACGTGCGCGTACGAGCGGGCGCGCAGCACGGTGACGACCGCGCCGGCGAAGTACAGCACCAGCCCGATCCCGGCCGCCACGCCGACCGCCGGGACGAGCAGGCCGGCCAGCAGCCCTACCGACCCGGCCGCCTTGGCGGCGCCCAGCCACGGCCACCACGAGCGGGGCACGCCGTACTCGACCAGCGAGTCGACGACCCAGCTGGCGCCGCGCAGCAGCGAGTAGGCGGAGAAACCGACCCAGGCGGCCGTGACGATCGTGGCGATGACAACAACAGTGGACATCTGAGTGCTCCTGCTTCCGGGTGAACGTCACCGCCCCGACCCGCCGCGCGGCACGAATGTGACTCCCCTTGGGAGGTGATGTGCGTCACAGGCGGCCCGTCCTCGCGGGGTGACCGCCGCCCCTTCCGGGTACGAGTACTCGGCATCGAGGGAAGGGAGGTCGTCCGTGAACAGGCCGGCGCACTGGCTCTCCGATGCGCTGTTCCCGCGCGGCACGAACAAGCACGGCCCCCTGCCGGCGCTGCTCGTCATGCTGATGATCTCGTCCGGTCTCGTCGACGCCTGCACCTTCCTGGGCCTGAGCCGCGTCTTCGTGGCCAACATGACGGGCAACGTGGTCTTCTCCGGCTTCGCGCTGGCCGGCGACCCCCGGCAACGCCTGTGGGCGCACCTGCTGGCCCTGGCCGCCTTCGCCGCCGGGGCGTGGACCGAGGGCCGGGTGGCCGCGAAGATCCGCGAACCCCGCCGCAGGCTGTTCCACCTCACGACCACGCACGCGGTGCTGGTGGCGGCGGCCCTCGCCGTGGTCCTGCTGGTCGGCGAGAAGGGCACGGGCCCTGCGGTGGCGCTGATCGTGCTGCTCGGCTACGGCATGGGCATGCAGAACGCCGTCGCGCTGCGCATGGCGGTGCCCGACCTGGTCAACATCACGGTCGTCACGAGCATCGTCACCCGGCTGGTCTCGCAGGCGCCCGCGCAGGCGTGGCGGCGCCGCGCGTGCGCGGTCGCCGCCATGTTCGCCGGCGGGCTCCTGGGCGCCGCGCTCTACCTGGTCGCCGGCATGGCCGCACCGCTGACGGCCGACCTCGTCCTGCTCGTCCTCATCGCGTACGTGGCCCGCGACGTCATTCCGGCCCGGCGGTAGCCTCAGCCGAAGGCGGCGTGCGGGGCCGAGGTGCCTTCGGGGATGCGGGCCGGGCCTGACGCGCTCGGTCGTACGTCGAAGTCGAAGATCGCGGTGGGCAGGTAGACCGTGGCGCAGGAGTTGGGGATGTCCACGACGCCCGACAGCCGCCCCTCGATCGGCGCCGCCCCGAGCAGCAGGTACGCCTGCTCGGGGCTGTAGCCGAACTTCGTCAGGTAGTCGATCGCGTGCAGGCAGGCCCGCTGGTAGGCGAGCTGCGAGTCGAGGTAGCGCTGCTCGCCGTCCAGGGTCACCGACACCCCGGAGAACGCGAGCCACTCGCTGTACTGCGGGGCGACCCGGCCCGGCATGAAGATGGCGTTCTCGCTGACCCCGTAGGTCTGCATGCCGTTCTTGATGAGGTCGACGTGCAGGTCGATGAAGCCGCCCATCTCGATGGCGCCGCAGAAGGTGATCTCGCCGTCGCCCTGCGAGAAGTGCAGGTCGCCGACCGACAGGTTCGCCCCCGGTACGAAGACCGGGTAGAAGACGCGGGTGCCCTTGGTGAGGTTCTTGATGTCCTGGTTGCCGCCGTTCTCGCGCGGCGGCGCGGTACGGGCGGCCTCGGCGGCGATCCGGTCGAACTCCGACTGCGGCACCGAGCCGAGCACGGCGTCCCTGGGCTCGGGCGGCAGCGCGAGCGGTGGCACCCGCTGCGGGTCGGTGGCGATGAGCGCGCCTTCCCGCGCGTTCCACTTCCCGAGCAGCTCCGCGGACGGGGCGGTGCCCATGAGGCCAGGGTGGACGATGCCGGTGAACGACACCCCTGGGATGTGACGCGAGGTCGCGGTCTGACCGGAGAAGTCCCAGATCGCCTTGTACGCGTCGGGGAACTGCTCGGTGAGGAAGCCGCCGCCGTTCTTGGTGGGGAAGATCCCGGTGTAGCCCCAGCCCTGGCCCGCCAGTGGGCCGCTGTCCTCCTGGGGGATGGGCCCGAGGTCGAGGATGTCCACGACCAGCAGGTCGCCCGGCTCGGCCCCGTCGATCGAGAACGGGCCGCTGAGCACGTGCACGGTCGTCAGCGGGGCGTCACGGATGTCCTCGGCGGAGTCGTCGTTGCGGATCGCGCCGTCGAACCACTCGCGGCAGTGCACGCGGAAGCTGTCGCCCGGCTTGACGTGCGCCACGGGCGGGATCTCGGGATGCCAGCGGTTGTGGCCCAGCTTGGCCTGGTCGGTGAACCTCTTGGTCGAGTCGAGCGGGAAGATCAGTTCCGGCACGGCTGGGCTCCTTATCGGCGCGGCGGCAGGGATGTGACGACGTCGGGCTCGAAGGCGCTGCGTTCCGCCCGCTCCAGCCGGGCCGACAGCGCGGCGGACGTGCGGGTCAGCATCGGCGCGGTCAGCATCCGTGTCGCGGTCGCGCCGCAGTCCGGGCACGGCACCGTGCCGGGAGCGGTGCCGATCGGGAAGGTGGCCTCCACGTCGCGGCACCGCGGACACCGATAGGCATAGATCGCCATGACTCGCGCCCTTCGAAGGGGCCGCGCCTGTGCCGACACGACCTCGGGAAACAGTCTCCGAATCGGATGTATCCGCTCAAAGGTGTGCGGCCACCCCGGCTTCTCCCAACTTGCTCGTACGGCAACGTAGATCGCTTCCGACAGTGACCCAGATCACCACGTACGCGATTGACTCGTGCACGATTAAAGCGTGTATGGTTCTACTCGTTCGCAACGAACGAAGCACCGCACCGCAAGGAGCAACTCCCATGACCGTCAAGCGCCACGCCCTCACCGCCCTCCTCGGCGCCGCGATCGCCGCCACCGCCGTGGTCTCCGCCACCCCCGCCGGCGCCGAGTCGGCCCCGGCCAAGCCGACCGTCGTCCTGGTCCACGGCGCCTTCGCCGACGCCTCCAGCTGGAACGGCGTCGTGCAGCGCCTGCGGCGCGACGGCTACGAGGTGATCGCCCCCGCCAACCCGCTGCGCCGCCTGGCGGACGACGCCGCCTACATCTCGGCCCTGCTCAAGACCGTCAAGGGGCCGGTCGTCCTCGCCGGACACTCCTACGGCGCGCAGGTGGCCACCAACGCCGCCCGCGGCAACGCCAACGTCAAGGCCCTGGTCTCCGTCGCCGGCTTCCTGCCCGACGAGGGCGAGAGCGCGGCCGCTCTGTCCGGCAAGTTCCCCGGCAGCACGCTCGGCGAGACCCTGACCCAGGTCCCCCTCCCCGGTGGCCAGACCGACCTCTACGTCGCCCAGGAGAAGTTCCGCAAGCAGTTCGCCCACGACGTCCCCGCCCGCGAGGCCGCCCTCATGGCCGCCACCCAGCGCCCCGTCACCGAGGCCGCGCTCAACGACCCCTCCGGCGCCCCCGCCTGGAAGACCGTCCCGTCCTACGTGCTCATCCCGACCGGCGACAAGAACATCCCCCCGGCGGCCCAGCACTTCATGGCCGACCGCGCCCACGCCCGCGCCACCGTCGAGGTGAAGAACGCCTCCCACGCCGTCCTGGTCTCCGAGCCAGGCGTCGTCGCCGACCTCATCGAGCGCGCCGCCCGCGAGACCACCCGCTGACCACCGTCCACACCGACACAGGAAGAAAGAAGGAGACCACCATGTCCGAGAGCACCTACACCGGCATCGCCACCTCGACCGGGGACGGCCGCTCGGGAGGCCGCGCCGTCACCGACGACGGGCAGCTCGACCTCACCCTGGCCGTTCCCGCCGCGGCCGGCGGCCCCGGCGGCGGCACCAACCCCGAGCAGCTCTTCGCCGCCGGATGGTCGTCCTGCTTCCACTCCGCGCTGAAGTTCGTGGCCGCGCAGCGGAAGATCCCGGTCACCGACTCGGCCGTCATCGCCGAGGTCACCCTGCACCAGGGCGCCGACGGGTTCAGCCTCAGCGCCGCGCTCCACGTGGAGATGTCCGGAGTGTCGCAGGAGACCGCCGACGAACTCGCCGCCGCCGCCCACCGGACGTGCCCCTACTCCAAGGCCGTCAGCGGCACCATCCCGGTCACCGTCGACGCCACCGTCGCCTGACCGCCGCGTGTGAGTCCTCGGATCGGTGGCCGATCCGAGGGGCGGCCGGTCGAGTCGGGCCCCGAAACCTCGCAGGCGAGTCAATCGAGGGCGTCATGCCTCACTACACTCCACCTATGGCAACTCCGACCTCGCACGACGCCGCCGGTCCGCTGTCCGAGCTGCTCTGCTTCGACCTGTACGCGGCCTCGCGCAGCGTCACGGCGGTCTACCGCACCCTGCTCGACCCCTTCGGGCTGACCTACCCCCAGTACCTCGTGCTGGTGGTGCTGTGGCAGCACGACCGCATCACGGTCCGCGATCTCGTCGAAGAGCTCCGCCTCGACTACAACACCCTCTCCCCGCTGCTCAAGCGGCTGGAGACCCGTGGCCTGCTGAGCCGCCGGCGGCGCGCGGACGACGAACGCTCCGTGGAGGTCGCGCTCAGCGACGACGGACGGGCCCTGCGGGAACAGACCCGCCACATCCCGGCCGCCATCGGTAGCGCCATGGGCATCGACGAGGCCACCGTCACCCAGCTGCAGCGCATCCTGCGCGAGATCACCACCTCCTCCAGCGGCTACGCCGGAGCGAACCAGACGCCCTGACAAAGACTCGGTCTTGGCCGGTGACACGGACGGTCGAGTCACAGGGGGACGGGCGGCCAGGCTGGTCACCATGGGCCGGTGACCGAACCACTGCTGCAGTCGACCGGCGTCGAACTCCTCGACGTCCGCCGCATCCGGCTGGTCGAGGGCCCGGCGCCGTACCTGTCGCCCGAGAACGAGGCCGCCATGAACCGCAGGTGGGCGGAGTCCGTACGGGCCAATCCGCACCTGTTCGACGGGCCGGTGGCGGCGTGCACGGGGCTCGACCTCGACGGGCCGCGGGCCGTGGTCGTCACCTGGGTCCGGACGACCTATCGCCACTACGCCCTGCGCAGGGTGCCGGGCGCGGGGCTGTGGCCGTCGCTGTTCGTCTCCGTCGTGCAGCCGGTGGACGACGGACGGGTGGTCGCGGGCCGGATGTCGGCGACCACCGCCTTCCCCGGACGCTGGCAGTTGCCCGGCGGGTCGATGGAGCCCCCGGCCGAGGGCGAGACGCTCGACCTGGCCGCGCTGCGCCGGCACGCCGCCCGGGAGCTCGTGGAGGAGGTCGGCGTGGAGGCGCGGCCGGAGGAGCTACGGCTGTGGCTGGTCTCGCGCGGGGACGAGCGCCACGTCGGAGCCGTGTTCGTGGCGCCGAGCCTGCCCGCGCCGGTGCTGTGGGAGCGGTACGCCGCGCTCGTTGCGTCGGAGACGGCGCGGGGGCAGGAACCGGAGCTCGACCGGCTCGCGCTGGTCAGGTCACCGGACGAGCTGGCGGAGCTCGGCGGCAATCTGGTCGACTACCTGGAGCCGATCGTCCGCCGTTACGCCGCCCGTTAGGCCGGGACGAGCCCGGAGAGCAGGCCCAGCCCTGCGCGGTCGACCGAGCGGGCGTCGGCGCTGAGGACGGCGACGGCCACGCGCTTGTCGGGGGCGACGGCCAGGATCGACCGGTATCCGCCGGTGCCGCCGTTGTGGAACAGGATGGGCAGCCCGGCTCGGGTGAACCCGATCCAGCCCGGATGGGCCGTGCTGGTCCCGCGCAGGCGGTGCCCGGTGCGGTGGGTGAGCGCGACGGCCTCCGCGAGCTCGCAGGGAGCGTCCCCGAACGTGGCGCGGGCCAGCCGCAGCAGGTCGGGCGCCGTGGAGTGCAGGCCGCCCGCCCCGGCGAGCGCGCCGAGCCGCCAGCCTGGTCGCGGCCGTCCCGACCAGGAGTGGCCGGGGGCGAGGCGGGCCGACAGCTCGCCGGTGAGGTGCACGCGGGTGTCGGCGAGGCCGAGCGGGCGGCAGATCTCCGCCTGGATCAACTCGTCGTAGCCGACCTCGCGGTGCCGGGCCAGGGCGAGGCCGAGCAGCCCCGCGCCGAGGTTCGAGTAGCGGAAACGGTGGCCGGGCGTCGCGCGCAGCCGGGTGCGGGCCAGGCCGTCCAGCAGCATCGCCTCGGTGCAGCCCGCGTACGGGTCGGCGGCGAACATGCCGCGCGGCATGAGCCCTTTCGGCAGCCGGGGCAGGCCGGAGGTGTGGCAGGCCAGGTGCACCAGCTCGATGTCGCGTCCGCCGCGGCGCGGCACCTAGCAGGAGGGGAGCAGGTCGCGCAGCGGCCGGTCGAGCGCGAGATCGCCGCGGACGGCGAGACGCGTCAGCGCCAGCGAGGTGAACGTCTTGGTGATCGAGCCGATCTCGAACACGGTGCCCGGGTCGGCGCCGTGGATCACGGTCACGTCGTCCCGCACCGCGCCGACGACGACCGGGCCCTTCCGCCGCGCGGAGAGCTGTTCAGCGGTACGCCGCACGAGCTCGTTCAGACTCATGGCGTCAATGTAGGTTGACGCGCTCTCGGCTGTCAACGCGCTGGTTCGCGGCCTGCGAACAGCTGGGCGGTCCGGCGCGGCGCCTGCTAGCGTCCCGAGGCATGGTCGTCCCCTGGGAGTCAACCGCCCCCGGCGTGCTGCGCCTGCCCTCCGACCGGCTTGTCCGCGGCCGTGGCCTGGGCCGCCCGCTGCCCGACGGCCCCCTTCCCACCTTCGCGCTCTACCTGCTCGGCAAGCGGCCGCCCGAGGTGGAGTGGGAGCACACCTGGGTCCGCTGGCCCGACTTCCGGCTGCCGTCCGACCATGCGGAGGCCGCCCGCGCCCTGCGCGAGGCGTGGGAGCGCGCCGAGTCGGAACGCGTCGAGATCGCCTGCCACGGGGGGAACGGCCGCACCGGCACCGCTCTCGCGTGCCTGGCCGTGCTCGACGGGGTGCCCGCCGACCAGGCGGTCGCGTACGTGCGCGAGCACTACTCCCCGCGCGCGGTCGAGACGCCATGGCAGCGGCGGTACGTGTCCCGGTTCGGCAGGTGATCCCGCTCAGCCCGCGACGAGCGCTTCCTCGCGGGTGTCCGCCGCCGCGGGCGTCCGCCTGCCCAGGGTCAGGCCCACGGCCAGGCACACGAGCGGGATGGCGGGGATCACGTACCTGACGTCGAAGGCGGCGAGGAACGGCGGCGAGGCGATGAGCGCGAGCGCGGCGAGGCCCGGCAGCAGCGCGTCCCACCGCCGCCGCACGAGGGCGGCGACCAGCGCGCCGAGCAGGGCGAGAGTGAGCAGCGGGAAGGGCACGTAGCCGAAGCGCTGGTAGGCCCGCAGCCACCCGGCGAACGGCTCCACCACCTTCGTCGCGGCCGGCCCCGCCTCGTACGACTCGGCGACGCCGCGCACCGACTCGCTGATGGGCCGCTCCGCGGCGGGGAACTTGTACGGCGTCTTCTCGTCGACGTCCGTGCGCTCCCAGCGCAGCAGCTCCGCGAGGTCGGTCGCGACCGCGCCCAGGTAAGCGCCCGGCTGGGCGAGGATGGCCTCCCGGGCGAACTCGCCGGCGAGCTGGTTGCGGTTGGCCGTCCCCGGCACCTTCAGCAGCGGCGAGAAGCTCTCCCACAACCAGTGCGGCGGGTACGGCCGCTGCTCGACCGGCATGTCCGGGCACAGCACGGCGAGCCGTTCCGGCGGCTTGATCACGTCGCAGTCGGCGAAGCTCATGGTCCGCGACCACAGGAAGTTGCCGTCGGCCTCGGTCAGGCCGAACTTGCCCTTCTCGACCTTCGTCCAGGTGGCGTACGCGCCGAGCGGGATCGCCCCGGCCACCAGCAGCGCGACGAGGGGACGCCAGCCGTACCGCCTGACCAGCAGGTACGCGGCGGTGAGGATCAGCAGCGGCAGGCCGACCGTTCTCGTGATGCCGGCCAGGCCCAGCAGGAACCCGCCGGTGGCGGCCGAGGCCGGGGTGACCCGCCGGACGAGCAACACGATCGCGGCCGTGACGAGCACGATGAAGATCGCGTCCGCCATGATCATGTGCTCGAGGAGGATGAGGAACTCGTCGTACAGCAGGGGTGTGACCAGCAGCGTCGCGCCCCAGCCCGGCAGGCCGCGGCGGCGCAGGAGGGCGTACACGGCCACGGCGAGGGCGAGCCCGAGCAGGTGCTGCAGGGTCGTCACCAGCGTCAGGCTGTGGGCGGGGCGCAGCAGCGCGAGCAGCAGCGAGTAGCCGGACGGACGGCTGGTGCCAGGCTTGAGCTCCTCGCTCAGGAAGGCGAACGAGTCGCCGTAGAAGAGGATGGACGGCGGGAAGCCGATCATGGCGAGCACGCGGAGCGCTATCGCGGGCAGCATGGCGATGACCAGTGCGCGATGGGCCAAGATGGATCCGCTTCCTCGTGACGTCCCCAGCAGGTCCATCACAATAGTGGCTTTTGTTCTCTCCCAGCAGGTGGAGCCCCACGAGGCTTGCCGGGCCGATTCCCGAATGACATTCTGGAATTGATCGTCCCAGAGCCCGGAGGGATGCATGACCGACGCGTTCGACGAGGCCGGCAAGCAGGCACTGCGCAGGAAGTACCGCGAGGAGCGCGACAAGCGGCTGCGCCCCGACGGCAACGACCAGTACATCCGCCTCACCGGCCGCTTCGCGCACTACCTCGACGACCCGTACACGCCGGTCACCGAGCGCGACCCGAAGACCGACCACGTGACGGTGGCGTTCATCGGCGGCGGCTTCGCCGGGCTGGTCACCGGGGCGCGGCTGAAGGAGGCCGGGGTCGAGGACGTCCGCATCGTCGAGAAGGGCGGCGACTTCGGCGGCACCTGGTACTGGAACCGCTACCCTGGCGCGCAGTGCGACACGGCGTCGTTCGTCTACATGCCGCTGCTCGAAGAGACCGGCCACATGCCGTCCGAGAAGTACGCGCACGGCCCCGAGATCCTCGAGCACTGCCGCCGCATCGGCAAGCACTACGGCCTGTACGACAACGCCCTGTTCCACACCGAGGTGCTCGACCTCACCTGGGACGAGCGGCGTTCGCGCTGGACGATCAGGACCAACCGCGGCGACGCGTTCACCGCGCAGTTCGTCGCCATGGGCATCGGGCCGCTGCACGTGCCGAAACTCCCCGGCATCCCGGGCATCGACGACTTCGCCGGGCACTCCTTCCACACCAGCCGGTGGGACTACGCGTACACGGGCGGCGACCCGACCGGCGCGCCCCTGGACGGCCTGGCCGACAAGCGGGTCGCCGTCATCGGCACGGGCGCGACGGCCGTCCAGTGCGTGCCGCACCTCGCCCGCGCCTGCAAGGAGCTGTACGTCTTCCAGCGCACCCCCTCGTCGGTGGACGTGCGCGACAACCACCCGATCGACCCCGAGTGGTTCGCCACCATCGCGACCCCCGGCTGGCAGCAGCGCTGGCTCGAGAACTTCACCGCCAACCAGGCCGGCGGCCTGGCCGACGACGACCTCGTCATGGACGGCTGGACCGACATCGCCCGCCGCTACCGCAGCCGGATCAGGGCCATCCCGCCCGAGGAGCTGAACCAGGCCGCCATGCTGGCCGCCTTCGAGGACGCCGACTTCGAGAAGATGGAGGAGATCCGCGCCCGCGTCGACAGCGTCGTCCGCGACCCCGAGACCGCGCGCGCACTCAAGGCGTGGTACCGCCAGCTGTGCAAGCGCCCCTGCTTCCACGACGAGTACCTTCAGGCGTTCAACGTCCCCGGCACCCATCTGGTCGACACCGACGGCGAGGGTGTGACCCGCATCACCGAGCGGGGCGTGGTCGCGGCCGGCCGCGAGTACGAGGTCGACTGCATCATCTACGCCTCCGGGTTCGAGGTCGGCACCGACTACACCCGGCGTGCCGGCTACGACCTCGTGGGCCGCGACGGGGTCACGCTGTCGGAGCACTGGGCCGACGGCATGCGCACCCTGCACGGCATCCACGTGCACGGCTTCCCGAACGCCTTCCTCGTTCAGCCGACGCAGGGCGCCAACCTGATCTCCAACATCCCGCACAACCTGACCGAGGCAGGCCGGACCATCGCCGCCGTCGTCAAGCACGCGCTCGACCACGGAAACGCGCAGGTCGAGCCGTCCAAGGAGGCCGAGGACGGCTGGGTCGAGCTGTTGCTGACGGGCGCGGGCCCGCTGCTGGGCTCGCCCGACTGCACGCCCGGCTACTACAACAACGAGGGACAGGACCCCGGCAGGAAGGGCCGGCTCAACGTCGGACACCCGCACGGCGCGATGGCCTATTTCGCCTACATCGACGGTTGGCGCAGGTCAGGGGATTTCACAGGGCTGCAATTCCGGTCATGAAGATTTCCTCATTCATGGTGCTAAGCTGGGATTTTTCGGGAAACGCGAGGATAAATTGCAAATCGCGATTATGGGGATGAGCTAGTAGCTTTTTCCTTGTGAGTTACGACCTTTATTTCACCCGCCGCGCTCCCGGGGAGTCATGGGCGGAAAAGCTGGAGACCGTCGACGCGTTCGAGGTACGGGAGCCCGACCCCGTGGCCTGGAGCCACGTCCTCGCAGGTGCGCAAGAGTTACTCGGCGAGGTGCGCGTGCTCGCCTACCCACCCGACTGGGATCTCGAGGACGACGTCACCGGCATCTCGGTGCATCATTGGCAGGGCGGATGGGACGTGACCATCCCGTACCGCACCCATGGTGAGGAGGGGCGGCGGATGGTCCGCCTGCTGTACCAGGTGGCCGCCCTGGTGGAGCGCGCGTCCGGCTTCGAGTGCTTCGACCCGCAACTCGGGCTGCCGATCTCGGAGGTCGCCGACCCGGCCGCGAGCGCGGGCCCGTACTTCGACGCCGTGGCCCGCCGCCTCGGCGGGGGTGAGAGCGCCGGCGCGGCCTGACAACTGTTTCCGCTGTTTCCGCGTCCGTGACCGCAGAGGAGAGCCCGTGCGCGTGGTGATCGCCGAGGACGCCGTCCTGCTCAGGGAGGGCCTCGTCGGGCTGCTGGAGCGCTTCGGCCACGCCGTCGTGGCTTCTGTGGGGGACGCGCCCGCCCTGGTCGAGGCGGTCCTGGAACATCGTCCTGACGTGGTGGTGACCGACGTGCGCATGCCGCCGGGCTTCAGTGACGAGGGCCTGCGCGCGGCGCTCGAGCTGCGCGAACGCCTGCCCGACCTGGCGGTCCTCGTCCTCAGTCAGTACGTCGAGCAGACGTACGCCGCCGAGCTGCTGGCGTCGAGGGCCGGCGCGGGCCTCGGCTACCTGCTGAAGGACCGCATCGGTGACGTACGCGAGTTCGTCGACGCCCTCGACCGGGTCGGCGCGGGCGGCACGGTCGTCGATCCGGAGGTCGTCCGGCAGCTCCTGCGCCGCCGGCGCGACCCGCTGGCCCGGCTCACGCCGCGCGAGCAGGAGGTGCTCGGCCTGATCGCCGAGGGCCGCGCGAACGCGGCGATCGCCCGCGACCTCCACGTCACCGAGGCCGCCGTCGCGAAGCACATCGCCAACATCTTCACCAAACTGGACCTCCCCCCAGCCCCCGACACCCACCGCCGCGTCCTTGCAGTGCTGGCGTACTTGCGAGCCTGACCGGCTCCACCCCGGTATCCACTGCCGCGTCCTGGCGGTACCGGCGTATTTGCGAGGTTGAGTCTGCTCTCGCTTCCTTCGGTGGGTGCTGGTGTATTTGTGGGGTGCGTTTTCCGGCAAGTCATCAGCAGTCCGACAAGTAGGGTTCGTTGTCATGTACGAAACCTGGGTTGAGGTCGGCGACCGGGTCTACGTCCGTCGGCACCGATCGTTCGACATGAACACCGGCCTCGTCGTGGGCGACGACGGGCACGGCCTCATCATCGACACCCGCGGCTCCCACCGGGAGGCGGCCCAGCTCGTCGAGGCCGTCAGGACCATCACCGCCGGGCCGTGGACGGTCGTCAACACCCACGCCCACTTCGACCACTGCTTCGGCAACGCGCTGTTCCGTCCGGCCGAGATCTGGGGCCACGTCAGGTGCGCCGAGGAGCTGGAGACGTACGGCGAGCAGCAGCGCGCCAACATGATCGACTACCGGCCGGAGCGACGCGAGGAGCTGGAGGAGGTCACCATCGTGCCGCCCGACCAGACCTTCACGTCCACGGCGAGCCTCGACATCGGCGGCCGGATCGTCCACCTGCGCCACTTCGGGCTCGGGCACACCAGCAACGACGTCGTCGTGCACGTGCCGGACGCGGGCGTGGTGTTCGCCGGTGACCTGGTCGAGCAGGGCGCACCGCCCGCGTTCGCCGACGCGTACCCGCTGGACTGGCCGGGCACCCTCGCGGCGATGCTGAACGAGATGCCGGAGAACGTCGTCGTGCCCGGCCACGGCGCGGTCGTGGACCGCGCGTACGTGGTGGCCCAGCACGACGAACTCGCCCTGGTGGCCGACCTGGCCAAGCGCGCCCACGTCGAGGGCCTGCGCGACCTGATCACCCAGTTCCCCTACCCGGAGCCCGTAGCCACCCAGGCCATCACCCGAGCCTTCCTCCAACTGGACGCCTGACCCGTCCCCGCGTTTCCCGGCGCCACGGCGGCGACGGCCGACGCCTTGCCCAGCACCCCTGAGGTGAGGTCTCCGTCGTCCGGACCCCACCCAGCACCCGGGGGTGAGGTTTCCGTTGTCCGACCTCAACACGGCACCCCAAAGGTGAGGCATATGGCTATAGTGCATATTGCACTATGGAGGGAGGCGGTATGGCGCGACGCCATGACCTGGTCGGGCTGACGGTGCTGGCCCTGCTCACCGTGCGCCCGAGCCACCCCTACGAGCTGCACCGTTTCATCCTCGACACGCACAAGGACTACGTCACCGGCCTGCCCCGCAGCCTCTACCACGCGGTCGAACGCCTGGCGCGCGACGAGCTGATCGTCCCCGTCGGAACCGACCGCGAGGGCCGCAGGCCAGAACGTACGGTCTACGAGATCACCGACGAGGGCCGCGCCGAGCTGCGCGCCCGCCTGCGGCAGCTGCTGGAGAGGCCGGACCCCGACCGGCGCGCGTTCGTGGCCGCGGTCTCGCTGCTCGGCTGCCTGCCGCTACCAGAGGCCCGGCGCGCCCTGCGCGCCCGGGCCGCCACGATCGAGGGCCTGCTCGCCGGGATGGAGGCCCACATGCGGGCCGTCGCCGACACCGGCCTGCCCGCGATCCTCATGCTGGAGGTCGAGCTCGAACGGGCGCTGCACACCGCCGAGCTCGGCTGGATCGAGGGGGTGCTCGACCGCCTCGACCGCGGAGAACTCGACTGGGAGGTAACGGTCGAGATGTAAGAAGCCGCCGAGGTGCGCCAACACCCCGGCGGCCACATCCGAACAAGGCGCCTGCCCTGCCCGAACTCGCCTTCACAGGATAGGCGCCGCGACGAAAGGAAGCCGCGTCATGTCCACGAAGATCCGCGAGGAGATCACCCGCCTGATGCAGCGGATGACCGACACCTGGAACGCCGGCGACGCCGCCGGTTACGCCGCGCTGTTCACGCCGGACGCCGACTACATCACGTTCTTCGGCCTGCACCTGAAGGGCAGGCAGGCCATCGAGGAGACCCACCGCGCGCTGTTCAGGACCCCGATCAAGCTCGACGAGAGCGACACCGAGCCGTCCGTACGGCTGCTGTCGGATGACGTCGCTCTGGTGATCACGGCAGGCGCGTCGTCCGTGGACGGTGTGCCCGACCCGGCCCGCGACTCGGTGATCACCCTCACCGCCGTACGCGCCGAGGAGGGCTGGCGCTTCGCCTCCTTCCAGAACACCAGGGTGGGCCGTCCATGAGAAAGACCCTGCTGGTCGAGGTCGAAGGGGTGGTCGCCGCGCCGGTCGAGCGGGTGTGGCGCGCGCTGCGGGCCGCCCGGCCGGAACACGTCATGACCGCCGAGCACACCGTCGCCTACCAGGGCGGTTGGTGGTACCGCGGCGAGTGGTCGGTCGAGCCGGACCCCGAGGGTGCGCGGGTGGTGCACCGGGTCTACAACGTGGCGCAACGGCTGCGCTGGGGCGTCCCGGTCGCCAACCGCCTCTTCATCGGCTTCGCCGCCCGTACGCGTGAGTCCTTCGCGCCGGCGCTGGCCAGGATCGGCGCGGAGCTGGGCGTCCCCACCAGGCTCGCCGGCCGAACCCGCTGACCAAGGGAGCCGGACAAGCAGCAGGCGCGCCCCCCGATCAGATCGTGGGGCGCGCCTGTCGACCGGCTCACTGCATCTTGCGTGATGCTTCGTTCGTCTTGTCCGAGACCAAACCGTCAGTCGACTCCGTAGCCCTGTCGGCCCGCTCATTCACCCATCGTGAGGCGTCGGAGGCGGAGTCCTTCATGTGCTCGGTCCATTGCTGGGCATTGCGGCGGTAGAACATGTATCCCATCGCCCCGATGGCAAGACCGCTCAGCAGAACGAACGTCGGCCATCGCCGCGGTCGGATCGGTGTGGGGTCGATTCTCTTCGCCGTCGCCGCCAGCATCGAACTGACCTTGGGAGCGACCTGGTGCTCGAACTCGTGCGCCGCGGACTCCAGCCGCGGCGCAGCCCAGTAGCGGGCTTCTTCCAAGCGCTGGGCGGTGACCGTTCTGGCCTGGTCCGCCATGGGCGCCATCCGTTGGCCGGTCTGGACGGCCCGGGTCTTCACGCGACCCATCCACGTGGCCGGAACCTCGATGACCACGCGGCCTTTTCGTTGTGTCAGGGACACGACAACCTCCCCTGTCGTTGGGGCCCCGAGCCTGACCTTCCCTGGACAAGGCGGCTCAATCATGGCCACTCGTGGGAGGATGGCTGGGTAGGCCCGTAGGGCCATAGTTCGCAATACACCACACATGACCGTGCACATAGAGGGGGCAGCTGTCTCGTGGCTGAGAAGCTGATCGCTAACCTGCAGACCAATCACGGCAACGTGAAGATCGAACTCTTCCCGACCAAGGCGCCGAAGACCGTGCGCAACTTCGTCGAACTGGCGGAGGGCACGCGCGAGTGGACGCACCCGGGCACCGGCGAGAAGAGCACCGGCCGCTACTACGACGGCACGATCTTCCACCGCGTCATCTCCGGCTTCATGATCCAGGGCGGTGACCCGCTCGGCCAGGGCATCGGCGGCCCGGGGTACGAGTTCGACGACGAGATCCACCCTGAGCTCTGGTTCAACCGTCCCTACCTGCTCGCCATGGCCAACGCCGGCATCCGCTTCGGCAAGGGCACCAACGGCTCGCAGTTCTTCGTCACCGTCACGCCGACGCCGCACCTCAACGGCAAGCACACCATCTTCGGCGAGGTGATCGAGGGCCAGGACGTCATCGACTCGATCGCGAAGACCCGCACCGACGGCCGTGACCGCCCGCTGGAGGACGTCGTCCTCGAGTCGGTCACCATCGAGCGCGTCCAGGCCTGAGTCCCGCGGCCTTCTCCAGCCGCCGCCCCCGTGCCGCACGGCAGGGCGGTGCGGCGGACGGGGTGGGCCGCCGGACCGGCCGAGGAACCGCTGCCGGGCCGTACGCAACCCCTGCCGCTACGCTCGTGCGGGAGTGTGACGAGACACGCAGCATGGTCGCGCAAGCCATAGGCTTCGGTCATGACCAGCCAGCAGCCGCCGAGCACGCCCTCGCAGCCCGAGCAGCCCGCTGAGGCGACCCCCACGTGCTTCCGCCACCCCGACAGGGAGACCTGGGTACGCTGCCAGCGTTGCGAGCGTCCCATCTGCCCCGACTGCATGCGTGACGCCGCCGTCGGCTTCCAGTGCCCCGAGTGCGTGGCCGAGGGCAACCGCGGCATCCGCGAGGCCAAGACCACCTTCGGCGGCCGGATCGTCGGCACGCCTTACGTGACGTACACCATCCTGGTGCTGATCGGCCTGGTCTACCTTCTCCAGCTGGCGTCCAACGGCGTCACGCTGGCGCTGAGCAACCTCCCGCCGGCTGTCGCCATCGGTGAGTACTACCGGCTGATCACCTCGGCGTTCGTCCACCAGCTCGGCGGTCTTCTGCCGATGCACCTGCTGTTCAACGGCTGGGCCATCTTCGCCATCGGCCCCAGCCTGGAGCGGGCCTTCGGGCACACGAGGTTCGCCGCCCTCTACCTGATCAGCGCGCTGGGCGGCTCGGTGCTCGGCTTCTGGCTCGACCCGCTGAACACTTACACGTACGGCGCGTCCGGCGCGGTCTTCGGCCTGTTCGGCGCGTTCTTCGTGGTGGGGCGCAAGCTGCGGCTCGACGTGCGCGGCATCGCGGTCATCATCGCGCTCAACCTGGTCATCACGTTCGTGCTGCCGGCCCTCAGCAACATCAGGATCAGCTGGACCGGCCACGTCGGCGGTCTGATCACGGGCACGCTGCTGGCGGCCGCGCTGGTCTACGCGCCCAAGGCGAACAGAGTGCTCTGGCACGTGCTGACGATCGCTGGAGCGCTGGCCGTTCTGGTGGCGCTCGTCGTGGTCCGCGTCCCAGCGATTCTCAGCATGCTGAGCTGAGCATCCCCAGCCTGTGGAAAAGGCTGTGGAAAGAACTAACGCCAGCGGGTGGAAAGCACCACACCGAAGATGATGAAAACAAACCCGATCAGCAGGTTCCAGTTCTGGAGGCCGCCGAGGAAGGGCGCCTGCGGGGCGACGTAATAGATCGAGATCCACAGGATGCCGATGATCCACGACACCACCATCGTGGGCGCCAGCCACCGAGGGCTGACCTTGACCTGCTGCGACTTGGCCGGCGGGGTGTAGACCGGCTTCTTGCGAACCTTGGACTTGGGCACTGGGTAACTCCTGCTGAGGGCCTGGGCATCCGGATCGTCCGCAGGCTCTTCGTCAAAGCGTAATTCGGGGCGAGCCCCAGGATAGTCGCCACGCGCACGACATGGCGATCCCCGGGGGCCGCGTACTGGCCGAATACCCTGATCGGGTGCGGGTCATGCTGCGGGCCGTGGGCGAGGTCAGCGTCACCGCGGGCCTGATCCTGATGCTGTTCTGCGCCTACCTGCTCTGGGGCACCGGCTCCTACACCAGGAGCCAGCAGCTGCTGCTCCAGAGGGAGCTGGCCGAGAAGAAGGCGGCCGCCACCGCCGGACATCTCGACCGGATCGAGCTGGGCGCGGCCGTGGCGCTGCTGCGCATCCCCAGGCTGGGCCGCGACTACGAGTACGCCGTCGTCGAGGGCGTCGGCCACGAGGAGCTCAAGAAGGGCCCCGGGCACCACCCCGCCACCGCCATGCCCGGCGCGATCGGCAACTTCGTCGTGTCGGGCCACCGCACCACGTACGCGGCGCCGTTCAACCGGATCGACGAGCTCGAACGCGGCGACGAGATCATCGTCGAGGCCCGCGAGGCCCGCTACGTCTACCGGGTGACCTCCCAGGACGTCGTGCTGCCCGACGAGGTCGAGGTGCTCGCGCCCGTGCCCGGCAAGCCCGACATCCGTCCTATCCGGGCCTTCATCACGCTGCTGACCTGCCACCCGGAGTACTCCGCCGCCGAACGCCTCATCGTCTACGGCGTGCTCAAGGACACCGTGCCGCGCAAGGAGTGACATGTACGCCTGGATCTGGCGCAAGCTGCCCGGCCGCACGCCTGCCAAAATCCTGACGGCCGCCGTCCTGGTCACCGTCGTGGGCGTCGTACTGTGGTACGCCGTGTTCCCGTTCCTGGAGCCGGCGGTGACACTCGACGAGGTGACCGTACGGAGATGACCCGCGTGCTGGTCGTGGACAACCACGACAGTTTCGTCCACACCATCGTGCAGTACCTGCGCGAACTGGGCGCCGACTGCGACGTGCGCCCGCGCGACGACGTCCGCGTGAGCGACGCCGACGGCTTCGACGGCGTCCTCGTCAGCCCCGGCCCCGGCACGCCGGAGGCGGCCGGCGTGAGCGTCCCGCTCGTCCACCACGCGGCCGCCACGGGGGTGCCGCTGCTCGGCGTCTGCCTCGGCCATCAGGCCATCGCCGTCGCCTACGGCGCCACCGTCTCCCGCGCGCCCGAGCTGCTCCACGGGCAGACGAGCCCCGTCCACCACGAGGGCAGGGGCGTGTTCGAGGGCCTGCCGTCGCCGGTGCGGATGACCCGCTACCACTCGCTGGCCGTCCGGCCCGAGACCGTGCCGGACGAGCTGGAGGTGACCGCCCGTACCGACGACGGCGTGGTCATGGGTCTGCGGCACCGCGTGGCACCGGTGGAGGGCGTCCAGTTCCACCCCGAGTCGGTGCTGTCCGAGCACGGCCACCGGCTGCTCGGAAACTGGCTGCGATTCACCGCCAGGACCGTGTAACAAACCGCCCCCGCCGAGCGACGTACGAATGAGCGTCCCCGCCGTTGCCCCCGAGCGGCGGGGACGCTCTTTTCGTGCGGCAGGAACGTGAAAGGGCCGCCTGCCGGGGCAGGCGGCCCGTTCAGCGGGTCATCCGCCGAAATCGTCCTCGATGGGGCTGTCGACCGGCGGTTCTTCCTCGTTCGACGGGAAGTCGGACGACTGGTCGTCGCCGACCGTGGGCTGGTCGTCCGGGAACTCGTTGGTGGGCGGCGTGACGAGCTCGGGGCCGGAGGACACCACGATCGTGATCGTCGTGCCCGGCGGCTGCGGCGTGCCGGGAGCCGGGTTCTGCTGGATGACCGTGCCCTCGGGCTGGTCGCTCGCCAGCTTGGACAACCGGGGCTTGAAGCCCAGGGCCTTGAGCTGGGAGGTGGCGTCGTCGGCGGTGAGCCCGATCAGGCTCGGGATCTCGGCGAGTTCCCGCGGCACGAACACGGTGACCGTGCCGCCCTCCTCGAGCGACGCGCCGGCCTTCGGGTCGGTCGCGATGACCGTGCCCTGCTTCTTGGACGACGCGCGGGTCTTGACCGTGCCCTGCAGCCCGGCTTCCTCCAGCGCCGCCATGGCATCGGCCTGCGGCATGCCGACGAGGCCGTCGGGAACCTTGATCTTCTTGGGGCCGCTGGAGACGTAGAGCTTGACCGCGCTCTCCTTGGCGACCTTGGTGCCCTCGGCCGGGTCCGTCTTGATGACGGTGCCCTTCTCCGCGTCGGAGTCGGCCTGGCTCACCACCTCGACCTTGAGCCCGAGCGTCTTGAGCTGTTGCTCGGCGAACGCCCGCTCCTGCGTGGCGAGGGCCGGGATCGTCACCTGCGTGTCGACCGGGGTGTCCTTGCCGCTGAACATGACGTAGCCGATGGTGATGAACGACCCGATGATCAGCAGCGGGATGATGATCCACAGCGCGGTCTTGACGGCCGTGTTGCCGCCGCCGGACGCCCGGCGCCGGCCGCCGCGCCCGCCGCCCTCGTCGTACTCGTACGGCGAGACGGAGCTGGTGCGCTGCGTGGAGGGGCCGGACTGCATCTGGGCCGCGGTCATCATGCGCGTGCCCTGGCCGTAGTTGCTCGTCATCGCCATCGTCTGGGCGTCGACCGGCATGCCGGACATCGCCCGCTGGATGTCGGCGCGCATCTCGCCCGCGCTCTGGTAGCGGTGGGCCGGGTCCTTGGCCATGGCCTTGAGGACGATGGCGTCGGCCCACGCCGGAATCTCGGGGTCGATCTGCGACGGCGGGATCGGCTCCTCGCGCACGTGCTGGTAGGCGATCGCGACGGGGGAGTCGCCGGTGAACGGCGGCTGGCCGGTCAGCAGCTCGTACAGCACGCAGCCGGTGGAGTAGATGTCGCTGCGGGCGTCGACCCGCTCGCCGCGGGCCTGCTCCGGCGACAGGTACTGGGCGGTGCCGATCACCTGCGCGGTCTGCGTCATCGTGGCCGCGGAGTCGGCCATCGCGCGCGCGATGCCGAAGTCCATCACCTTGACGTCGCCGGCCCGGGTGATCATCACGTTGGCCGGCTTGATGTCGCGGTGCACGATGCCGCCGCGGTGGCTGTAGTCGAGCGCCCGCAGGATGCCGTCGACCAGCTCCACCGCGCGCTCCGGCAGCAGCCGCCGGTCCTGGCGCAGGAGGTCGCGCAGCGTCCGCCCGTCGACGTACTCCATCACGATGTACGGCACAGGGGTGCCGTCGGTCGCGTCCTCGCCGGTGTCGTAGACGGCGACCACGGCCGGGTGGTTCAGGGAGGCCGCGGACTGCGCCTCACGGCGGAACCGGGCCTGGAAGGTGTGGTCGCGCGCGAGGTCGGAGCGGAGGGTCTTGATCGCGACTATGCGGTCCAGCCGGATGTCTCGGGCACGATAGACCTCGGCCATGCCGCCGCGCCCGACGACACCGTCGAGCTCGTAACGACCTCCGAGTAGCCGAGGCTGAGTCATTTCCTGCACTGTCCCTTACCGTTCATCTTGGGTACCGGCCGTGCGGGGGGCCGCCGGTGTCCATCATCGACCCCATGGCGCATCACGTCTCCTCCTTGGGCGGGTTTGTGTCACCCGGGTCCGGCGAGGCGGTAGGTGTCGGAGTTGTCGGTGTAATTGTGGGCGTTGGGGTCGGAGTGGGCGTAGGGGTTCGGGTCGTCGGCTCCGGATCGGGCGTCGTCGGCCTCACCGTTGGGGTTGCCGACTTGCTTACCGTAGCCGAACGTGAGGGTATAGGTTTTGGCGACTTCATCGGAACAACCGGCGGTCGCCGTGTCCGTGTCCTGATCGGCGACGGCCTGGTGGGCTGCACGGTCCGGGTCGGTTTCCGCACCTTCGGCGTCGGCGACGGCTCGGCCACCTCGGGTGGCCTCGACGGCGGCTGCGGGTTGGCGAAGGTGATCGCCGTGAACCCCGCCGCCGCCACACAGCCCGCCGCCGCCACCAGCGCCAACGCCCGTACACCCCGGCGCGGCCGGCCGTGCGCCCGCCGCTGCAGCGCGGTGGCAGGGGCGAGATCGCCGGCCTCCCGCGCGTCAGCGTCGAGTCGACCCCCGAAGGAGCTCGAAGCGGCCTCGCGTCCGTGGAAGGAGCCGGAGGCGGCAGAGAAGTCGCCCGCGCCGCCCGGAGCGGCGCCTGGCTCGCGTACGGGAAAGCCCCCGGGGTCGGTCAGCATGCTGAGCTCGGTGCCGCGCCCGGCTTCGGCCAGCGACTCACGCAGCACGTACGCCCGGTT
This sequence comes from Nonomuraea maritima, assembly GCF_900100395.1. Classification (GTDB taxonomy): domain Bacteria; phylum Actinomycetota; class Actinomycetes; order Streptosporangiales; family Streptosporangiaceae; genus Nonomuraea; species Nonomuraea maritima. The sequence goes on along the minus strand of NZ_FNFB01000019.1, from coordinate 90,879 downwards.
CGCCACGCTGAGGGCGCTCGGCGGCCGCTGCCCTGGCTCCTTGGCGAGCAGCGCCAGCACGAAGTCGCGCACCGGCGCGGGAACGTCCGCCCCGAGCGGCGGCGGCGCCTCGTTCAGGTGCTGCAGCGCGATCGCCACCTGGTTGTCACCCTGGAACGGCGTGCGCCCGGCCAGGCACTCGTACGCGACCACGCCCAGTGAGTACAGGTCGGTCGAGGGCGTGAGCACGAAACCCTGCGCCTGCTCCGGGCTGACGTACTGGGCCGTGCCGAGGACGGTGCCGGTCTGCGTCACCGGAGCCGCCTCCAGGGCGCGCGCGATGCCGAAGTCGGTCACCTTGATGACGCCGTCGGGCGTCACCAGCAGGTTGCCCGGCTTGATGTCGCGATGGATGATGCCCGCCGAGTGCGCCGCGTGCAGCGCCTTGGCCGTCTGGTGGACGACGTCGAGCGTCACCTCGGCCCCGAGAGCGCCGTTACGCCCCAGGACGGCCGACAACGGCTCGCCGTGCACCAGCTCCATCACGAGGTAGGCGAGATCGTTCTCCTCGCCGTAGTCGAAGATCTGCGCCACTCCGGGGTCGGCCAGCGCCGCGGTGATGCGCGCCTCGTTGCGGAACCGCTCCAGGAACGTGGGGTCGGCGTGGATGTGGCTGCGCAGGATCTTCACCGCGACCTCGCGCCCGAGCAGCTCGTCGCGCGCGCGCCAGACCTCCCCCATACCGCCCGCGGCGATACGGGAGATCAGCAGGTAGCGGTTACGAAGCCGCATGACCTAGCAGGTTACCGTCACTCACTTGTTCAGCACCGCCTCCAGCACGGCCTTGGCGATCGGCGCGGCGGTGTGCCCGCCGGACGCCTCCGCGCCGACGTTGGCCGCGCCGGACTCGACGATGACCGCGAGAGCCACCTGCGGGTCGTTCGCGGGCGCGAAGGAGATGAACCAGGCGTGCGGAGGTTGTCCGTCGGAGGTCTCCGCGGTGCCTGTCTTGCCCGCTACTTTGACGCCTGGAACCTGCGCCAGGTTTGCCGTGCCGTTGTCGACGACGCTGACCATCATGTCGCGCAGCTTGCCCGCCGTCTCGGGACTGACCGCCTCGGACAGCTCGTCCGGGTCGGCCTCCTCGATCGCGTCGCCCTTGGCGTCAGTGATCTCGTTCACGAGGTACGGCTTCATGACCACGCCGTCGTTGGCGATGCCCGCCGCGATCATGGCCATCTGCAGCGGCGTCATCCGGTTGTCGCGCTGCCCGATGGAGGCCATGGCCAGCGCGGCCTTGTCGTAGTCCTTGCCGAAGTCGCTCTGCGCCACCCGCATCGGCACGCCGAGCGGCTCGCCCATGCCGAACTTCTCGGTCTGCTCCTTCAGCGCGTCGAAGCCGACCTCCATGCCGATCTTGCCGAACGGCGTGTTGCAGGACCGCTCCAAGGCGAACTGCAGCGTCACGCGGCCCGTGCCGCACGCCGCGCCGCCCGAGTTGGGCAGGCTGATGTTGGTGTTGGGCAGCGGCAGCCGCTGCGGCGCGTCGACCAGGGTCTCGGGGCCGCGCGAGGAGTCCTCCTCCAGGTAGGCCGCCGCCGTGACCACCTTGAACGTCGACCCAGGCGGGTACGTCTGCGCGATCGTCCGGTTGAGCAGCGGCTGGCTCTTGTCGGCGGCCAGCTCGTCGTAGCGGGTGAAGACCTTGCCCTTGTCGGTGCCCGACAGCTCGGTCGGGTCGTAGGTGGGCAGCGAGACCATCGCGAGGATCGCCCCGGTCTTCGGGTTGAGCGCCAGCACCGCGCCCCGCTTGCCGCTCGAACGCAGCGCGTCGTAGGCGGCCTTCTGGGCCTTCGGGTTGATCGTGAGCTCGACGTTGGCGCCCTTGGTCGGCTCGCCGGTGAACAGGTCGATGCTGCGCCGCAGCAGCAGGTCGGCGCTGGAACCGTCGAGCAGGTCGTTCTCGGACGCCTCGATCGCCTCCGCGCTCTCGGGTGAGAAGAACCCGGTGACGTGGGCGTAGAGCTTGGCGTCAGGATATTTCCTGACGAACCGGAACTGGTTGCTGTCGGTCTCGACGGACTCGGCGATCACCTTGCCGCCTGCCGTGATGCGCCCGCGCTCGATGGCGTACCGGTCGAAGAAGTTCCGTACGTTGCGAGCGTCCGTGCGGAGGTCTTCCGCCTGCACCGCCTGCTTCACGTTCACGTTGATCATCAGGAGGGCGAACATGGCCAGACAGGCCACCGCCACGCGCTTCAGTGTGCGGTTCATCGCTGGAACACCTGAGTCATACCCTCGTTCTGGATCGCTTGGGGCGGGGGGCGTCTGGCCGAGTCTGACATGCGTACCAGAAGCGCGATAAGGATCCAGTTAGCCAGCAAGGCAGAACCGCCCTGCGACATGAACGGCGTGACCAGGCCGGTCAGCGGGATGAGGTTCGTCACGCCGCCGACGATGATGAACACCTGCCAGGCCAGGATGAACGACAGGCCGCCGCCCAGCAGCTTCGAGAACGGGTCGCGGGCCGCGAGCGCCGTGCGCAGGCCGCGCTCGACGATCAGCGCGTACACCATGAGCAGCGCCATCAGCCCGGTCAGCCCGAGCTCCTCGCCCGTGGCGCTGAAGATGAAGTCGGAGAACGCCAGCGGGATCAGCTCGGGGTGCCCCTGACCGAGCCCCGTGCCGAGGATGCCGCCTGAGCCGAGGGCGAACAGCCCCTGCATGAGCTGCTCGCTGCCGCCGACGCGCCGGAACAGCTCGGGGTCGGAGGGGTTGAGGAAGACCTCGAAACGCTGCTGGACGTGGTCGAAGACCATGCCGGCCAGGATCGCGCCGCCGACGAAGAGCAGGATGCCGATGATGACCCACGAGCTGCGCTGGGTCGCGATGTAGAGCATCGCGATGAACGTGCCGAACAGCAGCAGCGAGGAGCCCAGGTCTTTCTGCATCACCAGGACGCCGAGGCTGACGCCCCAGATGATGAGCACCGGGCCTAGGTCGCGCGCCCGCGGCAGGTCGATGAAGAGCAGCCGGCGGCCGGCGAGCGCGAGCACGTCGCGCTTGGCCACCAGATAGCCGGCGAAGAAGACGACCAGCGCCAGCTTGGCGAACTCGGCCGGCTGGATCTGCGCCGCGGAAACGCCAGGGACGCCGACCCAGATGCGGGCGCCGTTGATCTCCCGGCCGATGAACGGGATCAGCGGCGAGACCAGCAGGAACACCCCCACCGCGCCGGCGGTGTAGGTCAGCCGCTGCAGCGCGCGGTGGTCGCGCAGGAAGATCAGCGTGAGGCTGAACAGCACGATGCCGACGAGCGTCCACAGCAGCTGCGAGTTGGGCGAGGCGAGCTTGCCGGTGTTGGAGTCGGACTCCGACAACCGGTAGATCATCACCAGCCCGAGCCCGTTGACCAGCGTCACCAGCGGCAGGATCAGCGGGTCGGCCCACGGCGCGAACTTGGCCAGCACCAGATAGGCGGCCAGCATCAGCCCGCCCAGGCTCAGCCCGTACGTCAGCATGCCCGACGGAACCTGACCGTCGAGCGCCAGACCCACGTTGGCGTACGCGCCCATGACGATGGCCACCGCGAGCGCGAGCATGAGCAGCTGCGCGCCGCGCCGCTTGGCCGGCATCGGGACGGGGGAGACGTCGACTTCGCTCATCTACCGCTGCTGTCTCGTCTTCGTGGGCGTGGGGGTCGCCGACGGCGTCGCAGAGGTGTCCGGCTCCGCGGCGGTCTCGTTGTCGGCACCGGTTTCGGTGTCGGCCTTGACCTTGGTGTCGGCTTCTGTGTCGCCCTGGGAGCCCTCGAACTTCAAACCGTTGATCCTCGTGATGCCTTCGGCTTCGGTGGTGACGGGGATGCCGCCCTTGATCAGCGCCTGATCCGCCTCCGAGAGCCGGGAGAGCTGCTTGCCCGTGGCACGGGAGACGGAGAAGAGCTGGAACGGCCCCACCTCCTTCTTGATCCCCTGGAACACGACCACCTCGTCGCCCCTGGCACCGACGAAGAACTGGTCCTGAGTCCACTGGTATCCGAAGTAGACGCCGGCGCTCACGCCGGCGATGCCGATACCGAGCACGGTGACCAGGACGGGCCACAGACGACGACGCTTGCCCGGCCGCCGGACCGCCTGGGCGGTCGGCTCGTCGAACGCGTCGTCGTCGGTGAGCACCGGCTGGGGTGCGGTCACCGCGCCGGCTCGCCCCGGCGAGGTGTCCTGGGGGTTCTCGTGCAGCCGGCCCATGCCCGCGGCGCCGACGACGGCCGCCTCCGCGGAAACCTGCTGCACTTCGCCCAGGTCGACGACGTCGGCCAGCACGCAGGTGATGTTGTCGGGACCGCCGCCGCGGTTCGCCAGGTCGATGAGCTGGCGAACCACCTCTTCCGGGTCGTCGATGTTGGTCAGCGTGGCGTGCAGCGTCTCCGCGCTCACCACACCCGACAACCCGTCGGAGCACAGCAGGTAACGATCGCCGACCTGCGCCTCACGCAGCGTCAGGTCGGGGTCGACCTCGCCGCTGCCGTCGAGCGCCCGCAGCAGGATCGAACGCTGCGGATGCGTGGCGGCCTCGTCAGGCGTGATGCGCCCGTCGTCGACGAGCTGCTGCACCAGCGTGTGGTCGTGGGTGATCTGGTAGAGCTCCCCGCGCCTGAGCAGGTAGGCGCGCGAGTCGCCGACATGCACCAATGCGACCTGGGTGCCGTTCCAGAACATGGCCGTGAGAGTCGTACCCATGCCCTTGAGGCTGGGATCCCGCCCCACCATCTCGTGCAGCCTGCGGTTGGCGTCGCGTACCGCTGCCTCGATGGAGTTGAGCAGGTCGCCCCCCTGTGGGGCCTCTTCAAGAGAGGCCATGGCGGCGATGGCGACTGAGCTCGCCACCTCGCCGTGTGCGTGCCCGCCCATGCCGTCGGCGACGGCGAGCAGGCGGCCGCTAGCGTACGCCGAGTCCTCGTTCCCTTCGCGGAGGAGGCCGACGTCCGAGCGGGCGGCGTAGCGGAGTGCGATGGTCATTTGCGCAATTCAATGACTGTCTTGCCGACGCGGATCGGAACACCGAGCGGCACCGGGGTCGGACGGGTGACTTTCGAGCGGTCGAGATACGTGCCGTTGGTCGAACCGAGATCTTCCACGATCCACTGACCGTCCTGAGGAAAGAGCCGGGCATGCCGACTGGAAGCGTAGTCGTCGCTGACTACCAGCGTGGAGTCGCTGGCCCGGCCTATGGTGATGGGCGTCTCCGTGAGGTTGATGGTGGTGCCCTGGAGAGGGCCACCCGTGACGATGAGCTGGCGTGGCTCGCCCTTCTTGTTCTTGGGTTTCGCCACAGGTCGGGCGGGCTTCGCGGCCTTGCGTCCCCCGCCGACGGTTTCGGTGCGTGAGCCGAACAAGTCAGTCCGGATCACGCCGACTGCGGCAATGACGAAGAACCACAGCACCGCCAGGAAAGCGAGCCGGATCAGCAGCAGCGTGAGCTCGGACATGGACCGTCTGTCTACCCCTGATCGCGCCGGAACACCAGAGTCGTGCGTCCCAGCGTCACTCGCGTGCCGTTCTGGAGCTCGATCCTGCGTACCGGCTGGCCGTTGACAAAAGTGCCGTTCGTCGAACCGAGATCCACGAGGGCCACGGTCTGGCCCTCGACGCGCAACTCGGCGTGGTGCCGTGAGACGCCCGGGTCGACGAGACGGAGATCGCAGTCGGTGCCCCTGCCGAGCAGTGTCACCGGGGTGGTGAGTTCGTAGGAGCGGTCGCCCTGCGGGTCGTCCTGGGTGGACACCAGCAGGCGCGGTCGCCCGTGGAACGCGTTGGGCCTCGACGGGGGCAGGTCGCTCGCCGGCTGGCGGATCTCGTCCTGCTCGACCGTCGCCCCGCGAATGACCCCCGACCGGATGCGGAACAATCCCACAGCCAGGTCGCCGGCCGTCTCGAAGCGGACCCGGACCGGTCCCACGAAGGAGTAGCCCTGCTCCTTGGCGTACTCCCTGGCGAGGTTGGCCAGTTCGTGGCTGATGCTGTCGGCGTAGACCTCGAGCCGTTCGCTGTCGGTCGTGGACAACTCCACCACGAAGTCGTTGGGCACGAGCGTGCGACCCTGAGCGACGATGGCCGCACGCTCATCCATCTCCCGCTGAACCGCGCTGGCGACCTCGACCGGCTGAAGGTCAGATTTGAACGCCCGCGCAAAGGCTCCCTCAACCAACCCTTCGAGCCTGCGCTCGAAGCGCTGAAGGACTCCCACCGGGTACCTCCCTTCCTCCGTGCATATGATCGCGGCCCCCAGACGCCTCCGGCGCCCGGTTCCCGCTCGTTCCACGTGACGGTGTCAAAGGCGCTCGTCGGCAGTCGCGCCCAGCTCCTCCGCTCCCGTGTCTTATGCGATCGTATCCGGGTTCAGTACCAGTGGCTGTTCCGTGCTAGTGTTCTTTCCGCACCCACAAGGGCGGGTGGCGGAACGGCAGACGCGCACGGTTCAGGTCCGTGTGTCCGAAAGGACGTGAGGGTTCAAATCCCTCCTCGCCCACTCGGTGACTGGGGACTCTTGGTCGCCGGCCTTACAGGTCGGCTTCCGCGGGTCCCCTCGTCATTTACACCGGGGGGTAACCCCCGGACCCCCAGGTGAGACGCTGCGCTCCCGGGGGCGGAGCCCCCGGACCCCCGTCGCAACCGGGTTCTGGTTGCTGTTCTCACGATCGTTGCCGACCTTCTCTTGGTACGACCGTTCCGGCTTGCTGATGGTGCCGGGCTTGCCTTCGTGTTTCGCCTTGGTGTGGCTGGTGTGGCTCCACGGCCGGGTCGTGGGCCGTTGGTGCTCTCGTGCGGTCTGTCTGGCAGACCACATTGGCGAAGTGTGGGGGTGAGCGCAAGAGGGCTCTCCTCTTTTCGGCAAGGTCTTGTACGACTCCGGGGGCCTTCGGAGGGTAGGCCCGGAGGGTTGCAAGCCGCTTTATGGTGACTTACGCGCCTTCCGGGCCTGTGTTTTCCGTCACACTCAGGCGGCGCGGGTGTCGAGGAGTTCGCCTACGAGGTCGGTGAGGCTCACCATCCCGATGACCGTGCCGTCCTGGTTCGTCACCAGGGCGAGGTGAGATCGCGCCTCCTGCAGCGCCGTGACCGCCTCAGGGACCTGTGTGGTGCACAGCAGGCTGGGGATGGGGCGGGCGAACGACGCGGCCGTGCCGCCGGCGTTCAGGAGCGCCTCGCGGGCGTGCAGGACGCCCTCGACGCCGTTCTGGCCCTCCACCAGGAGCCGCAGGTGCTTGCTGCGCGCAGCGGTCGCCCTGATCTGCTCCGAGCCGGCCGTGGCCGGGACCGACACCGCGTCCGCGATCGGGACCATCAGGCGTTCGATGCCCTCGTCGTCCAGCCGCAGGGCCCGGGTGAGCAGGTCGTGCTCCTCGCGGTCCAGCAGGCCCATGCGGCCGGACTCGCCGACCAGCATCGCGAGCTGGCGAGGGGTGCGCGTCGTCGCCAGCTCGTCGCGGGGCTGGACGCCGAACAGGCGCAGGATGAGGTTGGTCAGCGTGTTGAGCGACGTGAGCAGCGGCCTCATCACCGTGGTGAAGGCGCGGAACGGGAACGTCAGCAGCAGCGCCGCCCGCTCCGGGTGGGTGAGCGCCCACGACTTCGGGGCCATCTCGCCCACCACCATGTGCAGGAACGTGACCAGGGCCAGGGCCAGCGTGAGCGCGATCGGCAGCCGCAGTGCCTCGGGGATGCCGACCGCGGCGAAGACGGGCTCCAGGTAGTGCTCGATCGCGGGCTCGGTCACCTGGCCGAGCCCCAGCGTGCACAGGGTGATGCCCAGCTGGGCGCCGGCCAGCATGAGCGACAGCCGCCGCCCGCCGGCCACCGCCGACTTGGCGGCCATCCTGACGAGGCGGTTGCCGCCCACGGCCATCTCCTCCAGGCGGTGGCGCCGCGAGGAGACGAAGGCGAACTCGGCGGCCACGAACAGCGCGTTGAGCGCGAGCAGTACGAGGCTCAGCAGGATCATGCTCATCGGCGGGCCTCCGCGTGCTGCATCGGGACCACCCGCACCCATTCGGGCACCCGGCGGGCCAGCGACATGACCGTGAGCTGGGCCAGGTGCTCGTCCTCGGCGTCCTCGGCGAACGGGTCGGAGTCGGGGGTGAGGGGCACGGTCAGCGTGTCTCCGGGGTTGGGCATGCGGCCGAGCCTGGCCAGGACCAGGCCGGCGAGGGTGTCGTAGTCGTCGCTCTCCGGCAGTTTCACGCCGGTCGCGCGTTCGACCTCGTCGAGGCGCAGCCGGCCGGGAACCTCCCAGGCGCCGTCCGGGTGCCGCACCGCGCCCGCGGGCTCGGGGTCGTTCTCGTCGACGAGCTCGCCGACCAGCTCTTCCGCGAGGTCCTCGATGGTGATGACGCCGGCCAGGCCGCCGTACTCGTCGATGACGCACGCGATGTCGTCCCTCGCGACGCGCATGCGGTCGAGGACGGCGGGCAGCGGGACCGAGTCGGGAACCAGCAGGGCCGGGCGGGTGACGTCGCCGATCGGGCCGGTGTCCAGGCCGGAGGCGATCAGCTCGCGTACGCCGGTGACGCCGGCCACGTCGCCGTCGTCGCCGAGCACAGGGAAGCGGGAGTGACCGCACTCGCGCATGGCGTCGAGCAGGTCGGAGATGGGCTGTGAGGCGCGCAGCGCGACCACCCGCGGGCGAGGCACCATGATCTCCTCCGCCGTGCGGTCGCCGAACTCAAGAGCGCGTTCGAGCAGTTCCGAAAGGCGCGGGGGCAGCTCGCCCGCCTGGCTCGACTCCGCGATGATGCGCGACAGCTCCTCGGGGGTGGCGCCGTGCTCGACCTCCTCGACCGGCTCGATGCCGACGCGCCGCAGCAGCCCGGAGGCGGCCGAGTCGAACAGCCGGATGATCGGGCCGGCGATGGTGAGGTAGACGAGCGTCGAACCGGCCAGATACTTGGCGACCGGCTCGGGCCTGCTGATGCCGAGGTTCTTGGGGGCCAGCTCGCCGAGCACCATCTGGACGATGGTGGCCACGAAGACGCCGGCGGCGACGGACACCCACGTGATCATCGCGTCGGGCAGCCCGAGGCCGGTCAGCCAGGGACGGACGATGGTCGCGATGGCGGGCTCGGCCAGGAATCCGACGAGCAGGGCCGTGACGGTGATGCCGAGCTGGGCCCCGGAAAGCATGAAGGAGAGACGGGAAGTCACACGGAGCGCCTTCTCCGCGGCGGCGTCACCGGCGGCGGCCTGCTCACGGAGGACGCCGCGGTCGGCGGCGACGAAGGCGAACTCCTGGGCGACGAAATAGCCGGTCGCAGCTGTGAGGAGGACGAGGGCCAGTAGCCCGAGATAGGCGCTCACCGCAGTGAGCCCTCAGAGGAACCCGTGCCTGAGCACGGGCAAAGACTCCATGGGTCCGGAGCGGACACGATCATCCCTTCGATAGCGGTTGTCCATAACCGTAACGACGGGGTTGGCCTTGATGTTTCCGGGGTCACACTCGGCTTGTTCCGCGTACTTTTCCATGGCGAAACCTTGGCGGGGCGTCTTCACTGCTCGTGGTTGGACGTAGCGTTTATGACAAAACGAAGGGGAGAAGGCGAAGTGTCTGACGACGATCGCACGCGAGCCATTCGCTCGCCGGGTGATGGCCGCCCGCTGCCACCGCGGCCCGGCGACGGCGTGCGTTCGGGAGGCGTTCCCGCGCACCCGAGGCCGTCGGCCGGGGGAGCGCCCACCCACAGGCTTCCCGCCGCCCCCCAGAACCCAGAACCGCCGGGCGGCGAACCGCCGCGGTCGCGGTCACGGGTGTACGGCAAGGAGCGAGCAGGGAGAAGCCCGGTCAAGCCGCTCGGCCGCCGCGACGACCCGGCGCAGCGGCCCCCTGGTGGGCCGCGCAAGCGCATCTCCGCCGGCACCATCCTGAAGATCCTCGCCGGGCTGCTCGTCGTGCTGCTGGTGGCCGGCGTGGGCCTGTTCTTCTGGATCGATTCCAGATTGGCGGGCATCGACGGCGTCCTCGACGACTACGACGGCCGTCCGGCCGACACCCCTGGCACCAACTGGCTGCTCGTCGGCTCCGACAGCCGCAAGGGCCTGACGGCCGCGCAGCGCAGGAAACTCGCCACCGGCCGGGCCGCCGGTCAGCGCACCGACTCGATGATGCTGCTGCACATCCCCGAGGGCAGTGACAAGCCGACCCTGATCAGCCTGCCGCGCGACTCGGCCGTGAGCATCCCGGGCCACGGCCGCAACAAGCTCAACGCCGCGTACGCCATCGGTGGTCCGAAGCTGCTGGCCCGCACCGTCGAGACGGTCACCGGCGTGCACATCGACCACTACATGGAGATCGGTTTCGCCGGTTTCGTCGGCATCGTCGACGCGGTCGGCGGCGTCGAGATCAACGTGCCGGCCGCCGTCAGCGACCCCAAGGCGGGCCTGAAGCTCAAGAAGGGCCGGCAGGTGCTCAACGGGTCGCAGGCCCTCGGCTTCGTCCGCACCCGCAAGGGAGGCGCGCTGCCCGACTTCGAGCGGACGAAGCGGCAGCGGCAGTTCCTGGGCGCGGTCGTGAAGAAGGCGGCCAGCCCCGGGGTGCTGCTCAACCCGTTCACCTCGATCCCGCTGGCGATGAGCGCGACCGACGCGGTCGAGGTCGACTCCGGCACGGGGGCGCTCAACATGCTCTCGCTGGGCCTGGCGATGGGCGACAGCCCGGTGACGACGGTGGTGCCGTTCGGCGGCGAGGAGATCATCCCCGGCGGCGGCACGGCGATCAAGTGGGACCGCACCAAGGCCCTCGCGATCTTCAACGCCCTGAAGGACGACAAGCCGGTGCCGCAGAACATCCTCGACGGCACCACCGGCTGACGGCGGCGCACGACCGGGGCCGCGCGGACCTGGTAGGGCACCGCGCGGCCCGTCCCCCGTCCGGTGTCAGCTCGCGGCGGTGACGACGGTGGCCGCCAGGACGGCGGTCATGGCGGCGGACGTGGCCGCGGCGATCGACTTCGCCACCGCGTCCGCCGCCCAGGCGCCCTCGGCGATCTCCTTGACGCGGGCCTTGTCGGCGTCGGGGAACGCCTTGCGGGTGAGGTGGACCGCATGGGTGAGGGCGATGAGGACGGCCGTACGGGCGTCGGGGGTGGCGCCCGCCAGCACGGCCGAGACGCGCTCACGGACGTCCGCCTCGACGCCGTGGTGGGCCTCCGGCCAGCGGGTGACGGGAAAGACGCCGAGCACCTTCCCACGCTCCTCGGTGAGCACGCCCGAGGCCACCAGCCTGGTCAGCAGGCGCCGGCGTGTCCCGCCCGACTGCAGCTTCTGGATCCACCAGAGGGGGCTGCGGCTCCTCGCCTGTCCGGCGACGCGGGTCAGGACGGCGTCGAGTTCGGCGTCGCCCGTCGGGGACGCGTCCTTGACCGTCACCTTCTTGTCCGACAGTTCCAGCCGTTCGTGGACGGCCAGTTCGGCGAGCAGCGCCCCGGCGAGGGCCGGGTCGAGCTGCATCGCGTTGATCAGCGACTTGCCCTGGTCGTCGCTGTGGGCCAGCAGGAGAAGCTCTTCCGCGATCGTCACCGACATGCTTCGACACTAACCTCCCAGACATGAGCATTGCGGAGAAGTTGCACGCGGTCGGGCGCCCGCTCCTCCAGGCCCAGCTCGACCACCCGACGGTCGCCGGGATCGCCCGCGGTGACCTGCCGGAGCCGGTGTTCCGCTCGTGGCTGGAGCAGGACTACCTGTTCCTGCTCGACTACGTGCGCGTGTTCGCGCGGCTGGCCTGGCAGGCGCCGGACGCCCACGTGGGCGACCTGGTTGACCTGGCGCACGCCACGTACCACGACGAGCTGGACCTGCACCGCGGGATGTCGGCCGAGTTCGGCGCCGACCTGGAGGGGGCGAGGAAGGGGCCGGCGTGCGCGGCGTACACGTCGTTCCTGCTGGAATCGGCGGCGACGTACGGGGAGGGGCTGGCGGCGCTGTACCCGTGCATGTGGGGCTATTCGCAGCTGGGACGGATCCTGGCCGAGAACCCGCCCGCCGAGCCGCGCTACCGCGCCTGGGTGGACACGTACGCCGACCCGGGGTTCGCGGCGCTCGCCGCGCGGATCGCGCAGATGATCGACGAGGCCGACCCGGACCCGGCGCGGGCCGAGGCGCTGTTCACCGAGGGCATGGCGCACGAGCTGGCCTTCTGGGACGTGCCCCGCTAGGACCGTACTCTGGGGGCATGCCGGAGCTTCCCGAAGTTGAGTCGCTCACCGGTTTCCTGCGCGAGCGGGCGGTGGGCCGCACGATCCTGGGCGTCGACGTGGTCGCGATCCAGGCGCTCAAGACGTTCGACCCGCCGGTCACCGCGCTCGGCGGGCTGACCGTCACCGGGGTGACGCGCCACGGCAAGTTCCTCGACCTCGACTGCGACGGCCTCCACCTGGTCATCCACCTGGCCCGTGCGGGCTGGCTGCGCTGGCGCGACGATCTCTCGGGCGCGAAGCCCGTCCGTCCTGGCAAGGGTCCGCTGGCGGTACGCGTACGGCTGGCGCCCGACGAGGAGGGGCTTGCGCCGGGGTTCGAGCTGACGGAGGCGGGCACGCAGAAGCGGCTCGCCGTCTATGTCACGAAAAATCCGGACGATGTCCCCGGCGTCGCCGCCCTCGGCCCCGACCCCCTCGACGAGTCCTTCACCGTCGAGGCGCTCAAGCGCATCGTCGGCGGCAACCGCACCCAGATCAAGGGCCTGCTGCGCGACCAGAAGGTGGTCGCCGGCATCGGCAACGCCTACTCCGACGAGGTGCTGCACGCGGCGAAGATGTCACCGTTCAAGATCGCCGCGACGCTCACCGACGAGCAGATCGCCGACCTGCACGAGGCCATCGTCACCACCCTGCGCGACGCCGTCGAGCGCGCTCACGGGCTCGCCGCCAAAGACCTCAAGGCCGAGAAGAAGTCGGGGCTGCGCGTCCACAACCGCGCCGGGCAGCCGTGCGACGTGTGCGGCGACACCATCCGCGAGGTGTCGTTCGCCGACTCCTCGCTGCAGTACTGCCCCACCTGCCAGACGGGCGGCAAGCCCCTCGCGGACCGCCGCATGTCGCGCCTGCTCAAGTGAGCTTCCGTACGGCCCACTGCGCGCGACCCGCGATGATGGAGGCATGACCGTTCCTGAGATCGAGGCCAGTGCCCTTCCCTCCGACGCCTACCTGCTCGACGTCCGCGAGCAGGACGAATGGGTGGCCGGGCACGCGCCGGAGGCCGTCCACATCCCCATGACCCAGATCCAGGGCCGGGTCGACGAGGTCCCCGCCGGCCGCACGGTCTACGTGGTCTGCCGGGCGGGCGGCCGGTCGTTCCAGGTCGCCGCGTGGCTCAACCAGCTCGGCCGCGACGCGGTCAACGTCGCGGGCGGCATGCAGTCGTGGGAGGCCGCGGGCCGCGCGATGGTGAGCGAGGGCGGCACGCCCCCGTACGTCGCCTGAACCCACTCTGGCCATCCCGTAGGCAGTAGGGCATCATAGGGGCGGTAAAAGCGGGTTGAACCCGTTTTTGCGTTACGTGTCAACGCGGGAGCTTGGGGCTACCAGGCTGAGAGGGCGACTGAGTGCCGTCGCCGACCGCACGAACCTGTCCGGATAATGCCGGCGTAGGGAGTGTGCGATGACGCACGGCGTGGAAGAAGTCCCCCTCACCCTCGAAGGGCGGCCGCCGAAGACCCTGGGCGTCCTCGACCAGGGCGCCCTCTGGGCCAACCTGGGGGTGAGCCTCCTCGGCTTCTCCGGGGCGCTGTTCCTGATCAACCCCCTCGGCGACGCGCCGCTCTCGCTCACCGCCGCGCTCGTCGCGACCGTGGTCGGCAGTCTCATCGGCACGGCCATGGTGGGCCTGGCGGCCGTCCCCGGCACCCAGACCGGCAGCCCGGCCATGGTGCTGCTGCGCGGCTTGTTCGGCGCCAAGGTGTCGTACGTCCCCACGGTCCTGAACATCGTGCAGATGCTCGGCTGGGGGGCCTTCGAGCTGTGGGTGATCGCCAAGGCGGCGTCCGCGATGTTCGGCGGGGTGCCGTACCAGGTGTGGGTCATCCTCGCGGGCGTGCTCACCACCGCGCTCGCGATCTGGCCGCTCGGCTCGATCCGCGTGCTGCGCAGGTACGTCACCATCGGCGTGATCGTGTCGATGATCTGGTTCACCTGGCACCTCGTGTCGGACGCGCCCGCGTACACGGGCGGCTCGTGGGAGGCGTTCGCCCCCGCCGTCGACTACGTGATCGCACTGTCGGTGTCGTGGGTGCCGGTGGCCGCCGACTTCGCCCGGCACTCCCGCTCGAGCGGCGCCGCCTTCACCGGCGTGGTCGGCGGGTACACGCTGGCGCAGGTCGCCTGCCTCGGGCTCGGCGTGTACGCGGTGGCGATCGCGGGCGCCGACGCGGTGGCGGCAGACTCGACGTCGGTCTTCGGGCCGTTCGTGGCCGTACCGCTGGGCGTGCTGTTCTTCGCCGTCCTCACGCTGCGCGAGACCGACCAGTCGTTCGCGAACGTCTACTCCACCACCATGTCGCTGCAGAACCTCCTGCCGCGTGTGGACCGGCGGGTCTTCTCCGTCGCCATCGGCGTGCTCACCACGGCGATCGCCCTGGTGGTGGACGTCAACTCCTACGGCGCGTTCCTCGGCGTGATCGGTGCGGTGTTCGTGCCGATGTTCGCGGTGCTCGCCGTCGACTACTTCCTCTTCGGCGGCTCCCGCTCGTGGAACACCGCCGAAGACGCGCCCTCGCGCTGGTCGATGCTCGTGCCGTGGGCGCTCGGCTTCGTCGCGTACTGGCTGACCACCTCCACCCCGACCCTGCCCGGCTGGGACCAGATCTGGACGGACCTGCGCGACGCCATCGGCTTCACCCGTGAGCCGTGGATGAACGGCGCCCTCGGCGGCGCGGTCGTCGCGGCCCTCGTGACCCTCCTGATCGGTCTCCTGGCCGGTACGGCGCGGCGGCGCTCCTCAGCCCGCTGAGGCCCGCCGTTCGACGTTGAGCAGGTGCTGCTTGGCGGCCGCGCCCCCCGCGTAGTCGCCGAGCGACCCGTCGGCCCGCACCACCCGGTGACACGGGACGATCACGCAGACGGGGTTGGAGGCCAACGCGTTGCCGATCGCCCGCAGCGCGCGCGGCCGGCCGATGCTGTCGCCGATCTCCTCAAGCGACGTCGTGGTGCCGTACGGGACGCCCATGGTCTTCTGCAGCACCGTACGGGCGAAGGCCGTGGCGAGCGACAGGTCGACCGGGGTGGCGAAGGCGCGCAGCCGTCCGGAGAAGTACGCGTCGAGCTCGCGGCGCACGGGGTCGAGGCGGCGCGGGTCGGGGCCGATGTAGTCGCCCACATGCCTGGTGACCAGCTCGAACACGTCGTTCTCCGGCTCGAAGCTGCACGCGGCGATGCCTTTGACGGTCACGGCCAGCACGAGCCGGCCCACCGCGCCGTCGTAGGTGCCGAACGCGATGGCGGGCGGCGAGCCGCCCCGATAGGTGCTGGAGGTCACCCGCAGCAGGGCGTCGAGATCGGAACTCGACATGCTCATCACCCTCCCTCACCTGTCGAGAATCACCGTGACCGCAGCGTATCGGACGGATCGCCCGACGGACCCGCCGCGCCACGGGCACTATGGAGGCGTGGGGGACCAATGGGCCGGTAGTGACGACGAGATCGCCAGCGCGGTGCTCGCCAGCTCACCCAACGCCGTCGTCGCGCTCGACCGTGACCAGACCGTCCTGGTCTGGAACGACGCCGCCGAGCGCATGTTCGGCTACCCGGCGCACGAGGTGCTCGGGCGGCGCGCGCCGATCGTTCCTGACGAGCTGGTCGCCGAGCACAACGCCGTGCTGGAGCGCGTCCGCACGGGCGAGCCGGTGTCGCTGCGCACCAAGCGGCTCCACCGCGACGGCACCGTGCTCGACCTGCGCGTCGACATCGGCTCGCTGCGCCTCGGCAGCGCCGTGGCGGGCTACGTCTGCGTCCACCACAGCGCGCGGGCCGACGAGCTCGCCGGGCACCGGATGGCGCGCCGGGCCAGGCTCGTCCGCCGTCTCACCGACGTGGTCGCCGACGTCAACTCCGAGCTGGAGCTGCCGGCCGTGCTCGACCGGATCTCGGCCAGCCTCACGGAGCTGACCGGGGCAGACGCGGGCGGGTTCGTGCTGATCGAGGGCGATCGGCTGCGGCTGGTGAGCACGTACCAGCTGCCGGAGACGCTCAGGGGCACCACGACCGACCTGCGCACGAGCCTCGTGGACAAGCTCTTACGGACGGGCAGGACCGTCCTGCTGCAGTCGGGCGACCTGGGCGACCTGGTGTGGGCGCGCCTGCCCGGCCTGCACACGATCGCGCTCGGCCTCGCGGCCGTCGGCGGCCGCCCGTACGGCGCCCTGTACGCGCTGTTCGCCAGGAGCACCCCCGGGCACCTGGAGCTGGAGCTGCTGGAGCTGCTCGCGGGCCACGCCGGCATCGCCGTGCGCAACGCCGTCGCCTACCAGGAGGCGGTACGCCAGCGGGCGCACGAGCGGGCCGTCTTCGACGCCAGCGCCGACGGCATCGCCGTGCTCGACCAGGAGGCGCGCGTGATCCGGTGGAACCCGGCCGCCGCGGCGCTCACCGGGCTGCCCGCCGAGTCGGTGGTCGGCAGCGAGCCGCCGTTCCCGGTGCCGGCGGCGGGCGAGAAGGTCACCTACCAGCTCGCCAACGGGCGCTGGCTCGACGTGGTGGGCGCCCGGATCGAGGAGACCGGCGAGCTGGTCGTCGACTTCCGCGACGTGACCGCGGCCAAGGAGCTGGAGGAGGCCAAGGACCTGTTCCTCGCCACGACCAGCCACGAGCTGCGCACGCCGATCACGATCGTGCGCGGCTTCGCTGGCACGCTCGACGCGCGCTGGGACAAGATGAGCGACGCCGAACGGCGCTCGGCCGTGCGGACGATCGCCGAGCGGTCGCGCTCGCTCGGCGAGCTGATGGACCACCTGCTGCTCGGGGCGCGGGCGGGGGCCGACGAGCTGAAGGTGCGCATCGAGGCGTTCGACCTGGCCGAGCGGATCGAGGGCGCCACGCTGGGGCTGCCCGCGCTGTCCGACCGGCACCGCGTCGAGGTGCGGGTCCCCGACGGGCTGCCGTACGTGCTGGGGGACGCGCTGGCGACCGACATCGTGCTGGGGCAGCTGCTGGAGAACGCCTTCAAGTACTCGCCGCAGGGCGGCCTGATCAGCGTGGCGGCCTGGCTGGAGGACGAGAACGTCGTCGTGGTGGTCGACGACGAGGGCGTCGGTATCGCACCGCCTGACCGTGAGCGCATCTTTGAGCGCTTCGTCCAGGTGGACAGCGGCGACCGGAGAAGGTTTGGTGGAGTGGGGCTCGGGCTCTACATCGTCCGCAGTCTGGCCAGGGCACAGGGGGGAGACGTCAGCGCTCATGCGCGACCCGGGGGTGGCACGAGGATGCGGCTCGTTCTGCGTGGCACTTCCTCTATCCGATCCGACACACCGATGCGGTAACGAGGTGGTCACAGTTCCGCTGGCCTATCGTCCAATGTGTACAAGCTGTGATCGAGATGCGGTTTCTGGGATTGAGTAACGGGGCATTTCGGTCGTACCGGGGAGTGTTCCCGCGGGGGGCACGGGTGAACGGGGAGGTGGGTGTGTCAAGCGTGGTGCTGTTGCCGTACGCGCCGTCCAGCGTCGCCGTTGCCCGCCAGCGTCTGAGCACTGACCTGCAGGAGTGTGGCGTCTTCTCCACTGCCATCGACGACGCCGTGCTCGTGGTGAGCGAACTCCTGAGCAACGCGCTCCGGCACGCGCATCCGCTGCCGTCAGGCATGGTGCGGGTGGCGTGGCTGCGCAGCGAGGACCACATCGAGGTGGCGGTGAGCGACGGCGGTTCGGCGACCGAGCCGCGCGCGGGCCGTCCCACTCTCTCGTCGCTCGGCGGGCGCGGGCTCGGCATCGTGGAGTACGTCGCCGAGAGCTGGGGGGTCAGGCACGACGGCGACACGACCACGGTGTGGGCCGTACTGCCCGCCCCGGCACCGACGATGAACGGGCAGGTGGCGGCGCTCAGAGAGGCCGGCTAGCCAGCACGGCGCGCTCTCCCGTGGCCCACGCCGTGGAGACGAGCAGGTACAGCCCCGCCGCGAGCGGCAGCACCAGGGTCGCCACCACCGCCCCGTACGGCAGCAGCTTCGAGATTCTCCGCACCGACCCCGGCAGCTCCTCGCTCACCTTGATCTGACGGGCCGAGAACCACGCCACCGCCGCGACCATGACGACGACAACGACGAAGACCAAAATGGGACCGCTGACCAGACCGTAATGCGTGACCAGCCCCGCCACCTGCTGTCCCAGTGGCGCCCCGAACAGGTCATGCCCCACCAGTGCGGTCGGGTGTGTGGCCACCCGGTACATCAGCCACATGAACGGCACCTGCGCCAGCGAGGGGACGATCCCGGCGAACGGCGAGCTGCCTTCTGCGGCGTACAGCGCCGACAGCTCCTTCGACATGCGCTGGGGGTCGCGTCCGTGGCGTGCGCGCAGCGCGCGCAGCTTGGGTGCGAGCCGTTCGCGCACCTTCACCGCCCGCGCCTGGCGGACGCTCAACGGCAGCAACAGCAGCCGTACGGCCACCGTGAACAGCACGATGCCGAGCGCGGCCATGCCTCCGGACAGGTCGACGACGAGCGTGACAAGAGAATCGATCATGAGCCCTCTCCTTGGACGGACGACCAAGGGGCTCGCGCGACGAGCCCCACTCACACCGGGAGCGGGGCTCGTTCAGGGGGCTCGTGGGCGCGGCCGGCCCGCCGCGTCAGGACCGCGCCGGCGCCGGACGGCGGCGCGGCGCGCGTAGGAGAGCGGGGCGCCCGCCGGCTCTCCGCCGAGGACGGGCAGCAGCGCGGCCGCCCAGGCGACCAGCAGCAGGACCGCCAGCATGGTGATGCCGAGCAGCCACGGGTCGAACAGGAACTGCGTCACTGCGAGCGCGAGTGCTTGCCGAGCACGAAGACCGCGACGAAGACGAGCAGAGCGACCACGCCGACGATCAGCGCCAGCTTGATCAGGCCCACCAGCAACGGCAGGACGAAGTTGAACAGCACGAAGAGGCCGAGCAGGACCCCTATGACGAGCATCACGACTCTACCCATGGGGACACCGTACGTCCTGACGTCATGATCCGCGAGGCTTACGAAGGAATGACGTCCTCACCCCTTTCGTGGGGCTCAGCCGTACCGTGAAGAGGTGAACACCCGCATCCTGGTCGTCGACGACGACCCGACCGTCTCCGAGGTCGTGGCCCGCTATCTGGAGCGCGACGGGCACGAGGTCGAGTGCGTGGGCGACGGCGCCGAGGCGCTGCGCCGGGCGCTCGCGAGCCCGCCCGACCTCATGGTGCTCGACCTGATGCTGCCCAAGATCGACGGGCTGCAGGTATGCAGGAAACTGCGGGAACGCTGGCCGGTGCCGGTGATCATGCTGACCGCGCTCGGCGAGGAGATCGACCGCGTGGTCGGGCTGGAGACCGGGGCCGACGACTACGTGACCAAGCCGTTCAGCCCGCGCGAGCTGGCGCTGCGCGTGCAGTCGGTGCTGCGGCGGGCGCGCGGAGCCTCCGTCACCGGCGGCGCCGGGGTGCTGCGTGACGGCGACCTGGTGGTGGACGTCGGCGCCCACGAGGTGCGCCTGCGGGGCGCTGAGGTGATGCTGACGGCCAGGGAGTTCGACCTGCTCGCCCACCTCATGCGCAACCCGCGCCAGGCGTTCAGCCGGTCGGCGCTGCTCAACCAGGTGTGGGGCTGGTCGTTCGGCGACTCGTCCACGGTCACCGTGCACGTACGGCGGCTACGGGAGAAGATCGAGCCCGACCCGACCGAACCGCGCAGGATCGTGACGGTGTGGGGGGTCGGCTACCGGTACGAGCCGTTGGAGGGCGCGGCGTGACCGGCCTCGCGGTGGCCGCGGCCGTGCCGGCCAGGGTGGCGACGGGCGACCTGCCGCTGGTGGTGGGCGTCACGGCCGGGCTCGGGCTGCTCGTGGCGCTCGCCGGCATCTGGGTGATGGGCCGGCTGCGGACGAAGTCGATCGGCGTGATGCTGGCCGTGGTCGTGGTGGTCGCCGTCGCCGCCACGCTGGCCGGCGTCGTCTCGATCATCACGAAGATGATCATCGAGGGGCCGACCAAGGACTTCGTGCTGAGCGTCGTGGCCGTGGGCGGTCTCGTCGGCCTGGGGGTGGCGTTCGTGCTGGCCAGACGGGTGGTCGGGGAGAGCAGGCGGCTGGTGGCGGCCGTACGGCGGCTGCCGTTCGTCGCGCCCCAGGGCCTCCCGGCCGAGCTGCAGACGATCGCCAACACCCTGGAGGAGGCGTACGCGCGGGAGCAGGCCCTGGAAGGGGCGCGGCGGGAACTCGTCGCGTGGGTGAGCCACGACCTGCGCACGCCGCTCGCGGGGATGCGCGCCATGGCCGAGGCGCTGGAGGACGGCGTGGTCACCGACCCCGAGACCGTCGCGCGCTACCACCGGCAGATCAAGCTGGAGGTGGAGCGGCTGTCGGGGATGGTGGACGACCTGTTCGAGCTGTCGCGGATACACGCGGGGGCGCTGCGGCTGTCGCGGAGCAGGGTCGGGCTGGCCGATCTGGTCGCCGACACGCTCGCCGGCGCAGAACCGCTCGCCAGGGCCAAGGGCGTCGTGATAGCGGCCGAGGCGTCCGCCGCCGTGCCGGTGGAGGCCGACGCGGGCGCGCTCGGCCGGGCACTCGGCAACCTGGTGGTCAACGCCATCAGGCACACCCCCTCGGACGGCACCGTCACGCTGCGGGCCGCCGTGGAGCGCGGCGTGGCCTGCGTGTCGGTGACCGACTGCTGCGGAGGGATCCCCGAGGAGGACCTGTCACGGGTGTTCGAGGTGGCCTTCCGCGGGGAGGCGGCGCGGACGCCGACCGCCGACGGCGGGGCAGGGCTGGGCCTGGCCATCGCGCAGGGCATCGTGGAGGCGCACGACGGCGAGATCGTGGTCGTCAACGACGGGCCAGGGTGCCGCTTCGAGATCCGCCTGCCCCTGGTCGGCGGCTGACACCCACCACGTCACCCAAGGCCGCGTCGCGGTGGGCCGCCTCCGTCAGGCCGTCTCAGGGAGTGAGGTGTCGGGCTCTTCCCTGGACGTGCCGAACGACTCGGACATCGCGCGGAACGTCGGGCACGGCCAGCGCCACATGCAGCTCCGGCACCGCAGGATCGGATGGGCGGCGTCGCTCGTGATGCCGCCCGCGTCGCGCGGCTGGTGGAGGTCGAGCAGCCTGAGCCCGAGCTCGGCGAACCTGAGCAGCTCGGTGCGGGCGCCGGCGAGGAACTCGAGGTCCTCGATCTGCAGCCGGGCCCGGATGGGGACGTAGCCGTCGCGGTTGACCAGGCCGCGCAGTCGCGTCGCCTGGTCGTGCCAGGACGTCGCCTTCTCGGTGTGGATGAGGACGGTCTCCAGGCGGTCGCGGAGCCCCTGGCGCTGAGGATCTTCAGGTTTGTCTGCGTTCATCGATCCGGGGCCTGCCGGGCGAGCCCCAGCCCCTCCTTCGCCGTGAAGCGGTGCCGGTTCCGGTGTCACGCTGTCAAGCTTCGCGTACTCTCCGTTTCCGTGGAGCCCAAACGCCGGACAAAAACCCGTCGTTCCCCTATCGGCGTGACAACGTGACCCGAGGCGTTCGCGCCGCTAGCCTGCCCATGTGGAGCTCAAGGTCTCGACTCGATCACAAGCCGGCGGCGCGCTCGTAGCCATCACCGGGGAAATCGACCTCTACACGGCACCCCACCTGCAGTCCGAGTTCACTCGGTTGCTGCAGGACGGGCCG
This sequence comes from Nonomuraea maritima, assembly GCF_900100395.1. Taxonomy (GTDB): domain Bacteria; phylum Actinomycetota; class Actinomycetes; order Streptosporangiales; family Streptosporangiaceae; genus Nonomuraea; species Nonomuraea maritima. The sequence goes on along the minus strand of NZ_FNFB01000019.1, from coordinate 69,042 downwards.
AGCCGAGTGGTCATCGACATGTCCGCCGTGGATTTCTGCGACTCCACGGGGATGAACGTGCTGCTGTCGGCACTCAAACGGATGAAAGAACGCGGAGGAGCGCTGGAGGTGGCCGCGCCGCGGCCCGCCGTACGCAAGATTCTGCAGGTCACAGGGCTCGATTCGGTGTTCACCGTGCACGACGAGGTGCCGAAGGAGTTCCTCCTCAGCGAGAAGTCATGAGGCGATCGGCACACGCGGGCCCGGCGGCTGCGGAATCATGGTCAGTCCGGGCGTGCGGGTGGCGCGCGCGGTGAGTGTCTCGGGCGGAGGTAGGCAACGATGAGCGCCAGTGGCGACACGGCGGTCGTGATCCCGGCCGCCAACGAGGCCGACCGCATCGCGGCCACGGTCGAGGCGGCCGCGGCCCTCCCGGGCGTGGGCCTCGTGGTGGTCGTTGACGACGGTTCCCTCGACCAGACCGGCAGGGTGGCGCGCGCGGCCGGAGCCCGCGTGGTGCGCCACAGCCGCAACCGGGGCAAGGCCGCCGCGATGGAGACGGGCGCCGAGGCGGTCCGTCTCTTCGACGAGGGCGACGTTCCCCGCCATCTGCTCTTCCTCGATGCCGACCTGGGCGTGACGGCCGGTGCCGCCGCGCCCCTCATCGAGCCCGTACGCGCCGGCACGGCCGACATGACGATCGCCGCGTTCGCCACGCGCGTGAAGCTGGGCGGCCACGGGTTAGTCGTCCGTCTGGCGCGCGAGGGCATCCGCCGCGCCACCGGCTTCGAGGCCACCCAGCCGCTCAACGGGCAGCGCTGCCTCACCAGGGCCGCCTTCGAGGCGGCCCGGCCGCTGGCACACGGGTTCGGGGTCGAGACGGCGCTGACGATCGACCTGCTGCGCAAGGGTTTTCGCGTCGCCGAGGTCGAGGTCGACATGGCCCACCGCGCCACCGGCACCGACCTGCGCGCCCAGCTCCACCGGGCCAGGCAGCTCCGCGACGTGGCCCTGGCACTCGCCGTACGCGAGCCGTCGGTCGTACGCGGGCTGGAGTGGCTCTTCCCCCGGCGGCGCTGACCTCCGGGCAGGTGTGCTGGAATTTCCCGGTGACTTCGCAGACGCGGCGCGGCCGGCTCGCCCATGTGGCTCTGGCGGCGATCGGCGCGTCGATCCTGCTGACGGTCGTCATCGGGCTGCTCGGGCCGTCGGCGATGGTGCCCGCGCTGGCCGGGCCCGCCTGGCAGCCGCCGTACTCGCTGTCCGCCGCGCCGGAACCGCACCTGGTCGTCGCGCTCGCTGCGGTGGCGATCGTGCTGGGTGGTCTCGGACTGCTGGGCGCGCTGGCGTGGCTGCGTGACATCCCGGCCCGGTGGCTGGTGGTGGCCGGGTGCGTGGTCGCCGGAGTGCTCGCCTTCCTGCCGCCGTCCGGGTCGGGCGACCATCTCAACTACGCCGCCTACGGGCGGATGGTGACGCTCGGCCTCAACCCCTACACCCACGGCGCGGTCGACCTGCCCGGCGATCCCGTGGCCGGCGCGGTGGAGGACCCGTGGCGGGAAGAGCCCAGCGTGTACGGCCCCGTGGCGACGGCGCTGCAGGCCGTGGCGAGCTGGATCGGCGGCGACTCCGTCCGGATGACGATCTTCGTGCTGGCGCTGTTCAACGCCGCCGCCTTCATCGTGACGGGGCTGCTCGTCGACCGCTTCACCAGGGACGACCCGTCCGCCCGGCTGCGTGCCGCGCTGCTGTGGACGGCCAATCCGCTGCTGCTCTACCAGCTGGTCGCCGGCATGCACGTCGACACCCTCGCCATCGCGTGCATGGTCGCCGCGCTGCTGGCCAGGGGCCGTCCCGCCGGGTCGGGCGTGCTGCTCGGGCTCGGGGTGGCGATCAAGGTCAACGCCGGGCTCGTGGCGCTGGGGCCGGCCTGGGAGTTGCGGCGGCGACCTGGGCGGCTCGCGGTCATGGCCGGGTGCGCCGTCGCGGTGGTGGTCGCCGGTTACGCGGTCGTCGGGCCTGAGGCGATCGAGCCGATCACCCGTACCAGCAAGTCGATCTCGCACGCGTCGTTCTGGAAGCTGGTGCAGGGCTGGTTGCAGGCGGTGGTGGGCACCGGCAGCGCCTACCGGGGGGAGATCCAGGTCGGATCGCTGCTCGTGCTCGTGCTGCTGGCGTGGTCGCTGTTGCGGCCGGCCTCGCTGCGTTCGTCCGGCGCCGGGCTGAGCGCGCCCGCCGTCGCGGCCGGGCTGGTGGTCGCGTACGTGTTCGCGACGCCGTACGTGCTGCCCTGGTACGACGGGCTGGCCCTCGGGGTGCTGGCGCTCGTGGGAGCGTCGGCGGTCGACGGGTTCGTGGTCGCGCACCTGACCGTGCTGTCGCTGGCCTACCTGCCGGCCCGGGTGGTGGGCCAGCCCGCCGACCTCGACTGGCTCAGGGAGGTCCTCAGGCCTCAGCTCGCCTGGGTGCTGCTCGCCCTGACTGTTGCGCTGGTGGTGTGGGCCCGGCGAGCTGCAGGGCGCGTACGCACGCCGCGAGGGTGAGCGGCACGGCCACCGTCAGGGCCATGGCGGGGATGGCGATGCCCGAGTCGTTCATCAGGAAGCCGACGAACGCGCAGGTGAGGGCGCCGAACAGGCCAGGTCGCAGCGCAGGGGCCCGGGTGTAGGCGAGGCCGAGCGCCGAGACCCCCCAGCGCGAGGGCCGGGCCAGGACGAAGAACAGGAAGGCCAGCGCGACCAGCGAGAGCAGCGTCAGCGGCACGTTGCTGACGGTCACGCCGATCATGGCGCCGAACTTGCGTCCGACGACGGTCCAGGCCTCGCCGTCGATGATCTGCTGGACGAAGTTGCCGAGGTGGGTGCGCTGGTCGTCGGGACGCAGCCAGTCGATCACGGACAGTGCCCCCACGAGGGCCGCTCCGGCCAGGCCGACGAGCGCGAGCCGGACGACGGAGACGCGTCTGCCGGAGAGCAGGATGAGGAAGACGGCGAGGCCCACGACGAAGGCCGGGACGCCGCCGAAGTCGGCTCCCCATGACGGCCACCCGTCGGCGAAGATCGCGAAGGCGCCGTACGCGCCGCAGAGCGAGATCACCACGGGCCTGGCCACGCCTCTGGCCTGCAGCCACTGCGCGACCCCGGCCAGGCCGAGTATGGTGCCCGTCGAGTAGACCGCGAACGCGATGTTGCTGAAGCCGTAGAAGCGGCCGCCGGTCACCGGTTCGTAGCCGGTGACGGCGTTCACCTGGAGCACCGAGCCGGTCATGACGTCGAGCAGCAGGGCGAGCGACGTGACGGCGGCCACCACGGTGAGGGGGCCCAGCACGTGGGCGCGCCACGGGCCGGCGAAGGCGACGGCGGTGACGAGCCCCGCGACGCCGAGGATCGTCACGATCACCGACAGCATCGGCACCGGCAGGGTCCACCAGGGCACGAGCTGGGCCAGGAACGTGGAGACCGCGACCGACCCGCTGACCACCGCGACCACCTGCACGGACCTGAGCACCCCTGAGGCCCCCGCGGCGTCCTTCCCTGCCGTCCTGCGGCGGCGCAGGGCGAGGGCGGCGAGGGCGTAGAAGAGGAGCTGGGCCGTGACCAGCACCGTGAAGAACGGGCCGCGGACCTCGCGCAGCACCTTGCTGGCCAGGTCGGCGTCGGCGAGGTCGGTCACCGTGGCGGACGGCGTGTCCTGGGCCGCGTCTCCCGGCTGCCAGGGGCGTCCGACGACCTCGCGGGGCGGCGTGAGGCCGAGGACCCGGACGGCGGTGGACGTGAGGTCGGTGATGGTGACGAGGGCGTCCTGGCGGGTGGAGGTGGCGGTGAGGTGGCCGTGCGGGAACGTCCCGCCCTCGGGCGTCGGCCCGGCGGCCAGCGCCACGTGCAGGTGGGCGTCCGGCGTCACGTCGGATACGCCCGCCACGAGAATCGTGGTGCCGGGCGGCAGCCGGTCGATCAGGGCGCCGATCCGGCGGTCGGCCGCGGCCACGGCGGCCCGGCGCTCGGAGGCGGGCAGGGCGGTGGGGACGCCGTACTCGTCGAGGGGGCGGCGGAACCAGGCGGCGGCGAGGTCGTCGGCGTCGAAGACGATCAGGTGGTAGGGGGTGAGGTCGCCGAGCTCGTCAGGGGTGGCGGCGTAGTGGGCGACATTTCCGGACTTGTCGGCTGCGGCGAGGGCCGCGCCTGGGCCGATGGCGGCCACCTGGCCGCCGCCGTCCTCCACGAGCTGCCCGAGGGTGCCGATGCGGGCGGCGTAGCCGGTGCGTCCCTGGTAGGCGGCCAGCGCCGCCCAGCCGGGGATCGTCGCGCCCGCGCCTTGACGCCGCGGCTCCGGCGGGGCCGGGCAGCCGCGGCCGTCCGTACCGGCTCGCTGACCCGCCGACACCGTCAGCCAGCCGGCGGCGGGGCAGGTGACGCCGCGGTCGGGCGGTGGCACCGCCCGCGTCGAGAGCGAGGCGGAGGCGGCCTCGCCCGCGAGGCGCCAGAGGGTCGGTGTGGCCGTCGCGTCGAGGTCGCTCCACTCCAGACCAGGGACGCCGATCAGCGCCACCCGTCCGCTGACCGCCTGAGCGGCCCCCGCCGCCGGGGCCGTCAGCCCCAGGACGGCGCCCGCCACGAGGAACAGCGCGAGGACGACGCGGGGCATGCGCAGGCGCCCGCCGACGGAAGAGCGCGGCGTGGCGTTCGGCATGGTGAGACCCCCGGTGTTTGCCCGCGATCGACAACAGCCACGGTAACGTCCCACATCGTGACAAGTGGCAAGGTGCGTGTGGGACGGCGGCAGTGGTGGGCCTGGGCGGTGGTGGCGCTCGTGGTGGTGGCCGCCGCGGCGCCGCTGGTGCACTCGTGGCTCACCAACCCCGACGACCAGCGCCTGGTGGACCTGGACGTCTACCGTACCGGGGGGCAGATGCTCCTCGAAGGACGGCCGCTGTACGACTACGTCACCCCTGCCCCGCAGCTGCTGCCGTTCACGTATCCGCCCGTGGCCGCGATGATCGCCGTGGTGCTGGCCAAGATGTCGTGGGAGACCGCCCAGTGGGTGTGGACGGCCGGGATCTTCGTGGCGCTGGCCGTGACCGTCGGGTTCGCGTTCCGCGAGGTCCTGCGGGGGCGCAGGTACGCGCCGTGGCTGTTCGCACTGCTCATGGTGATGGGCACGTACCTGATGCCGATCAGGGACCAGGTGCGGTTCGGGCAGGTCGACATCCTGCTGGTGGCGCTGTGCCTGGCCGACTGCGTGGCCAAACGGCCCTGGTGGCCGCGCGGCTTCCTGATCGGGCTCGCCACGGCGGTCAAGCTGACCCCGGGCGTCTTCCTGATCTACCTGCTGGTCACGCGGCAGTGGCGGACGTTCTTCATGGCGTCGTTCACAGCGGCGGTGCTCACGCTGCTGCCGTTCGCGGTGATCCCGCGCGACGCGGCAGGCTTCTGGTTCTCGGCGCTGCTCGACCCCGAGCGGCTCGGCGCCAACGCGGCCACCACCAACCAGTCGATCCGCGGCATGCTGATCCGGCTGTACTGGCCCGAACTGCTGACGTCCGCGCTCTGGCTGGTGCTCGTGGCCGTGGTCGCCTGGTACGGCTTCCGCGGCGCGCGCGACGCCCACGACAGGGGCGACCCGATCACCGCGGTCGCGCTCGTCGGGCTCATGGCGGTGCTCATCTCGCCGGTCGCCTGGATCCACCACCTGGCCTGGGTGGTGGTCGTGCTCGCCGCCGTCGTCGGCGACGGCCGCGACCCGGTACGGCTGCGCGTGGCGGCCGGCGTGTGGCTGTACTACGTGGTGCCCGTGCCCTGGTGGGGCGTCTCGCTGAAGGCCGCCGACATCCCGGGGGTGAGCCTCGTACTGGGCAAGATCGTGCAGAACGGGTACGGACTCGGGGCGATCGTCCTCGTGTGGCTGCTCGTGTCGTGGCTGCCGAAACGACGGCAGACCGCTTTGCCGTGACGTTACCCTGCGTGGTGTGCTCATTACCGGTTGGATGATCGTGGGCCTCGTCGCCGGCGTCAGCGGCGTGCTGATCGGCTATCTGGCGCTGCGCGAGGCGCGGGCCACCGTCGAAGAGGGGCGGCGCATGCTGGCCCGGCAGCTCAGCGAGGTCCCGGGCGACCTGAAGGCCGTGCGCGACGTCGCGGTCTGCCGTTACGACGCGCTCTCCGAGATGACCGGGCGGCTGTCGTTCTCCGTGGCGATGATCAACGGGCTGGGCGACGGCATCGTGCTGACGTCGATCAACGGGCGCAGCGAGACCCGTACGTACGTGCGCCCGGTGGTGGGCGGCAAGGGCGAGGAGCCGCTGTCGCCGGAGGAGGAGGCGGCGGTGCGGGCGGCGCGCCTCGGGCTCGGGCCTGTGGTCGCCCGGCGCGCCGCCGAGACGCCGTAGCGTCTCACTGTGTGGACGCGTGGGCGAATCAGCGACATATGCCCTCGACCTGCGGATACTCTGGACGCATGCCCAGACTCGCCTATCTCGGCCCCGAAGGGACCTTCACCGAAGAGGCCCTGCGGCTCCTCGACCCCACAGCCGAGCGGCTGCCGTGCGCGAGCGTGAGCGCCGCGCTGAACGCCGCCCGCGCGGGTGACGCCGACGGCGCCGTCGTGCCGCTGGAGAACTCGATCGAGGGTGCCATCACCACGACGCTCGACGAGTTCGCCTGGGGCGAGCCGTTGATGATCAACGCTGAGCTGCTCCTGCCGGTGCGGTTCTCGCTGCTGGCCCGGCCCGGCACCGATATTCCGCACATCAAGCGGGTCTACACGCATCCCGCGGCCATCACGCAGTGCCGCGCCTACGTCTCGCGCGAGCTGCCCGACGCCGTCGTGGTGGCCGCGCCCTCCACGGCCGCCGCGGCCCAGGAGGTGGCTCTGCCTGGCTCGCCGTACGACGCGGCGATCGCGGCTCCCATCGCCGGCGAGCACTACGGGCTCGTCGAGCTGGCCTCCGACGTCGGCGACAGGTCCGACACCGTGACCCGGTTCGTCAAGGTCGGGCGGCCGGGCGCCGCGCTGCCGGAGGCGACCGGCTCCGACCGCACCACGCTGGTCGTCTTCCTGGCCGACGACCGTCCTGGCGCGCTGCTGGAGATGCTGACCGAGTTCTCCGTACGCGGGGTCAACCTGACGCGCATCGAGTCGCGGCCGACCGGCGACGGCATCGGGCGCTACTTCTTCCACTTCGACTTCGAGGGTCACGTCGCCGACGCGCGCGTCGGCGAGGCTCTTTCCGGGCTGCACCGCATCGCGGGCGAGGTGCGCTTCCTCGGCAGCTACCCGCGGGCCGACGGCGTGGCGCCGCAGGTCAAGCGCGGCACGAGCGACGGCGAGTTCGCCGAGGCGGGCGACTGGCTGGCCCGCATCCGGGCCGGACGCCTCTGATCGGGATGGTTCACGGCTTATAGGTGAGCGCGACGGGCCGGTGCGCCGGTAGCCTTTCTCTGTGATTGACCTGCGTACCCTTCGTGAGGATCCCGACCGGCTCCGGGCGTCGCAGCGCGCCCGCGGCGAGGACGACTCGGTCGTCGACGCGCTGCTCGACCTCGACGGACGTCGCCGATCGGCGCTGACCTCGTTCGAGTCGCTGCGCGCCGAGCAGAAGAGCATGGGCAAGTCGGTCTCCAAGGCGCAGGGCGAGGAGAAGGCCGCGCTGCTCCAGCGGGCCAAAGACCTCGCGGGCCAGGTCAAGGCGGCCGAGGCCGAGGCCGAGAAGCTGGCCGGCGAGCTCGACGCGCTGCTGCAGACCGTGCCCAACATCGTCGAGGAGGGCGCGCCCCCCGGCGGCGAGGACGACTACGTGGTGCTCGAGACGCACGGCGAGCCCCGGGTGTTCGACTTCGAGCCGAAGGACCACCTCGAGATCGGCGAGGCGCTCGGCGCCATCGACATGGAGCGGGGCGCCAAGGTGTCCGGCTCGCGCTTCTTCTTCCTGAAGGGCGTCGGCGCGCGGCTCCAGCTCGGGCTGCTCAACATGGCGATGCAGCAGGCCATCGAGGCCGGGTTCATCCCCATGATCACCCCGGTGCTGGTCAAGCCCGAGACCATGGCGGGCACCGGTTTCCAGGTGGCCCACGACAAGGAGATCTACCACCTCCCCGAGGACGACCTCTACCTGGTCGGCACCTCCGAGGTGTCGCTGGCCGGCTACCACGCCCGCGAGATCCTGAGTGGCGGCGACCTGCCGCTGCGCTACGCGGGCTGGTCGTCCTGCTTCCGCCGCGAGGCGGGCTCGTACGGCAAGGACACCAGAGGCATCATCCGGGTCCACCAGTTCGACAAGGTCGAGATGTTCTCCTACGTCCTGCCCGAGGAGGCTCACGCGGAGCACCTTCGCCTGCTCGAATGGGAGAAGGAGATGCTGGCCAAGATCGAGGTGCCGTACCGCGTCATCGACACCGCGGCCGGCGACCTCGGCATGTCGGCCGCCCGCAAGTTCGACTGCGAGGCGTGGATCCCGACCCAGGGCCGCTACCGCGAGCTCACCTCGACGTCCAACTGCACCGAGTTCCAGACGCGGCGGCTCGGCGTCCGCTACCGCGACAAGGACGGCAAGCCGCAGCCGCTGGCCACGCTCAACGGCACGCTCGCCACGACCCGCTGGATCGTGGCGATCCTGGAGACGCACCAGCAGGCCGACGGCTCCGTGGTGGTGCCTCAGGCGCTGCGCCCCTACGTGGGGCTCGACGTGCTCACGCCCGCCAAGTGAGCCCTTCCGCGTGAGCGCGGCGGGCGTCGTTCCTTACGAGGGCGGCGCCCGCCAGCAGCACGAGCGCGGTGAGCACCACGGCGATCGCGGTGGCCGCCGCGTGGCTGTCCGGCGTGCCCTGCGCCCAGCCAGTGAAGGGCGTGTAGACGCTCGCGTACACGAGCGGGCCGCCCAGCACGCCCACGACGATCGGCAGGGGCCTGGCCCGTCCGGCGACGATCAGCACGACGCACGCCACGGCGCACACCGGTAGCGCGAGCAGGGCCGCGACGGACGGCAGCCCGCCCAGCGCGGGCAGGTTGTCGGCGAGCCACCCCCGCACCCCGCGCGCGGCGAACGGGTGCGCGATCACCGGCACGCACACGCACGCGACGGCCGCGAACGCCGTGTAGGCGCGGGCGTAGCGGCGCAGACCCGCCCCTGCGCCGCCGAAGAGCAGGCACACGGCGAGGAAGAGCGCCACGTTCCGCTCGGGGGTCAGATCGACGTCGGCGGGCTCGCCGTCGGGCCAGCCCACGCGCCGCCACGTGCCCGACGGGTCGCGGACGAGGATGCCGTCGGAGCCGTTCGCGACGACCACGACATGACCTTCCGGGCGGTGCTGGACGGCCAGGGCCACCGAGGCCGGGCGGGCGGCCGGGTCGTGGCGCCGGGTGATCCGCTCGACCTCCTCGGCGGACGGCGCCCACGCGAGGCGCCACGTCGCGCTGCCGTCGTCCGACTGCTCCACCACGAGCCGGTCGCCCGCCACCCGGTAGCAGCGCGTGCTCCGGTACGGCACGCAGCGGGCGCTCCACGGCCGCACGTCGGCCGGGCCGACGCCGAGATCCCACGTACGGCCGCCGTCCTCGGTCGACCACGTGTCGCCGTCGGCGGTGTGGACGGTGATGCGGCCGTCCCGCTCGTCCACGGCGACGGCCGTGGGCGGCCTGGGCTCGGCGGAGGTCGCGGTGGTCGCGAGGACCGCGAGCGGGATCGTCACGAGGGCCAGGGTCCGGCGGGGCGGGCCGGTGCGGAGGCTGCGCCGGCGTGCCCACCAGGCGAGGGCGAGCGCGGGGATGGCCAGGAGGTCGGTGGGATCGGCGAGGACGCGCGAAGGGCCGCCCACGAAGGTCCAGATATGGGTGGCGAGCTCGGCGCCCGTCTCCGTGGTCTTCACGAGCGCGAACACCACCCCGGTCAGTACGGTGGCCGCCAGGTCGGCGCGGCGCGGGAGCACGAGCGCCAGGAGGGCCGGGGCCACGAGGAGCCCGGCCACGTCGCTGAGCTTGCCCGTGAAGAACCCGGGCCAGGACTGCTTGAGCAGATGGTCGCTGACCAGCAGGACGAGCACCCCGGCCACGGTCACGGGGTGGCATAACCAGGAGTACCTCATGCACAGGTTGACGGCCCACCCCTGCCCCGGGTTCGCCCCGAGCGCAACCCGTAACCGTCCTGACACCACTCCGGAACAGCGCGCTGTGCCGGGCGAGCGGCCCTTGGGACGAGGCTCTACGGGTCGCTGCCAGGAGTGGCCCTGTGTGGGCGACGGGCGCGTGGCCGGGCGCTTCCGGAGGGCCTGCCCGGGGTCCTCGTCGGGTGCTCCAGCGCGGTTGTCGGCTGGGCGCGGTAGGGGGTCTCGCGCTGTTGTGGGAGGGCCTGCTCGGGGACCTCATTGTGGGTGCTGTCGCCGGGTATCGGCCGGGGGCGGGCGCCGCACGCCTGTGCGGGGGGGTGTGGGGGATGCGGGCGGGGGATGCAAAGACCGGGGCCCGCTGGGAACGGACCCCGGTCTGTGTTGCGGTTAATGCAGGTGTTTCAGGTCAGATGGAGCGGACCTGAGAGGCCTGGGGCCCCTTCTGGCCCTGCGTGATCTCGAACTCGACCCGCTGGCCGTCTTCAAGGCTGCGGTAGCCACTGCCGACGATCTCGGAGAAGTGCACGAACACGTCCGGCGCACCGCCGTCCGGGGCGATGAAGCCGAAGCCCTTCTCGGCGTTGAACCACTTGACGGTTCCCTGAGCCATAAAAGCTCTCCCTCAGGATGATGAATCTATGGGACCCACACCTCGTGAGTCCCGGTGTGTCGTACAGCAAGCACCCGGGGTGGCTCAGACAAAGTCATGCTGGTTTTCACAACGGGATCAGCTAATACAACGCCAACCCATCTAACACCATTCTGGAGCGTTGGTGTTCCCGTCCCATCGAAGATTTCTGTCGCGTGGCATCACCGGGCAAACTGGAACCTGTTATGCGAAGCCTTCCTGAGCCGCGCCTCGTGGCCACCGACCTGGATGGAACCGCCCTGCGTACGGACGGAACCGTGTCTCCCCGCACCGCCGCCGCCTTCGCCAAAGTCGAGGAATCCGGCGCCATGCTCGTGTTCGTGACGGGTCGCCCGCCCCGGTGGATGGGGGCGGTCGCGGGCGCCGTACGGCACCACGGGCTCGCCATCTGCGCAAACGGCGCCCTGATCTACGACCTGCATACCGAGCGGATAGTGGAATCCCACCTCATCACGGTGGATGTGCTCGCGGAAGTCGTCGCTCAGCTAAGAGCGAACGTCCCCGAACTGCTATTTTCGGTCGAGTATGAAGCCGGTTATGCGCACGAGTCGGATTTCCCCCATGCGGGCTTGGGAACTGCCGTCGCCGATTCGCTCACCGGGCGTCCGTGCGCCAAGCTGCTGGCCCGGCACGCGGGCTTGGGGGCGGACGAGTTGCTGGCCGCCGTGCACGCGGTCGTGGGGCACCTCGTGACCGCCACCCACTCGTCGCGCAAGGGGCTCGTCGAGATGAGCGCCCAGGGAGTGACCAAGGCGAGCGCCCTGGCCGCGCTCGCCGGCGAGCACGCCATCGCGGCCGCGCACAGCGTGGCCTTCGGCGACATGCCCAACGACCTGCCCATGCTGAGCTGGGCAGGCACGTCGTACGCGGTCGCCAACGCCCACCCCGACGTGCTGGCCGTGGTCGATCACGTGACCGCGACCAACGACGACGACGGTGTGGCGCTGGTGATCGAGAAGCTCTACAGGTAGGGGCCAGAGCCGTGGGGCCGCTGCTGGTCGTCGCCGGGCACGCCCGGCAGCGCCCTGCGCATCTGCTCCAGCTGAGCGCGGGCGGCCATCTGCTGGGCGAACAGCGTGGTCTGGATGCCGTGGAACAACCCTTCGAGCCAGCCGACCAGCTGGGCGTGCGCGATGCGCAACTCGGCCTCGCTGGGCGGCGTGCCGTTGTCGTCGGTGAACGGGAGCGACAGGCGCTCCAGTTCGTCGACCAGCTCAGGGGCCAAGCCGTCCTCGAGCTCCTTGATGGAGGACTCGTGGATCTCCTTCAACCGCTTGCGGCTGGCCTCGTCGAGGGGAGCCGCGCGGACCTCCTCGAGAAGCTGGCGGATCATGCTGCCGATGCGCATCACCTTGGCGGGCTGCTCGACCAGGTTGGTGACCGAGCGATCCTCCTCGCCGTCATCGCCCTGACCTTGGAAGTCAGGGCCTACCACCACGATGTGGGGGGTGTTGTTGTCCTCAGCATTCATAACACTCACCGTACTAGCAGGATCTTGCCGACGTGCTCTCCGGAATCCAACATCCGGTGCGCTTCCGCGGCGTCCGCCATGGGCACCTCGGCGTGCACGACCGGGCGTACCGCACCGGCCGCGACCAGCGGCCACACGTTGTCGACGACGCTGCGGACGATGACGCCCTTGTCGTCGACCGGACGCGCGCGCAGGGTCGTGGCGTGCACGGCCACCCGCTTCGACAGCATCGCCCCGAGGTCGATCTCGGCCTTGCGGCCGCCCTGCAGGCCGATGATGACGAGCCGGCCGCCGGTGTTCAGCGCGCGGATGTTGCCCGCCAGGTACCTGCCGCCCATGATGTCGAGGATGACGTCGGCGCGGACCCGCTCGGAGAAGTCGTCCTCGCGATAGTTGATCACTTCGTCGGCGCCCAGCGCCCGCACCCGCTCGGCCTTCTCCGCCGAGCCGACGGTCGTGACCACGCGGGCCCCGAGCGCCTTGGCGAGCTGGATCGCGAACGTGCCGATGCCGCTGGCGCCGCCGTGCACGAGCAGGGTCTCGCCCTTGCGCAGGCGTCCGATCATGAAGACGTTGGACCACACGGTGCACGCCACCTCGGGCAGGCCCGCGGCCTCGCGCGGCGACACCCGCTCGGGTACGGGCATGACCTGCTGCCAGGGCACCGCCACGCGCTCGGCGTAACCGCCGCCGGCGAGCAGGGCGCACACCTCGTCACCCGGCTTGAACTGTTCGACGGAGGCGCCGACCTGCGCCACCACGCCCGAGACCTCGAGCCCCGGGTAGGGGGACGTGCCGGGGGGCGGATCGTAGAAACCCTGCCTCTGCAGGACGTCGGCGCGGTTGACCGCCGAGGCGGTCACGTCGATGAGCACGTCTCCTGGTCCGACGCTCGGTTCGGGCACCTCGTGCCACTTCAGCACCTCGGGTCCGCCGGGCTCGGTGATCTCAATGGCTCGCATGTGAACCACGGTAGCCGGGCAAAGAAGTGGTGAGTTGCCGGACTGCTCGGTAAGCGCTCACGTTAACCTGCAAGGTATTTGCTGCCCCTTTAGACCCACCCGAGGGGGAACACGGTGGCACGACACGATCGAGAAGAATCTCTCGAGGAGCAGCTGGCCTGGCTTGACGCAATCAAGGAGGAGGAGACTCCGGTCTCCGTCGGAGCTCCTGCCGCGTCGGCGGACGAGCCGGCCGCTTCGCCGTACCCCAAGGACCCCTGGCGGCTGGTGCCCGAGCACGAGGCACCCACGCCGCCGCTGTTCCGTACGGCGGCTTCGGCGCGCGACGCGGCCGAGGACGGCACTTCAGGGGACCTTCCGGCAGGCGGCGCCGTGGAGGCGTCCGTCGAGGGCGCCGGGAACGCGTTCGACGCGCCGCTGAAGCCGCTGCCGCGGCCCGACGACACCGACACCTACCGGTTGTCGTTCACTCCGCCTCCGCTCTCCTCGCCGGACGACCGGCAGGAGGAGACGGACGCGGGGGCGCGGTCGTGGTTCGACAAGCCCTCCGCCGACGCGGCTCCCGAGGTGAGCCCTGTCGAGGGCGCTGCCGACGGCCTTGTCGACGGCCCTGTCGACGGCGCCGTCGAGGCCGAGGTGTCCGACGACGTCACCGGGAAGATCGTCCGGGAGGACGGCGAGCGGTTCACCTGGGCGGCCACGCCGCCGCGCGACGAGCCGCCGCAGTGGCCCGAGCCGGTGCGGCCGGAGGAGGAGCGTTCCGCGCGGCCGGCCGATTCTTCGCCGGCCGGGCCGCGCGGTGACCTGCCGCAGTGGGCCGGGACGTCCGAGACGCTGCCCCGCACCAGCCTGCCGCAGTGGGCAGAGCGGGAGTCCGACCCGTCGGAAGAGCGCTCGCCGTGGGGCGAGCCGCGCGAGGACCGCGCGGAGTCGCCGTCCTCGCGGCCTGACCTGGACGAGGCTCCCGTCCCCGATGAGGTGCGCGGCTGGACCGGTCCGCAGGCCCGTCCCGAGCCGGCGGTCGCTCCCGATGAGGTGCGCGGCTGGACGGGCCCGCAGGAGCGGATCGACGTCGGCGGTCCCGCCGAGGCGCGGGACGACGACGCGGCGTCGGACGAGTGGGGCGCGCGGTCCGAGTGGCGGTCCGCCGACGAGGGAAGCGGCCCTCGGTCCGAGCGGCGGCACGACGAGGCAAGTCGTCAGCCCGAGTGGCGGCACGACGACGAGAGCGGTCGTCAGTCCGGGTGGCCCGCCGATGAGGAGGCGGGTCGCCAGTCCGGGTGGCCCGCCGACGACGATGCCGGTCGTCGGGCGGGGCGGTCTGCTGACGAGGAGGCGGGTCGCCAGGCCGGGTGGCCTCCTGAGGAGCGGGAGGCCGAGTGGCGGGGTGCTGAGCGGGAGCCGGTGTCGCGGCGGAACAGCAATGCTCCGGTGCACGTGTTCACCGCGCCGCCGCGGCCGCCGGTCACCGGACGGCCGTCGGTCGACAGCCTCGACCCGGACACGCTGCTGCGCGGACGCCGTAACGCCCCCTCCAAGGGGTGGCGCCGCGTGGTGTACAAGGCGTCCGGCGGCTGGATCAAGCCGGGTGAGCCGCCGGAGGAGCGCCGCCGCCGCGAACTGCTCACCAGAGCCCGTACGCCCGTCACCAGCGGTCACCACCGCGTGGCCGTCCTGAGCCTGAAGGGCGGCGTGGGCAAGACCACCACGACGGTCGGGCTGGGCGCGACGCTGGCCCAGGTCCGCGGCGACCGCGTCATCGCCGTCGACGCCAACCCCGACCGGGGCACGCTGTCCGACAAGCTGACGCTGGAGACGTCCGCCACCGTGCGCGACCTGCTGAACGAGCGCGACCAGGTCAAGCGGTACGTGGACATCAGGGCGTTCACCTCGCAGGCGCCCTCGCGCCTGGAGGTGCTGGCCTCCGACCGTGACCCGTCGGTCTCCGAGGCGTTCAGCGGGGCCGACTACCAGGCCGTCGCCGAGGTGCTGGAGAACTTCTACTCGATCTGCATCACCGACTGCGGCACCGGGCTGCTGCACTCGGCGATGGGCGGCGTGCTCGGCATGGCTGACCAGATCGTGCTGGTCAGCTCGCCGTCGGTCGACGGCGCCCGGGCGGCCTCGGCCACGCTCGACTGGCTGGAGGCGCACGAGTACGGCGACCTGGTGAAGAGCGCCACCGTGGTGCTGTGCAGCGTCCGGCCGCGCTCGAAGTCGGCGGTCGACATCAAGAAGCTGGAGGCCCATTTCGCCGCCAGGTGCCGCGCGGTCGTGCGGGTGCCGTACGACCCGCATCTGGAGGAGGGCGCGGAGATCGACCTCGACAGGCTGCAGGAGTCGACGCGGGAGGCGTACCTGAGGCTGGCGGCCAGCGTGGGCGACGGTTTCGCGGGGAAGTGAGGGTCAGCCGCTCCGGCCCCGGGCCGGGGCGGCTGTACCGGGAGCGGAGGGTGTGGGATTCGAACCCACGAGGCCATCGCTGACCTGGCCGCTTTCAAGGCGGCTGCACTCGTCCACTATGCGAACCCTCCCGGTGCGGAAACCACGATAGCGGCTGCGCGGCGGGGATGTACGTCCGGATGCCGTCGATCTCCGGCTACCGGCGCAGCCGGGACAGCAGCCATTTCGGGCCGGCGGTCTCGGCGCCCAGTTCGCCGACGCGTTGCCGCAGCGCACGGTCGGCGGTGACGACGAGGACGCGTTCCCACGGCTCGGCCCGGCGGACCACGTCGACGATGGCGTCGTCGCCGCTGCCGGTGGCCGCGGCCACCTGGATGCCGGGCACGTCGGGGGCGCTCCTGGCGGCGCCCTCCACCACGGCCACGATCCGCGGGTACCACCGGGAGAGCACCGGGTGTTCCAGCCGGAGCCCGGCGACGTCGTGGAGCAGCCGGGTGGCGGCGCCGAGCCGGTCGCTCCACCAGCCGCGCTCGGCGCGCGCGCCGACGATGTTGGCCACGTCGAGCACGATGGTCTCGGGCCGGATGGCGCCTTGGACCTGCTGCCAGGTGGCGGCGAACCCGGGATGCAGCCGGAGCCGGGCGATCTCGGGCAGCGGCAGCCAGCGCATCTCGGTGCTCTCGCTGTTGGCGGGCGCGGCGGCGAGCAGCTCGGCGGAGGCGGCGATCACCGTCTCGAACGTCCACCCGCCGTGGTCGTCGAGGTAGACGCCCTGCACCCGGAGCTCTTCCGCGCGCAGCGCCGCCTCCTCGCGGGCCTCGCGGAGCGCGCCGGCGACGGCGTCCTCGTGGCTGTCGCGCGCGCCCCCGGGCAGCCCCCAGGTGCCGCCGTGGTGGCTCCACCAGGAGCGTTTCTGCATGAGCACGTGCGGCACGCCGAGGGCGTCGTGGTGGACGGCCAGCAGCCCGGAGGCGCCGTGGACGCCCCAGTGCCGGTGGCCCTGGGCGCATTCGGCCCAGCCGTCGCCGTCGCGCGCCGCCATCAGTGCTCCTCTCAGCCGCCGCCCTTGCTGAAGTGCTGGTAGTCCTTGTCGCCGGAGAAGTACCCGCCCCACTCCCAGCCCACCTGGGAGAAGATCTTGACGACCCGGTCGCCGGGGTTGATCACGCCTTTGCCCTGCAGCGGGCGCTTGGTGAACTTCCTGGCGTTGGCGTGGGAGGTGCCGCCGCTCGCGGTGACGTACGGGTTCTCACGAGGGTTGATGTCGATGGCCTCGCCGTACGCGTGGTTGGACCAGTTGGGCGAGTTGTCGACCCGGCGGCAGTTGAAGGCCGAGGTGTTGTCGGCCTCGATGGAGTCGAAGTCGCTGGCCTTGTAGGCGTCGACCAGCTTCATCCGCCTGATCGGCCAGCGCCGGTCGTACAGCTTCTTGAAGGCTTTTCTGATGTCGTCGGTGACGTTCTTGCGGACGACCAGCTCGCCGGTGTGCGGCCGGTTGTCGAACCCCCAGTACGTCAGCGTGACCAGGCGCAGGTCGCGGTAGCTGACCGGGCAGCCGGGACGCCAGGAGTAGGGCAGCTGGTCACGCGACACCCGCGCGACCGCGGCGGTGAACTCGGGCGGGGCGCTCGGGCTCGGGCTCGGCGTGGCGGTGGGTGCCGGTGAAGTCGAGGTGGTTGACGTCGAGGTCGGTGTGGGTGACGGCGTCGGGACAGCGGCCGGCTTCGCCGCGCCGCACGCGACCGAAGCGATCACCGCGAACGCGATGGCGGCTGTGCGCTTCATCCAGCCACCATATGCGACGTCGTAGCTGGTCAGGGCACCACCAGCACGGTACGGCGGGCCCGCTTGGCCAGCCTGGCCGCCACCGAGTGCCACGACGAGCGCGAGCGTCCCACGATGATGGCGTCGGCCTTGTACGCCTCCGCGAGCGCCTCCAGCTGGCGGGCGGTGTCGCCGCGCACGTTCACGAACGCCCAAGGGACGGGCCAGCCGACGAGCTCGGTGCGCAGGTCGTCGCGCAGGTCGACCGCCGAGTCGGGGATGATCGGCGACCCGGCGAGGAACCACAGTGTGGGTGTGATGAGCGCCTCGACGAAGGCGACGAGGAGCGCGGCGTCGTCCCTGCGGGCGAGCCCGGCCGCGTACGCGAGGGCGTTTCTGCTCGGTTCCGATCCGTCGTAGCCGACGACGAGCAGGCGCGCGCCGTCCTTGCCGATCTCGAAGTGCCCGCTGAGGGCCGGGCCTGGTTCCCAGCGAGGGTCCTCGCCTGTGCGGGACACGACATGTCCCGGTCAGTGGTCGGCGTGCGTGCCGCGGGCGGCGAGTTCGCGCAGCAGGTCGGCCGCGTAGGTCACCAGGGCCACGAACCCGACCGCGGCGAGGCCGCCGCCGATCCACAGGTCGTTCACGGTGGCGTCGGCGTACTCGTCGCCGCGCGACTGGTAGCCGACCACGAACGGCGCGGCGACCAGCCACAGGCCCCCGAGGAACAGCAGGACGAGGGCGCTGACGCCCAGCTTGGCTCTCATCGGTTCTCCTCCGTTGCGACCAGGGGGCCCGTGCCGTTGTGGCGGTGCTCGCCGCTCGCGCGGGGGCCGTGGTGCAGGTCCTCGCGCAGCGCCTCGACGAGGGGGGCCAGCAGACCGGCCAGCTCGGCGGATGACACCTGCGACGGGACGGACGCCACCACGGGCTCGGGCTCGGGTTCCGGTTTGCGCCTCGGCTCCACCAGCCCGCGCGCGACCAGGGTCTCGCGGATGGCCAGCGCGAAGGCGACCGCGCCCGCGAGACCGACGACGGCCACGCCGAGACCGGTGAAGAACTCGGTCAGGGTGGCGTTCGTCCAGTCCGCGCCCTCGGGCTGCGTGCCGAGGGCGAAGGGCGCGATCATCAGCCACAGCCCGGCGAGCATCGCCAGGGCCGCGACGACCGCTCCCACGAACGTGCGAATCATGGTGAGGTTCCTCCTGAGACGAGGTCTTTCCGGGGCGGCGAGGCCTGCGCGATCAGAGCCCGCGACGTGGGGCGCAGGATGGTCCTGGCCACCGCTCTGGCCCGCTCGCGTTCGGGACGCTCGTCGGGAGGGGCCATCCTGGCGACCGCGGTGAGCAGGGCGGAGCGCTCGCCGTTCGCGCGTTCGACGCGCTGGGCGACGAGTTCGAGCAGCAGGCCGGCGAGCACCAGATCGTCCCTGGTGAGCGGCGCAGGCTCGGGTGCGCTGCCGCCGCGCAGGGGCAGTTCCTTGAGCAGCGCGGCGGCCAGGAAGCCGAGCAGGGCGACGGGCACGCCCACCAGGAACACGGTCTCGAGGCCGCGCGTGAACGACTCGAGCACGATGGTCCTGATCGGTCCTGGCAGGTGCTGGATGGCCGCGGGGCTGCCGAGCTTGACGTCGGAGCCGCCGGGGACCGCGATGTGCGCGGCCTTCAGCATCTCGGCCATCTCGTCCTTGAGGCGGCTGTTCAGGATGGCGCCGAACGCCGCCACGCCGACGGCGCCGCCCAGCGACCTGAAGAACGACACGCCTGCCGTGGTGGCGGCCATGTCGCGCAGCTCGGAGCCGTTCTGGGCGGCCAGGATGAGCATCTGCATCGACAGGCCGAGCCCGACGCCGAGGACGCCCACGTCGAGGCCGATGGTCCACTGGCTGGACTCGACGTGCAGCCGCGACAGCAGGAACAGGCCGAGCGCCACGAGCAGCATGCCGACGACCGGGAACACCTTCCACCGGCCGGTCGTGGTGACGATCTTGCCGGAGATCACGCCGGAGACGAACAGCGCGAAGACCATGGGCAACGTCATCAGGCCCGAGTTCGTGGGGCTGAGGCCCTTGACGATCTGCAGGTACTGCGGCAGATAGATCATCGCGCCGAACATCGCCATGCCCACGAACAGGGAGGCGAGGCCGGTCAGCACGAACGTACGGTTGCGGAACAGCCGCGGCGGCAGGATCGGGTCGCGCGCGGTGCGCTCGGACAGCACCGCGAGCGCCAGCATGAGCAGGCCGAACGCCGACAGGGCGTACGTCCAGACCGAGTTCCACGCGAAGTCGTTGCCGCCCAGCGTCAGCAGCAGCATGAGCGCGCTCGCGGCGGCCGTGATCGTTGTGGCGCCCCAGATGTCGATCGAGGTGTCCCGCTTGACGCGGGGGAGCTTGAGCACCTTCTGGATCACGATGAAGGCCGCCGCCGCGAACGGCACCACCACGTAGAAGCACCAGCGCCAGCCGAGCCACTCGGCGTCCACGATGAAGCCGCCGAGGAGCGGTCCTGCCACGGTGGAGATGCCGAAGACGGCGCCCATGTAGCCGGAGTAGCGGCCGCGTTCGCGCGGGGAGACGATGTCGCCGAGGATCACCTGGGACAGGGCCGACAGCCCGCCGACGCCGAGCCCCTGCACGGCGCGGGCGGCGATGAGCTGCCCCATGTCCTGCGACAGGCCGGCCACCAGGGACGCCGCGACGAACAGCCCGAGAGCGGTCTGGAAGAGCAGCTTGCGGCCGAACAGGTCGGACAGTTTGCCCCACAGGGGCGTGGACACGGTCATCGTCAGCATGGTCGCGCTGGCGACCCACGAGTACTGGTCCTGGCCGCCGAGCTCCCCCACGATCGTCGGCAGCGCCGTGCCCACCACCGAGGTGGAGATCATCGACGTGAGCATCGCGAGCATGAGCCCGGACATGACTTCGAGGATCTCGCGGTGGGTGTAGTGCCGCCTCGCGGGGGACGCGGCCTGTGCTTCGGGCACCACGGCACCACATCCCTTTCCCGGCGTCGTCCCAACCGAGTATACGCTCGTTTACTAGCCGTCCGGCAAGCCCTGGTTCGTTGAGTAGAGTGCGGGCATGAGTCCCCAGGTGAGCGAGGCCAGGCCACGCGACCGAGAGGCCACCAGGGAGCGGATTCTGCAGGCGGCGCGCACGCTGTTCGGCGAGCACGGCTACGAACGCGTGACCGTACGCATGATCGCGGCGTCGGCGGAGGCCAACATCGCCCTCGTCGGGCGCTACTTCGGCTCCAAGGCGGGCCTGTTCGCCGCCGTCCTCCAGGGCGAGCCCGACCTGCACACGCTGTTCGAGGGCGACCTCGAGAGCCTGCCGCGCCGCCTCGCCGAGTACACCGCAGAACGCATGCAACACCCGTCGGACAGCCCGATCGTGCGCACGCTCGAACGCTTCGCCAGCCACCCCGAGGTGCGCGACGTCGCGAGGGAGCGCCTGATCACCGCGGTGCTCAGCCCGCTCGAAGCGAGGCTCACGGGGCCCGACGCGGGGGCGCGGGCCAGGATGGCCACCTCGATCTTCCTCGGCGTCAGCGCCATGCGCCGCCGCATCGGCCCCCGTACGCCGACGCGGGCCGACGTCGACCGCCTGACCGCCGTCTTCGAGGCGTGCCTGGCCGATGGGCCACAGGGCGCCGTGGAATGACGAGGTGAAATAACCGGGCGGGCGCGGCTGTTGCTTGTCCAGGTCTAACCGGCTCTGCGAAAGGCGCGTACACGATGGCTCTCCCGCTGTCCATCCTTGATCTGGCGCACATCGGCGAGGGCGAGACGGCGGGCGACAGCTTCGCCGCCAGCGTCACGCTGGCGCAGCGCGCCGAGGAGCTCGGCTACCAGCGGATCTGGTACGCCGAGCACCACAACATGGACAGCATCGCGTCGTCGGCCACGAGCGTGCTCATCGCCCACGTGGCCGCCCACACCCGGACGATCCGCCTCGGCGCGGGCGGCGTCATGCTGCCGAACCACTCGCCGCTGACCATCGCCGAGCAGTTCGGCACGCTGGAGACGCTCCACCCCGGGCGCATCGACCTCGGTCTCGGCCGCGCACCCGGCAGCGACCAGCAGACCATGCGGGCGCTGCGCCGCACGCCGACGTCCGCCGACGCGTTCCCGCAGGACGTGCTGGAGCTGCAGGGCTACCTGACGGGCGAGACGCTGATCCCCGGCGTGCACGCCACGCCAGGCAAGGGCACGAACGTGCCGCTGTACATCCTCGGTTCGTCCCTGTTCGGGGCCCAGCTGGCCGCCATGCTGGGGCTGCCGTACGCGTTCGCCTCGCACTTCGCGCCCGACGCGCTGGAGGAGGCGGTCGCGCTCTACCGGCGCGAGTTCAAGCCGTCGGCGCAGCTCGACGAGCCGTACCTGATCGCGGCGCTCAACGTGATCGCGGCCGAGACCACCGAGGAGGCGCAGCAGCTGTTCCTCGACTCCAAGCGGCAGCGGGTGAGCAAGTTCCTCGGACGGGGGCGCACGTTCACGACCGAGGAGGCCGACATGATCCTGGCGTCGCCGGCCGGTCAGCAGATCGCGCGGATGGCGAAGTACTCCGCCGTCGGCGACCCCGGCGAGGTGAAGGCGTACGTCGACCGCTTCGCGGAGCACACCGGGGCCGACGAGCTCATCGTGGCCTTCTCGGCGCCCGAGCGGAAGGCGTGGCTGCGCTCGGCGGAACTGCTCGCCCAGGTCTACGGCCTCACCGGCTGACCGGGCCTCACTCCTGCCGCTGTGGCACCCGGTAGGGGCCGGTCAGCTCGGACGTCGGCGCCGGTGACAGGCCCGCCGCGAGGAGCTGGGCGCGCAGCGCGAAGACCGTGCGTTCGAGGGCGCGGATCTGGGCCTGCAGGCGGCGGATCTGCTCGCGCATGGCCGTCGAGGAGCTCTGCTCGTGGGCCAGGTCGGTGCTCACCTGTTTGGCCTGGTCCTGGATCCGGTGGAGCTGTTTCTCCATCTGGTTGAGCGCGTCCTCGTAGATGGTCTTGGCGCGCAGGAACGCCTCGGCGTCGACCTTCGAGCGCTCGAGCTCGGCCTGGCGCTCGACCTGGAGGATCGTGGTCTGCTGGGTCTTGTGGTTGGCGTCGGTGGCGGACCGGAAGGCGAGGTAGGCGACGCCGAGCGGGACGATGCCGATGGCGATCTGGATGATGATGTCACTCAACAGCATTGCCGGCTCCCATGGGCTGGATCACCCCGGTGTAGGTGATGCCGTCGTCGCCGTGCCAGGCGTTGACGGTCAGCGCGACGGGGAACTCGCTGCCGTCGCTTCGCATGGCCACGAGCGGGATGAGGCGGCCCGTCAGCTCGGAATGTCCGTCGGCGCACACCCGGGCGAGCGCGGCCATGTGCGGGCCACGGAGGCGGGGCGGCATCAGCATCGTCAGCGGGCGGCCCACGGCCTCCTCGGTGTTCCAGCCGAACATCGCCGCGGCCTGCGGGCTCCACGACTGGATGACCCCGGCGGCGTCGGCCACGACCACGGCCGCGTTCATGGGCGCCGCCCCGGGCAGCAGGTCGGGCTGGTGCGCGCACTCGGGCCAGGTGGCGATCAGCGCGATCCAGCCGCCGAACGCCAGCCACACCGCGCCGCCGACCCAGCCGAGCGGGTTGTCGCCGGTGAACGTCGAGATCAGGTGGATCAGGCCGTACAGCAGGAGCAGTGCGGTGGCGGCGGCGAAGGCGATGCGGTCGGAGCGGGCGAACATCTGCAGCAGGCACAGCGCGCCGGTGGCGTACCAGGCGAGTGCCCAGGCGGGCAGCGGCGCGATGGCCGTCAGGACGGTGTAGGCGGGCGTGGCGGCGAGGCCGGGCGGCGCGAACAGCAACGACCCGGCGACGGCGAGGCACAGCAGGCCGACGAAACCCAGCGAGGCGCCGCGCCGCCCGACGCGTCGCAGGACGCGGCGGAGCGGAAACGTGCCGAGAACCGATCCGTTACACACGGTCATTACGTTAATGCAGATCGTAAGCGGAATGGCGTTTCTCGTGGAGTGGTGCGCGAGCGGGCAGTTCCGTCCGAAGAGGCATCATGACAGGCCGTTTCCGGCATAACCGTTAAGGCTGGACCAGCTCGCGGCGGTTCGTTACTGTGACCGCATGACTACACTCCGCGACGATGTGGACGCCGTGCGCGCGGCGTTCCCCGACTGGTCGCTGTTCGTCAGCGACGAGGGCATCTACTACGCGACCCGGCGTGGCGTCCGTCTCACCGACGACGACATCCACCGGGGCCTGCACCAGACGGTGAGCGCGGGTGACCTCGCCACCGTCGTCGCGCTCCTCGAGGATCAGGAGCGGCTGGCGCCCGTCGTCTGACCTCAGATGCTGCGGTGTCCGCTGACGGCGGCGCGCAGCTCGGCGAGCCTGGCCCCGATGGCGGCGTCGAGGGCCAGCGGGTCGCGGGCGTTCAGCTCCTCGGTGCTGCGGCGCTCGGGCGTCTGGGTGTTGATGTCGATCTCGCGGCGCTCCAGCGCGGCCACGATCTCGGCGGCCACGGCGGGGGCAGGGCGCTGGGCCCAGCCGAGGTCCGCGCCGGCCTTGCTGGTGGTCATCATGGGTGTGTCCACCGGGCCGGGGTAGACGGTGGCGACGTGGACGCCGCTGCCGTACAGCTCGCGCCGGATCGCCTCGTCGAAGCGGGCGAGCCCCGCCTTCGTGCCCGCGTACGTGGCGTAGAAGGGCTGGCCGACGAGGGCGGAGGCCGAGGCGATGCCGAGGATGGCCGCGTTCCCGTGCCGTGCGCCGGCCTCGCGCAGGTGCGGCAGCGCCGCCCGGGTCGCGAGGATCGGGGCGAGCAGGTTGAGCCGGATCATCGACTCGATGTCGGCGGGGTCGATGTCCTCCAGCGGCGCGGCGCGTACGTTGCCCGCGTTGTTGACGAGCACGTCGAGGCCGCCGAGCGCGATGGCCGCCTCGTTGACCACGCGGTCGGGCTCGCCCGCCTCGGTGAGGTCGGTGGTGACGACGACGGCC
Source organism: Nonomuraea maritima (assembly GCF_900100395.1). Taxonomy (GTDB): domain Bacteria; phylum Actinomycetota; class Actinomycetes; order Streptosporangiales; family Streptosporangiaceae; genus Nonomuraea; species Nonomuraea maritima. Next base: position 44,730 of record NZ_FNFB01000019.1, on the reverse strand, counting down.
GAGCCGCCGCGTTGGGCGACCATGGCCGCGGTCTCGTCGAGCGGGCCGGGGCGGCGGCCGGCCAGGGCCAGCAGCGCCTGCCGGTCGGCAAGTTCGAGGGCGAGGGCGCGGCCGATGCCGCTGCCTGCTCCGGTGATGAGGACCTTGCGGTGGCCGAGGTCGAGGCGGGACGGGCTCATGAACGGCTCCTGCCTGTGTTGTGCCAGGTCACAGCGTATTTTTGACACACCTGTCAATTGGCAGGCAAGCATACTTTGACGAGAGTGTCAAACAAACCGTAGGCTTTTTCGCATGGTGGGACAGCGGCAGTTCAACGAGCGGCGCGCGCTTGAGCGGGCCCGTGAGGTCTTCTGGTTGAAGGGCTACGGCGCGACGACGATGCAGGACATCGCGACCGCGTCCGGCGTCCTGCGCGGGTCGCTCTACAACGCCTACCGCGACAAGGAGACGCTGTTCCTGCGGGCGTACGAGGGCTACGCCGAGGAGATGCTGGAAGAGACGGCCAGGGCGCTCGCCCACCCCGACGTCGAGCAGGCGCTGCACGACTTCTTCGACTTCACGATCACGTCCATGACCATGGGTGTCCCGCCCCGGGGATGCCTGACGACGAAGACCGTGGTCGACACCAGGGCCGACGACGAACGCATCCGCACCGCGGTGCGTGACCTGCTCGACGGCATGGAACGGCTGCTGCGCGAGCGGCTCTCGGCCGAGGAGGCCCGCGCGCGGCTCGCCCTGCCGCCGGAGGAGGCGGCCCGCGTGCTCATCACGATGACGCGGGGCATCGTCGTGATGGAACGGGTCCACCAGGACCCCGCGCGCCTGCGGTCCACGGCCGCCTCGCTCGTCACGGCCCTGCTGCGCTGAGCCGTCAGCTCTGCGGGGTGACGGGCGGCTTGATCCGCACGCGCTCCTCGGGACGGCTCTCGACCGCGCCGAGCTGCTCCAGGATGGTGGCGCGCAGCTCGTCGTAGCTGGTGAAGCAGTGGTCGTTGAACAGGGTGTAGCCCGTCCACATCAGATTGGCGCACACGCGCGGGTGCACCTGGCCGGTCTCGGCTCCCATGCCGACCAGCGCCACCGACCGGATGCTGCCCGGCTGCGCGGCGTTCTGCATGTGGACGGCCTGGAAGGCGGCGGCGCACGCGAGCGCCACGTTGAGCGTCTGGCTCACGTCCTGCGCCGAGGCCACCATCGTCGGCGTCGAGATGAGGAACTTCGGGTTGGTCGCCCCGGACGGCACGCACACGGCGCTGCCCACCGGCAGCGAGCCGCCGAACCGGTCCTTGATCGCCCGCTGGACGCGCAGCTGGATGCCCGCGCCGAGGTGGTTCTTGATGACCTTGTCGACTCCGCCGTCCATGCGGCCCTGGGCGTTGGTGGGGCTGACCCAGGCGTCGACGTGCTCGTTGAGGAGCGACCCCTTGTGGATCTCGATCTCCGGGGTGTCGGCGAACGCGGCCAGCCACGACTGCACCACCTTCGCGTTGACGTCGACCAGCACCACTCTGAGCGGCTGGGGGACGGGCTTGACGGTCATGGCGCACTCCGTGAGAGGAAGGGGGTCTGAACGGGGACGACATTACCGATCGAGGCCGACAAAATAGATCTTCGACTGATATTTCATCGCGAGACCCACCTCGGGAGCCCCCCTCGATGCGCGACACCCCCACGACCCCCGAGCCGGACGACCGGCTGGCCCTGGCCGAGCTCTTCAAGGACGGCGGCGAGCCGTGGCTGCCCCTGCTGCGCCCGGTCATCGAGGCGCAGCCGGACGCGCCCGCGTTCATCGGCCAGGAACGCGGCTCGGGCATCGTGCCCGTGCGAGAGCTGACCTTCCAGGCGCTCAAGCCGAACCCGCCGCACAAGTGGAAGGTCGTCGTCTTCGGCCAGAACCCGTACCCGCGAGCCGAGAGCGCGACCGGCATCGCCATGTTCGACAACACCTTCCACAACTGGGCCGACAGCACGTTCGGCAAGGTCATCACGATCCGCTGCATCATCAAGGCGGCGGCGATGTGGAAGCACGGCATCCCCAAGAAGACGCCGATCGCCGCCATCCGGGCGCTGCTCAAGGAGCACGACACCGTCCAGCCGCCGGAGTGGTTCCAGGCGATGCTCACGCAGGGCGTGCTGCTGCTGAACGCCGCGCTCACCGCGAGCGGCGACGGCGCGCTGCCCACCGACCGGCACACCGCGTTCTGGCGGCCGGTGGTCGAGAAGATCGTCGAGGAGATCCTCAGGGCCAAGCAGGAGGCCCCCGACGAGGCCGACCGCGGTGTCGTGTTCGCGTGGTGGGGGGTGCACGCGCGCAGCCTCAAGGAGGTCGTGCTCCGGGTCCAGCAGAAGTACCCCGGGGTGGAGGTCAGGCACATCGACCACGCCAACCCGGCGGCGCAGGGCGACATCTTCTGCGACGGCGACCACTTCGGCGCCGTCAACGCGGCGCTCGCCGACCTCGGCGCCGACGCGATCGACTGGCTGCCCGCCAAGGGGTGGAACGAGCACGCCCCTGCCGAGACGGCCGACCGCATGGGGGCGTTCATCGCCTCGACGATCGAGCTGCACCAGCTCTACCTGGAACGCCTCGCCGGGGTCAAGGACGAGGGTCTCGAACTCCCCGCGATCACGGGGGTGTTCGACACACCGCTCATGGCCTTCCCCGACGCCGTCGCCCCGGTGGCCAAGGTGCTGTCCGGTCTCGACTGGTACGTCCAGGAGTCGTACGCGTTCGCGCGGAGCAACGCCTCCGGTGGGCTCACCGCCGACGAGATCGCGGCGCTGCACCTCTACACCTGCGAGTCGGGGTTCTACCGGCAGATCAACGCGACCCTCCGTGACCCGGACCGTGACCGGATCGTCCCGTACCTGCCGTACCTGCGGTTGTTGTTCTCCGCGGTCTCCCGGCTGCCCGCCCGGCGGGAGCCGCTGTGGCGCGGGGTCGCGCTCGACCTGCGCGCCCAGTACCCCGTGGGCCGGACGGTGACCTGGTGGGGCGTGTCGTCCTGCACGTCCGAGCTCGCGGTGGCGCAGTCGTTCCTCGGTCGGCGCGGCAAGCGCACGCTGTTCGAGGTGCACCCGGTACGCGCGGTCGGCATCCGCGACTTCTCCGCGTTCACCGGCGAGGAGGAGTACATCCTGGCCCCCGGCACGCAGCTCGAGGTCGTCGACGTGACGACCACCCGCGGCGGGCTGTGCACCGTGCGGCTCACCGAGCTGCCCGACCAGGCGGCCGTGGCCTGACCAAGCTGACGGCGGCCCGCCATCACGCGATGGCGGGCCGCCGCGTCAGCGCAGTCCGACGGCTCTCATGACCGTCTGGGTGACGGCGTTGCCCGCCGAGTCACCCGCGCCGGCCCTGAGCGACACGAACGACGCCCCCTTCGGGGCGTGCAGCCGGAACTCCCCGTCGTGGCCGGCCTTCGGCCGCTGCCAGGTCTTCCCGTCGTCGTACGACACCTCAAGAGAGACCTTTCCGAGCCGCCCGGCCCCGACGGCCCCGGGCAGCGACGCCGCCGAGACGGTCAGCACGGCGTTCCGCGCGGCCCTGCCCGCGTCGTCGGTGCTGATCTCGTAGCGGAGCTGCACCAGCGGCAGCACCGCCTGGACGTCCTCCGCCGGGGCCTCGGAGGTGAAGGTCCACTCGGTGCGGGTGCTGGAGGAGTACGGGCTGACCGCCGCGTCCCTGCTGTTCTCGACGACGAGCCGGTAGGGCAGCCCGCCGGGGTCGGGAGCGGTGCCCCCGACGACCGTGCCCGTGCCCTGCCCGAGCTGCCGGTCGCCCTGGTACAGCGTGAGGGTCTGCCTCGTGCGCTGGTAGTCCATGGACATGCCGACGTGGTCGGACCCGCCGTAGCCGGGCACGTCGAAGCTCAGCCAGCTCCCGCTGCGGGTCGGCAGCTTGTAGTTGTCGTTCAGATGGGGACGTTCGATCGGCTTGAACCACTCCTGTGCCTGGGTGCTGCCGGGGCGGTAGGTGGTTTTGGGCTCGATCTCGTACAGCAGCCCGTCGACGTACGCCTCCTGGCCCCAGCTGTACGCGCCGCCGGTGGAGACCCAGTCGACGCGCTTGCCGTTCACCGGCTCCCGCATCGTGGTGCCGATGCCCCAGTTCGAGTAGTCGGGCCAGTCGAAGCGGTACTCGCCGCCTCCCAGCGTCCTGTCGGGGCTCGCGAAGGTGACGTCCACCCGCGCCAGGTTCTTCGGGCCGCCCTTCACCACCATGTCGGAGGGGATCTCGTTGTGCCAGGTCCGCATGAGGTCGTAGACGTACGGGCTGACGGGCTGCGACTCGACCGTGAGCGTGGTCCCGGCGCGGGCCTGCTCGATGAGCTTCTCGCCCTCGTCGGTGCTGAGCAGCGCGACGTCGATCGGGACGGGGGTCCACGGGTCGGCGCTGTAGCCGCGGATCTGCCGTCCACGCTCGTCGTTGGCGACGAGCAGCAGCTTCGCTCCCGCCTGCGCCGCGGCCGCCGCCTGGTCGGCGTCGCCGACCCGGCCGTTACGGCGGACCACGACGGCCTTGCCGCGCGCGTCGAGCCCCGCGTAGTCCGCGCTCGCGCCGTCGCCCGCGAAGACGACGGGCAGGCGGTGCCTGCCGGTGGGCAGCGGCGTGACCGAGTCCTGCCGCAGCACGTCGGTGAAGTCCGTCGTAGGGGAGCTGACGCGGAGCGCGGGCAGCTCCTTGCGCCACCGGGCGGCGAGGTAGAAGTCGCCGTTGCGCACCTTGGCCGTCGTGGGCTGGGCCCAGAGGCTGTCGTAGCTGGTCTGCGTCTCCATGTAGTCGCGCCAGGACGCCTCGCCCAGCGCGCGGTGGTACTCGAGACGCTGGTAGGTCGACTCGGTCGGCTGCGGGGTGGTCATGTCGACCCGGCGGATCTTGCGGACGTCGAGGGTGACCGTCCTGTCCCGGTCGAGGGTCACCTCGGGGTCGCCGAGCAGCGCCATGCCGAGCGAGTGCGGCCCGTGCACGCCCTGGACGTCCTTGAAGGACAGCACCGAGTACACGTCGCCGGGCAGGTAGACCTCGCCCGTGCCGGACTCGTCGATGATGTAGAACCCTGGCTCGCGGTCGCCCAGCCTGAGCAGCTCGACGACACCGCTCATGGGCTTGCCCGCGGCGTCCTTGAAGACCATGGTCAGCTTGTGCGCCACGTCGCCGAGCGACACCGCGGTGTGCGTCACCACCTTGCCGGCGGCGTCGGTCGCCACGATCTGGCCGCTGTGGCGTCCCTCACCCGAGCTGTTGATCGTGACGGTGACCTCGGCGGTGCCGTGCGCCGGCACGACGACCTGCTCGGTGGACAGCTTGAACAGGCCGGCGTTCTGCGCCTCCACAGCCAGGTCGAGCGTGACCGGGGAGCCGGTGGTGTTGGTGTAGGTCACCGGGCGGACGGCGGGGGAGCCGTCCGCGACCTGTCCGGCGAACGCGGTGGCCGAGGCGAACACGTCCGCCCGCACCGCCGCGGCGGCGTCGAGCCGGCCGCTGCCCGCCTGGAACGCGTCGTACGTGGGGGTGCGCACGGAGCTGCTGGTCAGCACGTCCTTCAGCTGGGCTCCGGTCAGCTCGGGGCGGGCGGCGGCCACCAGCGCGGCGGCGCCCGCCACGTGCGGGGTGGCCATGGAGGTGCCGCTCATCGTCTGGTACGCGCCCTCGCCCTCGGCGTACTGGGAACGCGCCGCGAGGATGTCGACGCCGGGAGCGGTGATCTCCGGCTTCAGCCCGCCGTCGCCGACCCTCGGGCCGGTGTTGGAGAAGAACGCCACGTCGTCGCTCGAGTCGACCGCGCCCACGGTCAGCGCGGCGTCGGCCGCACCGGGGCCGCCGATGCTGTACGGGGTGCCGGTGTTGCCGGCGGCGACCACGAACAGGGCGCCGGTCAGGTCGCTCAGGCGGGTGACCGCCTCGCTCAGCGGGTCGGTGCCGTCCGAGGGGGTGTTCGAGCCGAGGCTCATGTTGATGATCCTGGCGTGCTGGTCGACGGCCGCCCATTCCATGCCGGCGATGACCCAGGAGTCCTGGCCGAAGCCGTCGTCGCCGAGCACCTTGCCGATGTGCAGCTCGGCGCCGGGAGCCACGCCCTTCTCCGTACCGCCGGAGGCGGCGCCGGTGCCGGCGATGGTGGAGGCGACGTGCGTGCCGTGGCCCTTGCGGTCCTCCACGGTCTGGTCCGGTACGAAGCTCTTCGCGGCGGCGATGCGGTCGGCGAGGTCGGGGTGGCCGGTGTCCACGCCGGTGTCGAGGACGGCGACGTCCACGCCCTGGCCGGTGCCGCCGCCCGCCCACACCTCGGGGGCGCCGATCTGGGCGGTGGAGTCGGCTAGGTCGGCCCGTACGACGCCGTCCAGCCAGATCTTGGCGATGCCGGCGCCGAAGCCGGGCTTCGTCCGGGCGGCGGCCGGCGCGGCGGCGGTGACCGCCTGCCAGAAGTCGTCCGACTCCGTGCGGGTCTGGGTGAGCAGCGCGCCCTGGACGGCGGCGAGGTCGCGGACCCGGGTCGTGCCCGGAGGCGTGCTCGCGCGCAGGTTGTCGCCGGTGTCGTAGGAGACGATCAGCGGGAGCCGGTCGCGGTGGGCGTCGTCGTAGCCGTCCTCGACGAGGTCGGTGATGTTGAACAGGCGCCGGTCGAGGATGCCCTGGGCCACGTAGGGGAGGGCCGAGTCGGGGTAGACGTAGAGGTCGTCGCCGGACTCCATGACGCGGGCGCGGGCCGGTGAACCGCCCGGCCCCTGGACGACGACCGTCCCGCCGTCGGCGGTTCGGCGGGTGGTGACGACGTCGCCGGTGATGAGGGTGACCTGGTGGGTGCCGGGCGGGGCCGCGGTGGTCGTGGCCTGCGGGGGGTTCGCGAGGGCGGGGGTGCTCGCCAGCGCGAGGACCATGATGCCGGCGGTGGCCGGCGTGCGGAGGCGGGTGGGTAAGTGCTTCACATCGTCCCTGTACGTTGATCGTGAGTGTGGCAGCAGATTGTCGCAAATGGCATGTATGTGGCATCCACAGGCCTGCTGCGTTCAGATCCGTACAGGTGCGACGGTTCAGTCGACGATCACGTACGGCTCCGGAGGGAGACCGCCGCCGAACAGCAGCGGCAGGTACGGCACCGCGTCGACCACCGTCGGGATCGGTTCGCCGCTGGAGACGTACCGGTCGGCGACGATCGCGCCCGTGCTGTCGAACGTCCCGAAGCACAGGCCCGCCGCGCGGATGTCGTGGATGATCAGGGGCAGCGCCTTCATGAGCTCCCGGCCTGCCACGGTGTCGATGGGGCCGTCGTGCAGGAAGATGTTGCGCCGTCCTTCGGCGATGCCCGCGGCGATGTCGGCCCGCAGCTGATTGGCCGGACGGTCGGGCAGCCAGTCGGACGCGTCGATGTCGCCGCTGACGACCGTGAAGCCGAGCCGCGTCAGTTCGGCCCGCACCTGCTCGTTCGCCGCGAGGAAGGGCGGGCGCATGCCGGCGAACGGCCGCTCGACCCCGGCCCGGTCCAGGGCCTCCTCCGTGCGGTTCATCTCCTCTCGGAGTCTCGGCACGGTCACCTCGTTGAGGTTGGGGTGCTCGTAGGTGTGGTTGAGCACCAGGTGGCCCTCCTGCCGTTCGAACGCCGCCAGGTGCGGGTTGGCGTCGACGCGCATGCCCACGTCGAAGAACGTCGCCGTGACCTGCTTGTCGCGCAGGATGGCGAGCGTCTGTCCGCGGTAGAACGACGGGCCGTCGTCGAACGTCAGCGCCACCCGGTCGGCGCAGGTGTTCTGGACGGAGCGGTCGTGGGGGCCGCCGACGCGTGAGCGGGCGGCGGCCGCGCGGATCTCGCCCGCCTCGCGCGCGCTCAGGAGGTCTGATGCGTGGAACGCGCGGGTGACACGGCCCACGGTGGACACGAAGGCGCCGTGCGTGGCGAACGGCTCCTCCTGCCAGACGACGTCGAGCAACGTGCAGCCGTCGCCACGATCAGGATTGCGGATCCCCGTGTCGATCCGCGGAGGCCCGAACCACACTGTGCCCTCGCCCGACCACCCACCGGGACACGCATCAGCGCCCACCTGCGCAGCCTGGCTCGCGCTCGTCTGGGCGTACGTCGTCATCGGGGTCGTGGTGGTGTTCTCGGCGGAGGCGGAGGCGGTTGCTGGGAGGGTGGTCAGGGCGGTGGCTGTCAGGGCTGCCAGAAGGGTGCGTTTCCCGGGCCTTGTCCGTGCCTTCAGCGTTCTGGTCATGCGCCGCTCCTTCGGGGTCGGGGGCATGCCGAGTGCGGCTGATCTCTGTGAAGGTACCTGGGGGTGATCGCGTCGTGGGCGGTCGGGTACGTGACTTTTTGGTCTTGGTGATAAATAAGTGGCCTGGCGGTCAGGACAGCGCGGCGGCGGCCAGGGCGCCGGCCACTGCGGCGCGTGGGCCGAACGTGCTGGGTCTGACCTGCGGTGACACGCCGTCCGTGACGGCGAGCCAGCGCCGGGTGGCGGCCAGTGTCTCAGGGCGTGCGCCGATCCCACCGCCGAGCACGAACGTCGCCGGGTCGACGATCGCCCGGATCGCCCGCAGTGCCAGCGCGAGGAGCCGTCCGAGCTCGTCCAGCACCTGCGCGGCCGCCGCGTCGCCGCCGGTCGCGGCCGTGAGCACCTCGGGGGCCGGCCGTCGCACACCGGTCAGCTCCTGGTAGCGACGCTCCACACCACCCCCGCTGACCTGCTGCTCCAGCGGTCCGTGCACGAGGTTGGCCGGGTCGAACGGGTCGGCGCCGAGCGGCAGGTCGGCCACCTCGCCGGCCAGCCCGCGGCTGCCGGTGTACATCCGGCCGCCGAGCACGAGGCCGAGCCCCACCCCGGTGCCGACCGCGACGAACGCGAGGTCGCTGCCGCCGTCCGGCTGCCAGACGTGCTCGCCCCAGGCGGCCAGGTTGGCGTCGTTGTACATCAGCGGCCGAACGCCCAGCCGTGCCTCGAGGTCGGCGGCTACGTTCATGTCGTCCCAGCCGGGGATGTTGGGCGCGTGGCCGACGGCTCCGGTGACCGGGTCGGGCGCGCCGGGACACCCCACCGCGACCCGCGGCGGCCACCCGGCGGCCTCGCCCGCCGGCGCGTCCCTCGAAAGCTCCTCCACCATCCGGGCGATCTGGCTGGTCACGGCCGTGCCGCCGCGCGGATCGGTTCGTTCGACGCGGTCCAGCAGCCGGTGCCGTACGGGGTCGTAGAGCACCGCGTGCACCTTGGTGCCGCCCAGGTCCACGCCCACCACGTAACCGGTCGCCCCGGGAGAGCCCGCCGGGACGTCGCCCCCCGACGGCAGCCAGCCGTTCTCGGCCAGCGCCCGGCGCAGTGGTCCGGCCAGGCCGGTACGGTCGGTTCCGCGCATCACCACGGGCGGAGTCTCCCAGTCTCAAGCGGGTCGGGGACGGATAGTATCAGCCTGATAGAAAACTCAGGGGGAGCAGTCATGTCGGGTCCGACCTCCTCGACGGCCAACGCCGGCACCGTCTCGCGGGTGAACCAGACCGCGATCCTCGACGTGCTGCGGCGGCACGGGCCGCTGTCACGGCAGGAGATCGGCGCCCGCACCGGCCTCAGCGCCGCCACCGTCAACCGGCTGGCCGGGCAGCTGCTGCGCAAGGGTCTGGTCGTCACCGACGGACAGCAGCCGTCGACCGGCGGGCGGCCGTCCATCCTGCTGCGCTACAGCGGGCGGGCCCACCTCGTGTCCGTCGTCCACGTGGGGGCCACCCGCACCGAGGGCGCGCTCGTCGACTTCGACGGCACCATCGTCCACCGGGTCAACCGCCCGGTGGTGCCGGACGTCCTGCACGCCGCCGACCGCGCCACCATCCGCCTGGAGGAGGCGCTGTCCGTCGCCGCCGAGCTGGGCGCCGCCGCGGGCGAGCGGGGCCAGCGGAGCCAGGCGGTCGGGGTCGCCGTCCCGGGCGTCGTGGACGGTGCCGAGGGGCGCGTGACCTGGGCGCCCGCGCTCGACTGGCGCGAGGTGCCGGTCGGCTCGCTGCTGCACGACCGCACCGGGCTGCCGGTCGTGGTCGAGAACGACGCCAACCTGCTGGCCGTGGGCGAGCACCACCGGGGCGCCGGCCAGGGCGTCCAGGACCTGGTGGCCCTGGTGCTCGGCACCGGCATCGGCGTCGGCATCATGACCGGCGGGCGGCTGCACCGCGGGTCGCGCGCGGCGGCCGGCGAGATCGGCTACATGCTGCTCGGCCGCTCGTCGCTGACCCGGTTCTTCCCCGGCTTCGGCGACCTGGAGAGCAGGGTCGGCTCGGCGGGGCTTACCCGGCAGGCCCGCGAGCGCGGCATCGCCGCGCCGGCCGACCGGCCGCTCACCGCCGCCGACGTGTTCGACCTGGTCCGCAGCGGGGGCGTCCAGGCGCGGGCGCTGCTGGAGGAGACGCTCGACTACGTCGCGCTGGCCGTCGCCAACCTGTGCACCGTGCTCGATCCGGAGCTGGTCATCGTCGGCGGCGAGATGGGCGGGGCGGCCGATCTCATCACCCCCGGCCTGCGCGACCGGCTCGTCGGCCGCATCCCGCACGTGCCGCGCATGGCCGCCTCGGCGCTGGGCGACGACGCCGCGATCATCGGCGCCGCCGAGCTGGCCGCGCGCCTGGTGAGCGACTTCGCGTACGTCCAGGCGACCCGCTGACGGCGACCGCCCGCCGCAGGAAAGGCCCTCCCGAACGGTAGACGGCACCACCGGCCGTGGGGCACCATGGGGCCACTTATTGCTCGTGCTGGTTGAAAAGTCGCCGAGGAAAGGTGGTCCTGATGCCGAGACCGAGTCGAAGGTGGCGCGCGGGTGCCGCGGCCGGCGTCCTGACCCTGATCCTGGCAGCGTGCGGCAGCTCGGACGGCGGCTCGGGCGGGGGCGGCGGGCGGCCGTACACCATCGGGCTCAGCAACGGGTTCGTCGGTAGCGAGTGGCGTACGCAGATGGTGGAAGGGCTGCAGGCCGCGTTCGCCGAGTACCAGAAGCAGGGCGCCGTGGACGAACTGGTCGTCGAGAGCGCCGACACCGACGTCAACGGCCAGATCCAGCAGATCCGCAACCTCATCAACCGGGACGTCGACGCGATCATCGTCAACCCCAACTCCGAGACCGCCCTCGACGCCGTCTTCCGCGAGGCCGAGCAGCAGGGCATCCAGGTGTTCGCCATCGACCAGGCGGTCACCTCCAAGGACGTCACGAACGTCGTCATCGACCAGGCCGAATGGGCCCGCATCTCCGCCAAGTGGCTGGCCGGGCAGGTCGGCGAGGGCGGCGACATCGTGGTCGTCAACGGCATCGCCGGCCACCCGGCCAACGAGATGCGCTGGAACGCCGCCAAGCAGGTGTTCGCCGACGCCAAGGTCAACGTGCTGAGCGTGGCCGACGGCAACTGGGACCAGGCGACCGGGCAGCAGGTGATGACGAACCTGCTGGCCACCTACCCCGACGTCGACGGCGTCTGGACGCAGGACGGCATGGCAGAGGGCGTGTTCCGCGCCGTCCAGGCGGCCGACCGGCTGAAGCAGATCAAGATCTCCGGCGAGGCCCGGGTCGGGTTCATGCGGCTGTGGAACCAGGCGCGCGCCGACGGGTTCGAGAGCATCGGCGTGGTGAACCCGCCAGGCGGCGCCGTCTCCGCGCTGCACATGGCGGTCAACGCTCTTGACGGCAAGACGTTCGCCGGCGGGAAGATCAACGGCAACACCGTCACCATTCCCATCCCGTACACCGTCGATCAGGCGAACTTCGAGCAGCACTGGGGCGCCGCGGGCGGCGAGAGCGACGCCTACAGCCTCGACGGCTCGCTCACCCCCGAACAGGCAGCGGAATACTTCCAATGAGCACGCTCCTGGAGATGACCGGCGTCCGCAAGCGGTACGGCGGCGTCCAGGCGCTCGACGGGGCCGACCTCACCGCGGTGGGCGGTGAGGTGCACGCCCTGCTCGGCCCCAACGGCTCGGGCAAGAGCACGCTCGACAAGACGCTCGCCGGCACGGTCGTCCCCGACTCCGGCGAGATCAGGATCGACGGCGAGGCGGCGCGCATCGGCGGCCCGCGCGACGCGCACGCGCTCGGCGTCGCCGCCGTCCACCAGCAGCTCAGCATCGTCGGCGACCTCACGGTGACGCAGAACGTGGTGCTCGGTCTTGAGCCGGTCCGCCGGTGGGGGTTCCTCGACCACCGCGCCGCCCGCGACCGCGCCGCCGCCGCGCTGGAGCGGTTCGCCGCCGCGTTCTCCGGACGGCTGCCGCTGGATCGGCCGGCCGGCACGCTCGGGCCCGGCGAGCAGCAGATCGTCGAGGTCGCGAAGGCGCTCGCCCGCGAGCCGCGCGTTCTCGTCCTGGACGAGGCCACCGCGTCCCTGCACAAGGAGCAGGTCGAGGTGCTGTTCGAGGTGGTGCGGGAGCTGCGCGCGGCGGGCGTGCTCGTACTGTTCACCTCGCACCGGCTGGACGAGGTGTTCGCGCTGTGCGACCGCGCGACGGTGCTGCGCAACGGGCGTACCGTCGGCACCGTCGAGCTGGCCGCCACCGGCGAGGACGAGCTGGTCCGGCTCATGGTCGGCGACTTGCCGCACCCCGCGGACCTCGCCGTGGCCCCGCCGCCGGCGGGAGCCGGAGCGGCGGTGCTCGAGGTGCGCGGGCTCACCACCGACCGGCTGCGCGACGTGTCCTTCACCGTACGCGGCGGCGAGGTGCTGGGACTCGGCGGGCTGCAGGGGCAGGGCCAGTCGGAGCTCCTGCTCGCCCTGTTCGGCGCCGCCCGGATCACCGCGGGCGAGGCGCTGCTGGACGGCGAGCCGCTGCCGCTGACCTCCCCCGCGAGGGCTGCCCGCGCCGGGATCGCGCTGGTGCCCGGCGACCGCGGCAGGCAAGGCATGTTCGCCTCCCGGCCGATCCAGGAGAACCTGTCGCTGGCCAGCATGCACCGCCGGGCGCTGGGGAGGTTCGCGCTGCGCGCGTCGTCCGAACGGCGCGCCGCCCGGACGATGGTCGACCGCCTGCAGATCAAGCTCGGCTCGCCGGCCGACCCCGTGTCCACGCTGTCGGGCGGCAACCAGCAGAAGGTCGTCATCGGCAAATGGCTGCTCGACCAGCCGCGCGTGGTGCTGCTCGACGACCCGACCAAGGGCGTCGACGTCGGCGCCAAGGAGGAGATCTACGCGATCGTCCGCGCCCTCGCAGACGACGGCGCGATCGTCGTCCTCAACTCCAGCGACAACCGGGAGCTGGCCGAGCTGAGCGACCGCGTGCTGGTGCTGTTCGAGGGCGCCGTCGCCGAGGAGCTGGCCGCGGCGGCCGTCACCGAGAACCGGCTGGTGTCCAGCGCGCTGCGGCTCGCCCCTGGGGAGTCGCTGTGAACGTCCTGCGCGAGATCAGGCTGCCCGGCGTGCAGCTGTCCGGGACGGCGACCGTCGCGATGCTGGTCGCGGCCGTTGTCGTCAACTCGGCGCTGCAGCCGAACTTCTGGAGCGCCTACGCGCTCACCTCCAACTTCGCGACGTTCGTCCCGCTGGTCGCGATCGCCGTCGGGCAGACGATCGTGGTGCTCAGCGGCGGCATCGACCTCTCGCTCGGCGCGCAGGTCACGCTGTCCGCCGTCGCCGCCGTCCAGCTCCTCGACGGGCGGCTCGACCGGCTCCCGCTCGCCGTGGCCGCCGCGCTGGGCGTCGGACTGGCCTGCGGCGCGCTGAACGGGCTGGTCGTCGCGCTCTTGCGGCTGCAGCCGATCGTGGCGACGTTCGCGACGAGCTTCGTCTTCTCCGGGCTGGCGCTCGTGGTGCTGCCCACCCCCGGCGGCTCGGTACCGATCGAGGTCACCACGGTGTACCGCGACGCCGTCCTCGGGGTGCCGGTCGCGCTGCTCGCGATCCTCGGGCTCGCGCTGCTCTGGTGGGTGCTGCGCCGGCACCGCGTGCTGCGGCACGTCTACGCCGTCGGCGGCGACCCGGAGGCGGCGTACGCGTCGCTGGTGCCCGTCGCGCGGACGCGGGTCCTGGCGTACGTGCTGGGCGGGCTGTTCGCGGCGCTCGCGGCGCTGGCGGTCCTCGCCAACACCGGCTCCGGCGACCCGTTCGTCGGCAACGAGTTGACGCTCGCGTCGGTCGCCGCGGTGGTGCTCGGCGGCACGGCGCTGGCCGGCGGGCGCGGCGGGGCGGGCGGGTCCATCCTCGGCGCCATCGTGCTCGCGCTGGTCACGAACATCGTGTTCTTCGCCGACGTGCCGACGACGTACCGCCAGCTCGTCAACGGCGCCGTGATCATCCTCGCGCTCGCCCTCGCCGGGATCCCGGCTCTGCAGAAGAGGAGGCCGGCGGCATGAGCGCACCTACCGTGGAGGCGCCGCGGCGGGTCCTGTCCTGGCGGCCGGGGCCGGTGGCGCTGGCGGGCGCGATCGCCGTCGCGCTCGTGATCGCCGGGGAGCTCGTCTCGCCCGGGTTCGCCGGGTACGGCCAACTGGTCAACCTCATGCGGGTGGCGGCGTTCCTCGGCGTCATCGCGATCGGCCAGACCATCGTGATCATCGCGGGTGGCGGCGGCGTGGACCTGTCCGTCGGCAAGGTGGCCACGTTCGCGGCCATCATCGGGTCGCGGGTGATGGCCGGCGACGACGGTGACCTCGTACCGGCCGTGGCCCTGGCGCTCGCGGTCGCCGCGGCGATCGGGCTGGTCAACGGGCTCGGCGTGACGCTGCTGCGCATCCCGCCGTTCGTCATGACGCTCGGCATGATCGGCGTGGTGCAGGGCCTGATCCTCGCCTACACCGGCGGGCAGGCCAGCGGACGGGCCGCGCCCGCGCTCACGTCGCTGGTCAACGGCCGGCTCATCTTCGACCTGCCGGGGCTGCTGTTCCTGTGGGCGGCGCTCGGCCTGCTCGCCGTCTGGCTGCTGCGCCGCACGACGTTCGGCTGGAACCTGTTCGCCGTGGGGGCGAACCGCACCGCCGCTGAGCTGAGCGGCGTCCGGGCCGACCGCACCCTGATCGTCGCGTACGTGCTGTCCGCGACGTTCGCCGGGCTGGGCGGCATCCTGCTGCTCGGCTACACCGAGTCGGTCTTCCTCGACCTGGCCGACCAGTACATGCTGCCGTCGGTGGCGGCCGTCGTCATCGGAGGGACGATGCTCGCCGGCGGCATCGGCGGGTACGCCGGCACCGCGGTCGGCGCGATCGTGCTCACCGTCCTTCAGGGTCTGCTCACCACGCTGGACATCGGCGGTGCCGGGCGCACCGTCGTCAACGGCGTCGTCCTGCTCGTCCTGCTGTCGCTGTACGGGCGGCAGCGACGCCTTCGAAGTTAGGGGTCCTTCCACGATGCAGAACAGCGAACGCCTCGGGGTCGGCATCGTCGGCGCCGGATTCATGGCGAACTTCCACGTCACGTCGTGGACCGGCGTACGCGACGGCGACATCGTGGCCGTCCAGAGCCCGCGGGCCGAGAGCGCGCAGGCGCTCGCCGACCGCTGCCGCGAGCTGCGGGTCGGCGACGCCCGCGCCTACACCGATCTGCGCGAACTTGTCCGCGACCCGCGAGTCGACGCCGTCTGGGTGGTGGCGCCGAACCACGCCAGGCTCGCCGTCGTCGAGACCATCGCGGACGAGGTCACGTCCGGACGCGCCTCGCTCGTCGGCATCGCCGTCGAGAAGCCGCTCGGCCGCACGCTCGCCGAGGCCCGCCGCGTGCTCGAGCTGGTCGAGGGCGCGGGGCTGCTGCACGCGTACCTGGAGAACCAGGTGTACGCGCCCGCGGTGACGCGCGGACACGAGCTGCTGTGGACCAGGGGGGCCGCGCTCGCCGGGACGCCCTACCTCGCCCGCTGCGCCGAGGAGCACAGCGGCCCGCACGCCGCCTGGTTCTGGGACGGCACGCGGCAGGGCGGCGGCGTGCTCAGCGACATGATGTGCCACTCGATCGAAGCCGGACGCTACCTGCTGACGCCGCCCGGCGCCGACCAGTCGGACTGGCTCACCCCCGTGTCGGTGAGCGCGCAGATCGCCTCGCTCAAGTGGTCACGCAAGCGGCACGCCGCGCAACTGGCCGAGCGGTTCGGCGTCGACTACGCCCGGCGGCCCGCCGAGGACTACGCCCACGCCACCATCACGTTCCGCAACGGCGACGGCGAGGAGACGGTCGTCGAGGCGACCACGTCGTGGAGCTACGTCGGGCCGGGGCTGCGGCTGACGTTCGAGCTGCTCGGCCCGGAGTACTCGCTGAGCGCGGGCACACTGAGCACCGAGGCGCAGCTGTTCCTCAGCCGCGAGATCCGCTCGCCCGAGGGCGAGGACCTCGTCGAGAAGCAGGGCGCGGAGCAGGGGCTGCTGCCGATCGTGTCCGACGAGGCCATGACGTACGGGTACACGACCGAGAACCGTGTGGTGAGCGCCGACTTCCTCGCCCGGCGGCAGCCGCGCGAGAGCCTGGAACATGGGGTCGAGGTCAGCGAGCTCATGATGGCCGCGTACCTGTCCGCCGAGACCGGCGAGACCGTACGCTTCCCGGTGTCCGGCCTGGACGCGTTCGTCCCTGCGGTGGCGCAGGGGACGTGGCGGAACGGCTGACCACCTCTGCGGCGGCGATGGACGTCGCCCGCCGCCGGAACTCAGCAGAGTCCTGACGAGTACCCCTGTCGAGCGCCTCCGCCGGCACTCTTCGTCGCGGCCGGCCGAGGTGGCCGTGCTCGTGGCGGGTGCGCCGGCCTGTCGGCATGGTGGTGGCGTGACCGGCTTATAACGATCTCGGTCATGGCAGGTTTCGGGGGCATGGCGCTGGGATGATCCGCAGCGTGCTGCGGAATGTCGGCCGGTACCGGTTCGGGCGGGTGGCTGCCCTCGTTGTCGGGGTTTACCTGGTGGCGATGGTCGGCGCGGGGGTGTTCGCTGCCGTCACCCGAGATCTGTCGGTGTTGGCTGCGGGCGCCTTGACGTACGTCCCCTCCGGGGAGGAGGACGGCTGGCTATGGCTGTTGCTCGCCGCGAAGTGCGGGTTCAACGCTTGGGTGCTCTGGCAGGTGTTGCGGGGTCCGGCGCTGCCGCTCGCCGAGGGGTTGCCGCGTGACGTGGTGTGGCTCCGGCGGCTGCTCTACGTCGGTGTCGCCGGTGATCTGGTGCTCTGGGAGCTGGTCGAGGCGGTGGTGTCCGGGGTCTATGACGCGGCTCTGGGCTATGCCGTGTGGGTCGTCACGGTGGTCCTGCTGGTGCGGGTCTTCTCGGGGGTCTCGGCCTGGCTCCGGGTGAGCGTCCTCGTGCTCGTCCTGGGCGGCGTTCCGGCTTCGTGGGCGCTGATCCTCAGCGGCGCCGGCACGCCGGTGCTGCTCGCCCTGCCGGGCGTGGCGAGCATGGGTGGTCTGGTGCTGCTGATCATCGGACAGAGACGCGACGGACGCTGGAGTGAAACCACGATCACCTGTGGGCGGGTCGTGATGGTCAGCCCGCTGGCCGTCCCGTTGCTCGCCACCGTGGCCGGGTACGTGTCGTTCGCCGGTGCGCCGCTCGCCGTGGGCGCGATCGGCCTGGTCAACGCGGTGTGGCTGGCGCGTACCGCTCACGAGCTCGGCACGTCCGCCCCGCAGCCCGCCGCCGCTCAGCCTGCCGCCGCCCGGGGCTCGCGGCTGCCGCTCGCCGTCGCGCTCGCGCTGCCGCTCGCCGCGGTCGGCGCCGAGGAAGGCGCCAGGTACAGCTTCACCGGCACGGACGTGGGCTGCGGCGACCAGGTCCGCCCCTACGCCGACACCCGGCCGGTGGACCGGCGGCAGGCGTACCTCTGCCTGGCCAGGACGGGCGTCTTCGACAGGCCGGTGTTCGGCGAGGACGAGCCGGACCAGCACGTCCTCGCGTACGGCGATCGGCTGTGCGCGGGAGACCACCGGGAGGGTGTGTTGACCCCGGCCGGACTCGATGCGCTCGAGTTCCTGTGTCCCGACGTCGTCGCCCGGCAGCGGGTCGAGACCATGCGGGACCAGGAGGAACGGGCGCGCGAGTACGTGGCGTGGGAGGCCGAGGTCGCCGCGATGAGCGACCGCTGCACCGACCCCTGGCCGAGGATGCGGGGCAGAAGGCAGGGTACGGCCGCGTACCTGTTCGGCGAAGGAGGCGGCTACGCCGTCCGGGACGACCGGGACGGCATCGGAGAAGAAGACCCTTTCCCGGAGGACGGGATCGTCGACGCTGCCGGCAGCGCCGCCGTCGTGCTGACCCACACCGACAGGCCGATGTGTCTCACGGTCAAGGCGTTCCGGTCGGCGCCGCCGCTCCGTCTCAAGGGCTGGCGCGATGTGGTGGAGGTGGGCGTCCGGAGCCGTAGTGGCCGGTTGGTCGTGCCGCCGTACCCGGAGGGCGGCGACAGCGGGGCGGTCGAGCCGCTGCCCAACCTCGCCGTCGCGGGCCCCGGCCCGTACCGGATGCGTGTCTACTCACGCCTGCGCCCGCGCCACCCGGACATGTCCGCCGAGGAGCACCTGATCGTCGTCTACCCCGGCCGTTCCACGAAGAAGGTCGTTCATCGTGGCTGACCGGTGCGCCACGCCTCCAGGGTCGCCTCGGCGATGGTCTGGATACGTCGCCCGTACGCCGGATGCCCGTCGAAGACGAAGCTGCTGTCCACGGCCGGCAACCCGCTGAAAGAGGCGCGAAAGCCCTGGGGAAAGCCGTCCTGGGGAAGGGGGGCGTACCCCTCGAAGGACCTCGTGTCGTAGCTCGAGCGTGAGCGGTGGTTGTTGCGCGCCACCTGATGAGCTGACACGCGATGCAGGGCGTCGAGCCCTTGGTCCAGGTAGAGCTGCAGCAGGCGGAACTGGAAGTCGAGGTACCGTCGGTGCCCTTCGGCGGGATGCTGCAGGAGGTACGCGCAGACCACGGGCGCGTGCCAGGAGTACATCTCGGGGTCGGACTGCTCCTCGGCCAGGATGGCGTGGTAGTAGTCCGCGCACAGGCCCAGCGGCCCGGCGGCCGCGCCGCAGGCGCACCGGTCATCTGCCATGGGCGGCACCCTAGGCGGCGGGCGACGACTCTGTCGACGCGTTTACCTCAGGCCGGCGAGCAACAGGTCGGTCACCGCTTCGAAGGTGCGGTCGATGTCGGGGGAGGACCATTCGCGGGCGTGCAGGGGGTTGTGGAACTGCGCCGTCGCCGAGAAGACGGCGGTGGCCGCGACGCCCGCGTCGCACCCGGTGAACTCGCCGCGCTCGATGCCCGAGCTGATGATCACTCGGATCTGCGCGACGAGGTCCTGGACGTGGGCCACGCCGACCTCGCTGTGTTCGGTGACCAGGAGCGTGTAGATGCCGAACAGCTCGGGTTCGTCGCGCGCGTGGGTCTTCTTGGAGTGGAAGAGGGTCGTCAGCCACTGCCTGAGGCGTTCGGGCGCGGGGGTGTCCAGCGCCGCGATCTCCTTGAGGCCGCCGTGGACGCGGTCGAGCCAGTCACCGGCGACGGCCTCGCGCAGGGCCGACTTGGTCGGGAAGTGGCGGTAGATGCTGCCCGGGCTGACGGTCAGGGCGCGCGCGACGTCGGCGACCGTCGCCTTGGCCGGTCCGTACCGTCGCAGCACGTCCTCGGTGGCGTCGAGGATCTGCTGCCTGGTGAGAACGGTGTCGGCCACGGGGCCTCCTGAGTGCTGACGGGGTCGGGCACCGTGCAGTTTACGGTCCGCCGGCAGCCCGGAATCGTTCAGCGTTCGCTGTCCAGCAGGGCCATCTGGGCGGCGGGGTAGCGCTCGCCCGCGGCGGCCCCGGCCGGGACCGCGGCCTCGATCGCGGCCAGGTCGTGGTCGCTGAGGACGAGGTCGGCGGCGGCCAGCGACTCCTGGAGGCGCACGCGGTTGCGGGCGCCGACGAGCGGCACGATGTCGGCGCCACGGGAGGCCACCCAGGCGATGGCGACCTGCGCGACGCTCGCGCCGATGGTGTCGGCCACCTTGCGCAGGGCCTCGACCAGGGCCAGGTTCGCCGTGAGGTTGTCGCCCTGGAAGCGCGGGACCATGCCGCGGAAGTCGTTGCCGGACAGGGCGCGTTCAGGCGTCCAGTGTCCCGACAGCAGGCCGCGGGCGAGCACGCCGTACGCGGTGATGCCCGTCCCGAGTTCGCGGGCGGCGGGCAGGATCGCCTGCTCGACGCCGCGGACCAGCAGGGAGTACTCGATCTGCAGGTCACTGATCGGGTGCACGGCGGCCGCCCGGCGCAGGGTCTCCGCGCCGACCTCCGACAGGCCGATGTGGCGGACGTACCCGGCCTGGACCATCTCGGCGATGGCGCCGACGGTGTCCTCGATCGGGACGTCCGGGTTGAGCCGACTCGGACGGTAGATGTCGACGTGGTCGGTGCCGAGCCGGCGCAGCGTGTACGCGAGCCGGTCCTTGACCGCGACGGGGTCGGTCTCGACGGGGGCCGGCTGGAACGCGCCGTCCGGCGTGCGGCGGCTGCCGAACTTGACGCTGATGACCACGTCGTCGCGGTTCCGCTGCCGGAGCGCGTCGCGGATCAGCAGTTCGTTGTGGCCGGAGCCGTAGAAGTCGCCGGTGTCGATCAGCGTGATGCCGGCGTCGATCGCGGCGTGCAGGGTGGCGACGCTCTCGGCATCGTCGGCGGGGCCGTACAGGTCGGACATGCCCATGGCGCCCAGCCCGAGGACGGACACCTGCGGGCCGTTGGCGCCCAACGTGCGCTTCTGCATGGCTGCTCCAGTTCTGTGAGGCCGGGCGGGCATGCCCGACACCTGGAACACTACCTGACGACTGACGAAAAACGAATTTCGTCAGTCGTCAGGTGGAGGCGGGCTTCGCGCTGAGGACTCGGGTGACGGCGCGTTTGAGCACCGGGGCGAAGGGGCGTTCGACGTAGCGATGGGCGGCCCAGGCCAGCCCCACCATGAGAGCGACGACGAGACCGAGGACCACCCAGGGGTTCAGCACGGTGTCCAGCCGGTTGAACAGCACCACGCCGACCCGGTCGTGCACGAGGTAGAGGGGGTACGTGAGGGCTCCGAGCGCGGCGAACCACGGCCGCGCGAAACGCCCGGTCAGCCGGAGCGCGACGTACATCATCACCGCGAACGCGGCGGCCACCAAGGCGAGGACGACGATGAGGTTGATCGTGGTCTGGTAACGCGCCGCGACGTCGTCGGCGAAGTCGAGCGCCACGACGACGGCGTAGCCGTACGAGATCAGGAAGATCAGGACGGGTTGGAGCGACGGCCCGAACCGGTACACCAGGCACAGGGCCATGCCTGCGATGAAGTACTGCGCCCAGTCGGGCTGGAACACCAGCGACAGCAGGTTCTGCGCCGCTCCCGGCAGCACCGAGGCGTGCAGCAGGAACGTGATGCCCAGCCAGGTCCACAGGGCCCAGAGCACGCGGTTCTTGGTGACCCCGAAGCAGACGAGGGCGAAGACGAGCACGTAGAAGCGCAGTTCGCTCCAGAGCGTCCAGTAGACGACGTCGATGTTCGGCTGGTCGACGAGCGAGTTGGCCATGGTGGCGTTCGCGGCGAACTGCAGCGGCGTGACCGTGAACTGTCCCTGGCTGAGCAGCACCAGCGTCAGCGCCGTGAAGGTGACGGCGACCCAGTAGGCCGGGTAGAGCCGGGTGACCCGCGAGGTGACGAACTGGCGGGGCGTCCTGCCGAACGCGCTGAGCAGGACGACGAAGCCGCTGATCAGGAAGAACAGGTCGACGCCCAGGTAGCCGTAGCGGACCACGACGTCCAGCCCCGCGTACTGCTCCTTCGTGAGCCCGCCGGCGTAGTCGGCGAAACCGTAGTGGTACACCATCACCGCGACGGCCGCGATGATCCGCAACAGGTCGATCTCGTACAACCGGTCCTGGCGGGGGAGGGTGGCCAACTGTGGTCGGGCGGGGGTCCGAACTCTCAAAATCCAACCTGTCTTCGGGGGCGGCATGGGTGGAACAGCGCTGCCAAAGGGGGGAGATTTTTCATCGTATGGCACTAGCGTGAAGCTAGACGGCATATGGTGCGTCGGCGGTTATCGGGGGATGAAATGCCCCAGACGGACGGCCATCCCGCCGATCGGGCCCATGTTTCACGTGGAGCATCGCGGCCCCGGACGGCTGAGGGAGGATGCCAAGGTGCGCTATTCGATCAACATCCCGAACTTCGGGGACTTCGCGGACGCCAGGACCGTCGCATCGGTGGCCGTGGCGGCCGAGCAGGCGGGGTGGGACGCCCTGTTCGTCTGGGACCACATCGTCCACCGCAAGCAGGCACGACGGACCTTCGGCGATCCGTGGATGCTGCTGACCGCCGCGGCGTTGGTGACCTCCCGCATCCGGCTGGGCACGCTGATCACCCCGGTCGCCCGCCGCCGCCCGCAGCAACTCGCCCGCCAGGTGGCCACCCTCGACGCGCTCAGCGGCGGACGGGTCATCTTCGGGGCCGGCCTGGGCGCCCCGATCGACGACGAGTACGGCAGCTTCGGCGAGCCGACCGACCCCGTCGTGCTCGCCGAACGCCTGGACGAGGGGCTGGACCTGCTGCGGAGCTACTGGTCGGGCGAGCCGGTGAACCACGAGGGGCGCCACTTCCAGGTGCGCGACGTGACGCTGCTGCCCGCCACGGTGCAGCGCCCCCACCCGCCCGTCTGGATCGCCGGGTACTGGCCGCGCCGGCGTCCGATGCGCCGAGCCGCGCGCTGGGACGGAGCGGTGCCGCTGTTCGCCTCCGCCACGCACGGTGAGGCGCCCCCCGCGGACGAGGTCCGCGACCTCGCCGCCTTCGTCCACGAGCACCGCGACGCCGGCCGCGACACCCCCTTTGACATCGTCGTCGGCGGGGAGAGCCCCGCCGACCCCGCCAGGGCGCGCGACCTGATCGGCCCGCTCGCCGACGCCGGCGCGACCTGGTGGGACGAACGCCAGCACATCCGCGGCAAGGACCTCGACCAGCTCGGCCCCGTGCTCCGCCGCGTCGAGCAGGGGCCGCCGACCATCTAGCGGTCACCCTGATGACCGTCCTGCCGGGAGCGCGCCGGCCGCGCGTACGAGCGCGGCCGAGCGGTCGAGGACGTCGCCGTTCCTTCCTGTACGGCGGCGTCAGGCGGTCTCGAGTTCCATGATCCACAGCGGTGAGCGCGTGGACCGCGCCGAGACCCGGCGCCATCCCGCGGCCTCGAACAGGGCGTCGTACTCGTGCAGGTGCCGTTCCCTGCCTCCGTCGGTGACCGACAGCATGTTGAGGTCGGCCACGGCGCCGAAGTCGGGCGTGCCGACCTCGCCGAGCACGGCCTCGAAGACGACGGCCCGCGCTCCCGGCCGGGCCGCGGCCCGGCAGTTGCGCAGCACGCGGACGCACGCCTCGTCGTCCCAGTCGTGCAGGATCCACTTCAGCAGGTACAGGTCCGCGGCGGGAACCGCGTCGAAGAAGTCGCCGTCCACCACGCTGAACCGGTCGGACAGGCCGAGCGCCGCGGCGGCACGGGCCGCCGCGCCGGTCACGTGCGGGAGGTCGAGGACGACGCCGCGCAGTTCGGGATGCTCGCGCATCAGCCCGAGGACGAGCCGGCCGTTGGCGCCGCCCACGTCGACGGCCGACGAGATGCCCGACAGGTCCAGCAAACTCGCCGCCTCGGCGGCCACGACCTCCGACATGCTCGCCCCGCTGGCGGCGAAGGCGTCGCCCTCGTCCGGATGCTGGGCGAAGTAGGTGAACTGGTCCGTGCCCAGCGCCCTGCGCACCTGCGACCTGCCCTCGCGTACGGCGTCGGGAAGGTACGCCCAGCTCAGCCACGTCGAGTAGCCCGCCAGGTGGAGGGTGGTGTCGCGCAGCGACCCAGGAACCCCCTCCCGCAGCAGCTCGCCCATGGGGGTGGTGGCGAACTCGCCGTCCCCCTCGTGGGCGAGCAGCCCGATCGAGGCGCACGCGCGCATCAGGCGGTAGGTCGTGGCCGGATGCGTGGCCGCCCGTGCTGCGACCTCGTCGGCCGTACGCGCCCCGGCGGCGACGTGGTCGACGATCGAGAGGGTCGCCGCGGTCCGGACGATCTGCGCCACCGCGTGGCCGCTGATCATCTGGAGCAGCCGGTGGGAGTCCTCGGGGTTCATGGTGCTCCGTACGTCGATGCTCATGGAAGTGTCTGCGTGGGGCGGTCAGCTCGGCCAGGGTGCTCCGAGGACCCGCTCGACCATCGACGTGCGCCGGAAGCCGGGGATGAAGTGTTCGAGCACGTCGGAGTTCACGGTGCCGTTCGTGGTCTCGGGGCGGTCCTTGATCCCCTTCAGGTAGGCCCGCAGGAACTCGTTCTTGAAGTCGCCTCGCGGGTGGACGGCGAGGACCCCGGCCAGCTGGTCGCCTTCCAGCCCTTCTAGGTCGAACCCGAGCACGTCGGTCAGGACGCCGAGGTACAGGGTCGCGATCTCCGGGCCCATCCGGTCGGGGACGCCCGGCGTGGTGTGCAGCGCGATCGCCGTCCAGACGGTCTGCGCGGCGGACGTCGAGAAGCCCCGGTCCAGGAGGAACGCGCGCGCGTGGTCGGCGCCGTCGACCTCGAAGCGCTGCTCGACGTCGGCGAAGGGTGCCAGCAGGCCGGTGTCGTGGAACATGGCGGCCAGGTAGAGCAGCTCGGGATCCGGGTTCAGGTTGAGCTTGCGGGCGTGCATCAGGCCGAAGAAGTAGACCCGCCGGGAGTGGTGATAGATGAGCGGATTGGTCGTCTCCTGGATGAGCCTGGTCACCTCATCGGCCGCGGCCGTGTCGGGGATCTTCAGTTCCGTTGTCACGATATTTGGGCCTTTCGGATGTAATAAGCCTTATGTCCGATTGGCCATGCTGCCCGCCTGTCGGTGCGCGGCGCCGCCTCCGTACGGCCACAAACCACCCATATCCAGACACCCCCACACCGCCCGGCCCCGAGGCCGAGCCACACCCCCGTGAGATCGGGACGGCTTGAGGTACGGCCTCAGGTGCGCGGCCGGGCTTTCATGGCGGTGTGCTACTAAGGGTCCGTGTCCATGCCACCTGCGCCGCACCCGCACCCGGCCGGCCGCCGAGCGGCTTCGAGCGGCGCCGGCCATCGCGTCGCCGTGCTCGCCTACGACGGGGTGACGCTGCTGGACGTCGCAGGTCCGGCGGAGGTGTTCAAGGAGGCGAATCGGTTCGGGGCCGCGTACCGGATCGAGTTGTTGTCGCCGACCGGCGCCGAGGTCACGACGAGCCTCGGAGTACGGGTCGCGGCCGACGGCGCCGTCTCGCCGGAGCTTGCCTGTGACACGGTGCTGGTGCCCGGGTCGGACCTCTACCCGCGCGTCGCGCCGGTCCCCGACAACCTGTCCGACGCCGCGCGGACACTGGCGGCGAAGGCCGGCCGCGTCGCGTCGATCTGCACGGGGGCGTTCGTCCTCGCCGCCGCGGGCCTCCTCGACGGCCGGCGCGCGACCACGCACTGGAAGGTGGCGCACGTCCTCGCCGCCCGGTACCCGACGTGCCACGTCGAGCCGGACGCGATCTACGTCCGCGACGGGGCCATGTACACGTCGGCGGGGGTGACCGCCGGCATCGACCTGGCGCTCGCCCTCGTCGAGGACGACCACGGGCCCGACCTGGCACGCGACGTCGCCCGCGCCCTCGTCGTGTACATGCAGCGCGCTGGCGGCCAGTCGCAGTTCTCGGCGCCGCTGCAGGGGCCGCCGCCGCGCTCACCGGCCCTCCGCAAGATCACCGACCTGGTGACGGCGAACCCGGGCGACGACCACTCACCCGGCGAACTCGCCAGACACCTCAACGTGAGCACCCGCCACCTCACCCGGATCTTCCAGGACGAGCTGTCCACGACACCGGCCCGCTATGTGGAGAACATCCGCTTCGACATGGCCAGGGCGCTGCTCGACCAGGGACACACCGCCACCCGAGCGGCGACACTCGCCGGGTTCCCCAGCTACGAGAGCATGCGCCGCGTCTTCGCCAGGAAGCTCTCCATCAGCCCCGCCGCCTACCAACGCCGCTTCACCACCACCCGCCGCCCCGACGCGGGCTAGCGCCCTGGCCGCGCGCCGTTGAACACCTCGTCGACGAGCTTCTGCAGCGACTGCTGGAACGTCCCCGCCAGGGACTGTGCGGCGTCGTCGACATAGGTCAGCGAGGCGGTCAGGGTCATGTCGCCGTCGGGCGTGCTGTACATCAGCGCCGCGTAGCCGTCGATGCCGCCGTTGTGGTGGAAGACGGTGCCGCCGCTGCTCAGTTCCTGCGCGAACAGCCCGAGGCCGTAACCGATCTTCGGGTGCGGGTCGCGCATCTCGGCCAGCAGCGAGGCCGGCAGGAGCCGGCCGCCCATCAGCGCCGAGATGAACGTGTGCAGGTCCTGGGTGGTCGAGATCATGTCGCCGCCGGCGGAGATCCACGAGGGGTTCTGGCTGGTGACGTCGACCGTCCTCTCCTGGCCGCCGTCCTCGTAGCGGTAGTAGGCGTGGGCGTGCGGCTCGGGGAGCTCCGTCGAGGTGCCCGGCGCGATGGTGTCCGACATGCCGAGCGGCCCCAGGATCAGCCGCTGCAGCTCCTCGGCGAACGAGCGGCCGGTGACACTCTCGATCAGCAGCCGGGCCAGCACGTAGTTGGTGTTGGAGTAGCTCCAGTCGGCACCCGGCTCGAACCGGGCCGGCTTGGCCAGGGCCAGCGCCACCAGCTCCTGCGGCTGATAGGTCCTGAAGCGGCCCTCGACCCATTCCCGGCCCGCCCAGACGATTCCCGGCGCGATCGTGCCGTCCTCGTAGTACTCGCCGGTGAAGTTGAACAGCCCGCTGGTGTGCTGCAACAGCATCCGGACGGTGATCCGCCGGTCCAGCCCGAACTCGGGCAGGTGGTCGGCCACCGGGCCGTCCAGTTCGATCCTGCCTTCGGCCGCCAGCTGCAGCACCAGGGTCGCGACGAAGGTCTTGGTGGTGCTGCCGATCCGGAACGACCCGTTCGTCGGTGGCTTGGCGGTCTCGCCCAGCTCGCGTACGCCGGCGCTGCCGGCCCACTCGCCTCGCGCGTCGTGCACGCGCAGCTGTATGCCGGTCATCCCGGAATCGACGAGCCATTGCATGATCGCCTGCAGCTCCGGGCGGTCCTGCTGGTTCTGGTTGTTCATGGTGACGGACACGGCGGTGTGCTCCCTTGCGAGGGTGGTGGGTGGTGGGCGGGGCCTGGCCCGCCGTCACGGGGTCCGGAAGGGACCCCGTGACCAGGAGCCGGCATCGGATCAGGCGGCGTCGAGCGCGACGATGATCTTGCGGGCCATCTCGGCCATGGTGGGGCTGGGGTCGCCCTTCTGGTTGCGGGTGGCCGCTTCGACGGCGACGACGACAGTGCGGCGGAAGTTGTCGGCCTCGGCCGTGGCCTGCTGCCTGAGCAGGTTCATGGATGCGGTCAGGGCCGGCAGCACCTGGTCGGCGAGTTCCGCGACGGTCTTGCCGTACTTCACGCCCTTGGGCGCTTTCGACAGCGCGTGACCGACCAGCCCGGTCGCGGACGTCAGGGCGATGGAGCCTTCGGTGCCGGCTCGGTGCGCCGAGCCGGCGGCGCCGGCGGCCGACATCAGCGAGACGGCGCCCCAGGCGGCGACGCGCAGGGTCTGGGTGTCCTGGTCGTTGAGGGTGACGGACATGGTGGCTCCTTCGTGCAGGTGATCGGACCCGTGATGGTGCTGCCTGAGCTGTCAGGCCGCCCCGTTCATGGCTCCAACCTTCGCCGACCGCCCTGATGCCGCCCTGTCGCCGCCCTGACATGGCGACTGACACCGCACGCACCCGGTGAAATGAAAACGGTTTTCGTTTCTTGTGTTAGGGTTTCGAGCGTTCCACGGCTTTTGGGTTGGTATGGAGAGTTGAGTCGTACAAGTCAATGAGTGGTAGCCATGTCTGGGTCGGAAAGTGGCGACGGGTCTCCGCGCTCCCGGTCCTCGCCGTCCTGCTGGTCGTCGCCGCGGTGGTCGCGATCTCCCTGGGTCCCGTACGGATCCCTTTCCTCGACACCTGCCGGATCCTGCTGAACGGCATCGGCATCCACGCCGACGTACCGGAGCGCTTCGCGTCGGTGGTCAGCGACATCCGGCTGCCCCGTGTCCTGCTCGCCATGGTCGCCGGAGCAGGGCTCGCCGTGGTCGGCGCCATGATGCAGGCGCTGTTCCGCAACCCGCTGGCCGACCCGGGCATCACCGGCGTCTCCAGCGGCGGCGCGGTCGGCGCGGTGCTGGTGCTGGTCACCGGCGCGGACGCGTTCGGCCGGTGGACCCTGCCGGCCGCCGCCTTCTGCGGCTCGCTGGTGGCGCTCGTGGTGGTCCAGACGATCGCCACGTTCCGCAAGGACCGCTCGCCGATCACCGTCCTGCTGGCCGGTACGGCGCTGACCGCCATCCTGGGCGCCGTCGTCGGCGCGATCATCAGCAACGCCCCCGACGCGCAGACCGTCCGCAGTGCCGTCTTCTGGCTGCAGGGCGACCTCTCGGCCGCCGGCTGGTCCGACCTGGCGCCCGCGGCGGCACCCGCGCTCGTGGGCTGCGCGGTCATCCTGATGTGCGCCCGCGAGCTCAACGTCATGCTGCTCGGCGACGAGCAGTCGCGCTCCGTCGGCCTGGACGCCGTCCGCACCCGGCGGTTCCTGCTGCTCGTCGCCGCCGTGGTCACCGGTGCGATCGTCTCGGTGACCGGCATCATCGGTTTCGTCGGTCTCGTCGTGCCGCACATCGTGCGGCTGGCGGTGTCGAGCGACCACCGGCTGCTCCTGCCCGCGTCCGCGCTGTTCGGCGCGCTGTTCCTCACGGTCGCCGACCTGGTCGCGCGCCTGCTGTTCTCCCCGGTGTCGCTGCAGACCGGAGTGGTGACGGCGCTGCTCGGCGCGCCGATCCTGCTGCTGCTCGTCCTGCGCCCCCAAGGGCAGGAGGCGGGCAGGTGAACGCGCTGCTCCGCGTACGCGCACTGGTGGTACGGCTGTCCGGCAGGCGCGTCGTCGACGAGGTGAGCCTGGACGTCGGCGCGGGTGAGGTGGTCGGCCTCATCGGCCCGAACGGCGCCGGCAAGAGCACCCTGGTGCGGTCGATGGCGGGCATGCTCCCCGCTTACTCGGGAGAGGTCCGGCTGGGCGACCTGCCGGTGGCCAGAAGCAGACCGCGTGAGCTGGCCCGGCTCCTTGCCTACATCCCGCAGGACACCGCGATGCCGTTCGACCTCCCGGCGCGCGAGGTGGTCGCGATGGGCAGGTACGCCCGCCACCACCGGGTCGGCCCCACCCCCGCGGCCGCCTACCGCGTGGCCGACGCGGCGCTCGACACGGTGGGCGCGGCGCACCTGGGGGCCGCGCCGGTCGCCAGGCTCTCCGGCGGGGAGCGCCAGCTCGTCCAGCTCGCGCGGGCGATGGCCCAGGAGCCCCGGGTGATCCTGCTCGACGAGCCGACGGCCGCGCTCGACCTCCATCGCCAGCTGCACGTGCTGCGGCTGCTGCGTGACCAGGCCGCCCAGGGGCGCGGCATCGCGGTCGTCCTCCACGACCTCAACCACGCGTCACGCTTCTGCGACCGCGTCGTGCTCCTCGACGGGGGACGGGTCCGTGCCAGTGGCGAGCCGGACCACGTCCTGACGGAGGCGCGGCTCGCCGGGACCTACCGGGTCCGTGCCACGGTGCGCGACGACGAGGACACCCGCGCGCGCAGGGTCACCGCGCTGCACAACCTCGAAACAGCGCCGCCCGAGGGCGGCGCCAGTCAGATTCAGGAAATCAGATGATGTTCACCTCACCAGGCAGGGCCGCCCGGCGCCTGCTGCTGTCGGTCGCGGCCGTCTCCCTCCTCGCCGGATGCGGCTCCACACAGGCCACCTCCACGCAGGCCACCCCTGCGCAGGCCACCTCCACAGCCGCCTATCCCCTCTCCCTCCCCGTGCCGGGACAGGACCAGCCGTTGGTGCTGAAGTCCCGGCCGGAACGCATCGCGGTGCTCTCGCCCGACGCGGCCACCGCCGTCGACGAACTCGTGGGCATCGGCCCGGTCATCGCCGTCCCCAGCTCGTCCCAGCGCCCGTCGACCAGCGTGCGCGTGCAGGACTTCGCCCACGTCCCCCACGTCATCCCGGACGGCGTCAACCCCGACCCCGAGCAGGTCCTGTCGTGGAACCCCGATCTCGTCGTCGTCACCGCACGGCACACGGGGGAGACCGACGCGTCGGCGGCGCTGACCCAGGCAGGAGTCCCGGTCCTCACCCTCACCAACAACTGGCAGACGCCGAAGGACGTCGCCGACAACATCACGCTCATCGGCAGGGCACTGGACGCCGAGGCCAAGGCAGCGGAACTGGTCTCCCGCATCGACAGCGGCATGGCCGCGGTGCGCGAGCAGGTGGCCTCCGTCACGGAGCGCCCGTCCGTGCTGATCATGCCGAACATGGGCGGCAAGGTGTACGTGAGCGCCACCAACGTGCTGACGTCCGCGCTCGTCGACGCGGCCGGGGGAGTGAACGCCGCGGTCGAGGCCGGATACACCCACACGATGCCGGTGAGCCCCGAGCAGGTGGTCGCGGCGGACCCCGACATGATCATGCTGATCGACGTGATGGGCGCCGGCGAGAAGTCGTTCAGCGCCGTCATGGACAACCCGGCCGTACGGAAGCTCCCGGCCGTACGCGACGGCAAGGTCAGGCTGTTCAGCGCGAGCAAGATCTACGGCATCGGCGGGGTGGAGCTCGTGGACGGCCTGAAGGACATCGCCGGCTGGCTGCACCCCACCACGACCCGGTGACCGCCATGACCCCCACCACCATCGTCACCATCGGCTTCGAAGGGCACTCCGCGCTGCCCCTCCACGACGGCTTCGCCCGGTATGCGGGCGCCGTCCCCGTCGACCGGCGGGCCTTCACCCGCGACCTGCTGACGACCGACGAAGGCCGGGCCGAGATCGCGGCGGCGCTGTCCGGCGCGGACGCCCTGCTGGTCAGCGGCGTCCACGATCCGGTGGAGGCGTCCGCGCTGTGCGAGATCGCCGCAGGCCCGAAGGCAGTCGTCCCCGTCATGCCGAACACCGCCGACGTGCTCGGCCTCGCGCGGCTCGGTGACTTCGACGCCGGGTCGCCGCGCGCCGAGGCCGCGTACCGGCTCGTCGCGGCAGCCGCTCCCGACCCCCTGCCGCCGCACGCGGCGACCGTGCTCGGCGCGCTCGGCCGGCTGGGGCCCCTGGTGCCCGAGGAGGCGGGCGACCTGCGGCGGCTGGCCCAGATCGTCTCGTCCTTCCACCAGCTCACCGCCGAGAACGTCGCCGTCGGCGTCGCGGCGCTCGTCCACGTCCTGCGCCCGGACGCGCAGGACGACCCGGGCTGGCCGGAACCCGTACGGCAGCATGGTTTCTGGCACCCCGACACTGGAGTGGTCGAGACGTGGACCCCCGCGACCACGAAGCCCGGCGCGGGCCGGGTGCTGCTCACCTGCTACCCCACGCAGGTGACGTCCGGCAACGACGCGCACCTGCGGGCTCTCGTGGCCGCACTCGAACAGCACGGACTCGACGTGGTCGGCTGGCTCGGCACCCTCGACCAGGACGGCGACCTCCAGGCTGTGACGCGGGTCCCCGACATCGACGTGTGCGTCAACGCCACCGGATTCACCCTGTCCGGCGCCCACGGTCAGCCGAACGTCGCCTTCGACGTACGGTTCCTCGCCGAACGCGACACCCCCCACTTCGCCGTCGTCCCGCTGTTCCACCAGAGCGTGCAGCAGTGGCGGGAGTCGCCGGTCGGCCTCGCCCCGAGATCCGTCGCCATGCAGATCGCCATTCCCGAACTCGAAGGCGGAGTGCTGTCACTCGTCCACGCCGGACGCGACGAGGACGGCGACGCCCTGACCGGGGTGAAGGAACACATCCGGCGGATCGCCGAGACGGTAGCCCGCACCGTCGCGCTCAGCCGGATGCCCGCCGCCGACAAGCGCGTGGCCTTCGTCGTCTTCAGCTATCCGCCGGACCGCGGCTCGGTCGGCTCGGCGGCCCACCTGGACGTCTGGGCCTCGCTCCACCGCACCCTGCTGCGCCTGCGCGACAGCGGATACACCGTGGACGTCCCGGACACCCCCGAGGACCTCCTCGGCCTCGCCGTCACCTCCGACGGAGGAGGCGTGCGCAGCGCGACCGCGATCGCCGACCACTACCCGGCCGCCCGCTACCACCGCGCCGCCCGCGAGGAGGTCGAGCGCGTGAGCAGGTTCTGGGGACCCCCACCCGGCGAACTCGACACCGACGGCGTCTCCATCGGCATCCGGGGCGTCCGGCTCGGCAACGTCTTCATCGGGGTGCAACCGTCACACGGCTACGAAGGCGACCCCATGGCGTTGCTGTTCACCCCGGACGCGTCCCCGAGCCACAGCTTCACCGCGTTCTACACCTGGCTGCACCACGAGTTCGACCCGCACGCCCTCGTACACGTCGGCACGCACGGCGCTCTGGAGTTCATGCCCGGCGCCCAGGCCGGTCTCAAGCCGGAGGACTGGCCGTCGCTGCTCGTCGGCACCGTGCCGCACTTCTACCTCTACTGCATCAACAATCCCTCGGAAGGCACCATCGCCAAGCGCCGCTCCAACGCGACGCTGGTCAGCTACCTCACCCCGCCGCTCGACAACGCCGGCCTGTACGGCGTCCTGTCCGATCTCGGCGACGAGATCCGCGACGCCAGGGCCATCACCGCGAGCGGCGGTGACATCACCCCCAGGATGGACGCGATCGACGCGCTCGCCGCCGAGGCCGAACTGCGGGTGGGGCATCCGCACGACCCGCACGCGAGGCTGGCCGCGCTGCAGAGCGCCGTCGACGAGATCGAGCAGACGCTCATCCCGCTCGGCATGCACGTGGTGGACAGGGGCATCTCGGCGTCCGAGGCGGGCGCGACCTTGCGGGCCTGCGCCGACTACCCGCGCCCCGAGCGCCGGTTGCCCGCGCTGACCGAGGCGCTGGAGACCGCGCTGACCGAAGGCGCCGCCATCACCGACCTGCCGCCGGACGACCCAGGACGCCTCGCGGTGGAGGCCGCCCTCGACGCCGTCGTCGGCGCGGTCCTGGACGACGGCCCGGCTCCGGAGCTTCCCGTTCCACCGTCGGTGCGCGACGGCTGGATCGGCTTCCTGACGGAGATGCGCGACCTGCTCCAGGACAACGACGAGGTAGGTGCGCTCCTGCACGCGCTCGACGGCGGTTTCGTCCGTCCGGGACCGGGCGGCGAACCCTCACGCCGGATGGAGACCCTGCCCACCGGACGCAACCTGCACGCCCTGGACCCGCAGCGCGTCCCGACGCCGACCGCGATGCTCCGCGGCGCCGCCATGGCGGAGAAGCTGCTCGAAGAGGCCCGCGCGCGGACCGGCGCGTACCCCGAGACCGTCGCCATCGTGGTGTGGGGCATCGACAACGTCAAGAACGGCGGCGAGACCGTCGCGCAGATCCTCGCCCTGCTGGGCGTAGAACCGCTCCCGGACGCCGCCGGCCGCGTCGAGCGGTTCCGTCTCATCCCCCTCGCGGAGCTGGGACGGCCGCGGATCGACGTGGTGGCCACCCTGTCGGGGATCTTCCGCGACATCTTCCCCACCACCATCACCCTGCTCGACCGGGCCTTCCGGGCCGTCGCGGCGGCCGACGAGCCCGACGAGTGGAACCACCTGCGCGCCCACGCCAGAGCGCAGAGCGCGCGGCTCGGCCTGAGCCTCGACCAGGCGGCGACGCGACTGTGGTCGACACCGCCCGGCCAGTACGGAACCGGCGTCAACCACGTCGTGGACGCCTCCGCCTGGGACGAACGGGGCGACCTCGCCGAGGTGTACCTGCGGCGCATGGGCCACGCCTGGGGCGCGGACGCCCTCGGCGAACGGCGGGAGGACCTGCTGCGCGCGAGCCTCGCCACCGCGTCCGTCACCTTCCACAGCATCGACTCCGCGGAGAACTCCATCGGCGACGTCGACCACTACTACGAGTACCTGGGCGGGCTCACCGCCGCCGTCGCCCACACCGCGGGCCGGGAGCCGGACGTCCTCGTCGCCGACGGCTACCAGGCCCGGCCCAAGCTGCGGACGCTCACCGAGACGATGAACCTCGAGGCCCGCACCCGCCTGCTCAACCCCCGCTGGTACGAGGCCCAGCTCGCCCACGGGTACCAAGGCGTGCACGCGGTGACCGTACGTCTGGAGAACACCTTCGGGATGCAGGCGACGACCGGCGCCGTCGAGGAGTGGGTGTTCACCGCGGCCGCGCACACGTACCTCTTCGACGACGACCTGCGCACCCGCATGCAGGAGAGCAACCCGCTCGCCGTGCTGCGGTTCGCCAACCGGCTCGCGGAGGCCAGGGACCGCGGCCTGTGGACGCCGTCCACCGACGACTCACAACACCTCGACGAGCTGGTCGAACACCTCGACGCCGTCGCGGAAGGAGTGGCATGACCAACTTCCCCTTCACCGCGGTACTCGGGCAGGACGAGCTGAAACAGTGTCTCCTGCTCAGCGCGGTCGACCCCGGGATCGGCGGCGTGCTCGCCCTCGGCGACCGCGGCACCGGCAAGACCACCACGGTGCGTGCGCTCGGCGCGCTCCTGTCCAGGAGCGGACTGCCCGCGCCCGTCGTCGACCTGCCGCTCGGCGCGACCGAGGACCGCGTGGTTGGCGCCCTCGACATCCAGGCGGCACTGGCCGAGGGGGAGCGGCGGTTCGCGCCGGGCCTGCTCGCCGAGGCACACGGCGGCTTCCTGTACGTGGACGAGATCAACCTGCTCGACGACTATCTCGTCGACCTGCTGCTGGACGTGGCGGCGAGCGGGGTGAACCGCGTGGAACGCGACGGCATCAGCCACACGCATCCGGCCCGCTTCGTCCTCATCGGGTCGGGAAACCCAGAGGAGGGCGACCTGCGACCTCAGCTGGAGGACCGCTTCGGCCTCTCGACCACCGTCTCCACCATCGCCGACCAGCAGGTACGGGCCCGGATCATCCGCGCCCGCCTCGCCTACGACACGAACCCCGAGGAGTTCCTCGACCGGTACGCGCCCCAGGAGCAGGCGCTGGGCGAGGCGGTCGCGGACGCGCGGCGCCGCCTGGAATCCGTGGCCCTGCCGGACGACCTCCTCGACCGGGTGGTCCGGCTGTGCGTGGCGGCCAAGGCGATGGGCCACCGCGCGGAACTCGTCCTCGCCCGCGCGGCCCGCGCCCACGCCAGCCTGCGCGGCGCAGACAGGGCAGACACCACCGACCTGCGCGCCGTAGCCCTGGCCGCCCTCCGCCACCGCATCCCCCGCACCCCGTACGAAACCCCCTCCGACGTGGACGCCCGTCTGGCGGACCTGCTGTGAACGCCGAGGAGCCCGTGGGCGGGATGCGGCTCACCGACGAGGCGCCGGCCGAGGGGCCTTGGGCCCGAGCGTGGCCCCCCGGCGAGACGCCGACCGATGTGCTTGTGACCGCGGTGCGGAGCCCGGTGATACGACAGCGGAGGTTTTCGTGACTCAACTGTGGACCTCGGGTGTGACGGCGGTCGAGGCGTCCGTGGTTCGGGCGTGGATCGGCGGCGAGGGCTTCGGGCTTGTGCTGACCGGTGATCCGATGCTGCGCGAGCGGGTCTGGCACGCCATCGTCGAGCACGCCGGAATCGAGGGCGCGCCGTCGGCCGGACCCGGCACGGACCTCTCCGACCTGCACACGGAGACGGACCCGTGGACCGGCGCCCGGAAGCCCGGCCTGCTGGAACGCGCCCGCCACGGCACCCTCCTGGAACACGCCGGGCACGGCACCCTGCTGGAACACGCCGGGCACGGCGCCCTGCTGGAACGCGCCCGCCACGGCGCCCTCCTGCTGCCGACGGCCCACCTGCTCAGCCCCGCCCAGGCCGCGGCGCTGGCACGCGCGCCGCGCATCCTGGCTCAGGCGCCGACCCTGGCCGACATCCCGGCCGCCCTGGCGTCCCGGCTGACCGCCGTCCTCCATCTGCCCCACCGTCCGGGCGACGCCGACGTCCTGCGCTCGGCCCTGTCGGAGCCGTACCCGTCCGTGCCGCGCGACGCCGAACCGCCCGGCACGACGTCCGCGCCAAGCGCGGACGAGGTCGTCGCGCTCCTCACGAGACACGGGCTGGCAGATCACGCGATCGACCTCGGCGCGTGCCGCCTCGCCCAAGCACTCGTACGTACGGGCTGCACGACCATCCTGGACACGATCGAACGGGTGGTGTGCCACGCCCGCTCAAGCCCAGCCCAGAACCCCCACCCCGACACCACCTCGAACCCGAGCAGCGACCGCAACCCCGACACCACCCTGGACCCGAGCAACGACCACAACCCCGACCCAGACACAGATCCCAGCCCCAACCCCGACCCGAGCCCGAACCCCGAACCAGACCCCGACCCCGGCTCCGAGTCCGGGCAGGAGCATGGCGCTCCGGAGGCGGACACGACCGGCCGACCCCCGACCGGACCGGCCACCGACCCGTCCACCGGAAACGCCGACGACCGGCAGAGCGCCGAAGCCCCCGAGCAACCACCGCAGCCTCCGCAGCCACCAGGCACGATCCCGTCCGGACACCACCGTCATGGACGCGCCCGCCACCACGCGGTCCGCAACCGCCTCGACGGCAGACAAGGAGCCCCCGGCGACCACCCGACGCGCGGCCGCCGCCGGCGCGTCGTCCCCATCGAGGCAGCAGGAGGTCGCGCGGACGTCCTCGCCACCCTCACCGCCGCCCTCCCCTGGCAGCGGGGCAGAGGAGGACGCCCCGGCGGCGCACTGATCGTCCACCCGCAGGACCTGCGAGGCCGCACCCGCCGACTCCCCGGCGGACGCCTCCTGATCGTCATCGTCGACGCCTCGGGCTCCATGGCGCAGCACATGATCCGCAGAGCCAAGGCCATCGCGATGGCCGAACTCGACCGCGCGTACCGGGAACGCTCGACCGTCTGCATCGTGCTGGCCCGCGGCCCGCACGCGGTCACCGGCCTGCCGCCGACCCGCAGCACCACACGGGCCCGCGACGCCCTGCGCGCCCTGCCCACCGGCGGCGGAACCCCCCTCGCCTCCGCCTTCGACCTCGCCGCGCAGACGGCCCGCCGCTACGACCCCGAGCAGGTGGACGTCATGATCCTGACGGACGGCCGCGCCAACGTGGGCCTCACCGGCGACCCCAGGTCCGACGCCATCCGCACGGTCCGCCACCTGGCCACCACCTGCCGAACCATCCACCTCGACCCAGTCACCCCCCACCGAGCCCCAGACCCCACAAGCTGGCTACGCCAAGCCCTCACCAACTGATGAAAGGCCCGCTACCGGGTGTGGCGGGGCTTTCTAACCCGCGAGGGTGATGTACACCATCTCGTCCCAAGGCAGCTTGGAGGCCACGACCGCCTCGCGAAAATCGCTATCCACAAGGTCCGCCGTTTCAAGCGGCTGCACCGTAACGAGGGTGGACGTCTCTCTGGGCGGCACAAGCTCGCGCTTGCGCGGCCCCCATTCTTCTGTGTCCCAGCCATTTGGGCTTCAGCCGCCGCCCGACCTCGTCGAGTACGTCTCCCTTTGCGCTGCCGCCAAGATGCACCACGAGGTACGTGTTGTCGACGTAGAAGTTCTCGTACTGATGAAATGTCTCGGTGTATTCGCCTACGACCCGGCCGACAGTGCGTAACTCTCTGAGCACGGTCGGGTCCACGCGCTGTACTTCGGGCCCGAAGAAGAGGCGAAGCAGGCCAAGCAGAAGGAGTGGAGTGGCCAAACCGGCGACGAGCGGGACCACAATGTCGCGTAGCACGTGTTTACGGGACAGCGCCATGCCACTAACCCTTCCTCGGCCCAGCGGTCATGATCTCGGGCCAGGAGCCGGCTGATCAAGGCCGCTTCTTCCGCACGGGCCGTCGGCCCGCCATCCCGAGGCGAAGCATTGCTCATCCGAGACGAGCCGACGATGGAAGGGGTTCGTTCATCCCGTCGCCAGGGCTTCGGTCGGGGTGAGGGCGGCGGCGCGGCGGGCGGGATAGAGGCCGGAGACGATGCCGACCAGTACGGCCGCGGTCACACCGAGGGTGATGACCTGCGTGGGCAGGGCGAGGGGCCAGCCTTGCGCGGCGGCGAAGAGCAGGCTCACGGCCAGCCCGACGACGGTCCCCGTGACGCCCCCGCACAGTGACAGAACCACCGCTTCGACCACGAACTGCAGACGGATCTGCCCACGCGTCGCCCCGAGGGAGCGGCGCAGGCCAATCTCCTGGCGGCGTTCCAGCACCGAGATGATCATGACGTTGGCTATGCCGATGCCGCCGACGAGCAGGGATTCGTCGCGAACGTCTCGCACGAACTGCGGACGCCGCTCGCCATCCAGCGGGCGGCCATCCAGATCGGCCTGGCCGACCCGACACCTGACCGGATCGAGCGCTTCAGAGCGGAGTTGCTGGAGGCCAACCGGAGGACGGAGCGCCTGATCGACGGGCTGCTGGTGCTGGCTCGCGGCGACCACGGCCTCGACATGGTCGAGGCCGTGCGGTTCGACCGGGTCGCCGCCGATGTCGTGTCCGCCTTCCCCGGCGTCACGCTACGGTCCAGGCCCACCACCGTGACGGGGGACCCCGTACTGCTCACCCAGTTGGTGACCAACCTGGTGGAGAACGGGGTCCGGCACAATGTGCCCGACGGAAGCGTGGACGTACGCGTGACACCGGATGACGGGCTGGTCGTGTCCAACACCGGCCCCGAGATCCCGCCGGACCGCGTTCCCGAGCTGTTCGAGCCCTTCCGCCGGATGACGCCCGACCGTACGCGAAGCGCCAACGGCTCCGGCCTGGGCCTTTCCATCGTCGCTTCGATCGCGGGAGCCCACGCGATGACCGTGACGGCACAACCCAATCCAGGCGGCGGCCTGACCGTCCACTGCCACCTCCCACCGAAAACCTCACGTCCTGAACGCCCCACGCCCTGTGCCGAGGGCTCTTCTTCCACCTGACCGCCCACACCGGCGCGCGTCGTGGCGATCTGACCGCCGAACCTTCTTCGCGAGCTTCGCTTCGGGCGCGAAAGTGCGCATAGCCCGCCAGCGCTGTTCAGTGGACAGCGTCATGCCTGATGAGTATCTTCTCCGGGTCTCGGCCTCGGGTCGCGCCTGTTCGAAGCCGGAGCCTGATCCGGAAACGACACCGCAGGCCAGGACTCACACCCCCCCAGCCCAAGGAAGATGATCCGTGACCGACATCGTCCCGCTCCGCAGGAACGTGCGTTTTCAGTTGCTGTGGATCGGCAGCGCGGTGTCTGAACTGGGGCCAGAGCTCACCAGACTGGCCATGCCGCTGCTGGTGCTCGCGCTTACCGGCTCCCCAGGGCTGGCGGGCGTCGTTGCCGCAGCCCGCACCGTCGCCTTTCTGCTGGTCCAGATACCCGCTGGCGTCTGGGTGGATCGGTGGGACCGTCGCCGTACGCTGATATCCGCCCAGGGCCTCCAGGCTGTCGTCTCAGCGCTGCTGGCAGCACTGGTTCTCGCCGACCAGGTGCAGATATGGCATTTCGTCACACTGGCGGTACTCGACGCGCTGTGCGCTGCGTTCATCGAGCCGGTCGTGGGCACGGCCATTCGCGGGATCGTCCCCACAAGCCAACTTCACAGCGCCTACGCTCAAGAGGAGTCCCGCACCCATGCCGCCGGGCTGGTCGGCCCTCCGCTTGGTGGCCTGCTCTACAGCCTGGGGCGTGCGGTGCCCTTCGTCGTCGACACCGTCACCTTCCTCGCCGCCGCGATCTTCTACGCTCTGGCGAAGGTGCCGCGTCGCCCGGCGAACCGGTCGCAGGCGTCCACACGAGAAGAGCAGCACCCGGTCCAGGGTGGCATGCGCCGGGAAGCGGTCGAGGCCGTCACTTGGCTGTGGCGCCGGCGGGGCCTGAGGGAGGTCACTGCGGCGGTGATGGTCCTCAACCTGCTGGGCGGGGCGTTCCTGATCCCGCTGATCGTGCTTGTCGGCGAACGCGGCGGTAGTGCGCTCACCACCGGCGCAGTCCTGGCCGGCCTCGGTGTCGGCGGACTGGCAGGGGCGCTGCTGTCGGGACGCCTCGGAAAGCTCCTCCCGCCCGGCAGGCTGCTGCTGGTCGTCCTGACGGTCTTCGGCGCCGCGCTGGCGGCCACGGCGCTGCCATAGGGCGCGTGGTGGCCCATGGTTCCCTTGGTGTTCATCACCCTGTCCACGCCCTCGCTGAACGTGGTGTTGAACGTGGTGGTCGCACGGATGGTCCCCGAAGAGATGCTTGGCCGGATGGGCGCTGTCCTGAGCATGGGGAGCATGGCGCTCAAACCGTTCGGCCCGGTCCTCGGCGGAGCACTGGCTGCGGCACTGGGCGGCGCGGTGGCGCTCGTCCTCCTGGGCGCCCTGATCGGTATGACCGCCGCCGTTGCCGCACTCAGCCGAGAACTGCGCGCCTTCACCGGAGAAGCCGCCCCATCCGAACACGACGCCGCAGGGGCGGACGCACACCCCGGGCCCGCATAGGCGGACTCACTGCGCAGGCAAGCACTCGACGACCTGCCGTGTCCGTCCGCCGGCTCCAGCTCTGCCGGCGCCGAAGCGCTCACGGATCAGCCCGACGCCGGTCAGGTCGAACTCGGGGTGGGGGTCGACTTGGGGTGGACGACGATGGGCACGCTGGACCGCATGGCCCCGGACCCCTTGATGGACTGGCCGTCGTGCTCCTTCCAGATCTCCAGGTGGTAGGTCCCCGCCGGGACGTCTGCCCATTTGTGGTACTGCCAGGTGTTGCAGGCGAACCGCACAGCCTCGCGCGTCGGGTGCACGGCCACCCAGTAGGTCGTGGTGCCCTGCGGACAGACGTTGAGCGACCAGAACTCGATGTCGCCGGCACTCGTCTGGGTCCACCAGGGAGAGAAGATCCGGAAAGCCATCCGGTCGATCCGGATGGGGAAGCCGCGGCCCGGCTCCGGTACGGGAGGGCCGGAGGCGCGTGAAGCGGACGCCGGGCTCTGTTCGTCCCCCAGGGAGGGTGAGGCGGGGAGCAGCAGATAAACAGCAAGCGGTACGAAAAGCACGGCAGCCGCAGGAACGAGATAATGAGGCCTTTTCCACCACGGTGTGGCCGCCTCCCGCGTCTCAGTCGCACTGCCCGGTTCGATCACCTGCGGGTCCGTGGAAGATCGGCTGAGTTCTCGCCGGCGCTCGATCCACGGCCCAGGGTCATGCCCGCATGCCCGTACGTAGGAGTCCACGAAGTCCTGCGGCGGCAACTCCTTCGGAGTGAGTCGCCGAGAAAGGGTGCTGGGGTGGTATTGCATGCGGTGCCCTATCTCGTTCAGGGTCAGGGCACCCCGTAGCCGACGCAGGTCATCCACGAACTCCGCGACCGGTCCTTGCTCGCGGTTGATCGGTTGATCCTTGCGTCCACCTCGCGCCATGTGCTCCTCCGCGTCGCTCTGCGTTTGTTGCAGTTATTGCTGCCTTCTTTGCGCAGCTTGAAGGGGTGGTGCAGGGGTTGGTGCATGAGCAGCATCGGTCTCAGGCCGGCTCGAAAGGCACCGATGACGGCCGGACGACCGCTTTCACCCGGTCGCCATATTCTCGCCTCGCTCCACAGAAAGGACCACCGTGTCTACGATGTCCACCCTCCTGCGTCTGTCGTCCACCGCGGCCCTGGCCGTGGGAATGGTGTTGGCCGGCGCCCTCCTCCCGGCCTCCGCACAGGCCTCGGCCGCTCCCTGCGTCGGGCAGCGCGTCGGCCACATCCCGATCACCGCCAGAAGCGGTGGAGCCA
Organism: Nonomuraea maritima; assembly: GCF_900100395.1. Lineage (GTDB taxonomy): Bacteria > Actinomycetota > Actinomycetes > Streptosporangiales > Streptosporangiaceae > Nonomuraea > Nonomuraea maritima. The sequence continues at coordinate 3,047 of NZ_FNFB01000019.1, read as the reverse complement.
CCATCAAGGGGGCCTATCTGCACGTCTACCGCAACGGCAGCCGGGTCTGCGCCTTCACCAACACCACCCTGGCGACGGAGCGCTACCCCAAGGCCATGTCGGTGGCGATCTGGGCATGCGGCCGCACCGTCGCCGCGTGCCGCGACTACCAGGACCACCTCCAGACAGGCGGTAATCAGCACCTCGCCAACGACAACAGCTACGTGGGACGCGGCTATTACCGGACCAACGGGGCTTCCATCGTCGTCGGCACCCAGTGCTACCAGGCCTGGGGGCTCGTCAAGTTCTACGACTCGCGCGGTAGGTGGTTCGCCGGGGAAGTGAACAGTCCTTACTTCTGTCCCCGCTGAACCACCACAGAGCGGGCGGCTCGGCGTCCACGATCCCGTGGGTGACATGCCGAGGATGTCCGGGGCCGCCCCGGCATTCGGCAGGGGCGGCCTCCGCAGGGCCGCCCCTCGCCAGTCGCTCTGTCCCCGTCCATGCTGGGGATCGGGACAAGGCCGGCCTCCTGCGGAACCGGTCGGGGCCCCGTGGAGGGCCGCCCCGCCGGGTTCTCATGCGCACATGCCGGTCGGCCAGACATCCGGAAGCCCGTACTCCGCATGCAGCCGCACCTCTTGGAGCCAACGGCTCTGGTCGTACGCCATGCTCACACCCGGCATCCGCGCCAGCCGCCGGCAAGGGGAGTCCCAGTCGGCCTCGGGCCGCATCGACAGCCGGTACGAGTCCGGCATATCAGACAATCTCGTGGCCTCGATGAGCGCTTTCTTGTCCGCGTAGCTTTCGACGAAGTTCCGGTACGCGGTCGCCTGATCCTCGTACCTGTACGACACGAGCCCGGGGACCCGCTCGATGGCGGCCACGATCGCCTGCTTCTCCTTGGCCGTGGACGGCAGCTTGTTCGCCTTCCCCCGTCCGCGCAGGCAGGCGGGCATGGCCGAGTCCTTGATGCACAGAAATACCGAAATATCCGGGCTTTCGGATTCCGCAACAATGGCACGAATCTCTGCCTGGTCGACGGCGATCCCTACTCCGGGCCGCCGATTCGCCAAGGCCCTGATCCGGAGGCGATCGGCCACCCCCGACACCCGTACGCGGAAGGACTCCGGCATGTCCTCGGCCCGCACAGCCGCCAGCACCTTCTTCTGGCCGGCGAACTCCCTGCGGAAACTCGCGTACGACGCGGCCCGGCTCACGAAGCGCACCTCGGTCACCTCGGGCACGGTCTTCAGGAACGTCTCGACATCCCGCCGCTGCTTGGCCGTGGCGTACCGCTTGTGACACCCGTACGCAGACGGCGTACAGAGGAAGACCGCGATCTCCGAGTTGTCGGTGATGGTGATGTCCGGGTCCGCCATGGCCGACCCGGTCAGCCCGCCCATTCCAGAAAGCGCCACGACGGTCGCGACCGCCGTCCGCCATAACCAGCTCTTCACCGAACTCCTCACTCCATGATCAGGGTCCCCGGAACCTTGTGCCGACATCGACGCCTCGACCTCGCCGCCGGCCGTTCCGGACAGTGCATGATCGCATCTGATCCCCGACAGCGTCCTGCCGAGCATGGGAGTGCTCTCACGGCGTTCAGGTGAGCCAAGCCGGAATAGTGCTCGGCCCTTCTATGCATTCCCTATCCACTGAACGGAAAATAGCGAGTGGAGACAAGAGGAGCTCCACTTGCTTCGCGAAGCTTTTGGCTGCCATGCTCGTGACGTTGGAGCGACAGTACAGCGAGGTGTTTTGGCCATATGGGCACATTCGACGACGAAGGACGTCCGCAGAGCGCCCAGAAAGAGGGCATCCTCAAATGGACGCGCATGCAGGGGATAGGGGCGATCGTCGGCACGATTATCGCAGTAGGTGGCGCCGGATTCTTCCTCTGGGATCGGTTCGCATCTCCGGATGGAGCGACGGCTTCGCTCACTGCCTCGTCAACTCCATCGGCGAGTGTTTCGCCCGACCGCCCAACATGTGCAAGTGGGTCGATCTGCCTGTGGTCCGAGCCTGGATTCGGAGGTAAATCATGGGTATGGTCTCCCGGAATCACCCCTGACGGCCCGCTCCCTGACTATTTGCGCGACCATGTGGGCTCATTCGATGCCCAAACTACTGCCTGCTTTGTGGACAGCGAAAAACCGGAAAGGCGCAAGGTCTCCTTCAGGGACTGGAGCGAGAAATACCTCAACAGCGACAGGCTCGGTCCTCGCATGGACAGAATCCAGGCGAGATGTTGAACGATGCGGCTCGCGAACAAAGCCGCGCATCCGGCCAGGGCTCCGGGTCGGTCGCCGGGCCATCAGCGCCTGTCGAGTCCACGTAACACCGGCAGCCCTGTGCCGAGGTCGAGCACAAGGCGGTCGCCCAGCAGCCGCGCGAGCGTGACGGTGATCGTGGCTGTCTTGAGTACGTCCGGGCACATCCCAGCAGAGCTGGACCTTCGCTCGTCCACGCCGACAACCACCACCTGGTAAGCGCGTGCCCCTTGAACGCTGTCGCATGCGCCGTACCCGTACCGAAGAAGCAGCTCGTCCGCCTCCCCGGCGACGAGGTCGAACGCCGTCACCCGTTCTCGGCGGGCGGTGACGGCCGCGGGGTCGTGCGCGCCCTCATACGGGTTGTTCCTCCTTCGGAGCCGCTGCTCGGCGCACCCGTACCGCCAGCAGAACCAGGACGATAGGGAGGAGCGTGTACAGGACCCATGTGATCGTGACGGGATCGGTCACCTTGTCCGAAGACTGTGCGCACCCAAGCACGGGCATCCAGTTCATCATCAGGTCACGGACCACGAGGGGCACCAACGTCAGCCAGCCCACCACTCGGCCCAGCGGGCGGTGCCCGGTGAGTGCCAGTAGCGCCCAGAGCCCGAAGCCCACCCCCAGCACGATCGGCTGCGGGATCAGGATGAGAACGGCCGCCGCGGGCCCTAGCAGGATCTCCTCCATACTGCCGAAGCAGCTGCCGTCCATAATCATGATCGAGTACTCGGCTGACCCGTCGGCGAGGGAGCTCCACACCATCGCTTGAGGAATGCTCACCAGCACCAGGGC
>NZ_FNFB01000008.1:2070-293617 GCF_900100395.1 Nonomuraea maritima | reverse complement strand
ACCTCCACGTCGTGGTGGTCTTCGGCCCAGTCATCACCCACGAACAGTCGCAACGGTCCTCCCGTTCTCGATGCCGATCACCTTCAGCAGCCTGCGGGAGAACCATCAGCGACCTAATCAAGCAGTGCTCACGCCTCTGCGGGCGGGCACGACATCCCATCAGCGATCAACTCTCCCGGCCGACCGGCAGGGGCACGGTCTTTCACCAGGACTCGATGTCCAGGAACCCAGAGTGCTCACCTGTCAGCGGCTACCACCAGGAGTCTGCCGGATGGCTTACTCCCAGAACTGATTAGGGAACCGGGTGACGAGGCCCTCCCCCGAGTGGTCTCGTCACCCGGTGGCTCATCGGAAGAAGTGGGTGGAGAAGGCGCCCCAGTCGTAGTCCTTGGACGTGCCCTCACCGAGGCGGACCCGGAACCCGTCGAAGCGGCCCTTGTCGCGGCCGTAGGCGAACTCCCACTCGTTCTCGCCGGCGGTGAAGTACAGGCGGGTGCGCTCCCAGCCCTTCTTCGCGTCGTGGTACCAGAACTCCAGGTAGCTCTTCTGCTTGTCGTGGTCGTTGTCCTTGACCGCGACGTGGAAGTAGTAGCCGCCGTCCTTGTAGTACCAGGTGCCCTTGAACGTGGAGCGCTTGGCCTTGGACTCGCCCGCGCCCCACCCGGAGTGGCCCGAGAACGTGTGCACCTTGGGCGCGGCGCTCACCCCGGCGGTGGCGGCGTCGGCGGGGGCCGCGGCGAGGGCGGTGGTCAGGGCGCCGGCGAGGACGGTGCCGGCGAGCAGGCGGCGAAGCATGGAGGGCTCCTCGATGGTGGTTCTCTCGGGACGTCGATCACCATAGGGAGCCCCGGACGGCACGGTCTGGGGAGAAATACGCATTCAGCCGCGTATGTGCACTAAGCCACGTTCAGCAGCCAGTCGTCGATGCCGGCCCGCAGCTCCGCCTTGAGGGCGTCGGGGGCGAAGGAGGCGTCGACGGCGGCACGGGCGAGCCCGGCCAGGTCGGCGTCGGTGAACCCGAGGACGTGCCGCAGCCGGTCGTACTCGTCGGCGAGCGCCGTCTCGCCGTCGGTGTTGACCGTCACCGCGAGGCCCGCCTCCCGCAGCCGGGGCAGCGGGTGCTCGGCGAGCGAGGGGACGAGCCCGAGCAGCACGTTGGACGTGGGGCAGACCTCCAGCGGGATACCCCGCTCGCGCACCTCGGCCACCAGGTCGGGGTCGTCCAGCACCCGGATGCCGTGCCCGAGCCGCTCGGCGTGCCCGACGGCGAGCGCCTCGCGGACGCTGCCGGCCCCGGCGGCCTCGCCCGCGTGGTGCACGAGGCGCAGCCCGGCGTCGCGCGCGGCGTCGCAGACCTTCGCGAACGGCGCCAGCGGGTGGCTCTCGTCGCCCGCCAGGCCGATCCCGACCACCCGCTCGTGACGCAGGGCCAGCTCGTACGTCCGCCACAGCCGCTCCACCGGGCGCCGCCTGGAGTGGTCGAGCAGCAGGCGGCACTCGACGCCGTATCGGTCGCGGCCCTCGGCCAGCCCGCCGAGCACCGCCTCCAGCGGCATCTCCGGCCGGCCGACGCGCTCGCCGTGGGCGGCGGCGGTGAAGGTCACCTCCGCGTAGCGGGTGCCCTGGGCCGCCTCGTCGGCGCAGAACTCGACGGCGACGCGGCGGAAGTGCTCGGCCGTGCGCAGCAGCCCGCGCACCTGGGCCCGCTGGTCGGCGAACTCCCTGAAGCTCGTGAACGTCCCCTCCTGCGCGGGCGTGCCACCCAGGTCGCGCACGGTCCGCGGCCGTACGGTGCTCTCCAGGTGGACGTGCAGATGGGCCTTGGGCAGCGACCGTACGTCTCTCACGTACCGGCACCCTAGGGACCGGGCCGGAGCACCCGCAATCGGTTATCCCGGGGTCACGGCTTGCGCAGGCGCATCTTCGACTGCTTGTGCGGCCCGCGCTCCCAGTCGTCCATGAACGTGGCGGTGAACCCGTACTGCTCCGCCAGGGTGGCGAGGGTCTCGGTGCGGTAGTAGAAGTCCTCGCGCAACACCTGGTGTTCCCTGCCCTCGGTGCGGTCGAAGGTGAAGTCGAACCACGCGCCCGGCTTCATCACCCTGCCGACGTGGGCGAAGCACTCCTCGATCACGTCGAGCGGCGAGTGCGAGAAGACACTGTGCGCGTGGACGACGTCGAAGTGCTCGGCAGGCAGGAACGCGAAACGCATGTCGCGTACGGGCGTGAGGTGCGGCAGCTTGTCGGCCAGGCCGTGCCGGACGAGGGTGTCCTGGGCGGCCATGAGGATGTCGGGCGAGATGTCGATGCCGTAGTAGTTGCCCGTGTGCAGGTAGTCGATGAACAGACGACCGGCCCGCAGGTTGCCGCACCCGATCTCCAGCATCCGGCACTCGGGCTTGAGTCCGTGCTCGACGAGATAGTCGAACTGCATGCGCCCGAGTTCCAGCCACCGCTTGTGGGTGTGCGAACCGACCGCGCCCTCGGGGTCGCGCGCGGTGTCGGACCGCATGACGGCCCGGTAATAGGAAATATGGTCACGCGCATGCATCCGGAACCACGTGTCGCGGGCCAGCCGCCGCAGGTGGGGGGCGATTTTCCCGGGATGGTTGATGGCGTACGTCACTTGGTGGACGAGGCTGGAACGGGAGCGTTTCACGCTATGGGAATCTAGGTCAGCGGCCCCGGCGGCCAAGGGCGTGTGGCACGACTCTTGGGCGCCCTTTTGCCCAGCCTTTCTCCACCCGAAAGAACCCTGCGGCATTCCCGCGACCATTCACGGCGCACATTTCCGGTTTTAAGCGGAATCGGCCCGCAGGGCATTCAGCTGAGATAGTCGCGCAGGGCCAGCGAGCGGGACGGATGGCGGAGCTTGGACATCGTCTTGGCCTCGATCTGACGGATGCGCTCGCGCGTCACCCCGTAGACCCGGCCGATCTCGTCGAGGGTCATCGGCTTGCCGTCGCCCAGCCCGTACCGCATGCTGATCACGCCCGCCTCGCGCTCGGACAGCTGGTCGAGCAGGGCGCGCAGTTGCTGCTGCAGGAGGGTGAACGACACCGCGTCGGCCGGGGAGACGGCCTCGGTGTCCTCGATGAGGTCGCCGAACTCGCTGTCGCCCTCCTCGCCCAGCGGCGTGTGCAGCGAGATCGGCTCGCGGCCGTAGCTCTGCACCTCGGTGACGCGGTCGACGTCGAGGTCGCACTCCTTGGCGATCTCCTCGGGCGTCGGCTCGCGGCCGAGGTCGCTCTGCAGCCGGCGCTGCACCCGCGACACCTTGTTGATCAGCTCGACCATGTGGACGGGGATACGGATCGTCCTGGCTTGGTCGGCCATGGCCCGGGTGATGGCCTGCTTGATCCACCAGGTCGCGTACGTGGAGAACTTGTAGCCGAGCCGGTAGTCGAACTTCTCGATCGTCCGGATCAGACCGAGGTTGCCCTCCTGGATGAGGTCGAGGAAGAGCATGCCGCGTCCGGTGTACCGCTTGGCGATGGAGACCACCAGCCGCAGGTTGGCCTCCAGCATGCGGCGCTTGGCGCGCTCGCCGTCGTCGGCGATCCACTCCAGGTCGGCCCGCAGGTCGGCGGGGAGCCCCATTTCGGTGTCGAGCCGTTCCCTGGCGAACAGACCCGCCTCGATCCGCTTGGCGAGGTCGATCTCCTGCTCGGCGGTGAGCAGCGGGACGCGGCCGATCTCCTTCAGATACGCCTTGACCGAGTCGGCGCCGGCCGCACCACCATCACCGACGTTGTCGTCCAGTTCGAGAACCTCTGCTGCTTGGGACAAAACTCTCTCCTCGCTCGCTTTGGGTCGGACGCGGCCAGAGGGCCGACCAGGCGGGGCTCGCACCAGGAGCCCGGGATCACTCCACGGAGACTGCGGCGATGGGCATCGGCACCTTGCACTTGTGCGGACGAACGACGTGACGGGTCTTGACGGCTCGTCTCTTTCACGCTACCCAACGGTTGGGCGTACATGGCCCGCGATCGCTCACGCCCTACTGCGGAAGCGCTGACTCCGCCTCGCGCAGCTCGGCCAGGGCGTCGTTGAGGTACCCGGCCAGCTCCCAGGCGTCCGGCACCATCTCCCGGTCGGTGACGACCCCGATGTCGAGGGAACCGTCGTAGGAGAACGCGGTGATGTTGACGCCGCCGCTCACGTCGGAGATCACCGAGACCGGGTAGAAGTGCAGCAGCCGGGCGCCGCACACGTACAGGGGGATCTGCGGGCCCGGCACGTTCGAGACGATCACGTTGATCGGCGGCGCGGCCTGCCCGATCAGCCCGAACGCCGAGCGCGAGGCCAGCCCCATGAGGGCGGCCGGCATCGACTCGCTGAACTCGCGCAGCCACCGCGCGGGCGCCACCGAGAACCGGTCCTTGATCCGGTGCATGGCATGCCGGACGTGGTACAGCCGGGCGACCGGGTCGTCGATCTGCACCGCGAGCGGGGCGGTCATGAGGGTCACCTGGTTGCCCGGCCCCGCGACGCCGGCGTCGCGCAGCGAGAACGGCACCCCGGCCACCAGCGGACGGCTCGGCACGCCGCCGTGCGCGTCCAGCCACGCGCGCAGCGCACCCGCGCACACGGCCATGACCACGTCGTTCACGGTGACCCCGAACGCCTTGCGGACCTCCTTGATCTCTTCCAGCGGCAGTGACACGAACGCGAAACGCCGGTGCCGCGACACGGGCCCGCTGAACGGTGTCCGGGGCGCGGGCAGCGTCGGCAGGCCGGGCGCCCGCCCCCGACCGCCCAGGCGGCGGGCCACGCCGGAGACGACGCCGGCGCCGGGCAGCTGCGACAGGACGGGAATCTGGTCGAGGTCGGGCACGGCCTGGGCGACGAACCGCACCGCGTGCGCCGGGTTGGCGGCCAGTCTCACCAGCCCGCGGGCCAGCATCCCCGCCGGGCCTGGCGGCGGCGCGTCGCGCTCCGGCGCCTCCTCGGGCAGGGGCGTGGCGTCGGGGCCGACGTCGAGCAGCATCGCCATCACGTCGGCGCCGCCGACGCCGTCCACGGCGGCATGATGGATCTTCGTGTACAGCCCCATGCGGCCGCCCGACAGCCCGTGGATCAGGTAGATCTCCCACAGCGGACGCGAGCGGTCGAGCGGGCGGGCGTGCAGGCGCGAGACCTGCTCGGCCAGCTGCCGCTCGTCGCCGGGCGGCGGCAGGCCGATCTCGCGCACGTGGTAGTCGAGGTCGAGGTCGTCCTGCTGCGCCCAGTACGGATGGTCGAGCCCCAGCGGCACCGGGGCGAGCCTGCGCCGCAGCGCCGGGACGTACGGAAGCCGCCGCTCGAGCAGGGCCTGCAGCTCGGCGCGGTTGAGGTCTCCCTCGACGACGGCGAGGCCGCCGATGTTGGCGATGTTCGTCGCGGTCTCGAACTGGAGGAACTGCGCGTCGAGAGCGGTCAGTTGTGGCATCCGGCACACCTCCGGCACTGAACCAATCAGACTCCGCCCACCGCTTCAAGGCGAACCGCCACATGGCTTGCGGGGAAAAAGCGACAGAGGTGGAGTATTGACACGATTGAGGCGGGCTCTGGAGGAGAATCTATGAATTATGCTCCCCTCTGAATTCCCCATCAAGCAGGTGCGCGCGACGTACCCTGCGCTCGCCGACGGTCACGCCTACCTCGACGGCGCCGCCGGCACCCAGGTGCCCACGCCGGTCATCGACGCCATCGCCACGGCCTACCGGTCGGGGCTCGGCAACGTCGGCGGCGCCTTCCCGGCGAGCCACCGTTCCGACGCCATCGTGGGCGCGTGCCGGGCGGCGGTCGCCGACCTGGTCGGCGGTGACGCCCGCGGCGTGATCCTGGGCCCGAACATGACCACGCTGACCTACCGGCTGTCCAAGGCGCTCGCCGGGCCCGGCGACGAGGTCGTGGTGTCGCGGCTCGACCACGACGCCAACGTCCGCCCCTGGACGCAGACCGGCGCCACCGTGCGCTGGGCCGAGGTCGACCCGGTCACCGGGGAGCTGCCGGTCGAGCAGTACGCCGACCTCGTGAACGAGCGGACCAGGGTGGTGGCCGTGAGCGCGGCCAGCAACATCCTCGGCACCCGGCCGGACGTGGCCGCCATCGCGGAGATCGCGCACGCGGCCGGGGCGCTGATGTACGTCGACGGCGTGCACGCCACCCCGCACGGGCCCGTCGACATGCGGGCGCTCGGCGCCGACCTCTACGCCACCAGCGCCTACAAGTGGTCGGGCCCGCACATCGGCGCGGTGATCGCCGACCCGGCGCTGCTGGAGACGCTGCGGCCGGACAAGCTTGCCTCCTCGACCGACGAGGTGCCGGAGCGGTTCGAGACGGGCACGTCGCCGTTCGCCGACTTCGACGGGGTCACCGCCGCCGTCGACCATCTGGCCGCCATGGTGCCGGGCACGGGCAGCCGCCGCGAGCGGCTGCTCACCTCGATGGCCGCGATCGAGGCGTACGAGCAGGACCTGTTCGCGGTGCTCATCGAGGGCCTGGAGACGATGCCGCACGTCACGACGTACGGCAAGCCGGCCAGGCGGACGGCCACCGCGTACTTCAACGTGGCCGGGCACACCCCGCGCCAGGTCGCCGAGCGCCTGGCCAAGCTGGGTGTCAACGTCTGGCACGGCCACAACTACGCGTGGGAGCTGACGGCGGCGCTGGGCATCCGCGACACGGGCGGCGCGGTCCGCGCGGGTCTGGTCCACTACAACGACCGCTCCGACGTGGACCGCCTCCTCGAAGGCGTGGCCCGCCTGGGCTGACGTGTCCTGGCGGCGGCGGGTTCCTGGCGTGCCGGGTGCGAAAGGAGCTGGGCGGGCTCGCCGGGGGCGTTCTAAGATCGTCCGGGTGAGCCTGCCAGCCCTGACGTCCGTTCCCGCCGTGCCGGTCGAGCCGGCGCGCGACCCGTACCACGTCTATCTCGACTCGCTCACCAGCAGCGAGTCGCGCCGGACGATGCGCGGCTGCCTCGACCGGCTGGCCCGGCTGCTCACCGGCGACGAGAACGCCACCGGCGCGGGCCAGCCCTGGCACCTGCTCCGCTACGAGCACACCGTGCGCATCCGCACGATGCTCACCGACCAGGGGTGGTCGGCGGCGTACGTGAACAAGCACCTGGTGGCGCTGCGCCGGGTGCTGAAGGAGGCCTGGCGGCTCGGGCAGACCAGCGCCGAGGACTTCGCCCGCGCCTCCGACCTGGCCCCGGTCCGCCAGAGCCGGCTGCCGACCGGGCACCACGTACCGCCCGAGGTGGTCGGGGCGGCGCTCGCGGCGTGCGACGACTCCCCGGCCGGGGTCCGCGACGCCGCGCTGATCGCGGTGCTGTACTCGACCGGCTGCCGCCGCGCCGAGCTGGGCGGCCTGGAGCTCGCCGACTACGACCCGGGCGCGCGGTCGCTGCGGGTGCGCGGCAAGCGCGACAAGGAGCGCATGGTCTACCTGACCACCGAGGCGATCGGCCTGGTGGAACGCTGGCTGGCGGTCCGGGGCGGTACGCCGGGCGCGCTGTTCAGCCCGATCAGCAAGGCGGGACGGATGCGCGAACGCGACGGCCGTCCGGTGGGGCTGACCGGGCAGGGCATCGCCGACATCCTGACCCGCCGGCTGGGCGCGGCGGGCGCGGCCCGGCGCACGGCACACGACTTCCGCCGCACGTTCATCGGCGAACTGCTCGACGCGGGGGTTGACCTCGCGACGGCCCAGGCCTTGGTGGGCCACTCGAGCCCGGCCACCACCGCCCGCTACGACCGCCGCCCCGAACGCACCCGCCGCGAAGCGGTGGACCGCCTCCGCCTCCCCGCCGCCCGCCCCCTCGCCTGACGACCACACCCCCGCCACTTCACGGCCGCGCGTTTCCTCGCCGCGCGGTCGCGGGACGCGGCTCAGAAGGCGGTGTGCAGGGTGGAGAACGCGTGTTGTGCCGCGCGCACCGCTTCTGGTTCCGCCTCCGCCATCGGGCGGCCCTGGGCGAGCATGCGCCAGTTGCGCCGGGCCAGGACGCGCTGGGTGGCGAGCACCTGGGCGGCCAGCAGGTCGGCGGCCGGTCGGGAGTCGGTACCTGAGAGGGGGTCCAGTGCCTCGGCGAGCGCCCGCTCGTCCTCGGACATGTGCTGGAAGAGCCGCGCCTGCAGGCTGGGCGTGGCGAACACCATCCGGTGGAAGGCCAGCACGTCGGGCTCGTCGTTGAGGCCGGTCACGGGGTCGCGCCGGGCGAGCCCGTCGAGGAAGTGCCGCAGCAGCGCCTCCAGCGGACGCTCCCCCGCCGCCCGCTCCCGCACCACGCGAGCCGCCTCGCCGCGGTGGTCGGCGATGCGGTGCAGGACGAGGTCCTCCTTGGCCGGGAAGTACTTGAACAGCGTCGGCTTGGACACCCGGGCCACCGCCGCGATCTCCGTGACCGGCACCTCGTCGAAGCCGCGCTCCAGGAACAGCGCGATGGCCGCCGTGGAGATGGCCTCACGCACCTGCCGCCGCTGGAGCTCCCGCAGTCCCGTCATGGCCGACATCCTAGCAAAGTGTTAACCTGGTCAATCTTTTAACCGAGTTAACATTTGGAGGACGGATGGGAACGCTCGACGAGGAACGCCTGCATGTCGCCCGCTGCCGGGCCGCACTGCGCCGGATGCTCGACAGTGCCCGCGAGAACGTCATCGTCGGCGAGACGGTGGCCGGCGACCGCTACAGCGCGGAACGGCTCGGCCGCCACCTCAAGAGCCTGGCCAAGGAGCTCGACGAGGAGCCCGACGGGCCACCGTTCTTCGGCCGGCTCGACTTCGGTTCCGGCGAGCGCTCCGGTGAGCACGGTGGACGCGCGTACCACATCGGCAGGCGGCACATCTCAGGCGAGCACGGCGGCCCGCCCGTGGTGATCGACTGGCGCGCGCCTGTCGCGCGGGCGTTCTACCAGGCCGGCGCCCGCGACCCCCAGGGCGTCGCGCTGCGCCGCCGCTTCGGCTGGTCCGGCACCACGCTGACGAGCTTCGAGGACGAACGGCTGGAGAACGGCGAGGAGGGCGGCGGCACGATCCTGGCGGCCGAGATCGAACGCCCCCGCGTCGGCCCCATGCGCGACATCGTCGCCACCATCCAGCCGGAACAGGACGAGCTCGTACGCGCCGACCTCGACACCTCGATCTGCGTCCAGGGCGGGCCGGGCACCGGCAAGACCGCCGTCGGCCTGCACCGGGCCGCGTACCTGCTCTACGCCCACCGCAAGCGCCTGGAGCGGAGCGGCGTGCTGGTGCTCGGCCCGAACCCGGCCTTCCTCGGCTACATCGCGGCCGTGCTTCCCGCGCTCGGCGAGATGGACACCGAGCAGACCACCCTCGAGCGCCTGATCGCCAGGGCCCCGGTCACCGCCGTCGACGGCGAGCAGGCCGCGATCGTCAAGCACGACGTCCGCATGGCGCAGGTGCTGCGCCGAGCCTTGTACGCACGGATCCGCAGACCCGTCGAGCCGGTCGTGGTGCCGGACGGCTCCACCCGGTGGCGGGTCCACGAGGACGAGCTGCGCCGCATCGTGGACGACACCCGCCGCGAGTCCCTCCCGTACGGCGTGGGCCGCGAACGCGTCCGCGCCCGCGTGGTGTCCGCGGTCCGCCGCCAGGCCGAGAGCCGGGGCAGGACGGCGACCGGGGCCTGGCTGCGCAAGGTCGGCCGCGCCGTCACCCCCGCCCTGGACGCCGTCTGGCCCGCCGCCCGACCCGAGGAGATCGTGTACGAGGTGCTCCGCGGCCCCGCCGCGGGCGCCCCCGACCCGGCCGACGGTGTGCTGACGCCCGCCGAGCGCGCGGCCGTGACCTGGACGCGTCCGCCCCGTAGCCCCGCAGGGGCCCGCTGGTCGGCGGCCGACCTCGTCCTGCTCGACGAGGTCGCCTGCCTCCTCGAGCGGCCGCGCGGCTACGGACACGTCATCGTGGACGAGGCCCAGGACCTGTCCGCCATGGAGTGCCGAGCCGTGGCCAGGCGCGCCGAGCACGGCTCGCTCACCGTCCTCGGCGATCTCGCGCAGGGCACCACGCCGTGGGCCGCCACCTCCTGGCCGGAACGGATGGCGCTGCTCGGCCGCCCCGAGGGCCGGGTCGTCGCCCTCACCACCGGCTTCCGCGTGCCGGCCGCCGTGGTGGAGCTGGCCAACGCCCTGCTGCCCACGCTGGGCGTGCGGGTGCCGGCGACGCGCTCGTACCGGTCCGACGGGCGGCTGCGGGTGCGGCGGGAGGACGACCTGGACAAGGCGGTGGTGGCGGCGGCACGCGAGGCGCTGGCGTTCGAGGGCTCGGTCGGGGTGATCGCGACGGACGCCGCCGTGCCGGCGCTCACGGCGGCGCTGCGGGCCGACGGCGTCGAGGTGGGCGGGCGGCTCACCGTGCTGCCCGCCTCGACGGCCAAGGGGCTGGAGTACGACCACGTCGTGGCGGTGGAGCCGGCCGCCATGGTCGAGGCGGAGCCACGCGGCACGAACCGCCTGTACGTCGTCCTCACCCGAGCCGTCTCCCGCCTCGACGTCATCCACTCCCGCCCCCTCCCACCCGCGCTCGGCCTCCCCGGTCAGCCCGGGGCGTGAGATCCTGGGCGGGTGCTTTCCCCGATCGACGCGCTGCGCGAGGAGATCACCGCCCGCCTCACCGCGTTCGAACGCCGTCAGGTCCCTCCCGCGGCGGGCATCCGGCGGGCCGCCGTCACCGTGTGCCTGCTGGAGGACGGCGGGCGCGACCCGTACGTCATCGTGATCAAGCGGGCGGCGGCCGGCCGTAACGCGGGGCAGTGGGCGCTGCCCGGCGGGCGGCTCGACGACGGCGAGGAGCCGCTGGAGGCCGCGCTGCGGGAGCTGGCCGAGGAGACCGGCGTCACGGGTGTCGAGGTGCTCGGGCTGCTCGACGACTTCGTCACCGACTCGGGATTCGTGATCACGCCGGTGGTGGCCTACGGCGGACGGCAGGAGCCGACGCCCGACCCGCGCGAGGTCGCGTCGGTGCACGCGGTGCCGCTGGAGCGGTTCCTGGCGCCCGGCGTGCCGCGCTGGCGCGGCGAGTTGCTGCAGATGCCGCTGGGGCCGTCCATCGTGATCCACGCGCCGACGGGGGCGATCCTTTGGCAGTTCGCCGAGGTGGCGCTTCGTGGCCGTGAGCAGCGGGTCTTCGACGTCGTCCAGCCGCACTGGACGCGCAGCTGAGCCGGTCAAGGACCGCCCGCGCGCACGGGTCACGTGTCGCCCATGCGACGGGCACGATTACCTCCCCGGGCGGACGGTGTGCTTAACTCGAGTTGCCGATGTGGTCTGTGTCCCCCGGGCCGCAAATTACCGCCTTCACGGAATACCGTTCGGCTGGAGCCGTGTTGTGCACCTCGCCGAGGAGGCGACCGCCACATCGGCCTCAACAGCTTGTCCAGGCGCCCCCACGACGCGGGGGCGCCTGTCCTATTGTGGGTGGCCGGCCGATGATCAGGAGAGCTCGTTGTTGTACCAAGTGGTCAAGTTCGCCGCCACGCCGTTGACGCAGGCACTGTGCCGCCCGCACATCACCGGAGCGGTCCACGTGCCGAGGACGGGCCCCGCGATCCTGGCCGCCAACCACCTGTCGGTGCTCGACTCGTTCCTGCTGCCCGCGCTGCTGCCGCGGCACGTGACGTTCACCGCCAAGAACGAGTACTTCGACGGCAACCCGATCTCCGGGTTCTTCATGCGGCTGGGCCGGAGCCTGCCGATCGACCGTGAAAGCGCCCACTCCGCCCAGGCCATGCTCGACGCGGCCGCCGAGCTGCTCGAAAGCGGAGAGCTGTTCGGCATCCACCCCGAGGGCACCCGCTCCCCCGACGGCCGCCTCTACCGCGGCAAGGTCGGCGTGGCGTGGCTGGCGCTGAAGACCGGCGCACCGGTGCTGCCGGTGGCGCTCAGCGGCACCGAGAAGGTGATGCCGTTCGGGGCGAAGGTGCCAAGGCCCGCGCGCATCGGCATCAGCATCGGGGCGCCGCTGCGGTTCGAGGGCGACCACCGCAACGCGCGCGACCGGCGACGGGTGACCGACGAGGTCATGGAGGCCATCCAGAAACTGTCGGGGCAGGAATACGTGCCGACCTACGCCGCCAGTTACAAGCAGGCCAATGGCCTGGCCTGACCCGTCCTCGCTAGGCTCGGAGACCTGTCGTCGAGGAGCAAGGGGCTGATCAAGTGGCACGGGGCCGTACCATCGCGATCGCGTCCGTAGCCACCGTGGTCGCGGTGGGGGCCGCGGGCGGTGGCGCCTGGTACGTGCTGCACACCAGAGGCACCCCGGCCGAGACCGCGCAGCAGTTCGCCGCGGCGTGGCAGGCGGGCGACGAACGGGCGATGACCGCGACGCTGGCCACGCCGCAGTCGCTCGCCGCGTACGGGCAGCAGCGCAAGGCCCTCGGGGTCGCGTCGACGAAGGTCCGGTTGGGGCAGGTGACCGAGGGTGACGGGCGGGCCCGGATCCCCTACACCGCGACACTCGAGCTGAAGAACCTCGGGCCCTGGTCGTACGAGGGACAGATCGACCTGGTGGTGAAGGACCGCGCCTGGAAGGTCGACTGGAAGCCGTCCACGCTGTACCCGTCCATGGCCGCGGGAGCCGAGTTCTCGGTCAAGACGAACTGGCCGCAGCGGGCCGCGATCACCGACGCCGACGGCGACCGCATCGACACGGGCACCGTGGGCGGCTCGGTGCAGCAGCTCGTCGGCTACCTCGACAAGGCGACCAAGAAGGACGTCGCGAAACTCGGCCCCTTCTACAGGACCGGGCAGGCCATCGGGCGGGGCGGGCTGCAGGAGACCTTCCAGAAGCAGCTGGCCGGCACGCCGACCACCGAGATCCGGCTGGGCGACAAGACGCTGCAGACCATCAAGGGCACCGACGGCGAGGGCGTCCGGACATCGCTCGACCCCCGCGCGCAGGCCGCCGCCGTGACCGCGGTGAAGGACATCGACAAACCCACCTCTTTGGTCGCCATCAGGCCGTCGACCGGAGAGGTCATCGCCATGGTGAACAACCGGGGCGGGTTCAACCGGGCGCTCGACGGCCGCTACCCGCCGGGCTCCACGTTCAAGGCGGTCACCGCGATCGGGCTGCTGAAGGCCGGGCTGTCCCCGCAGAGCCGGGTGACCTGCCCCATGTACGCCACCGTCGGCGGCCTGAAGGTCCGCAACTCCGACAAGGAGCAGTTCGGGTCGCTGTCGTTCCTCGACGCGTTCGCGTACTCGTGCAACACGACGTTCGCGCCGCTGGCCGAGCAGAAGCTGAGCCCCGACAAGCTGCTCGACGCGGCCGAGTCCGTCGGGTTCAACACGCCGCTCACCATCGGGGTGCCGGCCACGAAGGCCAGCTTCCCGAAGGCGAAGTCCGGCGCCGAGCTGGCCGCCGAGTCGTTCGGCCAGGCCCGCATCACGGCCAGCCCGCTGTCGATCGCCTCGGTGGCCGCCGCGATCGCCGACGGCACGTGGCGGCCGCCGACGCTGGTGCCGTCCATGAAGCAGAAGGCCAAGGAGCGGCCGCTGCCCGAGAAGGTGACGTCCGGGTTGCACCAGATGATGGCGGCGGTCGTGACCAAGGGCACCGCCAAGTCGGCGGGGCTGCCGTCCGGCACCCACGGCAAGACCGGCACGGCCGAGTTCGGCACCGGCGAGAAGCTCGACACCCACGCGTGGTTCATGGGGTTCAGGAACGACGTCGCGTTCGCCGTGGTCGTCGAGGGCGGCGGCGGAGGCGGCTCGGTGGCCGCCCCCGTCGCGGCGACGTTCCTCAAGGCCCTATGAGCCCGCTGTGAGGAAGCGGCGCACCTCCTCCGCCACCCGTTCTGGGTGGCCGCGCCGGTCGGCGTTGGAGGTCGCGCTGTGGTCGAGCCCCGTCAGGTCCGCGCGGCGGGCGCGCGGCAGCACGTCCTCGAGCGCCGTGAGCGCCTGACGCAGGTAGGCGGGGCTGCGGGTGCCGCCGAGCAGCAGCGTCTCCGTTCCGAGCTGCCGGTACGTCTCCAGGTCGCCGGACGTCTCCGCCACGATCCGCCCGTCCTCGCGCAGGGTCGGGGCGAGTTCGCCGAACGTGGGCTCTGCCTTGTCCGCGGCGCGCCGCTCGCTGCGCAGCATCATGCGGGTGAGCAGCTCCAGCACCGGTCTCGGGACGAGGCCGAAGAGCGGCGGGCCCAGCCGGGCCGCCTTCATGCCGGTGACCAGGGCCGCCTCGACGCGTCCCGCGGCGAGCTCCCGGTCGAGGCGCTCCAGCCAGCCGGTCGGGTTGGAACCGTCGACGTCCAGCGGGGGCTCGAAGAGCACGATCTTGCGCAGGGCCGCCGGCTCGGCGAGCGCCGTACGCAACGTGATGATCGCGCCCGAGCTGACGCCCATGGCGTACGGGGAGCCGGTGGCCCGCAGCAGCGCGCCGAGGTCCTCGACCTCGCGCTGGATGCCGTACGCGGAGCCTGCCGGGCCGCTGAGGCCCCTGCCGCGCCGGTCGGGCAGGTAGCAGGTGAAGTCGGCGGCCAGGGCGCGCGCCAGGTCGATCTGGCTGCGGCCCGCCTGCATGGCGCCGTGCAGGATGACCAGGCCGGGGCCGCTCCCGACTTCGTGGTAGGCGATGGGGGTGCCGTCCGGCGACGTCACGGTCGTCGTGTTCAAGGGGACTCCCTGTTCTTGGGTACGGCGAGGGAGCCCGGCTATCGTTGCCTGTGCCATCTCGTGGCCGGGTCTCCGCTTCGCGGGTCTAGCTGCGAGGTCTCCCGGCGGCGGTGTTGCAGCACCGCCGCCGGTTTCTTCACTGCGCCGGGCGGCCCCTCTCCGCGAGGTCCGCCAGGTCGGCGGGCAGGTCGCAGGTGCGGTGGTAGGCGCGCCAGGCGTCGAGACCGGGGAACTCGCCCGCGTCCAGCTCTTTCAGCAGCTCACGGACCCACGCGGCCTGGGCCTCGCGCATCGCCAGCGCGTACTCCGACTCGAGGAGGAACAGCCGGGGCAGCTCGGCCCGTTCGCGCTCCAGCGCCCGCCGGTCGGCCTCGACCTGTCGTTCGAGCAGCTCCAGCCGTCGGCGCAGGAGATCGCGGACCTCGTCCGGACCGAGGCCGCCCATCACCGACAGACCGGACTCGAACGGGGACGGCTCGCGGCCGGGCGTCGACAGCAGCTCGCGGGTCCAGTCGGCGGCTTCGCGCCGGCCGGCATCGGTGACGCGGTAGAGGGTGCGCTCGGGCCGGGCGCCCTGCCGGTCGGTGCCGACCGCCTCCAGCAGGCCGTGTTTCTCGAGGTTCCTTACGACGGTGTAGAGCGAGCCCCACTTGATGGGCATGTCGTCGTCCTTGCCGCGGGCGCGCAGGACGGAGGCCATCTCGTACGGGTGCATGGGGCGCTCGACCGCGACGGTCAGCACCGCGAGCGCCAGCAGGTTGGCGACCGGACGCCGCTTGGCCACCACATCCTCCTCTACGAATACTCGTACGCGAGTATAAGTCCACGAGCAGCCGCCGACAACGCCAGTGCGAGCGACCACACCCCGGAAAGCGCACTGCCCCGCTGGATCACGCCGATCACTCACCGAAGCCCCACACCCCGCCGCGACGCCACCGCCCCTCCGCGGACGGCGAGCCGCCCCGGACAGGGAGCCGACGGCCGGCGACGCGCCCGGACGGCGAGCCCACGCATCCAGGGCAACGAGCCGAGCCGGCGACACACCCCACTGTGGGAGGCCATGGGCGACAAAGAGGGAAAAAAGGGGAGTTAACGAAAGAGGGGAATCACAGCAGGGAGCTCAGAGCCATCGCAGCCGCCGCCTCGTGGCGGAGGACCATGATCAGCAATGTGGCGACCAGCGTGGCGATGAGCAGCCAGCTGATCAGGATGATGACCGTCGAGCGCCGCGGCCGCCGATACCCCGCCGGCGCACTCGACCTCGCCTCGCTACGGCGTACTCGCTCGTTGAAAGATTCCAGCCGTGCGACGAGTCTCGGATCGTCGTCGACGAGGTGCTGCTCGATCTGGGCCAGCATTCGCTCCTCGTCCTGCGACCAGGCCATGGGTGCACCTCCGGAACGCAAGCTCTCTCGCGTCTTTCTGCCCAACCCTGAAGATCATTAGCCCCAAGATGACCATGTAATTGCGACCTCTTTTCGGTTTGCGATCAAGCTCGAAAATTTGTTCTAATCAAGTCATGCGCTGGGACAACTTGCGGCTGACGGGGGCCGACGGCGACGATCCGGCGGTGCCGCTGTTCGCGCGGGGCGCGGTGACGCGCACGTTCGACACGCCCGAATTCAGAGGGATGACCTTCTACGAGATCCAAGCCAGATCGATCATCAACCGCGTGCCGGCGGCCAGCCGGGTCCCGTTCGAATACACGATCAACCCCTACCGGGGGTGCGGCCATCGCTGCATCTACTGCTTCGCCCGCAAGACGCACGAATATCTCGACCTCGACTCCGGGGCCGACTTCGACTCGAAGATCATCGTGAAGGTCAACGCCGCCGAGCTGGCCCGCAAGGAGCTCGCCTCACCCCGGTGGGGCGGCCACCACGTGGCCATGGGCACCAACGTCGACTGCTACCAGCGCGCCGAGGGCCGCTACCGGCTGATGCGCGGCATCCTGGCCGCGCTGCGCGACGCCGCCAACCCGTTCTCGATCCTCACCAAGGGCACCCTGATCCTGCGCGACCTCGACCTGCTCACCGAGGCCGCCGACGTCACCGAGGTCAGCGCGAGCGTCTCGGTGGGGTTCGTCGACCAGGAGGTCTGGCGAGCCGTCGAGCCGGGCACGCCCAACCCGCGCCGCCGCCTGCAGACGTGCGCGACGCTCAACGACAACGGCATCGCCTGCGGCGTCCTGATGGCGCCGATCCTGCCCCACCTCACCGACTCGCCGGCCCAGCTGGAGCGCACGGTCAAGGAGATCGCCGACGCGGGCGCGACCCACATCGCCCCGATCGTCCTCCACCTGCGCCCCGGGGCGCGCGAGTGGTGGCTGAGCTGGCTGTCCCGCGAACACCCCCGCCTGGTGCCCCGCTACCTGGAGCTGTACGGCCGGGGGTCGTACGCCCCGAAGGCGTACCAGGAGCAGGTGACCGGCCTGGTCAAGGAATACGCCGAACGCCACGGCGTAGGCCGAGCCACCCCCGCCATGGCCCGCCGCCTTCCTCCCCGCCCCACCCCACCCACTCCAGAACCCGAACAACTCCGCCTCCTGTAACCCCCGCCCGACCCCGACGGACGTGGGTCTCCACTCAAGGCGCTCGAGAAACGGGGCGCTCTCGGTGTCGGCCATGGAGTGAGGGGACGACACGGCGTGGAGGTGCATGAAGCCGTCGACAGTAGCCGGGCCGTGCGGGCGTTCAGCGATCAGCCGGTTCCCGAGCAGGTACTGCGACGTGTGCCGGCCGCGGCGACGTGCACCGTGAAGATCGCGCCTTGACCTCGCCGGCGTTCGGGGCGCCGGTCGTCGTGTTCTGCTACCTCGACAAGACGATGGGGCCTGGGCAGTGGGCGGACGCGTGGATGTACCTGCAGACGGTCATGCTGTTGCTGCGGGCCGAAGGCTTGGTGCGCGGGTCGACGATGTCGCCGGTCAGGTCAGTGTTCTGAAGCCTGTCTCAGTCGACGTGCGCGAAGAGGACTGCCCCTGGAGCGCTCCCGTCCGGATCGAGCAGCATGTGGGCCTTGACCGTGAACCCGGCATCGCGCAGCCATTCCGCCACTTGCGCGGGCCGGCGCAGGTGAACGTGAACGTTCATGGGATGCCCGCCGTAACCTCGGGTTTTCAGCCGTGACTCGTCGCCGACGTGAAACCCGAGCAGTAGTGTCCCGGCGGGCCGTAGCACCCGCTTGAAGTGGCCGAAGGCCGTGGGAACCGCGTCGTCGGGGACATGAATCAGCGACCAGAAACCGAGCAGGCCGGCGACCGAAGCGTCAGGGAGATCGAGATCGGTCATCGACCCCACCTCGAACCGCAGATGGGGGTGGTCACGTCGGGCCACTTCGATCATCGTGGGAGAAAGGTCGATGCCGAACGCGTCGAGGCCCAACTCGTGCAGGTGAGCCGTGACATGCCCGGGTCCGCAACCGACGTCAGCCACCGGTCCGTCTCCTGCGCTGCGAACCAACTCCGTGAACAACGCCAGAGTTCCTCGGAGGTAGGGGCGCTCGTCCAGCGCGTCGCGCATCTGGTCGGCGTAGCTGACCGCGACCGTGTCATAGGAGGCTCGGGTGTCCTCCAACCAGCTGTCCGGGTTCATGCGCTGACACCCTAGTGGGCGATCAAGGTCCGCAAGGGTGTCCTGGACAGAAAGATCATGTAGTCACGCGAACGGTTTCTTGTCGAGCAGCAGGCCACCGGGCGAACGCTTCAGCACAACTCGCCGGGCGCAACCGTTCGAGCCGCCTGACGGCTTGCGCGATCGTCCGGTGAGGAGCGTGTAGTCCTCCAGCGTCGGCGGCCGGAGGGCGTCGTCGCCCGCCATGGCCTCCGGCTCGTACGTGTGCAGCTCCAGCGCGAGATCGTCGGCGCACCAGTAGGCCGCCTCGCGGTGCGTGTCGCGGCCCTCGCACCACAGCCTGCGCTCCCGGTGGACGACGTACACGAAGTAGGCGTACGACTCGACGCTGCGGTGGGCGACGCGGGCCGGCTGCTGGCCGACCCGAGGAGCGGCAGCGCGATGGCCGGCAAACTGGCCGGCCTCCAGCCCTTCGTGCACCTCGTACACCAACCCGGTGCGGCCGTCGAGGAAGAGGCACCAGGTGCCCATGGCGTCGAGCATGAACAGCGCGCCGAGGTCGTCCGGCAGGCCCGCGCGGCAAAGGCGCGGGTGACCGCGCGGGAACGGGCTCAGGCGCGGTGTGCTGTGCGGGCGCGGCGCGGCGGGGTGATGTGCGGGCGCGGCGCTCGGTGGTGGGGTAAATGGTTGGCCTGGGGTGGAGTGCGGGTGGGACGATGGGCGGGTTGTTCGGTGAGCTGATGGCAGGAGTTTGAGATGCGGCGCCGCTTCGGAATCTCCCAGCGTCCTGTTGGCACGAGAGTTCTCGAAGGCTCCTGCATCCATGAACATCCTGAACATCGGCATTCTCGCGCATGTAGACGCGGGCAAGACCAGCCTCACTGAGCGGCTGCTGTTCGAGACCGGCGTCACCGCCCGGCTCGGCAGCGTCGACGCAGGCACCACCCAGACCGACACCGACGCCATCGAACGTCGCCGCGGCATCACCATCCGGTCCGCCGTGGCCTCCTTCACGCTGGGTGACCTGCAGGTCAACCTGGTGGACACGCCGGGCCACGCCGACTTCGTGGCCGAGGTCGAGCGGGCGCTCGGCGTGCTCGACGGCGCCGTGCTGGTGCTGTCGGCCGTGGAGGGCGTCCAGCCGCACACGCGGGTCCTCATGCGGACCCTCAGGCGGTTGCGCCTGCCCACGCTGATCTTCGTCAACAAGATCGACCGGATGGGCGCGCAGGAGGGCGAGCTGCTGGCCGGCATCCGGCGGCGGCTGGCGCCGTCCTGCGTGCCGCTCAACACCGTGGACGGCATCGGCGGCCCCGGCGCCGTCACCCGTCCCGTCGTGGGGCTCCGGGAGACGGCCGCGCTTCGGGAGGCGGCTGAGCTCCACTCGGCAGAGCTCCTGGAGGCGGCAGAGGTGCTGGCCGAGCACGACGACGGGCTGCTCGAACTACTCGTCGACGGCGTGCCGCCCAGCCCCGGCCAGGTACGCGCGGCCCTCGCGCGCCAGTGCGCGGCCGGGGTGGCGTACCCGGTGGTGTTCGGTTCGGCGATCACCGGTGAAGGCGTCGGAGAGCTGCTCGACGCGGTCGCCTCCTTGCTGCCGTCCGTCGCCCTTCCGGGGCCGGGCAAGGACGGGGTCGCCTCCCCGTCCGTCTCCCGTCCGGGCCCGGCCGAGGAGGTGCGGGGGACGGTGTTCGCCATCGAGCGGGCCGCCTCCGGCGAGAAGGCGGCCCTGCTGCGTGTGCGCGGCGGCGAGCTGGGGCCCCGCGAGCGGCTCGTGTTCCACCGCAGCCTGCCCGGCGGCGCGCACACCTACGAGGGACGGCTCACCGCGATCGAGGTCGCCGGCGCCCCGGACCGGCAGCGGGCGATGACCGGCGACATCGTCAAGCTGTGGGGAGTTCCCGGCATCCGGGTCGGCGACCACCTGGGCGGGCCGCCTCCGGTGGGGTCCCATTTCGCCGCGCCGAGCCTGGAGACCGTGGTACGGCCCCGCGTCCCCGGGCAGGAGCCGCGGCTGCACGCCGCCCTGCTGGCGCTGGCCGAGCAGGACCCGCTCATCGGCACGCGTACGACGGCCGCCGGTGAGACGTCGGTGCTGCTCTACGGCGAGGTGCAGAAGGAGGTCATCGCCGAAACGCTGGCGGCGGAGTTCGGCGTCGAGGCGGACTTCGAGCCGAGCCGTCCCGTCTACTTCGAGCGGCCGGCCGGCACCGGCGAGGCCGTCGAAGAGATCCTGCGGCACGGTCCCAACCCGTTCATGGCGACCGTCGGCCTGCGGGTGGAGCCGGGGCCGCGCGGCTCGGGCGTGGGCTACCGGCTGGAGGTGGACCTCGGGTCGCTGCCGCTGGCCTTCCACCGGGCGATCGAGGAGAGTGTGCGCCTGGCCCTGGGCGAGGGTCCGCACGGGTGGCCGGTGACCGACGTCCTCGTGACGGTGACCAGGACCGGGTACGCCGCGCCCGTCACCGTCGCGGCCGACTTCCGCGGGCGTACGCCGATCGTCGTCATGGAGGCGCTGCGCCGGGCCGGCACCGTCGTGTACGAGCCGTGCCACCGCTTCGAGCTGGAGGCGCCACGCGAGTCGCTCGGCCCGGTGACGGCGAGTCTGACCGAGCTGCGCGGTCAGCTGTGCGACACGCGCCAGGCGGGTGAGGGCTGGGTCCTCACGGGCGAGATCCCGGCGGCCGTGGTGCACGTGATGGAGGGGCGGCTGCCCGGTCTGACGCGCGGCGAGGGCGGGTGGTGGTCGGAGCCGGCCGGCGACCGTCCCGTCCGCTCCCCCGTCACACGACGACACAGCGTCCACACCAGCCATTAGGCGTTATGTCGGGTTTCATCAGTAGATGGGTATTAACGGGCTTGATGTACTAATCAGGTGCGTCTCATCCGTACAGGGGGATGTGTCATGGCTGACGCGAAGAAGAAACCGGCCGCCAAGTCCGGCAAGACCAAGAAGCAGGCCATCAAGTCGAGCCGGCAGGCCAAGGAGAACAAGAAGGAAACCCGGCAGAGTCCGGACGAGGCCTGACCAGGACGATCCTTGACAGGGCGGCCTCAGGACGTTTCCCCGGCTGCCCGGCGGTGACATGATCGGACGGCCGGACCCCGCGTCTCGGCCGTCCGATCGACTGGGGAGCGGCACATGTCGGCATATCTGCGCTTTCCCGCCGTGTTCCAGGACGTGGTGGTCTTCGCCGCCGAGGACGACCTCTGGATGGTCTCCGCCCACGGCGGACGCGCCTTCCGCCTGACCGCCGGCCTGGCCGAGGCCGGCTACCCCCGCATCTCGCCGCGCGGCGACCAGCTGGCGTTCGTCGGGCGGGAGGAGGGCCCGGAAGAGGTGTACGTGATGCCGTCGGCGGGCGGCGCGGCCCGGCGGGTGACCTTCCACGGCGCGCGCTGCACCGTGACCGGCTGGGACCCGCAGGGCCGCATCATGTACGCCAGCGACCAGGGCCAGCCGTTCGAGGGACGCAAGTGGCTGCACCGGGTCAGACCGGGCGAGGTCCCGGAGCGGCTGCCGTACGGCCCGGCCAACTCGATCGCGTACGGACCGGGCGGCATGATCGTGCTGGGCCGCAACACCGCCGACCCGGCGCGGTGGAAGCGCTACCGCGGCGGCACGGTCGGCGACCTGTGGATCGACCCGCGCGGCGACGGGGAGTTCCGCCGGCTGATCAGGCTGCCGGGCAACCTGGCCTCGCCCTGCTGGAGCGGCGACCGCATCTGTTTCATCTCCGACCACGAGGGCGTCGGCAACGTCTACTCGTGCGACCCCGGCGGCGGCGACCTGCGCAAACACACCCGGCACGACGATTACTACGCGCGCAACCTGTCGGGCGACGGGCACCGTCTGGTCTACCACGCGGGCGCCGACCTCTACCTGCTGGAGCCGGGCGAGGAGCCGTACCGGCTGGAGGTGGTGCTGGCCAGCTCGCGGACGCAGCTCAACCGCAGGTTCGTGGACGCCGACGACTACCTCGACAGCGCGACGTTGAGCGCCGACGGCGTGTCGCTGGCCGTCACGGCGCGCGGCAAGGCGTACGCGATGGCGGGCTGGGAGGGTCCGGTGCGCCAGCACGGCTCCCCGGACGGCGTCCGCTACCGCTTCCTGACCTGGCTCAACGACGGCGTCAGGCTGATCGCGGCGGCCAGCGACGAGGGCGACGAGGAGCGGGTGGTGCTCCTGGAGGGCACGCAGGGCGGGCCAGGCACGGAGGTGGCCAGGCTCGGGCGGGTCAACGCGCTGGTGCCCGACCCGGCGCACGACCGCGTCGCGATCGTCAACCACCGCGACGAGCTGCACCTGCTCGACCTCGACACGGGCCAGGCGACGCTGGTGGAGGCCAACCCGTACGGCCCGCCGGAGGATCCGGCCTGGTCGCACGACGGGGGCTGGCTGGCGTTCGCGAGCCCGCTCAACTCGCAGACCAGCGCGATCAAGCTCTACCACCCCGAGACCGGGCACACGGCGCAGGCCAGCGAACCGGTACTGAAGGACTCGGCGCCGGCGTTCGATCCAGGAGGGCGCTACCTGTACTTCATCGGGCAGCGCGTCTTCTCCCCCGTCTACGACCAGCTGCAGTTCGACCTGGGCTTCCCGCTCGGCACCCGTCCGTACGCGGTGGCGCTGCGCGCGGACGTGCCCGACCCGTTCGTGCCGGTGCCGCGCCCGCTGAAGGACAAGGACGACGAGGACGAAGAGGACGAAGAGGGGCCGCTGCGGATCGACCTGGAGGGGCTGCCCGCCAGGGTAACCGCGTTCCCGCTGCCTGAGGGCCGCTACGAGCAGCTTGCCGGGCTGAAGGGCAAGGCGCTGATCCTGGCCAGCCCGCTGGAGGGCGACAACACGCTGCACCTGTTCGACTTCGCCAAGCGCCGCACCGAGACGTTCGCCGAGGGCGTCACCTGCTTCGAGCTGAGCCGCGACCACTCGACGCTGCTGTACCGGTCGGGCAGCCGGCTGCGGCTGGTGAAGGCGGCGGAGGCGCCGGGCGACGACGAGGGCACGGGACGCGCGAGCGGCTGGGTCGACCTGTCGCGGATCAAGGTGTCGGTCTGCCCGGACACCGAGTGGCGGCAGATGTTCCGTGAGGCGTGGCGGCTGCAGCTGGAGAACTTCTGGACCGAGGACATGGCGGGCATCGACTGGCCGGCCGTGTACGAGCGCTACCGGCCGCTGGTGGACCGGGTGACCACCCGGGGCGAGTTCTCCGACCTGCTGTGGGAGCTGCACGGGGAGCTGGCCACCAGCCACGCGTACGAGAGCGGCGGCGAGTACCGTCCCGGGCCCGACTACAGCCAGGGCAAGCTGGGCGTGGACTGGGACTACCGCGACGGCGTCTACCGCATCCGCTCCATCGTGGCCGGCGACCCGTGGGACCCGCGGGCCACCTCGCCGCTGAACCGGCCCGGGCTCGACGTCCGGGCCGGCGACGCCGTGCTGGCGATCAACGGCGCGCCGATCGGCGAGGACGCCACCCCGAACGAGCGGCTGGTCAACGAGGCGGGCGAGGAGGTCGAGCTGACGCTGAGCCGGGACGAGCGGGTGTTCACGGTGACCGTGCGCGCGCTGGCCGACGAGCAGCCCGCCCGCTACCGCGACTGGGTCAACCTGAACCGCGCCCGCTGCCACCTGCGTTCCGGCGGTCGCGTCGGCTACCTGCACGTCCCCGACATGGGCACGGAGGGGTTCGGCGAGTTCCACCGGGGCTTCCTGGCCGAGTACGACCGGCACGCGCTGGTCGTGGACGTGCGTTTCAACGGCGGCGGCCACGTCTCGGCGCTGCTGCTGGAGAAGCTCGCCAGGCGCCGCATCGGCTACGACTACCCGCGGTGGGGTCATCCGGAGCCGTACCCGCCGGAGTCGCCGCGCGGCCCGCTGGTGGCGATCACCAACGAGTGGGCGGGGTCCGACGGCGACATCTTCAGCCACACGTTCAAGCTGCGCGGGCTCGGGCCACTGGTGGGCAAGCGCACGTGGGGCGGCGTGATCGGCATCTGGCCGCGCCACCGGCTGGCCGACGGCACGGTGACCACGCAGCCGGAGTTCTCGTTCGCCTTCGACGACGTCGGCTGGCAGGTGGAGAACTACGGCACCGACCCCGACATCGAGGTGGACATCACCCCGCAGGACTACGCGAGAGGCGTGGACACCCAGCTGGAGACCGCCATCGACGTGGCGCTGGAGCTGCTGGCCGCACATCCCCCGCACACACCTGATCCACGACATCGGCCGCGGATACAACCTTAATCACCCGTAGAGCGTCTAACGATCATAGGTGGGGAAAGCGCACAGGGGGTTGATGTCGCTCTCCACCGAGGCGAGTCGAAGAGCCGGTGGCGAGGCGCCAACGCTTCGTCACCGGCGTCGTGTGTCCAGACGCTCAGAGGGGATTCGGACAAGGTGCGCGCACTAGCACGTAAGGTCAGGTCAGCGGCGGCTCGGCTGTACCGGCGCCACGACCGGCGCAGGGCGCGCAACGCGCCTGAGCCGTCCACGAAGCAGATCCGGATCCTGCTGCTGCACGCCCACGGCATGGGCGGCACGATCAGGACCGTGTTCAACCTGGCCTCGTACCTGGCCGACGAGCACGACGTGGAGATCGTGAGCATCCTGAAGGAGGCCGAGGAGCCGTTCTTCCCCATCGACCCGCGGGTGAAATTCCGTTTCCTGGACGACCGGCTGCGCCCGCGCGGCGGGCCGCTGCGCGCGCTGCTGTCGAGGCGGCCCAGCCGGTTGATCCCCGCGTCGGAGTCGGCGTACCACCGGTTCACCCTGTGGACGGACCTCAAGCTCGTCCGCTACATCCGCTCCCTGGAGACCGGCGTGCTGATGGCCACCCGTCCCGGGCTCAACCTGGCGACGGCGCAGCTGGCGCGGCCCGGCGTCATCACCGTCGGGCAGGAGCACGTGGCCCTGGCCACGCAGCCCGAGGAGGTGCGCAAGCTGATCAAGTGGCGCTACCGTCGCCTCGACGCGCTGGTCACGCTCACCAAGGCCGACCTGCACGACTACCGCGAGACGCTGACGAAGAAGCCGCGCAGGCTGGTCCGCATCCCGAACGCGGTGCCGCCGATGGGCGGCGGCGTGTCCGGCCTGGACGCCAAGGTCGCCGTCGCGGTCGGACGGATGACGAAGATCAAGGGCTTCCACCGGCTGATCGCCGCCTGGGAGACCGTCGCGGCCGCCCACCCCGGCTGGACGCTGCGCGTCCTCGGCGCGGGGCCGCAGCGGGAGGCGCTCGTCCAGCAGGTCGCCGAGGCGGGCCTGGAGGGCAAGGTCGAGCTGCCGGGTCCGGTCGGCGACGTGGGCGCCGAACTGGAGAAGGCGTCGATCTACGTGCTGAGCTCGCGGCACGAGGGCTTCCCCATGACGATCCTGGAGGCCATGGCGAAGGGCCTGGCGATCGTGAGCTTCAACAGCCCGCACGGCCCCAAAGAGATGATCACCGACGAGGTGGACGGCCTGCTGGTCAAGCCCAGGACGAACGACAACCTCGCGGCCGCGATCATCCGCGTCATCGAGGACGAGCGGCTGCGCCGGGACCTCGCCGCCCGCGCGCTGGAGACCGCCAGGACGTACGACCGCGACGCCGTCGGCCGCCAGTGGGACGCCCTGCTGGAGGATCTGCTGGCGCATCGGCGGCGCAGGCACGCCACCGGGCGCGGGCCGGTGCCCGCGCAGGCCCCGGCGCCCGAGGACGCCCCGGCGACGCCCCCGGCGGAGGTCGCGCGGCCACGCCTGTGAGCCCGCCCACCGCGCCCGCCGCACCCGCCGGGCCCGCCCTGGGCGGGCGGGGTCACAGCGCCTGGGCGACCGCCATGCCGAGGTAGGCCGCGCCCAGCCCCGCCATGATGTTGATCACGGCGTTGGCGACCGCCTGCAGACGCGCCTTCTGCTCCAGCAGCCGGATCGTCTCGTACCCGAGCGTCGAGTACGTCGTCAGCGCGCCGCAGAAACCCGTGCCGAGCAGCGCCATCGTCCCCTCGCCCGGGGACAGCGCGGACAGGAAGCCGAGCACGGCAGAACCGGCGACGTTGACCGTCAGCGTCCCCCACGGGAACACCGTGTCGTGCAGCGCCTGCACGGCACGGTCGGCGAGGTAGCGCAGCGGCGCTCCCACCATGGCCCCGATCACGATCAGCACCACCGTCATCGCGCACGCGTCCAGGTGCGGGCGGCGCGCCGGGCCAGCCACATGCCCACGGTGACCGCCGCCAGCGCCCCCAGCATGGTCGCCACCAGGTACGCCAGCCCCGTGACCGGCGCGTGGGCATTGAACGCGCGCTGCACGTCGACCGCGTACGTGGAGAACGTCGTGTAGCCGCCGAGCACGCCGACGCCGAGGAACGGCCGCACCAGCGGATGCGCCTGCCACACCTCCGTGATCGCCACCATGAGGACACCGATCACCAGGCAGCCCGACAGGTTGACCAGGAACGTCGCCCACTGGAAGTCGCCCGGCCCGGCCGGCAGCGCGGCCTGGATCGCGTGCCGGGACAGCGCGCCGAGCGCGCCGCCGGCGGCGATGACCGCGACCACCTGCCACCGGACCTCGCTGCGCTGCGCGGGGACGCGCAGATCGACGTCGGGATCGACAGGACGTTCGGTCACACGATCCTCCCCGTATCGGAACGGCCGGGGCCGGGCATCTCTCCGGACAACCGGGAACACGCGGAGGACTGCTTGAGCACGAAGGACGCGGTCGCGTTCCTCGCCGGAGCCATCATCGTCGTTTCCTTCATCGGCACTGCCAAGAACCGGCCGGCTACCGCGGTGAGCCCGCTGGCCAACGCCACCGGCACACGACCCGGCCTGGCACCCATCATCGCCGATGCCGACAAAAGGGCCGCACGCGGCCTCATCCGACGCGTCCGCGTCAGGAGCATGGGCCCGAACGTCGGCTACACGCGCGCCCGCTACGGAAAGAACTGGACCGACACCGCGATCGGGGTGCCGTACGCGCGCAACGGGTGCCGCACCCGAGACGACCTGCTGGCCCGCGACGGACGCAACGTGAAGTATCGGCGGGGCTCCGACTGCACGGTCGTCTCCATGGACCTCAACGATCCGTACACCGGACGGCTCATCCACTGGCGGGTGGCGGACGCGGGCAGGGTGCAGGTCGACCACGTGGCGCCGCTGAACTACGGCTGGCGGATGGGCTCGACGCGCTGGGCGAAGGGCAAGCGGCTCGACTTCGCCAACGACCCGCTCAACCTGCTGCCGGTGTACGGAGACGCCAACGAGCAGAAGGACGCCTCGGGCCCGGCGCGCTGGCTGCCGCCGCGGCGCGCCATCCGATGCGCGTACGTCACCCGTTTCGCCCAGGTGGCCCTCAAGTACGACATGCCGGTGACGAGAGCCGACAAGCGGACGATGTTAGCGCAGTGCCGATGAAGGTCAGCGCGGGTCGAGCCAGGAGAACCCGGCCTTGTACGTCTTCTCGGCGAGCACTCGCTGCCCGAGCGCGTTGGGGTGGAAGAAGTCCCACTTGCTGATGTGGTCGAGTGTGAACGGGAACTCGAAGATCGCTCCGCCGTCGGTGCGGCAGTTCGGCCCGTACGCGGCGCACGCCTCTGCGGCGGCCCGGTTGTAGGCCATCACCCGCTCGCGCACCCGGGTGCGGCGCTCGGCGTCGGCCTCCTTGGTGGACTTCGCGTTGGCGAGCATCGACTGGCAGATGCGGCCGATCGACCAGAACATCCGGGCGATGGGGTTCTTCCTGCCGGCCTGCCACAGCCGCCGCACGTCGGGGATGCCGGCGACGAGCACCCGCGCCTGCGGCACCCCCGAGCGCAGTTCGGCCAGCGCCGCGTCGAAGCGCTGCCGGTAGGTCTGCACGGGGGTCATCGCCGCCTCGGTGCGGACGCAGGCGTCCTGGGCGCCGATGAGGATGGTCACGTAGTCGGCCTTGGCGTCGACCGCCTTGCGCACCTGGTCGAGCAGGTCGGCGCTGGTGGCGCCGGGCTCGGCGAAGTTGTGGTTGTTCTCCTGCAGCGGCGCTGACAGCTTCGACAGGCGCAGGTAGTGGCTGCGGACGTCGGCGTGGTCACCCGCCGACCACGAGCGGGAGGTGCACGAGACGAACAAGCCGCAGGCGTTGAACCCGGTCGAGATGGAGTCACCGAGCGCCGCCATGACCTCGGGCACCGGCTGCCGGGCCGGGGCGGCCACGGCAGGGGCGGAGGCGGACAGGACGGTGACGGCGGCGAGAACAGGCCCCAGGCGAACGATCATGGGCCTAAAAGTAGGGAGCCGATCAGCCGCCCACTATGACCTCACGGCAAGGCCTGCCAGTTCAGGACCCACTTCCTATCGCCGCTTGACACAGCGCCTGGCAAACCGGTCCGCACGACCGGGTATTTTCTGGGTGCTCCATCCGTAATCTCCCATTCACGGGGGTCCGAGTCGAACGTGTTCAGTTCCCGCATAGAGTGTGTCGAGTGAGTGTCGCGCTCGGAGAGACCCGCCCGCTGCCGGTCCGCACCACCCCTGTCGGGGACCCCGGTGACCTGCTGGCAGCGCTGCCGGGCATAGCCCCCTACGCCTGGATCAGGAACGGTGAAGGACTCGTCGGATGGGGTGAGGCCGCCAGAGCCGCCGTGCCCCCCGGCCCCGGACGGTTCGCCTGGGCCCGCGAGTGGCTGGCAGGCGTCCTCGGCGACGCGCAGGTCGACGACGCCGTGCGCCATCCGGGCTCAGGACCGGTCGCCTTCGGCAGCTTCACCTTCGACGAGGACGCGCACGGATCGGTCCTCGTCGTCCCGCGGGCGGTGCTCGTCCGGCGCGACGGCCAGGCGTGGCTCACCACGATCGGCGACGCGCCGCTGGAGACGTCCTCCCCCATCGGCCACCCCGGCCGCATCAGCTACGGCGACGGCAGCCTGACCGCCCCCGAGTGGGAGCGGGTCGTGGCGCGCGCGGCCCGCCGCATCCGCGAGGGCGAGCTCGAGAAGGTGGTGCTGGCCCGCGACCTCGTCGCGGTCGCCGAGCACCCGATCGACGTGCGGCTGCTGCTGGCCCGCCTGGCCCGGCGCTACCCCGAGTGCTACACGTTCTCGGTGGCCGGCATGGTCGGCGCCACGCCGGAGCTGCTGATCCGGCGTACGGGGCAGGAGATCGAGTCGCTGGTGCTCGCCGGCACGACGCCGCGGGGCAGCAGCCAGGCCGACGACGTCGCCCGGGGCGCGGCGCTGCTCGCCTCGGCGAAGGACCGCCACGAGCACGAGTGCGCGATCGCCTCCGTACGCGAGACGCTGGCGCCGCTGTGCTCCTCGCTCACCACCCCCGACGAGCCGGAGCTGCTGACGCTGCCCAACGTCCAGCACCTGGCCAGCCACGTCACCGGGCGGCTCGCCGACGGGGCGTCGGTGCTCGACGTGGTCGCGGCCATGCACCCGACGGCGGCCGTCGGCGGCACCCCGACCAAGACGGCGATCGAGGTCATCCGCGAGCTGGAGGGCATGGACCGCGCGGGCTACGCCGGGCCGGTCGGCTGGATCGACGCCCACGGCGACGGCGAGTGGGGCATCGCCCTGCGCTCGGGCGTCGTGGATGGCCGCCGGGCGCGGCTGTTCGCGGGCTGCGGCATCATGGGCGACTCCGACCCCGCCTCCGAGCTGGCCGAGGCCCAGGCGAAGTTCCGGGTCATGCAGTACGCCCTCGAGGGCTGAGCCCGGCCCGGGCGCGCGCCCGTCAGCCGGGGACGTGCGCGCCCTCGACGACCGTCGCGCGCCTCAGCCGGGGACGTGCATGTCCTCGCCGACCGTCACGCGGGCGCGGCCGGCGGTCAGCGTGGCCACCCAGTCGGCGAACGCGTCCGTCTCGTCCACGCCGACCGCGACGGCGAAGGTGACCTGGCCGGCGTACGTCACGTCGCGCAGCGCGTGGCGCGAGGCGCGCAAATCGTTCTCGACCCGGCCGGCCTGGTCGTGCGCCACGGTGACGTGCACCATCTTGGCCGGGACCATCCGCACCGGGTCGGCACGGTCGAGGGTCTCGGTCACCGCCGAGCCGTAGGCGCGCACGAGCCCGCCCGCGCCGAGCAGGGTGCCGCCGAAATAGCGGGTGACCACCGCCACCACGTCGCTGAACCCGCGGCCCACCAGCGCCTGCACCATCGGGGTGCCCGCCGTGCCGCCCGGCTCGCCGTCGTCGTCGCCCTTCTGGACGCGCTCCCCGATCACGTACGCGGTGCAGTTGTGCGTCGCGTCCGGGTGCTCGCGGCGGCGCTCGGCGATGAACGCGAGCGCCTCCTCGACGGTGCCCGCCGGGGCGACGGCGCAGATGAAGCGCGAGCGCCGCGCCTCCGTCTCGTGCTCGACGACGGTCTTGAGGGTGAGGTACGGCGCAGACACATCCGACAGGGTATGCCCTTTCCGCGGCGGCTCATCGAAGCATGACGTGGCAGGCCAGCTGCAGGGCCAGGCGGGTGGCCGGGTCGTCCAGGTCGAAGCCCGTCGACTTGATCCGCTCCAGGCGGGTGGTGACGGTGTTGCGGTGGACGCCGAGCCGTTCGGCCGCCCTGAGCGCGCCGCCCTCGTCCAGGACGGCGGCCAGCGTCTCCAGCAGGGTGCCGTCGCGGTCGATGGTGAGCAGCGGGCGCAGCACGACGGTGGCGGGGGCGCGCAGCGCCTGCGAGGGCAGCGCGCCGAGCAGTTCGGCGGGGCCCATCTCGTCGGCCCTGGCCACGCTGCCCGCGTCCGCCATGAACGCCGCCGCCTCGGCGCCCGCCAGCGACTCCGCGGCCGCCGCCAGGTCGGCGACCTGCGGGCCGATCCCGGCCGAGCACGGCCACGGCAGGGTGGGCAGGCAGCGTTCGAGCCGGGCGACCAGCTCGCCGGGGCCGAGCCCCGACCAGCCCGCCCAGCCGCCGCCACGGGCGATCACCGGGACCTGGCCGAGCGCGGCCGTGACGAGCGTCTGCGCCAAGGTCGCGTCCTCGGCTCCCGTCACCGGCCGCACCTGGTAGGCGGTGACAGGACCGTGCACCGGCCACCCCAGCGCGACCGCGTTCACGACAGCACCCCCGACGGGCTCGGTGCTCCCGGCCGCTGCGGCGCTCCCGGCGGCGCTTCCTGGCGGGCTCGCCGCCGCCTCGGTGAGAAGGCGTTCGGCGAGGGACGCCTGCACGGTGAACTCGCGTGCGGCCCGCAGCCGCTCCTGCGCGGCCCACGCGGCGAGCGGCGCCACCGCGAGGGTGAGCACCGTGCGCACCACGTACGGCCACCCAGGCGACCGGGAAGAACCGGCGGCCACCAGCGTCCCGAGCAGGCCGCCCTCCTGGTCGGGCACCTCCGCGTGGGCCGTCCACCCGCCCCCCTGCTCGCCGGCCACGTCACCGTCACCGCCGCCCTCCGGCCGCCCGGCGGCGTCGCGGCGGCCCGCGAGGAGCAGGCCGTTGCGGTCGAGGAAGGCGACCGAGGTGCCGGGGAGTTCGGCGTTCAGGATGCCGAGCACGCGCCGCGCCGACGTCTCCGCCTCGGCGAGCCGGGTGGCGCAGCGGGCGACGAGCTGCATGCGGGCCGCGTCAGGGCGGGAGGCCGCCTCGGCGACCCGGACGGCGACGATCAGCGGGTCCTCGTCCACGAAGATCAGAGTCACGCCGAGCCGTTCCGCGAGGACCTCGCCGGAGCTCTCGCTCAGCCCGCCCGAGGGCGCGATCACGCAGGCCGCCGCCTGTTCCCAGGCGCGGCGCATGGCCATCTCCACCGCCCAGCCGCCGCCGGCGACCGTGCCGGTCAGCACCACCGCCGTGTGCGGGGCGACCGTGCCGAGCACCGCCAGCTCGTCGACGATGCGGACGCCGCGCACCTGGTTCTCGCCCGCGCCGTACATTCGCGCCCCCGCCAGCGGCCCGGCGTTGACGAGCTCGGTCACCGTGACCGGCGCCTCCCAGCCGGTCGCCCGCGCCGGGCTCATCGACGCGCCCGGTTCACAGCGGGATCCCGAACGCGCGCGGCCCGCCGAGCGCCAGGCCCGCCTCGGTGTGCCACGCGGGTGCGGCCTTGACGACCATGATGTCCACCTCCAGGCCGGGCTTCACCTCGTCGACGTCCACGACCATGCCGTCGGCCGTGCAGATCATGCAGATCAGGTCGGGCACGGTCGCCACCACGGCCCCGTCGGCGAGGGCCAGCACGATCTCGTTGTGCGCCTCCAGCCGTACCAGGCGGCGCATCCCCTCCTGCTCGCGCAGCACGATGCTGGACGGCAGGGACGGCAGCGACACCTCGGCGTCGTGCCCCGTGCTGCCCTCCACGGACAGGATGCGCGCCCGGCACAGGGTCCGCATGCCGAACGGCGCCGCCGCCGAGCGCGGCGCGCCGGGCGCGCCGGCCCTGATCAGCGTGCTGACCGTCCCTGGCACCAGCACCCGCGCGAGGTCGGCGGCCGCCATCGGGTAGCACGCGACGACCGCCCACCCGCCGGCCGCCAGCACCACGGGACGGAGGAGTTCCTCCACCCGGCCGACCTCCGTCTCCAGCATGATGAGCTGGCCGGAGCCGCCCGCCAGCGCCAGCGGGGCAGGGCTCATGCCGCCCAGCGCGTACGTGGTCTGCTCCACCAGCGGGAACACCCGTCCTGATCCGTCGCCGTCCACCAGCGGAACGCGGAGCGTGGCCGCGGCGATCAGCGAGATCAGCGCGTTCTCGGCCGACAGGTTCAGCGCCACCACGGCCCCGGCCCGTTCGCCGAGCCGGCGTTCCAGCGCGCGGACAGCGCGTTCCGGCTCGTCGCCGCGGGGCAGGTGCTCGCCCATCGCGGTCGTGGAGCCCACCAAACTGACCGCGACGCACAGGGTGCCGGGTTCGAGCTGCTCCGCCTGCACGAGGTCGACGCCCTCCCCCACCACGGACGTCGCCCAGTCGAGCGCGAGGCGGTAGGACGACTCCGCGGCGCCCGTCGCGAACTGCCGCGCGCCCGCCGAGAACCGGCTCAGCTCCTCCAGGTCGATGAGGGTCACGGCGGCACCCCCTCCCCCTTGACGCGCACCCGGTACAGCCCGTCGGGCAGGTACGACATCGGGTTGACCATCGTCTCCGCGATCCAGGCCGAGCCGGGCGCCGCGCCCGCGCTGACCACGCGGGTGAGCGCCTCGTCCCTCGCGCGCTGGAGCTCGCGGTCCAGCTCGACCTGTCCCCTGGCCTGCACGATCCGCTCGACCTGCGCGACCGGCCGCCCGAGTGTGGCGCCGTACGCGGCCGCCAGGTCGTCGGAGACGACGCGCGCCGGGTCGGCGGCGAGCGCCGCCCTGCCGCGTCGCACGCACGCCTCCGCCCCCTGATAGCACGCCTGCGGGTAGCGGCGGAAGTAGTGCGCCGACACGAGCCCGCCGCCCGACCGGGCGAAGTACGCGGGGACGCCGGGCAGTTCCCTGGCCACCTCGTCGGCGATGCGGCCGGCCTCGGGGCACAGGGCCGCGTTGCTGATGGTGTCGGCCTCCCGCTCGCGCAGGCCGGGCTGCCCGAACTCGTACGACAGGGTGATGCGCGCGTCCGGAACCTCGGCCCTGATGGCGGCGGCCACCTTCAGCTCGTGGTCGGCCAGCATCGGTGAGCCGGTCGCGGTGACCGCGAAGTCGGTGAGCCCGCAGGTGGCGGCGAAGCGCCGTACCGCCTCGGTGTCGAGCGGCGCGAGCGGCCGGCCGGTCACGCCGTGTCCGCCGCGCACGATCGTGGCGACGCCGGAGCCGACGCGCGGGTGCAGCGCCGGCGGGCAGCGTCCGCCGACGCGGATCGCGGCCACGGGTGCCGTACCCGACCGGCTGAGGTCGAGCGCCACGCAGGCGCGCTCGGCCGTACGGGCGACGGCCCGCGCCACCGGCCAGAGGGGCACCTCGTCCGTGACCGCGACCAGCACCGGGGCCTGGCCGCCGAGGACGACGCCGAGAATCACGCCGGCCTCACCCGGTCCCCAGCCACATCCCCCGCCCGCACTTCGGCGTCACGGTCGCGCCGACGGTGGGGCCCGGACCGGCCGCCCTGGCGTGCCGCACCCGCCAGGGATGCCGGTCCGGAGCTGTTGTCCACCCGATCCGGTTCACACCGGGACGGGCGTGGTCGTAATAACGGGGAGGGCCGCACATCGAGCCACATCTCCACGCCGGCGAGCGGCGTGGCGCCCGTGCTGCCGCCGGGCCGGGCAGAAGTGTCGGGGCAGTGCCGCACCCGTACGGACAGGCCGGGCGCGCAGGCCGCTCGGCGCACCTTCGTGAGCGAGCGGGGAGTGAGCGAGCACGGCACGCGGGACATCCGCGGCCGGGCATGCGGCGTGAGCGCCGCACCGGGCGGGCGGCGGTGTCCCGGCTGTGGCGATGCCGGACGCGTGAGCGATAAGGGACGCTCGCCGCCCGCGACGGCGGCGCGTCTCACCGCCCGCTTGCGCCGGCTGATGGTCGTGGCCATGGTGGTCCCCCGGGTGTTCCCTGTTCGGCGTGCCGAGGGTGGTCGTTCCCTGACCCCGTATCTCGATGACCGCCCGAAACGGTCAAATCTCCACCAAGCTCACTCGCGTCTGAGCTCGTGCGCGAGCTCGTCGAGTTCCGCGCCGCCGGCCATCAGCCGCGTGAGCTCCTGCGGGGTGATGTCGTCCCTGGCGTACAGGCCGAGCGGGCTGCCCCGGTTGAGCAGCAGGAACCTGTCTCCCACCGGGTAGGCGTGATGCGGGTTGTGGGTGATGAAGACCACGCCGAGCCCCCGGTCGCGGGCGCGCGCGATGTAGCGCAGCACGACCCCGGCCTGCTTGACGCCCAGCGCAGAGGTGGGCTCGTCGAGGACGAGGACGCGCGCGCCGAAGTGGACGGCCCGCGCGATGGCGACCGACTGCCGTTCGCCGCCTGACAGCGTCCCCACGGGCTGGTCGACGTCGCGGATGTCGATGCCCATCGCGGCCAGCTCCTCGCGGGCGACCCGCCGCGCCCTGGCCACGTCGAAGGCCAGGCCCTTGCGCGGTTCGGAGCCGAGGAAGAAGTTCCGCCAGACCGACATGAGCGGGATCATCGCGAGGTCCTGGTAGACGGTGGCGATGCCGCGGTCGAGCGCCTCGCGGGGGCTGGAGAAGCGCACCTCGCGCCCGTCCACGAGGTAGGAGCCGGTGTCGTGCCGGTGCATCCCTGACAGGATCTTGATGAGGGTGGACTTGCCCGCCCCGTTGTCGCCCAGCACGCACGTGACCTCGCCGGCCGCCACGCCCATCGACACGTCGCGCAGCGCCAGCACCGAGCCGAACCTCTTGCCCAGGCCGCGGGTTTCGATGATCAATGCCTCACCTCCTCGGCGTACCGCCTGACCAGGCGGTTGGCCAGCGTGGCCAGCAGCAGCATCGCGCCGAGGAAGAAGGTGAACCAGTCGGCGTCCCAGCCCAGGAACACGATGCCCTTGTCGGCCATCCCGAAGATCACCGCGCCGATGGCGGCCCCGACGGCGGAGCCGTACCCGCCGGTGAGCAGGCAGCCGCCGATGACGGCGGCGATGATGTAGATGAACTCCTGGCCGATGCCGATGTTGGCCTGCACCGATGTGTACCGCAGCGCCAGGATCGAGCCGACCAGCCAGGCGGCGAACGCGGTGGTCATGAACAACGCGATCTTCGTCCGGGTGGCGGGGACGCCGACCGCGCGGGCGGCCTGCTCGTCGCCGCCCACCGCGAAGATCCAGTTGCCAGGACGGGAGCGCACCAGCACCCAGGTGGCGACGGCGGTCACGAGGATCCACCACAGGATGGCCACCCGGAACGAGGTGCCGCCGACGTCGATCGTCCCGGCGAACACAGCCGCCGCGCCCTCGTATCCGTCGGCCCGGCGCAGGCCGCTGACCTGGACGGTGCCCGTGACGGCCTTGGTGACGCCGAGGTTGACGCCCTGCAGCATGAGGAACGTGCCGAGGGTCACGATGAAGCTGGGCAGCTTCGTCCGGGTGACGACGACCCCGTTGGCGAACCCGACGGCCAGCGCCACGACGAGGCCGACCAGCATGGCCGTCCACACGTCGAACCCGAAGCGGGTGGCGAGCGTGACGAGGATCAGCCCGCTGGTGCCGGTCAGCACGCCCGCCGACAGGTCGAACTCGCCGCCGATCATGAGCAGCGCGACGGCGACCGCCATGATGCCGAGCGTGGCGGCCGGGTCGAGCCAGTTGGCGATGCCGTCCGCCGACCGGAACACCGGCGACTGCACGGCGAAGAACGTGAACACCGCCACGAGTCCGACGACCGCGCCGAGCTCCGGCCTGATGAGCAGACGGCGGACCGGCCCGACCGGGGCGATCCGCTCGTCGACGCGGGCGGTCATCGGGCCGTACGCTCGGTCATCGCGTGCCCGCCTCGGCGAGCTCGGCCACCTGCGCGGCGTTCTCCTTGGTCACGAAGCCGGGCCCGGTGTTGACCGGCAGGCCGCCGCCGACGGTGTTGAGGTTCGCCTTGTACAGGGTGAGGAACGTGATCGGCAGATAGCCCTGGAGGTACTGCTGCTGGTCGACCGCGAAGAGGATCTCGTCGTCCTGGATCGCGGTCACGACGTCGGCCGACAGGTCGAACGTGGCCAGCCTGGCCTGCGAGCCCGCGTCCCTGATGGCGTCCCTGGCGGCGACGGCGACGGCCGGGTTGAGCGCGAGCACGCCGTTGACCTGCTGGTCGGACTGCAGTTTCGCGGTCACCTTGGAGGTGACGTCGGCGAGGTTGCTCACGTCGACCTGGAGCCGCTCGACCGTGCCGCCCAGCGTCTCCTCGGCCCCCGCGCAGCGCTGGTCGAGGCCGATGTTGCCGGCCTCGTGCACCACGCACAGCAGTTTGCTGACGCCGGCGGCCTTGAGCTGCTCGCCCGCGCCGCGCCCGGCCACGTCCTCCGACTGGCCGACGTGGGTGAGCGCGCCGAACGCCTTGGAGGAGTCGGCGCCCGAGTTGATCGTCACCACGGGGATCTTCGCGGCGACGGCCTTGCCGATGGCCTCGCGCAGCGCGTCGGGGTTGGCCATGGAGACCACGATGCCGTCGACCTGCTGCGAGACGGCCTGGTCGATGAGCTGCGACTGCCGGGCCGGGTCGCCGTCGCCCTGGTAGGTGACCCGCACGCCGTACTGCCGGCCGGCGGCCTCGGCGCCGTTCTTGACCACGTCCCAGAAGGAGTCGCCGGCGGCCCCGTGGGTGATCACGGCGAATTCCCCGCCCCCTGCTGAATCGGCGGAGGAGGCGGGCGGGGAGGCGGTCGGCGCG
The DNA here is from genome assembly GCF_900100395.1 of Nonomuraea maritima. Lineage (GTDB taxonomy): Bacteria > Actinomycetota > Actinomycetes > Streptosporangiales > Streptosporangiaceae > Nonomuraea > Nonomuraea maritima. Next base: position 256,209 of record NZ_FNFB01000008.1, on the reverse strand, counting down.
CTCTGCCCTCCGGATGAGCAGCCGGTGACGGCAAGCGCGCCCAGCAGGGCCAGCACGATCGGGGCACGTCTCATGGGACACCTCCAGGAGCAACGGGCTCGCCCCGGTTGTATCCCAATGTCCATCGGCTGTATAGACATAAGGACGAACTACCTGATCATCGTACGTGCCACGCCGGCAAAGAAGGTTTTCCCTCACCGGCGGCGTACCCGCCATGGCACGGGTAGCCGGTGTCGCATGAGCGGCAAGCGCAAGAAGGAACCGTCGCCCGGCGACGAGGTCTCCTGGAAGAGCCACGGGTCCGAGGCCCGCGGCAAGGTGGAGAAGAAGGTCACCAAGCGGACTAAGGAGGCCGGCCGCACGGTCTCGGCCTCCCCCGACGACCCCCAGTACGTCGTGCGCAGCGACAAGAGCGGCAAGAAGGCCGTCCACAAGCCGTCGGCCCTGCGCAAGCGCAAGGACGCTTCGTGACGGGCGGCGACAAGGACGTGGCCGCGGAGTTCGGCGAGGCGGTGAACATGACCGCCACCGAGCTGGAGCGCTGGCTGGCGACCGAGGAGTCGAAGTCGGTCGGCCAGAAGGACGACGGCGGCGAGTCCACCGGCCACGCCTCCGGCCGCCGTATCGTCGACCTGCTCAGGAAGCGGAAGTCGGCCATGACCGACCAGGACTACGCGCACATGGCCAAGGTCGTCGGCTACATCCGCCGCCACCTCGCCCAGCGCCCCTCCCAGGACGTACAGGAGAGCCGCTGGCGCTACTCACTGATGAACTGGGGCCACGACCCGCTCAAGTAGCGAAGCGGGGCAGCACCCCTTCGCCGAACCAGTAGGCCTCCTCCAGGTGGGGGTAGCCGGACAGGACGAACTCCTCGATGCCGACCGAGGCGTACTCCTCGACGAGTTCGGCGACGCGGGCGTGGCTGCCGACCAGCGCGGTGCCGGCGCCGCCGCGGACGAGGCCGACGCCCGCCCACAGCCCGGGGTGGATCTCCAGGGACCGGACGTCGCCGTCGAAGCCGGACTGCAGCTCCAGCATGCGCTGCTGCCCGACCGACTGGCTGTTCCCCAGCACCTTGCGGGCGCGCGCGATGTCGGCGGGGTCGATCGCGTCCAGCAGACGCGCGGCCTCGGCCCAGGCGGCCTGGTCGGTGTCGCGGGAGATCACGTGCAGCCTGATGCCGAAGCGCAGCTCGCGTCCCTCGGCCGCGGCCAGCTCCCGCATCCAGGCGATCTTGGCGGCGACCTGGGCGGGCGGCTCGCCCCAGGTGAGGTAGACGTCGACGTGCCGGGCCGCCACCGGGCCCGCGGCCTTGGAGGAGCCGCCGAAGTAGATCCGCGGCACCGGGTCGGGCGGGATCGAGACGGTCGCGCCGTCGACGCGGTAGTGCTCGCCCTTGAAGTCGTACGGGGTCCCGCTCCAGGCGTGCCGGACGATGTCGAGGAACTCGTCGGTGCGCGCGTACCGCTCGTCGTGCGACAGGTGGTCGCCGAAGCGGCGCTGCTCGGTGTCCTCGCCGCCGGTGACGACGTTGAGCAGCAGCCTGCCTCGCGAGATCCGCTGGTACGTGGCGGCCATCTGCGCGGCGAGGGTCGGTGAGAGGAGGCCGGGCCGGAAGGCGACCAGGAACTTCAGGCGTTCTGTCTCGCGGGTCAGCGCGGCCGTGACGAGCCAGGCGTCCTCGCACCAGGTGCCGGTGGGCGTGAGCACCGCCTCGAAGCCGAGCTGTTCGGCCGAGCGGGCGATCTGGGCGAGGTACTCGATGTCGGGCTCGCGAAAACCGCCCCGGTGACCGTGGTCACGGGACAGGCCGTGGCCTCCGCCGACGAGCTGCCTGCTGTCTCCGTTCGTGGGCAGAAACCAGTGGAATTTCACTGCGCTCCTTCGTTGTACCGGGTGTCGACGATGTCGTCGATCCTGACGGTGCCGGGGATCAGCCCGGCTTCGGCGAAGGCGTCGGCGACCTGCTGTTCGCGGCCTACGACGTCGGCGTCGAGTTTCAGGTCGGTGTAGCGGTTGCGGGCGACCACCGTGGCGATGACGTCGGGGGGCAGCCCGGTGAGCCGGGCGTAGACGTCGGTCCACTCCTTCGGGTGGTCGTTGGCCCAGGTGTGCGCCCGGCGGATGCGGGCCACGAAGTCGCCGAGGGCCTTCGACCTGGCCGGGTCGGCGAGGGCCGCGCTGCCGGCGATCTGGAACTCGAAGCCGTTGGCGTAGCCGGTGGCGTCGACCAGGACGCGCGCGTTCACCTGGTGCTGCGCCTGGGCGGTGTACGGGTCCCAGATCGCCCAGGCGTCCACCTGCCCGGTGGACAGCGCGGCCAGCGCGTCGGGTGGCTGCAGGTACTGCGGGCTGATGTCGTCGAAGGTCATCCCGTTCTTCTTCAGGACGGCGAGCAGGTGGAAGTTCGCCGAGCTGCCCTTGGCGACGGCGACCTTCTTGCCCTTGAGCCCGGCGACGGACGTGATCGGCGAACCGGCAGGGACCACGATGGCCTGCCCGGTGAGCCCTCGCTCCGACGCGCCGACGATGGTGATCCTCGATCCGGCCGCGGCCGCGAAGACGGGGGGCGCGTTCCCGACGGCGCCGATGTCCACCGATCCGGCGTTGACGGCCTCGAGGACGGGCGGCCCCGAGGTGAACTGCGACCACGTGACCGTGTAGGGGACGTCCTTCAGCTCTCCGGACGCTTCGAGGAGCGCCTGCAGGCCGGTGCCCTTCTGGTCGCCGACGCGCAGGGTCACCTGGCCGCCGTCGGCCGGGCCGCCGGTGGTGGCGCCGGTGGTGGCGCCCGTGGCCGCGCCGCACGCCGTGGCGGCGGCGAGCAGCACGGCCAGGGCTGCGGCTCTGATGGCTTTCATGCGGTTCCCTCCGGGGTGACGCCGAGCCGCCGCAGCAGGACCGCGCGCAGGGCGACGAGGTCGGGGTGGTCGCGGTGTCGCGGCCGCGGCAGCGGTACGGGGCTTTCGTGGGCGATCCGGCCGGACTCGAGCACGAGCACCCGGTCGGCCAGCAGCAGGGCCTCGTCGACGTCGTGCGTGACGAGCAGGATGCCGGGCCGGTGACGGTCCCACAGGTCGAGGACCAGCCGGTGCATCGAGATCCTGGTGAGCGCGTCGAGTGCGCCGAACGGCTCGTCGAGCAGCAGCAGTCCTGGCTCGCGGACCAGGGCGCGCGCCAGCGAGACGCGCTGGGCCTCACCGCCGGACAGGGTGAGCGGCCAGGCGTCGACGCGTTCTGCCAGCCCGACCTCGGCGAGCGCGGCGCGGGCCCGATCGGTGGCGTCGGGACCGCGCAGCCCGAGCACGACGTTGGCGAGCACGCGCTTCCATGGCACGAGTCGCGGTTCCTGGAACGACACCGCCACGGCGTCGTCCACGCCGATCTCGCCGCGCGCCTCGCCGTCGAGCCCGGCGAGGACGCGCAGCAGCGTGGACTTGCCGGAGCCGCTGGCGCCGAGCAGCGCCACGAACTCGCCGCGCGCGATGTCGAGGTCGACGTTGGACAGGACGCGCCGGTCGCCGAAGCTGCGCACCAGGCCGCGTACGGAGGCGACCCGGCCGTCGGGTGGCGCCTGGGTCAGCCGAGCAGTCCGCGTCGCCATGTGAGCGCCTTCCTTTCCACCACTCTGACGAGCGAGTCGGTGACGAGCCCGAGCGCGCAGTAGACGAGCAGCCCGACGACGATGACGTCGGTGCGCAGGAACTCCCGGGCGGTGTTGATCATGTAGCCGAGGCCGGAGTCGGCGTTGATCTGCTCGGCCACGATGAGGGCGAGCCAGCCCACGCCGAGGCTCTGGCGCAGGCCCACCAGTACCTGGGGCAGCGCGCCTGGCAGCACGATGTGCCTGACGAGCTCGCCGCGGCCGAGCCGGAGCACCGCGCCGAGCTCGCCCAGCTTGGCGTCCACCCCGCGGACGCCGGCGAAGGTGTTGAGGTAGAGGGGGAAGGCGACGCCGAGCGCCAGCAGCGTGATCTTGGGCGTCTCGCCGATCCCGAACCACAGGATGAACAGCGGGATGAGCCCGAACAGCGGCAGGGCGCGCAGCATCTGCATGGGCGGGTCGACGGCGTACTCGCCGAGGCGGCTGAGCCCGGCGACGAGCGCGAAGCCCACTCCGGCCACCGCGCCGACGGTGAACCCGGCGGCGACGCGTCCCAGCGAGACGAGCACCGCCTCGGGCAGCGTCCCTGAGGTCACGAGGTCGAGCGCGGTGGCGGCGACGGTGGCGGGGGCGGCGAGCAGGCGTTCTGGCAGCAGCCCCAGCGAGCCGGTGAGCTGCCAGAGCGCGAGCAGGGCGAGGGGGCTGACCAGCCGCTGCCAGCCGGTGCCGGGCAGACGCCACCTGACGGGCGCCACACGGGACGCCACGGGAAGGTCCAGCTCAGTCGAGGTCATGCAGCAGTCCTTCGACAGAAGTCACGAAATTTCCGGACGGCCGCCCGGACACGGTCCGGGCGGCCCGGACTCAGGCGTCGGGATGGGCCAGGAAACGGCCGAAGCGCCCCTGGTGGTAGAGGAGCGGACGGCCCGTTCCGTGCACGTCGGCGTGGGCCACCAGTCCGACGACCAGCAGGTGGTCGCCGACCACGGCCCTGTCGTAGGGCAGGCAGACGAGGTGGGCCGAGACGCCCTGCAGCAGCGGCGCGCCGAGCGGCCCGGGACGCCAGCTGGTGGGCGCCGCGAAACGGTCGACGCCCTTGCGGGCGAAGCGGGCGGCGAGCCCGGCCTGGTCGCTGGTCAGGATGTTGACCGCGAAGTGGTCGGCGGCGCCGAGCCGCGGCCAGGTGGTCGAGGAACGGTCGACATAGAAGGAGACGAGCGGCGGTTCGAGGCTGACCGAGGAGAACGAGGTGGCGGTGAGCCCGACCGGGATGCCGCCGCTCTGCGCGGTGATGACCACGACGCCGCTGGCGTGCACGGCCAGGGCGTGCCTGAACTGGTCGGCCTCGAGCGCGCGGTCGGGAAGCGTGTCGGTCATGCGGGGGCTCCCGCCTGGTCGGGGTTGCCGGTGGGCACGGGTGTCACGATCACAAGAAGGTCCTCACGGGGACGCGCTGCGCCCGCGGCGGTCGCGTGGCAGCGGCAGGAGAAGAGGAGAGAGTTCTGGCGGGGCGACGATGGCCCGCGGCCGTCAGTTCGTGATCAGCGACACTGCGCGCTGGCCACGTGGCAGAAGTCCACGTGGGAGCGCCTGGTCAAGCGGTAACCCTGGCTCATGCGAACGAAGCTAGGCGCTGGATCCGCAAAAGTCAACATTTCCTACTCGATTTACCGGAAATCTGCCGGCGCGGCCGTCACGTACGGCTCGACCTGGGCCTGCCAGGGCTCCAGCAGCTCCTGCAGGCGGGGCAGATCGGCCTCGACGAGCGCGAGGCCGGGCGTGGGCACCAGCGCGCCCAGCTCCACCAGCAGCGGGCGCAGGTGGACCTCGACGGCGAGCGCGTGCCGGGGGTCGCCCATCACCAGCAGGGGCAGCGCCACCGTGCCCGCGAGGGCCCGCGACGGCAGCCCGTCAAGAAAGGCCTTGAGCAGTCCCGTGTAGGTGCCCTTGTAGGTGGGGCTGGCCACGACGAGCACGTCCGCGCCCGTGACGAGCTCGCGCGCGATCTCCGCGCGCGGCGACGGGGCGGGTGCGAAGAGATGCGCACCCAGGGCCGACAGATCCACGACCGTGACCGGCTCGCCGTGCCCGGCGCGCTTGGCCACCGTCTCGGCCACCTCGACGGCCGCGCCGAGGGTCCTGGAGCCGCTGCGCGGGTTGCCGACGAGCGCCACCACGCGGTCGCCGCTCACGACGCCCACCTCCGCCACAGCCGCCGCCTGCGGCGCGAGGTCTCCTCGCCCGGCTCGACGTCGTCGTCCGGGACGTCATACCAGTGCACGTCGCCAGGAAGACCCGGGCGGACGGCCGTACCGCGATGCTGATCCATGTCCGTAACGTACGACTCGCATCCGCTGTAGTCAACATTTCCTACTCGCTTTACAGGGAATTGTCCGGGTGGAGCGGCAGACGCAGGACGAGGTGCGCACCCTGGGCGGCGTCCTCGACGAGCAGGGTGCCGCCGTGGGCGAACGCGATCTGCCGGGCGATCGCCAGGCCGAGGCCGGTGCCTCCGGCGTCCCGGTCCCTCGCGGTGTCGAGCCGGGCGAAGCGCTGGAAGACCAGCTCCCGCTTGTCCAGCTCGATGCCGGGCCCGTCATCGATCACCTCCACCAGCGCCACGCCGTCCGGGAAGCGCTGGGCGTCGCGCCCGGCGGACGGCAGCCGCCGCACGTTCAGTGACACCGACGAGCAGGCGTAGCGCTCGGCGTTGTCGATCAGGTTGGCCAGCAGGCGCGACAGCTCCGTCCGGTCGCCGAGCACCGTCACCCCGGGTTCGAGCGAGCACGTGAACGCCTTGCCGGTGACGCTCTCCCGCTCCCGGCACCGGGCCGTCACGAGTTCGGCGAGGTCCGTCGGCTCGCGCTCCACCGGCCGTCCCGACTCCAGCCGGGCGATGGTCAGCAGACCGTCCACGATCGCCTGCAACCGGTCGACGCTGTTCAGGACCTTCGCGCCGAGCGTGGGAATGCTGCTCTCCTCCGGCGCCTGCATGGCGTCCTCGACCTCGGCCCTGATCGCGGCGATCGGCGTACGCAGCTCGTGGGAGGCGTCCGAGGTGAAATGGCGCTGCTGGGCCATCGCGGCGTGCAGCCGGACGAGGGTCCGGTTGACGCTCTCTGCCAGGTTCTGGATCTCGTCGTGGCTGCCCGGCACCGGCAGCCGGTCGTCGGCCCCGGCGTCGTTCATCCGGTCGAGCTCGGTCTGGATCCGGGTGACGGGACGCAGGGCGTCGGTGACGATCCGGTGCGCCAGGACCGTGACGGCCGCCGCCAGCGCGGCCGCGGCGCCGGCCACCGTCACGGCCAGCCACGGGACGACATACGGCGGAACGACGGGGGCGGCGACGAGGACGGTCCAGACCTGCCCGTCGCGATGGGCCGCCCTGGCGACCACGATGTTGCACTCGCCGGACGGGAAGGCGCCGCCGCAGACGACCGCGGCGGAGTCCCTCATGTCGCGCCAGGACGGGTCGGCCATGACCGGCCTGCCGCTCAGCTGCGGCGTGGCGGCGACCACCCGGCCCCGGGGGTCGACGATCTGCACCTTGCGGTCGCTGTGGTGGACCAGCGGCGTCACCGGCCCCTGCCGTTCCACCTGCGTGACCACGCGCCCGCCGTCCGCGGCGATCTCCTCCGTACGGGACTCCGTGGCGTAGCGGTGCACCGCGGACAGGACCACGACGGCGAGGGCCGCCGAGAGCAACACCGCCAGCACACCCCCGAACAGCGTGATGCGCTTCGTGATCGAGATGCGCCGCCAGGTGTCCATGTGCCCCCCAGCCAGTTGAGCACATGCCACGCAGACGGATGTTCACGCGCCGGCCGCGCTCCGGCACAGCCAGGGGCAACAGCGCGTCAAGGTTCCGCGTCTCACGCCGTGTCGGTGAGACGGCGGGCGAGGGAGAGCGTGCGGCGGGCCCGCCTGACGATCGGGGCGTCCACGAAACGGCCGTCGGGCAGCGCGACCGCGCCGACCCCCGCCGCCTCGGCGCGCTCCGCCGCCGCCACGATCTCGGCGGCCCTGGCCGTCTCCTCCTCCGAGGGGCGGAACGCCTGCCGGATCAGCGGGATCTGGCGCGGGTGGATGGCGGTCCTGCCGAACATGCCGATCGCGCGCCCGGACCGGCAGGACGCCAGCAGGCCGGCGTCGTCCTTGACGTCCGGGTGGACGGACATGGCGACCGGCGGCAGCCCGGCCGCCGCGGCGGCGAGGACGACCTGGATCCGCAGGTGGTTCATCGCCTGCTCGTCCGTGACGGTCAGCTCGGCCGCGAGGTCCTGCTCGCCGAGCGCCACTCCGGCGACGCGCGGGTGCGCGGCGATCTCGCGGGCCGCGACGATCCCGGCGGCCGACTCGAGCAGCGCGAACACCGGCGTCGCCGCCGGCACGGTGTCGAGGACGGCCGCCGACTCGACCTTCGGCACGCGTACGGCGTCGGCCACCTGTGCCACGGCGGCCAGGTCGTCACGCCCGCGCGCGGTGGCCAGGTCGTTGACCCTGACGTGCACCTGGCCGGACGTCCTGGGGCGCGACCGCAGGTAGGCGACGGCGTTCTGCCTGGCCGCGTCCTTGGCGGCCGGCGCGACGGCGTCCTCCAGGTCGATGATCACCACGTCGGCGCCGGACGCCACCGCCTTGGCGAACCGCTCGGGCCGGTCGCCGGGCACGTAGAGCCAGGTCACGGGCGTCCAGCTCATGCGATCACGCCTTTCTCGCGCAGCGCGGCGACCAGGTCGTCCGGGTAGTCGAGCTCGGCGAGCACCTCGTCGGTGTCGCGGCCGAGCGGGCGTCCTGGCCAGCGCACCTCGCCGGGCGTGTCCGACAGGCGGAACAGGACGTTCTGCAGGGTGAGCGGGCCGAGTTCCTCGTCGTCCATCTCGACGAACGTGCCGAGCGCGGCGTACTGCGGGTCCTCGGCGATGTCGGTGACGTCGTAGATGGGCGCGACGGCGGCCTGCGCCTCCTCGAAGCGGGCGATGACCTCGTCGGCGTCGCGCTCGGCGATCCAGGAGGCGACGGCCTCGTCCAGCTCGTCCACGTGCTGGACGCGCCCGTGCCCGGTCGCGAACCACGGCTGCTCGACCAGGTCGGGCCTGCCCACCAGAGTGACCACGCGCTCGGCGATCGGCTGCGCGCTGGTGGAGACGGCGAGCCAGCGCCCGTCGCGGGTGCGGTAGGTGTTGCGCGGCGCGTTGCTGCTGGACCGGTTGCCCGTCCGCTTCGGCACCGCCCCGAGCGCCTTGTAGGCGGTCATCTGCGGCCCGAGCAGGCCGAGGATCGGCTCGATGATGGCCAGATCGACGACCTGCCCGCGCCCGGTCCGCTCGCGGGCGTGCAGCGCCACCATGATCGCGTACGACATGGCCAGGCCGGCGATGCCGTCGGCGAGGGCGAGCGGAGGGAGCGTCGGCGGGCCGTCGGGCTGCCCGGTCATGGCCGCGAACCCGCTCATGGCCTCGGCCAGCGTGCCGAACCCCGGCCGCCCGGCCATGGGCCCGGCCTGCCCGAAGCCGGTCATCCGCGCCACGATCAGCCGCGGGTTGAGCTTCATGAGGTCGGCGGGGGCGAGGTTCCAGCGTTCGAGGGTGCCGGGGCGGAAGTTCTCGATCAGCACGTCGGACCGTTCTGCCAGGCGGCGCAGGATCTCCTGCCCGTCGGGGTGCGACAGGTCGACGGCGGCGGCGCGCTTGTTGCGCGACAGCGTCTTCCACCACAGGCCCACGCCGTCGAGGGAGGCGCCGTGCCCGCGTGACGGGTCGCCCCGCCGGGGGTGCTCGATCTTGATCACGTCGGCGCCGAAGTCGCCCAGCATCATCGCGGCGGAGGGACCGGCGAACAGTGTCGCCGCGTCGATGACCCGCAGGTCGGCGAGACTCGTCATGGTTATGTAAGTTATAAGAAATATGTCATAGGTCAACAGGCGGGTCTCCATGCGCGACACTGAGGACATGTCCTTCACCGAGCCGCGGCCGCCCATGAGCAAGGCCGAGTACGTCTACACCGTGCTGCTGGAGGAGATCCGCACCTCGCGGATCCCCGGCGGTACGGCGCTACGGGCGGGCGAGGTGGCCAAGCGGCTGGGGGTGTCCGTGACCCCCGTCCGCGAGGCGCTGCGCAGGCTGGAGAAGGACCGGCTGATCAGCTACGAGGCCCACCACGGCGCCACCGTCGTCGACCTCGGCGACGAGGCGACGGCCGAGTACTACGGGCTGCGCGCGGTCGTCGAAGGGCTCGGCGCGCGGCTCGCGGCGGCCAGGATCACCCCCGGCGAGCTGGCGGAGCTGCGCGAGCTGCACGCCGCGATGACCGAGGACGCCGCCCACGGCAGGCACGACGGGCTGGGCGAGCGGAGCAGGCGCTTCCACCTGCGCATCGTCGACATCGGCGGCCCGGCGTTCCTCGGCGCGCACGCGAGGGCGGTGCGCAACAGCTTCCCGGTGCCCTCCGAGGCGTCGCTGTGGCTCGACCCGCAGCAGGCCGGGCGCCAGCTCGACGCTCACGCGCGCCTCCTTGCCGCCCTGGAGGCGGGCGACGGCGACACCGCGGAACGCGTCATGATCGACCACGTCCGCGAGGCCGGCGACCACCGCCGGCACCACTGACCGAGCGGCCCGCCGACGCCCCTTGCAAACACCCCCGCGGTGAGGTGATGACAAACATCAGCGTTTGCACCCGGACTCTTGCACGGGCATGACCCGTGTTGCACGATGGCGTCTCTGATCCTCTGACCTGCCGTGACAAGCTGATCGGAAGGGGCTGACGCCGTGGCGGACGCGTGGATCCTGCATCCCGACTACCGCACTCCCGCCGTACCGGCGGGCACCGGGCCGGCACCCGGGCCGTGGCGGCACCCCGACGGCGGGCAGGTCATGAACGGCACCTACGAGCGCGCCCTGCCCGGCGGCCAGGTCGAGGTCGTCACCGTCTGGTACGGCTACGCGCTCAGCCGCTGGCACGGCCCCTTCATGCCGCGCTTCACCAGCCCGATGGTGTCGGCGTGGAACCTGGTGCTGGCCCAGGGCCTGACGGCCGGCCCCGGCGCGCCGTCGCCGTACCACGACGAGCTGTGGTGCGACCGCTGGATCGCCGAGGCCCTGCTGTACGGGCGCAAGCCGTACGGCACCTTCCGCCTGCCCGCCGCCGAGGCGCTCGACTGGTTCGCCGGCTGCGGCGGCACCAACCTCGTCTACCGCGCGCGGGTCGAGGGCGACCTGGTCCGGGTGGTGGCCGGCACCTCCGAGCGCTACGTCCACCTGTTCGACCTCGACGCCCTGATCGCCGACTACCGCGAGGCGCTGCCGCGCGACCTGGCCGAGCCCGCGGTGGCGGTCCTCGACGCCCACCGCCTGCACTCCCCCGCCCTGCACTACGTGCTGCCCGAGAACGGCGAGGAGCGCTTCGCGCGGGCCCCGCTGCCGATCCGCGGCCTCACGCTGGGCTACCCTCCGCGGGAGACGGCCGCGCGCATCGTCACGGCGTCCGCCGAGCCGGCGTCCGTGCGGCAGGCGGCGGCCCAGTAGGGTTGACCTCCCGCCGGACGCCGCCGCAGTCCGCCCTACCCGGAGCTTCGATGACGCCTCTCAAGGGGATCCTGTTCGACCTCGACGGCACCCTGTTCGACCACCGGGCGGCCGCCGACGCCGCGATCGTCGCCTGGGTCGAGGAGCGCGCGCCGGGCCACCCGCGCCTGGCCGAGACGGCCGCGCTCTGGGCCGCGCTGGAGGGACCGTACCTCGCGATGTGGCAGGCGGGCCGGTGCACGGTGCAGGAGCAGCGCCGCCTGCGGCTGTCGGGGCTGTGCCGGGAGCTCGGCCTGGCGCTCCCCGCCGACCTCGACGGCGCGTACGAGGAGTTCGCGAGCCGCTATCGGGCGAGGTGGATCGCCTACCCCGACGTGGCGCAGGCGGTGGCGGGGCTCGGCGGCTACGCGCTCGGGGTGCTGACGAACGGCGCCCAGCGCATGCAGGAGGCGAAGATCCGCGCGATCGGCCTGGAGGGGCTGGTCGGCCCGGTGCTGACGGGCGAGGTGCTGGGCGGCTTCAAGCCCTCACCCGTCTCCTACACCGGGGCCGCCGCCGCGCTCGGCCTGGCCCCCGATGAGGTGCTGCTGGTGGGTGACGACGTGCCCAACGACGTCACCGGCCCGGCGGCCACGGGGATGCGCTCGGCCTGGCTCGACCGGCTCGGCGTCGAGCCGCCGCCCGCCGGGTTCCCCCGCATCGCCTCACTGTCGGAACTGGCGGGCCTCCTGCGCGCCGATCATCAGGACGGCGCCACCTCGGCGAGCTCCGACGAACTGAGGTCGAACCCGCCCACGTGCGCCAGGTAGTCACCGGCGACCAGCGGATCACCCAGGTAGACGCCTCCGGCCCGGCGCACCAGCAGCGCCCCGGCGGCCACGTCCCAGGGGTTGGAGCGGGTGCCGTAGGCGACGTCCGCCCAGCCGGCGGCGACGTAGGCGAGCTTGAGCGCGGCGCTGCCGGGCTTGCGCACGGTGGCGAACGACCCCAGGCATCCGGCGTAGCGCCGCAGCGCCCGCTCGCCGTCGGCGTCGAGGTCCTGCGGGGTGGGGTAGCTCATCAGCAGCATGGCCTCCTGGTCGCGGGTGGCTCCGGTGCTGCGCAGCGGCGTGCCGTCGCACCACGCGCCGTCCTGGCCCGCGGTGAACTCCTGCTCGCGTACGGGGTCGTACACGACGCCCGCCACCAGTTCGCCGTGGACGGCCGCGGCGATGGAGACGCAGAAGAAGGGAAATCCGGCGGCGAAATTGGCGGTGCCGTCGATGGGGTCGACGTACCAGACGATGTCACCGGCGCCGGTCGTGCCGCCCTCCTCGCCGACGATCGTGCTGCCTGGGGCGCGGGAGGAGATGACGGCACGGATGGTCTCCTCGGCGGCCCGGTCGTGCTCGGTCACGGGGTCGTGGAAATCACGCTTGACGGTCACGTCGGGCCGGGACCTGAAAGCCTTGCGCAGCTGGGGGCCGACCGCCCTGGCGGCCTCGATGGCGGTGTCGAGCAGATGGGTCGCATCCATGCCCTCTCCCCTACCTCTCATGTGGATGTCCAACACCTGGAACACGCATTTGTCTGGACATTATGACCTCAGTTAAGCTGATCAGCATGACCGCGGACCTCTCCATCGCCCTGGACCGATCCAGTCCAGTGCCGCTCTACTTCCAGGTGGCCGAGCAGATCGCCGAGGCCATCAGGCGGGGTGATCTGACTCCCGGTTCGCGGCTCGACAACGAGATCCTGCTCGCCGACAAGCTGGGCCTGTCGCGGCCGACGATCCGCCAGGCGATCCAGTACCTGGTCGACAAGGGCCTGCTGGTCCGCAAGCGCGGCGTCGGCACGCAGGTGGTGCACGGTCAGGTCAAGCGCTCGGTCGAGCTGACGAGCCTCTACGACGACCTGCGCCGGGCCGGTCAGGAGCCGGCCACGCAGGTCCTCGCGCTGGAGCCGCGGCCGGTGGAGGAGGGGGTCGCGGGCATCCTCGGCGTGGAGCCTGGCTCCGACGTCCTCTACCTGGAGCGGCTGCGCTTCGCCGCCGGAGAGCCACTCGCCCTGCTGCACAACTGGCTGCCGGTGGCGCTCGCCCAGCTCACCGCCGCCGACCTCGAGGGCCGCGGCCTGTACGAGCTGCTGCGCGCGGCGGGCGTACGGATGCGGGTGGCCAACCAGCGCATCGGCGCGCGGGCGGCCACGCAGACGGAGGCGCGGCTGCTGGAGGAGCGGCGCGGCGCGCCGCTGCTGACGATGATCCGCACCACGTACGACGACCAGGGCCGGGCCGTCGAGCACGGCTCGCACGTCTACCGGGCCTCGCACTACTCCCTGGAAGTGACCCTCATCGAGCGCTGAGCCGGGCGGTTAGTGTCCTGCGCATGGCCTTCTTCACCCCTCGACGGGCCGGCGCGGTCGGCCAGGACCTCGGGGCCGCGCTGCTGTGCGTCCTGGTGTTCTGGCTCCCGGCCGACCCTCCGGCACAGGCTCTGGTCGCGCTCGTGGTCGTCGGCATGCTGCTCAGGTCGTGGTGGCCGCTGCCGGCGTTCGTCCTGGTGGCCGCGGCCACGCTCACGGGCGCGGTGGCGGGCGTGACGGACGACCCGTTCCTCGCGGCGGCCTGGACGCTGTATCCCGTGGCGCTCAGGTGGGGCCGTCGCAGGTTCCTGCCGTCGGTGCCCGTGGTCGTCGCCGTGGGCATCGGTCTGCTGGCCCTCGCGGGGCCCGCCGAGGCGGGGGCCGCGACCCGTTATGCGATGACGAGTCTGCCGGCGCCGGCGGCGGCGTGGGCGCTCGGCGCCCAGGTCCGGCACGGCAGGCTCGCCGCCGAGCAGGCCACCCGCGCCGAGCGGGACCGCGCCGTCGCCGAGGAGCGGCTGCGCGTGATCAGGGAGGTGCACGACGTCGTGTCCCACTCGCTGGGCACGATCGCGATCACCTCGGGGGTGGCGCTGCACGTCGGCGGTGACGCCGAGGCGATGCGCGGCAGGCTCGCCCGCATCGAGTCGGCGAGCAGGCGGGCGCTCGACGAGCTGCGCGGCGTGCTGCGCGCGGTCCGCGACGGGGACGACGGGGCCGAGCGCGGCCCGCGGCCCGGCGTCCAGGACCTCCCCGGCCTGGTCGAGCGGTCGCGGCAGGCCGGGCTGCCGGTCGAGCTCACGATGACGGACGTCGCCGACGTGCCGCCTGGCGCGGGGCTGGCGGCGTACCGGGTCGTGCAGGAGGCCCTGACCAACGTTGGCCGGCACGCGCCGGGCGCGCGGTGCCGCGTGCGCGTCACCGGCGGCGGGGCGGTCCACGTCGAGGTCGACGACGACGGGCGCGGCGGCACGGGTGACGGCCCGCCCGGGTACGGGCTGATCGGCCTGCGCGAGCGGGTCGAGTTGCTCGGCGGCACGTTCACCGCGGGGCCGCGGCCGGACGGCGGGTTCGGGGTGCGTGCGGTGATCCCGGTCCGCGTGCAGGAGGCCGCCGATGCCTGATCGGGTCAGCGTGATCATCGCCGAGGACGACGATCTGCTGCGCGCCTCGCTGCGGGAACTCGTCGACAGCGACCCCGGGCTGCTCACCGTCGCAGAAGCGCGCGACGGCGGGGAGGCGGTGGCGGCCGCCGACCGGTTGCGTCCCGGCGTGGTGCTGATGGACATCCGCATGCCCGGCACGGACGGCCTGGCCGCGACCGCCGCGATCTGCGCCCGGCACCCCGCCACCAGGGTCGTCGTCCTCACCACCTTCGACCTCGACGAGTACGTCTACGAGGCGCTGCGCGCGGGAGCCGCGGGCTTCCTGCTGAAGAACACGCCGCCGGCGCAGATCGTGCGGGCGATCCACGTCGTCCACGAGGGCGACGCCATGCTCGCCCCCGAGGTGACCCGCCGCATGATCGCCGGGCTGGCCGAGCGGCGGCCCGCGCGGGGGACCGGCGCGGCGCGGTTCGACGCGCTGACCGAGCGCGAGCGCGACGTCGTGGCCGCGATCGTGCGGGGGCTGTCGAACGAGGAGATCGCCGCCGCGCTGTTCCTCAGCCGGGCGACGGTCAAGACGTATCTCAGCAGGCTGTTCGTCAAGGTGGGCGTGCGTGACCGCACGCAGCTGGTCATCCTCGCCTACGAGTCGGGGTTCGTCGAGTCCCTGCGCTGATGTCAACCTTTGGCCGATGCGCGCCGCGGGAGGTGACGGCCACCCTGGACCGGTGATCGAACTCAACGGCCTCACCAAGCGCCACGGCGGGAAAGTCGCCGTGGACGACGTGAGCTTCACCGCCTCTCCCGGCCGGGTGACCGGGTTCCTCGGCCCGAACGGCGCGGGCAAGTCCTCGACCCTGCGCGTGCTGCTCGGCCTCGACGTCCCCGACGCGGGGACGGCGCTGGTCGGCGGCCGTCCGTACCGGAAGCTCAGGAACCCTTTGCGCACGGTGGGGTCGCTGCTCGACGGCGGCGGCGCCCACGGCTCGCGGAGCGGGCGCGCCCACCTGACCTGGCTCGCCGTCAGCAACGGCATCCCGAGGTCGCGGGTGGAGGAGGTGCTCGACCTCGTGGGGCTCGCGGACGTCGCGGGGCGGCGCGTCTCGACGTACTCCCTCGGAACGGGACGGCGGCTCGGCCTGGCGGCGGCGCTGCTGGGCGATCCGGAGGTGCTGGTCCTCGACGAGCCGGTCAACGGGCTCGACCCGGAGGGCATCCGCTGGATCCGCCGGTTCCTGCGGGCGTACGCGGCCGAGGGGCGCACGGTGCTGCTGTCCAGCCACCTGATGGGCGAGACCGCCGGGACCGCGGACGACCTGGTCGTGATCGACGCGGGCCGGGTCGTCGCCCGCGGGACGGTGCCGGAGGTCGTCGGCGGGCACGCGTCCCTCGAGGACGCGTTCTTCGCCCTCACCGAGGAGCGGGGCCGATGAGCGCGGTGGCCGCGGAGTGGCGCAAACTCCTCTCCCTGCCGTCCGCGCTGGTCGCGATCGGCCTCACGCTCGTGGCGATGCCCGCTCTCGGGACGTCGACCGCGCGCCGGCTCGCGGCCCAGCTCGACGCGGGCGGCGACGGCGTCCTCGGCACCGTGACCACGCTGACCGTCGGCTTCGAACTCGTCCCCTTCGCGGTCCTCGGGCCGGTCGTGCTGGGCGTCGTCATCATCGGCAGCGAGTACACGCGGGGCAGCAAGGACTCCGGCGGCGGCCGGCAGATCACGACCAGCCTCACCGCCGTGCCGGGGCGCGGCAGGCTGCTGCTGGCCAAGGCGGTCGTGCTCGCCGGGGTATCCGCCGCGCTCGCCGTGGTCGTCATCCCGGCCACGATCTGGCTGGCCCAGACCGCACTCGGCGAGCACGGGCACACCTGGGACGCGCTCGGCCCGCGGGTCGCCGGGGCGGTCGTCTACTGGATGCTGATGCCGCTGATCGCCTTGGCCGTCACCGTGGTCACCAGGAGCGGGATCGTGCCGATGGTCTTCTTCGTGGTGAACTCCTCGTTCGTGTCCGTCACCCACCTGCTGACCCGGGTCACTCCCCTGGCGGCGTACCTGCCGGACATGGCAGGGACGCGGATGTTCACCGCACAGGGCCCGGTTCATGGCGGGCTGGTGATGCTCGCCTGGACGGCCGGGCTGCTCGCCGTCGCCGCCCTCGTCTTCACCCGGCGGGACGCGTGACGAACCACCCGTGGCGGGTCCTCGCCGCCGAACTGGTCAAGCTGCGCAGCCTGCCCGCCGTGCCGCTCACCGTGGGCACGACGGTCGCGGTCGCCGCCGGGCTCGCGTACGTGGCCGGCGCCACGCCGGTCCAGGTGATCACGTACGCGCAGGCCGGGTTCATCCTGCTCGGCGTGCTCACCGTGGCCGCCGAGCACGCCGGCACCTCCCTGGTCGCCGTACCGGGCAGGGTGCTGCTGGTCGCGGGGAAGCTGGCCGCCTACCTCGCGGTCGCCGTGCCGTTCGCCGCGGTGACCTGCCTGCTCGCCGGGCGGGCGAGCGTGCCGGTGGCGGCGGCCGCCTACCTGGTGCTGGTCGGCACGCTCGCGTTCGCGGTCGCCCTGCTGGTCAGACGGCTGCTCGTGGCGCTGGGCGGCGTGCTCACGCTCGTCTTCGTCGTCTCGCCCCTGCTCGCCTCGCTCACCGAGTACGCCGCCTACCTGCCCGACCTGGCCGGGGCGCGGATGTTCCGCCCCGGGCCGCCGGACGCGCTGACCCCCGTCCAGGGCGCGGCGGTGCTGGCCGGGTGGACCGCCGGTCTGCTCGGGGCGGCCGTCGCCGCCTTCACCCGGCGGGACGCGTGAGATACGTCTTGCCGCCGGGAAAGGGGCGGCCTTAGGGTTCGGTGCAATGTCACACAGTCCACCGGTGACGGCTTCGGCCCTTGCGGGACGGTGACGGATGTGAGATGCCGGAGTACGTGCCCGGCGCCCGCGCAGGAGGAGAACTTTGATCACCGCGACCTACACCGTTCCCGGCTTGCGGATGCGCGAGCACGTCGAGGAGGTGCCGCTCGACTGGTCCGACCCCAGGGAGACGATCAAGGTTTTCGCCCGCGAGGTGGTCGACCCCGCCCGCGACGGCGACGACCTGCCGTGCCTGCTCTTCCTGCAGGGCGGCCCCGGCGGCAAGAGCCCCCGGCCCCTCGACCGGTCGGGCTGGCTGGGACGCGCGCTGGAGACGTACCGGGTGATCCTGCTCGACCAGCGCGGCACGGGCCGCAGCTCGCGCATCGACGGGCGGGTGATGAGCGCGCTCGGCCCCAAGGAGGGCGCCGACTACCTGGCACACTTCCGCGCCGACTCGATCGTGGCCGACGCCGAGCACCTGCGCACGACCGTCTTCGGCGGGCGGCGCTGGTCGACGCTCGGCCAGAGCTACGGCGGCTTCCTCACGCTGCGCTACCTGTCGGCGGCGCCCGAGGGGCTCACCGCCTGCTACGTGACCGGCGGGCTGCCCGCGCTCGACCCCGACGCCGCCGAGGTCTACCGGCGCACCTATCCGCGCGTCGCGGCCAAGAACGCCGAGTTCTACCGCCGCTACCCGCACCACGCCGAGACGGTGGGGCGGCTGGCCGACCGGCTGGCCGAGGGCGACGTGCTGCTGCCCGACGGCGACGTGCTCACCGTGCGGCGGCTGCAGTCGCTGGGCATCGACTTCGGCATGAAGCCCGGCTACGAGCGGATGCACTGGCTGCTGGAGGAGGCGGTGCCCGACGCGGGCGGCGCCCTGCCGGACACGTTCCTGCACCAGGTGCTGACCCGCTCCTCCTACGCCGACAACCCGCTGTTCGCCGCGCTGCAGGAGAGCATCTACGGGTCCGGGCCGGGCGCGACCGCGTGGGCGGCGCAGCGCGAGCGCGACCGCCACCCGGCCTTCGCCGAGGACGCCAGGCCGCTGCTGTTCACCGGCGAGATGATGTACCCCTGGATGTTCGAGGAGATCCGCGCGCTGCGCCCGTTCCGCGCCGCCGTCGAGCTGCTCGCCGAACGTCCCGCGTGGCCGCCGCTGTACGACCTCGACCGCCTGGCGGCCAACGAGGTGCCGGTGGCGGCGGCCGTCTACTTCGACGACATGTACGTCGACTCCGGCCTGCAGCTCGACACCGCCTCGCGGATGGGCAACACGAAGGTGTGGGTCACCAACGAGTACGAGCACGACGGCGTGTACGACGAGCGGGTGTTCACCCGGCTGGCCGGCCTCGTGCGTGAGATGGGAGGAGGAATCTCCGGTGAGTGACGGCAAACTGCCCAGGCTCGCGGACATCCCCGCGTTCACCGAGTACATCGCGCAGGGCTGGGACTCCCCCGCCCGCACCCCCGACCTGGTCCCCGGCGCCGCCGAGGCCGCCGCCGCGCACCGGCGCCGCCTGGCCGAGGCCCTGCCCGGCCGCACGGTCGTCGTCACGGCGGGCCATGCGCCGGTACGCAGCTACGACACCACCTACGACTTCCGGGTGAACAGCGACTTCTTCTGGCTGACCGGCTGCGCCGAGGAGAAGGCGGTGGCCGTGGTCGCGGACGGCGAGGCCACGCTCTACCTGCCGCCGCCGTTACGGCCCGGCCAGGCCGGCTTCTTCTCCGACCCGCTCTACGGGGAGTTGTGGGTGGGCCCGTCCCCGTCGCTCGCCGAGTGGTCGGCCGCACTGGGCGTCACCGTGCTGCCGCTCGGGGAGTTCGCCGGGCCGCCCGAGGGCGCGCTGCTCGTCGGCCCCGGCTGGCCGGAGCCGTCGCCGGAGCTCGGGCAGGTGCTGGCCGAGCTGCGCATGATCAAGGACGAGTGGGAGGTCGCCCAGCTGCGCGAGGCCGTCGACCGTACGGTCGAGGGGTTCGCCGCGGTAATGGCCGAGGTGCCCGCCGCCGTCGCGGGCGGCGGCGAGCGCTGGCTGCAGGGCACCTTCGACCGGTATGCCAGGACGTACGGCAACGGCCCCGGCTACGCGACCATCGTCGGCAGCGGCCCGCACGCGCCCACCCTGCACTGGGTGCGCTGCGACGGCCCCGTCCTGGAGGGCGAGCTGCTGCTGCTCGACATGGGCGTCGAGGTCCGCAGCCACTACACCGCCGACGTCACCCGCACCTTCCCCGTCTCCGGCGCCTTCTCCGCGGCCCAGCGGCAGGTGTACGACCTGGTCGAACGGGCCCACCTGGCCGGGCTGGCCGAGGTGGCGCCCGGACGGCCGTTCACCGCCTTCCACCACGCGTGCATGGAGGTCATCGCGCGTGGCCTGCACGACTGGGGGCTGCTGCCTGTCTCGGTGGACGAGGCGCTGTCGGACACCGGCCAGCACCACCGCCGCTACCTGGTCTGCGGCGTCGGCCACCACATGGGGCTCGACGTGCACGACTGCTACCGGTCACGGCCGGAGGCCTACCACGGGGCGGCGATGGCGCCCGGCATGGTGCTGACCGTCGAGCCGGGGCTCTACTTCCACGCCCACGACCGCACGGTCCCTCCCGAGCTGCGCGGGATCGGCGTACGGATCGAGGACGACCTGCTGGTGACCGAGGACGGCGCCGAGAACCTCTCGTCCGCCCTGCCCATCGACGCGGCCGGCCTGGAGCGCTGGGTCAAGGACCGCACCTGACCCGCGCCCGTACGGCTGCCCTCATCCGAGCTGGACGGGCAGCCGTACGGGCCGGTGGGTCAGCCCCCCGATGCTCCGTCGTGGCCGGGGGGAACGCCCCTCCTACGCGTACGGCAGGAGCTTGGGAAGAAGGTCACGGAGTTCTTGAGCGCCGTCCGGGCCGAGGAGGTCGTCGAGGTCGCGTTCCATGCTCTCCATGGCTTCACGCACCGCGGGAATGCGGGCGCGGCCGAGGTCGGTGAGCTGAAGGGCATAGCGGCGTCGGTCGTGCGGGTCCTGGCCACGGGAAACGATGCTGGCCTTGACCAGCTCCTCGACGAGTGACGCGGTGGCCGGTTCTGTCAGGTGCAGATATCGGGCCAGTTGCTCCTGCGGGCAGGGCCCGAGCCGGTCGAGGGCGGGCAGCAGGGCGAAGTGACGGGTGCGCAGGCCGTACGCCTCGAGCCGATGATCCCCGAGCCGGCGCAGCCGGTAGTGGGCCTGGGCGATCAGGTGCTCGATGCTGCGGATGGCGGAGGTGCCGTCGTCGGCGACGAGCTTGGTCAGCAGCTCGGTGAGGCGCAGCCGTTCGGGCTCGGTGAGCGCGCCGGCGAGCCGGGCGTCGCGGTCGGCGACGGCGCGGCGCATGTCGTCCAGGGCGCTGCGGCCCGCCTCGGTCAGTGACAGCACGTAGGTGCGGCGGTTGGCCGGGTTGCGGGTGCGCACGACATGGCCCGCTTCCTGGAGCCGATCGAGCAGCCTGACCATGATCGTGCGGTTGATGCCGAGCCGGTGGGCGAGATCCTGCTGGGAGGGGGCGTCCTCGTCGGCGAGGATGTCGAGCACCACGAACTCCCGCGACTGCGGCCCGTCCTGCACGGCATGAGCGGTGATGGCGGTGAACACGCGGCGCATCAGATGGCCGGTGGTCGCATGCAGCGGTCCGGACTCGTCGTCGACGACGCCTCCTGCCTGGTCGGGCACGAGCCTCACCTCCTGGCGCAATGCTAGCAGCTGATGGTTGCACTGAAAATAGTTGAGATGTTGACAGTTGGGAGAGTGTGAACCTAGAGTCCAGGCACCCACTCGTTCGAAGGACCAACGATCATGCACACTGTCGCCGTCTTGGACTCCCACATCACCTACACGGAGACCGGGCGGGGGACGTCGCCCGTGGTGTTCCTGCACGGCAGCCCCACCTCGTCCTACATCTGGCGCAACGTCATCCCGTACGTCGCCGATCGCGCCAGGGTCCTGGCCCCCGACCTGATCGGCATGGGGGCCTCCGGGAAGCCCGACATCGGCTACCGCTTCGCCGACCACGCCCGCTACCTGGATGCGTGGTTCGAAGTCATGGGGCTGGAGGAGGTCGTCCTGGTCGGCCACGACTGGGGCGGCGCGCTGGCCATGGACCGCGCCGCCCGGCACCCCGGCCAGGTGCGCGGCGTCACCCTCCTGGAGACGTTCCTGCGGCCGCAGATGTGGTCGGAGCTGCCGCAGGACGTGATCGTGCACTCCCAGGCGCTGCGCACCCCCGGTCTCGGCGAGCGGCTGCTGCTGGAGGAGCACGCCGCCATCGAGTACGCCCTGCCACACCCGTTCGCCATCAGGACGGGCCTCAGCCCGCAGGACCACGACGTCTACCGCGCGCCCTACCCTGACCCGGCGTCCCGCCGTCCGCTGCTCCAGTGGCCGCGCGAGATCCCCTATGACCGCGAACCGGCCGATGTGGCCGAGCGCATGGACGCTTACGGCGAATGGCTCGCCACCAGCCCTCGGGTACCCAAACTGCTCCTCACGGTCGAGGACGGTGTCGGTATCGCCTCCCCCGAGATCGTGGAGTGGGCCCGCCGTAACGTCGCCGCCCTCGAGATCGAAGGCATCGGCCCCGCCGGCCACCAGGCCCCCGAGGACCAGCCGGACGCCATCGGCAAAGCCATCGCCGGCTGGCTGGACCGCCACGACCTCCTCCCGTCCCGGACATGACCCTCAGCCCCGCAGCGGGCGACACGCTGCCCACCTCCAGATCGGGCGGTTTCCGGCTGCGCCCGGAGCCTGAGGTCAGCACGACGACACGTCCCGCCCTCCGCGGCGGGACGTGCCGTCCAGATCTGCGAGCTACACCCGTAGCAGCTCCACCAGCAGCGCGGACGCGGGACGCAGCGACGGAGCGGGCAGCCCCAGCTCGCCCAGGACCGAGCCGGAAAGCCGCACCGGCCCGCCCGTCCAGTCCGGCAGCCGTGCCCCGTCCGGCTCAGGGCCGGCGACCCGCACCTCGTACACGGCCTGCGGGTCGAGCCCCGGCAGCCGCAGCGGCTCGCCTCCCACGGTCACCCGCGAGGTCAGCTGCACGTACGCGAAGACCGCCCGGTCGGGCAGCACCACGCCGTGCAGCAGCGCCGACGGGTCGGGGTGGTCGGCCCGCACGACCCGCCCGGCGTGCAGCAGCGGACGCAGCCGCTTGTGCAGCGCGATCCAGCCGGCCAGCTCCTCCAGCTCGGCCTCGCTCGCCGAGGTCAGGTCCCACTCGACGCCCATGTGCCCGAACAGCGCGGTCGCCGCGCGGAAGGCCAGCGGCAGCGACCGGCCGGTGATGTGGTCGCGCGGCGCGCCGACGTGGGCTCCCATCCGCTCCGGCGGCACGAGCAGCCCGGTCCAGCGCTGGATCGCCTGCCGGTCGAGGGCGTCGTTGCTGTCGGAGGTCCACACCCGGTCGGTGCGCGCGAGGATGCCGTAGTCGATGCGCGCGCCGCCCGACGAGCACGACTCGATCTCGAGCCCGGGGTGGCGGCGGCGCAGCTCGTCCAGCAGCCGGTACGTCGCCAGCGTCTGCGCGTGCACGCCGGGCGCGCCGTCGTGCACCGGCTCGGCGAGGTCACGGTTGTGGTCCCACTTGATGTAGTCGAGCGCGTACTCGCCGACCAGGGTGTCGAGCCGTTCCAGCAGGTACGCGTACACCTCCGGCCGGGCGAGGTCGAGCACCTGCTGGTTGCGGTGCGGCGGCGGCATCCGCTCGGGACGCGCGAGGAGCCAGTCGGGGTGCTCGCGGGCGAGGTCGGAGTCGGGGTTGACCATCTCGGGCTCGAACCACAGGCCGAACTGCATGCCGAGCTTGCGGACGCGGTCGGCCAGCGGGTGCAGGCCGCCGGGCCACACGCCCTCGTCGACGTACCAGTCGCCGAGGCCCGCCCGGTCGTGGCGGCGGTGGCGGAACCAGCCGTCGTCGAGCACGAACCGCTCGATCCCGGCCGCCGCCGCCCGTTCGGCCAGCTCCAGCAGCCGGTCGAGACCGTGGTCGAAGTAGGTGGCCTCCCAGTTGTTCAGCGTGACGGGCCGCGCGGGGAGGGGGCGGGCGCGCAGGTGGGCGTGCAGCCGGGCGCTCATGTCGTCGAGGCCGGCCCCCGACCAGGAGAAGTACGCCCACGGCGTGGTGTAGCTCTCGCCCTCGCCGAGCACCACCTCGCCCGGGTCGAGGAGTTCGCCGGCGCCGAGCAGCGCGGCGCCCTCGGCCATGCGTTCGGCGTAGTGAACGTGGTTGCCGCTCCACCCGGCGTGCACCGCCCACACCTCGCCGGAACCGAACCCGAACCCCTGCGTGCCGGCGACCAGCAGGCCGGTGCCGTCATGGCCGGTGCGCCCGCGCCGGTTCTCCCGCGACCAGACGCCCTGCCCGAACGCCCTGCGCTGCGGCACCTTCTCCAGCGCCCACCGTCCGGTGAAGTCGAGCAGCTCACCGGCCCGGCCGGGCACCGGCAGCGCGCACACGAGCCCGCCGAGCCGGTACGGCGAGGCGGCGGTGTTGGTCAGCGTGTGCCGCAGCGACACCAGGCCGCCCGCGTCCATGACCAGCTCGCTCACCAGGCGCAGGCCGGCCCGTTCGTCGGCGGCCGTGACGGTCACCGTGCCGCCCGCGCCCTGCGTGGCGTCGGTGTCCAGCCGTTCCAGGGTCCACCGCACCGGCCAGTGCTCGCCCTCCCGTACGCCGGACAGGCCAGGGCGGCCGTACCAGGTGTCGCCCTGGGCGGGCAGCAGCGGCGGCGCGGGCGCGGCGAGCACCGGCAGCAGGTCCTGATCCTGAGCGGAGCCCAGTTCGGCGCCGAAGTGGCGCACGCGGGGCAGGCCCTGGGCGGAGACGTCGAGCACCAGTGCGGCACCCGCGGCCGAGAGGATGACGGTGGACACATCGGCTCCTTCGTCGGTGCGCCGGACCCGGCGCGTAACGGCTTCCCGCGCCCGACGCTATCGCCGGACTCCATGATCCGCACCCCCTGGATCGGGCCGGCCGACTGATCCGCACTCCCGGAACCAGGCCGGCGATTGATCACGGCACCGCCCTGGAACCCGGGCTGGCCGAACGCCCCGAGATCAGTTAGGTTAGGCTCACCTAACGTTGATCGGAGATTTCGGGGATGACCGAGCCCTTTCGCATGTTCGACGTCCGCGTGGACCGGCTCCAGCGGCTGAGCCCGTCGTTCCTGCGCGTCACCTTCACCGGCGACGACCTGCACCTGTTCGCCGACAACGGCTTCGACCAGCGGATCAAGCTGTTCCTCCCGGTGCCGCAGCACGGCCTGCGTCACCTGCCGACCGGCGCCGGCTGGTTCCACGAGTGGCGGGCGCTCGACGACGGCAGGCGCAACCCGATGCGCACCTACACCGCCCGCCTGGTCCGCCCCGAGGCGCGCGAGGTGGACGTCGACATCGTCCTGCACCCCGACGGCGGCCCCGCCGCCCGGTGGGCGGAGAGCGTGCGGCCCGGCGACGCCGCCGCGCTGCTCGGCCCGGACGCCGGCTTCGAGGGGACGCACGGCGGCGTCGAGTTCCACCCGCCCGAGGGCACCGGCTGCGTGCTGATCGCCGGCGACGAGACCGCGGTGCCCGCCATCTGCGCCATCCTCGAGCGGCTGCCGTCCTGGCTGGCCGGCGAGGTGGTCATGGAGGTGCCCTGCGACGACGACCAGTGGCCGGTGCTGACGGACGCGCCGGTCAAGGTGACCTGGCTGGCCAGGAACGGCGCCCCACGCGGCGAGGCCCTGATCCCCGCCGTCCGGGCCGCCGCCGGCCGCCTCCTGCCGTCGCAGCCCGCGCCCGCCGACGACACGTTCGAGGACCTGGACGTCGACGCGGTGGAGCTGTGGGAGGTGCCGCAGGAGGACGCCTCCCCGCACGGCCCGCTGTACGCGTGGCTGGCGGGCGAGGCCGGCGTCATCAAGCTGCTGCGCCGCCACCTGGTCGCCGAACGCGGCGTCGACCGCCGTTCCGTCGCCTTCATGGGGTACTGGCGCGAAGGCCGCGCCGAGCAGTACGAATGAGCGGCACCGCCCTCCCGGCCGGAGCGCGACGCCGGTAAGTTGTCCGGCGTGCCCACCATTGCGGTCCCCGAGCCGATCCCCCTGAAATGGGCGGACGGGTTCCGGCGCATCGAGCGGGAACACCGGCTGCCCGACGGTTTCCCCCAGCCCGTCCTCGACGAGGCCGCCTGGGTGGCGCGGGTGCCGCGGCTGCCGGCGACCGACCTGACCGACGTGCCGTTCGTCACGATCGACCCGCCCGGCTCGATGGACCTCGACCAGGCCCTCCACCTGGAACGGCTGCGCGCCGGCTACCGCGTCTGGTACGCGATCGCCGACGTCGGCGCGTTCGTACGGCCCGGCGGCGTGATCGACGCCGAGGCCCGCACCCGCGGGGAGACCGTCTACCTGCCGATGGGCCGGGTGCCGCTGCATCCCCCGGTGCTGTCGGAGGGCGCCGCCAGCCTGCTGCCCGGCGCCGTGCGGCCGGCCGCGGTGTGGTGCGTCGACCTCGACGCCGACGGCCGCACCGTGGGCGCCGACGTCCGGCGCGCCCTCGTCCGCAGCCGCGAGCGGCTCGACTACGCCTACGTGCAGGCGGCCGTCGACACGGGCACCGCCGACGGCGTCCTCGCGCTGCTGGCCGAGATCGGCCGGTTGCGCCTCGACCTCGAACGCGCACGCGGCGGCGTCACCCTGCCCGTCCCCGAGCAGGAGGTGGTGCACCACGGCGGACGCTACCGGCTGGAGTTCCGGCTGCCGCTGCCCGCCGAGACGTGGAACGCGCAGATCTCGCTGCTGACCGGCATGGCCGCGGCCACGATGATGCTCGACGCCGAGGTCGGGGTGCTGCGGGTGCTGCCCCGGCCGCGGCCCGCCGACCTGGACACGGTGCGCCGGCTGGCGCGGGCGCTCGACGTCCCCTGGCCCGACGGCGCCTCCTACGGCACGGTCGTGCACGACCTCGACCCGAAGAACGCCCAGCAGGCGGCGTTCCTGCACGAGTCGAAGGTGCTGCTGCGCGGCGCCGGTTACGTGGCCTTCGACGGCGCGCCGCCCCGGATGGCCGAGCACGCGGCGGTGGCGGCGCCGTACGCGCACGTCACGGCGCCGCTGCGGCGCCTGGTCGACCGGTACGCGACCGAGGTGTGCCTCGCGGTCGCGGCGGGCGAGCCGGTGCCTTCCGATGTGCGGGCGGCGCTGGCGCCGCTGCCCGGCCTGATGTCCGGCTCAGGACGGCGGGCAGGCGCGGTCGAGCGCGCGTGCGTCGACCTGGCGGAGGCGTTCCTGCTGCGCGACCGGATCGGGCAGGCGTTCGAGGCCGTGGTGATCGACGTGGACGGGCGGCGCGGGGGCGGCCAGGTGCAGATCAACGACCCCGCCGTCATCGCCCGCTGCGACGGCGACCTCCCCTTGGGCGAGCAGGTCGTGGTCCGCCTGGCCCAGGCCGACCCCGCCACCCGCGAGGTCCGCTTCACCCTGTCCTCCTAGCTCGGGCGCGGGCGCATCCCGTCACAGACGGTCTCGGTCAACCGGCCCGCGCGGCCCCTGCCGCGCGCCCACCGCTCGGCCGCCAGGCAACCCCGCAGCAGGTCGCGTACGTCCTCGGGGGCGAGATCACCACGTACCGCCCCGACCCGCTGGGCCCTGGCTAGGAGCGGGCCGAGCGCGGCCACGAGGTCGTTCTCCAGCCTGGTGCCGGCCCCGTCGAGCAGGTCGCGCAGCGCCTGGTCGGCGGAGGCGCGTTCGGCGACCCGGCGGAACCAGCCGAAGAACGCCGCGCCCGCGTCCTCAGCGGTGGCGAGCGCGTGCGCGTCGGCCACGAGGTCGGCGGCTCGGGCCAGCGTCACCGCCTCGACCAGGGCCTCCTTGGTGGGGAAGTGCCGGTGGACGATGCCGACGCCGACGCCGGCCCGCCGGGCGATCTCGTGGAAGGAGACGGTGAGCCCGCCCCCTGACATGGCCTCCCGCGCGACCTGCAACACCCGCTCGCGGTTGCGGCGAGCGTCAGCGCGCAGTGGCCTGGCAACGCCGTGGTCGTCGCCCATGACACCCGCTTCCGGAAAAACGGAGAAATCTGTCGAATTCTATCGACGGAATCTTCGGACAAACAGCCCCTGACACCACACGACACCCGTCCGATGGACGAAAGCCATCGGACGGGTGTCGTGTGGAAACCCCTCAGGGCCTCTTGCAGTTGTTGCCACGGAACGGGTGGAACGGGACGCCGGCCCTCTTCAGCCGGATCCGATCCCGCTGCCTGACCGGCTCGATCTCGACCACGCGCGCGTTCTCCGGCACGTACCGCATGTCGTGCGTGATGAGCAGCGTCGTCCGCCCGGCCATGAGGCGCTGCAGCGGCCGCATCACCTGGGCGGCGGTGGCCGCGTCGAGACCCGTCATCGGCTCGTCGAGCACCAGCACCGGCGCGTCACGCAGGATGGCCCGCGCGATCGCGATCCGCTGCCGCTGCCCGCCGGACAGCAGCCGTCCGCGCTGGCCGACCGGGGTCTCGTACCCCTGCGGCAGCGCCTTGGCGAACTCGTGCACGCCCGCGGTCTCCGCCGCCTTCATCACCTCGTCGATCGTGGCGTCGGGACGGGCGTAGGCGATGTTGTCGCGTACGGTGCCCGAGAACATCAGCGTCTCCTGGTGGAGCACGGTGACGTTCTCGCGCAGCGACCGCCGGGTCAGGCGCCTGAGGTCGATGCCGTCCAGCAGGATGCGGCCGTGGTCCGGGTCGTAGAACCGCAGCAGCAGCTTGACCAGCGTCGACTTGCCCGCGCCGCTCGGCCCGCTGAACACCACGACCTCGCCGGGCCCGGCGGTGAACGACAGGTCGCGCAGCACCGGCCGGTTGCGTCCCGGATAGGCGAAGCCGACCCGGTCGAACTCGATCCTGCCGCTGGTCCGGCCCGCGTCGACGGCGTCGTCGGCGTCGGTGACGCCCGGCTTGCTCGACAGGATCTCGATGACCCGGTCGGAGCCGGCCGCCGCCTCGGAGACCGTCAGGGCCAGCTGTCCCAGGCTCTGCACGGCCGGGTACAGCATGGCCAGGTAGGCCGCGAAGGCGAGCAGACCGCCGATCGTCAGCCGGCCGGACGCGATCTCCCACGCGCCGAAGCCGAGGATGACGATCAGGCAGACCGTCTCGATGACCTGCACGGCGGGCCCGTACAGGCCGGACAGCCAGGCCTGCGTCATGTTGGCGCGCAGCCAGCCCTGCCCCTCGTCGTGCAGGCGCCGCGACTCGGCGCCCTGCCGGTTGTAGGCCTGCACGAGCGGCTGGTTGGCCAGCCCCTCCTCCAGGACGCTGTTCATGGCGCCGTTACTCCTGCGCTCGCGCGCCGCCGCGACCCTGAACCGGGACGCGAAGACCTTCGAGACCACCAGGAACAACGGGATCAGCGCCATCGTGATCAACGCCAGGTCCCAGCGGATGAGGAAGGCCGCTCCTGCGAAGAACACCACGCTGGCGGACGTGGTGATGAGCCGGACGAGCCCTGACCCGACCAACTCCTCGATGGCCTCCACGTCGTCGGTCAGCCGCGCCATCAGGTCGCCCAGCCGGCGCTTCTCCGAGAACTCCGGCGCGAGCGTCTGGATGTGCGCGTACACGCGGTCGCGCAGGCCCAGCAGGAACCGTTCGGCGCCCAGCGCGGTGAGGTAGGTCCCGCCGAACGACGCCGCCCCGGCGATCGCGGCGAGCCCGAGCCAGATGAAGGCGGGCACCCAGAAGGCGTCCAATTCCCGGGTCGTCAGCACCTCGTCGGTGATGTGCCCGAACAGGCGGATCGCGACCACTTCGCAGAGCGCGGCGAGAATAGCGAACACCACTCCGGCCGCGAACAGCCGGCGCAATCCGCGAGTGTCCGGCCAGAACTCGCGAAATGTACGGCGAATGGAAATCGCCGGCGCGAGTTCCCGGCCGGAAACGTTCAATGAGAGCCGGCGGACGGACCGCCGGCCCTCACGGGGGCTATCTAGCAGCACCCCCACCACCTGACGGGAACGTAGCAGCACCGGCGCCAACGACGCCTCCTACGGCAGCCCCATCCCTGCTGGAAACCAATCTTGGAGAATCGCGTGCCAGCCATCTTTCCTCCCCCGTTGACGGACTTGCACAAAACGGACATTAGCACCCGAATGGCACCAAAGCAGCTGATAACTGGTGATTTCAGAGAGACTTGACTGGCCTCCCCAGACGCGACAGGCAGTTGAGCACCACTGTTAAATGCGATGCAAATGAGTAAAGACCCATGGGAGCGCCAAGCGCGCGTCATGGATGCTTCTCACCGCCAGCATCACCCGTCACGCTCCCGGCCCGGAAACCTGGCGGAAAAACACGTCAGCCCTCCCCGTCGATCGACGGGGAGGGCCGACGGCGATGAACGCTCAGTTCAGCGACGAGTACGCCACCACGCCACGCCGCATCGCGTCGATCGCCTTGTTGGCGGTCTGCCGGACCTTGCTGCCCTCCGCGGCCGCGTTGCCGAGCTGCCCGAGCAGGTCCATCAGCTGCTTGATCCAGCGGACGAAGTCACCGGCCGCCAGCTCGTTGCCGTTCACGCCGTCCATCAGCACCGCGTCGAGGCTGTGACCCTTGGTCCAGCGGAACGCCGCCCACGCGAACCCCAGGTCGGGCTCGCGGATCGTGGACAGCCCGTGGTCGGACTCGATGCCCTCCAGCTCGCCCCACAGCCGCACCATCGCCGTCAGCGCGTCCTGGGCCCGCCCGGCCGGGATCTTCGGACGGCGGGCGTCGTCGGCCGCCCGCGACTCGAACACCAGCGCCGACACGCACGCCGCCAGCTCGGCCGGCTCGAGAGCCTCCCACAGGCCCTGCCGCAGGCATTCCGCGGTGAGCAGGTCGAGCTCGGTGTAGAGACGGCCCAGCCGGCGCCCCTCGTCGGTGACCGCCTCGCCGTCGAGGTAGCCGAGCTGCTCCAGCACCGTGCAGATGCGGTCGAACGTCCGCGAGATGACATGGGAGCGGCCCTCGACGCGGCGGCGCAGCCCTTCGGTCTCGCGCAGCAGCTTGTAGTAGCGCTCGCCCCAGCGGGCGTGGTCCTCCCGCTCGTCGCAGCCCTGGCACGGATGCTGCCTGATGCGCCGGCGCAGCTCGTTGACCTCGTCGTCCTCCACCGCGTGGTCGCGCACCCTGAGCGGCTTGCCGAGATCACGGTCGCCCATCTTGGCCAGCAGGGTCGAGACGAGGTTCGCCCGCTCCTTCGGCGAGCGGCCGTTGAAGTTCTTCGGGATCCGCACCTTCTCCAGCGGCTCGACCGGCACCGGGAAGTCGGCCGGGTCGAGCTTCTTGACCTGCTTGCCGATCGTCAGCACCAGCGGGCTCGGCCCGCCCGCGACCCGGCCGCGCGGGTTGCGGCCCGGGTCGAGCACGATCGCCAGGCCCGCGCGCCGCCCGCCCGGCACCCTGATGACGTCGCCCGGCTCCAGCGCCTCCAGCGACCGCACCGCCGCGGCCCGCCGCGCGGCGCCCCGCTGCCGCGACAGCTCCGCCTCCCGGTCGGACAGGCGGCGGCGCAGCTCGGCGTATTCGGCGAAGTCGCCCAGGTGGCAGGTCATCGCCTCCTTGTAGCCCTCCAGCGCCTCCTCGTGCTTGCGCAGCTGCTTGGCCAGGCCCACGACCGCCCGGTCGGCCTGGAACTGCGCGAACGACTCCTCCAGCAGCGTCCGCGTCCGCTCGCGCCCGAACTGCCCGACCAGGTTGACCGCCATGTTGTACGACGGCTGGAAACTCGACCGCAGCGGGTACGTACGCGTGCCGGCCAGCCCCGCCACCGACAGCGGGTCCATGCCCGGCTGCCACAGCACCACGGCGTGGCCCTCGACGTCGATGCCGCGCCGCCCGGCCCGCCCGGTGAGCTGGGTGTACTCCCCCGGCGTCAGGTCGGCGTGCGTCTCGCCGTTCCACTTGTCGAGCTTCTCGATCACCACGCTGCGGGCCGGCATGTTGATGCCCAGCGCCAGCGTCTCGGTGGCGAACACCGCCTTGACCAGCCCCAGCGTGAACAGCTCCTCGACGACCTCCTTGAAGGCCGGCAGCATGCCCGCGTGGTGGGCGGCAAGGCCGCGCTCCAGGCACTCGCGCCACTCCAGGTAGCCGAGCACGGCGAGGTCCTCGTCGGGCAGGTGCGCGGTGCGCTCGTCGACGAGCTGGCGGATGGTGTGGCGCTCACGGTCGTCGGTGAGCCGGATGCCCGCGTACAGGCACTGCTGCACGGCCGCGTCGCAGCCGGCGCGGGAGAAGATGAACGTGATCGCCGGCAGCAGCCCCTCGCCGTCGAGCTTGTCGATGATCTGCGCCCGGTCGGGCGGCCGCGAGCGCTGCGGCCTGCCGTAGCCGCGCCTGCCCCGCCCGGCCGTCAGCCGCTCGGCGTCGCGGGTCACCCGCATGAGCGTCGGGTTGACCCGCGGCGTCAGGTCGTCGTTCACGAAGATGTCGTAGATGCGGTTGCCCACCATCATGTGCTGCCACAGCGGCACCGGCCGGTGCTCGTCGACGATCACCGTGGTGTCGCCGCGCACGTCGCCCAGCCACTCGCCGAACTCCTCGGCGTTGCTCACCGTGGCCGACAGCGCCACCAGCCGCACCGAGTCGGGCAGGTGGATGATGACCTCTTCCCACACCGCGCCGCGGAAGCGGTCGGCCAGGTAGTGGACCTCGTCCATCACGGCGAAGCCCAGCCCGGCCAGCGTGGCCGAGCCGGCGTAGAGCATGTTGCGCAGCACCTCGGTGGTCATGACCACGATGGGCGCCTCGCCGTTGACGCTGTTGTCGCCCGTCAGCAGGCCGACCTTGGCGGTGCCGTACCGTTTGACCAGGTCGTTGTACTTCTGGTTGGACAGCGCCTTGATGGGGGTGGTGTAGAAGCACTTCAGGCCCTGTTCCAGGGCCAGGTGGACGGCGAACTCGCCCACCACCGTCTTGCCGGACCCGGTCGGCGCCGCCACGAGCACGCCGTCTCCGGCCTCCAGCGCGCGGCAGGCGTCCAGTTGGAAGTCGTCCAGCTCGAAGTCGTAGAGACCTCGGAACGATTCGAGTGCGGCGCCGTCGTTCTGGTGCTTCTGACGGAAGGCCGCGTAGCGTTCCGCTGGCGTTGTCATAGCCGTCAGCCTACCGAAATCGTCATTCCGGTCGGTCCCCCCGGCGGGCGCCTTTACGTTGTAGATTTCGGGGTTCAGGAGATCACCCGCAGCACGCCGGGCCGTACCTCGCAGTCCACCGGAACCGCGCCCACCCGCTCGCCGTCGGCGTAGGCGACCACGTCCGGCGCCTCCACCCGCACGCTGCGCGCCCGCCGCACCGACACGGCCCGGTGGCCGACGTGCGTGCCCCGGTAGACGCTCGGGAACACCCGCAGGAACTCGGCCTTCGAGACCGCCTCCAGCATCACCACGTCGATCAGGCCGTCGTCGGGCTCCGCACCGGGGCACACCCGCATGCCGGCCCCGTACGAACCGGTGTTGGCCACCGCCACCAGCATGGCCTCCCGCTCGACGACCTCCTCACCGTCGAACGTCACCCGGAACGGGACCGGCCGGAACGAACGCAGCTCCTCGGCCATCGCCACCAGGTAGCGGCCCTGCCCCGGCGGCCACGTGCGCCGGTTGGCCCGCTCGTTGACCCGCGAGTCGAACCCCGCGCACAGCACCCCGGCGAACAGCTCCTCGCCCTCGCCCGTACGCACGCTCACGGCGTCGACCGGACGCGACTTCATCCGCAGCACCGACCGGGCGGCGGCGATCGGGTCCTTGGCGGGCACGCCGAGCGCGGTCGCGATGTCGTTGCCGGTGCCGGCCGGGATGATGCCGAGCGGCACGTCGGTGCCGGCCACGGCCTGGACGGCCAGGTGGACGAGGCCGTCGCCGCCGAAGGCCACGAGCGCGTCGGGCCGCTCGGCCACGGCGGTGCAGGCGCGCTCCAGGGCGTCGGCCGGGTCGGCGCCGACGATCACCGACAGTTCGGCGCCGCCGGCGCGCAACCGGCGGGCCACCGGATCGAGCAGGCGCAGCGTACGACCGCCGCGCGCGGTGGGGTTGACGAGCAGAACCAGTTGGGGGGACACGCCCGGAACCTATCGCCTATCGGCCGGTTCGGGAATGCCCCCTGTCAGCGCCTGTCGGCCTCGGGCTCGTCGGCCGGCGGGGCCAGATCGTCGACCGGCGTGGTGTCGTCGGCCAGCGGCGAGGCCTCGTCGTCGGCCAGGTCACCGAACTCGCCCTGCGGACGGTTCCTCTCGCGCAGGTACATGACGAACTCGGCCGCCATGAACAACAGGATCATCGGCGCCGCCAGCGCCATCATCGTGAACGGGTCGCCGCCGGGCGTGATCACGGCGCCGAACACGAACATCAGGAAGATGACCAGCCGCCGGTGCTTGGCGACCGTGGCGCGCGACAGCACCCCGATGATGTTGAGGAAGACCATCAGCAGCGGCAGCTCGAACGACACCCCGAAGATCAACATCATGATCAGGACGTAGTTGAGATAGTCGTCGATCGAGATGGTCGCGACCGTGTCGTCCAGCGAGAAGCTCAGCAGGAACGCCAAGCTCGTGTCCATGATGAAGTAGGCGAGCCCGGCGCCGAGCGCGAACAGCGGGATGGCGAGCGCGAGGAAGGTCAGCGTGTAACGCTTCTCGGTGCGATAGAGGGCGGGCGTGACGAACGCCCAGAGCTGGTAGAGCCAGACCGGCGACGACGCCACCAGGCCGACCATCAGCGACACTTTCAGCGTGATGAAGAACGACGAGAAGATGCCGTTGTAGGTGAGGCTGCACCTGCCGTTGAGCTGATGCGACTGGGCCGTCGAACAGTAGGGCTCCTTGAGCAGCTCCCACACCGGGGTGGACAGGATCCACCCGATGATCAGGCCAACGGCCACGGCCGCGAGCGCGATGAGCAACCGGTTGCGCAGCTCGCGCAGGTGCTCCATGAGCGGCATGCGGCCTTCCGGGTCCGGCTCCCGCTTTGGGCCCGACTTCTTCAGCAGCGCCATCAGCAGTCCAGGGGGTCAGGGAGTCGGGTCAGGAACGCTTGTCGGCCTTGGCACTCGCGCGCAACCGGGCGGCCTGCTCCTCCAGCAGTCGCGCCTGCTCCTCGACCGAGACCTCCGGCGCGGCGGGGATCTCCTGCGGCTGCGCGGGCTGCGGCTGGGCCTGAGCCTGCACGACGGTGGGCCTCTCGTCGTCGTCTGCGGCCATCTTGCTGGTCTCCGCCTTGAAGATGCGCAGTGACCGTCCGACGCCACGGGCGAGGTCCGGCAGCTTCTTGGCGCCGAAGAGCAGCACCAATGCCACCAGGATCAGAATGATCTCCGGAGCTCCCAGGTTCATGTGACGTCCTTCATGGTGAGCGAATTGCTGTCCTTCAGGCAGATCGTACGCTGCCATCGGGCCGACCTCATCACTTGAGGCCCTCTTTGTCCCTGAATTGCTCGTGAACATGAGCGAGTTCCCTGTTAAGGGTACGTGCTGCGCGGACGAGCCGCGTACCGGCGACGGCCAGCGCGACGAGCCCCGCCACGGCCAGCCCCAGGGACACGAACAACAACGTCATGACTGGTGAGCGTACAGCGCGAGCGCCCGCTCGGCCTCACGGCGTACGGCCTCGGCCATCGCGGGCGGCGAGACGACCCGGCCGGTGTCGCCCAGCCGCAGCGCCAGCCGGAGGATCCAGTCCTCGTCGCGGGCCCGCAGCGTCACCCGCAGCCTGCCCTCGCCCAGCTCGGCGACCTCCTCGCACGGGTAGTGCTCGGCCACCCACCGCCCGGCGGCGGTCAGCTCGAGCTCCACCAGCTCGTCGGTCGGCGAGGGCCGGAAGACGCCCTGGGCGACGTCGATCGGCTCGGCCCCCTCCGGCGGGTCGGCGGGCACGTCGAGCACGTCGACGCCGAGCATCCGGTCGAGCCGGAACAGCCGCATCGCCTCGGCCCGGTAGCACCACCCCTCGAGATAGGTGCGG
Organism: Nonomuraea maritima; assembly: GCF_900100395.1. Lineage (GTDB taxonomy): Bacteria > Actinomycetota > Actinomycetes > Streptosporangiales > Streptosporangiaceae > Nonomuraea > Nonomuraea maritima. The sequence goes on along the minus strand of NZ_FNFB01000008.1, from coordinate 220,791 downwards.
CCGTCGACGATCACGAGGCGCATGGGGTCGACCTCGCGCGGCGTCACCTCGTCGCGGCCCGGCACGTAGTAGCGCAGCGACAGCCGGCGGCGGCCGGTGAGCGCCTCACGCACCCGCGGCAGCGCGTCGGGGGCGGCGTCCACGTCGACGGCGACCTGGCTGCTGACGGTCGCGGCGCCCTCGCCCGCGGCCCGCTCGAGCTTGGCGGTCACCCGGGCCAGCGCGTCGCCGGACGCCCCGCCGCTGACGGGCTGGGCGAGCTCGGGGGTCGCGGCCAGGGTGCGCAACGCCACCAGCAGGGCGCTTGCCTCGTCGACGCCGAGGCGCAGCGGCCGGGCGATGGTGTCGGCGTTGTCGATGAGGATCTCGCCGCCGTCCCACGACACGTCGATGAGGTCGCCCGGGGTGTGGCCGGGCAGCCCGCACATCCACACGAGCTGCAGGTCGTCGATGAGCTGTTTCTCGCTCAGCCCGAACACCGCGGCCACCTCGCCGACCTGCGCCCCAGGATGGGACATCAGGTACGGCACCAACGCCAGCAGCCTCGGCAGCCGGTCGGCGGACGCGCTCATGCTGACCTCCCGGTCGTGGACGCGGCGCCCGCCCGGGCGCCGCGTGTGCCTGTCGTACGCAACGTCATGCCACGGCCCCCTTCAGACGGCGGATGACGGCCTCGCGGGCGTCCGGCGGCGCGACCACCTCGACGTCGGCGCCGAGGCTGGCCATCCAGCCGGCCAGCCGCTCGGGGTCGGTGAAGGCCAGCTCGGCCTCGTCCCACCCGTCGGACCCGGCCCGTACCGCGCCGGCCAGGCCGCGCAGCCCCTCGCACGCCCCCTGCCGGACGCGGACGACGGCCACCCGCTCCTCGACCGGCTCGTCGGGGAAGCCCACCATGGCTCGCAGGTCGACGCCCTCGGGCACCTCGACCACGCCCGCCTTGCCGACCGCGGTGACCTGCCCGGTGATGCGGCTCAGCCGGAAGACGCGAGGGGCGTCGCGATCACGGTCGAACCCGGCGAGGTACCAGCGTCCGCGCCGGCTGACCACCCCCCACGGCTCGACCGTACGGGTGCGGACGCTCTCGCTCCCGGCGCCGCGGTAGCCGAAGCGCACCACGCGGCGGTCACGCACGGCGTCCCACAGGGCGGGGAAGGCGGGGTCGCGGGTGTCGACGCGCAGCTCCAGCGCCCCGGTGCCCACGGGCTGGTCGGTGGACACCCCGCCGGCGCGCAGCTTGAGCAGCGCCCCCGAGGCGGCCTCCGCCAGGCTGGCCCGCTGCCACACCTGGGCTGCCAGGCCCAGCACGGCGGCCTCGTCGGGCTCGAGGGTGATCTCGGGCAGCTCGTACGACTCACGCTCGATGCGGTAGCCCGGCTCCTCCTCCCACGGGTCGCGCACGACGTCGATGGGGATGCCGATCTCACGCAGCTCGTTCTTGTCGCGTTCGAACATGCGCTGGAACGCCTCGTCGCCGTCGCGGTCGTAACCGGGCACCGCCTGGCGGATCTGCTCGGCCGACAGCGGACGCCGGGTGGCGAGCAGGCAGATCACCAGATTGAGCAGCCGTTCCGTCTTACGGCGCGACATCTGCCTCACTCCTCCTTCATCGACGCTACCCTGCCCCCGTGATCAGATGGCGCAAGGGCGAGGTCGTACGGATCCGGCGCGAGTGGCCGGGAGCGGTGGAGCTGGACGTCTCCGTCCCCGAGGGGGAGTGCCGGGCGCTGGCGTATCCGCCGTTGGTGGGCCGCCCGGAACCCGGTGACGAGGTGCTGCTCAACACGACCGCACTCGCGATGGGTCTCGGTACGGGAGGTTACGCCATGGTGGTGGCCGTACCTAACCGTTTGCCGGAAGATCCCCAAGGGCCGGGGCACCTGGTGAAGGCCCGGTACACGCCGCTGCAGGCCACGGTGCTGGGCGCCGACGAGCAGGGCTCCCCGCACCACGACGTCCTGCGCGAGGCCGACTCGGTCGACGGCCTGCCGGTGATCGTCGCCGACCTGCACTCCGCCCTGCCGCCGATCCTGTGCGGCCTGTACGACGCCCGCCCCGGCCTGCGGGTCGCGTACGTCATGCAGGACGGCGGGGCGCTGCCCGCCTGGTTCTCGATGGCGGCGGCCCGGCTGCGCGAGATCGGCTGGCTGGCGGGAGTCGTGACCGTGGGGCAGGCGTTCGGCGGCGATGTGGAGGCGGTGACCGTCCACACGGGGCTGCTGGCGGCCCGGCACGTGCTCGGGGCCGAGGTGGCGGTGGTCGCGCAGGGGCCGGGCAACCTCGGCACGGGCACCCGGTGGGGCTTCTCCGGGGTGTCGGCGGGCGAGGCGGTGAACGCCGTGGCCGCGCTGGAGGGCCGCCCGGTCGCGGCCCTGCGGGTCAGCGAGGGCGACAAGCGCGAACGCCACCACGGCGTCTCGCACCACTCGCTCACCGCCTACGGCCGGGTCGCGCTGTCCCCCGCCGACGTGCCGGTGCCCGACCTGCCTGGCGAGTTCGGCGACCTGGTCAGGCGGCAGGCCGAGGCACTGTCCGTACGGCACCGGCTGGTTCCGGTGGCGGTGGACGGCCTGCACGAGGCGCTGCGCGCCTCCCCCGTGCGGCTGTCGACGATGGGCCGGGGCCTGGAGGAGGACCTGTCCTACTTCCTGGCCTCCGCGGCGGCCGGCAGGTGGGCGGCCTCGCTGGCGTCGTAGAAGTCCTGGAACGTGAACGCCTCGGGGCCCGGACCTCCGGCCCGGAGGCGTTCCAGCCGCCGCATGCCCTCGGCCAGCGACGGAATCTCCCCTTCCGGGGTCCACCACATCACCATGTACGGCTCGGCGACGCGCAGGAACCACTCCCTGCGCCGCCGCAGCGCGTCGAGGTGCGGGCTGCGGTAGACGAAGTTCCACAGGGCCTCGCGCGACTCCCACACCGAGAAGTTGATCAGCAGGTGGTCGCCGTAGTCGTGCACGACGGTCGCGGTGGGGTCGGACTCGCTCTCCTTCAGCCGCCACACGAACCCTGGCGTGCTGTCGGCGAGGGCGTTGACGGGTTCGAGCAGGGCGACGAACTCGGCGAGCTCAGGGCTGTCGACGGGCGCGCGCATGTGCGCGACGTTGAGCTGGGCGAGATGCATGACGCCAGCACATCACCCCGCCCCTTCTATGTCAATCTTCATTTGTTTTAGAAACCGGTGCCCCCTCGACGACGACGCAGCACTCCCCCGGCCGCGGATCGAGCCGCGCCCGTCCCGGCTCCTCACCCAGCCCCTCCAACAGCCCCTGACACAGCGCCAGGTTCATCGAGCACACCAGCAACGGCCGCTCCTCGGCCGCCACGTGGAACGGGCAGTTGCGCAGCCGCACCCGCCCGCCCTCCGCGAACGGCTCGTAACCGCGCCCGGCCAGCACCCGCTCCACCGGCTCGCCCCGGTGCCGCCCGCCGATCCGCGCCCCCTCCGCACGCGCCGCCCGCTCCGCCGCCTCCTCGGCGCCCAGCTCGTCCACCACCGCCGCGAGCACCGACGCCAGCGTGACGTAGTCGCGCGGCGGCAGGCTCACCGACCGCTCACCCCCGGCCCTGCGGTACACCTTCGCCGGACGGCCGCTGCCCGGGCCCTTCCGCTCCGGCGCGCGAAAGCCGCTCTCCAGCAGCCCCGCCTCGACCAGCCTGTCCAGATGGTGACCCGCGAGCGTACGCGACACCCCTGCGGCGTCGGCGGCCTCACCGCGCCCCACGTCGCCGCCCCGCGAGGCCACCACGTCGTACAGGCTGCGACGTACGGGATCGTGCAAAAGGGCCAGCGCCTCGAGATCGCCCACCGGGTCACCACTCACAGCCGGAGTCTACGAGCCCCGGGCAGGGTCAGTAGGCCGCCAGCACGTCCACCACGTACACGAGAGTGTCCGACGGCCTGATCCCGTACGCCGGGAAGCCCGTCGAACCGTACCCGTGCGAAGGCGGCACGACCATCGCCACGCGGCTGCCGACCGGAACCCCGGCCAGCGCCGCCTCCCACGCCCCGATCATGGTGCCGTCACCGAGCTTGAACGCCCTCGGCACACCGTCCTGCCAGGTCGAGTCGAAGACCCGCCGCCGCCCCCAGACCAGCCCCGCATACTGGACGACGACCAGCTGCCCCGCCCGCGTCGCACGCCCGCGCCCGCGCGTCACCACCTTGGCGGCGAACCGCCCGGGCGGCGCACCGGCCGGGACCGACACCTCCGGATCGGGCCCGCCGCCCACCCGCACCCCCGCCAGCCGCCCGCCCTGCGACCCGACGGACGCGCCCCGCCGGTGCACGCCGAGGATGTCCACGACGTAGAACCCCGGCGCCGCGGCGTTCCCCCTGCCGTCCGCGTCGCCGGACCCGCCCTCCCGCCGGCCGTCCGTCGGCACGACGGCGGTGACCCGGCTGCCGACCCGGTGGCCCACGAGCGCCCTCCCCAGCGCCACCGGCAACTCCCTGACCGCCAGGGCCGACGGGGTCCCCCGCGTGAAGGTCGAGCCCGCCGGCCGCTCGCCGCGCCCGTAGGCGGTGTACTGCACGACCGCCACGTCGTCCGCGCCGACCGGCTCCCCCGTCCCCGCGACGAGCTCGGCCACCTGCGACCCGGCCGGCGGCCGGTCGGGCAGGACGACCGTGGGCCGCGCACCGAAAGCCCCCACCACCGACGGCTCCCGCGAACAACCCGACGGGAGCAGCAGCGCCACCAGCAGCGCCACCAGCAGCGGCACGGTGATCCGGCGGCGCATCGGCCCTCCCCATGCGAAAGGCCCGGCAGGCAGATGCCGCCGGGCCTCGCGATGCTACCGAATCGTCACATACGCCGTCAGTAGGCGCCCAGGACGTCCACCACGAACACGAGCGTGCTGTTGGCGGGGATGCCCTGCTGCTCCTGAGCCCCGTAACCGAGGTCCGGCGGGATGCTCATCACGACACGGCTGCCGACCGGAACCCCGACCAGGCCCTTCTGCCAGCCCTGGATCACCTGGCCGAGCGGGAACTCCGCCGGCTGCCCGCGCTCCCAGCTGGAGTCGAACTGCTTGTCGGTGCCCCAGATCTTGCCGGTGTAGTGCACCGTGAGCGTCTGGTTCGCCTTCACCTTCGCGCCGGTGCCCTCGATGATCGTCTTGACGACGAGCTCCTTGGACGGCTTCAGGTCGGTCTTCGTGGTCAGCGTGGGCGCCTTCTCGCCGCCCGGGTTGACCACCTTCACGCCCTTGATGCTCTCCTTCGTCTCCTTGCCGGAGGCGACCTTCAGCACCGGCGGCTGCGTACCGACCACGTCGAACACGAACACCTTCGTCGGCTCGGCGGCGGCCTGGGCCTGCGGGTCGGCCTCGACGTCGTTGGCCAGCACGGCCAGCAGCCGGCCGCCGTGCTTCACCTTGGTGAAGCCCTCCTGCAGCACCTTGGGCAGCTGCTCGTCGACCGGGATCGTCTCCGGCGCCTTGGTGTCGTAGGAGGAACCCTGCACGGCGTTGCCCTTGCCGTCCCAGTTCCACACGGTCAGGTTGACGATCACCCGGTCACCCGACTTGACGTCCTCACCCGCACCGGGCTGGACGACCTGGTACGAGGACGTGGTCGCGGGCGTACCCGCGGGGAAGGTCACCGTCGGCTTGGCGCCCACGTCCCCGGTGACCTTGAACGCTGCGGCCCCGGACCCGGAGGCGGGGGCAGCGCCAGTGCCGGCGTCGGACCCGCACGCGGCGGCGAAAAACATCAAAGGCACGGCAGCCAGTACGGCCAAAGCGCGGCGCATCGAATTTCCCTCGGAAAGACATCAGATTCGCGCCACACTACCCGAACCCACAGTAGGGCCGAGGTAAACGCAGCGCTACCTCCCCGGCAACCCCAGGCGTCACCCGCGTGCACCCCTAGCCTTCCGCACCTTGACGCGCCGCAAAATGCGAACCGCGCCGCCGCGCAACCCCACCGGCGATCGCCCGCGGGCTCATGACCGGCGGGCGTGTCGCACCGGCCGGCTACATGCCCGCGATCAGCTTGTCGACCCGCTCGTCCACGCTGCGGAACGGGTCCTTGCACAGCACCGTGCGCTGCGCCTGGTCGTTCAGCTTCAGATGGACCCAGTCGACGGTGAAGTCGCGCCGCTTCTCCTGCGCCTTGCGGATGAACTCACCGCGCAGCCGCGCCCTGGTGGTCTGCGGCGGCACCGACTTCGCCTCGAAGATCTTCAGGTCGGACGCCACCCGCTCCACCGAGCCGCGCTTCTGCAGCAGGTAGTACAGACCCCGCTTGCGGTGCACGTCGTGGTAGGCGAGGTCGAGCTGCGCCACCCGCGGCGACGACAGCGGCAGATCGTACTTCTTCCGGTACCGCTCGATGAGCTGGTACTTCGTCACCCAGTCGATCTCGCGCGAGACCAGATCGAGATCGCCCGTGTCGACCGCGCGCAGCGTGCGCTCCCACAGCTCCAGCACCCGGTGCGACACCGCGTCGCCGCCACGGCGGTCGACGAAGTCCTTCGCCTTCGACAGGTACTCCTGCTGGATCTCCAGGCTGGACGCCTCACGCCCGTTGGCCAGCCGCACCCTGCGCCGGCCCGTCATGTCGTGAGAAACCTCGCGAATGGCGCGGATCGGGTTCTCCAGCGACAGGTCACGCATCACCGTGCCCGACTCGATCATGCGCAGCACCAGATCGGTGGCCCCGACCTTGAGCAGCATGGTCGTCTCACTCATGTTCGAGTCGCCCACGATCACATGCAGGCGGCGGAACCGCTCGGCGTCGGCGTGCGGCTCGTCGCGCGTGTTGATGATCGGCCGCGACCGCGTGGTCGCGCTCGACACGCCCTCCCAGATGTGCTCCGCCCGCTGCGAGACGCAGTAGACCGCGCCGCGCGGCGTCTGCAGCACCTTGCCCGCCCCGCACACGATCTGCCGCGTCACCAGGAACGGAATCAGCACATCGGCCAGCCGCCCGAACTCCCCGTGCCTGCCCACGAGGTAGTTCTCGTGGCACCCGTAGGAGTTGCCGGCCGAGTCGGTGTTGTTCTTGAAGAGATAGATGTCACCCGCGATGCCCTCTTCGCGCAACCGCTTCTCGGCGTCGACCAGCAGCCCTTCGAGGATGCGCTCGCCGGCCTTGTCATGGGTGACGAGTTCGATGACGTTGTCACACTCGGGTGTTGCGTATTCGGGATGACTGCCGACGTCGAGGTAGAGACGGGCGCCGTTGCGGAGGAAGACGTTGCTCGACCGACCCCAGGACACGACTCGCCGGAACAGGTAGCGCGCGACCTCGTCGGGCGACAGCCTGCGCTGCCCCCTGAACGTGCAGGTCACGCCGTACTCGTTCTCGAGCCCGAAGATGCGACGATCCATCACCTCACACTATGCCTATGGATCGCCCAACGGGAGAGATCTTCCAGGTGTTTTCTCATCAGGACCACCCCGTGACCGTTTCCCCCCACCCACCCACGTCGCACGAAATAACCCCCTTACGCCGAGTTCCACCCCCCACTCGAACCCACAGGACCACCCCGCACGACCACACCCCCACGGCCACAACCTCCGGCGGCCACCACCCCGGCACGGTTACCCCCGGCACAGACATCGCCTCCGGACCGCCACCACTTCCGCTCCCCCACCACCCCTACACAGCCACAGCACCCGCGTGGCCACCGAATCAGCGCCGCCCACTCAAGCGCCCTTCGACCACCGCTTCGCGCCCCACGAGCGCCCCTGGGCCCCGCAACGGCACGGCACCACCCGACGTTCGCCGCACCACCCCGACCAACGCGCGCACCACCGCACGAAGGCCACCGCACCGCCCCAGCGAACCAGCCTCCGCGACAGCCCCCTGCGGAGGCGCTCACCGCGACCCCACACAAGCCCGCCCGACCGTCCCACTACGGCCCCGCGACAACCCCGACTCACGACGACCGCCACACCCCGAACCCGCCGACTTGAAACGCCACCCCTACAAGGGCGAGAACCCATCCCCCGGCACCACCACGACCCACGAGCCCAGACACAACAGCGGGGGCTGCCACAGCACCCCCCACCCTACGAAGGAAGAACCCACCGCCCACACCACCTCAGCCAAGGCCGGACACGACGGCGGGGGCCGCCGTGGCAGCCCCCGCTACGTCGAAACCGAACCCCCACCCCTACAGAGGCGAGGACCCGTCGTCCACATCGCCGTCAGGACCCGTAGGGGGCGGCGTCGCCTTACCGCCGGACGACGGCGGCGCAGCCTCCGACGACGATGCGGGCTGGGCCGGCGTCTGGGCCAGCAGCCGCTCCAACCGCGCCCCCGTCAACCGCAGGAACTTGCGGTGCTCCCGGTTTCGGTCGAGCACCGCGACCTCGAGCTGCCCCACCGGCGGCCGCTCACCACCCGGCTCGGTCAGCGCCGCCAGCGCCACCTCCAGCGCGTCGGCCAGCGACATCGACTCCCGGTAACGCTCCTTCAACCGGCCCGCCACAGCCTCCGCCTGGCCACCCATCGCCGCGAACCCGTGCTCGTCGAACACCGAACCGTCGAACGTCAGCCGGTAGATCGCGTCACCGTCGGCCGTCTCGCCCACCTCCGCGACGACGACCTCCACCTCCAGCGACTTGATCGACTCGGTGAAGATCCGCCCCAGATTGGACGCGTACAGGTTGGCCAGGCCACGCCCCGTCACATCGGAACGGTCGTAGGTGTAGCCGTTGATGTCGGCGTACCGAATGCCGCCGAGCCGCAACTCCTCGAACTCGTTGTACCGACCCACAGCCGCGAAACCGATGCGGTCGTAAATCTCGCTGATCTTGTGCAGCGCCCGCGACGGGTTGGGCGCCACGAACAGGATGCCGTCGACGTACTGCAGCACGACAACCGACCGGCCCCGCGCGATGCCCTTGCGCGCGTAGTCGGCCTTGTCCCGCATGATCTGCTCAGGGGACGCATATCCGAAAGGCATGGACACGAGAGGAGGTCCTTTCTAGCGCAGCGGGGCGATGGGGCCGTCAGGCGAGATCATGCGCGCGTCGAGCATCCGCTCGACGTAACCCGCCACCTGCTCATCGGTCAGGCAGCGGAAACCGTCCGCGTCGATCACACCCACGATGGGCCAGATCTTCCGCGTGACATCCGGCCCACCCGTCGCCGAGTCGTCGTCGGCCGCGTCGTACAGCGCCTGGATCAGCGTCATCGTCATGTCGTCGGCCGACGCGCCGTCACGGTAGAGCTTCTTCAGCGACCCACGGGCGAAGATCGAACCCGACCCGATCGCGTCGAACCGCTCCCGCTCGTAAGGCCCGCCCGCCACGTCGTAGCTGAAGATACGGCCCTCGTCCCGATCGGGATCGTAGGCGGCGAACAACGGCACCACCACCAGCCCCTGCATCGCCATGGCCAGGTTGCCCCTGATCATGGTGGCCAGCCGGTTGGCCTTGCCCGCCACCGACATCGTGCGACCCTCGAGCTTCTCGTAGTGCTCCAACTCCACCCGGAACAACCGCGCGAACTCGAGACCGGTGCTGGCCGTGCCCGCGATGCCCATGCACGAGTAGTCGTCGGTACGGAAGACCTTCTGCACGTCACGCTGCGAGATGATGTTGCCCGACGTCGCCCGCCGGTCACCGGCCATGATCACACCACCGGCGAAGGTAGCGGCCACGATCGTGGTCGCGTGCGGAACCTGGTCGCCGATCGGCGTGGCCAGCACCTCATCCCGCTGCGGCAGCAACTGAGGCGCATAAGAGCTGAGAAACTCCGTGAACGAGGAACTTCCGGTGTTGCTGAAAAGCTGGTTCACCAAGCCGACGGGCAGATCCCTGTGCGATGCCACGCGACTCCCTCCAAACGTCAGTGCTCCTAGGGCGACCCTACTCATGTTGGGTTGCTGTCTGCACTTCCCACGATCAGCTCACGGCGAACCCTTCCCAGACGGGACCGCCCGCAAGACACGTGAATCAAGTGAAGCCAGATGCGCGGCCCCACCGCACCGGGACGCCCCTCCCCCACCCAGCCATACTGAGCACATGTCCAGGGACTGGATCCTCCACGTCGACCTCGACCAGTTCATCGCCGCCGTCGAACTCCTGCGCCACCCCGAGCTCCGCGGCCGGCCCGTCGTCGTCGGCGGCACCGGAGACCCCACCCAGCCCCGCACCGTCGCCGCCACCGCCACCTACGAAGCCCGCGCCCACGGCGTCCACTCCGGCACACCCCTCCGCACCGCCCTCAGACGCTGCCCCGGCGCGGTCTTCCTCCCCACCGACCCACCCGCCTACGAAGCCGCCTCCGCACGCGTCATGGCCGTCCTGCGCGAATTCCCCGTCCGCGTCGAGGTCTGGGGCTGGGACGAAGCCTTCCTCGGGGCCATCACCGACGACCCGGAAACCCTCGCCACCGACCTGCGCGACGCCGTACGCACCCGCACCCGGCTCGAATGCTCCATCGGCATCGGCGACAACAAACACCAGGCGAAACTCGCCTCCGGCCTGGCCAAACCCGCCGGCATCCACCGCCTCACCACCGACACCTGGGCCGAGACCATGAACGACCGCCCCACCGACGCGCTGTGGGGCATCGGCGCCAAGACCTCCAGGAAACTCGCCGCACTCGGCCTGCACACCGTCGCCCAGCTCGCCGCCGCCGACCCCGCCGAACTGGCCCGCCACTTCGGCCCCACCAACGGCCCCTGGTACCGCTACCTCGCCCTCGGCAAAGGCGAAGCCGAGATCGTCACCACACCATGGATCGCCCGCGGCCACAGCCGCGAGACCACCTTCACCGACGACCTCACCGACCGTGACGCCATCGCCCGCCACGTCGCCGACCTCGCCGACCAGGTCACCCAGGACGCCACCGCAGCCGGCCGCGAGATCACCCGCGTCTCCGTCAAGATCCGCTTCAGCCCGTTCCTGACCCGCACCCGCCAGACCAAACTCCCCGCACCCACCACCGACCCGGCCACTGTCACCCGGACGGCCCTCGCCGTCCTCGACCGCTTCGACCTCGACCGCCCCGTCCGCCTCCTCGGCGTGGGCGTCGACTACACCATGCCCGACCCGTGACCCGGCCCGCTCAAACCCACCCTGCTCACGCTCGCGTAGAACGCCGACCGCAGCTCCTCCTCGGCCCGCACCAGCTCGCGCAACTCCTCGTCCGACACCTCGACCTCGTCGTACGGCTCCCCCGCCGCCACGTACGACAACGCCCGCCGCACCACCGCCGGATCGTCCCTGAACTGCCCGATCCCCGTGTTGCACGGCAGACACAACACGTACCGGACCGCCCCCGTACGGTGACAATGATCCACATGCTCGGGCCGCCGGTCCCAGCACACCACGCACAACCCGTGCTGAGCCGCGACCATCCGCTCGACGTCCTCCGGCCGCACCCGGTAACGGCGCGCCAGGTGATACGCCCGCGTCCGCGCCGGCGCCGCCTTCTCCTCCTGCTCGGGCAGCACCACGAACTCCGGCCAGAGCACCTCACCGTCGAGATCCAACGCGGCCAACTCCAGCAGCACCACGTTGTCGCCGATATGGCCCAGCCCGTTGTTGCAGTGGAAACAGAGAACGCCCCTGACCCGACCGGTCCGATGGCAGTGATCGACGAACGCGCCGGGAACGGCGCGGCAGATGGCGCAGAGCCCGCCCTGACGGGCGAGCATGCGCTCGAAGTCGTCCTCGGTGATGCCGTAGCGATAGCGGAGCAGGTAGTTCCGCTCGCTCCCGTGGTTCTTGGCCTTGTTCTCACGCGCCACGATCGCGTGGCACTGCTTGCGGTAGGAGATGAGCCCGTCCTTGGCCGACCGGTCGCCGCCGATTGCGCCCGAACTCGGAGACCGCCTTCTCTTCCCCACAGTCAGGACACCGCTTCACCGCGGCCACCTTCCACCCTCCCACCCCTGTCCGTTTTGCCCTACTGACCGCCCTTTTGCACGTAAGAGCGCACGAATTCCTCTGCGTTCTCTTCGAGAACTTCGTCGATTTCGTCCAGAATCGCGTCGACGTCGTCCGTGAGCTTCTCCTGGCGCTCCTGGACGTCGGGCGCCGCCGAAGCCTCGGTCTCCTCGACTTCGTTCTCGCGCCGACCGGTCTGCTTCTGGCCGCCGGTGTCCTTGGTTGCCATGTCGTACCTCCGCTTGGGGGACGTGCCTCTACGGATATCTTTCCCCGAACCGGGCGACATTGAGCGCGGATCGCCCGGCGATCTTGTGTCACGAATCGGATGGTCCCGGCATCCGCTCGCGGATCGCCGCGCCCGCAGGGGATGGAGCTCCTCGGCTCCACCCTGCGGGGCGACGTGTGGTGGTCGTCACATCCCGCGCTCGCGGGTCATTCTCCGCCGGTGAGCGCGGCGACGAGCTCGGCGGCGGTGTCGCAGCGGTCGAAGAGCTCGCCGACGTGGGCCTTGGTGCCGCGCAGCGGCTCCAAGGTGGGGACGCGCTGGAGGGATTCGCGGCCGGGGATGTCGAAGATCACAGAGTCCCAGGAGGCGGCGGCGACCGACTCGCTGTACTGGCTCAGGCAGCGGCCGCGGAAGTAGGCACGGGTGTCGGTGGGCGGGTGTTCGACGGCGCGCTGGACTTCTTCCTCGGTGACGAGGCGTTGCATGCGGCCGCGGGCGACGAGGCGGTTGTAGAGGCCGCGGTCGGGCCGGATGTCGGAGTACTGGAGGTCGACGAGCTGGAGCCTGGGGTGGGACCAGGCGAGGCCGTCGCGGCTGCGGTAGCCCTCGAGGAGTTCGAGTTTGGCGACCCAGTCGAGCTCGCGGGAGAGCTGCATGGGGTCTTCGGCGAGGCGGGTGAGGACGGATTCCCAGCGGTCGAGGATGTCCTTGTTCGACTCGTCCTGGGCGGTGCCGCGTTCTTCGACGAACTTGCGGGCTTGTTCGAGGTATTCCATCTGGAGCTGGATGGCGGTGAGCTTGCGTCCGTCGCGCAGGAGGATCTCGTAGCGGCAGGTGGGGTCGTGGGAGACGGCCCTGAGTGCCTGGACGGGGTTCTCCACGGCGAGGTCGCGGGTGAGGAAGCCTTCCTCGATCATGGCGAGGACGAGGGCAGTGGTGCCGAGTTTGAGGTAGGTGGAGATCTCGGACATGTTGGCGTCGCCGATGATCACGTGGAGGCGGCGGTATTTCTCGGGGTCGGCGTGGGGCTCGTCGCGGGTGTTGATGATGGGCCGCTTGAGCGTGGTCTCGAGGCCGACCTCGACCTCGAAGAAGTCGGCGCGCTGGCTGATCTGGAAGCCTTCGCCGCGGGAGTCCTGTCCGATGCCGACCTTGCCGGCGCCGACGACGACCTGGCGGGAGACGAAGAAGGGGGTGAGGTGGCGGACGATGTCGGCGAAGGGGGTGGCGCGCCGCATGAGGTAGTTCTCGTGGCAGCCGTAGGAGGCGCCTTTGGCGTCGGTGTTGTTCTTGTACAGCTGGATGGGGGCGTTGGCGGGGACGGCGGACGCGCGGGTGGCGGCGTCGTACATCACCCGTTCACCGGCTTTGTCCCAGATGACGGCTGCCCGTGGGTTGGTGCATTCGGGCGAGCTGTACTCGGGGTGGGCGTGGTCGACGTAGAGCCGGGCGCCGTTGGTCAGGATGACGTTGGCCAGGCCCAGGTCCTCGTCGGTGAGCTGGGTGGGGTCGGCGACCTCTCTGGCCAGATCGAAGCCGCGCGCGTCGCGCAGCGGGTTTTCTTCCTCGAAGTCCCATCGTGCTCTGCGCGCGCGAGCCGCCGACGCCGCGAGGTAGGCGTTCACGACCTGCGAGGAGGTCACCATCGCGTTGGCGCCTGGCTGGCCGGGTACGGAGATGCCGTACTCGGTCTCGATGCCCATCACCCGACGCACCGTCATGCAACACCCTCTGTTCGTCCGGGTCTGTCTGTCCGCCGTTTATATGCCCGAGCCTATGCCCTTCACAGTGCCCCAGGGCCACAGAGTTATGGCACCGAGGCCTTACGAACCTCTGCGGCGGGGGCGGTTGGGGTCTGCGGACGTCTGCGAGGCTTGAGGAGCCGCTGGATGGGACGTTCGGCAAAGGAGTAGACGAGATATGACAGGAGTATCGCGGCGAGTGTCGTGATCACGGCTACCAGCCATGGGGGCAGATCGCCGACGAGCAGCGGGACGAGGGCGACGGCGATCACGCTGTGGAAGAGGTAGAGGGGGTAGGTGGTGCCGCCGAGGGCGGTGAGGAGGCGGGAGGGCCGCAGGCGGAGCAGGCCGAGGGCGACGAGGGACGTCATGACGTAGATGAGCGTGATGGTGATGATCACGCTGGTGTCGGTGACGGGCATGTTCTTGAAGCCGGCGAGGTCGATGCGGCGGTGGACGCGGTCGAGCGCGGAGCCGATCGAGAGGGCGTATCCGGCGGCGACGTAGATCCAGGGGAGCCAGGAGCTGCCGCGTTTGTGGATGAGGTAGAGGGCCATGCCGGCGATGAAGTAGGGGGCGTAGGCGGGCATGACGATCTCGTCGACGAGGCTGTCCTCGAGGAAGTGGGCGCCGATGACGGCGGCGAGCCAGATGCCGGCGAAGGCGAGGACGCGTCCGTAGGTGACGCCGATGATGATGAGGATGCTGATCAGCAGGTAGAAGCGGAGTTCGGCCCACAGTGACCAGTAGACGCCGCTCGCGTCGGTGAGTTTGAACAGGCGCTGGAACATGGTGGCGTTGACCAGGTAGTCGCCTAAGGAGAGCTTGGGGTCGAGCGGTTTGGCGCCGGTGAGGCCGTAGAGGGCGGCGATGGCGGCGAGGCTGAGCCAGTAGGCGGGGTAGAGCCTGACCAGGCGGGAGCGGGCGAACGCGCCGAGGCCGCGTCCCCAGACGGACATGAGGATGACGAAGCCGCTGATGATGAAGAACAGTTCGACGCCGAGGATACCGAGCCCGGCGATGGGCGCGAGCGCGGGGAAGAGCTCGGCGGGCCGGTCTCCCCAGACGGAGGCGTAGGCGACGAGGTAGTGGAAGGCGACGACTGCCAGCGCGGCGAGGAAGCGCAGCAGGTCGAGTTCGGCCAGCCGGCCGTTGCCCCGCGCATGCTTCGCCTGGTTCAGGGAATGCACGCTCCTTTGACGGCTTTTCGATCACATTGGTTCCACTGGTCCCTCTGTTCCCACCAGAAACACGCGTGACACCTGGTCGAGGGCGAGGGTGTCGCGGGCCGAGGGGCTGAGCGCGAGCAGTCCGGCGGCTCCTGCGGCGCCGCATCCGGACAGGGCGATCCCGTGCCGGGCGAGCAGGTGGGCGGCGCCGGACGCCTGTTCGTCGGTGACGGTCATGTAGAGATCGGCGAGGCGGGTGAGGAGGCGGTGGGCGAGCAGGGAGGGTTCGTGGCAGTCGAGCCGGCCGAGCGTGGTGGGGCTTCCTGTGACGCGGACGGGGCGGCCTGCGCGGGCGCTCTCGAGGAGGCAGGGGGCGCCGTGCGGCTCGACGACCACGATCCGCGGTGCTTCGCCCCAGCGGTCGCGTACGTACGCGGCGGTGGCCGCGGCGAGGCCGCCGACGCCGGCCTGGACGAAGACGTGGGTGGGCGGTTCGCAGGTGTCGGCGAGTTCGTCGAGCAGGACGCCGTAGCCGCGCATGACGTCGAGCGGGATCTCGGTGTAGCCGTCCCATGAGCTGTCGGCGACGAGCCGCCAGCCATGTTCGCGGGCGGCTTGCTGGGCGGTGGCCATGGCGGTGTCGTAGTCGGGGCCGGCGCGGCGGACGTCGGCGCCGAGTGCGCGCAGGCGCCGCGCGAAGGGCTCGGGGACGTCGTCGCTCAGGTGGACGACGCAGGGTACGCCGGCTTCCGCGGCGGCCGCGGCGACGGACAGGCCGTGGTTGCCGGCGCTGGCGCACACGAACGGCGGGCCGTCGGGGTGGCGTTGGGCGAGGCGGTGGACGGCGTATCCGCCGCCGAGTGCTTTGAAGCTGCCGATGCCGAGGCGGGTGCTCTCGTCCTTGAGGTGGGCGGTGCGGGTGCCGGCGAGGCCGGGGATGGCGTGGACGGGGGTGGGCCGGTAGTCGCGCCGCCTGGCGAAGTGGGCGCGGGCGCGGTGGACGTGCCGGGTGGCGATGAGTTCGCGGTCCTGGGCGCTGTAGGGCGCACGGCCGGGGTTGGGGAACTCCACGCTCGCCATGGTAGGCAGGTGGGCGCCGGGGGCGGTGGTGCGAAACCCGGTGGGTATCGGGGACGGACGCCGGAACGGCAGGGCCGCGCGGTGCGTCCGCGCGGCCCTGCCGTCAGGGTTCTACAGGTACTGGCCGGTGTTGGCGACGGTGTCGATGGATCGGCCGGCTTCGGTGCCCTGCTTGCCGGAGACGAGGGTGCGGATGTAGACGATCCGCTCGCCCTTCTTGCCGGAGATGCGGGCCCAGTCGTCGGGGTTGGTGGTGTTGGGCAGGTCTTCGTTCTCGGAGAACTCGTCCACGCAGGCCGTGAGCAGGTGCTGCACCCGCAGGCCCTTCTGGCCGGATTCGAGGAACTGCTTGATGGCCATCTTCTTGCCCCGGTCGACGATGTTCTGGATCATCGCGCCGGAGTTGAAGTCCTTGAAGTAGAGGACTTCCTTGTCGCCGTTGGCGTAGGTCACCTCGAGGAAGCGGTTCTCCTCGCTCTCGGTGTACATGCGTTCGACGACGCTCTGGATCATCCCCTGGATGGTGGCCGCGCGGGAGTCGCTGTGCTCGGCCAGGTCGTCGGGGTGCAGAGGCAACTCGGAGACGAGGTACTTCGAGAAGATATCCTTGGCCGCCTCGGCGTCCGGCCGCTCGATCTTGATCTTGACGTCCAGGCGGCCGGGCCGCAGGATCGCCGGGTCGATCATGTCCTCGCGGTTGGAGGCGCCGATCACGATGACGTTCTCCAGGCCCTCGACGCCGTCGATCTCCGACAGCAGCTGAGGGACGATGGTGTTCTCGACGTCGGACGACACGCCGGAGCCTCGGGTGCGGAAGATCGAGTCCATCTCGTCGAAGAACACGATCACCGGGGTGCCCTCGGAGGCCTTCTCGCGGGCCCGTTGGAAGACCAGGCGGATGTGCCGCTCGGTCTCGCCGACGTACTTGTTGAGCAGTTCGGGGCCCTTGATGTTGAGGAAGAAGCTCTTGCCGGACTGGCCGGTCTTCTCCGCGACCTGCTTGGCCAGGGAGTTGGCGACGGCCTTGGCGATCAACGTCTTGCCACAACCGGGAGGGCCGTAGAGCAGCACGCCCTTGGGCGGGCGCAGCTTGTGCTCGCGGAACAGGTCGGCGTGCAGGTAGGGCAACTCGATGGCGTCCCTGATCTGCTCGATCTGCCTGCCGAGGCCGCCGATCTCCTCGTAGGAGATGTCGGGGACCTCTTCGAGCACCAGTTCTTCGACCTCGGACTTCGGAATGCGCTCGTAGACATAGCCGGAGCGAGGTTCGAGCAGCAGTGAGTCACCGGCCCTGATGGGCTGGCCCACCAGGGAGTCGGCGAGGCGCACGACGCGCTCCTCGTCGGCGTGCGAGATGACCAACGCGCGCTTGCCCTCGTCGAGCAGTTCCTTGAGCATCACGATCTCGCCGACCTCTTCGTAGCCGAGTGCCTCGACCACGTTGAGCGCCTCGTTGAGCATGACCTCCTGGCCACGCCGCAACGAGTCGACGTCGACACTGGGGCTGACGTTCACCCGGAGCTTGCGTCCGCCGGTGAACACCTCGATCGTGCCGTCTTCTCGGGCCTCGAGGAAGGTGCCGAAACCGGACGGCGGTTGCGCCAGCCGGTCGACTTCCTCCTTGAGGGCGACGATCTGGTCCCGGGCCTCCTTGAGGGTTGCGACCAGGCGCTCGTTCTGGCCGGTCACGGCCGCGAGGTTCGCCTGTGCCTCGTGAAGGCGTTCTTCGAGGACCCTGGCCTGACGGGGTGACTCGGCCAGCTTCCGCCTCAGCGCGGTGATCTCCTCCTGGAGGAAGGAGACCTGTGTTGAAAGATCAGCGACCTCCCGTTCGCGCTGCGCGGCTCGAGCCTCAGCATCATCGCGAGCTGCCACGCCCCGTCACCTCCTTCCCAGTCGAGAACGACTACTTAGGACCTTACCTATCTCGGGCCCCTCCGTAACCTGGCCGGGCAGTGTTCGTAGAGTGACATTCAGTATTCGGTGAATAATCCCCAATAGGGCGTTTAATACTCCCAGCATATGAACACGGCCAACTGTTCCCGTGTCACGCACCAGCGCGCCCTCGTGGCCAAATTGTCATAGTTCTTCGGTGGTCCCCTTCGGTCGTCGGCGGCGCGGCGGCGGCGTCACGCCGTCGGCCATGCGGCGGGCGGAGACGAGGAAACCGGTGTGGCCGATCATCCGGTGATCGGGTCGTACCGCGAGCCCTTCGACGTGCCAGTCGCGAACCAGGGTCTCCCACGCATGCGGCTCGGTGAAACACCCGTGATCGCGAATGGCCTCCACGGTCTTGGACATCTGCGTGGTCGTCGCCACGTAGCAGCAGATCACGCCACCCGGCGTGAGCGCCTTGGCGGCGGCGTCGACGCACTCCCAGGGGGCGAGCATGTCGAGGATGACGCGGTCGACGTCGGCCTCGTCGATCGAGGACACCAGGTCGCCGACGACCAGGCGCCAGTTGTCGTCCATCGGGCCGCCGTAGAACTTCTCGACGTTCTTGCGCGCCACGTCGGCGAACTCCTCGCGGCGCTCGTAGGAGGTGACGTGGCCCTCAGGGCCGACGGCGCGCAGCAGGAAGCAGGTGAGCGCGCCGGAGCCGACGCCGGCCTCGATGACCCGGGCGCCGGGGAAGACGTCGGCCATGCCGACGATCATCGAGGCGTCCTTCGGGTAGATGACGGCCGCGCCGCGCGGCATGGCGAGCGTGTAGTCCTGCAGCAGGTGGCGGAACGCGAGGTACTGGGTGCCGCCGGACGAGCGCACGACGGAGCCCTCGGGCTGCCCGATCAGATCGCTGTGCGGGATGGCGCCCTTGTGGGTGTGGAAGACGCCGTCCTCCTTGAGCGTGATCGTGTGACGCTTGTTCTTGGGGTCGGTGAGCTGCACCTGATCCCCGACCTGGAAAGGCCCATGCCTGCGGAAACCCATGGCGGCAAGGTTATAGGGCTTTCGGGCACGTCCGGACGCGCGATATCTATGGGGGATGCTCCCCGACGACGTGATCTCCACCGGTGCTCTGATCCTGCGTCCCGCGGCGGTGTCCGACGCCGAGGCCGTCGTGCGGATGTGCGACGACCCGGTGACCGCCAGGTTCCTGCCGTTGCTCGCGCGGCCGTACCGGCTGCAGGACGCGCGCGAGTACCTGGAGATGGCGGCGACGCGCTGGGAGGACGGCGGTGCCGAGTACGTGATCACGGAGGCGGGCCGGGTGGTCGGCTCGATCGGGGTGCGGCCTCCCGACCGCTGGGGGGTGACGGAGCTGGGCTACCTGGTGGCGCCGTGGGCCCGCAACAGGAACGTGGCCGCCACGGCGGCGCGGGCGCTGACCGACTGGCTGTTCGACCACGGGGTCCGCCGGGTCGAGCTGCAGGCCGAGGTGGAGAACGTGGCGAGCCTGCGGGTGGCGTACAAGGCGGGGTTCCGCGAGGAGGGGCGGCGGCGGGAGGCCAAGCGGCTGCGTGACGGGCGTTTCGCCGATCTTGTGACGTTCGCCAGGCTGCGGGGCGAGGCGGTGCTTCCGCCGGAGCCGTACCTGCCGTTCTTCGAGGGCGGCTTCGAGGGCGGTGAGCTGAGCGACGGGGTGGTGCGGCTGACGCCGCTGGCGGTGGCCGATGCCGCCGACTACCACCGGATGATGGCCGATCCCGACGTCGCGGCGTTCGCGGTGGCCCCGCCCACGACGCTGGAGGACGACGAGCGGCGCTGCCGCTGCACGGGCTACTGGTGGGTGTCGGGGCAGCGGGTCGAGCTGGCGATCAGGGACGCCCGCTCGGGGGAGTTCGCCGGGCACGTCCAGCTCATGCAGGTGCTGCCGCTGCTGGCGCAGGCCATGGTGGGCTACTCGCTGCTGCCCGAGCACCGCGGCAGGGGCTTCATGACGCGTTCGGTGCGGCTGCTGGTCGACTGGGCGTTCGACCGTACGCCGTTGCACCGGATCGTGGCGGGCACCGACATCGCGAACGTGGCCTCGCACGCGGTGCTGGAGCGGGTGGGGTTCGCCCGGGAGGGCATGCAGCGGGAGCTGTTCGCGAATCCGGACGGGACGCGGGCCGACCACGTGGAGTGGGCGCTGCTGCGCTCGCAGTGGAAGCACTAGCGGGCCTGTTCGGTACGGACCGGATCACTTCGAATGGGACGGCCGGTTGGCGGCCTGTCATACGGAGTTCACGCGCATTGTTCGCGGATTGTTTCGCTGACACTGTCGGCGTCGATTGCCGTGCCATTGGCGCGATGAATTGTTTATCGCCGCGGTTTATCCGAGGGCGGGTCATGCCGCTTTCCGGCCGCCTCCGCGCGTCAGGAAAGCCCGGCCCCGCCGAGGTTCCCGGCTCGCGGCGGCCCGGGGAGAGTTCCGGTGACGGCTTCGTGAACGGCTCGGGAGCGCCGGAGGCAGCTGGCACCGCTTAATACCGATTTTTTGCCATATATCCACCTTCACGGCGCCGATCACCCTCGCCACCAGGCAATTCCTCCGCCGTCCACTCCCCCAGCCCTGACAGCACGGCTGCGGGCGGGTCGTCCCCGGGCACGCGGACGCCCGCGCCCCCTGCCGGGGTGCGCGGGCGTGCCGGGAGAGACGGTCAGCCGCGATGGGCCTCGAAGCGGAGGGTGCGGGACACCCCCACGCGCACCGTGGTGCCCGGAGCGATGGTGACCGGTTCGTTCGGCGGGATGTCGTAGAAATTGGGGTCGCCAGGCGGCTGGATCTGGGTGCCGTTCACGGAACCCAGATCGACCAGGTTGACGTCCCAACCGTCGAGCGCCACCCGCAGGTGGCGGCGCGACACCGAGCCGTCGGGGCTGGTCACCTTGGCGGGGCGGGCGCTGCCGCCGGCCACCTCGGGGGCGCGCTCGGGATCGCGGCCCAGCAGGTAGTCGCTCTCGAGGGGCAGCGCCGTGCCGTCGTCGAGGATGAGGACGCCGAGCGACGGGCGGGGACCCTTGTAGGGCACCAGGGTGCGCTGGACGAGGGCGATGCCGCAGACCACGCAGTAGGGCGCGCGCGGGTCGTTGAAGTGGTCGTTCTTGCAGTCGACGCCGTAGACCATCGGGCGGTCGCCGTGCTCGGCCTGCTGCTCCTGCTGTTGCTGGGGCGGCTGGCCCTGCTGGTCGTAGGGGTCGGACGGGCCGTGCACCGGCTGCTGGTCGTACGGCTCGTAGGGGTCGGACGGGCCCATGCGCTGCGGGAGCGGCTGGTCGGCGCCGGAGGGCTGCTCGTCGTAGGACGGGTACTGTTCGGGCGCGGACGGCAGCTGCTCGGCCGGCGTGTGGTACGCAGGCTCGTGGTAGGAGGGCTCCTGCGGCGGCAGGTAGGGCGGCGGCTCGGGCGCGCTCAGGTAGGGCTGCGGCTCGGGCGCCTGCGGCACCGGCTGCGGGCCGGAGTGAGGGCCGGACTGGGGGCCGGAGTGCGGGCCGGGCTGCGGCGCCGGCGCGGGCTGGGCCGGTGGCTGGTCGGCGAGCGGGTACGGCGGCCGTTCCACCGGCTGCACCGGCTGCTGGGGCTGCTGGACCGGCGGGGCGAGGTCGGGCTCGTAGTGCAGGGCCGTGTTCGGCATCTCGCTGGTCAGCGGCCGGGACGGGGCGGGCAGGTCGGTGAAGTCGCCGACGAGACCGCCGCCGTGCACCACGCCGCCGTCGAAGCGGACGGCGGGGTGGGGGCTGCCCGCGCCGGGCAGGCTCAGCTCGACGCGGTCGACGGGACCGTTGACGAGCCGGTCGGCCCAGGTGAGCGAGTCGCTGCCGGCCAGGCGCGTCTCGCCGCCCGGGGTGGTGACGGTGGCCGCGGCCGAGCCGCTGACCAGGACGGCGACGCCACCGCCGACGGGTCCGGCGACGGCGCACGTGGCGGGGTCGCCCGTCATGTTGGCGGCGAGCACCTGGGCGGCGCGGCGGGCCAGTGCCCTGCCGTCGCCTCCTGACCCGGCGGTCTCGCGCAATGCGGTGAGCAGGTCGTCGGCGGCCGCCTCCGTGGAGTCGCACACCAGCAGGAGACCGCCCAGATAGGCGACCAGCCCGTTTCCGGGAAGCGGACGCACCACTCCGAAGCCGTGGTCGGTCATGCGTCCTCCCTCATGACGACCGTGCTGCGCTCATCGGTGCCCTCGCGGCGCTCGGTCACTCAACTCTCCTCCCCGGAACCCGGCGATGTCACGGCACCCGCACTGCAGTGCCGGCCCGCCAGCCATACGCATACCCAGCCGAGGGGACGGTGTCGCGGCCTCGCCGTCTCGAATCGATGAACCGGCGGACCGTCACTAACCCCTTGACTGGGCAAGTCTGGCCAAACAGCACACTATCGGCCAGTAGTCGCATCGCAGAAATCGCCCGGGGGTGTGACCGGGCGTACCGAAACTGCCTGGGCACGACCCTAGCGAGGGGCCGCGCCATAAACGAGTGGGACAAATCAGACGCCGGTGAAAACCCGGTTCACATCGGCGGTGGCGAGCACGCCGTAGATCTCGCCGCCGCGCTCGACGAGCAGGTACTCGCTGCCCGGGACCTCGCGCATGGCGTCGATGAGCGGTTCGCCGCGCAGGTCGGCCGGGAGCACCATGCCGGGCTCCAGCGACTTCGCCAGGGACGCGACGGTGATCCACGGGCGCCGGTGCTCGGGCGTGGCCTGGACGGCCGCCTCGTGGACGATGCCGACCGGCCTGCCGTCGTGGTCGACGACGACCATCGCGCCCGCCCGGCTGTCGGCGGCCTGCCGCAGCGCCTCCGACAGCGGGGTCTCGCTTGTCACGGGGATCGCGCGGCGTGCCAGGGCGCGCGCGTCGACCTGCGGGATGCGCGCGCGGACGCGGGCCACGCGCAGCGACTGGCCGGCGCCCATCCAGATGAAGGCGGCCAGCACCAGCGGCCAGACGAGGTTGGAGAAGTCGAGCTCGCCGTCGCCCCCCAGCATCGTGGCGAGGGGGAAGACCACCAGCAGCACAGCGAGCACGCGGCCGCCCCACGCGGCGGCGACGGTGCCGGTGCCCGGGTTGCCGCTCACCTTCCACACGCCGGCGCGCAGCATCCGGCCGCCGTCGAGCGGGAGCCCCGGCAGCAGGTTGAAGACGCCGACGATGAGGTTGGCGAACCACAGCTGCCAGACGAGCACCTCGGGGATGCCTCCGTCGTTGACGAGATAGACGTCGGCGACGAAGCCGAGCGCGGCCAGCCCGAGCGACAGCAGCGGGCCCACCGCGGCGACCATGAACTCCTTGCCCGGCGTGGGCGGCTCCTTCTCGATCTCGGAGACGCCGCCCAGGAAGTAGAGGGTGATCCTGCGGACGGGCAGGCCGTAGACCTTGGCGAGGACGCTGTGGGCGAGCTCGTGCAGCAGCACCGAGACGTACAGCAGCACGGCGAAGACGAACGCGACGCCGTAGGCGCCGAAGGTGCCGAGGTCGGGCAGCTTCGCCGCCATCTGGGGGCCGAACAGGAACGTGATGAAGGCCGCGACGAGGAACCACGTCCATGAGACGTACACCGGAATGCCGAACGGCCTCCCCATCCTCAGACCGGGGAAATCCTGCCGCGGGCTCTGCTCGCTCACCGCACTCCTTGAACGTCCGCTACGTGCCGATGCTGCCTTGATGCTACGCGCCGGATCACGTGATCCTCGTTCCGCGAAGGTTATTCTGTCGGGGTCTTGACCTAGAGTGCGGTGCATGACGTTGACCGAGCCGGTGATCATCGGAGCTCTCTCCCCGTCCCGGGCGGGCGATTTCATGACCTGTCCTCTGCTCTACCGCTTCCGGGTGATCGACCAGTTGCCCGAGAAGCCGTCGCCGCCGGCGGTGCGCGGCACGGTGGTCCACGCGGTCCTGGAGCGCCTCTACGACCTTCCCGCCTCCGGCCGTTCGGTCGACGCGGCGCTGGCGCTGCTGGAGCCGCAGTGGCGGCGGCTGCTCGACGACGAGCCGCTCTACGCCGAGATGTTCGCCGACCAGGCCGAGCACGACGAGTGGCTGGCGCAGGCGCGCGGCATGCTGGAGCGCTATTTCACGTTGGAGGACCCGACGCGGCTGGAGCCGGCCGAGCGGGAGCTGTACGTCGAGGCGGTGCTCGACGGCGGGCTGATGCTGCGCGGCTACGTCGACCGGCTCGACGTGGCGCCGACCGGTGAGATCCGGGTGGTCGACTACAAGACGGGCAGCGCGCCCGGCCCGGAGTTCGAGGCGAAGGCGCTGTTCCAGATGAAGTTCTACGCACTGGTGCTGTGGCGGCTGCGCGGGCGGGTGCCGCGGCTGCTGCAGCTGGTCTACCTCGGGGGCCGGGGCGAGGTGCTGCGTTACGCGCCCGACGAGGCCGACCTGCTGGCCACCGAGCGCAAGGTGATGGCGCTGTGGGCGGCGATCGAGCGGGCGCTCGACTCGGGTGAGTGGCGGGCGCGCCGCAGCCGTCTGTGCGACTGGTGCGACCACCAGGCGCTGTGCCCCGAGTTCGGCGGCACTCCCCCGCCCGTGCCCGACCGGCAGCCCGGCGACACGGTGCGCAGCAGCCGGCGGGCGGCCACCGACGAGCTCTGAGGCCCTCTCTCCGGCTGCAGGCGGGTGCGCCAATCCTCCCAGGGGAGGAGGTTACGGGCTTTCACCTGGTCCTACAGTGAAGCGGTGCGGACAGACCGGATCAGGCTCGACGACGCGGTGCTCGCCGCGATCGTGGCCGTGGCCTCGGTGACGCTGTTCTGGCTCTACGGCCCCGCGCAGCAGCGCCTCGACGGCTTGCGGCCGCCCGACCTGCTGGGCGGCGTGCTGGTGGCCCTGGCGTGCGTGCCGGTGGCGGCGCGCCGCCGCTGGCCGCTCGCGGCGCTGTGCGTGGGGCTGGCGCTGGAGACGCTGCCGGCGGTGTCCGGGTACGGCATGGGCGTGGTGGGCCTGGCCGGTCTGGTGCTGCTGTACTCGGTGGCCTCCAACCGGGGGCTGGCGATGGCGCTGGGGGCGTTGGTGCTCGCGGCGCTGACGTACACGCTGACGGCCGTGGCCGGCCTCGTGCGGGCGGCGGGGTGGAACGAGCATCTGATGGTGGCGGTGTTGCTCGTGGCGGTGTGGGGGGCCGGCAGGAGCCTGCGGCTGCGGCGGGCGTACCTGGAGGAGCTGAAGGAGCGGTCGGCGCGGCTGGAGCGGGCGCACGCGGCCGACACGCGGGCGGCGCGGGCCGAGGAGCGCTCGCGGATCGCCCGGGAGCTGCACGACGTGGTCGCCCACCACGTGAGCGTGATGACGGTGCAGGCGGCGGCGGCCCGGCGGGTGCTGGGCTCCGATCCCGATCTGGCGCGCGAGGCGTTGTCGGCCGTCGAGCACACGGGCCGGCTGGCGATGACGGAGATGCGCAACATCGTGGGGGTGCTGCGTACCGACGCGGGGGCGGGCGCGCGGGCCGAGCTCGGCCCGCAGCCGGGGGTGAGCGATCTGCCCGCGCTGGTGGAGCAGATGCGGGAGGCGGGGCTGCCGGCCCGGCTGGCGACGGAGGGTGAGCCTCGGGCGCTGCCCGCGGGGGTCGACCTGGCCGCGTACCGGCTGGTGCAGGAGGGGCTGACGAACAGCTTGCGGCACGCGGGCGCGAGGGCCAGGGCCGAGGTGACCCTGCGGTACGGCCCGCGCGAGCTCGAGGTGGGCGTGGCCGACGACGGCCGCGGGGCGGCCCAGGAGGAGCTGTCAGGGACGTCAGGGCACGGTTTGGTGGGCATTCGCGAGCGGGTCGCCCTCTATGGTGGAATTCTCAGCGTCGGTCCGCTGGCGGGCGGCGGTTTCGAGGTGCGGGCGAAGTTCCCGTTGAAGGACGGCCAATGACGATCAGGGTGCTGCTGGTGGACGACCAGCCGCTGCTGCGCACCGGGTTCCGCCTGATCCTGGAGGCCGAGCCCGACCTCACGGTGGTGGGGCAGGCGGGCGACGGCAAGGACGCGCAGGAGCAGACGCGGGCGCTGCTGCCCGACGTGGTGCTGATGGACATCAGGATGCCCGGCGTCGACGGCATCGAGGCGACCCGCCGCATCGTGCGGGAGGCGGCTCCGGCGGCGCACGTGCCGAAGGTGCTGGTGCTGACCACGTTCGACCTCGACGAGTACATCGTGGAGGCGTTGCGGGCGGGCGCGTCGGGGTTCCTGCTGAAGGACGTGCCGCCCGACGAGCTGGTGCAGGCGATCCGGGTGGTGGCGGCCGGTGACGCGATCGTGGCGCCGAGCGTGACCCGGCGGCTGCTCGACCGGTTCGCCGCGCGGCTGCCGTCGGCGTACGAGCAGGCGGCGCCGGCGCGGCTCGACCGGCTGACCGAGCGCGAGCTCGAGGTGCTGCGGCTCATCGCCAAGGGCATGTCCAACGCCGAGATCGCGGCCAAGCTCGTGGTGAGCGAGACGACGGTCAAGACGCACGTCGGCAACGTGCTGACGAAGCTGGGGCTGCGCGATCGCGTCCAGGCCGTGGTGCTGGCCTACGAGACGGGGCTGATCACGCCGGGCACCCTGTCGTGAGAGCGCCGCCCGCCCGGTGGGGGCGGGCGGCGCGTCACCGTGGGTTCAGCCGGCCTTGGCGGACGTGCCGGCGGCGGACGCCTCGGGGGCGTTCTCCGGGAAGTGGCAGGCCACCTGGTGGCCGCCGGCCATCTCGGTGAGCGGCGGCTCGACCTTCTTGCAGATCTCCTGCGCCTTCCAGCAGCGGGTGTGGAAGCGGCAGGCGGGCGGCGGATTGAGCGGGCTCGGCACGTCGCCCTTCAGCCGGATGCGCTCCTGGTCCTTGCGGACCTTGGGGTCGGGTACGGGCACGGCCGACAGCAGCGCGTTGGTGTACGGGTGCATGGGCACGCTGTACAGGCGCTTGCGTTCGGCGACCTCGACGATCTTGCCGAGGTACATGACCGCGACCCGGTCGCTGATGTGCCGGACGACCGACAGGTCGTGGGCGATCACCACGTAGGTCAGGTCGAGCTCTTTCTGCAGGTCTTCGAGCAGGTTGACGACCTGGGCCTGGATCGACACGTCGAGCGCGGAGACCGGCTCGTCGGCGATGATCAGCTTCGGCTTGAGCGCCAGCGTACGGGCGATGCCGATGCGCTGCCGCTGGCCGCCGGAGAACTCGTGCGGGTAGCGGTTGTAGTGCTCGGGGTTGAGGCCGACCATCGCGAGGATGTCCTGGACGGCCTTCTTGACGCCGTTCTCGGTCTGCACGCCCTGGATGCGGAACGGGGCGCCGACGATGGCGCCGACCGTGTGGCGGGGGTTGAGCGACGAGTACGGGTCCTGGAAGATCATCTGCATGTCGCGCCGGAGGGGGCGGAGCCCGCCCTGGCTCATGTGCGTGATGTCCTGGCCCTCGAAGACGACCTTGCCGCCGGTGGGTTCGAGCAGCCGGGTGACCAGCCGGCCCGTGGTGGACTTGCCGCAGCCGGACTCGCCCACCAGGCCGAGCGTCTCGCCCTTGAACACCTCGAAGCTGATCCCGTCGACCGCCTTGACGGCGCCGACCTGCCTTTTGAGCAGGCCCTTGGTGATGGGGAAGTGCTTCTCCATGTTCTGCACGGACAGAAGCGGCTCGTTTTCGCTCACTGGATCTCCAGCACTGGCTTGATCTCGTTCTCCCACAGGCTGTGGCGCTCGTCCCTGCTCATGTGGCAGCGCACGAGGTGACCGCCCGCGGTCTCGGTCAGGGCCGGGACCTCGGTGCGGGCCTTGTCGCCGGTGCGCTCGGCGTACGGGCAGCGGGGGTGGAAGGCGCAGCCCGGCGGCACGTTGATCAGCGACGGCGGTGAGCCCTTGATCGGCATGAGCCGCTCGGTCGGCTCGCGGTCGAGCCGCGGCATGGAGCCCAGCAGACCCCAGGTGTAGGGGTGTTCGGGGCGGTAGAAGACGTCCTCGGCGGTGCCGTACTCGACGCACTTGCCGCCGTACATGACGAGGATGTCGTCGGACAGCTCGGCCACCACGCCGAGGTCGTGCGTGATGATGATCAGCGCGGAGTTGAACTCGCGCTGCAGGTCGCGCATGAGGTCGAGGATCTGCGCCTGCACGGTCACGTCGAGCGCGGTGGTCGGCTCGTCGGCGATGAGCAGCTCGGGGTCGCAGGAGAGCGCCATGGCGATCATGGCGCGCTGACGCATGCCGCCGGAGAACTCGTGCGGGTAGCTGTCGACGCGCCTGGCCGGCTCGGGGATGCCGACGCGGCCGAGCATGTCGATGGCATGCTTGCGCGCCACCTGCTTGGAGACGTCGTGGTGGATCCGGTAGGCCTCGATGATCTGGTGGCCGACCGTGTAGTAGGGGTGCATCGACGACAGCGGATCCTGGAAGATCATCGCCATCTTCTTGCCGCGCAGCCGGCGTACGTGCTCGGCGCTGGCTCCGATGAGCTCCTCGCCGTCGAGCCAGATCTCGCCGGACAGCCGGGCGCGGCCGCCCTTGTGCAGACCCAGGATGCCGAGGCTGGTGACGCTCTTGCCGGAGCCGGACTCGCCCACGATGCCGAGGGTCTTGCCGCGCTCGACGCCGAACGACAGGCCGTCCACGGACTTGACGATGCCGTCGTCCGTCGGGAAGTGGATCTTCAGGTCTTTGACGTCCAGGAAGCTCACGACAACCTCACCCTCGGGTCGACCACGGCGTACAGCAGGTCGACGATCAGGCTCGCGACCACCACGAAGGTCGCGGCCACCAGCACGACGCCCATGACCTGCGGCATGTCCTGCGTCCTGATGGCCAGAATGGCGTACTGGCCGAGCCCGGGCAGAGTATAGGTGGTCTCGGTGAGGATGGCGCCGCCGATCAGCAGGCCGAAGTCGATGCCGAAGAGGGTCAGGATGGGCGTCAGCGTGGCCCGCAGGCCGTGCTTGACGACGACCTGTCTCTCCTTCAGGCCCTTGGCCCTGGCGGTGCGGATGTAGTCCTCGCCCATCGTCTCCAGCATGCCGGCCCTGGTGAGCCGGGCGTAGGTGGCGGCGAACAGGAACGCCAGCGTGATCCACGGCAGCAGCAGGTCGTACGCCCACAGCGCCGGGTTCTCGTCGATGGGTGTGTAGGAGCCTCCCGGCGGCGTCCAGCCCAGGCCGTAGCTGAAGACGACCAGGGAGATCATGCCGGTGAAGAAGATGGGCAGCGACACGCCGGCCAGGGCGGTGCCCATGGTGAGCCGGTCGAAGAAGCTGCCTCGGCGCAGGGCGGAGACCACGCCGACGGTGACGCCGGCGATCACCCACAGCACCGCGGCGCCGATGGCCAGCGAGAAGGTCACCGGCATCCGGTCGAGCAGGTCGGGCCACACGGGCTGGCCGCTGATGAAGGAGTAGCCGAAGCACGGTGCGGGGCACTGCTCGACGCCCGCCCCGTAGTCGTACTGGGCGCCGGCGAAGATGCCCTTGACGAAGTTGCCGTACTGCACGACCACCGGGTCGTAGAAGCCCAGCCGTTCGGCCACCAGGTGGACCGTCTCCGGCGTGGCCGCCCGGCCCACGTACCGGGACGCCATGGCCTCGGGGGTCGCCCCCGCCCATTGCGGCACCACGTAGAAGATGCCGAAGGTGACCATGCTGATGACGATCAGCATGGCGAACGCGCCGATCAGACGCCTGATGATGTATGTGAGCACCGCTACCGGCCGAGTGGCCCGCCCGCGAGCGGACGGGCCACTCCTGCCTTCACCTGCCTTCGCTAGTTCCCCGAACCTCGCCTGATGGTCACTCGACGCCGAGCATGATGTAGTCGTACATGCTCTGGCCCTCGTTGTAGGCGACGTTCGTCAGGCCCTTGCCGCGCATGAGCAGCGACTTGGCCCAGACCACCGGAAGGATGGAGGCGTCCTCCATGACCTTCTTGTCGACCTCGACCCACAGCTTGGCACGGGCCGCCTCGTCGAGCTCGCCAGAGGCCTGGTCGATCAGCTTGTCGACCTCAGGGTTCTTGACGCTGAGGTTGTAGTTGCCGGCGTCGCGGATGGTGCGGCTGTCGACGATGGCCTGCAGGAAGCCGTAGCCGTCGGGCCAGTCGGAGCCCCAGCCGTGGGCGGCCAGGCCGATGCCGTTCTCCTTGACGTAGTTCACGTTTCCGGCGTAGTCGGAGAAGTAGCTCGAGGCCGGGAAGCCCTTCAGCGTCAGCTTGATGCCGACGCGGGAGAGCGCCTGCTCCATGGCCTCGGCGAGCGCCTTCTCGCGCGGGCGGTCGGAACGGTAGGCCATCGTGGTGGTGAAACCGTCAGGCTTGCCGCAGGCGGCGAGCGCCTCCTTGGCCTTGGTCAGGTCGCCCTTGTTGTCGGCCGACGGGTACAGGTCGAACTTCTCCTGGCCCACGATGGCGGGGGGCATCACGTTGGTCGCGATCTCGCCGCCGGCGACCTCGCCTCCGTAGGCGGTCTGGTTGGCGACGCGGTCGGCCGCGAACATGACGGCCTTACGGCAGTTGACGTTGTCCAGCGGGGCGTTGTCCGGGATGACCGAGACGTACCAGAGCCTGGGGATCGTCGGGTTGTCCGTACGGGCCTTCAGCGCCGGGTCGGGCAGGACCTTGCCGAGCGCCGCGGGCTGCATGCCGGTGCCGGGGATGTCGAGCTGGATGTCACCGGAGATGATCTGGTTGTCCAGGTCGTCGGCGTTGACGTTGAGCTGGACCTCGATGCGGTCCGGCAGCGCGGGACGGTTGGGGTCGGTCGCCGGGTCCCACTGGTCGTTGCGGACCAGGGCGAACCGCTTGCCGATCTCGTTCGTCTCGAACTTGTACGGGCCGGAGGAGACGACCTTCTCGCGGTACTTCGCGCCGGTGTCCTTGTCCTTCGGCACCGGGGCCGTCATCGGCATCTGGACGATGTAGTCCATCGACGCGAACGGCTTGTTCAGGTGGAAGACCACCGTGGTGTCGTCGGTCGCCTCGACGGCCGAGGAGTAGTCGACGTCGGGGGTCTTGTAGACGCCCTTGAAGTCCTTCGGCCAGGCGAGCAGCTCGTTGAGGTACGACGGGCCGTGCGGGAAGGTCTCCTTGTCGAAGGAGCGCGCCACCGCGTACGCCACGTCCTTGGCGGTGATCGGGGTGCCGTCCTCGAACTTGAGGCCACTCTTGATCTTGTACGTCCACGTCTTGCCGTCGTCGCTGGGCGTGCCGAGCGACTCCGCGAGGTCGGGGACGACGGTGTTGCCCTCAGGGCCGGGGCCCGGCTTGTACATCGTCAGCGTCCGCCAGTAGAACCGGCCGAAGTCGAACGAATAGCCGTAGTAGGTGTCCCCCGGGTCGAGGCTGTCCCAGTCGGAGGAGTGGGCCGCCTTGAGCGTCCCGCCCTTCTTGGTCGACGGGTTGAACACACCGGTCACAGCAGCGTTGAACGCGTCCTGCGCGCCGGTGCCGCCGGACGCGGACTGGGCGGGCTGCTGGGTCGAGCCGCTACCGCCGCCACAGGCGGCGAGCGCCAGCGCCAGCACCGCTGTCGCGGCTCCTGCCAGTGCGTGTTTCCTTCTCATTGACTAACCCCTTTGGAGTGAGATGCGGGGGATGAAGCGCGTGGGTGGTGGGTCAGTGCGCTCGGGGGTCGAAGGCGTCCCTCAGACCGTCGCCGAACAGGTTGAACGCCAGAACGGTGATGAAGATCGCCAGACCCGGGAAGATCACGAAGTGGGGCAGCGTGTAGAAGCGGACCGCCTCGGACAGCATGCCTCCCCAGGTGGGGGTGGGGGGGGTGATGCCGACACCCAGGAACGAGAGCGACGCCTCGAACAGGATGTTGGTGGGGATGAGCAGGGTCGCGTACACCAGGATCGGCGCCATCAGGTTCGGCAGGACCTCGCGGAACAGGATGTAGCCGTGGCGGGCGCCGAGGCTCTTGGCGGCGTCCACGAACTCGCGTTCGCGCAGCGACAGGGTCTGGCCGCGGACGATGCGGCCGATGCTGGGCCAGCTGAAGAAGCCGATGATGAAGATCAGCATGGCGATGCGCAGGCCGTTGCCCTCGAGGCCGAAACCGTGGTCGGGGACCACGCCGGCCAGCGCGATGGCGAAGACCAGGAGCGGGAAGGCGAGGAAGACGTCCATGAGCCGGCCGATGACCTGGTCGACCCAGCCGCCGAAGTAGCCGGCGATGACGCCGAGGACGGTGCCGATGATCACGGACACCACGGTGGCGAGGAAGCCGATCAGCAGCGAGATCCACGCGCCGGCGACGATGCGGCTGAAGATGTCACGGCCGTTGACCGGCTCGACGCCCAGCAGATAGTCGCTGCTCATGCCGCCTGCGGCGCCCTTGGGCAGCAGTGTGGCGGGGTCGATCTGGTCCTGGTGGAACTCCAGGGGCGGATGCCCGAAAAGCGCGATGATCGGCGAGGAGAAGATCGCGACGAGGATCAGCAGGACGACGACGCCGCCGCCCGCCAGCGCGACCTTGTCACGCCTGAGCCGCATCCAGGCGATCCGGGTGAGAGATCTGCCCTGAATGTCTTTGCCCGCTCCCGCGAGCACCGACTCCGGTTGCGCTTCTGTAGCGGAACCGGACACGTCTAGCGGTGCGGTCATGCCGAAATGCCCCCTGGAACCAGACGACGCTGTCTCAACGCGTGGTGACTTCAGACCGCGTTGTCGCGGACCTCAGGAGGCAGAATCTATGGCCTGAGCTGCGCTGACTAGTCCCCCAGACCGCTATGTGGCTAATCTGTGATTGATGCGAAACGGATTCGTATTGGTCTCCACACCGATGTCCAGAATGCGTACCGATTCCGTCTCAGAACCACGACATGGCCGCCGGCTCGGCCGCGTTCAGCTGATGCCGCGGCGCTTGAGAAGCTCTTCGATATCGGAGAAGTCGTCGTCTTTCGCGGCCTGTTTCGGGCCGGCCTTCTGGGCCCTTTTCGGCTCGCCGGCGGCCGGCCGGGCTCCGGGAGCCTGCTGCGGCTTGGCCCCCACGGCCGGGCGTTCGGCCTCCGCCGCCACCGCCGGATCGGCGCTCTTGCGAAGTCTGCGGCCGCGCATCACGCCCGAGACGATGAAGAGCACCGCCGACAGGCCCGCCAGTGCGACGCCTGCCCACACCATCGGGTTGAGCACCAGGTTGGTCACGAAGCCGACCACTGTGGCGCCGATCGTCCACAGCGCCGACAGCGCGCCCGTGAGGTAGGCCGCCACCGGCAGCAGCGCCCACGCGGTCGCCCGCAGGCCCGAGGCCACTCCCCTGCGCCGGAAGAGCATGTACGCCAGCACCAGTCCGGCGATGGCCAGCCCGCCGCACAACGGCAGCGCGATCTGATTCAGCGTGTCCATATGCCGCCCCTCGTCGTGGCTTTACCTCCATCCTGGCACGCGATCTCGCCCGCGCATCGTCCTCGAGAACCACTTCTCCCTTAGGGGGAACCCCGAGCCTGCCGGCTCAGGACCGCAGCAGCGCCCGCAGGTCGGCCACCCCGACCTCCGTCAACGACGACACCACCAGCCGGCCAGGAGCGGGCTCCACGGGCAGCAGGTGCGGCACCGCCACCACCGCGCAGCCGGCCGCCGTCGCCGCCGCCACGCCGTTCGGGGAGTCCTCCAGGACGACGCAGCGCACCGGCTCCACCCCCAGCCGCCGCGCGGCCGTCAGGTACGGCTCGGGGTCCGGCTTCGTCCGCGTGACGTCGTCGGCGGTGACGACCAGGTCGAACCGGTCACGGCCGAAACCCTTGAGTACGGCGTCGGCGATCTCCCCCAGCGACGAGGTCACCAGCCCCACCGGGACCCCCTCGTCGCGCAGCGCGTCGACCAGCTCACCCGCGCCGGGCATGGGCACCACGCCCTGCGACAGGCGCGCCACCATGCCGGCCACCATCCAGTCGCGTACGGCGCCGGGGGCGACGTCGGCGCCGGACACGCCCAGCATGTACTCGACCGTGCGCTCCATGGACCCGCCGACCAGGTGGGCCTGATGCTCGGGCGTCCACTCCGCGCCCAGCCGGCCCATCACCTCGGTCTCGATCTCCAGCCAGACCCGCTCGCTGTCGACCAGCAGGCCGTCCATGTCGAAGAAGACCGCTTCCACCCTTGCTCCTGATCGGTTGTGTCCGCCCGCCATGGTGGCCGCCCGGGATGAACCGCGGGTGAAGGGGGGTCGCACCCGTACGGAACAGCGGCCGAGATCGTCGTGCGGCGGGCCCCGGCGGCGCGGCGGGAGACCGCCGCCGGGGACGTCACCGCAGGTCGCGGTCAGACGTTGAAGTAACTGGCCTCCGGGTGGTGGACGACCACGGCCGAGGTGGACTGCTCGGGGTGGAGCTGGAACTCCTCCGACAGCGACACCCCGATGCGCTCGGGCGCGAGCAGCTCGAACAGCTGCTTCTGGTCCTCCAGGTTGGGGCAGGCCGGGTAACCGAAGGAGTAGCGGCAGCCCTGGACGTTGACCTTGAGCATGTCGTCGAGCGACTCGTCGCCGCCGATGCCGAGCTCGGCGCGCACCCGGGCGTGCCAGTACTCGGCCAGCGCCTCGGTGAGCTGCACCGACAGGCCGTGCAGTTCGAGGTAGTCGCGGTAGGCGTCCTTCGCGAACAGCTCGGAGGTGGCCTCGGCGATCTTCGAACCCATGGTGACGACCTGGAGGCCGACCACGTCGACCTCGCCGGAGTCCTTCGGGCGGAAGAAGTCGGACAGGCACAGGTGGCGGTCGCGGCGCTGGCGCGGGAACGTGAAGCGGGTGCGCTCGCTACCGTCGTCGTCGAGAATGATCAGGGAGTCGCCGTCGGACACGCAAGGGAAGTAGCCGTACACGACGGCGGCCTCCAGCAGCCCCTCGGTCTGGATGCGGTCGAGCCACATGCGCAGCCGCGGCCGGCCCTCGGTCTCGACGAGGTCCTCGTAGCCGGGGCCGTCGCCGCCGCGCGTCGGCTTGAGCCCCCACTGGCCGAGGAACAGTGCCCGCTCGTCGAGGAAGGCGGAGTACTCCTGCAGCGAGATGCCCTTGACGACGCGGTCGCCCTGGAAGGGCGCCTTCGGCAGCCGGTTGTCGACGGCCACGTCGGAGCGGGCCGGCAGCTCTTCGACGGGGGTGCGCTCCAGCACGGCGCCGGTCTTGACCCGCCGCTCGCGCAGCGGCGGCAGCGCCGCGCCGGGTA
Organism: Nonomuraea maritima; assembly: GCF_900100395.1. Classification (GTDB taxonomy): domain Bacteria; phylum Actinomycetota; class Actinomycetes; order Streptosporangiales; family Streptosporangiaceae; genus Nonomuraea; species Nonomuraea maritima. The sequence continues at coordinate 185,698 of NZ_FNFB01000008.1, read as the reverse complement.
CGCCGCGCTTGACGGCCATGAACGCGTCCATCAGCCGCAGCCCCTCGAACGCGTCGCGCGCGTAGCGGACCTCGCCGTCGAACAGCCCGGCGAGGTCCTGCTCGACGTAGGCGCGGGTCAGGGCGGCGCCGCCGAGCAGCACCGGGTAGTCGCCGGCCAGGCCCCTGGAGTTCATCTCCTCCAGGTTCTCCTTCATGACGACCGTCGACTTGACCAGCAGGCCGGACATGCCGATGACGTCGGCCTTCTGCTCTTCCGCGGCCTCGATGATGGCCGAGACCGGCTGCTTGATGCCGAGGTTGACGACCTGGTAGCCGTTGTTGGACAGGATGATGTCGACGAGGTTCTTGCCGATGTCGTGCACGTCACCCTTGACGGTGGCCAGCACGATGCGGCCCTTCGTCTCGCCCTCGACGCGGTCCATGTGGGGCTCGAGGTGGGCGACGGCGGCCTTCATCACCTCGGCCGACTGCAGCACGAACGGCAGCTGCATCTGCCCGGAGCCGAACAGCTCGCCCACCGTCTTCATGCCGTCGAGCAGCACCTCGTTGATGATCTCGAGGGCGGGCCGCTGCTCCAGCCCGGAGTCGAGGTCGGCCTCCAGGCCCTTGCGCTCGCCGTCGATGATGCGCCGCTTGAGCCGCTCCCACAGCGGCAGCGCGGCGAGCTCCTCGGCCTTGCCGGCGCGCAGCGCGGCGGCGTCGACGCCCTCGAACAGATCCATGAAGCGCTGCAGCGGGTCGTAGCCAGGACGGCGGCGGTCGTAGACCATGTCGAGGGCGACCTGGCGCTGCTCGTCGGGGATGCGGGCCATCGGCAGGATCTTGGAGGCGTGCACGATCGCGGAGTCGAGCCCCGCGTTGACGCACTCGTTGAGGAACACCGAGTTGAGCACCATGCGGGCGGCCGGGTTGAGGCCGAAGCTGATGTTGGACAGGCCCAGCGTGGTCTGCACGCCCGGGTAGCGGCGCTTGAGCTCGCGGATGGCCTCGATCGTCTCGAGGCCGTCGCGGCGGGTCTCTTCCTGGCCGGTGGCGATCGGGAAGGTCAGGCAGTCGACGATGATGTCCTCGACCCGCATGCCCCAGTTGGTCGTCAGGTCGTCGATGAGCCGGCTCGCCACGCGCACCTTCCACTCGGCGGTGCGGGCCTGGCCCTCCTCGTCGATGGTCAGCGCGACGACGGCCGCCCCGTGCTCGCGGACGAGCCGCATGATCTTCTGGAAGCGGGAGTCGGGGCCGTCGCCGTCCTCGTAGTTGACGGAGTTGACCGCGGCGCGGCCGCCCAGCATCTCGAGGCCGGCCTGCAGCACGGCGGGCTCGGTCGAGTCGAGCATGATCGGCAGCGTGGAGGCGGTGGCGAAGCGGAACGCCAGCTCCTTCATGTCGGCGACGCCGTCGCGGCCGACGTAGTCGACGCAGAGGTCGAGCATGTGGGCGCCGTCGCGGGCCTGGTCGCGGGCCGTCTCGACGCAGTCGTCCCAGCGGCCTTCCAGCATGGCCTCGCGGAAGGCCTTGGAGCCGTTGGTGTTGCAGCGCTCGCCGATGGCGAGGTAGGACGTGTCCTGCCGGAACGGGACGGTCTGGTAGAGCGAGGACGCGCCCGGCTCCGGGTGGGGGCGGCGCGCCGCCACCTCCTTGCCGCGCACCCGCTCGACCACCTGGCGCAGGTGCTCGGGGGTGGTGCCGCAGCACCCGCCGACCAGGGACAGGCCGTAGTCGCGGGTGAACATCTCGTGGGCGTCGGCCAGCTCCTCGGCGCCGAGCGGGTAGTGGGCGCCGTCGGAGGTCAGCACCGGCAGACCGGCGTTCGGCATGCAGGACAGCCTGAGCCGCGAGTGGCGGGCGAGGTAGCGCAGGTGCTCGCTCATCTCGGCCGGGCCGGTGGCGCAGTTGAGGCCGATGACGTCGACGCCGAGCGGCTCGATCGCGGTCAGCGCGGCGCCGATCTCGGAGCCGAGCAGCATCGCGCCGTTGGTCTCGATGGTGACCTGCGCGATGATCGGCACGTCCTTGCCCGAGGCGTCGATGGCCCGCCTCACGCCGACGACCGCGGCCTTGACCTGAAGCAGGTCCTGGCTGGTCTCGATGATGACGGCGTCGGCGCCGCCGGCGATGAGGCCGGCCGCGTTGTCGCGGTAGGCGTCGCGCAGGCTGGCGTAGGGCAGGTGGCCGAGGGTGGGCAGCTTGGTGCCCGGCCCGATGGAGCCGAGCACGAAACGCGGGTGGTCGGGGGTGGACCAGCGGTCGGCGGCCTCGCGGGCGACGCGGGCGCCGGCCTCGGAGTACTCGAAGACGCGGTCGGAGATGTCGTACTCGCCGAGGGCGGCCAGGTTGGCGCCGAAGGTGTTGGTCTCGACGCAGTCGACGCCGACGGCGAAGTAGGCGTCGTGGACGCCGCGCACGATGTCGGGCCGGGTGACGTTGAGCACCTCGTTGCAGCCTTCGTGGCCCTCGAAGTCGTCGAGGGTCGGCTCCTGAGCCTGGAGCATCGTGCCCATCGCGCCGTCGGCGACGACGACTCGCTGGGACAACACTTCTCTGAAGGACGGGGAGATGCTCATGGGGTAGAGCTTATCCGCTGCCTTCCCGGCGACCGTCGGGCGCCAGGCGGGCCCCTCGGGGGCGCCGGCGCCGGGCTCGCCGCGGGTCGCGTCCGCACCGGACCCGCCGCGAGTGGCGGCCGCGGCGGTTCCGCGGGCCTTCGTCGTCACGTACGCCGCTTCGGTGCGGCCTTCGCCACCGGTCATCCGGCCTTCGTGCCCCGGCGCGCAGCCGGCATGCCGGGGTTCGCCCGACGCGAACGGGGGTGAGTGCCGTACGCGGCCGGGGAGCGCCGCGCGGGGCGGGCGGGCCGCGTACGGCACCGCGCGGAACTGCGGCGGAGGCGGACGCACCCGGGCGAGCGGGGCAGCCGGGCGGCCGGCGGGAGGTGCGCGCCGGGCGGCGTCGCGTACGGCCTCGCCCATTTTTCCGGGCGACAGACGGTGACGGCGACGGCTCCGCAGCGCATAGGCTTAGCGGGACGATGGAAGTGGAGGCGACACGTGATAGAGCTCGAAGGGCTCCCCGAGCTCGTCGACCCGGTGCTCATTGCCGCGTTCGAGGGCTGGAACGACGCGGGTGAGGCTTCCAGCGGCGTGATCGCCCACCTCGAGACCGCCTGGAAGGCCGAGCCGCTCGTCTCGCTCGACCCGGACGACTACTACGACTTCCAGGTCACCCGGCCCGTGGTCGAGATGAGCGACGGGCTGACCCAGTCGATCGTGTGGCCGACGACGCGGCTGCTGCGCGCCCGCCCGCCGGGCGTCGAGCGCGACGTGGTGCTGCTGCGCGGCATCGAGCCCAACATGCGCTGGCGCTCGTTCTGCGCCGACATCATCTACATCTGCCGCGAGCTGGGCGTCGAGCTGGCCGTCATGCTCGGGGCGCTGCTCAACGACTCGCCCCACACCCGTCCCGTGCCGATCCTCGGCAGCGCGAGCAACGACGGGCTCGCCCGGTCGATCAACCTCGAGCTGAGCCGCTACGAGGGGCCGACCGGCATCGTCGGCGTGCTGGGGCACGCGTTCGGGCAGGCGGGCCTCGACGCGGTCTCGCTGTGGGCGTCGGTGCCCCACTACGTCGCGCAGCCGCCCAACCCGAAGGCGACCCTCGCGCTGCTGCGGCGGCTGGAGGACGTGCTGGAGATCCCGATGCCGCTGGGCGACCTCGACGAGGAGGCGCGCGCGTGGGAGCGTGGCGTCGACGAGCTGGCCTCCCAGGACAGCGAGGTGGCCGACTACGTCAAGGAGCTCGAGGAGCGCAAGGACGCCGCCGAGCTTCCCGAGGCGAGCGGCGACGCCATCGCGGCCGAGTTCGAACGCTACCTCCGCCGCCGAGACCGCGACACGGACAGCTGACCTCCGCCGCCGAAACCGCGACACGGACCAACTGACCTCCGCCGCCGAGACCACGGCACGGACCAACTGACCTCCGCCCCCTAACGCTCAGGCCCGCCCGGAACCCGGCGTTCGGCTTTCCGCCCTGCTCAGGTCTCGAGCTCTCTGCGCGGGGTGGCCGCCGTCGATTTGTGCGGCGGGCCGTTCGCGGCGCTCTCCGGGACGGGCCGGCTCCGGGGCAGGTGTCAGGCGTGGCGGGCGGTGGAGGGGTGCGCGGCGCGGCGTAGGGCCTCGTCGTAGCGGTGCCAGATGAGCCTCACGACGTCGGGGTCGGCACCCAGCGGCTCGCTGACCAGGCCCGCACCGGCACATTCGGCCAGCCGGTCGTGGAAGTAGCCGGGTGCGAGGACGTACGAGGCGATGGCCACCCGGGCGGCCGGTGTCGAGCTGAGCCGTTCCATGGCCTCCTGCAGCGTCGGCGTGCCCGCCGAGGCGAACGCGGCGGTCACCGGGCGGGCCAGGCGCACGGCGAGCAGGTGGGCCGCGGCCCGTACGTCGGCCAGGGCCGCCGGGTCGGACGAGCCCGCGCCGCCGAGCAGGACGGCGTCGGTGCCGCGCAGGCCCGCGCGGCCCAGCTTGCGTACCAGTGCCGAGGTGAGCAGCCGGTGCGGGCCGAGCCAGCCGGCCACCACCGCGTCGGGACGGTGGGCGGCGACGACGGCGGGCAGGTCGACGTGCGCGTGGTAGCCGCCGGCGAGCAGCAGCGGCACCACCACCACGGGACCCCGCACGGCCGGCAGCAGCTCCGCCAGCGGCGGCGAGCTGATCTCCAGGTAGCCGAGTTCGACGCGCCACCCGGGCCGGTCCCTGCGCAGCGCCTCGGCCAGCGCGTCGAGTGAGCGTTCGCCGGCAGCGCTGCGCGTGCCGTGGGCGGCCAGCACGAGCGTCGGGGTCCCACCACGACGGCCCGCCGACGGCGCAGGGCCGGGACGCGTCGCGGACGGCGCGGGGCCGGGACGCGTCGCGGACGGCGCGGGACCACGACGCGTCGCGGACGGCGCGGGGCCGGGACGGCGCGCTGACGGGGCTGGGCCGGGGCGGCTCGGTGATGGTGTGGAGCCGGGGCGGGCCGCGGGTGGCGGAGGGGTGGGGGCGTCCGCGGGCGGTGGGGGGACGGGGCCGTCCGCGGACGGAGTGGGGCTGGGGTGGAGGGGTGGGGTCAAAGGGCCACCTCGTAGCGGCAGGCGAGGCGGTAGCCGCGTTTGACGACCGTTTCGACGATCTCGCCGGCCCCGAGAGCGCGACGCAGCCGGGTGACGGCCATCTCGACCGCGTGCTCGGCCGACTCGCGCGCGACGCTGCCGGGCAGCACCGTACGCAGGTCGGCGCGCGAGACCACGTGGCCCGGCTTGTCGGCCAGGCGCTTGAGCACCGCCATCGGCGCGGGCGGCAGCGGCCGCAGGGCGTCGTCCACGACGGCCGCGTGGCCGCGGATCTCCAGGCGGTGGCCGCCCGCGCTGACCCGGGTGACGCCGTGCTCGGGCAGGTGGCGGGCGAGGACGCGGGCGAGCGCGCCGAGCCGGGAGCGGTCGGGCTGCAGCGTCGGGACGCCTCGCGCGGCGAGCGGTCCTGCCGTGACGGGGCCGACGCAGGCGGCCACGACGCCGCCGCCGAACGCGGCCAGCAACGCGTCCTCCAGTCCTTCGGCCCGCGCGGTGGCCAGCATGGAGTTGACGGCGGGGGCGCTGGTGAAGGCGACGGCGTCGATGGCGCCCGACAGCGTCTGGTTGATGAGGCGGCGCAGCGGCGAGATGTCGCGGTACGGCAGCCACCGGTAGACCGGGATCTCGATGACCTCGGCCCCCGCCCCGCGCAGGTCGGCCACGAACGCGGCCAGCGGCTCGCCGTGCTGCTGCACCGCGATGCGGCGGCCGCGCAGGTCCTGGGCGAGGAGGTGGACCTTGATCTCCTCGCACGACTCGGTGGCGGGCGTCCAGTCGTCGGTGAGCCCGGCGGCGCGCACCGCTCCCCTGGCCTTGGGCCCGCGGGTGAGCAGGCGGGCCCTGGCCAGGTGGTCGCTCAGCTCGCCGGACAGGCCCCAGCCCTCGGCGGCGGCCATCCAGCCGCGGAACCCGACGCCGGTGGTGATGACCACGTCGTCCAGCGGCGCCTCGAGGGTCTGCCGGGTGGCGGCGAGCAGGTCGGCGTCCTCGGCCAGGGGGACGAGCCTGATGGCGGGCGCGCTCACCACCCGTGCGCCGCGCCGTTCGAGCAACGCCCCGAACTCCTCGCGGCGCCGCGTCGCGGTCACGCCAACGGTGAAGCCCGCCAGGGCGTCGGGGGCCGTCTCCGGCGAGTAGCCGGTCTCCTGAGGGAATTCGCTCATGCCCACACCTCCGAGGGCTCCACGACGCCCGGCCGGGCCCCGAGCACCCGGCCGGGCATCACAGAGGTACATGACTCTTGTGAGAACACCCTCCGATAGTGCTTTCGGGTGGTTTCGCCGCTGGGTCCGCTCTGTTACCTCTGTGCTACATGGCGAAAAGCCGGGGATTGGCGTGCGGCGGCGCCGGGAAACGTAGATCGTGACGACGCCGCCTATCGGGGAGTTACGGGTGACGGTACGGCTGATCCGCACGTTCGACGATCCGGTGCTGCGCGAGACGTCCGCGCCGGTACGCGATTTCGACAAGGAGTTGCGGCTGCTGGTGAAGCGGCTGACGGCCACGATGAACGCGGGCTCCGGCCGCGCGGGCGTGGCGGCCCCGCAGATCGGCGAGCCGGTACGGGTGATCGTCTACAACTATGACGGCAAGTCGGGCCATCTGGTCAACCCGCGCCTGGAGTTGTCGGCGCGGCGCGTCACCGCCGACGAGGCGTGCCTGTCCGCCCCGGGCGTGTGGTGGCCGCTGGAACGCTCCTTCATGGTGACGGCGCGCGGCCGCGACATGTTCGGCCGGCCGGTCACCGTGCGCGCGCTGAGCGTGCTGGCGAGGGTGCTGCAGCACGAGGTCGACCACCTCGACGGGGTGCTGTTCAGCGATCACCTCGAGGCGGGCGAGCGGGAACGGTTTCTCGCGGCGGCGCTGTCAGGATGAGTTCCCGCCGCTGCGCGGGGTCGGTGCCGCCCCAGACGCCGTCGGCCTGCGCGGTGCTGATCGCGTAGTCGAGGCACGGCCGCCTGACGGGGCAGCCGGCGCAAATCCGTTTGGCCTGCTCGACCTGGGTCTGGCCCGGCCCTTCCACGGTGATCGGGAAGAACAGCTCCGGATCCAGGTCAAGGCAGGCCGCCCTGCGGGTCCAGTCGAGCATCGTCATGGGCCCGCGCCTACCCTCGGTGAGCGGCGTCATACCTTCCGGAGCAGGTCGTCCCAGTCGGCGAGGAATCGCGCCAGACCGTGCCGGGCGAGGGCCGCCGACCGCGCGGCCTTGCCGGTCTGGCGGGCGGTCTCGGGGTCGCGTACGTACGCCTCCAGGGCGTCGGCCAGCACGTGGACCTTGGTCGACAGCACGCCGGCCTCCGGCGGGACCGCCTCGACGGCCTCGGTGGCCGCGAGCGCGACCACGGGCAGGCCCAGCATCATCGCCTCGATCAGGGCCAGGCCGAGCGACGTCCAGCGGTAGGGGTGCAGGTAGACGCGTCTTTTCGCCAGTTCGGCGTGCATGACGTGCTGGGGCAGGTCCTCGTGGGTGGCGTACGGCAGCCCGGTGACCTTCATCCCGAACACGTCCAGGGGGACGCGGGCGGCGAAGCGGGGCAGCAGGTCGGTCCCGGCGACGCGGGTGCGCCGTACCGGCTCGTTGACCACGACGCCGGCCCTGGGCAGCTCTCCGGTGTACAGGTGGCCTGGGTCGGGCACGCCGTGCTCGATGACGCGGGTGGGGGCCCTGCCGTTGTCCCAGTAGAGCTCGTTGAAATGGGTGACGTGGACGAGCGTGATGTCGTCGCGGCCGGCGAGCGGGTGGCGGGTGCGCGGCACGTCGCCGGCGGGGGTGTTGTGCTCGACGTACACGCCGGGCACGTCGCGGCCGAGCCACTCGCCGGCCAGGTCGATCTCGTGCGGGCGCTGGTAGACGACGACGTCGACGGGTTCGTCGCGCAGCCGGTCCCAGGGCACCTCGCGGGCGCGCTCGGGCCAGTCGAAGGTGGCCGCCCTGCCTCGCCCGTCGGGCCCGCGTCCGGGTACGAGCGGGAGCACGTAGTCGTGCGTCCCCCGGATGAACGCACTGGTCCACGAGCCGTGCACGTGCCAGAGCAGGATCCTCACCAGCGGCTCCAGCCGAGCGCGCGGGCCCAGGGCCCCGACGCGGCCGGCACGGGGGCCTCCGTCGCGCCGCCGAGCACGAGTTCCACGGCGTCGCCGAGGTCGTGCGCGATCGCGGGGGCCTGCTCGATCTCCTCGGGCAGCGTGTGCGGGGTCGGGATCAGGATGCCGCGCGCCCCGGCGGCGCGGGCGGCGTCCATGTCGCGGCCGATGTCGCCCACGACCACGCAGTCGCGGGGGCTGACGTCGAGCACGGCGGCCGCCCTGATCACCAGGCCCGGAGCGGGCTTGCGGCAGGTACAGCCGTCACCCTCGTCGTGGACGCAGATCGCCCACGCGTCGAACGGCCCCAGCAGCTCCTCCACCCTGGCGTTGACCTGGTCCATGTCGTCCGGCGACAGCAGGCCCTTGGCGACGCCCGACTGGTTGGTGACCACGGCCACCGGCACGTCGGCTCTTCTGAGCCGGCACAGCGCCTCGACCGCGCCCGGCATGGGCTCGACGAGGCCGGGATCCCCGTTGTACGGCACGTCCCTGATCAGGGTTCCGTCCCTGTCGAAGAGCACCGCGCCAGGACGTCGCTTGTCGAACACCATTCACCTCCGTTGGCGTGTCCGGCAGCTACCCGGCACCCCCTCGGGCAAACAACTACTGAGCGTGACCAATCGCAGCAGCGCTGACCTGTTTTCACACCTCCCGGGGTTACGTCAGGTTTGGGAGCCGCTTCTCTCGGTAGCGGTTCTCAACGTCCGCAGGGGCGTCCTGAGGGGGAGGAAGCATGAGGTTTCTCGGCATCAACGCGATCTTCCACGACCCCGCCGCGGCGCTGGTGGTCGACGGCAGGATCGTGGCCGCCGCGGAGGAGGAACGCTTCAGCCGGCGCAAGCACGGCAAGCGGCCGCTGGCGTTCTCCGCCTGGGAGCTGCCCGAGCAGGCCGCCGCCTGGTGCCTGCGCGAGGCGGGCCTGTCCCCCGAGGACGTCGACGCGGTGGCCTACTCCTACGACCCGTCCCTGGTGCTGCGCCGCCCGGAGGGCGAGTGGGAGGACCTGCGCACCCGGTACGCGGTGCGCGCCCCCGCCTTCCTCGCCACCGCGCTGCCCGGCCTGGATCCTGGCCGGGTCGCGTACGTGCCGCACCACGTGGCGCACGCCGCCTCGGCCGGGCTGGCCTCGCCGTGGCGGGACTGCGCGGTGCTGGTGTGCGACGGGCGCGGCGAGGACGTCTCGCACCTCGCCGGCGTCTACCGCGACGGCGAGCTGGAGGTGCTCGCCGCCCAGGAGCTGCCGCACTCGCTGGGGCTGATGTACGAGGAGGTCACCGAACACCTCGGCTTCCTGCGGTCCAGCGACGAGTACAAGGTCATGGCGATGGCCTCGTACGGCTCCCCGCGCCACCTCGACGCGCTGCGCGAGGCGATCTACACCACCGACGACGGCGGGTTCCGGGTCGAGCCGGTCGACTGGAACGCCTACGCCAAGGCGCTGCCCAGGGGCGGCACGTGGACGTCCGACCACGCCGACCTGGCCGCGAGCGTCCAGGCCAGGCTGGAGGAGGTGCTGCTGGAGCTGGTGCGCTGGCTGCACGCTCGCACCGGCGAGCGGCGGCTGGCGCTGGCCGGCGGCGTGGCGCTCAACTGCGTCGCCAACACCCGGCTGCTGGACGAGGGGCCTTTCGAGGAGCTGTGGGTGCAGCCGGCCGCCGGCGACTCAGGCACCGCGCTGGGCGGGGCGCTGCACCTGGCGCAGGCGTACGGCGAGCCGGCCGGGCCGATGGCGGGGGCGGCGCTCGGGCGCGGCTTCACCGACGAGGAGCTGGGCGCCTGGCTCGACGTGGCGAAGGTGCCGTACTCGCGGCCGGCCGACCTGGCCGCCGCCGTGGCCGCCGAGCTGGCGGCCGACCGCATCGTGGCCTGGTTCCAGGGCCGTTCCGAGTACGGGCCGCGGGCGCTCGGGCAGCGGTCGCTGCTGGCGCATCCCGGGCACGCGCGCAACACCGAGCGGCTCAACGACGTCAAGGGACGCGAGCAGTTCCGGCCGATCGCGCCGATGGTGCTGGAGTCGCGGGCCGCTGCGATCTTCGGGCGGGGTCCGGTGCCGTCGCCGTACATGCTGTTCGTGCACGACGTGCGCCCGGACTGGGCGCCGCGCATCCCCGCGGTCGTGCACGTGGACGGGACCGCGCGCGTCCAGACCGTCTCGCCGGACGCGCAGCCGCTCATGGCGCGGGTGCTGGCCGAGTTCGAGGCGCGCACGGGGCTGCCGGTGGTGGTCAACACGAGCCTCAACACCGCGGGCCGGCCCATGGTGGACGATCCGCGCGACGCGCTCGAGTGCTTCGGGTCCGCGCCGGTGGACGTGCTCGCGCTGGGGCCGTACCTGGTGCGGCGGGGGGAGGTGTTCGCGTCGTGATCACCGTGGTGATCCCCACCGTGGGGCGGCCGAGCCTGCGCGACACCGTGGCGGCCGTCGGGCCTGACGTGCCGGTGGTCGTGGTGGACGACCGGCGGGCCGCTGGTGCGAGCGGCGTGCTGGAGTCGCTGCCCGCGCACGTGCGGGTGGTGCGGTCGGGCGGGCGTGGGCCCGCGGCGGCGCGCAACGCCGGGTGGCGGGCGGTGCACACCCCGTGGGTGGTGTTCCTCGACGACGACGTGGTGCCGGGTCCCGGGTGGGCCGAGGCGGTCCGTACGGACCTGGCGGGGCTGCCCGGCGACGTGGCCGGCAGCCAGGGGCGCATCGTGGTGCCGCTGCCCAGGGGCCGCCCTCCCACCGACGCCGAGCGGCACACGGCCGGGCTGGAGGACGCGCTGTGGGTGACGGCCGACATGGCCTACCGGCGGCGGGTGCTGGAGTCGCTCGGCGGGTTCGACGAGCGCTTCCCCGGGGCGTACCGGGAGGACTCCGACCTGGCGCTGCGGGCGCTGCGGGCCGGGCACCGGCTGGTCAGGGGCGAGCGGGTGACCGAGCATCCGGTGCGCGCGGACGGCTTCTGGTCCAGCGTGCGCTTCCAGCGGGGCAACGCCGACGACGTGCTCATGCGGCGGCTGCACGGGCCGGGGTGGCGTGCGGTGGCCGGCGACGGACCCGGGCGGTTGCGCAGGCACGCCGTCACGACCGCGGCGGGCCTCGCGGCCGCGCTCCTCGCCGGGGCGGCGCGGTCGCGGCGGGCGCCGCTCGTCCTCGCCGGGGTGGCGGGGGCCGCCTGGGCGATGCTCACCGCCGAGTTCGCGTGGCGGCGGGTGGCCCCGGGGCCGCGTACGCCGGAGGAGGTACTGCGCATGGCGGTCACCAGCGTGTTGATCCCACCGGTCGCCTGCGCGCACCGGCTGCGCGGGGAGCTGCGCCGGTGACCCGCCGCGACCGCGAGACCGCTCCCGGACGCGAGCCCGCCCCCGCGCCCGGGCGCGCCACCGCGCCCGGGCAAAAGGGCGCAGCGCGCGGGCGCGGCGACGCGGCGCGTGGGCGGGGGCGGGTGCTCGTGGTGCGGCTCGACGGTGCGGGGGACGTGTTGCTGGCCGGGCCCGCGGTGCGGGCCGTGCGGGCGCACGCCGCCGAGGTGGTCTTCCTCGCCGGCCCGGACGGCCGGGCCGCCGCCGAGCTGCTGCCCGGCGTGGACCGGGTGGCCGAGTGGCACGCGCCGTGGATCGCCCATCCCCCGCCACCCGTCTCGCAGGAGCATGTGGCGGCCCTGACCGGCCAGGTGCGGGACGTCGACGAGGCAGTGATCCTCACCTCCTTCCACCAGTCGGCGCTCCCGCTGGCGCTGCTGCTCCGGCTGGCCGGGGTCGGCAGGATCGCCGCGATCAGCAACGACTACCCCGGCTCGCTGCTCGACGTCCGCCACCAGGTGGACGAGGACGCCGACGTCCCGGAGGCCGAGCGGATGCTGGCGCTCACCCGGGCGGCCGGGTTCGAGCCGCCGGACGGCGACGACGCCAGGCTCGCGGTCCGCCGGCCGCTGCCGGACGTCGCGGAACTCGTGCGGAACGTGGGCGCGTACGTCGTGGTCCATCCGGGCGCCTCGGCCCCCGCCCGCGCCTGGCCGGCGGAGCGGCACCGGCGAACCGTGCGCGAGCTCGCCGAGGACGGCCACCACGTGGTGGTGACCGGCCACGAACGCGACCTCACCGCCTTCGTGGCCGGCCGGCACGCCGTCGACCTCGGCGGCCGGACCACGTTCGCCGAACTCGCCGCCGTGATCGAGGGCGCGGGCGTGCTCGTGGCGGGCAACACCGGTCCGGCGCACCTCGCCGCGGCGGTCGGCACCCCCGTCGTGAGCCTGTTCGCCCCCGTCGTCCCGGCGGCGCGATGGGCGCCCTACGGCGTCCCGTCCGTGCTGCTGGGAGACCAGGACGCGCCCTGCCGCGGCAGCCGGGCGCGTCTCTGCCCGGTCCCCGGGCACCCGTGCCTGTCCCAGGTGACGAGTGAGCAGGTGGTCAAGGCAGTGAGGGAGCTGACGCAGTGAAGGTCGATCTCGTTTCCGAGCACGCCGACCCGCTGGCCAGGCCGGGCGGGGTGGACTCCGGCGGCCAGAACGTCCACGTGGCCGCGCTGGCGACGGCCCTCGCCGAGCGCGGGCACATCGTCGCCGTCCACACCCGCCGCACCTCGCCGGCGCAGCCGGAGTCGGTGCCCCTGGCCCCCGGCGTCACGGTCGAGTACGTCACGGCGGGCCCCGCGGCCCCCGTCCCCAAGGACGACCTGCCGCCGTACCTGCCGGAGTTCACCGAACGGCTGGCCCAGCGGTGGTCGGAGCGGCCCCCGGACGTCGTGCACGCGCACTTCTGGATGAGCGGCCAGGTGGCGCTGCGGGCGGCCCGCGACCTGCCCGTGGTGCAGACCTTCCACGCGCTCGGGACGGTCAAGCGGCGCTGGCAGGGCGCGGCCGACACCAGCCCCGCGCACCGCGTCGCGACCGAGCGGGAGATCGGCCGGCGGGCCGACGCCGTCGTGGCCACCTGCAGCGACGAGGTGGGCGAGCTGTGCGCGATGGGCGTCCAGGAACAGCGGATCGCGGTCGTGCCGTGCGGGGTCGACCTGGCGGCGTTCTGCCCGCAGGGGCCGGTGGCGCCGCGTACGGACGGCCCGATGGTGCTCAGCATCGGCCGGCTGGTGCCGCGCAAGGGCGTGGACACCGTGATCAGGGCGCTGCGCCAGGTGCCGGACGCCGAACTGGTGATCGCCGGCGGCAGTCGCGACGACCCGGAGGCGGTCCGGCTGCGCGAGCTGGCCGAGGGCCACGGCATCGGCGAGCGCGTGCACGTGATCGGCGCCGTCCCGCGCGAGCACGTGCCGGCACTGATGCGGGCGGCCGACGTCGTGGTCACGGTCCCGTGGTACGAGCCGTTCGGCATGGTCCCGCTGGAGGCCATGGCCTGCGGCGTCCCGGTCGTGGCCTCTGCGGTCGGCGGCCACCTCGACACGGTCGCCGGCTGCGGCGTCCTGGTCCCGCCGCGCCGCCCCCGGGCGCTGGCGAGGGCACTCAAAGACCTGCTCGGCTCGCCGGAACGGCGGGCGGCGCTCGGTGCGGCGGGCGCCCGCCGCACCCGCGCCCGCTACGCCTGGCCGCGCGTGGCCGAGCAGACCGAGGCGGTGTACGCGCAGGTCATCGACGGAAACGTGTGCCGCCTGGCGGCCCTGGGGGGTTGATGATGGACAGTCATCTGGAAAAGCTCTGGAACGTCCTCGAGAAGGTCGAGGGCCAGGCGGCCACCGTCCGCATCTGGGGCGGCAAGCTGGCCGGGGTGCTGGCCTCCGGGGGCAGGCTGCTGGCCTGCGGCAACGGCGGGTCGGCCGCGGAGGCCCAGCACCTGACGGCCGAGCTGGTCGGCAGGTTCCGCGAGGACCGGCTGCCGTACGCCGCGCTCCCGCTGCACGGCGACGCCTCGTCGCTGACGGCCATCGCCAACGACTACGGCGCCGACGAGGTGTACGCCCGCCAGGTGCGGGCGCACGGCCGGCCCGGCGACGTCCTCGTGTGCCTGTCCACGAGCGGCGCCAGCCCCAACGTGCTGGCCGCGGCCCGCGCGGCGCAGGAGGCCGGGATCCTGTCGTGGGCCATGACCGGCCCGGCGCCTAATCCGCTCGCCGACCTGTGCCTCGACGCGGTGGCGGTGCCCGCCGAGGAGACGGCGACCGTCCAGGAAGTGCACCTGGCACTCATTCACCTGCTCTGCGACGCCGTGGAGGAGGCCCTGTGACGGCACCGCTGGTCGTCCTCGGCGACACGCTGCTCGACGTGGACGTCGAGGGCGACGTCGAACGCCTGTGCCCCGACGCGCCCGCCCCGGTTCTCGAGGTCCTCGCCGAGCAGTCGCGTCCTGGCGGGGCCGGGCTCGCCGCGCTCCTGACCGCGCGCGACGGCGCCGACGTCGTGCTGATCACGGCGCTGGCCGACGACGCCGACGGGCACCGCCTGCGCGCCCTGCTGTCGGCGGAGGTCGAGCTGGTACGCATCCCGCTGCGCGGCGGCACCGTACGCAAGACCCGGGTCAGGGCCCGCGGACGGACGCTGGTGCGGATGGACACCGGCGACGGCACCGCCCGCTACTCCCCCACCCCGGAGGCCGTCGAGGCGATCAGGTCCGCCGGCGCGGTGCTCGTCTCCGACTACGGCCGCGGTGTCGCCCGCATGGCCCGCGAACTGCTGGGCGACCGCACCGTGCCGGTGGTGTGGGACCCGCACCCCCGGGGCGAGCAGCCGATGCCGGGCTGCGCGCTGGTGACGCCCAGCGAGGCGGAGGCCAGACAGCTGTGCGCGGACGGCTACCACGGGCCGGACCAGGCGGCGCGCAGCCTCGTCCGGGTCCTGCGGGCCAGGGCCGTGGCCGTCACCACCGGCGAGCGCGGGGCCGCGCTGGCCGTGGAGGGCGGCCCACTGACTCGCGTGCCGGCGCCGGTGCGGGCCGCCGGGCAGGACGCGTGCGGCGCGGGCGACCGGCTCGCCGGCGCCGCGGCGCTGGCGCTGCGCGACGGCGCCGACGCCGAGAAGGCGGTCACCATCGGCGTCGGCGAGGCCTCGCGCTTCGTCGAGCGTGGCGGGGCCGCCGGCATCCGGGTCCAGGAGCAGCGGCTCGGCGACCGGCCCCGCACGGCGCTGGAGGTGGCCGAGGTCACCCGGGCGTCCGGCGGGCTGCTGATCGCCACGGGCGGCTGCTTCGACCTGCTGCACGCGGGCCACGTGAGCCTGCTGCGGCGGGCGCGGGCGCTCGGCGACGCGCTGGTCGTCTGCGTCAACTCCGACGACTCCGTACGCCGTCTGAAGGGCCCGTCGCGGCCCGTCGTGGACGTGCGCGACCGGGTCGAGGTGCTCCGGGCGCTCGGCTGCGTGGACGCGGTGACGGTGTTCGACGAGGACACCCCCGCCGCGGCCATCGAGCAGCTGCGCCCCGACGTGTGGGTCAAGGGCGGCGACTACCAGGAGGAGCGGCTGCCCGAGGCCGAGGTCCTCGGCCGGCTCGGCGCGCGGATCGTGATGCTGAGCCTGCTGCCGGGGCGTTCCACAACGAATCTGATCAGGGAGATCCAGTGAACATTTTGATCACCGGGGGAGCCTCGGGGCTCGGCCTCGCCACCGCCGAGGCCGTGGAGAAGGAGGGCTGGAAGGCCCTGGTCGTCGACGTGCGAGAGCCCGACCAGCGCTTCGAGCACGTCACGGCCGACCTGGCCGACCGCGGGGAGGCCGAGCGTGCCGTGCGCGAGCTCGCCGAGCGGGCCGGCGGCCTGCACGGCGTGGTGACGGCCGCCGGCATCGACGCGTGCGGCCGTCTGGAGGACGTGCCCGCCGACGACTGGGAGCGGGTCGTCAAGGTCAACCTGCTGGGCACGGCCTCGGTCGTGCGGGCGGCGCTGCCGTACCTCAAGCACACCAGGGGGACGATCGTCACCTGCGCCTCGACGCTGGGACTGCGGCCGCTGAGCGACGCGTCGGCGTACTCGGCGTCCAAGTTCGGCGTCGTCGGCCTCAGCCGGGCGCTCGCCGTCGAGCTGCGCGGCGAGGTCGGGGTCACCCTGCTGATCCCCGGCGGCATGCGGACGGCGTTCTTCGACGGGCGTCCCGAGCAGTACAAGCCGGGACCGGAAGCGGGGCTCAACGACCCGGCGCACGTGGCCCAGGCCGTGGTCTTCGCGCTGCGGCAGCCGGCCGGTTGCGAGGTGAGAGAGCTCGTCGTCTGCCCGTCCACGGAGACGTCATGGCCCTAGATCTGCTGGTGCTGCGCGGGCTCGGCCTGGGCGACCTGCTCACGGCCGTGCCCGCGCTGCGGGCGCTGCGGCAGGCCTTCCCTCGGCACCGGATCACGCTGGCCGCGCCACGGGCGCTGGACGCCCTGCTGCCGCTGACCGGCGCGGTCGATCATCTGGTGGACGTGTCGGGCCCTGGGCCGGTGCCGTTCGCGCGGCCCGACGTCGCGGTCAACCTGCACGGACGGGGGCCGCAGAGCATCGACGCGCTGCGCGCCACGGAGCCGGGACGGCTGATCAGTTTCGGCACCGGGCCGCCGTGGCAGGACGGCGTGCACGAGGTGCGCCGCTGGTGCGGGCTGCTGGAGTGGCACGGCGTCCCGGCCGACCCGTCCGACCTGACGCTCGGCATCTCCGAGCGGACGGGGCCCGCGATCGTGCACCCTGGCGCCGCCTATCCCGCGCGCCGCTGGCCGCCCGAGCGGTTCGCCGAGGTGGCCGCCGCGCTGGGCGACGACGTGGTCGTCACCGGCACCGCCGCCGAGGTGCCGCTGGCCAGGGAGGTCGCCGAGCTCGCCGGCCTGCCGCCGGAGCGCGTGCTGGCCGGGCGGACCCGGATGGCCGACCTGATCGACCTGGTCAGCACGTCGCGGCTGGTGGTCTGCGGCGACACCGGGGTGGCGCACCTCGCGACCGCGTTCTGCGTGCCGTCGGTGGTGCTGTTCGGGCCGGTCTCGCCGGCGTTGTGGGGGCCTCCGCCGGGCTGGCGCCACGTGGCGCTGTGGGCCGGGCGGAACGGTGATCCGCACGGGGAGCGGCCGGATCCCGGCCTGCTGCGGATCGAGGTATCCGAAGTCGTCGACGCTGCCATGGAGGTCACATCATGAGGGTTCTGGTCACCGGGGGGGCCGGCTTCCTCGGTTCGTACCTGTGCGAGCGGCTGCTGGGTGAGGGTGCGGAGGTGATCTGCATGGACAGCTTCCTCACCGGCGGCCCGCGCAACGTCGAGCACCTGCTCGACCGTCCGCAGTTCCGGCTCATCGAGTGCGACCTGACCGGGTACGTGCACGTGCCCGGCCGGGTGGACCTCGTCCTGCACTTCGCCTCGGCCGCCTCGCCGGCCGACTACCTGCGCTACCCGATCGAGACGCTGCGGGTGGGCAGCGTCGGCACGCTGCATGCGCTGGGGCTGGCCAGGGAGAAGGGCGCCCGGTTCGTGCTGGCCTCCACGAGCGAGGTGTACGGCGACCCGCTGGAGCACCCGCAGCGCGAGACGTACTGGGGCAACGTCAACCCGGTGGGCCCGCGCAGCGTGTACGACGAGGCCAAGCGCTTCGCCGAGTCGTTGACCACCGCCTACCGCCACTCTCGTGACACGAACACCGGAATCGTCCGGATCTTCAACACCTACGGACCGCGCATGCGCCCGTTCGACGGCCGCGCGATCCCGACGTTCATCCGGCAGGCCCTGACCGGCGAGCCGATCACGGTCACCGGGGACGGCTCGCAGACACGTTCCATCTGTTACGTCGACGACACCGTGTCGGGGATCCTCGCCATGGCCCGCAGCGACTTCGCCGGGCCGGTCAACATCGGCAACCCCGACGAGCTCACCATGCTGGAGCTGGCCACCACGATCAAGGAGCTGGCCGGGTCGTCGTCGGAGATCACGTTCGTCGATCGGCCGGCCGACGACCCGATGGTCAGGCGGCCGGACACGACGCTGGCGGCCGAGCGGCTCGGCTGGCGGGCGCAGGTGCCCTCGTCCGAGGGCCTCAAGCGCACGATCGCCTGGTTCTCGAAGGAACTGGCCGCGATCAGGCAGCTGGAACGCGCCCAGGCCTGACGGCGAGCCCCGCATCCGCGTCGGCGCGCTGCGGGGCTCTCGTCGTGGCGCGAGTGGCGCGGGACGTCCCGCGGTCGTGCGGGCGTCCCCGGTGGGTCAGAGCGCGACGCCGAGGAGGGCGTCGGTCAGGTCCTTGACCAGGGCGGGGGCGGCGGAGTCCGAGCCGCCGCCGGCGAGCGCGTCCTCGGCCCAGGCGTCGATCGCGGCCAGCGCCGCCGGCGCGTCGAGGTCGTCGGCCAGGCGCTCCCGAACCCGGGCCAGCAGCTCGTCGGCCGACGGCCCGGCGGGCAGCGCCACGGCGGAGCGCCACCGCGCGAGCCTGCGCTCGGCCTCGGCGAGCATCGCGGGAGTGTACTCCCAGTCGGTGCGGTAGTGGTGGGCCAGCAGCACGAGCCGCACCGCCATCGGGTCGTGCTCCTGACGGAGCCTCGAGACGAAGACGAGGTTGCCCTTCGACTTCGACATCTTCTCGCCTTCGAGCCCGACCATCCCGGCATGGGTGTAGAACTTCGCGAACGGCCACTCCCCCGTCACGGCGTGCCCTTCTGAGGCGCCGCACTCGTGGTGGGGGAACGTCAGGTCGGAGCCGCCGCCCGCCACGTCGAAGCCCGCGCCGAGGTTGGCCAGGGCGATCGTGGTGCACTCGATGTGCCAGCCGGGCCTGCCGCGGCCGAGCCGCGAGTCCCAGGCGGGCTCGCCGGGCCGCTCGGCGCGCCACAGCAGCCAGTCGAGCGGGTGCCGCTTGCCCGCGCGGCCGGGGTCGCCGCCGCGCTCGGCGAACAGCGCCGCCATCTGCTGCTCGTCGTAGCCGGACACCTGGCCGAACTTGGGGGCGTCGGCGACGCTGAAGTAGACGTCACCGTCGAGGACGTACGTCACGCCCTTGGCCTCGAGCCGGCCGATCAGGTCGGCCACCTGGTCGATCGTCTCGGTGACGGCGACGTACTCGCGCGGCGGCATGATCCGCAGCGCCTCCATGTCGCCGCGGAACAGCTCGATCTCCCGCTCTGCCAGCTCCTGCCAGTCGACGCCGGTCTGCTCGGCCCGTTCCAGCAGCGGGTCGTCGACGTCGGTGGCGTTCTGCGTGTAGTGCACCTCGTGGCCGGCGTCGCGCCACTGGCGGCCGACGAGGTCGAAGGCCAGGTAGGTGTTGGCGTGGCCGAGGTGGGTGGCGTCGTAGGGGGTGATACCGCACACGTACATCCGCGCGGTGGGACCCGGATCGGTCTGCCGCACCTGCTTGGCCGACGTGTCGTAGAGCCGCAGCGGAACGCTCTCACCTGGGAGCTTGGGGAAATTAGGGGCAGACCACGATCTCATGCCCATGAGCCTATCTGTCCAGATTCGCCGTCAGGTCTGCGAGCTCGTACGTCACACCGCCGGGCGTTATCTCGACCTCGGTGGCCGACAGGGAGCCGAAGACGCGGCCGTCGGGCAGCTCTCGCCGGACGATGAGCGCCTCGGGCCGCTCGGACGGTTCCTGCGCGAGGAGCGGCCACCAGTCGTCCGCGTCGCGGAAGCGCGGCAGGTGCGCCATGACGCGCGCGCTGGACGGGTCGAGGCCGGAGTTGACCACCATGCTGGTGCCGTCGGGCAGGTCGGTGGCGGTCAGGCGCTCGCCGTCCCAGCTGAACAGCCGCACCCCCGTCAGGTCGGCGAGCACCAGGTGGAACGGGTCGTAGCAGGTCAGGTCACCCGCGGGCGGCTCGCCCGTGGACGCGGCCCGCAGCGCGAGGTCGCCCCGCGAGACCTTGCGGGTGTCGGGGGCGGGGGTGCCGTGGCCGTTGAGCAGCGCCGCGGCGCGGCGGGCCGCCGGGTTGACGGCGAGCCACGTGCCGCCGGCCTTGAGGTCGCGCCCGCCGATCACGCCGGGGTGCTCGGGCCAGTGCTCACCCAGCCCTTCCCAGGGCCGGTCGGTGAACTCGTCTCGCACTCCGAGCAGGGTGAGCGGCGACCCGGTCCGCACGATGAGCGTGCACATGGGGCAAAGAGTAATCTACGGTCGGGACGCATCAGACGGGGGGCCAAGGTACGGCAGGCCACCCCTCCGACGGGTACGGATGCACACCGGTGTCGAGCAGTCTTCTGACCCGCCGCCAGGTGGCCTCGACCTCGGCCAGCGTCAGCAGCTCGCGCAGCCGCCGCCCCAGGGAGCCCGACTCGAGGTCGCTCTCGAGCTTGAGCAGCACCGCCACCGCCTCGCGGGCGAGCGGCTTGCCGCGCCACTGCCACAGCACGGTGCGCAGTTTGTCCTCGACGGAGAAGCAGACCCCGTGGTCGACGCCGTACACGTGGCCGGTGGGCAGCGGCAGCAGGTGGCCGCCCTTGCGGTCGGCGTTGTTGACCACCGCGTCGAACACCGTCATGCGGCGCACCACCGGGTTGCGGCTCTTGACCAGCCGCATGAGGTCGATCTCGCGCTCGGTGTCGATCCACAGCTGCACCATGCCGGGACCGAAGGGGCCCTCGCGGTAGACGGTGGGCGGCACGATGCGCCAGCCGGTCGCCTGGGAGACCTCGAACGCGGCCACCTCGCGCGCGGCGAGGGTGCCGTCGGGGAAGTCCCACAGCGGGCGCTCGCCCCGTACGGGCTTGTAGACGCACGCGGCCTTGCGGTCGCCGAGCGTGACCGAACAGTAGAGCGTCATGTTGGTCGCCTCGACGAGGCGGCCCGCGACCTCGAGGGTGCCGTCGCGCAGCAGCGCGAGCGCCTCGTCGTCACGCATGGTCGTCGGCGGGGTGGGGGGCTTGATGGCCGGTTCGCTCTCGGGAGCGGTCATGAAGCCGCCTCACCCCCACGGTAGCCGTTGAGCCGGACGCAGACGTGCCCGGCCGCGTCTAGCGGCTGGCCGCACAGAGGGCAGGGCGGCCTGCCCGCGGCCACGATCTGGAGTGCGCGCTGGGTGAACGCGCGGGCGGCGCCGGCGCTGATGCGCACGCGCAGCACCGCGGGGTCGGCGGTGTCGTCGTCCTCGTCGTCCTCGTCACCGACGATCTCCTGCGCCTCTATCACCACCTGCGACTTCTCGGCGTCCCAGGCCAGCGCCATGGTGCCCACCCGGAAGTCTTCCGACAGCGGCAGGTCGAGCGGAGCGTCGTCGGTGAGGTCGGCCGGAGCCAGCGCGGGCACGTGGGCGGCGCCACCGCTGAGGCGCAGCACCTCGTCGAGCAGTTCGTCCAGCCTGCCCGCCAGCGCCGCGACCTGCAACTTCTCCAGCGCCACCGTGGTCAGTCTGCCCTCGGCCCTGGCCTGCAGAAAGAAGTGCCGCGCGCCCGGCTGCCCCAGGGCGCCGGCGACGAACCTCTCCGGTGGGTCGTAGTCGAAGACCGGCATAGCCTGACCTTACGTGGTTCCGGATCCACCGCCGACGGCGGCATCGCTCCCGGTGATGTTTTCTCCCCCGTCTTTCTCCTCCGAATCCTCGGGGAGCCGCAATTCCCCCATATCGTTTATCCTGAGAACAAAGGGGCGCAAGGGGGCATAGCGGATCACGGTGAGCGCCGCCGGATCAGCAGTTATCCGTTGAAAGTGATCGAGATGGAGCCCCAGCGCGTCGGCCACGATCGCCTTGATCACGTCGCCGTGACTGCAGACCAGGTAGACAGCCTTCTCCCCCAGACGTCGATTCCAATCCCGGACCGCGGACACCGCCCGGTGCTGCATCTCGGCCAGCGACTCGCCGTCGGGGAACGTCGCCGCGCTCGGGTGCGCCTGCACGACCTGCCACAGCGGGTCCTTGGCCAGTTCCTTGAGCGGCCGGCCGGTCCATGAGCCGTAGCCGCACTCGATGAAGCGCTCGTCGGTCTGGACCTCGAGCGCGCGACCGTCCGATACCGCCTGCGCCGTTTCCCGGCAGCGCTCCAGCGGACTGGAGACAATGGCGTCGAGGCCGACGTCCGCGATGCGCCCCGCGAGCGCGGCGGCCTGTGCCCTGCCCGCGTCACTCAGGTGCACTCCGGGGGTGCGGCCGGCGAGTACCGGTCCGGTGAGGTCCGTCAGCCCGTGGCGGGCCAGAAGCAACGTCGTCACCCCGCAAGTGTCGCAGGCGTCGATAACGCCGATTCATCGGCCCGGACGGTACCCTGGCGGGATCATGGAGCAGCGCTATGTCGGCCACAGCGGCCTGTCGGTGTCCCGGCTGGGGCTCGGCACGATGACCTGGGGCCGTGACACCGACGCGGAGGAGGCCGCCGCCCAGCTCCGCACCTTCCTCGACGCGGGCGGCACCCTCGTCGACACGGCCGACGTCTACACCGGCGGCGACGCCGAGCGGCTGCTCGGCCGGATGCTGCGCGACTCCGTACCGCGCTCCGAGCTCGTCATCTCGACCAAGGCCGTGGTGACGCCGGCCGGTCGCCGGCCGCGCGACGCCTCCCGCCGCCACCTGATCGCCGCGATCGACGACTCACTCAACCGCCTCGGGCTCGACTACGTCGACCTGTGGCAGCTGCACACCTACGACGACGAGGTGCCGCTGGAGGAGACGATGGGCGCGCTCGACGCGATCGTCTCCTCGGGCCGCGCGGTATACGCGGGCGTGTGCGACTACTCCGGCTGGCAGCTGGCCGCCGCCTCGGTCACCCAGAAGTCGGTGCCCGGCCGCATCCCGATCACCTCGGCGCAGACCGAGTACTCCCTGCTGGCCCGCGAACCCGAGCGCGAGCTGCTGCCCGCCGCCAACCACCTCGGCGTCGGCGTGCTGGCCTGGTCGCCGCTGGGCCGGGGTGTGCTGACCGGCAAGTACCGCACGGGCGTCCCCGCCGACTCGCGGGCCGCGACGCCGCACTTCGCCGACTTCGTCCGGCCCTACCTCGACGAGCGCAGCCGCCGGGTCGTCGAGTCGGTCATGACCGCGGCCGACGGTCTCGGGGTGTCTCCGCTGGCGGTGGCCCTGTCATGGGTGCGCGACCAGCCCGGCGTCGCCTCGGCCATCGTCGGCGCGCGTACGCACGCGCAGCTCAAGGGGGTGCTGCCGGCCGAGGAGGTCGTGCTGCCCCGGGAGATCCGGGAGGCGCTCGACGATGTGTCGTCCCTCGACTGACAGCGAACGAGATTTTCTCTCGCGTATCACTAGTCGATACCGAATCGCAACGTTACCCGCCAAACGCCTGCCTCTGGCGTGCGTTGTCCGTAAAGATTTCACTTGGAGGCGACGCAGGGGGGAATGGATGGGGAGCAGGACCGCGATCTCGGCGGGAGTCCTCGCGGTGGCGCTGGCAGCTGTCCCGATGGGCGCGCCGGCCGCGTCCGCACAGGACTGCACGCGCGACGGCGGGCTCCTCTCGGGCGTGACCAACACCTTGTGCGACGTCGTCGGCGTGGTCACCGGTACGGTCGACACGCTGACCGGCGGCACCACCGAGAAGCTCACCGAAGGCGTCGACAAGACCACGGACGAGGTGCTGGGCCGCGTCGGCGAGGTCGTCCCGACGACCCGTCCCTCCACGAGCCGTTCCGCCGACCCGGCCGACCGCGGCGCGCGGGACGAGCCGTCCGAGGTCGCGACGTCCGAACGCGCCAGGCCGACCACCTCGCTCCTGCCGGACGACCTGGCCGGCATCTGCCTGCCGGTGATCTCCTGCGTCGAGGACGAGCTCGAGACGACGCCGCGGCCCGAGGCCACTCCCCCGGCCGAGCGCACACAGCGCCCCGAGCGGCGGGACGAGAGCGAACGCGAACGTGAGCGTGACGAGGCCGCAGTGGTTCCGTCGGTCACGAGCCGGCCGGAGAACCGGCCGCAGACGGTGGACACCCCGCGCCC
Organism: Nonomuraea maritima; assembly: GCF_900100395.1. GTDB lineage: Bacteria > Actinomycetota > Actinomycetes > Streptosporangiales > Streptosporangiaceae > Nonomuraea > Nonomuraea maritima. The sequence continues at coordinate 161,766 of NZ_FNFB01000008.1, read as the reverse complement.
GGTGACGAAGAAGCGGGCCGACCCCGAGGAGCCGCGGGTCGAGCTGCTGTGGCCGAACCCGTTCGCGCACGAGCTCGCGGTGCCGATGGAGGACCGCCGGGTCGTGCGCCCCACCCCGCCGGCCACCGACGTGCTCGGCACGGTGCTGACGATCGCGCTGCTGGGCTCCGCGGTGCTGGCCGCCCGCATCGTGCAGCAGCGCCGGGCCCGTACGGAGCCGTCGGAGTCGATCCCGTTCGAGCCGGCCCGCGCCGGCGGCGGGCGGCACCGCCTCGCCTGACCGGCGCCCGCCCACGCGGGCGCCGGACATGAGGTGTTACGTCAGGAGCCGATGGCGTGGACGCCGCCGTCGACGTGGACGATCTCGCCCGTCGTGGCGGGGAACCAGTCGGACATCAGGGCCACGCACGCCTTGGCCGTCGGCAGCGTGTCGGCGAGGTCCCAGCCGAGCGGGGCCTTCTCCGGCCAGCTGTCCTCGAACTCCTGGAAGCCGGGGATCGACTTGGCCGCCATGGTGCGCAGCGGGCCCGCCGCGACCAGGTTGACGCGGATGTTGTGCTTGCCGAGGTCGCGGGCGAGGTAACGGCTGCACGACTCGAGGCCGGCCTTGGCCACGCCCATCCAGTCGTAGACGGGCCACGCCTTGGAGGCGTCGAAGTCGAGGCCGACGACGGCGCCGCCCTCCTTCATGAGCGGCAGGCAGGCCACGGCCAGCGACTTGAAGGAGTAGGTGGAGACCTGCAGCGCGGTGGCGACGTCGTCCCACGGGGTGTTGAGGAAGTTGCCGCCGAGCGCGGTCTGCGGGGCGAAGCCGATCGAGTGGACCACGCCGTCGAGCCCGTCGAGGTGCTCGCCGACCCGGTCGGCCAGCGTGTCGAGGTGGTCGGTGTTCTGGACGTCGAGCTCGAGCACCGGCGCCGGCTCCGGCAGCCGCTTGGCGATCCGCTCGACCAGGCTCAGCCGGCCGAACCCGGTCAGGACGACCGTGGCGCCCTCTTCCTGGGCCAGCTTGGCCACCGAGAACGCGATCGAGGCGTCGGTCAGGACGCCGGTGACGAGAATGCGCTTGCCTTCGAGAATGCCCACGTCAGTGCCCCATTCCGAGTCCGCCGTCGACCGGGATCACGGCGCCGGTGATGTAGGAGGCGTCGTCACTGGCCAGGAACCGGACGACGCGTGCGATCTCCGCGGGGGCCGCCTGCCGCCCGAGCGGGATGTTGGCCACGATGGCCTCCTGGTCGAGGCCGGCCGTCATGTCGGTGGCCACGAAGCCGGGCGAGACGACGTTGGCCGTGATGTTGCGCGAGCCGTACTCGCGCGCCAGCGAGCGGGCGAAGCCGACGAGGCCCGCCTTGGAGGCGGCGTAGTTGGTCTGACCGGCCTGGCCGCTCAGGCCGACGACGGAGGAGATAAGGATGATGCGGCCGCGCTTGAGCTTCATCATGGGCCGGATGGCCCGCTTGGCGACGCGGTAGGCGCCGGTGAGGTTGGCGTCGATGACCTCGGTGAAGGTCTCTTCCTTCATCATCGCCAGCAGGGTGTCCTTGGTCATGCCGGCGTTGGACACCAGCACCTCGACCGGGCCCTGCTCGGCCTCGACCTTGTCGAAGGCCGCCTCGACGTCGGCCGTGCTGGTGACGTCGCAGCGCACGCCGAACAGGCCCTCGGGAGGCTCCCCTGATCGGTAGGTGACGGCGACGGCGTCGCCGGCCGCGGCGAGTTCACGGGCGATCGCGAGGCCTATGCCGCGATTGCCCCCGGTGACGAGTACAGAGCGTGCCATGAGACATGACGCTATCTGCTACCGGCGAGTATGCGCTTGTCCGGGTGGTACAAGATCACAGGGTTAGGATCGTGGACATGCGCCAGATCGATCCCGATTTCCTGGAGCTGCCGCTGCGGCAGCTCGCGGACGCCGCCCTGCAACGCGCACGCGACCTCGGCGCCGAACACGCCGACTTCCGCCTCGAACGCGTACGCGCCGAGACCCTGAGTCTCTACGATGCCCGGCTCGAAGGAGCCATGGACGCCGACGACCTGGGCTACGCCGTGCGCGTCGTCAAGGGCGGCACGTGGGGGTTCGCCGCCGGCATCCACCTGACGCCCGAGGCCGCCGCGAGGGTGGCCGAGCAGGCGGTGCGGGTGGCCGAGGTGAGCGCCCCGATCAACCGCGAGCGGATCGAGCTGGCGCCCGAGCCGGTGCACGCCGACGCGGTGTGGGTGTCGGAGTACGACGTCGACCCGTTCGAGGTGGCGCAGGCCGACAAGGTGGGCCTGCTGGCCGAGTGGTCGGCCGGCCTGCTGAAGGGCGCCGACCACGTCTCGGCCCGGCTGCTGCAGGTCAAGGAGCAGAAGTTCTACGCCGACACGGTCGGCACGACGACCACTCAGCAGCGGGTGCGGGTGCACCCGGCGCTCAACGCGATGAAGGCCGCCGAGAGCGGCTTCGACGACATGTCGACGATCGCGCCGCCGGTCGGCCGCGGCTACGAGTACCTGACCGGCACGGGCTGGGACTGGCAGGGCGAGCTGGCCCGGCTGCCCGAACTGCTGGCCGAGAAGCTGGCCGCGCCGTCGATCGAGGCGGGCGACTACGACCTCGTGGTCGACCCGTCCAACCTGTGGCTGACGATCCACGAGTCGATCGGCCACGCGACGGAGCTCGACCGCGCCCTCGGCTACGAGGCCGCCTACGCGGGCACCAGCTTCGCCACGTTCGACCAGCTGGGCGAGCTGGTGTACGGCTCGCCGGTGATGAACGTGACCGGCGACCGCACGGTCACCCACGGGCTGGCCACGATCGGCTACGACGACGAGGGCGTGCAGGGGCAGAGCTTCGACATCATCCGCGACGGCGTCCTGGTGGGCTACCAGCTCGACCGGCGGATGGCGCTGATGAAGGGGTTCGGCCGCTCCAACGGGTGCGCCTTCGCCGACTCGCCCGGCCACATGCCGATCCAGCGCATGGCCAACGTGTCGCTGGCGCCGGCGCCCGGCGGCCCCTCGACCGACGAGCTGATCGCGGGCGTCGAGCGGGGCCTGTACATCGTCGGCGACAAGAGCTGGTCGATCGACATGCAGAGGTACAACTTCCAGTTCACGGGCCAGCGCGCGTACAAGATCACGAACGGGCGGCTGGACGGGCAGGTCAGGGACTTCGCCTACCAGGCGACGACCACCGACTTCTGGCGGTCGATGGAGGCGGTCGGCGGGCCGCGGACGTACGTGCTGGGCGGCGCGTTCAACTGCGGCAAGGGCCAGCCGGGGCAGGTCGCCCCGGTGAGCCACGGCTGTCCGTCGGCGCTGTTCAGGGGCGTGCGGATACTCAACACGGTGCAGGAGGGCGGGAAATGAGCGGGGTTTCTGTGCAGACCTCCGCGCAGGAGACGGTGGAGCGGGCGCTCGAGCTGTCGCGCAACGACGGCTGCGTGGTCCTGGTGGACGAGGGGTCCACGGCCAACCTGCGCTTCGCCGGCAACACGCTGACCACCAACGGGGTGTCCCGGTCCTCGCGGCTGACGGTGATCTCGATCGCGGGGCAGGGCGTGGGGGTCGTGTCGCGCGCCGCCGTACGTCCCGATCAGCTGGCCGACGTGGTGGCGGCGGCCGACGCCGCCGCGCGCGCCGCCCAGCCGTCCGAGGACGCCCGCCCGCTGGTCGAGGCCGGGCCCGCGTCGCCGCACTGGGACGACGAGGTACGGCCGACCGACATCGGGGTGTTCGAGGCGTTCGCGCCCGCGCTCGGCGACGCGTTCACCGCGGCCGAGGCGGGCGACAGGAAGCTGTACGGCTACGCCGAGCACTCCCTGACCTCGACGTTCCTCGGCACGTCGACGGGCGTGCGGCTGCGCCACGACCAGCCGACCGGGCGGCTCGAGCTGAACGCCAAGTCCGGCGACCTGAAGCGCTCGGCGTGGACCGGCGTGTCCACCGAGGACTTCGCCGACGTCGACGTGGCCGCGCTCGACGCGTCGCTGGCGCAGCGCCTCGAATGGGCCAAGACGCGCATCGACCTGCCCGCCGGCCGCTACGAGACGCTGCTGCCGCCGAGCGCGGTGGCCGACCTGATGATCTACCTGTACTGGTCGTCGGGCGCGAGGGACGCGCTCGACGGGCGCTCGGTGTTCGCCAAACCGGGCGGGGGCACCCGCGTCGGCGAGCAGCTGGCCTCGCTGCCGCTGACGCTGTCGAGCGACCCGGGCGTCGACGGCATCGCGTGCGCGCCGTTCGTGACCGCGCACGCCTCCAGCCGCGACGGCTCGGTGTTCGACAACGGGCTGCCGCTGGCGCCCACCGACTGGATCAAGGACGGCCGGCTGGAGGCGCTGCTGCAGACCCGCTACTCGGCGGAGCTGAGCGGGCTGCCCGTGACGCCGGGCGTCGACAACCTGATCCTGCGCGGGCCGGGCGACGGGCCGTCGCTGGAGCAGATGATCTCCTCGACGCGGCGCGGCCTGCTCGTCACGTGCCTGTGGTACATCCGCGAGGTCGACCCGCAGACCCTGCTCCTGACCGGCCTGACCCGCGACGGCGTCTACCTCGTCGAGGACGGCGAGGTCGTGGGCGAGGTGAACAACTTCCGCTTCAACGAGAGCCCGGTCGACCTGCTGGGACGGGCGAGCGAGGCGGGCGCGAGCGAGCGGACGCTGCCGCGCGAGTGGAACGAGTACTTCCAGCGCACGGTCATGCCGGCGCTGCGGGTGCCCGACTTCAACATGTCCACGGTCAGCCAGGCGAGCTGACCGCGCCTCCACCAGGCCCCTCGGCTCCGCACCCGGAGCCGAGGGCCGGTGGACCGGTGCAGGACGCCGACGATGTCGCGGCGAGCCGCGGCGCATGCCGCTGATCAGGGCTCGTTCACCAGCTCAGGTCGCCCAGGAAACCGGTGAGTGCGGCGTTGACCTCAGCCGGCCGCTCCAGCGGCGGGAGGTGCCCGGTCGCCGGCAGGTCGAGCCGCCGGGCGTTCCTGATCTCCTCGGCCAGCAGCTCCGACACCGCCTGGATGCCAGGGACGTCCGACAGTCCGTTGATCACCAAGGTGGGGCAGCTGATCTCGCGCAGCCGGTCCTTGGCCGACAGGTGCCGCTCGGTCACCGGCGGACGGCTCCAGGAGCGCTCGAACACCCGGCGCATCATGACGAACGCCAAGTCCCACACCTCCGGATCGAGATCGTCCGATCCGCGGTCGGGCCCGGCGACCTGCCAGAGCGCATGTGCGCGGGCGAAGGCGTCGAGGTCGCCGGGAAGCACCGTGTCGGCCGTCCCGCTCCCATAACGGGCCAGCCGATCGGCGGGAACAGTGCTGTGCACCCGCTCCCGCGCCTGCGCGATCATTTCCTCCGGCCACGTATGGCCCGACAGCCCGGACGAGATCAGCACCAGCCCCGCCACCCGGTGCGGCGCCACCAACGCCGCTTCGACCGCGTGGGAGCCACCCATCGAGGTGCCCACGAGCAGCGCCCGCTGCACGCCGAGTCCGTCGAGCACGCGCAGCAGGTCCTCGTGGTGGACGAGTTCGCCCGCCGGGTCGGCCGACTCACCGTACCCGCGCCAGTCGTAGCTGATCGTCCGATGACGAGCGGACAGCTCGTCGCGCTGGTGCCGCCACATGCGCCGATCGGCGATGCCCGCGTGGACGAGCACCACCGCGGGGCCCTCACCCGTCTCGTCACAGGCCAGGCCATCGATCATCCTCACGTCGCCGAGCGTACGCGCGGATGTGCGTTTCTCCGGCCGTGTTCGCGATCGGCATACCTCAGGCCAGGGCGATCCGGCGGTGCGCGCTCTCGCAGCCTGGCCGTGCAGGGCCGTCCAGTACGCGACGACCCGGTCCGCGGCTTCGGCGATCAGGCCGATGTAGCCGTCGGGGCGGATCAGGACCCAGGTGCCGTCGCCTGCGCCGTAGCCGGTGCGGAGGTGCCCAGCGGTGTCAAGAACGGTGTCGTCCCCGACGGGTTCGCCGGGGACGGTCACGGTGTGCGCGCGCAGGGCGGGACCGTACGTGGCGTTCATGACGGCCACCGCGGGCGCGTGTGCCGCGCCGAAGGCGAGCAGCGTCCAGTGCGGGCCGCGCAGCAGGTCGAACAGCCGGATCGGACGGCCGTCGGCGGCGGTCGCGGGCGCGTCAGGGGCCCGGTCGCCGGCCGTGACGGGGCCAGGGGCGGCGCGCTCGTCGCGGGAGAGCGGGCCTTCGCGGTAGTTCAGCGCGAGCTGGTGCACCTCTGCGCCGCGTACGTGGGCGTCGTCATCGCCGCGCCGGTGCTTGTCCAGCAGTCGCGTGCTGAGCTCCAGCGCGGCGCGCGCCGCCGCCATCCGCTCGGGCTCGTAGCTGTCCAGCAGGGACGCCGGGGCGCCGGCCAGGGTCGCGGCGAGCTTCCAGCCGAGGTTGTAGCCGTCCTGGATGCCGGTGTTCATGCCCTGGCCGCCGGTCGGCGGATGCACGTGACCGGCGTCGCCGGCCAGGAGGACCCGGCCGACCATGAAGCGCTCGGCCAGCCTGCTGTTCGCCCGCCAGGTGGTGTGCCAGGTGACCTCGCGCACGCGGATCTCGGACCGGCCGGACGCCTCGATCACCTTGCGCCGTAGGTAGTCGCGGATGGGCTCGTCCTCGTCCTCGGGAGGCCGTGCGGTCACGACGAACAGGTCACTCCCGGCCAGTGGCGCGAGCATGACGCCGTCGTCGCCGGCCTGCCAGATGCGGCCGTGGCTGCGGTCGACGCCGTCCACGTGGGCGTCGGCGAAGAGCGTCGTGGTGCTCTCGTCGGTCTCGCCGGGGAACGCGACGCCGAGCCGCTTGCGGACGGTGCTGCGCCCGCCGTCCGCGCCGACCAGGTAGCGGGCGCGCACGGTGCCGGAGCTGAGGACGGCGGTCACGCCGTCGGCGTCCTGGGTGAAGCCGGTCAGCTCGGTCGCGGTCTCCACGCGCCCGCCGAGCTCGCTGAGCCGTTCGCGGAGGATCTCCTCGGTGCGGAACTGCGGCACGAACCAGGTGTTCGGGTACGGCACCGACGGCGTCGGCTCGACGGGCTCGGCCATCTGCCCCTCCCAGACCACCTGGTCGCCCCGGTAGGCGCGCAGGAGCAGGTCGAGGCCGCCGGAGGCCAGAATCGGGTCGATGACGCCGAGGTCGGCGAAGACCTCCATGGTGCGCGGCTGGATGCCGTCGGCACGCGACCCGCCGAAGAAGCGGGTGGCCCGGTCGACGATCAGGAACGCGACGCCGCGCGCCGCGAGTTCGCAGGCGAGGGTCAGCCCGGTGGGCCCCGCCCCGACGATCAGCACATCGGTTCTCGTCATGACACACACCTTTTGATCGTACTGTGTACGTATTTTTCGTACTTTGTACTAAGAACGCTAGCGGTACAGTGTACGAATGACAAGCGGCGAACTCATCTGGACGCGGCCGGAGCCCGGTGGGCGGCGGCCGAAGTTCACCCGCGCGCAGATCGCGCAGGCCGCGCTGGAGATCGCCGACGCCGAGGGGTTCGCCGCCGTCTCGATGCGGCGGATCGCCGGCGAGCTGGGCGCCGGCACCATGACGCTCTACTACTACGTCCGCACCAAGGACGAGCTGGTCGCGCTGATGGACGACGCGATCATGGGCGAGGTGCTGATCCCCTCCGACGAGCTGCCGTCCCACTGGTACGACGCGCTCTGCGCGATCGCCATCCGCACCTGGGACGTGCTGATGCGCCACCCCTGGTCGCTGCACTCCCTGCAGAACGCGCAGGCCGGCCCCAACGCCATGCGGCACTTCGAGCAGTCACTCGCCGCCCTCGCCGGCACCACGCTCGACGCGCCCGGCAAGTTCGCGCTGCTGTCCATGGTCGACGACTACGTGCACGGCAACGTGCTGCGCTCGGCCGAGGTGCAGGCGGGCGGCTCGGATACCGAGATGGCCGACGAGGTCATGCGGTTCGCGCAGGAGCAGTTCGCGAGCGGCGAGTTCCCGCACACCCAGGCGCTCTACGACGGCGGCGATCCCCAGGGGGTGTTCGGACGGCTCCTCGGCGGCCGGTCGGCGCGCGACCGGTTCTGCTACGGCCTCGCCGTCCTGCTGGACGGCGCGGCGGCCAGGATGAAACTCCCCCTGCCCGGACGCTGAGTGCCGGTCACGACGTGGCGTCAGCGAGGCGGATCGTGTGGATGCGGTCCCATCGCTGTCCGGTGACGAGACGGCCGGTGCCGTCGTCCAGGTCGTAGACCACCGACCAGCGAGTGTGTGGCTGGGCCACCTTCCGCAGCAGCTCCATCGCCTCCGTACGGCCGCCCTCGGCGAGAAGGCGGTAGCGGCGGTCGGCGAGCTTGGTGGCCCGGTCGGCGCCGGTCAGTGCGATGTTGGTGAGGTGGCGGTCGTCGACGACGTTCATCCGGCCCTCGCCGTACTCGACCACCGCCGACCTGCCCGCCCGGTCGGCGATCAGATAGTGCAGCTGCGGGCCGCCGGTGAAGTCGAGGTCGTAGCGGCGCATCAGCTCGATAGCCTCCGGCACCGTCGCCGCGCGGTCGAGGACCAGCCGGATGATCCGCAGCCCGCCCACCGTGACGTGCCCGGGCCTGCGCGCGGGCAGCTCCGCGTCCGGCGCCGCCGCGAGCCCCACGGCGAGGCCCTGGTCGTTCATGCCGTCGAACGGCGCCAGCACCGCGTGCGCGAGCCGCCGCCGGTCCTGCGGGTCGTCGAGGTCGGGCGCGCCGTGGCCGGGCTCGAACAGGTAGGAGACGTCGGCCAGCGACACCGAGGCGTGGCCGCCTGGCGGGCGGGCGTGGACGACCATCGCGGGGTTGGGGTCCCAGTCGAAGTTCCTGCCGAACTCGCCGTCGCGGTGGAACAGCGAGCACGCCCAGCCGTCGGCAGGGCGGGCCAGCTCCGCGTCGGTGAGCGGCGCCTCCGCGTCGTAGCCGCCGTGGTAGGTCATCTCGTACATCGGCAGGTCGTCCAGCCGGCGCAGGCCGGCCGTCGTCCGCGCGATCTCGACGGGCGTCTGCCGGAGCACCTCCGCCCGCGCGGCGAGCGCCGGTGCGGGCCGCTCGGCGCCTCCCGGCGCGCACGCCGGAACGGCGGCGAGGGCCAGCACCGACAACACCACGGCGACCGTACGACGCTGCATGCCCGCATTGTGCAGGCGTGAACGGGTCCTGTCACGCCCTCAGGACGGCCGCGCGCTCAGGGCGTGAGGCGCCCTCGATGCGTCAGGCGTCCCCAGGGCGTCAGGTGTCCTCGAGGCGGAAGCCCACCTTCATGCCGACCTGGTAGTGGGCGACCTCCCCCGACTCGATGTGCCCGCGGATCTGCGTCACCTCGAACCAGTCGAGGTGGCGCAGCGTCTGCGCGGCCCGGCGCAGGCCGTTGCGGATGGCGTCGTCGAGGCTCTCCCCCGACGTGCCGACGATCTCCGTCACCCGATACGTACGATCCGTCATTCTCCCCATCCTTCCTTACCGAACGGCCATGATCGCGTTACTCGGCGCCCCTTTCGGGGCGCGGTCGCGACCACCACCCCCTGGGTCTACCGTGGGATGTATGAAGGTCCGGCGCAAGAAGCAGGTCCATCAGGTGACGGACGCGCGGCCGTCGTTGTCGGACAACCTTCGCAAGCGCGAGATCAGTTATCTCATCAAGATGGGCATCCGGACGATCTGCCTGATCCTGGCGGTCGTGGTGCCCGTGCCGTGGCCGTACCGGCTGCTGTTCATCGCCGCTGCGGTCTTTTTGCCATACATAGCCGTAATCGGGGCCAATGAGAGGGGCGAACCTGCCCCTTCGCAGACTATTGAGTCACCAGAAGCTAACCAAACCGAGATACCGCTGCATCGACGCGAGATCGGGTCGTGACTAAGTCTTGACGCATCCCATGGGTTGTAGGTGTACGCTTTAGCCAAGCACTTCGGTCCCCCGTCGGAGTGCTGGTGCCGGCGTTCCGGGCCCCCGTCGGAACGCCGATGAAGCGACGCCGGGTGGTTTGCCCCCGTAACCACCCGGCGTTGCCCTTTTCCCGGCAAGGTATTGATCAACTCCTGGCCGCCTGGGCGTGTTGGATAGGGCGACTTTCCCGAAATCGTTTTCACTTTCGCCCTGCCCGGTTATTCCCAGGAAATCCTCAGGCAGGGCGTCGCCTTGACGTCGGCAGTTCGGATGAGTGCCGGCGATCAGTCAGCTTTCTCGCTCGTCCGCTCCCACTTCTGCGCCAGCTCGACCAGTCTCGCCACGGCGTCCTCGGAGGCGGTGCCCGCCCCCTGGGCGAGCCCCAGCAGGTACGCCGTCAGCGGCGCCGCCGGGCGGGCGACGTTGTGGGCGACCTCCTTCGTGAGGTCGAGGATCTTGTCGCGGTCGACCTGTGCCGGGTCGATGCCCAGTTCCTTGCAGGCCAGGGCGGTCCATTCGTTGAGCACGTGCATACGAGCCTCCTCAGGGTCGGTCATGGTGTCGTACCCACCCGGGAGCGCCCGGGCGGGGCCGGGGAGAACGCCGGTCAGCCGCCGATGGCGGACATCGGGCGGGACGGCTGCAGGAAGGACGGGTCGTCGATGCCGTGCCCCGCGCGCTTGCGCGACACGGCCAGGCGCCACCGCTCTTCGAGCTCGTCGTCGGAGGCGCCCGCACGCATCGCCGTCTTCAGGTCGGACTCCTCGGTCGCGAACAGACAGTTGCGCACCTGGCCGTCGGCCGTGAGCCTGACCCGGTCGCACGCGCCGCAGAACGGCCGCGTCACCGAGCCGATCACGCCCACGCGCGCGGGCCCGCCGTCGACGAGGAATCGCTCGGCCGGGGCGCTGCCGCGCTCTTCCAGGTCGTCGGGGACGAGGTCGAACTCGGCGGAGAGCAGCTGGAGGATCTCGTCGGCGGTCACCATGTTCTCGCGGCTCCAGCCGTGCTGGGCGTCGAGCGGCATCTGCTCGATGAAGCGCAGTTCGTACCCGTGGTCGAGGCTCCAGCGCAGCAGCGGCGCGGCCTCGTGGTCGTTGACGCCGCGCATCAGCACCGCGTTGACCTTCACCGGACGCAGGCCCGCGCGGTCGGCGGCGGCGAGGCCGTCGATCACGTCGGCATGCCGGTCGCGGTGGGCGAGCTGCTTGAACGTGGCGGGGTCGAGGGTGTCGAGCGAGACGTTGACCCGGTCGAGACCGGCCTCGGCGAGGGGCTCGGCCAGGCGTGCCAGGCCGATGCCGTTCGTGGTGAGCGACACCTGCGGCCGGGGCTCCAGCGCCGTGGTGCGGGCCACGATGTCGACCAGCTCGCGGCGCAGGAGCGGCTCGCCGCCGGTGTAGCGGACCTCTTCGATGCCGAGCCGCTCGACGCCGATCGTCACCAGCCGGACGATCTCGTCGGCCGTGAGGAGCTGCGGCTTGGGCAGCCAGTCGAGGCCCTCGGGGGGCATGCAGTACGTGCAGCGCAGGTTGCACTTGTCGGTGAGGGACACCCGCAGATCAGTCGCCACCCGTCCGAACGAGTCTCGCAACACGGGGCGTCACCTCCTCTTCAGTTGCCGGGGCGCCGAACTTCCTCGGCCGTCCCCCGGGTGAGTGCTCCTACTTCAGCCACCTCAACACATTCTCCCCTAGATCGATTCCTCTTCACCGTACGGGATGGCTCTCCGGGGCGAAACCGACCGGCCGGTGTCACGCTCGGGCCAGGGCGGCGGCCGCCCGAGCGGCCGGGTACTCACCGACCAGTTCCTCGGCGCGCGCCGAGGAAACCAGCGGGTGCCGCGTCCATGTGGGGGTCAGGGAGAGGTCCGGCGGTCGGCCGTACGGCTGGTGAGAGATCCGGCGTCGACGGTGCCAGCGAGCGCGTGGGTCCGATCACCGCCTGCGGGTCGACGTCCTGATCAGGTCGGGCTGCCGGGCTCGCGACGAATGCGCGCTTTCCCGGGGAGTGGCATCACGGTAGGGATACGGCCCGTTTTCCTGCGTAAATGTCGCCCAATGGGCGACGAAATGGCGAACGCCCGGCCGTGGTGGCCGGGCGTTCGTTTCTGCTGGTCCGGCGCCGGTCAGCGGCGGTGGCCGATGACCTTGACCCAGTCCTGGCCCGCCGAAGGGGCCAGGTGCGGGGCCCCCTGGAAGACCGCGCGCCACGTACCTGACGTGCGGGCCGTGGCGGCCGTCTTGAAGTAGCCGTTGCCGCTGGTACGGACGCTGCGGACGTACTCCCACCGGCTGCTGCCGGCGGGCTGGAAGAGGATCGAGATCCGCTTCCAGCCCAGGGTGTGCCGGCGCTCCTGCTTCTCGCACGTGTCGGCGTTGTGCACCGAGACGAAGCCGCTGATGTAGTCGCCGGCGCACTCCACCGAGAGCTTGCCCGAGAGGGTGATGGGCCGGCCCCGCCAGGCGGGCTCAGGGCTCGCGTCGAACTGGAGGCTGGTGCTGCCGCCCCTGACGTCGGGGTCGAGACCCGGGTCGGCGAGGGCGGGCGAAGAGGCGATGGCCACCATCGTGGTGCCCAAGGCGGCGGCCGCCAGCCCTGCGGCCAGACGTCGCATCATGTGCAGATTCCTTCCCCGTTCGGAAAACGCACCCCAGGCCGGGGAGCGTCCAACGCAAAGACGCGTTGTCGAACGGAAAAGTTCTGAATCTACAAATCACGATTTAGTAACACTAGATATGCGATGTCTATTTTATGGCGATTTATGCTATTTGCTTGGACTTTGAGGCGTCTGCAGCATAGTGGGTGGTTCCGGGGTAGCGGACGCGCCAGTAGCCGTCCGTGCGGCCCTTCACCGAGACGCTGAACGCGCCCGCCGCGTCCGTCGTCGTCGATCCGACCTTCTCCCAGGTCGAGGACGTGTCCGGACGCCAGAGGATCTCCAGGTCCTGCTTGGCGAAAGGCCCGTAGTCGGTCAGGCCTCGCGGGTCCACCCGCGTCAGCGAGCCGAACAGCCGGGCGTTGTCCGAACGGGCCGACTTCTCCGCGCGTACCGACGAGAGCTTGGTCTCGCGGCGCAGCTCGAACGAGGCGTACTCCTTGATGGTCGTGCCGTCCGCGCCCTTGGCGGTCGCGGTGACCGTCCAGATGCCCGCCGGGTAGTAGCGGTTGAGCCGCTTGTCCGGCAGGAACCGCCACGTCTGCCACTGGTCCGTCGCCTGGGCGGCGCGCATGCGGCCGGCCATGTGCGGCGGGACCTGCGGGTGGGCGTGCGCGTGAACGTCGGTCGCGGCGGACGCGGTGGCGGGCTGCGACACCTGCCCCTGCCAGTCGTACGTGATGGCGGACTGCGGGTTGACCGGCAGCAGCCCCGCCTGCCTGGGCCGCTTCCTGACGGCCGGCGCCTGGAGAGCCGTCGAACCCGCCGGCTGGGCGGCGGGCGCGGGGGCCTGGACGTTCGCCGAACCGGCCGACTGGACCGCGGGGGCCTGAACGGTGGCTGATCCCGGGACGCGGCGCTTGCCCTGGGCCAGCACGTGCGGCTGGGGCTGGGTCCGGCCCGGTGCCACGACGCGGGTCTGCGGGTGGCCGGGGACCTGTGCGGGCGTGTAGGCAGGCGGCTGCACCTGCTGCTGGACGGGCTGCTGGACGGGCTGCTGGACGGGCGGACTGACCGGCTGCTGCTGACCGGCGTCGGGAACCGGCGGCTTGTCGGCGAGGACCGTGGCCGGTGGGGCGCCCGGTTCCACCTCGACGGTGACGCCGTTCTTGCCGTGCGTGCCTCTGGCGATCACATCGATCACCAGGCGGACGGAGCCCTCTGGCCCGACGACGGGATCTACGGGACGTACGGTGATGGAGCGGATGGCGGGCTCGGTCGCGGTGGGTGCTGCCCAAGCGGTTGGCCCCATCGCGGGCACCGTGAGGGATCCCGCTGCGAGCGAGACAAGAAGGATGCTTCTGGTCATGATCAAGACGGTAGGAACCGGCCGGTAATGACCAAACCCCCGACACACGCCCTTCTTGGCAAAACCCTCCTTCGCAACACGCGCAACCACCCACACCACCCACCCCCAGGAGGGCCGGCGCCGCCCTCCTGACGCAGCTCACGAGACGAGCGCGTCCGCACGCCAGCCGCCCGCCCCCCCATGAGCTTGATGTCCGTCCGGGTGGGTCAGAGGTAGAGGGAGTCGAGGGAGTCGGCGTATTTCGCGTGGATGATGCGGCGTTTGAGTTTGAGGCTGGGGGTCAGTTCCTCTGTCTCGGCGGTCCACTCCGTGCCCAGCAGGGCCCACTTCTTGACCTGTTGGACCTTTGCCAGCTTGCTGTTGGCCGTCTCGACGGCGGCCTCGACCTCCTTGAGCACCTCCGGGTGCTCGGCCAGTTCGGCGAGCGACCCGTACGTGATGCCGCGCGCCTGCGCCCAGCCCGGCGCGACCTCGCCGTCGAGGGTGAGCAGCGCCACCGGGTAGGGCCGGTTGTCGCCGAACGCGAGGGCCTGGCCGACGAGCGGGTGCTCCTTGAGGTGGTTCTCGATCTCGGCGGGCGAGATGTTCTCCCCGCCCGCCGTGATGATCAGCTCCTTCTTGCGGTCGACCACCCGGTAGAAGCCGTCCTCGTCGACCGTGCCGATGTCGCCGGTGTGCAGCCAGCCCTCGTCGTCCAGGAGCTCGGCGGTCGCGTCGGGGCGGTTGACGTAGCCGCGGGTGTTGAGCGGGCTGCGGGTGAGGATCTCGCCGTCCTCGGCGATGCGGACCTCGACGCCCGGTTCTGCCCTGCCGACGGTGCCGAGGCGGTAGCAGTCGGGGCTGTTGCCGGTGAAGGCGCCGGTGGTCTCGGTCATGCCGTACACGTCGATGACCCTGAGTCCGAGGCCGGCGTAGAAACGCTGCACCTCGGCGGGCAGCGGGGCGGCGCCGGTGGCGGTCCACTCGGCGCGGTCGAAGCCGATCATGCCGCGGACGATCGACAGCAGCGACGCGTCGGCCTGCTCGTACGCCTCCCTGATCTCGGGGGTGACCGTCCGGCCGTACTGCCCGGCCTCCACGTACGCGACGCCGGCCTTCATGGCCTCGCGCACGGCCGCCTGCTGGGCCTCGGGCTGGGCGGCGAGGACGGCGAGCAGGCGGGCCATCATCTTCTCCCACACCCTCGGCACGCCGAAGAACATCATCGGCCTGACCTGTCCGAGCGTGGCGCCCAGGTTCGCCAGGTCGGTGCAGAAGTGCACGTGGGAGGCCTTGACCAGGGGCAGGTAGAGGCTGAGGATCCGCTCGGCGATGTGCGCGTAGGTGAGGTAGGAGATCTGGGTGCCGCGTACCGGCAGCGAGGTCATCCGGTCGGTGGCGGCGACCTCGTAGAAGATGTTGGTGTGGGTGAGCGGGACGCCCTTGGGCGTGCCGGTGGTGCCCGAGGTGTAGAGCACGGTGGCCACGTCGTCGGCGGTGACCGCGCGCCAGCGCTCCTCGACCGCGGCCGGGTCCTCGGCGAGCCGGCGCCGGCCCAGGTCGAGGAAGTCGTCCCAGGTCATGAAGCGCTCGTCGGCCGGGGCGCCGTCCAGCATGACGATCTTCCGCAGGCCGTCCAGCCGGTCGAGGACGGGCTGCCAGCGGGCCAGGTCGGCTGGACCGCCGAGGACGGCGTAGCGGGCGCCCACGTCGGAGGCCACGAACGCGATCTGCTCGGGCGCGAACGTCGAGTAGACGGTGCAGCCGACGCCGCCCGCGTGCACGGCGCCGAGGTCGGCAAGGACGTGCTCGCTGCGGTTCACCATCATGAGGGCCACCGACTCGCCCGGCCGTAAACCGAGCGCGGCGAACGCGGCGGCGATCTCCAGAATCCGGCCGCGCGCCTGCGCGTAGGTCAGGGTGATCCAGTCGTCGCCGTCCGGGTCGGAGTAGGCGGGTGCGTCGGGGTACTGCTCGGCCGTCTGTCTCAGCTGCTCACAGACGGTACGGCCGGAGATCTGCTGCTCGATCTCGCCGCGGACTTCGAGGACCTCGCCCATGGCACCCGCCTCCAGTCAGTATTCACTTGCATGAATGTGCCTCGCATCGCACCACAGCCCCGGGGCACCGGCAAGACCCAGTGGCGTGACAACCCGGCCGCCCGACATAAGGTGATCGAACGGATACGCGAGGTGTCGGTCGGGGGGCGGACATGCGTGACGAGACGTTCTTCGGCCATCCACGGGGGCTGGCCACACTGTTCGGCACCGAGCTGTGGGAACGGTTCTCCTGGTACGGGCTGCGGGCGATCCTCGCCACGTTCATGGCCGCCTCGCCCGCCAACCAGGGCCTCGGCATGTCGGACGTGACGGCCCAGGCGGTCGTGGGCGTCTACGGCGCGCTCATCTACCTGGTGGCCCTCCCCGGCGGCTGGATCGCCGACCGCATCCTCGGAGCGCGCAGGTCGGTGCTGTGGGGCGGGTTCGTCATCATGCTCGGCCACATCAGCATGGCGGTACCGACGTCGGGCGCGTTCTTCGTCTGGCTCGGCCTGGCGCTCATCATCGTGGGCACGGGGCTGCTCAAGCCCAACATCTCGGTGATGGTCGGCCGGCTCTACCCCGAGGGCGACGACGGCCGCAGGGACGCCGGGTTCTCGCTGTTCTATCTCGGCATCAACCTCGGCGCCTTCGTCGCGCCGCTCGTCGTCGGCTGGCTGGCGGCGGGCGGCCGCTGGCATCTCGGCTTCGGCGCGGCGGCGGTGGGCATGGCGCTGGGCCTGCTGCAGTACGTCCTGGGCGGGCGTCACCTGCACGGCGTCGGCGAGCGCCCCGGCGTGCGGCTCACGCCGGACGAGCGGCGCCGCTTCGGCCGCCTCGCGGGCCTCGGCACGGCGCTGACGGCGGCGGTGCTCGCGGCGTGGGCGGCGACGGGCACGCTCACGATCGACCGGTTCACCGTGGCGGTGACGGCCGTGATCCTCGTCGTGCCCGTGGTGTACTTCGGCTACATCATGCTGGGCAGCCACGACCTGACGGCGGACGAGCGCGTCAGGATGAAGGCCTACATCTGGCTGTTCCTCGCGGCGGCCATCTTCTGGATGATCTACGACCTGGCGCCGAGCAAGCTGCTGTTCTTCGCCCGCGACCACACCGAGCTGTCGCTGTTCGGCGTCCCGATCCAGCCCGCCACCACGCAGGCGTTCAACCCGCTGTTCATCATGATCTTCGTGCCGGTGTTCGCGGCGCTGTGGGTGAGGCTCGGCACCCGGGTGAGCACGCCGCAGAAGTTCGCGTTCGCGCTGGTCATGGTGGGGCTGAGCTTCGTGGTCATGAGCATCGCCGCCGCACTGGCCGGGACGGGCCGGGTGTCGGTGTGGTGGCTGGTGCTGGTCTATCTCGTCCAGGTGTTCGGTGAGCTGTCACTGAGCCCGGTCGGGCTGTCGGTGACGACGAAGCTGGCGCCGGAGGCGTTCAAGGGGCAGATGCTCGGCCTGTGGTTCATCGCGGTCTCGGTGGGCGACGCGGTGGGCGGGCAGACCGGGCGGCTCGCCGAGGTGCTGTCCGACCCGGCGTACTATCTGCTGCTGGCCGTGCTCGCGGTCGTGGCGGGCGGCGCGCTGTTCATGTTCACGAAGAAGTTGCGGGTGATGATGGCCGAGCACCACGAACCCGCCCTGATGTAGACAATTCACACGTGCTGTATCTCCTCGACCTCGCCGGCGTCTTCGTCTTCGCCCTGTCAGGTGCCCTCATGGGCGTGCGCAAACGACTCGACGTCGTCGGCATGGGCGTCCTCGCCGGGATGACCTCGCTCGGCGGCGGCCTCGTGCGCGACCTCATACTCAACGTCCGCCCCGCCGCCTTCCAGAGCACGGGGTACGTGCTCGTGCCGCTCGCCGCCACGGTGATCGTCTTCTTCTTCCATCCGCACGTCGCCCGCGTGATGCCGGCCATCCTCGTGCTGGACGCGGCCGGGCTCGGCCTGTTCTGCGCCGTCGGCACGCAGAAGGCCATGGAGTACGGGCTGAGCCCGCTGCACGCGGTGCTCTGTGGGGTCCTCACGGCGGTGGGCGGCGGCATGATCCGCGACGTCCTGGCCGGGGAGATCCCGACGCTGCTGTACGACCGGCAGCTCTACGCCGTGCCGGCCCTGGTGGGGTCGGCGCTGATGGCGGGCCTGCACCTGTACGGCGTGACCGGCTGGCAGGCGACGCTGGCGGCGGCCCTGCTGGCGTTCGGGCTGCGCATCACCGCCATGCGCCGCAAGTGGCGGGCGCCGCTGGCGAGGGGCCTCACCGAGTGACCCGTCACACGACGGCGACCAGCGGGTCGGGGTCGCGGGACGCGCCCGCAGGGCCTCCGTCGCGGGCCGCGCGGATCCGGCCGACCGCCTCCGTCAGCACCTGTGGCGGCAGCGTGTACGGCATCCGCAGGTAGCCTTCCAGCGTGCCCTCGGGGCCGAACCACGGGCCCGGCGCGAGGCGTACGCCGTGGGCGGCCGCGGCGTCGGCGAGCGGGGTGGCGGCGCCGGAGCCCAGGCGGACCCACAGGGTGCCCCCGCCGCCTGGCACGGTGAACGTCCACTCGGGCAGGTGCTCGCGCAGCGCGCCGACGAGCGCGTCGCGCGAGGCGCGCATGGTGCGGCGGCGTTCGGCGCGGGTCGTCTCCAGCCGGTCGAACAGCCGCGCGACGACCAACTGCTCCAGCACGGGGCTCGCGATGTCGACCGACGCGCGGAACAGGGCGAGGCGGCGGGCGAGCGCGGCGGTGGCGCGGATCCAGCCGATGCGCAGCCCGCCCCACCACAGCTTGCCTGCCGAGCCGATGCTGATCACCCGGCCGTCGGTGTCGAAGGCCGCCGCCGGCGCGTGCGGGGGGACGTCGTCCAGCGCGAGCTCGGCCCAGGTCTCGTCCACCAGCACGACGGTGTCGGCGCGCCGGGCGGCCTCGACGACGGCCGCGCGGACGGGGTCCGGCATGAGGGCGCCGGTCGGGTTGTGGAAGTCGGGCATGAGGTAGGCGAGGCGGGCCCCGGACTGCCGCAGCGCACCGGCGACCAGGTCGGGCTGCCAGCCGTCGTGCGAGATCCCGACCGGGACGATGCGGGCGCCGCGCCTGCGGGCCGCGTCGATGGCGTGCGGGTAGGTCGGCGACTCCACGAGGACGGGGTCGCCTGGGCCGGCGAGCAGGCCGAACAGGAGCTGGATGGCGAGCTGCGAACCGGTCGTGACGACGATCTGCTCCGGCCTGGTGGCCACTCCCCTCGCGGTGTAGCGCGCGGCGATGCGTTCGCGCAGCGGCGGCAGGCCGAGCGGGTCGTAGCCGTTGCCCATGGCGTACCGCGGCAGGTCCTCGGCCGCCACCTCCGCGAGGACGGCGGGCAGCGCCGACGGCGCCGCGGGGGCGGCGGTGTGCAGCGGGATCAGCCCGTCGCCGGTGCCGTGCCACGGGTTGTCGGACGTGGTGGCGGGGTCGGGCAGGGCCGTCCAGCTGCCCGAGCCGCGCCTGCTCTGCAGGTAGCCGCGCTCGCGCAGCAGGTCGTAGGCCGCGGTGACGGTGGTGCGGCTGACGCCGAGGCTCTCGGCGAGGTTGCGTTCGGCGGGCATGCGCACGCGTACGGGGAGCTGGCCGTCGAGGACCAGCGCGCGCACGCTGTCGGCCAGGGCGCGGTAGTAGGGCCGCGCCTCGGGGTCGACGCTCACCAGACGTGCCACTTGTGCCGCCGACATGTGCCTCATAAAGCCACTTTTCTGGATTGGCCCTGGTTTTGGCAACTTTGGCCATGCCACTGTGAGGCCACCATGAGCGAAACTACAGTCCCCCTGCCACGTTCCCTTCCCGTCCGGCTGACCCGCCTTTACGGCGGCCTCGCGCTCTACGGCCTCGGCATCGCCCTCCAGGTCGAGTCGAGCCTCGGCAACGGACCGTGGGACGTCTTCCACCAGGGCCTCGGGCTGCGGCTCGGGCTGTCGATCGGCACCGTCATCATCGTGGTCGGCGCCCTGGTGATGCTGCTGTGGATCCCGCTGAGGCAGCGGCCCGGGTTCGGCACCCTCAGCAACGTCGTGTTCGTCGGCCTGTTCGCCGACGCCTGGATCGCCCTGCTGCCCACGCCGGGGCACCTGGTCCTCCAGTCCGCGTACGTGGCGCTCGCCGTGACGTCCATCGCCCTGGCGACCCTCCTGTACATCGGCGCCGGGATGGGCGCGGGGCCGCGCGACGGCATCATGACCGGCCTGGTGCGGCTCGGCCTGTCGGTGCGGCTCGCGCGCTCCCTCATGGAGGTCACCGTGCTGGCCGCGGGCTGGCTGCTCGGCGGCAGAATCGGCGTGGGGACGCTGGTCTTCGCGCTGGCCATCGGACCGCTGACCCAGGTCTTCACCCGGTGGTTCCCGCTGCGGTGAGGCCCGCGGCCGGGCCCGGCATGACGCGACATGATCGGATCCGGCCGCGGGACACCCTCCGCGCCGAGTAGCGTCTAGGCATGCGGATCGAGGACTACGCGCTCATCGGAGACATGCAGTCGGCCGCTCTGGTGGCGCGCGACGGCTCCATCGACTGGCTCTGCCTGCCCCGTTTCGACTCGCCCGCGTGCTTCGCGGCGTTGCTCGGCAGCGAGCGCAACGGGCACTGGTGGCTCGGGCCGGTCGGCCGCCGCCCGGCCACGCGGCGGCGCTACCGCGGCGAGAGCCTGGTCCTGGAGAGCGAGTGGGACACCCCGACGGGCACCGTCCGGGTGATCGACTTCATGCCGCCGCGCGACCGCAACCCCGACGTCGTACGGATCGTCGAGGGAGTCTCCGGCAGCGTGGAGATGTCCACGCAGCTGCGGGTCCGCTTCGACTACGGCCGGATCGTGCCGTGGGTGCGCCGCAGCGACGGCCACCT
The DNA here is from genome assembly GCF_900100395.1 of Nonomuraea maritima. Taxonomy (GTDB): domain Bacteria; phylum Actinomycetota; class Actinomycetes; order Streptosporangiales; family Streptosporangiaceae; genus Nonomuraea; species Nonomuraea maritima. Next base: position 141,067 of record NZ_FNFB01000008.1, on the reverse strand, counting down.
GCAGGCCATCGGCGGCCCCGACTCGGTGTGGCTGCACTCGCCCGTGACGCTCAAGGGCGGCGACTACGCCCACCGCGCCACGTTCACCGTGAACGAGGGCGAGCGGCTGCCGTTCGTGTTCACCTGGCACCCGTCGCACGAGCCGATGCCGCCGCAGCTCGAGCCGGGCGAGCAGTTGCGCGACACCGAGGCGTTCTGGGCGGAGTGGATGTCGAAATGCGCCCACACCGGGCCGTACCGTGAGGCCGTGGTGCGCTCGCTCATCACGCTCAAGGCCCTGACGTACGCGCCGACCGGCGGCATGGTGGCCGCTCCCACGACCTCACTGCCCGAGGACCTCGGCGGCGTGCGCAACTGGGACTACCGCTACTGCTGGCTGCGCGACGCGACGATGACGCTCGACGCGCTGATCAGCTCCGGCTACCTGGAGGAGGCCGCCGACTGGCGGGCGTGGCTGCTGCGCGCCATCGCCGGCCGCCCCCAGGACCTGCAGATCATGTACGGCGTCGGCGGCGAGCGCCGCCTGCCCGAGCTGCTGCTCGACTGGCTCGACGGCTACGAGGAGTCCCGCCCGGTGCGCATCGGCAACGAGGCCGCCAAGCAGTTGCAGCTCGACGTGTACGGCGAGGTCATGAACTGCCTGTACGTCGCGAGCGAGCGCGGCCTGCCGCCCGACGACCGGGCCTGGACGATCCAGCGTGAGCTGCTCGACTACGTCAAGGATCACTGGGACGAGCCCGACGAGGGGCTGTGGGAGGTCCGCGGGCCCCGGCGGCACTTCGTGCACTCGAAGGTGATGTGCTGGGTGGCGCTCGACCGGGCCGTCAAGCACGTCGAGCGCTTCGGCCGCACCGGGCCGGTGGAGAAGTGGCGGGAGCTGCGCGACACCATCCACGCCGAGATCTGCGACAAGGGCTTCGACACCGAGCGCGGCACGTTCACGCAGTCGTACGGGTCCTCGGAGCTGGACTCGGCGCTGCTGATGATCCCGATCGTGGGGTTCCTGCCGATCGACGACCCACGGGTGACCGGGACGGTGGCGGCGGTCGAGAAGGAGCTGATGGCCGACGGGTTCGTGCTGCGCTACCCGGTGGCGGAGGACAACGACGTCGACGGCCTGCCCGGCGCCGAGGGCGCGTTCCTCGCCTGCAGCTTCTGGCTGGTGGAGGTCATGGCGATGCAGGGGCGCAGGGACGAGGCGAAAGACCTGTTCGAGCGACTGCTGGGGCTGCGCAACGACGTCGGGCTGCTGGCGGAGGAGTACGACCCGCGCTTCCGCCGTCTGGTGGGCAACTTCCCGCAGGCCTTCAGCCACGTCCCGCTGATCCACGCCGCACGCGCCCTCACGGCCGACGGCGCCGAGCCGATGCCGAGATGACACCGGCCGCGGCGCGCGCTCCTGTCAGGTGGTCCGGCCGCGCCGCTCGTGGGCGGCGGACAGGATGAGGTAGGCGGCGGCCGTCCAGGTGTAGGCGCGGTCGCGCAGGCCCTGCCCGGTGCGGGCGTCGAAGTTCTCCGCGAACCCCGACTTCTCGCACAGCGCGCGGAAGCGGGCGCTGATCTCGTCGGCCAGCTCGGGGTAGCCGGCGCGGCGCAGCCCGTCCTCGATCAGGACGGTCGAGGGCGCCCAGATCGGGCCGCGCCAGTAGCCGTCGTCCTGGTAGTGCGGCGAGTCGGGCAGCTCGGTGGCCAGGCCGAACGCGGTCAGATGGCGCTCGATCCCGGCGGCCAGCGCCGCGCGGACCGGCTGCGGCAGCTCCTCCCCCAGCACGATGGGCATGAGTTCGAGCAGGCTGGAGCTCGACCGGGTACGGCCCGAGAGCGCGCCGCGGGCGACGAACCGCTCGCCGTCCCACAGCTCGGCGAGGAGCGCGTCGCGCATCCGGTCGGCCTGCGCGGTCCACCGGGCCGCGGCGTCCGGGCCGGGGGCCAGGCGGGCGAGCTCGCGCAGCTGCAGGACGAGGAACGCGGCCAGGTCGGCGGTCTCGACGACGCGCTCGGCGTCGAAGGTGGTCGCGTTGTCCCAGCCGCTGTCGTTGCCGTGCTGGTAGTGCGGCAGCTCGTGGCCGGGGGCGCGGCGCGCGGTGAGCCAGAAGCCGGTCCAGCGTTCGAGCAGCCGGTAGGTGTCGGCAGGATCGGGCGGCGGCGGCAGGTGGCGCAGGGCCCAGCCGTGGATGGGCGGTTTGACGAAGTTGTGCAGCACCTCGGAGTGGGTGACGGAGTCGGGGAGCGCGCCGGCGCCGTCCTGGTGGTCGAAGGGCAGACGGTACTGGTCCCAGGCCAGACCGGGCAGGCCCGCGCCGAGGGCGATGGCGTTGAAGCAGTGGTCCCAGCTCCACACCTTGTCCATCCAGTGCTTCGACATGAGCACCGCCGGACGGGTGACGAACCCGGCCGGGCGCACGGTCGCCGACCACAGCACGTACGCGGCCAGCTCGGCGGCGGGCGTCCGGTCGCCGCGCCACGGCGCGACCGCCGCGGTGAAGGCGTCGAACTCCGCGCGCGCGGCCGTGACCACCTGCTCGAAGGACGTCGTCGTGGTGTAGGGGGCGCGGGCGGTCTCGTACTCCTCGACGGCGATCTCCCAGTCGCCGCTCAGGACGACCCCGCGCTCGGCGGCGCCGAGCGCCTGCGTGCCCAGCGGCTCGGCCTGCCCGCCGAGGACGGTGATCCGGTAGCGGCGTCCGGTCTGGTAGACGGTGAAGACGTACGACCCGTCGACGGGATCCCGGTAGAAGTACGGGCCGCTGAACGGGGTCAGGACCGGGTCGGCGGCCAGCAGGCGCAGGCCGAGGCCGAGGCCGCGCACGCGCACCGTGTCGGCGCTCTCGTAGGCGAGGTCGATGCGGCCCTCGTCGCGGGTCCAGGAGAGCCGGTGCGGGGTGGCTGTGACGGCGGCGCCTGATTCGGGGACCACCTTCAGGATCGGGTGCATGCCGGTCTGGTGGGAGACCAGGTGCACCTCGTCGGCGTAGGTCCCCTCGGCCACCACGGGCGAGAAGCAGAACCACGAGCCGTGGTGGCTGAACGGGATCTCCCGCAGGGAGAACACCGGGCCGGGGGCGGACGACCTCATCAGGCGCCGGTCCTTTCTTGCGGGGCCACCGGTACGAAGATCCGCATGCTCGACGGGCCGCGCCGCGCCCACCCGTGGTACGGCCGCAGCGGCACGTCGAACCAGTCGTCGTCCCCCTGCTCGTCGAGCGGACCGGCGGGATAGGCCCACGGCCGGTCGGCGAGGTCGAGCGCCCGGCCGCGCACGAGGACGGCGCCCTCGGCGGCGCGCGGGGCGGAACCCGGATCGAGCACCAGGGACTCCAGCAGGTCGGGAGAGGGCAGGTCGTTCGACTCGACGCAGAGGACCTCAGGCCCGCGCTCCACCGCGACGCAGCCGCGTACGGCGTCGATCCGCGGGTCGGGCCAGGTGAGCCGGGGCTGCATCGGCAGCTCCAGGACGATCTCCTCGCCCGCGCGGAAGGCGCGGCGCACCTGCGCCGGGCCAGGCCGCACCGGACGGGTCTGCCCGCCCTCGGTCAGCGTGGCCCCGTCGGCCCAGGCGGGCACCCGCAGGGTGAGCGTCCAGGGGGTGTCCGCGTCGGCGGCGATCCGGACGCGAACGGTCCCGGCCTGCGGGTAGGCGGTCTCGACGTCCACGGCGACCGGCTGCCCGCCGGGCAGCTCGGCGCGGACGGAGCAGGAGGCGTACTGGTGGATCTGCAGGCCGTCGTCGTCGGTGGTGGCGAGGTAGCCGTGCAGGCCGGCGAGCGTGCGGGCGACGTTGGTGGGGCAGCAGGAGACGTCGAACCAGGGGGCCCGCACCCCCGCCTCGGCCCGCGGACTGACCTCGTCCTGGTCGGCGGGCCGGCCGGCGACCCGCTGGTGCAGCGGGTTGGCGTAGAAGAAGGCCCGGCCGTCGGTGCTCGGCGAGACGGCGACGACGTTGTAGAGCGTGCGCTCGATGAGGTCGGCGTAGCGGACGTCGCCGGTGGCGAGGTACAGCCGCCAGGACACCATGATCGAGGCGACGCCGGCGCAGGTCTCGCAGTAGGCGCGGTCCGGGGGCAGCTCCCAGTCCTCGCCGAAGCCCTCGTCCTGGTGGCGCGAGCCCATGCCGCCGGTGACGTAGGTGCGGCGGGCGACCGTGCGCTCCCACTGGCGTTCGATCGCGCGCAGCAGGTCGTCGTCACCGAGCTCGACCGCGACGTCCACCGCGGCGGCGGCCAGGTAGAGCGCGCGGACGGCGTGCCCGCGCCACACGTCGGCCTCCCTGATCGGGACGTCGTCCTGGAAGTAGGCGCGGCCCAGCGGGATGTCGCGCAGCGTGCCGTGCCCGCGGCGGTCGAGGAACAGGCGGGCCTGCTCGACGTACCGCTGCTCCCCCGTGGCGCGGCCGAACTCGGCCATGCCGACCTCGATCTCCGGGTGCCCGCAGATCGCGGCCGTCCCGCCGGGGCCGAACGTGCGGCACACGTGGTCGGCGGCCCGCCGCGCGACGCGCACCAGGTCGTCCTCGCCGGCGGTGCGCAGCCGGGCCACGGCGGCCTGGAGCAGGTGGCCGGTGTTGTAGAGCTCGTGGCCCATCTCCAGGTCGCTGTAGCGCGGCGGCTGGTCGCCGTGGCCGAAGCAGGTGTTGAGGTAGCCGTCCTGATCCTGCGCGCGGGCGACCCGGGCGGTGAGCCGCTTGATCGCCGCCTCCGCCTCAGCGTCGCCGCTCCGCGCGACCTCCCACGACAGGGCCTCCAGCAGCTTGTAGACCTCGGAGTCCGAGAACGACCAGCCGGGACGGTCGGGCCCGGTGGTGCCGTCGGCGACCCGGTCGAAGTTGGCCAGCCAGCCGAGGCGCTCCATCCACGTCTCGCAGTGGGCGAGCGTCTGCGCGGCGTTCACGGCCTGCCGCTCCCCCCAGAACCCGCCGGTGAGCGAGACCTGCGCGAGCCCGAGGGGGCGTACCCGGCCGTGTGACGGCAGCACGGGGCTGGTCATAGAGGTGAAACCTTTCATGTCAGTCCTTGACGGCGCCCGCGGTGACCCCGGCGGCGATGTAGCGCTGCGCGAGGATCAGGAGGAAGGCCGCGGGCAGCGACGCGATCACGGCGGTCGCCATGATGGAGTTCCATTGCGTCGTGTTGTTGCCGATGTAGCGGAAGATGCCGAGCGTGACCGGGATGACCTCGCTGCTGCGGTTGAGCGTGGAGGCGAAGATGAAGTCCGACCACGCCCACAGGAACGCGAACAGCGAGACCGTGATCACGGAGTTGCGGCTGAGCGGGAGCACGATCGAGCGGAACGTCCGCCAGGTGCTCGCCCCGTCGATCTGCGCCGCGGCCATCACCTCGGCGGGGATCCCCGCCATGAACGCCCGGAACAGCAGCACCCCGAAGGGCACGGCGAGCGTCGAGTCGGCCACGATCAGGCCCGCGACGGTGTTGAGCAGCCCGAGCCTGATGTAGATCGCGTAGAAGCCCATCGCCATGACGACGGCGGGGATCATCTGCGCGACCAGGAGCAGGAAGTCGATCGTCCGGGCGCCGCGCGGCCGCAGCTTGGCCAGGGCGAACCCGGCGGGCAGGGAGACGACGAGCGTGAGCGCCACCGTGCCGAGCCCGATGAACAGGCTCGTGGCGAGCGCAGGGAGTTGCTGGCCGAGCGCGGCGGTGTACCCCTCGAACGTGGGGTCCCACGGGAACCAGTGCGGCGGGTCGGCCCGCATGTCGCCGGTCTTGGTGAGCGAGACGTTGAACATCCAGTAGACGGGGAAGAGCATGACGCCCGTCAGGACCACGCCCACCGCCGTCTTCCACACTGTCTTCTGGGCCTTCATCCGTTCTCCTCCTTCCGCTGCAGGCGCACGTGCGCGAGACCGGCGACGAAGGCGATGACGATGAGCAGGTTGCCGACCGCCGCCGCAGGGGAGAAGTCGGGCTGCCCGGTGCCGAACGCCTCCCGGTAGGACCAGATGGCGAACGTCGTGGAGGCGTCCGCCGGGCCGCCCCTGGTCATGATCCAGATGATGTCGACGACCTTGAGCGTGTAGATCAGCCCGAGCAGCAGCGTGATCATGGACACCGGGCGCAGCAGCGGGAACGTGATGTGCCGGAAGCGCTCCCAGGCGTTCGCGCCGTCCAGCCCGGCCGCCTCGTACAGGGAGGGCGAGATGTTCTGCAGGCCGGCGTAGAGGATGACCAGGTTGAACGGGATGCCGAGCCAGATGTTGGCCACGGTGACCGCCAGCAGCGAGGTGTCCGGCGAGGTCAGCCAGTTGATCTGGCCGATGCCGAACGCCTGGAGCGCCGCGTTGACGATGCCGTTCTCGCTGTTGAGCATCCACGACCAGGTCGAGGCCGACACGATGAGCGGCAGCAGCCACGGCACGAGGAACATCGCGCGCAGCACCGCCGACAGCCGGAAGTTGCGGTGGAAGAACACCGCGAGGGCCAGCCCGATGACGTACTGGACGGCGATCGAGCCCAGCGTGAACACCGCGGTGTTGCTCAGCGCGCGCAGGAAGGCGTCGTCGGTGACGATGACGACGTAGTGCCGCAGCCCGGTGAACTCGGGGTTGCCCTGGATGAAGGCGCGCGGCGTGTAGTCGTGCACGCTGAGGTCGATGTTGCGGTACAGCGGATAGGCGTAGAAGACGGCCAGGTAGACGAGGAGCGGGGCGAGGAAGGCGAGAGCCGTCCAGCGCTGTGCCCGCCGCTGATTCCCCCGGCCCGCCCGCGCGCGCGGGCGGGCCGCGTGCGCGGGTTCGGTGTGGAGCGCGGTCATGGCATTATTCGCCGGTGGCCTGCTGGGCCTTGGCCTGCGCGTCCTTGAGCGCGTCGGCGGGGCTCGCCGAACCGCTCAGCGCCTTCTGCACGCCGGTCCACAGCGCCTCGGAGATCTTCGGGTACTTCGTGCCGAGGTTGTCGCTGGTGCGGCCCTTGGCGCTGCGGACGGCGTCCACCCACGGCTTCAGCTCGGGCTCCTTGCCGAGGATCTGCTCCTGTCCCTCGGCGGTGGAGGGGATGTAGTACGCGAACGTCGTACCGGTCTCCACGAGTCCCTCGGGCGTGGTCATGCACTCGAGGATCTTCTTGGTGACGTCGTAGCGCCCGGTGTCCTTCTGCGCGGGCACCGTGATGAACTCGCCGCCGGTGGGGGTCGGCGCGACGCCGCCGTCCTTGCCGGGGATCTGCACGACGCCGGTCGGGAAGCCGGCCTCCGCAGCGCTGTTGATCTGCCAGGTGCCGTTCTCCGCGAAGCCGAACTCCCCGGTCAGGAACTCCTCCCAGGTGGTGTTCTGCGAGTTGCTGAGCACCGAGTTCGGCGCGATGCCGTCCTTGACCCAGGAGTTCCACAGCTCCAGCGCCGCGACGGCCTCGGGCGAGTCGAGCTTGGTGAGCTGCGCGCCGGCGCCCCAGAACCACGGCAGGAACTGGAACGAGCCCTCCTCGGTGCCGATGCCCGCGAAGGTGATCGGCTTCTTGCCGGCGGCCTTGATCTTCTTCAGCGCCGCGTCCAGCGAGGCCCAGTCCTTGATCGAGGCAGGGTCGACGCCCGCGTCGTCCAGGATCTTCTTGTTGTAGTAGAGGGCGAGGGTGTTCGCCCCGATGGGGATGCCGTACGTCTTGCCGTCCAGTTCTCCGGCGGCGATGAGGTTCTTGTCGAACCTGGCGGTCTCGAGGCCGAGCTCGTCCATGGTGGTGAGCATCCCGGCGTCGGCGAGCGTCGAGACGGCGGGGTTGTCGAGGAGGATGACGTCCGGCGGGTTGCCCTCCTGACCGGCGAGCAGGGCCTGGTTCGTGAGCGCGGTCGTGTCGTAGGCGGTGCGCTCGATGGTGACGCCGGCCTGCTGCCCGCAGGAGTTCACCCGCTTGGCCCACGCCGACGAGGCGTCGTGCTGCGGGTAGGGGTCCCACCACGTGTAGGCGCCGCCGGGAGCGGCGCTGTCGGCGCCGCCCTGCGGCGGCGCGGAGGCGCAGGCGGCGAGGGTGGACGCCGCCAGGACGGCGGTTCCGAGGACCGTCGCCCTGGACATCGACGGACGGTTCATCGATTCCTCCAAAGTTAACGCTCACGTCGGGAGCGTGCCGGAAAGTTCTGCGGGTCAGGCGCGGGACGGCCGCGGGGGCGCGGTGCTGTCCCGGGAGACGAGTTCTGGCGAGATGAAGCGCACCACGAACGGCTCTTGCCTGGCCGCCTGCGACTCCACGCGGCGCACGAGCTGGCGCACCGCCATGGCGCCCAGGCGGTCGGGCGCGCTCTCGACGAACGAGTAGGGAAGGGAGAAGGTGGCGGCGAAGTCGGCGGAGTAGCGCCCGATGACCGACAGGTCGCCGGGCACCCGCAGCCCCCGCTCGTAGGTGACCGAGGGCAGCGCCGCGGCGGCCGCCTCGTTGTTGATCAGCAGGCCGGTCGCCGCCGGGTAGGTGTCGAGCAGGTGGTGGAGCAGGCGTCCCACGGCGGGTTGCCGGGACTCGCCGTAGGCGGCGTGCAGGATGACGCCGAGCTGACGGGCGCGTTCGAGCGCCGCGTCGCGCAGGCGCCACACGTACGCCCCGCCCCGCTCCACCACGTGCTCCGGATGGGAGACCAGGATGAGTTCGCGGTGACCGAGCCGGTGCAGGTGCTCGACCATGACCCGCCCGGTCTCCTCGAAGTCCAGGTCGAACACGTCGAGCCCGGAACAGTCGCCAGGGAACCCGACCAGGGCGCCGGGCTGCGGCGCGGCGCGCAGGACGGGCAGGCGGGCGTCGTCGTGGGCGATGTTCATCAACACGACGCCGTCGACCATGCGGGAGTCGGTGACGCGCCGCAGCGCCCGTACCCCGTCGGCCTCGGTGACGAGCAGCGTGTCGTAGCCCAGGTCGCGTGCGGTGTTCGTGACGCCCAGGATGTACTGCATCATCGCGGGCGCGAATTCGTCCTCGTGGAACTGGGCGAGCAGACCGAGAACCTTGGTCTGGGCGGTGGCGAGCGCACGGGCGCCGGCGTTCGGCGTGTACGCGAGCGCCTCGGCGGCGGCCAGCACGCGCCGGCGCACCTCCTCCGAGATGGGCCGCTTGCCGGACAGCGCGTAGGACGCCGTGCTGCGGCTCACCCCGGCCTCCCGGGCCACGTCCGCGATCGTCGCCACTTACACCTCCTGATTGTCGAACCGGTTCGATGATTGCGTCGCACCGCTCCCTCGCATCGCCGGCCGGATCGGCCTGGTCCTCGGGAAGGACGAGCGCCCCCGCGTCGGAGGGCGAGTCGCGATCTCTGAGACCAGGCGAACCGGTTCAACGATGTGGGCTCGACTGTTGTCCTGAACGGCGGCGGACGTCAAGGGTGCGTACAGCCGCCGATGCCAAATCGTGACATGCCGGAAACGTGGGCGATCTTTCCCATTGACGGCGACGGCATGGCTTCGTAACCTACGCGCAACCCTTCGATCGCGTCGCCAACTCCGCTCCCTCAGTCGTGTTAGCGCTCACATCAAGGGACTTCGCCATGGCATTCCCGAGCATCACCAGGGCCTTAGCCGGAATCCTCCCGGCCGCCCTGGCCCTATCCCTGACCACTGGGGTGGCGGCCGCAGCCGCCGCGCCGGAACCCGTCCTCACCTACGACTTCGACGCCGACGACCTCACCACCGGAACCATCACCGACACCTCAGGCAACGGCCTGGACGGCGAGCTCGTCAACGCCGCCACCGCCGCGCTGGTGGACGGCGCGGCGGGCGGGCACGCGCTGAGCCTGCCCGGCGGCGCGTCGACCTCCGACGGCGCGTACGTCAGGCTGCCGGCGGCCGCGCTCAAGGGCAGGACCGACCTGACCGTGTCCACGCGGGTGCGGTGGGACGGCACCACGGCCCCGTGGCAGTGGATCTACGCGCTGGGCAAGGACAACGTCCGCTACCTGTTCAGCACGCCGTACAACGGCGACGGGCGGCTGCGCACGGCGGTCACCACCTCGGGCGGCGGCGCCGAGGCCCAGGTCACCGGCTACGCGCCGTTGCCCGCGAACGCGTGGAAGACGCTGACCGTCACCCTCGACACGACGGCCCGCCGCGTCACGACCTACCTCGACGGAGCCGCCGTCTCCTCCGCCCCCACGACGATCACGGCGGCGCAGCTGATCGACGACGCGGCGACGTCCGCCGGGTTCATCGGGCGCTCCTTCTACCCGGACCCGCTGTTCGACGGCGCGATCGACGACTTCCGCGTCTACGCCGCGGCGCTGACCGCCGAGCAGGTGGCCGAGCTGGCCGGCGGCACGCCCGCGACGCCGACCGGGCTCAGCCGCGACACCTACGACGTGCGGACGACCGTCGGCACCGCGCCCACGCTGCCGCCCGCGGTCCGCGCCACCTTCTCCGACGGCTACGACCGCGACGTGCCGGTCACGTGGTCGTCCGTCGACCCGGACAGCTACGCCGCCGCCGGGACGTTCACCGTCACCGGCTCGGCCGCCGGCCGACCGGTCACCGCCGAGGTGACGGTGGTCCGCGAGGGGCGGCTCGTCATCGACCTGGCCAAGGACACCGGCGCCTTCCACGGCGGCGCGTCCGGCACCCTGTACGGGCTCTACGGCCCCGGCGTCCCGACGAACAACCTCATCGAGGGCATGAACCTGCGCACGGTGTCGACCAAGGCCCAGGACGGCCCGCAGCACCCCGGCGCCGACGCCCTGGAGGTGGTCAAGCCGCTGGCCGACAGCACCGACGGCGACGTGTACATCTACATGACCGACATCCACCGCGGCTTCCCTTACCAGTGGCCGGGCAGCACGCCGGAGGAGAAGTTCGACCTGTACCGGCAGAAGATCGCCAAGCAGGTCGCGCAGGTCGGGCAGCTCGACCCGAAATATCAGGACAACATCGTCTTCGTGCCGTTCAACGAGCCCGAGGGCAACATGTTCGGCACCGGCCAGTGGAGCTACAACGGCGTCAGCTGGCTCAACGACCCGCGCGACTACTTCCGGGCGTGGGACGAGGTGTACGCCCTCATCAAGGGCGCGCTGCCGGACGCCCGCATCGCGGGGCCGAACACCAGCGTGCTGTACTCGCAGGTCAAGGGCTTCCTGGAGCACACGGTCGAGGCGGGCACCGTGCCCGACGTGATGACCTGGCACGAGCTCAGCCACCCCGAGCAGGTGCGCTCCAGCGTGAAGCGCTACCGCGAGATGGAGGCCGAGGTCTTCGCCGGCACGAGCCACGCCGGCAGGAAGCTGCCGATCAACATCAACGAGTACGCCTTCAACTACCACACCTCGGTGCCCGGCCAGATGATCCAGTGGGTCTCGGCCATCGAGGAGTCGAAGGTGGACGCCGACATCGCGTACTGGAACATCGACGGCAACCTGTCCGACTCGGCCGTGCAGGCCAACCGGGGCAACGGCCAGTGGTGGCTGCTGAACGCCTACGGCCAGATGTCCGGCCACACCGTCGAGGTCACGCCGCCGTTCCCTGGCCAGAACTACACCCTCCAGGGCGTGGCGACGCTCGACCCGGCCAAGAAGCAGGCGCGCGCGCTGATCGGCGGCGCCAGCAGCGCCGGGCACATCCGCTTCGAGAACGTCCCCGAGGACGTCCTCGGCCGCACGCTGCACGCCTGGGTCAGGGAGATCCCGTGGACCGGGCAGATCGGCGACTCGTCGCAGCCCGAGCTCATCGCCGAGCGTGACGTCACCGTCGAGAACGGCGCGGTGGTCCTCAACTTCGGCGAGGGCGACCTGCCGAGGCTGGAGGAGTCGTCGGCGTACGAGATCGTGCTGTCGCCCGCCGGGACCGGCACCGCGACGGCGCAGCCGCCGAAGCTCTGGGAGCGGTCGTACGAGGCGGAGGACGCGGCGTACACCGGCGGCGGCTACAGCCGCAACGGGCCCGAGGGCTCGCCGTCCGACGTGTCGAAGTTCTACACCTCCGGCGGCTACGACGTCGGCGGCCTGCGCACCGGCTCGGACGTCGTGCTCGACTTCACCGTCGACGTTCCGCAGGCCGGGCGCTACGACCTGAGCGTCTTCGCCAACTCGCTCAACACCTTCGACCGGGTGGCCGAGCAGGGGCCGACCAACGTCTTCGTCCGCGTGGACGGCGGCGCGGAGCAGGAGATGTTCCTGCCCCTCGGCTACAAGTGGGTGGTGTGGGACCACGCCGACACCACGGTCGAGCTCACCGCGGGCAGGCACGTCATCTCCCTGGCCGCGCGCAGCCTCGACGGGTCGAAGGCCACCCGGGGCGACGCGATCGTCGACCGGATCCACCTGTCGCTGCCGAACCCGGCCGGCGCGACCTCGGTCTACGAGGGCGAGCTGGCCACGCTGCACGGAGCCGGCACGGCGTACGACGTGAAGGGCGCGGGGGTCTCCGGCTCGGGTGCCGCGGCGGTCGCGCGCGGCAAGTCGGCGACGTTCTGGGTCTACTCGGCCGAGGACGCCGCCGCCGTCCTCGACCTCAAGCTGTTCGGGCCCGGCCAGGCGAAGATGGCCGTCAACGGGGTGGAGGTGCTGGGCCACGCCAGGCGCGGCGCCGCCACCGCGACGGTGTCGCTGGCGGGTGGCGTCAACAAGGTCACGGTCACCGGCAAGGCGGCCACGACGCTCGTCGACCGCCTGGAGGTGCGCCCGGCGCCCGACGCGCTGCCGGCGACCGTCTACGAGGCGGAGTCGGCCCGGCTCACGGGCACGGCTCAGGTCTCGCCGCTGTCGCTGGCCGGCGGCCAGGCGGCGGTGACCGGGATCGGCGGTGAGCCGGGCAACGACAACACGCTCACCTTCACCGTACGGGCGGACGCCGCCGGCACCTACGCGATGCGCGTGCGCTACTCCAACCCGGAGCAGTCGCCCGCCACGCACTACAACCCCGACCCGCTGGCCCGGCGCGCCGACATCGCGGTGAACGGCGCCGCCCCGCAGCGCGTGCTGTTCCCGCACACGTTCCACGAGAACAACTTCTGGGAGCTGACGGTCCCGGTGAAGCTCAAGAAGGGAGCCAACACGGTCCGCTTCTCCAGCGAGGAGACGCCGAACTTCGACGGCACGACGTACGCGTCGGAGACGTTCCCCGGAGTGCTGCTGCGTTCGCAGTACGCCCCGGTGATCGACAGCGTCACGGTCGCGCCCTACAGCCGCTGACCTGACGACCGGTCCCTGAGCGGCCTTCGCTCAGGGACCGGTCAACCGGCGTTCACCCGCCGTGGTCAGCATGAACACCTGCCAGTTGTAGTACGCGTAGTAGGCGCGCGGGTCGCGCCTCATCTGGCGGGCGTACCGCTGGATCGCCTCGACGTACGCCCGCGACGGGTTGTAGGCGTACAGCGCGCGCCGGTAGTCGCCGGGCGCGCCGGACGCCTTCAGGTAGTGGGCCGCCCCCATGACGGCGTCGCGCGGGTCCTGGACGTCGCCGCCCATGCCGTACGCCCGCCAGGTGGCCGGCATGAACTGCATGGGGCCCTGGGCCCCGGCGTGGCTGTCGGAGCGCACCCGGCCGAACTTCGTCTCGGCGAACATCACCGCCGCGAGCACCTCCCACTCGACCCCGAACCGGCGCTCGGCCCGTTCGAAGTGGCCGAGCAGTTCGGCCGCCGGACGGGGCCGCCGGGTTCTGAAGACCGCGTCCGGGCTGATCGGGCGGGCCAGGGCGAGCAGTTCGCGGATCGCCTCCGTGTTGTCCGTGGCCTGTGCCTTCAGCTGCCTGTGCAGCCGGGCGAAGGCCCGGGAGGCGAGGTCGGGGTGGCGGGCGGCGTGGCGGTAGAGGCGCTGCTGGTGGAGGGCGAGCAGCACGACGTCCTCTGGCGGCTCGCCGGGGGCTGCCTCGCGGCCACCGATCCAGGCGTCGACGGCGTCGCCGAGCCGCGCGGTGGTCTCCCGCACCGCCGTTGCCAGCGCGGTGGGGCTCTTCGGCAGCCTCGCCCCAGGGCGGGGCGGCGGCTGCGCCGTGGCCGGGCTGCCGATGGTGGTGGCCGGTGGCGAGGGGCCGCCTGTGGTGGTCACGGCTTCCGGCGAGGTCGCGGGTGGCCGCGCTGCCGGGGCGCCGGCGGACGACGTCCCGCAGGCCGCGGCTCCGGTGAGCACGACGGTGAGCACTGCGGTGAGCACGGCGGTGGGCACTGCGGTGAGCACTGCGGTGAGCACGGCGGCCGCGACGGGCGGCGAGCGGTGGGGGTGACGTTCGTCCATGGAGCGCCAACCTACCGACCGCGTCCCGCCCTTTCCCTGCACCGGACGAAGCCGGTGTGCCGCCGTCACGGGGAGGTTCGCTCGCGTACGGCGTCCACCCGGGCCATCACGGGGGTGGCCGTGACGCCGTGGAGCACGACGGAGGCGACCACCGTGAAGCCGGTGACGGCCCACAGCTCGTCGGCGGGGACGCCGAAGTCGGCCTGGCCGAGCGCGTACGCGAGGTAGAACAGCGACCCGATCCCCCGGATGCCGAAGAACGAGATCACCAGCCGTTCCCTGGGCCCTGCGGGACCGCGCCACTGGGTCAGCCAGCCCGCCAGCGGCCTGATCACCAGCAGCAGCAGCAGCCCGACGGCGGCGCCGCGCCAGGTGAGCGCCGCCAGGCCGCCGGTCATGACGAAGCCCCCGAGCAGGAGCAGCAGCCAGGCCGTGAGCAGCCGTTCCAGCTGATCGACGAAGCCGTGCAGGACGTTGTTGTAGCCGTGCCCGAACTCCGCCCGCCGGATGGCGCACGCGGTCACGAACACCGCCACGAAGCCGTAGCCGTGCAGGAGTTCCGTCACCCCGTACGCGAGGAGCGTGGCGGCCAGCGCGACGAACCCGTCGCGGCGTTCCGACAGGCGCACGCCGTTCGTGCGGGCGCGGAAGAACAGCCGGCCCAGCAGGTAGCCGATGAGCAGGCCGGACAGGAGCCCGGCCACGGTCCGGTAGAGCACGTCGGCCAGCGCCCACTCCCCCAGCCAGCCGGTCCCGCCGGCCGCGGCCACGGCGATGGCGGCGTACACGAAGGGGAAGGCGAGCCCGTCGTTGAGACCTGCCTCCGAGGTGAGGGCGAAACGGACCTCGTCGTCGGCGTTCTCGGCGTCCGCGGGCTCGCCGACGTGCACGTCGGAGGCCAGCACCGGGTCCGTGGGCGCGAGGACGGCGCCGAGCAGCAGCGCCGAGCCGATCGGCCAGCCCGCGACGCCGGTCGCGGCGAGCGCCACCCCCGCCACGGTGAGCGGCATGGCCAGCCCGAGCAGCCGCCAGGTGGTCGACCAGCCGCGCGGCCCCGCGCGGCGGTTGATCGCCAGGCCGGCGCCCATGAGGGAGATGACCACGCACAGCTCGGTGATGTGCTCCAGCGCCACCCGGTGGGTGATCGGGTCGGGCTCGGGCAGCCCGATCGGCAGCGCGAACACGACGAGCCCGGCGACGAGACACACCAGGGGCAGGGACACGGGACGGCCGGCGATGGCCTCGGGCAGGATCGCGGCGAGCAGCGCGGCGCCTCCGCCGAGCGCCAGCACAAGGTCAAAGGGGGACATCCCCGCCCCACTGCCCGGTAGATCACGCGCTACGCCTTCTCGCCGTAGGCGAGCCCGGCCACATCTTGCTAGCGTGCCTTCGCACCGGCACAGCGAGGACGGGAGACCCACCGTGGACACGGCACAGTTACCGCTCCCTCCCGACCTGCCCGAGCCCGGCTTCTACCGCGACCCGGGCGGCGGGGACCGCCTGCGTTACTGGGACGGCTCAGGCTGGACGTCCCGGACGGCTCCCCTGCCCCGGGACGGCCGGCCGCCGTCACCGCAAGCCGGGCACGCCGCCCCCGGTGTGCCCGGCGCGCCCGCCGCTCCTGGTGCGCCCAGGAAGGGCATGAGCAGGGCGGCGAAGTGGCTGGTCGCCGTCACGGCGCTCGCGGCGCTCGCGGGGCTCGGCTGGGGGGCCGCGGTGGCGGTGGCCGTCATCACCGACGAGAACCCGGTACTCCTCGTGATGCCGACGGGCCAGGAGGTCAGGCGGGAGGACATGGGCGACGTCCTCGACCAGCTCGCCACGTACGCCGACGCGCCCACCGGGAAGGCGCGCTCATCCGAACGCTGGGAGTTCTGCTCCGCGCTTCCCGACGCCTTCCTGGAGAAGGGCGTGCGGGTCGAGTACCCCGCCGGGGAGGGCGCGTTCACCGGTGAGTGCGTCCGCGCGAGCTGATCCACGCGGCCGTTCCGGACGGCCCGGATCGACGGCATTGACATGCGCACAAACCGGACTTTAGGTTGTGTGAAACGTTCGACTCGCTCATCGGCCCGCCGGCCGAGCGCCAGGGCCGGAGTGGGATGACCTCGTTGCGTGACGCGCCCGCACGCGCGCAGACCGCGCTCAGCGCCGCGTTCGGCACCGCGTTCGGCACAGTGCCCAGCGCCGTGTTCGGCCTCCGATCCGTGCGCTGCCCCGCGTCCGGCCTCGCCGCCGCGCCGGGCGCGCGGCACGCCGGTGCCGCTTCTCCCCCGCCTGACCCCGCGAACGCGCGTATCCCCGGACGCCCCCGCACCGGCCCACCCTCGGCGGCCGCGCGTGTGGGAGCGCTCCCACCAACCTCATGAAGCCCCCGTCCACCGCGTCAAGGAGTGACATGCCTTCCTTCCCCGAGAACTTCCTCTGGGGCACCGCCACCGCCGCCTACCAGGTCGAGGGAGCCTGGAACGAGGACGGCCGCACGCCGTCCATCTGGGACACCTTCTCCCACACGCCCGGCCTGGTCGCGCGCGGCGACACCGGCGACGTGGCCTGCGACCACTACCACCGCCTGGAGGAGGACCTCGACATCCTGGCCGCGCTCGGCGTCGGGGCCTACCGCTTCTCCATCTCCTGGCCCCGCGTGCAGCCGGGCGGGCGCGGCCCGGCCAACGCCCCCGGCGTCGACTTCTACTCGCGGCTCGTGGACGGCCTGCTGGCGCGCAACATCGCCCCGGTGGCCACGCTCTACCACTGGGACCTGCCGCAGGAGCTGGAGGACGCGGGCGGCTGGCCGCACCGCGACACCGCGGCCCGCTTCGCCGACTACGCGCGCCTCATGGGCGACGCGCTCGGCGACCGCGTGCACACCTGGATCACGCTGAACGAGCCGTGGTGCTCGGCGTACCTGGGCTACGCCTCCGGCGTGCACGCCCCGGCCCGCACCGAGCCCGCCGCCGCGCTGGCCGCCGTGCACCACCTCAACCTCGGCCACGGCCTGGCCGTCCAGGCGCTGCGCGCGTCCGCCGCCAAGGACGCGCAGATGTCGGTGACGCTCAACCTGCACCACGTGCGCGGCGTGTCCGAGCGCGACGCCGACGCCGTACGGCGGGCGGACGCCCTCGCCAACCGCGCGTTCCTCGGGCCGATGCTGGAGGGCGCCTACCCCCGCGACCTCATCGAGGACACCGCGTCGGTGACCGACTGGTCGTTCGTGCGCGACGGCGACGAGGCCGCCGCCTGCCAGCCGATCGACGTGCTGGGCGTGAACTACTACAACCCCACCCTGGTCCGCCAATGGGACGGCTCCTCGTCCCGGGAGACCTCCGACGGGCACCAGGACGGCGCCGCCTCGCCGTGGATCGCCTGCGAGGACGTCGAGTTCGTCCGGCAGCCGGGGCCGTACACCGAGATGGGCTGGAACATCGACGAGACCGGCCTGACCGAGCTGCTGCTGCGCCTGCACCGTGACTACCCGGACACCCCGACGATGATCACCGAGAACGGCGCGGCGTTCCCCGACCCGGTGTCCGAGGACGGCCTGGTCCACGACGCCGACCGCGTCGACTACCTGCGCCGTCACCTGACGGCGGTCGCCGAGGCGATCGCGGGCGGTGCCGACGTGCGCGGCTACTTCGTGTGGTCGCTGATGGACAACTTCGAGTGGGCCCACGGGTACGCCAAGCGCTTCGGCATCGTCCGCGTCGACCGGGACACCATGGAGCGCACCTGGAAGGACAGCGCCCACTGGTACCGCGACGTGGTCGCCACGGGCAAGCTGCCCGAGTGACGTTCGGGGCCCGCGGGTCGCGGGCCCCGAACCTCAGGAGACGCCGAGTTCGGCGCGCAGCAGGCGGGCGGCGCCCGCCATGGCGCGCATCTTGCCCTCGGCCGAAGCCCTCGGCAGGTACTTCATGCCGCAGTCGGTGGAGATGACCAGCCGGTCGGGCGGCACCCGGTCGAAGGCCCGGCGCACCCGGTCGGCCACCACCTCCACCGGCTCCACCTCGGGCGTGGACAGGTCGATCACGCCGAGGATCACCGTCTTGTCCTTCAGGTCGGCCAGCACACCGAGGTCCAGCCCCGACTGCGCGGTCTCGATCGACACCTGCCGTACGGGACACCCGGCCAGCTCCGGCAGGAACGAGTACGCCTCCGGCCGCTCGTGGATGATCGCCGCGTAACCGAAGCAGATGTGCACCGCCGTCGTGCCGGTGACCCCGTCGAGGGCGGCGTTCAGGGCGGCCAGCCCGTACGCGCGTGCCGCGTCAGGCCGGGCCTGCATGTACGGCTCGTCGATCTGGACGATGTCGGCCCCGGCGGCGAACAGGTCGCGGATCTCGGCGTTCACCGCCGCCGCGTAGTCCATGGCGGCGGACTCGGCGTCCGGATAGTGGTCGTTCTGCGCCTGCTGGCTCATGGTGAACGGCCCGGGAACGGTCATCTTCACCACGTGGCCGGTGTGCGCGCGCAGGAACCGCAGGTCGTCCACCTGCACCGGACGCGTCCGGCGGATGGGGCCGACGATGCGCGGCACCGGGTTGGGGTGCCCGCTGCGGTCGAGCGCGGTGCCCGGGTTGTCCACGTCGATGCCGTCGAGGGCGGTGGCGAAGTGGTTGGAGTAGCTCTCGCGGCGCATCTCGCCGTCGGTGACGATGTCCAGCCCGGCCCGCTCCTGGGCCAGGATCGCCAGCTCGGTGGCGTCGTCCTGGGCCTGCGCGAGGTGTTCCGGCGCGACCCGCCACAGCTCACGGGCGCGGACGCGGGGCGGGAAGCGGCCGGCCAGCCGGGCGCGGTCGATCAGCCAGTCGGGCTGGGCGTAGCTGCCGACCAGCGTGGTCGGCAGCAGCGGCAACGATGTCATGGCGCACCTCGTTTCGGTCGTGCCCTCCACTGTGCGCGACCGGCGAGGCCGTTACCAGCGGTCGAGGTGGAGAACCTCGTCCAGCGGCTGCCTCGGGGCGGGCCGGAAGGTGTCGCCGGTGTAGTAGGCGGTCGGCAGGAGCACGCCCTGGCGGACGTTGTCCGGGATGCCGAGCAGCTGGGCGACCTCACGCTCGTACGCCAGGTGCAGCGTCGTCCACGCCGTGCCGAGGCCGCGCGCGCGGGCGGCGAGCATGTAGCTCCACGCGGCCGGGAGCAGCGACCCCCACAGCCCGGCCTGGTTGCCCTCGGGCAGGCCGCCCGGCGTGGCGATGCAGCCGAGGACCAGCACCGGCACGTCGCCCATGTGCTCGCCCAGGTAGGCGGCGCTGTCGGACACCCGCGACTGCACCGACGCCCGCACCGGGTCGTCGGCGAACCGCGAGGCCGCCGAGGTGCCGGAGGCGTAGTAGCGGTTCCAGGAGCGGGCGTAGTGCTCGCCGATGGCCCTGCGCAGCTCGGGGTCGGTGACCACGATCCAGTGCCAGCCCTGCGCGTTGCCGCCCGTGGGTGCCTGGAGGGCGATCTCCAGGCACTCCTTGACCAGGTCGAGCGGCACGGGGCGGGTGAGGTCGAGGCGCTTGCGTACGCTGCGGGTGGTGGTGAGCGCGTCGTCGATCATCATGCGCCCATCATGCCGCCCGCGGCGGTCTCACGCGGCGTCCGGCAGCCAGAGGTCGGAGCCGAAGACCTCGTAGTGCAGGTTCCTGGCGGCGACGCCGGCCCGCAGCAGGGCGCCGCGGGCCACGCGCATGAACGGCACCGGCCCGCACAGGTAGACGATCGCCCCCTGCGGGATCTCGACGCCGTCCAGGTCCATGAGGCCGTGATCGTCCTCGTACCAGAAGATCCGCCGCGCGGCGGGCAGGGCGTCGGTGAGGCGTTCCATGTCCTCGCGCAGGGCGTGATCGGCGCGGGAGCGGTCGGCGTGCAGCAGCAGCACCTGGCGGGAGTCGCCGGTGCGGGCCAGGTGCTCCAGCATGCCGGTGATGGGGGTGCAGCCGATGCCGGCCGAGACGAGCACGAGCGGCGCGTCGCCGTCCTCCAGCGCGACGTCGCCGAACGGCGCCGACACGGTCAGCTCGTCACCCTCGCGCACGGTGGCGTGCAGCAGCGAGGACACCTCGCCGTCCGGCACGTCGGCGCCGCGCACCCGCTTGACGGTGATCCGGCGCAGCCCGTCTGCGCTCTGGCCGGACACGGAGTACTGCCGGAGCTGGTGGACGCCGTCGGGCATGCGGACGCGGACGCTGACGTACTGGCCGGGGCGCGTGGGCGGCACCGGCTCGTCGCCGACCGGCCGCAGCACCAGCGAGACGGCGTCGGCGGTCTCCTCGCGCCGCTCGGCGACCGTCCAGGTGCGCCACGTGTGGCCGGGCCGGGTGCCGGTCTCGGCGTGGACGCGGGACTCCAGGGCGATCAGCGCCCCGGCCATCAGCCAGTAGACCTCGTCCCATGCGGCGGCGACCTCGGGGGTGACGACGTCGCCGAGCACCTCGGCGATCGCCCCGAACAGGTACTTGTGGACGACGACGTACTGGTCGTCGGTCACGCCCACGGCGGCGTGCTTGTGCGCGATGCGCCGCAGCAGCGCGTCGGGACGCTCGTCGGGATGGGCCAGCAGCGCGCCCGCGAACCCCGCGATGGCGCCCGCGAGCGCCTTACGCTGGTCGCCGCTGCGCTGGTTGCCCCGGTTGAACAGCCCGTCGAGCAGTTCGGGACGATCGGCGAACATGGTCTCGTAGAACCTGGACGCGATCGCGTCGAGGTGCGTCCCGACCAGCGGCAGCGTGGCGCGGACGACCGCCGCGCTCTCTTCCGACAGCATGTTTGACCCCCAGATCAACCTAAATTGGTATCTGCGATTCATATTATGTGGCCGTGGCGATGGTCCGTTCCCCGGGGGTTACCAGCGACAGAAGCAGCGGCCCGGTCGGCTGGTCGACCAGCGAGCCGACGGTGACCGTGTCGAGGGAGGCGTAGAAGGCCTCCCGGGCCTGACGCAGCGCCATGCGCAGGCGGCAGGCCGAGCGCAGCGGGCAGGGCGGGTCGTCCTCGCAGCCCACCACGTCGCCCTCGCCCTCGAGCGCGCGGACGAGGGCGCCGACGGTCATGTCACGCCCGGTCCGAGTGAGATGCATCCCACCGCCCCGGCCGCGCCGCGCCTCCACCACGCCGAGCTCGCTCAGCCGGGCGACGGCCTTGGCGGCGTGCGTGTAGGGGACGGCGACCACGTCGGCCACGGCCCGGGTGGTGAGCAGGTCGTCGGGCCGCGCCACGGCCAGCCGCATGACGATGCGCAGGGAGATGTCGGTGAAGGCGGTCAGGCGCATGCCTTCACCGTAGGCGCTCGCCCCGAGTGCGGCGCAACCGCTCCTCGGAAGGAGCGGTCGCGCGGCAACAGGTGCGGTGCGGACGCGTCGCTGGTCCTCCTAGGGTCGGTGGGTCTCGGCGAGGACCACCACCGCTCCTGGCGCGACGGTGACCGGCCCGTCGTGGCGGACACCGTCGAAGACGTCGGTGCCGGTCACCCCCTCCACCTGGACCGGATGGTCGCCGTGGTTGATCAGGAAGACGTGGTCGCCCCTGCGTACCAGTTCGAGGGTGTCGGGCAGGCCGTGCGGGCGGGAGACGCCCGCGTGGCCGAGCACCTGTCCGAGCAGTTCGCGCAGGCCGGTGACGGGGGCGGTGGCGAGGTACCAGGCGGTGCCCGCGCCGAGGTCGTGGCGGGTCACGGCGGGGTGTCCCGCGTCGGGGCCCTCGGCGAAGCGGCGCACGGTGGCCGCGCCCGCCGGGCGGACCCGCTCGGACCAGATCGTGCCGCTCATCGGGTCGCCGTCGGCGAGAGCCCCACCGGTGAGAGTCACGGTCTCGTGCTCGCGCAGCGGGTGGAACTCCTCGATCGACAGGCCGAGCAGCTCGCGGAGCGCGCCGGGGTGGGCGCCCGGGTGGATGGTGTCGTGCTCGTCCACGATGCCGGAGAAGTACGACACGAGCAGGTGACCGCCCGCCTCGACGTACCGGTGCAGGTTCTTGGCGGAGTGCTCGGTGAGCAGGTACGAGCTCGGCGCGATCACCACCCGATAACTCGAAATATCAGCAGAAGGGTGGACGAAATCCACCGTGACGTGCTCCCGCCACAGTGCCTCGTAGAAGGCGTCCATCCGCTCCCTGAACGTCAGATCGACCGACGGCCGCCAGTCCAGCTCCAGCGCCCAGTACGACTCCCAGTCCCAGACCAGCGCCACCTCGGCCCGCACCGCGCTGCCCCGAACCCCGGCGAGCCTGCGCAGGTCGGCGCCCAGCCGGACGACCTCCCGCCACTGCTCGGAGTCGGTGCCGGCGTGCGGCACGAGCCCGGAGTGGAACTTCTCCGCCCCGAACCGCGAGGCCCTGAACTGGAAGAACAGCACGCTGTCGGAGCCGCGGGCGACGTGGGCGAGGCTGTTGCGGCGCATCTCCCCCGGCCGCTTGGCGATGTTGCGCGGCTGCCAGTTGACCGCGCCCGCCGAGTGCTCCATGAGCATCCAGGGCGCGCCGCCGGCCACCGAGCGGGCGAGGTCGGCGGACATGGCCAGGTCGATGTGGTTGTCCGGCCGCTCGGCCTTCAGGTAGTGGTCGTTGGCGATCACGTCGACCTCGCGGGCCCACTGCCACAGGTCGGTCGACTTGCAGTTGACGGTGCCGGCGAAGTTGGTGGTCACCGGGACGCCGGGGGTCAGCTCGCGCAGGATGTCACGCTGGAGCGCGTAGTGCTCGCGGTGCTGGGCGTCGCTGAAGCGGGCGTAGTCGAGACGCTGGGCCGGGTTGACGATCGTGTGGTTGGCGCGCGGGGCGTCGATCTCGGACCAGTCGGTGTAGATCTGGCCCCAGAACGTGGTGCCCCAGGCGTCGTTCAGCGCGGACAGGTCGCGGTAGGTGCGCCGCAGCCACTGCCGCCAGGCGGCCACGCTGTGCTCGCAGTAGCACTCGCCGAGCGGCGCGCCGTACTCGTTGTGCACGTGCCACATCACCACGGCGGGATGGTCGCGGTAGTGCTCGCCCAGGGCGCGCACCAGGCGCGCGGTCGCCTCGCGGAAGGCCGGCGCGCTGGAGCAGGCGCTCTGCCTGCCGCCGAAGCCGATCCGCCTTCCCTCCCTGCTGACCGGCAGCACGTCGGGGTGGCGCGCGACGAACCACGCGGGCGGGGCGGCGGTCGGCGTGGCCAGGTCGACGGCGACGCCCGCGGCGTGCAGCCGGTCGATCACCTCGTCCAGCCAGCCGAACGCGTAGCGCCCCTCCGCGGGCTCCATCAACGCCCACGAGAACATGCCCAGGCTCACCAGGTTGACCCCGGCTTCGCGCATCAGGGCCACGTCCTCCTCGAGGACCTCACGCGGCCACTGTTCCGGGTTGTAGTCCCCGCCGAAGGCGATACCGGCAGGACGCTGCGGATACATCCATCCCCTCCCTGTCTGTGAACGTGCACAGTAATCCCCTGCCGTCCACTTTGGGAACCGCTATCCCGAAATTTCGCGATGGAGCAGGAGGTTAACGAGAGCGTAACAACCACTTGACTGCCGTTTCGGCGCTGCATCACTCTGTGCACGTTCACAGAACCCTATGGAGGTACGCATGCGCGCCCACCGCCTTGGAGCTGTCCTGGCCGTCGCCCTCACGGCCACCCTCGCGAGCTGCGGATCCAGCGAACCAGAAGGCCCCGAGGCGGCGCAGAGCCCCGCGGCCGCCGCAGCGGGCCCGGTCACGCTCACCTACTGGACCTGGGCCCCGAACATGGACAAGATCACCAAGGTCTGGAACGCGGCCAATCCCGACATCCAGGTGACGGTGAGCAAGCAGGCGGGTGGGGACGACGCGGCCGCCAAGTTCCTGACCGCGGCCAAGGCGGGCAACCCTCCGGACCTCGTGCAGGCGGAGTACCAGCACCTGCCGTCGTTCATCGCCGCCGAAGCGGTCGCCGACCTCAAGAACGAGACCGCCGCGATCAAGGGTGAGTTCAGCGACGGCCTGTGGGGGCTGGTGACCCTCGGCACCGACGCGGTCTACGGCATCCCGCAGGACAGCGGCCCCATGATGCTCTTCTACCGCCAGGACCTGTTCGACAAGTACGGCATCGACGTCCCGAAGACCTGGCAGGAGTACGCCGACGCGGCCCGCGCGGTGCGCAAGAAGGACCCGTCGGTCCACCTCGGCACCTTCTCCAGCAAGGATCCCGGCGCGTTCACCGGCCTCGCCCAGCAGGCCGGCGCTCAGTGGTGGTCGATCAGCGGCGAGTCGTGGAAGGTCGGGATCGCCGACGAGCCCACCAAGAAGGTCGCCGCGTACTGGGACGGCCTGGTCAAGGAGGGCGCCATCGACGACATGCCGTACTTCACCCCCGAGTGGAACAAGGCACTGAACGACGGCAAGCTGCTCACGTGGCCGTCCGCCGTGTGGGCGCCGGGCGTGCTGTCGAGCAACGCGCCGAAGGCCGCGGGCAAGTGGGCGGTCGCGCCGCTGCCGCAGTGGAACGCCGGCGAGAACCACAGCGGCTTCTGGGGCGGCTCGTCCACGGCCGTGGCGGCCGCGTCGCCGCACCGGGCCGCCGCCGCGAAGTTCGCCACCTGGCTCAACACCGACCCCGCGGCCGTGGACCTCCTGGTCAAGGAGGCCGCGATCTACCCGGCCACGACCAAGGCCCAGTCGGCGCTCGGCCAGGCCCCCGAGTACTTCTCCAACCAGCCCGACTTCTGGCAGCAGGCCGCCACCGTGTCCGCGGGCGCGCGGGGCTTCACCTTCGGGCCGAACGTCGGCACGACCTACAACGCCTTCAAGGACGCCTTCGACAAGGCGCTGCGCGACAGGACCCCGTTCGCCGACGCCATCCAGGCCGTTCAGGACGCCACGGTCACCGACATGCGCAAGTCCGGCTTCCAGATCGCGGCATGAGGCGCTCGGACAGGGGGGCCTGGCCGTACCTCTTCCTGACCCCCGCGATCGTGCTGTTCACGCTGTTCCTCGCGGTGCCCATCGGCTACACCGTCTACCTGGCGATGCGCAGGACCAAGGTGTCGGGGCTCGGGCTGGGCAAGGGGGCGCGCCGCGAGGTGTTCGTCGGCTTCGACAACTTCGCCGCCGCCCTGTCCGACGCCGAGCTCTGGCAGGGCTGGCTGCGCGTCCTCGGCTACGGCACGCTCGTGCTCGTCGTGATGCTCGGGCTGGCGCTGGTCTTCGCGCTCATGCTGGACGCGACGCGGGTCCGGCTCGCGCGCTTCTCCCGCATCGCCATCTTCCTGCCGTACGCCGTGCCGGGCGTGGCGGCCACCCTGCTGTGGGGGTTCCTCTACCTGCCCTCGCTCAGCCCCTTCCGGGCGATCCTGGACGTCGACTTCCTCGGCGCCACCACCGTCACGTACTCGATGGCGAACGTGGCGGTGTGGGGCGGGGTCGGCTTCAACATGCTGGTGCTCTACACCGCGCTGCGCGCGATCCCCCGCGACCTGTACGAGGCCGCCCGCCTCGACGGCGCCTCGGAGCTGCAGATCGCCCTGCGGGTGAAGGTGCCGCTGCTGACCCCGGCGATCATCCTGACGACGGTGTTCTCGATCATCGCCACGATCCAGGTGTTCACCGAGCCCACCACGCTGCGACCGCTCACCAACACGATCAGCTCGACCTGGAGCCCGCTCATGAAGGTCTACCGCGACGCGTTCGTCACCGGCGACCTGTACTCGGCCGCCGCGACCTCGATCGTCATCGCGGCGATCTCGCTCGTCCTGTCGTTCGGGTTCCTGCGCGTGGTCCGCAACCGCGCCTTCGGGGAGGGCTGATGAGCACCCCCACCGAAACCGTCGCCGCGCGGCACCGCGCCGCGGGCGGGCGCCGGCCGCTCGGCGTCGTGCCGACGGCGCTGCTGCTGATCGGCGCGCTCTACTGCGTCTTCCCGGTGATCTGGGTCCTGATCGCGGCCACCAAGTCACCGGGCGAGCTGTTCAGCACCTCGACGCTCTCCTTCGGCACCGGCTTCCTCGACAACGTCACCGACCTGTTCGCCTACCGCGACGGCGTGTTCTGGCTGTGGGCCGGCAACACCCTGCTGTACGCGGGCGGCGGCGCGCTGCTGTCGACCGCCGTGTCGGCGATCTCCGGCTACACGCTGGCGAAGTACCGCTTCCCGGGCCGGGGCCTGATCTTCAACCTGCTCATCGGCGGCATCCTGGTGCCCGCGGTGGTGCTGGCCATCCCGCAGTACCTGCTCTTCTCCAAGATCGGCCTGGCCGACACGTACTGGGCCGTGCTGCTGCCGCAGATCCTGCATCCGTACAGCATCTACCTGGCCCGCATCTACGCGGCCGCGGCCGTCCCCGACTCGCTGCTGGAGGCGGGACGGATCGACGGGGCCGGCGAGTGGCGGCTGATGTCGCGGGTGGCGATGCCGCTCATGGTCCCGGGCATGGTGACGATCTTCCTCTTCCAGTTCGTCGCCATCTGGAACAACTTCCTGCTGCCGTTCATCATGCTCGGCGACGACGGGAAGTTCCCGCTCACGGTCGGGCTGTTCACGCTGCTCGCCTCGGGGGCCAACCAGCCGGCGCTCTACAACCTCATCCTCACGGGGGCGTTCCTGTCGCTCCTGCCGCTGATCGCGTTGTTCCTCACGATGCAGCGATACTGGAGGACCGACCTGTCCTCCGGAGCCGTCAAATGAAACGCCCCACGATCCACGACGTCGCCGCCGCCGCGGGCGTGTCCCGCGGCACGGTGTCGCGCCTGCTCAACGGCGACAAGTACGTCAGCCCGAAGGCGCGCGTGGCGATCGAGCGGGCCATCTCCGAGACCGGCTACGTCGTCAACCGGGCCGCCCGCAGCCTCGTCACCCAGCGCACCGGTTCGGTCGTGATGGTGCTGTCGGAGCCGCAGGAGAAGCTGTTCGAGGACCCCAACTACAGCACGACCATCCGGATCGCGATCCGGATGCTGGCCGAGCGCGACATGTCGCTGGTGATGATGCTGGCGGGCGACGCGGGCGACCGCGAGCGCGTGGTCCGCTACGTCCGCGGCGGCCACGCCGACGGCGTGCTGCTGATGTCCACCCACGCCGGCGACCCGTTCATCGACGCCCTGCGCTCCGGCCCGCCCGCCGTCTCCTGCGGCGCCGTCGTCGGCAGCGAGGGCGTCATCCCGTACGCCGCGGCCGACGAGCGGCTGGGCGCGCGGCAGATGACCGAGTACTTCGTCGCCCAGGGCCGCCGCAGGATCGCCATGATCACCGGCCCGATGGACACGCCGGGCGGCATCCAGCGCCTCGAGGGGTTCGCCGACGTGCTCGGCCGCAAGGCCAGCAAGAAGCTGATCGCCCACGGCGACTGGACCCGGGCCAGCGGCGAACGGGCCATGACCGAGCTGCTGGAGCGCGCCCCCGATCTCGACGCCGTCTTCGTCGCCTCCGACCTGATGGCGGCGGGCGCGCTCGCCGCGCTGCGCTCCGCCGGCCGCCGGGTACCCGACGACGTGGCGGTGGGCGGCTTCGACGACTCCTCGGTGGCCGTCTCGACCCACCCGCCGCTGACCACGATCCGCCAGCCGCTGGCCGAGGTGGCGCAGGAGACCGTACGCCTGCTGCTGGCCCTCATCGACGGCGAGCAGAACGTCGAGCCGGTCATCCTGCCGACCGAGCTGGTGATCCGCGCGTCGGCCTGACCCGGCCTCAGAGCGCGCCGGCGTACACCCAGCGCCCTTCGAGGCGGACGAACCTGCTGTTCTCCTCCATCTCACCTGGGGTGCCGCGGTCGAGGTAGTGGGCGCGGAAGCGTACGGTGCCCTCGGTGTGGACGACGCTGCCGCCGGTGGTCTGCAGGACCTCCAGCCGCGTCCAGCGCACCTTCCGGTCGAGGCCCACGCGGGCCGGGCGGTCGGACGGGTGCCAGCTGTGCAGCAGGTACGCCTCGTCGCCCGTCGCGAACGCGCTGAAGCGGGAGCGCATGAGCTGCTCGGCGGTGGCGGGCGCGGCCTCGCCCCGGTGGAAGCGGCCGCAGCAGTCGCGGTAGGGGGCGGGCAGGCCGCACGGGCACGTACGCGGAGGCATACCGGCTATTCTCCCTGTTCCGCGGCGAGCCGGGCGGCGAGGCGGCTGAGGGTGGGGCCGAGCGGGGCGTCGAGCGTGAGCTCGGCGTGCGCGTCGCCGCGGGTCGTCCCCTGGTTGACGATCGCGACGGGGATGCCGAGCTCGGCCGCCCTGATGACGAACCGCAGCCCCGACCTGACCGCCAGTGACGACCCCAGCACCAGCAGGCCCCGCGCGCGGCCGACGATGTCGAAGCACTCGTCGACGCGGGGTTTCGGTACGTTCTCGCCGAAGAACACCACGTCGGGCTTGAGCACCCCGCCGCACGTGGCGCAGCCGACCACCTGGAACCCGGCGACCTGCTCGTCGGTGAGCACGGCGTCGCCGTCGGGGTTGATCGCGTCGCTGGTGGCCCGCCAGCCGGGGTTCGCCTCGCGCAGGCGGCGGTCGAGCTCGGCGCGGGGCGTGCGCTCGCGGCACGACAGGCACACGACGCGGTCGAGGCCGCCGTGCAGCTCGATCACCTGCCGCGCTCCTGCCGCCTGGTGCAGGCCGTCGACGTTCTGGGTGACGATGCCGGCCAGCAGGCCGCGCCGCTCCAGCTCGGCGACGGCGCGGTGCCCGGCGTTGGGCTGGGCGCGGCGCATCTGGCTCCAGCCGACGTGGCTGCGCGCCCAGTAGCGCCGCCGGGCCTCCTCGCCGCCGACGAACCGCTGGTAGGTCATCGGGTCGGCGCGCCTGGCCAGACCTGTCGGACCGCGGTAGTCGGGGATGCCCGACTCGGTCGACAGGCCGGCCCCGCTGAGGACGGCCACCTCTCCCCTGCCGACCAGCTCGACCAGTCCGGCCAGGTCGGCGGTGCTGTCGTCAAGGGTGTACGCGGCGCTCGAAGTCACGCCTCCCATGGTGCCTCACCCCCACACCATCCTCACCACCCACCCGAACCGGGCAATGCCGACCACGCCGGAGAGGCTGGTGATCAGGCCGGGCTGTGGCGGCGGGAGGCCGCCGGGCGCAGGTAGACGCAGCGGAACTCGGCCGCGAAGCGCTGCTCGCCGTCACGCAGCCAGCACTCCTCCGGGCCCGGCAGCGTCTCGGTCAGCGTGAGCCGTCCGGCGGTGACCCCGAGCCGGCCGAGCGCCTCGATCAGCGCCGGCGAGCGGGTGTCGACGTAGAAGGGCTTGCGCCGCCGCGATGAGCCGGCGAAGAACGTCACAGGAAGGCCGGCTGCCTCGCGTACCCGCGCCATCTCCACCAGCAGCTCGCCGTCGCCGCGGGCCCGTCCGAGCGCCTCGAGCGACGCCTGGCCGACGCTCCAGCGCCGCCGCGTGACGACGACGTTGCCCCAGGTGAGCCGGGGGACGTGCGGCAGGTCGGGCAGGCGCGGCAGCCGGACCGCGGGCAGGGACAGCGCCGTGTAGAGCTCCGCGTTCAGGGCTGTGGCGTGTTCGCCGTCGTGCAGCAGCAGCGGCTCGTCCATGCCCTGGGCGTGCAGGGTGGCGCACCGGCCGTCGCTGCGCACGTACAGCTCGTCGAGGCCGATCCTGCGGCTCCGCCCGGCCGCCACCCCGCCGAGCTCCAGGACGGGGCCGGGCAGCTGCGGCGGCGGCGCACCGCCCGAGCGGTGCGGGACGACGTTCAGCACGGTGAACCCGTCGAGCGCCCGCTCGACCGCCGCGTCGCGCTCGGCGAGGCGGGCGGCGGACTGCTCGTGGAACTGCAGCGACCACGGCGTGAGCAGCACCGTGTCGTGGAGCCCGCCCACCACCAGCGGCGTCACCCCCTCCTCGTACGCCTCCAGCGACGACGCGGCCACCAGGACGTCGGCCGTGCAGAGCACCGGGGCGGCGGGCGCGGCGGGCTCGTCCAGCAGACCGGACAGATCGAGCGCGGCGACGCCGTCGGGCGCGTCCCTGACCAGGGCGGCGAGGCGGTCAGACAGCGGGTCGGCGTGGCCGGACCCGAGCTCGCCGGTGGTCCGCAGCGCCTCGGCCAGCGGGAACGTGCCGCGGCCGAGCCGCCCGGCGAGCTGCCGGTTGGCGCGTCGCCGGGTGCGGTCGGCGTCCTCGGCGAGCAGGTCGAGGACGCGGGGCACCCGACCGCGCAGGTCGGCGGCCAGCCCGCCGCCCGCCGTGACCCGCAGGGTGCCGGCGACGGCCTCGTGCACGATCACACGGCCGTCGCCCGGCCCGCCGCCCGCCAGCGCCTCGATCCGCCGCTGCACGGCGAGTTTCACGTCGGGCGAGGCGACGGGGTACTGCCCGAGCAGCTCGGCGATCTCCCCGACCCGGCGTCCGAGCAACGACTCCCCGTCACGGCCTTGCGAGGTCGCCGGCAGCGCCCGCCGCTGCGCCGGCACTCCCCTGCCCGACGCCTCCACCCCGCCCCCCGCGCCCGCCTCATCGTCGCCCGATCCGTCCTCTTGCGGCGGGCCCGTCGTTCGTGTCCTGCCGCACCCGCAGCGTCGCCGGCCCGCGCGCCCGCGCCCGGCCGGGCCTGGTACGCCGGTCAGGCCGCACTCGCCGACGCTCGCGCACCCGGTCTCCTCGGCGGCCACCGGGGCGTCCGCGCCCGGAGCGTCCATGCCAGGGCGGGCGTCGCGATCGGGGGCGCCCTGCTGCGGGACGGTGCCGGGCGGGACGGTGACGCCCCGGACGGCCAGACGCTCGTGCAGCCAGCCGAGGGGGTCGCAAACCCCGGCGGGCGGGCACAGGTCGTGGACGAGCAGCCCACGGCGAGCGGCCACGGCCAGCGCGGCGGCGGCGCGTTCCATGCCGATGCCCGTCTCGGCGGCGATCTCGGCCAGGGTGCGGCGACCGTCGCACCAGGCCACGAACGCGGCCCCGTCGGGCACGTCGCCGGTCCACGTCGTACGCCGCGGGACGAGCCCGGCGAGGAGCGCGGGATCGGTCAGGACGCGCTGCTGGAGCGCCTCGACCACCCGCGCCGAAGTGAAGGCCGCGCGCCGCGGCCACACGTACGGCCCCTGCCAGGTGTAGCCGGGGGCGGCGGCCCGCTCGACGGCTCCGTAGCCGACGGGCCCGAAGCAGCCGCACGTCCCGGAGCTGGTCGAGAGCCGCTGCGCCCGCGAGGCCAGCTGCCTGCGGACCTTGCCGGGCTCGGCCCCGTGGCGCAGGTCGCGGTAGAGGCCGGGCGAGGTGCGTACGAGCGCGTCGAGGAACCGTTCGTCGGTCACCATCGCGGCGACGGCGGCCCGCACGGGCGGCGCGTCTCCGCCCACCGCGCCCGCCAGGGCGGCGCGGGCCTCCTCCAGCAGCCGCGTCGCCTGGTTCCAGTCGGCCAGCCAGGCGACGGAGCCGGGCGTCCGCGGGGGCAGCGGACGCAGATCGCGCAGGCGGCCACGCGTCCCGCGCGACAGCCGTCCACCCCCGGGCGCGCCGGGGACCACCTCGCAGGAGCCGGCAGCCGCGCCGGAGGCGGGCGCGAGGCCGGGAGACGGGATCTCTCCTGGCGGGGGTGTGGGGTCGGGCGAGGTCGTCTCGCCGGTCGCGGCGGCGAGGAGGCGCTGGGCACGGCGCTCCAGGCGGGCCACCTGGCCGGCGGCCTCTGCGGCCCTGGGGTAGGCCAGGGAGAGGACGAGGTCCCAGGGCGAGCCGGCATTCCGCACCACCATGACCGGCAGCAGCGTCCACGGATTCTTCTCCGCGCGGTCTTCCGCTCCGGATGCCGCGCGTTCGATGTCCATATGGACGCTCCCTTTCCTGGCATGAATGTGCGAGGCGCTCTCAACTCCTGATGTTTACAAGATCATCTTTTGCTGTCAACGCGTTTCCCGCGAGATGGGAAGGAGATTCGCAACCTCCGGCCCACACGGCCCTGCGCATTTCTTCACCAATATCCATAAACCCCGGCAGAAAGGGTACGACTGTTTACTGACCGTAGCCAAAGGGTGGCCGGTTCGATTACGGTGGGTCAACGTCCCAGGTCCCCCGGCTACAGAGAAAACCGACTCCCGAGAAAACAAACAACGCCGGAACGCCCGTACGCGCTCCCGCGAAAAAGCCCGCCGCCCGCCCGTAATTCCCGCCCCGGTGAACGACCACCGTCGCCTTGGGGCGGCCTCCGTCTTTTACTCACGAACGTGCGTCGGCATGCCGGGAGGACAATACGCTGGTACGAGTACGACACGGGGGTGACGGTAACCAGTGGCGGGAGACGGCACGCGCGGGAACGCTCCGCGCCTGCCGATGACGGCGTTCGTGACGGGGCTGCTCCTCGTCACGTCCGTCGTGATCGCCATCGACCTGACGTCCACGGGCCCGGCGGTGCGGCTCTTCCCCCTGCTGATCTTCCTGCCCGCCATCGTCTCCGGCCTCGGCACCGTCCGCCAGACCGTCATCGCGTCCGTCTGGGTGGTGCTCGTCGAGGTGGCGATCATCCAGTTCCTGGGCGGCACCCCCGACGACAGCCTCCTGGCGACCTCGTTCACGGCGCTGTTCGGCACGCTGAGCGTCGCGGGCTGCCGCTATCGCGTACGCCGCGAGGAGGAGGTCCACCGGCTGCGCTCCGCGGCCGCCGCCCTGCAGCGGCTCATCGTGCGCCCGCTGCCCCTGCGCACGGCCGATGTCATCGTCAACGGCCTCTACCAGCCGGTGGAGGAGGACGCGATGGTGGGCGGCGACATGTACGAGGTCGCCGTCTCCCAGATGGGCACCCGCGTGCTCATCGCCGACGTCCAGGGCAAGGGCCTGCCCGCGATCGGCACCGCGCTCGCCGTCCTCGGGTCGTTCCGCGAGGCGGCCTACCGGGAGGACACCTTGACCGGCCTCGTGGCCGCCCTCGAGAACTCCGTGGTCAGGCAGAACACCTTCGCCGCGCAGACCGGCGAGCCCGAGCGCCTCGTCACCGCGCTCGCGCTCGACTTCGGCACCGGCACCCTGGTCGAGACGGTCAACTGCGGGCACATCGCCCCCTACGTCATCGCCGGCGGCCAGGCCAGGCAGGTCAACCTCGGCGACCCCGCCGTGCCGCTCGGCCTCGACTCGCTGACCGAGACGCCGCGCAGCGAGGCCATGTTCGCCTTCCCGCCCGGAGCGACGCTGCTGCTGTGCACCGACGGCGTCACCGAGGCCCGCAGCCCCGACGGCGACTTCTACCCGCTGGAGGAGCGCCTGCGCGAGTGGGCCGCCGTCCCGCCGCCCGAGCCGCTGGCGCAGACGCTGGCGGCCGACCTGCGCGAGTTCACCAAGAGCACTCCCCGCGACGACATCGCCATCCTCACGATCACCCGGACGGCGCCCGCCCGGCCCAGAACGCGCCGCGACCGTACGAGCCGCGGCGACCTGACCGTGTGAGACCTGACCGTGTGAGACCCGTCAGCGGGAGCCGGGCTCCGGCCTGATCCCGGCCATCAGCCCGGCCATGCCCCCGATGTACGCGCGCATCCTGGCGACACCCAGCTCGCGCAGCTCCTCCACCGTGGCCCTGATCCGCTCGGTGCCGGCGCCTGCCTCGTCGTGCCGCCGCCGCAGCCCGGTCTCCAGGTCGTCCAGGGCGGCGTTCACCGCGGTCACCACGCGGGCACCCACCTGCGCGGGCCCGCCGTGCAGGGCGCGTCCCGGCACGTGCAGCGACACCAACCGCGGCCCCGGCGCGCACACCGCGCGCACCGGCCCGCCTGAGACGCCGCGCACGTCGTCGTCCGGTACGGCGCCGATGGTCTCCAGCACCTCGACGAGCGGCCCGAACAGCTCACCGAAGTCCATCACGGGCACGCCGCCCGGCGCTTCGCCGTCGGCGGCGGCGGCGCCGACGTGCGTCCCGGTGCGCGTGCTGGCCAGGCTGGCCTCGATCGTGGCCGTCACCCGCGCCATCCGCGCGTCTAGCCCGGCCCGCACCGCCCGCAGCTCGCGGGCCAGTGCCAGCGGCTCCACCAGGGCGGCGTCGCCGTCGGCGGACCTGGCCCGGCGGAACGCGGCGTCCACCGCCTCGGCGACGTGGGCGGTGATCCGGCCGGGCGGCTCGCGCAGCAGCCCGGGCTCGATCTCCACCGAGACGAGCCTTCCCCTCGCGTGGACCGCGCGTGCGCGCGTCCCCCGATCAATGTCATGCATTCGCAACGAACTCCGCAGACGGAACAGCCACCGGCATTTCTGCCACGTTAGCCCCAGGCCACGGCCCCGCAGGACGCGGTCGCCGGTCGTTCGTCGTGATTTCACGGGCCGTTGGCGGCCCGAGAATCGTCGGCCACCGCGGGTACGCTGTCCCGGCCTCACACATCACCGGTCAGCCGACATGGAAGGTGCCGTGTCCCCCAACCAGCCCCACGACCACACCGCCGCTGACAGCCACGACCACATCCAGGTCCGCGGCGCCAGGGAGAACAACCTCAAGGACGTCTCCCTCGACATCCCCAAGCGTCGCCTCACCGTCTTCACCGGGGTCTCCGGGTCCGGCAAGTCCTCGCTCGTCTTCGACACCATCGCCGCCGAGTCGCGCCGGCTGATCGACGAGACCTACACCGCGTTCGTCCAGTCGTTCATGCCGAGCCTCGGCCGGCCCGACGTCGACGCGCTCCACAACCTCAGCGCGTCGATCATCGTCGACCAGGAGCGCATGGGCGCCAACCCGCGCTCCACCGTCGGCACCGTCACCGACGCCCACACCATGCTCCGCATCCTGTTCAGCCGCGTCGGCCACCCCTACGTCGGCCCGGCCTACGCCTTCAGCTTCAACCGGGCCGAGGGCATGTGCCCCGAGTGCGAGGGCCTCGGCAAGGCGTCCGACATCGACGTCGACGAGCTGGTCGACCGCGAGCTGTCGCTCGACGGCGGCGCCATCAAGATCCCGGGGTTCGCGGTCGGCGGCTGGCAGTGGCAGGTCGTGGCCGGCTCCGGCCTGTTCGACCCCGCCGTCAAACTGGCCGACTTCACCCTCCAGCAGTGGGACGACCTGCTGCACAAACCCGCCACCAAGCTCAAGTACGGCGCCGGCACCTTCACCTACGAGGGGCTGGTCCAAAAGGTGCGCAAGTCCTACCTCGGCAAGGACCGCGAGTCGATGCAGCCGTCGGCGCGGGCGTTCGCCGACCGGGCGATCAGGCTGGCGACCTGCCCCTCGTGCGGCGGCAGCCGTCTCAACGAGGCCGCCCGCTCGGCCCGCGTCGCCGGGCGCACCGTCGCCGAGTGCTCGGCGATGCAGATCGACGAGCTCGCCGCGTTCGTCCGCGGCATCGGCGAGGCCGCGGTGGGCCCGGTGCTCGACGGGCTGCTGTCCACCCTCGACTCCCTGGTCGGCATCGGCCTCGGCTACCTCAGCCTCGACCGCGAGTCCGCCACGCTGTCGGGCGGCGAGGCCCAGCGGGTCAAGATGGTGCGCCACCTCAACTCCAGCCTCACCGACGTCACCTACGTCTTCGACGAGCCCACGGCCGGGCTGCACCCCCACGACATCCAGCGGATGAACACGCTGCTGCTGCAGCTGCGCGACAAGGGCAACACGGTGCTCGTCGTCGAGCACAAGCCCGAGCTGATCGCGATCGCCGACCACGTGGTCGACCTCGGCCCTGGGGCGGGCACGGCCGGCGGCCAGGTCTGCTACGAGGGTGATCTCGTGGGGCTGTCCGCCTCCGGCACGCTCACCGGCCGCTACCTCGACCACCGGGTACGGCTGCGCGAGACCACGCGCGAGCCGTCCGGATGGCTGCCGGTCGCGAACGCCACCCTGCACAACCTGCGTGACGTGTCCGTCGACCTGCCGCTCGGCGTGCTCACCGTGGTCACCGGCGTCGCGGGGTCGGGCAAGAGCTCCCTGATCCACGGCTACGTCGCGGGCCGCGAGGGCGTGGTCGTGGCCGACCAGTCGCCGATCAGGGGCTCGCGCCGCAGCAACCCGGCCACCTACACCGGGGTGCTCGACCCGATCCGGGCGGCGTTCGCCAAGGCCAACGGGGTCAAGCCGGGCCTGTTCAGCGCCAACTCCGAGGGCGCCTGCCCCGCCTGCAAGGGCATCGGCCTGATCTACACCGACCTCGCGATGATGGCCGGGGTGGCCTCGGTGTGCGAGGACTGCGAGGGCAAGCGGTTCACGCCCGAGGTGCTGACCTACCGGCTGCGCGGCAAGAACATCAGCGAGGTGCTGGAGATGCCGGTGGCCGAGGCGCGCGAGTTCTTCCCCGGCGGTCAGGCCGGGGTGATCCTCGACCGGCTCGCCGCGGTCGGCCTCGGCTACGTGGGCCTCGGCCAGCCGCTGACCACGCTGTCCGGCGGCGAGCGCCAGCGGCTCAAGCTCGCCATCAACATGGCGCGGGGCGGCACCACGTACGTGCTGGACGAGCCGACGACGGGGCTGCACCTGGCCGACGTCGACCAGCTGCTCGGCCTGCTCGACCGGCTGGTCGACGACGGCAACACGGTGATCGTGATCGAGCACCACCAGGCCGTCATGGCCCACGCCGACTGGATCGTCGACCTCGGCCCCGGCGCCGGCCACGACGGCGGCCAGGTGGTGTTCTCGGGTCCCCCGGCGCGGCTGCTGGCCGACAGCGACTCCCTGACGGCCGTCCATCTGCGCGACTACGTGAGCCGCGCCTGAGCAGCGGTCGAGGCGAGTTCGGGCGGAGTGGCAGGAGCGGCGGCGCGGGCCGTACGGCAAAGCGGGCCCGTGCGAGAGGCGCGCGGGCCGTACCGCAAGGCGGGCCCGTGCGGGAGGCGGGCGGAGCGGTGCGCGGGGATCAGACTGCCAGGCGGGCGAGCACTTGCGCGAAGGCCGGGGGTGGGGCGACCACGAGGCGGATCTGGCCCTGGCGGGTGACGATCTCGGCCTTGATGAGGGTCAGCCGCCCCTCGTGCCACCAGTAGACCTGCGGGCTGAGCCCGTCGGTCCTGGCGGCGTGCACGCGCAGCCGCTCGATGGCGCGCACCACGCCGATGCCGTCGACGGGATGCACGAGCAGCGTGTACGGATCGGGCAGCACGACGAGCGCGCCGTCGTCCGGCACGGCCAGGTAGTCGTCCAGCCAGCGCAGGTGCGTGGCGGCCGACGGGCTCTCGGCGGTGAGCCGGGTGACCGAGGTGCCCGACACGCCGATCGACTCGGCACGCAGCCGTTCGCCGCGGACGTTGCCGGCGGCCAGGTCGAGCGCCTGCCCGGCGGCCATCGGCCAGCACCCGGCCTCCTCGGGCCGCACGACGCGCCCGCCGACGGTGAGCAGCTCAACCAGGTCGGCGTTGAGGTGGCGGCCGACGACGCGGGTCAGGTCGGCCACGTCGTCCACGGCCTCGACACGGGTGCGCATCAGCGGCCTGGCCTGCTCGATGTCGCACACGTCGAGCCAGTCGCCCGCGGTGGCCACGGCGTGCGCGAGGTGCTCGGAGACCAGCTTGGGCCAGTCTTCCCTGGCCCTGCGCCCGGCCTCGCGCCGCAGCCCCGTGAGCTTGACGATCAGGGCGCCGCTGCCTCCCGGCCCGTCCTCCCGGTCGCCGCGCAGCGTCACGGACGCGCCGTCACGGGCGAATTCGAAAAAGTAGCCGAGAGATTCCGCGACGAGCGCCAGCAGCGAGTCGAGATCGACGTCCTCGACGGGCCGGCGGGAGGGCTCTCGTTCACGCCTGAACCAACTCACACGCCGTGTACCTTTCTGTCGTATTCGTCCCTCTTACCTTGCCTGCTCCCCATCGCTGTTCGGACCAGTCAGCGAGCACGATTCGGTATCGATAACACCAAGAGACCCCAGCCACACGCTCATCTGTGGTGACCCGTGTCCCACTGGCAACCCGGCGAGAATCGGCACGCCGAGCGGCTTCAGGCGGTCGGCCAGCACCGGGTAGGGATCGCCGCAGTCGACCCACGACCCGAGCGCGATCCCCCGCACCCCGTCGAACGCGCCCGCGTGCAGCAGCTGGGTCAGCATCCGGTCGATCCGGTACGGCTCCTCGCCGATGTCCTCGAGGAAGGCGACCTTGCCGGCGAACGACGGCTGCCACCGCGTGCCGCACAGGGAGGCCAGCAGCGACAGGTTACCGCCGGCCAGCTCGCCCTCGGCGCGTCCCTCGGCCAGCACGCGGTCGCCCTCGACCCGTACGGGCTCGCCGGACAGCGCCGCGCGCAGGCTCTCCCACGTACGCGGCTCTGGGCCGTCCTCGGCGGCGAGGACGTCGCCGGCCACCATCGGCCCGTGCAGCGTCGGCACGCCCAGTTCGACGGCGAACGACAGGTGCAGCGCGGTGATGTCGCTCGACCCGAGCAGGACCTTCTGGCCGGCCGCGCGCATGGCGTCCCAGTCGAGCAGGCCGAGCAGCCGGCCGGCGCCGTATCCGCCACGGGAGCAGAACACCGCGGAGACGGACGGGTCGCACCAGGCGGCCTGCAGGTCGGCCGCCCTGGCGGCGTCGTCGCCGGCGAGGTAGCCGAACTCGTGGCGGTCGAGCGCGTGCTCGCCCACCACGACCTTGTAACCGAGGCTCTCCAGCCGCTCGGCGCCGCGCCGGAGCTTGGCGGCGTCGGCGGGGCCCGAGGGCGAGACGACGGCGACGGTGTCACCTTGTCGCATGGGTCAACTCCTTGACGAACATGGGCAGAGCTTCGCCGATCGGTTCGCGGATGACGCGGTCGGCGAAGGGGTCGTAGGGTGTGGGCTCGGCATTCACGATCACCAGCCGGGCCCCCGCGTCGAGCGCCACCCCGCAGAGCCCGGCGGCGGGGTGGACGGTCAGCGACGTGCCGACCGCGACGAACAGCTCGCACGAGCGGGCGGCGTCGATCGCCGCGTCGAGCACCTCGGCATCGAGGTCCTGGCCGAAGAAGATCGTGTTGGACTTCTGGACGCCGCCGCAGCGCGGGCAGGGCGGGTCGTCCTCGCCGGCGGTCACCCGGGCCAGCACCTCGCTCATGGGCGTGATCAGGTCGCAGGACACGCACTCGGCGCGGTGGAGCGTACCGTGCAGCTCGACGACCTTGTCCGGCGACGACCCGGCGCGCTGGTGCAGCCCGTCGATGTTCTGCGTGACGAGGGCGCGCAGCAGGCCGGCGCGCTCGAGGTCGGCCAGCGCCAGGTGGGCCGCGTTCGGGCGGGCGTTCCAGGCAGGGTGGTCGAGGCGGGCGCGCCACGCGGCCCGCCGGACCTCGGGGTCGGCGAGGTAGCTGTCGATCGTCACGGTGGCCGCCGCCTGCGGGTTCTTCGTCCACACGCCCTGGGGCCCCCGGAAGTCGGGGATGCCGGATGCGGTGGAGATGCCCGCTCCTGTGAGAAGCGACACCGGCATTGGCTCGTTCACCTGGCAAACGGTGTCACACTTGCTTTCCGTATGCGACTTCCGCCCCACATCCTCGTGGTCAACGGCATCAAGGTCCGACGGCCGGTCTTCCTGCTCGGAGCCCCGCATTCCGGCACGGACCTGCTGGCCCGCGCCCTCAAGCGCTCCCCCGGCTTCCACGTGACGACGGGCCGCGCGTGCGTCGCCCACGTGGTGTACGCCTTCGCCCGCAAGCCGTCCATCGCCGCCACCTCGGGCGCGGTACGCGTGCTGCGCGACGCGCTCGCCGAGTCGTGGCAGGTCCTGCCCGGCTCGTGCGCCGGGTGCGCGGCGGCGTGCCGCGAGGCCGGCGGCGTCACGGGAGCCGGCCCGTGCGTGTCGACCGCCGAGGTCACCCGCTTCGGCGACGGCAGCCCCGACCTGATCTACAGCGCGCCCGTGCTGCTCCAGGCGTTCCCCGACGCGCGGTTCGTCCAGCTGATCCGCGACGGGCGCGACGTGGTCGCCGACATGCTGGCCGACCCGGCGTGCCTGGCCTGGTTCAAGCCCGCGATGCTGTCGGAGCAGACCGAGTTCCCCAACGCGTTCCTCGGCGTCAACAAGGACGAGCATCTCGACCGCTGGAAGGCCATGCCGGTGGCGGGCAAGAGCGCGCTGCGCTGGCGCAGCGCCGTGCGGCTGAGCGCCGAGCTGCGCCGCACGCTGCCCGCCGGGCAACTGCTCACCCTGCGGTACGAGGACCTCGTACGGCGTCCCCCGCAGGCGACGGCCGCGCTCGGCGAGTTCCTGGAGACCCGCGTCGCCAAGGCCGTCCTGTACGACGCCGCGATCCCGCAGGTGGGCGCCTGGCGCCGGCTGCGGCGCGACGACCTGGCGCTGGCCGAGAAGGTGGCCAGGGAGGAGCTCAGCCGGCTGGGCTACCTGAGTCCTTGAACTGGGTGCGGTAGAGCTCGGCGTACAGGCCGCCCCTGGCCAGCAGCTCGTCGTGCCGGCCGCGCTCGGCGACACGCCCGTCGTGGACGACGAGGATCTCGTCGGCCTCCCTGATCGTCGACAGCCGGTGGGCGATCACCAGCGACGTGCGGCCCTGCAACGCGGTCTTCAGCGCGACCTGCACCGCCGCCTCGGACTCCGAGTCGAGGTGGGCGGTCGCCTCGTCGAGCACGACCACGCGCGGCGCCTTCAGCAGCAGCCGCGCGAGCGCCAGGCGCTGCTTCTCGCCGCCGGACAGCCGGTAGCCGCGCTCGCCGACCACCGTCTCGAGCCCGTCGGGGAGGCCCTCGACCAGGTCACCTATCTGCGCGGCCCTGAGAGCGTCCCAGATGTCCTCGTCGTCCGCCTCCGGTCTGGCATAGCGGAGGTTGGCTGCGATCGTGTCATGGAAGAGATGAGCGTCCTGCATGACCACCCCCACGGTGTCGCGCAGGGACGCGAGCGTGGCGTCGCGCACGTCGAAGCCGTTGATCCGCACCGCGCCCTCGTTGACGTCGTAGAGCCGCGACACCAGCGAGGTGATGGTGGTCTTGCCCGCGCCGGAGTGGCCGACTAGGGCGACGAGCGCACCTGGCCGGGCCGTGAACGACACGCCCCGCAACACCGGCTGGGACGGGCCGGTGTCCTGCTTGGCCACCGACTCGAGCGAGGCGAGCGACACCTCCTCGGCCGCCGGATAGCGGAAGTGGACGTCGTCGAACTCGATCGTGACGGGGCCGTCGGGCACCGGGACCGCGCCGGGCTTCTCGGACACCATGGGCCGCAGGTCGAGGATCTCGAAGACCCGGTCGAAGCTCACGAGCGCGGTCATCACGTCGACGTGCACGTTGGACAGCGACGTGAGCGGGCCGTAGAGCCGCATGAGGAGCGCGGCGAGGGCCACCAGGGTGCCGAGCTCGAAGGCGCCGGAGATCGACAGGACGCCGCCGATGCCGTACACGAGGGCGGTGGCGAGCGCGGCGACCAGGCCGAGCGCGACCCGGAAGACGGTGCCGTACATGGCGACGGTCACGCCGACGTCGCGCACCCTGGCCGCGCGGGCGCCGTAGACCGCGGCGTCCTCGTCGGGACGGCCGTAGAGCTTGGCGACCATCGCGCCGGCCACGTTGAACCGCTCGGTGGTGACCGAGCTCATCTCGGCGTCGAGCTGCATCTGCTCGCGGGTCAGCACGGACATGCGGCGGCCGACGTACTTCGCGGGCAGGACGAAGACCGGCAGCAGCACGAGCGCGACGAGCGTCACCTGCCACGACAGCGCGAGCATCGCGCCGAGCACGAGCACCAGGCTGACGACGTTGGCGACGACGGACGACAGCGTGCTGGTGAGGGCGCGCTGGGCGCCGATCACGTCGGTGTTGAGCCGGCTGACCAGCGCGCCGGTCTGGGCGCGCATGAAGAACGCGACCGGCATGCGCTGCACGTGGTCGAACACCTCGGTGCGCAGGTCGTAGATCAGGCCCTCGCCGATGCGGGCGGAGAACCACCGCTGAACCAGCGTCAGCCCGGCGTCGACCAGGGCGAGCGCGCCGATCGCGACGGCCAGCCAGACGACCACCTCGGTGCGCCGGGGCAGGACGCCCTCGTCGATGATCGCCTTCATGAGCAGCGGGTTGGCGATCACGATGACCGCGCCCACGACGACGAGCAGCAGGAACGCGACGATGTGCCGCGAGTGCGGGCGGGCGTAGCGGGCGATGCGCCGCACGGTGCCGGGGCGCAGCCGCTGCTTCGTCACCGAGCCGTCGCGGCGCAGCGACGACCACACGCCCGGCCCGAAGCCTCCGCCCATCATCGCCATGCGGGGGTCCCTCCTTCTGCCCCCGGCGTCGGCGCGGCCGGGGTGTCCAGCCACCTCAGCACCCGGCGGCGCCTGGGGATTCCCCTGTCCGCTGACCGCGAAATCGCGCCCGAAACCGCCCGCGCCCTCAGCCGGACAGGGGTCAGCCGAACAGGGCCTTCAGCCGGGCGGCCTGCGCGGCTCCCTCCGCGGCGCACTGCTCCTCCAGGGAACGTCTGCGCGCCCCCTGGAGAAGCCGCTTGGTCGCGATCGCCGCGTCACGGTTGGTCGACAGCAGCTCCGCGGCCTTGTCTCGTACGGCTTGCTCTAGGTCGCCCCCGGCGACCACTTTCTCGGCGAGGCCGATGCGCAGGGCCTCGTCGGCGTACACGGTCCTGGCCGTCAGGCAGATGTCGATCGCTCTGGCCGGTCCGACCAGCTCCACGAGGGGCTTGGTCCCCGTCAGGTCGGGCACCAGGCCCAGTGCGGGCTCTTTCATGCAGAACGCGGCGTCCTCGGCCACGATCCGCAGATCGCAGGCGAGCGCGAGCTGGAACCCCGCGCCTACGGCGTGCCCCTGTACTGCGGCGATGGAAACGATCTCCGGGCGGCGCAGCCACAGGAATCCTGCCTGGGCCTGCTTCACGCGCTGCTCGACGTCGGTGCCGCCACGTGCGGCCGCCGAGCTGAATGAGCCCTGTCCTGGCACTCCCTCTGGTGTGAACATTCGCAGGTCGATGCCTGCCGAGAAGGACGGTCCCTCACCTCTCACGACGACGACGCGCACCTGCTCGGGCAGGTTCTCGCCGATGCGAGCCAGTGCCGACCAGGTCGCGAACGTCTGTGCGTTGCGCTTGTCCGGCCGGTCCAGCGTGATCGTCGCGATCTCACCGTCCACCTCGTAGCGAAGCCCGATCTCCGCCAGCCTTTCGGTGGAGACGTCCTCCGCGTTCCCCCCGCGCTGTCGCGCCTGCGCTCCCGCCATCGCCCGCTCCCTGTCGTCGGAGTGCTGACCGTCGCGCCCGAGCCTACAGAAGATGATTCTGGCCCGGGCGCGACGGCGGCTGACTGGGGACGAGCGGCTGCGGTCGCACGTTCCGAGGCGGCCGTCAGCGCTTGGACTTGCCTCGGGTCGCCCCTCCGCGTCCGCGCAGAGTCACACCGGACTCGCTGAGGATGCGGTGGATGAACCCGTAGGACCGACCGGTCGAAGCGGCCAGGGCGCGGATGCTCTCACCCGCGGCGTAGCGCTTCTTGAGATCGCCGGCCAGTTTTTCCCGGTCGGCCCCGGTGACCCGGGTGCCCTTCTTCAGTGTCTCGGCCACGAGTACCTCCTGTAGTGCCGGACTTCCGCAGCGTTACTCCGCCATGATCAGTCATTTCAGCGGGATCGGCTACCTACTCCACGGGAAAAGATCCGTACCCACTCAAATTAAGATCAGGCAAGTGCCACAAGATCGGAAAATTCGTCGCTCCACGCGTCTTCAGTTCCGTCAGGTAGCAAGATCACCCTATCCGGTGACAGGGCGTCAACGGCACCCTCGTCATGCGTGACCAGGACGATTGCTCCTGAATAGGACCTCAGAGCATTGAGAACCTGTTCACGACTGACGGGGTCCAGGTTGTTGGTCGGCTCGTCGAGGAGGAGGACGTTGGCGCTGGAAAGCACCAGCATGGCGAGCGCGAGACGGGTTTTCTCACCGCCGGAGAGCACCCCGGCCGGCTTGTCGACGTCGTCGCCCGTGAACAGGAACGACCCGAGCACCTTGCGCAGCTCGGTGTCGGTGTACGTGCCGCCGGCCGACCGCATGTTCTCGAGCAGCGTGCGGTCGCCGTCGAGCGTCTCGTGCTCCTGGGCGTAGTAGCCGATCTTCAGGCCGTGGCCGGGCCGGATCTCGCCGGTGTCGGGCTTTTCCACGCCGCCCAGCAGCCGCAGCAGCGTGGTCTTGCCGGCGCCGTTCAGGCCGAGGATGACAACCCTGTGACCTCGGTCGATGGCCACGTCGACGTCCGTGAAGACCTCCAGCGAGCCGTACGACTTCGACAGCTCGACCCCCGTCAGCGGGGTGCGCCCGCACGGCTGGGGGTCGGGGAAGCGCAGCCGCGCCACCTTGTCGCTCTGGCGCTCCTCCTCGGTGGTCGACAGCAGGCGGTGCGCCCGGCGCATCATGTCCTGGGCCGCCTTGGCCTTGGTCGCCTTGGCCCGCATCTTGTCGGCCTGCGTGAGCAGCGCCCCGGCCTGCTTCTCGGCGTTGGCGCGCTCGCGCTTGCGGCGCTTCTCGTCGGTCTCACGCTGGGCGAGATAGGCCTTCCAGCCGACGTTGTAGTGATCGATCACGGATCGGTTGGCGTCGAGGTGAAGGACCTTGTTGACCGTCGCTTCAAGAAGACCGACGTCATGGCTGATGAT
Source organism: Nonomuraea maritima (assembly GCF_900100395.1). Lineage (GTDB taxonomy): Bacteria > Actinomycetota > Actinomycetes > Streptosporangiales > Streptosporangiaceae > Nonomuraea > Nonomuraea maritima. The sequence continues at coordinate 96,569 of NZ_FNFB01000008.1, read as the reverse complement.
CACCAAGCCACCTTGATGACTTCGCAAAAAATCGCGAAGCCAGCTGATTGAGTCAGCATCAAGGTGGTTTGTCGGCTCGTCTAGAAGGAGAGTTTCCGCCCCGCTGAAAAGAATTCGTGCCAATTCCACACGGCGTCGCTGACCGCCGGAAAGCGTTTGCAAGGGCTGACTCAGCACCCTGTCGGGCAGGCCGAGACTGGAGGCGATGGAGGCGGCCTCCGACTCGGCGGCGTAGCCACCGAGCACGTGCATCTGGTCTTCGAGGCGGCCGTACTTCCTGACCGCCTTCTCGCGCGTGCGCTCGTCGGCGGAGGACATGCCGAGCTCGGCCTCGCGCAGCTCCTTGATGACCTGGTCGAGCCCACGCGCCGACAGGATGCGGTCGCGGGCCAGCACCTGCAGGTCGCCGCTGCGCGGGTCCTGGGGCAGGTAGCCGACGCTGCCGGTGGTGGTCACGGTGCCGGCCGCGGGCAGGCCCTCGCCCGCCAGCACCTTGGTGAGGGTGGTCTTGCCGGCGCCGTTGCGGCCGACGAGTCCGATCTTGTCGCCGGGGTTGACCCGGAAGGAGGCTTTGTCGATGAGCAGACGTGCACCCGCACGCAGCTCGATGTCACTGGCGATGATCATATTGGCGGAACACTCCCGAGCTAGGAGACGAGGATTGGGCGCGTGCGACGCCGGTCAATCGGGAGTATGCATACGGATCAGTGTAGGCCCCGTTACAGAGCTCCACCTCTGGTTATCCCCGCTGGTCGGCCTGGGGCAGGTAGCGTCCGACCAGCGCGAGGTTGCAGATCGCGGCCAGGCCGTACTGCGCCGCGCCGTTGGTCCCGACGAACGGCGCCTCCCGCACCGGGTGCGGCACGTGCGGCCCGTCGACCAGCGTCAGCCGCCAGTCGTCCTCGCGCTGCAGGGGGTTGCTGTTGAGCTGGTCGCCCTCGTCGACGAAGAACGCCCGCCAGGCCAGGGCGGCCAGGCCTGCGTCGCCGCCGCGCGCCGCCGCGTACGCGGGCAGCCTGCTGTGCGCCTGCACCAGCGAGATGCCGCTGAGCCTGCGTCCCACCTCGGCCTCCTGCTGCTCGGGCGGCGCGAGGTAGAGCCGGCAGTAGTCGAGCCAGGCCCGCTCGAAGCCGGGCACGCCGAGGTCGAGCGCGATCAGCTCAGCGCAGATCTCCGGCAGCCCGAACAGCGCCGACAGGTGCGAGACGGAGATCGCCTCGCGCGTGCTGTCGATCCGCCCGGTCGCGAGGTCGAGCCTGCCCTCACCGGTCAGGAAGCCGTACGGCAGCGCGCCGATGTCGGCCATCGTGCCGAGCAGCCGGTCCCTGGCCCGTTCGTCACCGTGGCGCTCCCACCGGGTGAGCCAGGCCGCGGCCAGCGCCCCCCAGTCGGTGCCGAGCCCGACCGACAGCGCCGCGGGGTCGGGCGTGTAGACGTCCTCGCGGACCTTGCGCAAGGGGTCGAGGGTGAGGAACGTCTCCTCGGGCGCGCACAGCTCGTCCAGCAGGTCTCCGGTGCGCTCGTCGGCCGTCAGGTAGTAGTGGAAGCGCCGGTAGGCGGCGTTGGAGATGCGCACCTGCTTGCAGCTGCAGCCCCAGTGCTGCACGTTGTGCCTGCTGCCGAGCCCCTTCCAGCGGCCCAGGTGGTAGACGTCCACCTCGCCGGTGTGGCGGGTCATCGCCTCGGCGAAGCGGAACACCTCGGCCCGGCCCGTGCGCACGTACTGCAGCCACAGCCACAGGTCGGGCGACAGCTCGGAGTTGTCCCAGGCGTACCCGCCGACGTCGTAGCGCCAGGTGTGCCGGTCGGGGTCGTAGGTGTGCATGACGTCGCCGTAGTCCCAGAACCCGTACCACCGGCGTTGCTCGCGTTCGCGTACGTACAGGTCGAACAGGAAGTCGAGACGGTCCTCGACGGCGGCGCGGGCGGGGGTGGAGCGGTCGGGCAGGTCCCAGACGCCGAACACGCCCGCGGCGCGCAGCCGCTCGGGCGCGCACGTCAGCAGGCCTGGCTCGTTCGCGGCGGCGGCGTGCGCGGCGAGGTCGCGCGCGGACGGCGTGCGGCCGTGCGCCCGCAGGCCCAGCTCGTGCGTACGCGCCACCCCGCGGGCGTCGCCGAAGCCGGGCTCGTAGTCCTCGTACGTGATCTCCAGGCCCTCCAGCTGCTCGGCGAAGGTGTCCTGGCCCATGCCGTCGTGGTAGAAGCGCAGGTCCATGGCGGGGGCCGACGGCGACCACAGCCCGACGGTGACGCTCGCGCGGTCGCTCGCGGCGTTCCTGACGTCGAGGCGGGTGGGGTGCAGGCGCCAGAAGTCGCGCAGCCCGAAGGCGAGGCCGCCGCTCACGCCGCCGACGTAGCCGTAACCGGCCGAACGGGTGCCCGAAGGGACGGTCACCCAGCCGTGCCGCTCACCGGTGCGTTTGCGCAGCGTGTAGCCGTCGGCGCTGAGCTGGTCGAGAGTGTGGTCGGTCCAGGCGGGGACGAGGTGCAGCCGGCTCGCGACCTCGGGGTGCAGCTCGCCCGCCGGCTGGCCCTCGACCTGGGCGCGGCGGGCGCTCTCGCCCGGGTCGCGGCGCAGGCCGGTGATCCCGCGCACGGCCTCGGTGTGGAAGCCGTGGCTGCCGGCCAACCTGACGTGCCGGTCGTGCGGTTCGTCGCGCATGACGACGTCGGCGCGCAGACCGAGCCCAGCGAGGAAGTCGCGCTCGGGATCGCCGTCGTGCACGAACGTGTGCATGATCCGCACGTGTTCGGCGCCCGCGTAGAAGTACAGGCGCACGGTGAACGGCAGCCAGTCGCCGTGCCGGCCCTCCAGCCGCACGACGGCGCGCACGGGGCCGTCCTGCTCGACCGTGACCCGCTCGACCTGGCCGGTGAGCTGCTCACGGGCGACCGGTCCGCCCTCGTCGGGGGTGGGGCCGCGCTGGCGCAGGCTCACGAGGCGCACGTCGGCGGCGACCTCGCGGTCGCCGTGCGCGATCGAGCGGGCCAGCGTGCCGCCGCCCTGCTGTCCGATCGTCCAGGTGACGACTCCTGTGCCGACGCGCAGCGCGCCGTCCTCGCGGGTGACGGTCACGGGCGTGCCGGGGACGGCGGGCTCGCGCCCCGGTTCGAGCCGGTACGCCTCCGCAGCGGGACCCGCCCCGGCGGCGTGCGCCGTCCACTTGAGCGAGCCGTCCGGCCAGGTCGCGGTCACCCAGCTCTGCACCGGCACCTCCCGGCCGTCCGCGCCGGTCAGCGCGAACGGCGTGCCGGGCCGCAGCGCGCCGCGCGGCCACGGCACCCCCCAGGTCGTGCCCTGCTCCCCCGGCCGGTCCAGCCACCGCAGACCGGTGGTGTGGGTCATGCGCTCACTCCTTCACGCTTCCGATCAGCACGCCCTTGGCGAAATGCTTCTGCAGGAACGGGTAGAAGCACAGGATCGGCAGGGTCGCGATCACCACGACGGCGAACTTGAGCCCCTGCGCCGGGAAGAAGACCACGGAGTCGAGCGCCCCGATGGCGTTGGCGGCGTCCGGACTGGTGAGCTGGCGCACCAGCACCTGCAGGGTCCACTTCTGGTTGTCGTTGATGTAGAGCAGCGGCGACATGTAGTCGTTCCAGATGGCCACCGCGTAGAACAGCGAGAACGTCGCGATGATCGGCTTCGACAGCGGCAGGACGATCCTGAAGAAGACGCCGAGCTCGGTGCAGCCGTCGATGCGGGCCGCCTCCTCCAGCGCCTGCGGCAGCTCCTGGAAGAACGACTTCACGATGATCAGGTAGAACGGGTTGATCGCCAGCGGGAGGATCAGCGCCCAGTAGCTGTCCAGCAGGCCGAGGTCGCGCACCACGAGGTACGTCGGCACGATCCCGCCGCCGAACACCAGCGTGAGGATGACCAGGTTCAGCACCAGCGTGCGGCCCGGCAGATACCGCTTGGCCAGCGGGTAGGCCATGGTGAACGTCAGCGTCAGCTGCAGCACCGTGCCTACGGCCGTGACCACGACCGTCGTGACGAGCGCCCGCAGCAGCGTGTCGTTGGCGAAGATGTACGCGTACGTGCTGGTGACGACGTTCTCCGGCCACAGGAAGAACGGCCGCGCGGAGATCTCGCCCTCCGTGGCGAACGACCCGGCCAGCACGTACAGCAGCGGCAGCACGGTGATCAGCGCCAGGCCGCCGAGCAGGAGGAGGTTCAGGACGTCGAACACCCTGCTGCCCGGCGAGCTGTAGTGCCGGACGGCGGCGGTGGTCTTGGTCGGACCGGACACGGCTCGGGCTCCCTCGACGTTCAGAACAGTCCGCGCTGGCCGAGGCGCTTGGCCAGCCAGTTGCAGCCGAAGATCAGGATCACGCCGGCCACGCCCTTGAACAGGCCGACGGCGGTGGCGTAGCTGTAGCCGCCCTGCTGGACGCCGACGTAGTACACGAAGGTGTCGAACACGTCGGCGACCGAGCGGTTCAGCGAATTGGTGAGCAGCCAGATCTGCTCGAAGCTCTGGTCGAGCAGGTTGCCCGAGGTGAGGATGGCCATGACCACGATCGTGGGCCGGATGGCCGGCAGCGTGACGTGCCAGAACTGCCGCCAGCGGCCGGCGCCGTCCATGCGGGCGGCCTCGTACAGGTTCGGGTCCACGCTCGCCAGCGCCGCGAGGTAGATGATCGTGCCCCAGCCGGACGTCTTCCACAGCAACTGCAGGATCACCAGCGGCCTGAACCAGTCCGGCTGGGCCAGGTAGTCGACCCTGGCCCCTCCCGTCAGGCCGTGGATCCAGCCCGCGACCAACCCGAAGTCGACCGAGAACAGCAGGTACGTCAGGGAGAAGACGATCGTCCAGGACAGGAAGTGCGGGATGTAGATGAGCGACTGCACGAACCGCTTGTAGACGCCGACGCGCAGCTCGTTCAGCAGCAGCGCGACGACGATCGGCGCGGGGAAGACGAAGACCGCCGTCAGCAGCGCGAGGAAGAGCGTGTTGAACAGCAGGCGGCCGAAGTCGGGGCCGGTGAACAGCGCCTCGAAGTGCTTGAGCCCCACCCACGGGCTGCCGGAGTAGCCGAGGAACGGCACGAAGTCCTGGAAGGCGATCGTCAGGCCGTACATCGGCAGGTACTTGAACAGCGCGAAGTACACCAGGCCCGGCACGAGCATGAGGTACAGCCAGCGATAGCGCAGCAGCGCCGTGCGGATCGGCACCCTGCCCGGCGTGTGCCCGGGAGCCGCCTTCGCCTCCGGCGGCGCGAGGTCGGTGGCCACGACGGCCTCCTTTCAGCTTTCAGCGGAGGGGTCCGGGACGTCCCGGACCCCTCGGTCGAGCCGGCTCAGCCGCCGATCTTCGAGATCCCGTCCTGCAGCTCGGTCAGGATCTGGGTGCCGCCGGAGTCGTACCAGCGCTTGATCTCGGCCCTGAACTGCTCCTCGGTGAGCTCTCCCGCCAGGTACTTGATGCGGGCGTCGGTCGGGATCGGGTTGAGCGTCGCGCCGCGCTCGACCGCGGTCTGCGAGATCACCGGCAGCGAGGGGTCGTGCACGGCCGTCTGCAGGTCGAGGTTCATCAGCTCGTCGCGCTGCTTGAGCCAGTCCTGCTCGGCCTGGCTCGGCCGCATCCACTCGTACGCGTCGCCTGCCACACCGACGCTGGAGGTGGTGCCGAGCTGGATGAAGGCGTACTCGACGTCGTTGTTGACGACCTTCATCCCGGGGTCCTGGTCGTCGATCTTGACGGCGTAGCCGTTCTCGACCCGGAAGTTGCGGCCCTCGATGCCGTTGTTCAGCAGGATCGAGCCCTCCTTGGAGGCCAGCTTGTCCAACGTCCGCAGCACGTCGTCGAGCTGCTCGTCGGTGCGGACGCGCTGCTTGGAGACCGCGACGATGCCGTTGTAGCCGGTGAACGGCAGGGAGAACTTCTGCCCGTCCGGCCGCGACAGGTTGCCGGCCATCGCGACCTTGCTGTCGTAGGTCTCGGCGTCGAGCTCCTTGAGCTCGTCGAACAGCTGGCCGGCCCGGACGTTGACGTCGATGATGATGCCGCCCTTGCCCTGGACGAACGGGTCGTTCCACTTGGCGGTGTCGAGGGTGGCCCAGTCGGCGTTGACCAGCCCCTCGTCGATGAAGCGCTTGATGTACTTCTGCGCCTCCCAGAACTCCGGCACGTCGAACTCGGGCACGAGCTTGCCGTCGCGCGTCCCGTAGTTGTTCGGCGCGCCGAACCAGACGTCGATCGCGTTGTACGGGCTGGAGGCGGCGAAGCTGACGCCGGGCCACTTCGGCAGGATGAGGCCGTAGGTGTCCTTCTTGCCGTTGCCGTCGGGGTCGCGCTCGGTGAACGCCTTGGCGATCTCGTACAGCTCGTCGGTGGTCTGCGGCGGCTTCAGGCCGAGCTTGTCCAGCCAGTCCTTGCGCAGGATGATCGCCGAGCGCAGCAGCGGGCGCACCCGGTAGATGCCGTAGTTGCGGCCGTCGGTCTTCGCGTTGATCCAGGCCTGTTCCGACTTGGGCCGCAGGTTCGGGTACTTGTCGAGCTTGTCGGTGAGGTCCCAGAACGCCCCTGCCTTGGCCGCCTGGACGAACGACGGGCTCTTGTTGTCCTGGATGACCATGACGTCGGGGATCGAGTCGGAGGCCAGCACCACGTTGGTCTTCTCGTTGTACTCGGCGTTCGGCGTCCAGGTGATGGCGAGCTTCTTGCCGGCCAGTTTCTCGACGGCCTGGTGGATCTCGCCCTTGGGGTCGGGCGCGGTGCCGAACAGCGGGACCATCATGGTCACCGTGCCGGCGTCCGCGCCTGACCCGCCGCCGCCGTCGTCCGAACAGGCGGACAGGGCGAGGGCGGACACCAGCGTCAACGCTCCGGCGAGGCTCCGGCGGCGAGATGCGCTCATTGATTCCCTTTCGCTTGCAGGCGCGCCTCGTTCTCCTCGAAGAAGCGCTGGCAGAGCCACGTGTTCAGAGAGATCCACGCGCCGACGCCGACGATCGGGGCGAGGACGGGGGCCGTCGCGACGACGAAGGCGACGGCCGACAGGGCGAACAGCAACAGCGCGGTGGCGGCCGGCCGGGTCAGGGCCACGAGCGACGCCTTCGGCAGGTAGTCCCGCAGCGGCAGCTCGTAGTGCGCGTACAGCGGCCCGAGGTACGCCCCTGCCGCGGCCAGGACGACCAGCGCCGCGTACGTCGCCACCAGCAGCCCGCCGCCGGCGGCGGTACCGGGGCTGGTACCGGGGGCGGACAGGTACAGCAGGTTGCCGACCAGCACCGTGGCCACGACGGCGACGGGCAGGACGAGCAGGGAGCCGCGGACGAACTCCCGCCGGTAGGCGGACGCGTAGTCGCGCCACTGAATCGATTCACCTCTGGCATGCCTGCGAGCCACCACGTAGGCGGCCATCGTGGCCGGGCCGAGGCCCAGCACCACTCCGCCGAGCAGCGTGAAGACCATCCACATCAGGTTGAGCCTGGCCGCCCAGAAGATCTCGGAGCAGACCGCTTGCACCTTCATCGACATGGCTGGATGGCTCATCACGCAGTACCTTCTGACGGCGTGTGCGCGGACAGGGGGGGTGTGTCGCTCCAGCGGTCAGCCCTCCCCGTCACGGGAGGACGAACCGTCGCCGGTGAGGCGAAAGTAGTGTTGAATCGACTCAAAGTCAATGACGCTAAATCCGCATATTTCCGTACTGTGCGGGCCGCGCCCGAGCCGCCGTCCCGCAGACCCTCAGGACGTACGGCGCGGCGCGCTCGACTCGCGGACCACCAGGTCGGGCTGGAAGATGACCTGCCGGTGCCGGTGCCGCCCGGGGTCGGCCACCTCGTCCAGCAGCAGGTCGACGGCGGTGCGCCCGAGCAGCTCACGCGGCTGCCGCACCGACGACAGCGGCACGGCCGCAGCCGCGGCGAAGTCGATGTCGTCGTAGCCGACGATGGCGAGGTCGTCCGGCACCCGCAACCCGTGGGCGGCCATGGCCTGCAACAGGCCCAGCGCCATCATGTCGTTGGCGCAACAGGCGGCCGTCGGACGCTCGGCGGCGGGCATGGCCGCCAGGCGCTCCCCGATGGCCCGGCCCCCAGCCACGGTGAGCTCGGGCGCGGCGCACGCGACCAGCTCGGCTCCCCCGCCGGCCGCGGCGACCACCTCGGCGACGCCCGCGTGCCGGTCGGCCACCTGCCTGACGGACGGCGGCCCGCCGGCGAACAGGATGCGCCGGTGGCCGCGTTCGAGGAGGTGAGCCGCGGCCAGCCGCCCACCCAGCCGGTCGTCCACGGCCACCGAGCAGCGCAACCCGGTCGCCGGGCTGTCGACCAGCACCACCGGCGTCCCCCTGGCCGCGATCTTGGTCAGCCAGGGGTCGTCCGTCCTGACCGGGGTGATGAGGATGCCGAGCACCCGCTGCTGTTCGAGCTGGTCGAGGTGGCGGCGTTCGCGCCCCGGGTCGCCCGCGCTGTTGCACAGCACCACCATCGTGTCGTGCTCGTCGGCCACCGCCTCGGCGCCGTGGGCGACGTCCACGAAGAACGGGTTGGAGACGTCGAGCACGACGAGGCCGACCGTGCGGCTGCGGCCCGCGCGCAGGCTGCGGGCCACCTCGTTGCGGACGAAGCCGAGCTCCCTGATGGCGTCGAAGACGCGTTCGCGGGTGGCGGGCGAGACGATCTCGGGGCGGTTGAGCACGTTGCTCACGGTGCCGACGGAGACGCGCGCCAGCTGCGCGACCTCCTTGATGCTGCTGGTCGCCATCGATCCTCACGGAGCCGGTGCTGCCAGAACGAGTGCGGGAACAGCGCTGCCGGGTGCGGACCTGCCGAACGCCGGGAACCCGGCCCATCATAGCCCCGGCCCAGATGGTTTTGAATCGTCTCAACGATCGTCGTTCACTCGGGGTCGACGACCCGCACGCGCACCGCCCGGAACTGGGCAGGCGTGTCGCGCAGCACCGCGAGGCGCGGGTCGGGCACCACGAGGAACGGCTCCGTCTCCAGCGCCAGCAGCGGCGCGAGCCGCCGGTCGGGCCGCAGGGCGTCGACCGCGCGGCGGTCGCCGCCGAGCACCACCCCGTCGAGCTCCCCCAGGTGAGGCGTGAGCACCCGCAGCGCCGTCTCGACCGCGTCGTCGAACGCCTTGTCGGCCTGGTTGCGGCGGCGGCGGGCGAAGCGCTGCTGCGACCAGCCGCCGGCGGCCGTGCGTCCCTGCACCAGCCGCGACCCCACCTTGGAGGCCACCAGCACGGACCCGTGGAAGACGCCCGCCGCGTAACCGCCGAGGCGGACGAGGAAGACCCCGATTTTCCGGTCGGCGCCCGCGTGCGCGACGAGCCTGGTGACGTGCGGCGGACCGGGCGGCGTCATGGGCGGGAACGGCACGTGCAGCTCGGCCAGCGCGCCGTCGTCGGCGAGCAGCCGCACCACGCGCGCGTCACCGGTCGCCGAGAAGGGGCCGTGACGGTCGGCGAACCCGTCGATCCAGGGATGCAGGCGCTCCGGCGGCACCGTGACCCACCGGCCGCCACCCCTCGCCGGACGCGCGCTCATGCCCCGAAGGCTAACCGATCAGCCGCACCGCCTCTTACCGCGATCGCGGCGGCCGGTCACCCCTTCTGGGGAACCAAGACCGAAATATCGGTTAATTCTGTTTCCTGCTACTTCTGCTCCCTCTGTCGCAGGAGCACCATCAGTACGTGTCCTCCCTGCTCACCAGCCCCTTGGTGGATCTCGACACCGGGGCCGTCCTCGCGCACCCCGCGTTCGTGGACCCCGGCGGCGCCCTGCGGGCGGCCCCGCTGCCCATGATCCTTGAGCTGCCGACCAGGGCGGTGCTGGCGGGCGCGGCCGCGCTGACCCCGCTCCACGAGGCGCTGCGGCGGGCGGGCCGGCATCCCCGCGAGGCCATCCTCCTTCTCGCAGGACCGTGCCAGGAGCACGAGCGTCCCCTGCTGAAGGTGGGCCTCGACGGCCTGCGCGCGATCGGCTACCTGTACGGCTTCACCGACGTCGGCGGCACGGGCCCGACGCTCGATGTGGTCGCCGAGAACGCCCCGTACCTGATCGCCCTGGACCCCGACGTGGTGGCGCGCATCCCGGGCGACCACCGCGCGGCGGCGGTGGCCCGGTCGGTGGCGACGCTCGCCCGCGGCGCCGGCGCGCACCTCATGGCCCCGGGAGTCGAGGACGAGGCGCAGGTCGCGGTGCTCCGCGGCCTCGGCGCGCGCCTCGCGCACGGCCCCCTGCTCGCCCCGGGCCCCGACGGCCGGGTGCGCGTCCCGCTGCCGGTCGCCGACGACTCCGCGGCCTCGGCCGTGCTCGGCCCGCGCGTGCAGGAGCTGCTGCTGCCGGCCGTGACCCTGCCGGAGGACGCCAGGGCGGAGGACGCGGTGGCGGCGTTCGGCGAGGAACCCACGATCACCAGCGTGATCCTGGTGGACGAGTACCAGCGGCCCACGGGCAGCCTCGACCGCAGCCGGTTCCTGTTGTCGTTCGCCAACCGCTACGGCCACGCGCTGCACGGTTCCAAACCGGCGCGGCGGCTGGCCGACCCACCGCGTACGGTTCCCCGGACGACCCCGACGGTGGCCGCCATGCAGGCCGCCGGCCGCGACGCCGCGCGGGTCTACGACGACCTGGTGGTCACCGACGAGCTCAACCGCTGCCTCGGCATCGTCCGCGTCTCCGACCTGATCAGGCAGGTGACGGCGCTCAGGGCCTGACGACTCCTGCTCTGAAGTACTGGGCGGCCGGGCGCGGGCGGGATAGGAAAGGACCATGAACCGGCCGCTGAACAGACGCGCCCTGCTCGGTGCGGGCATGCTCGCCGGGGTGAGCGCGTGCACCGTGAGCCCCTCCCCCGCCAACCCCTCGCCGCCCCAGGCGCCCGCCTTCGACCCGTCCGACTGGGCGTCCGTACGGGCCCAGTTCGCGCTCGACCCGGCCGTCGCGCAGTTCGCGGCGTTCGTGCTGGCCCCCGCCCCTGCGCCGGTACGCGAGGCGATCCGCAGGCACCGCGACGCCCTGGATGCCAACCCCGAGTACCTCCCGCCCGGCGGCGGGGAACCCGACCGGACGGTACGCGAGGCCGCGGCGAGCTACCTCGGCGGCGAGCCAGGCGAGGTGGTGCTCACCGACAGCACCACGATGGGCCTCGGCCTGCTGTACTCCGGCATCGTGCTGCGCCCCGGCCAGGACGTGCTGACCACCGAGCACGACTTCCTGGCCACCCACGAGGGCCTGCGCCTGCTGACCGCCCGCACGGGCGCGAAGGTCCGCAAGGTCAAGCTGTACGACGACCCCGCCACGGCCTCGGCCGACCGCATGGTCTCCGCCATCAAGGAGGGGCTGGGGCCGCGTACCAGGGTGGTGGCGGTGACCTGGGTCCACTCCAGCACGGGCGTGCTCGTGCCGATCCGCGCCATCGCCGACATGCTGGCCGAGGAGAACAAGAACCGCGACGAGCACGACCGGGCGCTGCTGTGCGTGGACGGCGTGCACGGGTTCGGCGCGATGGCCGACAGCGTGGCCGACCTGGGCTGCGACTTCCTGGCCAGCGGCACGCACAAGTGGCTGTTCGGCCCGCGCGGCACCGGCATCGTGTGGGGCCGCGCGTGGGACGCGATCGCGCCCGTCGTCCCGAGCTTCAGTGAGGCCGCGTTCATGGCCTGGCAGTACGACCGCGCACCGGGCGCGAGCACGGCCGAACTCGTCACCCCGGGCGGCTACAAGGCGTTCGAGCACCGGTGGGCGATGCCGGAGGCGTTCACGTTCATGACGGCGATCGGCAAGGACCGCGTGCAGCAGCGTACGCAGGAGCTCGCCACCCGGCTCAAGGCCGGGCTGGCCGAGATCACGCACGTCACGCTGACCACCCCGAGCGCACCCGAGCTGTCGGCGGGTCTGGTGTGCTGCGCGGTGGCGGGCATGAGCCCGATGCAGGCCGTGCAGCGCCTGCACACGCAGAAGGTGGCGGCGAGCGTGACCCCGTACAGCCCCCCGCTGCTGCGCTTCGGCACCAGCATCGTGACCAACCCCGAAGAGGTCGACCTCGCGATCAAAGCGGTCCAGTCCCTGCGCTGAGCGCCGCCCCCGGGCCCCGGCGCCTCTCCCCCGGAGCCCGGGGCTTCACGTGACGCGATGGAGATCATCTCCTGTGATCATCGGCACATGAAACGCATGAGCCTCGCACTGGTGGTGGCCGGCCTGCTGAGCGTCACGATCCCGGGCGGCGCCGCGCACGCCGCCACAAGATCGGGCTCTCTCGACTCCGCCATCGCAGCGATCAAGAAGCAGTTCGCGAAGAAGAGCAGCGTACGCTTCTCCGTCAAGCAACGCGGCGGTCCCGCGGCCGCCTGGGACAGCAAGACATCCGGCGCGTACCGCTTCCGGGCCTCCGGCGTGTACGCCGCCGACACCACGACGATCCGCCCTGAGATCGAGGGGACGGGCCGATCACGGGAAATCAGCATCGGCCGGGATTTCTACTCCCAGGCGTACGTACGTGCCAAGGACGGCAAGTACGTCTGGAAGTCACCGAGGACGCTGGGCAAATGGTCGCACGGGAGGAACCTCGCCGGGGTCATCTGGGGAGAGGACCTGGTCAACGGGATCAACCCGGGCTTCCTCCGGCTCGTCGCGTCCCACGGTGCGACCAGCGCGGACGGCGGGACCTTCGAGGGGGTGAAGACGACCCTGCACAGCGGCACGGTGACGGTTCCGAAGCTGGGCGAGAGGCAGGCGGGGATCTCGTTCGGGACCAGGGAGGAGGAGTACTCGTGGCGCGGGCCGATCACGTGGAAGCTCTGGGTGGGCCAGGACAACCTGCCACGCCGCTTCCACGCCATCATCAGGTTCACCCCCACGGAGGGCGGTGACGTCAAGACCATGACGCTGAACGTCATCTACCGGGACTGGGGAAAGCCCGTCAAGATCACTCCCCCGCCGAAGCACCTCCTCACCTTCGACTGGTGATCGTCGCCACTGCGTGCGGCCGGAAGGAGTCTCGCGAATCCCCTGGGCCCGCGCCTGGCGCGGGCCCAGGGGTCGTGTCAGCGGAACCCGAGCTGCTCGTCGGAACTCAGCGGCTCGGTGTTGATGAGCGGTGGCCGTCGCTCAGAGGCGGCAGGCGTAGATGTCGGTGACCAGGATGGCTCGGGCGCCGATGTCCCACAGCTTGTCCATCACCTGCTGGTGGCCCTTGCGCCGGACCATGGCGCGTACGGCCACCCAGCCCTCGCGGTGCAGCGGCGAGACGGTCGGGCCCTCCATGCCGGGCGTGAGCGCGATGGCCTCCTCGATGCGCTCGGCACGGATGTCGTAGTCCATCATGACGAAGTCGCGCGCGTGGACGACGCCCTGCAGGCGGCGGACGAGCTGTTCGAGGCTGTGCGTGTCGACCGCGCCCTGCTGCTTGATCAGCACGCCCTCGGAGCGCATGATCGGGTCGCCGAACACCTCCAGGCCCACGTTGCGCAGCGTGGTGCCGGTCTCGACGACGTCGGCCACCGCGTCGGCCACGCCGAGCCGGATCGCGGTCTCGACGGCCCCGTCGAGCTTGATCACGCGAGCGTCGACGCCCTCGTCGGAGAGGTACTTCTCCAGCAGGCCCGCGTAGGAGGTGGCGATGCGCTGGCCGTCGAGATCCTTGACCGAGCGCATCGTGCCCGCTCGGGCGGCCAGGCGGAAGGTGGAGGCGCCGAAGCCGAGCGTCATGATCTCCTCGACCGGGGCGCCGGAGTCGATGAGCATGTCACGGCCGGTGATTCCGGCGTCGAGCGTGCCCTCGCCGACGTACACGGCGATGTCGCGCGGACGCAGGAAGAACAGCTCGCAGCCGTTCTCCTCGTCGACGACGACGAGCTCCTTGCTGTCGCGGCGCGACCGGTAACCGGCCTCTTTCAGCATGTTCTGCGCGCCCTCGCTGAGCGCGCCCTTGTTGGGTACTGCAAGACGCAGCATGTCAGGTCCTCGATGTCTCGCTAGGTGCTTCTCCAGGGGCTTGCGGTGGTGGGCGCGCCGCGCCCTAGAGATGCTTGTAGACCTGGTCGAGGCCGATGCCTTTGGCGATCATGAGCACCTGGACGTGGTAGAGGAGCTGCGAGATCTCCTCGGCCGCCCTGTCGTCTGACTCGTGCTCGGCGGCCATCCAGCTCTCGGCGGCCTCCTCGACGACCTTCTTGCCGATGGCATGGACGCCGGCGTCGAGCGCGGCCACGGTGCCCGAGCCCGCGGGTCGCGTCCTGGCCTTCTCGGACAGCTCGGCGAACAGCTCTTCGAAGGTCTTCATGATCTCTCTCGTCGGTCGGCTGACGTGCGATGTCAAGCCTAGTCTGCGCCACGCGGTGGCGAGGTCACACGTCCGCCACGCGAGACGGACCAGGTCAGATGCCCTTCTTTCCCACGGAAACGCCGCTGCCCGCCGTACCTCCCTCGAAAGGGGGTACGGCGGGCAGCGGTCAGGCTGGGTCAGCGGTCGAAGCGACGGCCGCCGTTGCGGCGGTAGCCGCCGCGCTCGTCGGACGGCCCGCCGGAGCGGTGGCCGTCGCGCGGTCCGCGGTCGTCGGAGCGGTAGCCGCCGCGGTCGCGGTCACCCGAGAACGGGCGGCCACGGTCGGAGCCGCCGTAGCGGGTGCCGCGGTCGTCGGGGCGGAACCCGGACCCGCGCTGGCCGCGGTCGTCGGAACGGAAGCCCGGCCCACGCTGACCGCGGTCGTCCTGACGGAACGGACGGTCGTCGGAACGGAAGCCCGGCCCACGCTGGCCACGGTCGTCCTGGCGGAAGGGACGGTCGTCGGAGCGGTAGCCGCCGCGCGGCCTGCTGTCACGACGCCGGTCGTCACTGAACGTGCGCGGCTCCTGGGAACGCCCGAAGGGCCGCTCACCCTCGCCGTGCCGGCGCGGACGACGGTCGTCACCCGACGGGAACGGACGCTCGCCGTCGCCGTCGTGCCGACGCGGACGACGGTCGTCACCCGACGGGAACGAACGCTCGCCGTCGCCGTCGTGGCGACGCGGGCGACGGTCGTCGCCGAAGTCGCGGCGGTTGCGACGGCCGCCACGACGCTCGGAGGGGCCGCCGTCGCGACGCGGGCGCAGCGGCTTGCGGACGTCGGGCTCCCACACGGGGATGGCCTCGCCGCTCGGCGTGCGGGCGCCCGTCACCTCGGCGACCCGCGGGTGGCCCGGGGTGGCCTTGAGCCGGAACGGGTGGATGCCGGCGCGGCGGGTGAGCGCGTCGGTCGAGCGGCGCTCGTTGGGCAGCACCAGCGTGACGACGGTGCCCTTCTCGCCCGCGCGGGCGGTGCGGCCGCCGCGGTGCAGGTAGCTCTTGTGGTCCTGCGGCGGGTCGAGGTGCAGCACGAGGCTGATGTTGTCGACGTGGATGCCGCGCGCGGCGACGTCGGTGCAGACGAGCACGTTGACTGCGCCCTCGCGGAACTCGGCGAGGATGCGGGTGCGCTGGTTCTGGCGCTTGCCGCCGTGCAGGCCGCCGGACTTGACGCCGACCCGGGCCAGCTGCTTGCACAGCCGGTCGACGCCGTGCTGGGTGCGGACGAAGATGATCGTCCGGCCCTCACGGTTGGCGATCTCGGCGGCGACGTCGAACTTGTCGTCGCGCGAGACCTGCATCACGTGGTGCTCCATGGTGTCGACCGGCGAGGTCGCCGGGGCCACGGAGTGGGTGATCGGGTCCTTGAGGAAGCGCTGCACCAGCTTGTCGACGTCGCCGTCGAGCGTGGCGGAGAACAGCAGCCGCTGCCCATCGGTCGGGGTCTGCGCGAGCAGGTCGGTGACGACGGGGAAGAAGCCGAGGTCGCACATGTGGTCGGCCTCGTCCAGGACGCTGACCTCGACGTCGCCCAGGGAGCACTCGCCCTGCCGGATGAGGTCGCCCAGACGGCCCGGGGTGGCGATGACGACGTCCACGCCACGGCGCAGGGCCTCGATCTGCTTGCCCATGGACATGCCGCCGACGACGACCTTCATGCGCAGCCCGAGGCCGCGGCCGAGAGGCTCGAGGGCGTCGTGCACCTGGAGGGCGAGCTCACGGGTGGGCACGAGGATCATCGCGCGGGGGCGGCCGGGGGCCGGGCGGACACCGGCGATGCGCGCCATGGTGGGCAGGCCGAACGCGAGCGTCTTGCCGGAGCCGGTCTGGCCACGGCCGAGCACGTCGTGGCCGGCGAGCACGTCGGGAATGGTCGCGCTCTGGATGGGGAACGGGCTGTCGAAGCCCAGCTTGGCCAGCCCGTTGACGAGCGGCCTGGGGAGGCCGAGAAGCTCGAACTCGGACGGGCCGGGCTCGGGGGTCTCCTCGAGCGTGGGCATGACAGCGTCAAGCATGGTCACGAAATTCGTGCCTTTCCATCGAAGTGGCACGTCACTTCTGCGAAAGGACGAGCCGGGACGTGCGGCACATCGGCCGCACACGTTCAGGGGCACCCGCCGCCATGAGGGCGGGATCAAAGTGAGGGAGATACACCAGGGCATCGGCCGCAGGCGATGCGATACGCGCGATGAGACGTCGGTGTATGTGTACCTGGTGCCAACGACCGGGATGTTATCGGATATTCCACCGTTATGGAGCGGGGATTTCCCAACCCGGCCGCCGACACCCTGAA
Organism: Nonomuraea maritima; assembly: GCF_900100395.1. GTDB lineage: Bacteria > Actinomycetota > Actinomycetes > Streptosporangiales > Streptosporangiaceae > Nonomuraea > Nonomuraea maritima. The sequence goes on along the minus strand of NZ_FNFB01000008.1, from coordinate 79,988 downwards.
TGGGCCGGCGCAGAACGCCGGCCGAGTCAGCAGAAAAAGATCAGACGTTGAAGCCTAGCATACGAAGCTGCTCGCGCCCCTCGTCGGTGATCTTGTCCGGGCCCCACGGCGGCAGCCAGACCCAGTTGATCTTCACGTCGGAGACCATGCCGTCGAGCGCCGAGTGGGCCTGGTCCTCGATCACGTCGGTCAGCGGGCACGCCGCGCTGGTCAGCGTCATGTCGATGGTGGCCATGGGCTTGCCACCGTCGACGGGGTCGAGGTTGAGCCCGTAGATGAGGCCGAGGTCGACGACGTTGATGCCGAGCTCGGGGTCGACGACGTCCTTCAGTGCCTCCATGACCTCCTCGGTGGTGGCCTCGCCGTCGAAGTCGGTCGGGGTCTGCACTGGCTTGCTCATGCGGCGCTCCTCACCACAGCGTCCTTGTAGGCCATCCACGACAGCAGCGCACACTTGACCCGCGCCGGGAACTTGGCCACCCCGGCGAACGCGACCGCGTCGCCGAGGATCTCCTCGTCGGGCTCCACCTGGCCCCTGCCCTGCATCAGCCGGGTGAACTCATCGATCACGGCCAGCGTCTCCTCGACCGTCGAGCCCGTGGCGAGCTCGTGCAGCACCGAGGCGGCGGCCTGGCTGATCGAGCACCCCTGGCCCTCGTAGGAGACGTCGAGGACCTTGCCGGCGTCGCCCACCTTGACCCGGAGCGTTATCTCGTCGCCGCACGTCGGGTTCACGTGGTGAACCTCGGCGTCGTACGGCTCGCGCAGCCCCCGCCCCTGCGGGTGCTTGTAGTGTTCCAGGATCAGCTCCTGGTACATCGACTCGCCGATCATGGCTATGCGAACACCTTCTGGACGTGGTGGAGACCGCGCACGAGCGCGTCGATCTCGCTCGTGGTGTTGTACAGGTAGAACGACGCCCGCGTGGTCGCCGGTATTCCGAAGCGCAGGTGCAGGGGGCGCGCGCAATGGTGACCGACGCGTACGGCGACGCCGAACTGGTCGTCGAGGATCTGCCCGACGTCGTGCGGATGGATGCCCTCGAGCGTGAACGACACCGTGCCGCCGCGCCCCTCCAGCGTCTCCGGGCCGATGACCCGCAGCGTGGGGACCGCGCTCAGAGCCTCGAGCGCGTACGCCGTCAGCGTGCGCTCGTGCTCCTCGATCGCGTCCATGCCGATCTCGGTGAGGTAGTCGACCGCCGCGCCGAGCCCGATGGCCTCGACGATGGGCGGCGTCCCGGCCTCGAACTTGTGCGGCACGGGCGCGTACGTCGAGTGGTCCATCCAGACCGCCTCGATCATCTCGCCGCCGCCGAGGAACGGAGGCATGGCCTCCAGCAGCTCGGCCTTGCCCCACAGCACGCCGATGCCGGAGGGTCCGACCATCTTGTGACCGGTGAAGGCCACGAAGTCGGCGCCGAGCTCGGTGACGTCGACCGGGTGGTGCGGCACCGACTGCGACGCGTCCAGCATGACCAGCGCGCCGACCTCGTGCGCCCGCCTGGCCACCTCGGCGACCGGGTTGACGGTGCCGAGCACGTTGGACTGGTGGGCGATCGAGACGATCTTCGTCCGCTCGGTGATGAGGTCGGGCGTGTAGTCGAGCCGCCCGTCGTCGGTGACACCGAACCACTTCAGCGTCGCGCCGGTGCGCTGCACGAGCAACTGCCACGGGACGATGTTGGAGTGGTGCTCCATCTCGGAAATGACGATCTCGTCACCCGGGCCGAGCGTGAAGCGCGGATCGGTGTTGGCGGGGTTGCCGAAGGAGTAGGCGACGAGGTTGAGCGCCTCGGAGGCGTTCTTGGTGAAGACCACCTCGTCGCGGGACGGCGCCTTGACGAAGCCCGCGATCTTGTCGCGGGCTCCCTCGTAGGCGTCGGTCGACTCGGCCCCGAGCACGTGCATGGCACGCCCGACGTTGCTGTAGTGCAGCGCCAGGTGCTCCCGCATGGTCTCGATGACCTGGGTGGGCTTTTGTGAGGAGTTGCCCGAGTCGAGGTAGACGAGCGGTCGCCCGTCGGGCAGCTCGCGGGAGAAGACCGGGAAGTCCTTCCTGATCTTCTCCACATCGAAGCTGGCGGAAGTCATGCAGATGCCTTCGTGTACTGCTCGTAGCCCTCGGCCTCGAGCTTCTCGGCCAGTTCAGGGCCGCCCTGCTCCACGACCCGGCCGCCCGCGAAGACGTGCACGAAGTCGGGCTTCACGTACCGCAGGATGCGGGTGTAGTGCGTGATCAGCAGGACGCCTGTCTCGCCGGAGGCGCGGAAGCGGTTGATGCCCTCGGAGACCACGCGCAGCGCGTCGACGTCGAGGCCGGAGTCGGTCTCGTCGAGCACCGCGATCTTCGGCTTGAGCAGCTCGAGCTGAAGGATCTCGTGGCGCTTCTTCTCACCGCCGGAGAAGCCCTCGTTGAGGTTGCGCTGGGCGAAGGCGGCGTCGATGGACAGCGCGTCCATGCCGTTCTTCAGGTCCTTGGCGAACTCGCGCAGCTTGGGCGCCTCGCCGCGGACCGCGGTGACGGCCGAACGCAGGAAGTTGGACACCGACACACCGGGAACCTCGACCGGGTACTGCATGGCGAGGAACAGGCCGGCACGGGCCCGCTCGTCGACCGACAGGTCGAGCAGGTCGGCACCGTCGAGCAGCACCTGGCCGCCGGTGATCGTGTACTTGGGGTGACCGGCGATCGCGTAGGCGAGCGTGGACTTGCCCGAGCCGTTGGGGCCCATGATGGCGTGAGTCTCGCCCGACTTCACGGTCAGGTTGACGCCGCGCAGGATTTCCTTGTCCTCGACGGCGACCTGCAGGTCACGAATCTCCAGGGTTGACACTTATGACTCCTTCGAGAGCGAGACGAGAACGTCGTCGCCGTCGATCTTGACTGTGTAGACGTTCACGGGCTTGATGGCGGGCGGACCGGTCGGCTTGCCGGTGCGGACGTCGAAGCACGAGCCGTGCAGCCAGCACTCCAACGTGCCGTCGTACACCTCGCCCTCGCTCAGCTTCACCTCGGCGTGGGAGCAGACGTCGTGCAGCGCGAAGACGTCACGGCCCCGGCGGACGAGCGCCACCGGGGTCTCGCCCACCTCGACCCCGAGGACGCCCCCGTCGGGGATGTCCTCGAGCGTGCAGACCTTCTCGAAACTCATCGGGAGAGCTCAGCCTCCAGCGCGCCGAGGACCCGCTCGCGGACCTCCTCGATCTGGATCTTCTCGATGAGCTGGCCGAGGAAGCCCCGCACGACCAGGCGGCGCGCCTCGTCGTGGGGGATGCCGCGGGCCTGGAGGTAGAAGATGTGCTCGTCGTCGAGGCGGCCCGAGGCGGAGGCGTGCCCCGCTCCCGCCACCTCGCCGGTGAGGATCTCCAGGTTCGGCACCGAGTCGGCGCGGGCGCCGTCGGTGAGGATCAGGTTGCGGTTGAGCTCGTAGGTGTCGGTGCCCTCGGCCTCGACCCGGATGATCACGTCGCCGATCCAGACGGCGTGGGCGTCCTGGCCCTGCAGCGCGCCGCGGTAGTCGACGTTGCTCTTGCAGTGGGGCTGCGAGTGGTCGACCAGCAGGCGGTGCTCCAGATGCTGGCCCGCGTCGACGAAGTAGACCCCCGACATGTCGGCGTCGCCGCCGGGAGCGGTGTAGGTCACGCTGGGCGACAGGCGCACGAGGTCGCCGCCGAGCGTCACCACGAAGCTCCGGAACGTCGCGTCCTTGGCGAGCTGGGCGTGGTGGTGCGAGACGTGGACGGCGTCGTCGTCCCAGTCCTGCAGGCTGACGACCTTGAGGTTGGCGCCGTCGCCGACGACGAACTCGATGTTGTCGGCGTAGACGCCGCTGCCCTTGTGGTCGAGCACGACCGTGGCCTCGGCCAGGGGCTCGACCTTGACCACGATGTGGCCGTAGACGGCGCCCTCACCGGCGGAGCCGGTCAGCGTCAGGACCGTGGGCCGGGACGTGACGGTCTCGCGGCCCACCGTGATGACGGTGGCCTTCTCGAAGCTGTTCCACGCCTGCGCGCTGACCCGGTCGGTGGGCACGAACGACGTGCCCACCCGCGGGTCGTCGCGGCCGACGGTCTCGACGGTGACCTCGGGGGCCGCGTCGATGTCGACCCGGACGCCGCCCACGGGCTCGGCCTTGCCGTTGTGCAGGCCCTTCAGCCGCGACAGCGGCGTGAAGCGCCACGCCTCCTCGCGGCCGGTCGGGACCTCGAAGTCGGCGAGCTCGTAGGACGCCTTCTCGTGCAGGGTCGACAAGGGCTTCTCGTTCAGGCCCATCAGCCGACGGCTCCTTCCATCTGCAGCTCGATCAGCCGGTTGAGCTCGAGCGCGTATTCCATGGGCAGTTCGCGCGCGATCGGCTCGACGAAGCCACGCACGATCATCGCCATCGCCTCGTCCTCGTCGAGCCCGCGGCTCATGAGGTAGAACAGCTGGTCCTCGCTCACCTTGGAGACCGTGGCCTCGTGCCCCATCGAGACGTCGTCCTCGCGGACGTCGACGTAGGGGTAGGTGTCGGAGCGGCTGATCTGGTCGACCAGCAGGGCGTCGCACTTGACGGTGCTGGCGCTGCCGTGGGCGCCCTCCTCGATCTGCACGAGACCGCGGTAGGAGGTGCGGCCGCCGCCGCGCGCCACCGACTTGGAGATGACGCTGGAGCTGGTGTTGGGCGCCAGGTGCACCATCTTGGAGCCGGCGTCCTGGTGCTGGCCCTCGCCGGCGAACGCGACGCTCAGCGTCTCGCCCTTGGCGTGCTCGCCCATGAGGTAGACGGCCGGGTACTTCATCGTGACCTTGGAGCCGATGTTGCCGTCGATCCACTCCATGGTCGCGCCCTCGTAGGCCACGGCGCGCTTGGTGACCAGGTTGTAGACGTTGTTGGACCAGTTCTGGATGGTCGTGTAACGGCAGCGGGCGTTCTTCTTCACGATGATCTCGACGACCGCGCTGTGCAGCGAGTCGCTGGAGTAGATCGGCGCGGTGCAGCCCTCGACGTAGTGGACGTAGCTGTTCTCGTCGACGATGATCAGGGTCCGCTCGAACTGGCCCATGTTCTCGGTGTTGATCCGGAAGTAGGCCTGGAGGGGGATCTCGACCTCGACGTTCGGCGGCACGTAGATGAACGAGCCACCGGACCACACGCTGGTGTTGAGCGCGGCGAACTTGTTGTCGCCCACCGGGATCACGGAGCCGAAGTACTCCTTGAAGAGCTCCTCGTGCTCGCGCAGGCCGGTGTCGGTGTCGACGAAGATGACACCCTTCTCCTCGAGGTCCTCACGGATCTTGTGGTAGACGACCTCGGACTCGTACTGGGCCGCGACGCCGGCGATGAGGCGCTGCTTCTCCGCCTCGGGGATGCCGAGCTTGTCGTAGGTGTTCTTGATGTCGGCCGGCAGCTCGTCCCAGGAAGCCGCCTGCTTCTCGGTCGAGCGCACGAAGTACTTGATGTTGTCGAAGTCGATGTCGGTGAGGTCGGAGCCCCACGTCGGCAGCGGCTTCTTGTCGAACAGGCGGAGGCCCTTCAGGCGAAGGTCGAGCATCCACTCCGGCTCGTTCTTGAGCGCGGAGATGTTGCGGACGACCTCCTCGGACAGGCCGCGCTTGGCCGCCGCGCCCGCGGCATCCGGGTCGGCCCAGCCGAACTTGTAATTCCCGAGGCCTTCCAGCTCCGGGCGGTCGGTGACAGTCACCTTCCGGTCTCCTTGCTCTTGTCTCTCTGTGCGGGATCGCCCAGACTCTGCGGGCTCACATGTGTCGTGCAGACCCCGTCGCCATGGGCGATCGTGGCCAGGCGCTGCACCGGCGTGCCGAGCAGCTGCGCGAACGCCTCCGTCTCGGCCTCACACAGCTGCGGGAAGGCCGCGGCCACGTGCGACACCGGGCAGTGGTGCTGGCAGAGCTGGTCGCCGCCCGACTTGGCCTTGCTGGCCGAGGCGGCGTACCCCTCCGCCGACAGCGCCTGCGCCAGCACCTGTACGCGCTGGTCGGCCGGCACCGTCCGCATGACCGGTTCCAGCCGCCGCAGCAGGCTGGACACCTGCGAGCGGGCGAAGTCGGTCACGGCTTCACGGCCCATGCGCTCGGCCAGGTAGCGCAGGGCGCTGCCGGCCAGGTCGTCATAGGCGTGTTCGAAGGCGCTGCGTCCGGCGTCGGTGATCGCGAACAGCTTCGCCGGGCGCCCGCGCCCGCGCTGGCCGCGCGGCCGGACCGTGCGGGGTTCTATCATTCCGTCTGCCAGCAGTGCGTCGAGATGCCGGCGCACCGCTGCGGGGGTGAGCCCGAGCCGCTCGCCGAGTGCGGCGGCCGCGACCGGGCCATGCTCAAGGATCAGCCTGGCCACGCGGGCACGCGTACCGCGCTCGCTACCGGACTCGATCGTGGGCATGTTTTTCACAACATCAGTGTGCCGTAATTCCTTCCCCGTTCACAAACGGATCGGGGAAGGGACGGGAATGCAATTTCTCACGCAGGTTAGGCTTACCTAATTAAGCCCGCGCCGCGGTTCTCCGGCTCAGGAAGGTGAACATGAGCGCCGAGCTGAGAATCAGCGCGAGCATCACGCACGCCATCGGCACGGCCGTGCCGGCGCCCACCAGGCCGACCAGCGGGGCCGAGAGCGCCCCCAGCGCGAACTGCAGCACCCCGAGCAGGGCCGAGGCGCTGCCGGCCACCTGGGGCGGCTGCGAGGCGAGCGCCAGCGCGCCGGCCCCGGGCATCACCAGGCCCTGGCCGAGCATGATGACGAACAGGCCGCCGACGATACCCCACAGGCCGAGGCCGGTCAGCGCGGCGGTCAGCAGCAGCACGGCACCGACAAGGGCGATCGCCAGCCCGGTGAACACGAGGCGCGCCGGGGACACCCGGCCCGACAGCCGTCCGCCGACCTGTGCGGTGAGCGTCAGGCCGAAGGCGTTGAGGCCGAAGATGAGCGAGTACTGCTGGGGCGTGGCGCCGTACACCTCCTGGAGGACGAACGGCGAGCCGGAGATGTAGCCGAACATGGCCGCGAACGCCAGCCCGGCGGTCAGCGCGCAGGCCATGAACGCGCGGTCGCCGAGCAGGTGCCAGAAGGTGCGGACGGTGTTGCGCAGGCCGCCGCTCTCGCGCCCGGCCACGGGCAGCGTCTCGCGTACGCCGGTCAGCACGGCCACCAGCAGGACGAGCCCGGCGACACTGAGCGCCACGAAGACGCCCCGCCAGGACGTGACGGCCAGCAGCTGCGCCCCCGCGATGGGGGCCAGGATCGGCGCGAGGCCGCTGACCAGCATCAGCGTGGCGAAGATGCGGGCGATGGCGGCGCCGTCGTACAGGTCGCGGACGACGGCCCGGACGATGACCAGGGCCGCGCCGCCGAGAATGCCCTGCAGCAGCCGGCAGGCGATGAGCACGGGCACCGAGGGGGCGAACGCGCACAGCAGCGAGGCCGCCATGAACCCCGCCACGCCGACGATGAGCGGCACCCTGCGGCCGCGCACGTCGCTCAGCGGGCCGGCGATCACCTGGCCGACGGAGACGCCGATGAGGCAGGCCGTGAGGGTCAGCTGCACCTGGGCCGGGGCGCTCAGCATCTCGGAGGTGATGGCGGGCAGCGCGGGCAGGTACATGTCGATGGACAGCGGCCCGATCGCCGACAGCGCACCCAGGATGACCAGTAACAGCGCCCGGCCGCCCCGCGAACCGGTGGACGTGGACGTGGACGCGGCCTCGGCCACGGACATGGATCACCCTTTCCTCGCAGGCATGTGGCCCACGAGGGCCCGGGGTTCCCAACCGGGGTAAGGATCCTCCTAATTCCCGGTTATCAGATATTTACCATCATAGTCCTGGAACGCTCCCCCTCCCAGGACCTCGCCGGAACGCAACCCCTGCGGCGTGGGGCGCGCGGCCGCGTGCCGGGCGGAACGCGGATCATTCGGCGTGGCCGGGCACCTGAGGCCAGGACCGTCCGGCGGAGTCCCTAAACTCGTGGCCATGGATTCCCCAGCCGTCGAGATCGTCGACCTGGTCAAACGCTACGGGGGCGCGACCGCCGTCGACGGCCTCACGCTGCGGGCCGATCGCGGGGCGGTCACCGCGGTCCTCGGTCCGAACGGCGCGGGCAAAACCTCCACGATCGAGATCTGCGAAGGGTTCCGCACCGCCGACTCGGGCACCGTCCGCGTCCTCGGCCTCGATCCCCGTACCCCCGCGCTGCGGCCACGGGTCGGGGTGATGCTGCAGGCCGGCGGGGTGCCGCCGGCGATGCGCTGCGCCGAGTGGCTGCAGCTGTCCGCGCGCTTCCACGCCCGTCCGCTGCCGCCGCGGGCGCTGCTGGAGCGGCTGGGGCTCGCCGAGCACGCCCGCACTCCCTTCCGGCGCCTGTCGGGCGGCCAGCAACAGCGGTTGTCGCTCGCCGCGGCCGTCGTCGGCCGTCCCGAGCTGGTCTTCCTCGACGAGCCGACCGCCGGCCTCGACCCGCAGGCCCGGCACGCCTGCTGGGACCTCGTCGGCGAGCTGCGCGCGGCGGGGGTGTCGGTGGTGCTGACCACCCACCACATGGACGAGGCCGAGCGGCTGTCCGACCACGTGGTGATCATCGACAAGGGGCGCGTGGTGGCCGAGGGCAGTCCCGCCACGCTGACGGGGGCCGAACGCCAGCTCCGCTTCCGCGCCCGGCCGGGGCTCGCGCTGGAGGAGCTGCTCAACGCGCTCCCCACCGGGAGCGCCGCCAAAGAGTCGCCCACCGGCCACTACATCATCGAGGGCCAAGTAGGTCCCGAGCTGCTGGCCACCGTGACGGCCTGGTGCGCGGCCGAGGGCGTCACGACCGACGACCTGAGCATCGAGCGGCGCACCCTCGAAGACGTCTTCCTCGAGCTGACCGGCAGGGAGCTGCGATGACCGCCCATGACACGGCGCCCGGGCTCGACTTCACCCCGGCGCCCGGCGCCGCGCCGTTCTGGCGCATGGTGGCCGCGCAGGCGGCGGCCGAACTGCGGGCGATGCTGCGCAACGGCGAGCAGCTGCTGCTCACCCTGATCATCCCGGTGCTGCTGCTGACCGGGTTCTCGCTCGCGCCCCTCATCGACGTCGGGGGCGGCCGGCGGGTCGACTTCCTGGTGCCGGGCGTGCTGGCGCTCGCGGTCATGTCCACGGCGTTCACCGGGCAGGCCATCGCGACCGGCTTCGAGCGCCGCTACGGCGTGCTCAAGCGGCTGGGCGCGACCCCGCTGTCCAGGAGCGGGCTCATGCTGGCCAAGACGTCCGCGGTGGTGGGCGTGGAGATCATCCAGGCCGCGGTGATCGTGGCCGTGGGGCTCGCGCTGGGGTGGCGGCCGCACGGGTCGTTCCTGGGCGCGGCCCTGCTGATCCTGCTGGGCACGGCGGCCTTCAGCGGCCTCGGCCTGCTCATGGCGGGCACGCTGCGGGCCGAGGCCACGCTGGCCGGGGCCAACCTGGTCTACCTGGTGCTGCTCGGCGCGGGCGGGGTGCTGTTCCCGCTGACGAAGTTCCCCGACGGGCTGCGCTCGGCGCTGGAGCTGCTGCCGATCTCGGCGCTGACGGGCGGGTTGCGCGCCGTCCTCACGCAGGGCGCCGCGCTGCCGCTGGTCCCGCTGAGCGTGCTGGCCGCGTGGGCGGTGCTGTCACTGGCGCTGGTGTCCCGTACGTTCCGCTGGGAGTAGCCGTCAGCCGGAGTGGGCGCCCTCGGCCGCGAGCGCGCCGTAACGGCGGCGGGTGACGGCGGCCACCGCGGTGAGCGGCACGGCGGCGGCCGCGGCGATCCCGAACAGCAGCCCGTACCTGCCGTGCTCGGCCAGCGGGCCGGCCGCCCACGAGGCGACGGCGCTGCCGACGAACAGCGCGCCGGCGAAGAACGCGATCGTGGTGCCCCTGGCCTGCGGCAGGATCGAGGTGGCCCACGTCTGCAACGAGGAGTGCAGGAACGACCAGCCGCCGCCCAGCAGCAGCGCGGTGACGGCCACGGCGGGCACGCTCACGTGCAGGCTCACGAGAGCGAAACCGGCGCACAGTTGCGTGCCGCCCACGAGCATGAGCACCGGCGCCGGCCAGCGCACCGACACGCGCTTGACCAGCCGGGAGAACGCCCACAACCCGAGTCCGTACGCGGTGATGGCGAGGCCCGCCACGGCGGCGGCCAGCCCGTCGTGCTGCAGCGCGGTGGCGAGGAACGGCATCGCGCCGAGCATGATCGCTCCCTCGGTGAAGGCCAGCCCGAACACCAGCAGCGCCCACCGGTGCCGGAGCACCATCCCGAGGTAGCCGGCCACTCCCTGGCCCGTTCCCGCGGCCCGGGGCGGCTCGGGGAGCGTGCGCAGCCCGAGCGCGCACACCAGGGCGCAGGCGGCGGGCACGGTGAACGCCACCCGCCAGTCCACCAGGCCCGCGACCGCGCCGCCCAGCCCCGTGGCGAGCGCCGTACCGAGGGCCGCGGCGGCCATGAGGTCGGTCAGGGCACGCTGGCGTACGGCGGGCGCGACGGTGTCGCCCACGTACGTCAGGCTCGTGGGGATCACCGCGCCGAAGCAGGCTCCCGTCACGACGCGGGCGACCACGAGAGCCGCGAGCACCGGCATCAGCGCCGACGCGGCCCCGGCCACCGCGGCGCCGTAGAGGGCGAGGCGCATCACCCGCACCCGGCCGAGCCGGTCCGACAGCACGCCCCACAGCGGCTGGGTCAGCCCGTACGCGAGGTAGTAGCCGCTGGCGGCGGCGACGGACGCCGACAGCGAGACGCCGAGGTCGGCCGCGATGAGCACGATCATCGGGCTGACGGCGAACCGGTCGAAGGAGCTGACGAACGAGGCGATGGACAGGGCCAGCGGAGGGCGGGCCAGGGGCGCGGCGGCAGGGGGGTTCATATATCCATTTGTCCAAGTAAATGATCAATGAGGCGGCAGTACCACCTTAAGGGCGGTCATGTTGGCCGAGGTCAGTAGGCTCTGACGGTTACCCGCACATCTCCCGAGGAGCTCCGTGACCGCCTTCGACCTGGACGACGCCGGCGCCGACATGACCGAACCCGGTCGCCGCACGCCCTGGCGGGGCGGCCCGCTGCGCACCGCGGCGGACTCGATCCCGCCCTCCGGGCTCGTGCTTCTCGGGATCCTGTCGGTGCAGCTCGGCGCGGGTTTCGCCAAGGAGCTGTTCGCGGCGCTGCCGCCGAGCGCCGTGGTGTTCCTGCGCATCGCGGCGGGGGCGCTCATCATGGGGGCCTTCGCGCGGCCCCGGCTCAGGGGGCTCTCGCGGGGCGCCTGGGCGGTCGGCATCGCCTTCGGCCTGACGCTCGCGCTGATGAACCTCACCTTCTACGAGGCCCTGTCGCGGCTGCCGATGGGCGTGGCGGTGGCGATCGAGTTCCTGGGGCCGCTCGGCGTCGCCGTGGCCGCCTCGCGCCGCCGGATCGACCTGCTGTGGGTGGCGCTCGCCGCGGCGGGCGTCACGATGCTCGCGCCCTGGACGGAGTCGGCCTCGGTGAGCTGGGCGGGCATCGGGTTCGCGGCGGCCGCGGGGGTCTGCTGGGCCGCCTACATCCTGCTGTCGTCGGCGGCCGGGCAGCGCTTCCCAGGGACGACGGGGCTGTCGTTCGCGATGATCGTCTCGGCGCTGGCCGTGGCGCCCGTCGGGGTGACGACGGGCGGGGCCGACCTGCTGCAGCCGCACCTGCTGCTCATCGGGCTGGGCGTCGGGCTGTTGTCGTCGGTGATCCCGTACTCGCTGGAGTTGAACGCGCTGCGGCGGATGCCCAAGCATGTGTTCGGCATCCTCATGAGCCTGGAGCCCGCGGTGGCGGCCCTGATCGGGCTGCTGATCCTCGGTGAGGTGCTGCACGTGCAGCAGTGGGCGGCGATCCTGTGCGTCGTGGCCGCCAGCCTCGGCTCGACGCGTACGGCGCGGGTGTAGGTCCCGGGCCGCCGCGCGCCCCTGGGATGGGGTCGGGCGCGCGGCGGGGGCTCGGCCTCGGTGGGCGGGGTGGGCCGAGCCCTTCGGCGGTCAGCGGAGTGCGGGTGTCCGCGTGACCGGGCAGCGAGTCCCGGCGGCGGGCGTGCGGCCCTGCCGCGGGGACGGCCGATCCGATGAGTCGGGGCCGCCGGGACCGCTCGCGCTCTCGCGCGGCGTCGCTCGGCAGGCCCACTCCGAGACTACCGCCGGGAGGCGCCGGACGATCCGGGAATGTCGGAACTTGTCCCCAGCCCGCGGCCCGTCGGCGTTGGACCCGACGGCGTGCGACCTGTCAGCGTGAAGCCCGTCGGTTATCGGCCCGTCAGTGTTCGGCCCGTCAGTGTTCGGCCCAGATGCCGCGGACATGGCCGATGTGTTCGATCATGATCTGCCTGACGGTGCCGGCGTCGCCGTTCTTGAGCGCGTCCAGCAGCGCCAGGTGCTCGCGCGCCGACTCGACGAGCGTGCCGCGCTCGGCCAGCTGCGCCAGGCCGTAGAGGCGGGCCCGGTTGCGCAGGTCGCGCACGACGGTCACCAGGTGGGCGTTGCCCGACAGCGCCAGCAGCTCGACGTGGAAGCGCAGGTCGGCGTCGACGTACGCGAGCAGGTCGCCACGGTCGCTCGCCGCGACGATCTTCTCGGCGGCGGGCCGCAGCCGTTCGAACTCCTCGGCCCGCGAGGAGTCGGCCAGCCGCACGACCGTCGGGACCTCGATGAGGTGGCGCAGCTCGGTGAGCTCGTCGAGGTCGCGGTCGGACAGCTCGGTCACCCGGAAGCCCTTGTTGCGCACCGCCTCGACCAGGCCCTCCTTGGCCAGGTCGAGCATGGCCTCGCGGACGGGCGTGGCCGAGACCCCGAACTGGCCGGCCAGCACGGGCGCGGAGTAGACCACCCCCGGGCGCATCTCCCCGGTGATCAGCGCGGCACGCAGCGCCTGCGCGACCTGTTCGCGCAGGCTCTGCCGCTCGCCCACCATCGGCAGGTCGAGCCGGTCGTCGGCAGCCATCCGCCCATCCTCTCTACGTCCAGGCCTCGTAGGCGGCGGCCGCGACCACGAGGTCTTCCCATGCCATGCCTGTGCTCTTGAACACGCGCGGCCCCGGACCGGCGGTCACCCTCCCGGCGGCCAGATCGGCGAGGGTCCCGGCGAGATGACGGGACGTGATCGTACCCCGGTGGATCGGGAGGAGGATGTCTCCGGCTTCTTCCAGGGCTGACGTGCGCGCCTCGACGACCACGGTGGCCCGGGCGACGAGGTCGTCGTCGATCTCACGGGCGTCCGGCTCGTGGGAGCCGACCGCGACGACGGTGGCGCCGTCGCGGGCGAGCCTACCGGGAAACAAGGGCTCCCTGGAGGTCGTACAGCAGGCGACGAGGTCGGCCCTGGCGACCTCGTCCGCCACCGCCTCGTGCCGCGCGCTCGGCAACCCTCGCGCCGTCAGGCCGAGGTCGCGGCAGCGGCCGGCGAGCGCCTCCGCGCGAGCGAGGTCGCGGCCCACCACGGTGACGTCCTCGACCGGCCGCACCTCGCGCAGCGCCAGCACGTGCCCCCACGCCTGCGGCCCGCTGCCGAACACGACGAGCCGCCGCGCCTGCGGCTCGGCGAGGTGCCGGACGGCGAGCGCGGAGACGGCGGGCGTGCGCAGCGAGGTCAGCGCGCTGCCGTCCAGCATCGCCAGCGGGGCCAGCGTCTCGCCGTCGAACAGCAGGTACGCCCCCTGGATGCGGGGCAGCCCGCGTTCCGGGTTCCCCGGGGCGACGGTGACGGCCTTGACGCCCGCGTACCGGCCGGCGGCGGCGGGCATGAGCAGGAGCTGCCCGGCGGGCAGGTCCGCGATCGGCCGCTGCGGTGTGGCCTCGGGGTCGAGCCCGGCCCGCAGGGCATCCTCCAGGACGTCCACGGCCCGGCCCATCGGCACCAGCCTCGCCACGGTGGCGGCGTCCAGGTACGGCAGCGCGTTCATCGCAGGGTGAACCCCGTTCCGATCGGGTCGTCGGGATCGAGCTCGAAGGCGTGCCGCCCGGTGCGGTAGGCCATGCCCTCGATCTCCGCGACGATCCCGTCGGCGGTGACCCGGGCCACCCGCGCCAGGAACCGGCTGCCCACGATGCCGCTGTGGACGAGCGGCCGGCGCAGGCCGGCCGCGTGCAGCAGCGCGAGCCGGGCGGCGGTGCCCGAACCGCAGGGCGAGCGGTCCACCTCTCCGTCGGCGAACACGGTGACGTTGCGCTGGTGGGCCGCGCCGTCCTCGTCGGGCAGGTCGTCGTGGAAGATGACGCCGTAGACCCCGGACAGCCGCTCGTCGGACGGGTGCCGGGTGGCCGGATGCCCGGCCAGGTCGGCCTTGATGCGGCGGGCGTGGCCGATGAGCTCGTTCAGGTGGCGGGGCTCCACCGACAGCCCCAGCGCCGCGGCGGGCACCGAGGCGTAGACGGCGCCGCCGTAGGCGAGGTCCGCCTCGACCCCGCCGGCAGGCACCCCGCGGGCGAGGACGTACGACGGGACGCTGACGAACGTCACCGCACGCACCCGGCCCCCGGCGCAGCGCACCCGGGCCGTGACCCGCCCGGACGGCACGTCGATCACCACGTCGGTCTCGCCGTCCGGGTCGGCCTCGACCAGCCCCTCCTGCACGGCGTACGCGCCCAGCGCGATGGTGCCGTGCCCGCAGGCGGTGGAGAAGCCGTCCTTGTGCCAGAACAGCGCCCCGAGGCTCGCCCCTGGATCGTCCGGCGGGACGAGGAAGCAGCCGTACATGTCGGCGTGGCCGCGCGGCTCGTGGCACAGCAGCCGCCGCACGCCGTCGACGGCCTCCATCGCGGTGTCGCGCCGGGTGAGCACGTCCTCGCCGGGGATCTCGGGCACCCCGCCGGTGACGATCCGGAACGGCTCGCCACCGGTGTGGTAGTCGACGGTCGTGACGACGGTCACAGCTCGAACCCCTCAGGGAAGGGGTCACGGGGGTCGAGGAAGTACTGCGCGGTGCCGGTCACCCAGGCCCGCCCGGTGATCGACGGGACGACCGCGAGCTCGCCGCCCACGGTCGTCTCCTCCAGCAGCCGGCCGATGAAGCGGGTGCCGATGAACGACTCGTTGACGAAGTCGCGGCCGATCGGCAGCTCGCCGCGGGCGTGCAGTTGCGCCATCCGGGCGCTGGTGCCGGTGCCGCACGGCGAGCGGTCGAACCAGCCGGGGTGGATGGCCATGGCGTGCCGCGAGTGGTGCGCGTCGGAGCCCGGCGCCTTGAAGTACACGTGGTGGCAGCCGCGGATGCGGTCGTCCTCGCGGTGCACGGGCTCGTCGGCGGCGTTGATGGCCTGCATGGTGGCGAGGCCGGCCGCGAGGATCTCGTTCTTGGCCTTGCGGTCGAACGGCAGCCCGTAACGGTCGAGGTCGACGATGGCGTAGAAGTTGCCGCCGTAGGCCAGGTCGTACGGGATCTCGCCGAAGCCCGGCACGGTGACCGTGGCGTCCAGCCGGTCGCTGTAGGAGGGCACGTTGCGCAGCGTCACCGACATGGCCATGCCGTCCTCGACGGCCACGTCCACCTCGACGAGCCCGGCGGGCACCTCGAGGCGCACGGTGGTGACCGGCTCGACGACCTCCACCATGCCGGTCTCGACGAGCACGGTGGCCACGCCGATGGTGCCGTGGCCGCACATCGGCAGCAGCCCCGACACCTCGATGAACAGCACCCCGAAGTCGGCGTCGGGCCGGGTGGGCGGCTGCAGGATGGCGCCGCTCATGGCCGAGTGGCCGCGCGGCTCGTTCATCAGCAGCTTGCGGATGTGGTCGAGGTTGTCGCGGAAGTAGACGCGGCGCTCGGCCATGCTCGCGCCGGGGATCACCCCGACGCCGCCCGTGATGACGCGGGTCGGCATGCCCTCGGTGTGGGAGTCGACCGCGTGGAAGACCCGCTTCGTCCTCATCTGAGCCCCTCGGCGAGCACCTTCTCCGTGGCCGCGCGGATGACGGCGGCCTGCTCGTCGGTCAGCGCCTCGCGCGGCCGGCGGCAGGGGCCGCCGTGCCGGCCCGCGACGTCCATGGACAGCTTGATCGCCTGGACGAACTCCGTCTTGGAGTCCCAGCGCAGCAGCGGGTGCAGGGCGCGGTAGAGCGGCAGCGCGGTCTCCAGGTCGCGGGCGACCGCGGCCTTGTAGAGGGCGACGTTGGAGGCGGGCAGCGCGTTCGGGTAGCCCGCGATCCAGCCGACGGCCCCGGCCACGGCCAGTTCGAGCAGCACGTCGTCGGAGCCGATCAGCAGGTCGAGCCCGGGGGCCAGCTCGGCGATCTCGTACGCGCGCCGCACGTCGCCGGTGAACTCCTTGACCGCCACGATCAGCCCTTCCTCGTGCAGCTTGGCGAGCAGCGCGGGGGTCAGGTCGACCTTCGTGTCGTAGGGGTTGTTGTAGGCCACGATCGGCACACCGGCCTTGGCCACCTCGCGGTAGTGCGCGATGACGGCCCGCTCGTCGGCCCGGTAGGTGTTCGGCGGCAGCAGCAGCACCGAGCCGCAGCCGGCCTCGCCGGCCTGCTCGGCCCAGCGGCGCGACTCGGCGGCGCCGTACGCGCCGGCCCCGGCCATCACGTTGGGACCGCCGACGGCCGCGACGGCCGTCTCGATGACCTTGGCGCGCTCCTCCGGGGTGAGCGTCTGGTACTCGCCGAGCGAGCCGTTGGGCACGACTCCGTCACAGCCGTTCTCGACGAGCCACCGGCAGTGCTCGGCGTAGGCGTCGAAGTCGACGGACAGGTCGTCGCGCAGCGGCAGCGCGGTGGCCACCATGACGCCCTGCCAGGGCTTGGTGCGGTGTTCCATCGGGGAGTCCTCCATTGTCCGCGGGGTGTCAGTGTGCGGGATCGTCTTGTGAGCCGGCGTCAGGGGGTGCGGCCTCGCTGAGCGCGCCGAGGGTGACGGGCTGGGCGATGGGCCGGCGGGGCGGGGCCGGCGGCTCCCCTGCCAGGCACGACACCGCGTAGCCGCAGATGCGGCCCTGGCACCAGCCCATGCCGGGGCGGGCGAGGAGCTTGACGGAGCGGGCGTCGGTGGCGCCGAGCTCCTGCGCCTCGCGGACGCGGGCCAGCGGCACCTCCTCGCACCGGCACACGAGCGTGTCGTCGCGCAGCCAGCCCTGCCAGCCTGGACGTACCGGATAGGCCTCGTGCAGCGCCGCGCCGAACGCGCGGCCGCGGCTGCGCCGGCGCAGCAGCACCCCGTCGGAACCGCGGACGGCCTGCGGGCGGGCGTCGGCCACCACGGCCCGCCCGGCGATGCGGCCCTCCACCTCGGCCTGCGCCCAGCCGGCCACGCCCGTGGGCTCGCCCGCGGCCCAGACGCCTGGCACGCTGGTGCGCTGGGCGGCGTCGACGGCCAGCACGACGCTGCCGTCGGGCTCGGCGCGGGTGTCGCAGCCGAGCTGCGTGCCGAGCTCGATCTGCGGCACGAACCCGTAGCCGACGGCGACCGTGTCGCAGGCGACGATCGAGGTGGTCAGGACGTTCCAGTCCGCGTCGAGGCGGGCCACGGTGACGGCCTCGACCTCGCGCTCGCCGTGCGCGGCGACGACCGCGTGACGTGGCCGGTACGGCACCCGGTGGCGCACGAGCGCGGCGGCGTACCCGGCGGTCTCGGCGGCCTTGCCCAGCGCCAGCAGCGGGTGGCGGGCGAGGCCGAGACCGCCACCGGCCTCGTACACGCCGAGCACCCGCGCCCCGGCCCCGGCGAGCCCCGTCGCGACCGGCAGCAGGAACGGCCCGGTCCCGGAGACGACCACGCGCCGGCCCGCGAGCACGTTCCCGCCCTTCAGCAGCGCCTGCGCGCCTCCGGCGGTGAGCACTCCTGGCAGGTCCCAGCCCGGGAAGGGCAGCGGGCGGTCGTGGGCGCCGGTGGCGATCAGCAGCCTGCGCGCCCGTAGGGTCACCGGCCGCTCGCCCGAGGCGTCGCGGGTGTGGGCGTGCACGGTGACGTCCCCGTCCGGTTCGCGGGAGACGTTCCACACCTGGTGGCGCGTCAGCACGTCGGCGCGTGCGCCGAGCTCGCGGACCTGGCGCAGGAACCGGTCGAGCCCCGGTTCGCGCCTGGGGACGGCCGCGTGCCTGAAGTACTGGCCGCCGAGGCGGGCGCCGGAGTCGAGCAGCGTCACGCGCAGCCCGGCCAGCGCCGCCGTGAGCGCGCCCGCCACCCCGGCGGGTCCGCCGCCGACGACCACCAGGTCGTACGTGAGGTCCTGCGTCACGCCGTCGTCACCTCGTCCCCCGGCTCGGCCTCCAGCAGGCAGGCTCGTTCTGGCGGCCGTCCGTTGACCGAGATCAGGCAGTCGAAGCAGACCCCGATTCCGCAGAACAGCCCGCGCGGCCGGCCGCCGAACCTCGTCGTCCGCCACGAGCGCACCCCGGCGGCGTGCAGGGCCGCGCCCACGGTCTGGCCCGGCACGACGGGGATCTCCCGGCCGTCGACGGTGATGTGGAAGGTCACGCGGCCTCCTCGGAGAAGCGCTCGGGACGGAAGGGACGCAGGTCGACGTCGGGCCGCTCGCCGGTGAGGAGCTGGGCGAGCAGGTGCCCGGTGGCCGGGGCGAGCCCGATGCCCGCGCCCTCGTGCCCGCACGCGTGGTAGAGCCCCGGGACGCGCGGGTCGGCGCCGATGACGGGCAGGTGATCGGGACAGTACGGTCGGAAGCCGCAGTAGGAGCGGATGGCCCGCACCTCGCGCAGCGCGGGGAACAGCGCCACGGCCTGGGCCGCGAGCCGCGACAGCACCGGCACCGAGGTCGTGCGGTCGAAGCCGACCCGCTCCCGGCTCGCGCCGATGAGCACGGTGCCCGCGGGGGTGCCCTCGATGACGGCAGAGGTCTCCAGCCCGGCCGAGTCGCTGGCGACGTTCGTCACGTAGGCGGCGGTGTAGACCTTGTGCCGGATGAGCGGCTCGCGCAGGGGCTCGGTGACGAGGATGAACCCGCGTCGCGGCAGCACGGGCAGCTCCACGCCGGCCAGCGCGGCGATCTCGCCGCCCCAGGTGCCGGCCGCGTTGACCACGGCGTCGCCGAGGATCTCACCCTGCGAGGTGCGCACGCCCGTCACGCGGTCGCCGGAGCGGACGAAGCCGGTCACGGTGACGCCGAGCCGCAGCCGCAGCGTGCCGTGGCCGAAGCTCTCGGCGCCATGCCGCAGCAGGGCGGCGGCGGCGAGCATGGGCTGCACCTGCGCGTCCTGCGGGTAGAGGACGCCGCCCGCCAGGTCGCCGGCGAGATGCGGCTCGTAGTCGCGCAGCTCGGCGCCGCCCACCGTGACGTGCTCGACGCCCTGTTCGGCCGCGAGGTCGGTGAGCTGCCGCTGGATCTCGTCCGTCTCGGCGACGACGAGCCCGCCCTTGGCCTCGAACTCGAACCCCCCGTGCTCGGCCAGCGTCCGCCAGAGCCCGTTGGACAGTACCGCCAGCTCCAGCTCGGGCCCCGGCTCCTTGTCGGAGACCAGGATGTTGCCCTCGCCGGAGCCCGTCGTGCCACCGGCCACCGGACCGCGGTCGACCACGGTCACGTCGAGGCCCGCGCGCGCGGCGTAGTAGGCGCAGGCCGCGCCGACGACGCCCGCCCCGACCACGATCACGTCGGACATCCCCACCTCCCGCGAAGTAATATGTCACATACCCTTCGACTTGAGAAGCCCGTTCCCAGCAGCGGAATCGCCGGCTTCCCCTGGCGAAGCCGGCGCCCGGTGACGGGACCGCGAGCTCCCGCTCGAGAGCCCGTTCCCGGTGGCGGGACCGTGGGTATCGGCCCGTACCATCGATGGCGTGAAGCTACCCTCGGACAATCCCCACCCTCTCGCGCGCTTCCTGCGGTCGTTCTGGGCGCCCACGGCGCGGTCGATGCGGGGCTGGGCGATGGCGTCCGTGGTCGTCAACGCCGGCATCGCCGTCACCGGCGCCGGCGTCCGGGTCACCGGCTCGGGTCTCGGCTGCCCCACGTGGCCGAAGTGCACGCCGGACAGCTTCGTCCCGGTCGCGCACCCCGAGGTCTCAATGATCAACATGGCGGTCGAGTTCGGCAACCGGCTGCTCACATTCCTCGTGCTGGCCGTGGGCGCCGCCTGCGTGATCGCCGCGCTCCGGCTCGCCCCCCGGCGGCGTTCGCTGCTGACGCTGGCCTGGCTGCAGCCCGTGGGCATCCTCCTGCAGGCCCTGTGGGGCGGAGTCGTGGTCCGCACGCTGCTCAACCCGTTCACGGTCGGCATGCACTTCATCCTGTCCATCGGGCTGATGTCGGTCTGCTGGCTGCTGTACGTCCGCTCCGGCGAGGGTGACGGGCCCGTGCGGCGCGTGGTCCACCGCGACATCCGCCGGCTCGGCCACGTGCTGGTCGCCGCCGCGTTCACCCTGGTGGTGGTCGGCGTCATGGTGAGCGGCACGGGGCCGCACTCAGGCGACGAGCTGGCCTCGCGCTTCGACCTCGACATCGAGGCGATGGCCCGGCTGCACGCCGACGTCGCCTACCTCGTGGTGGGCCTGACGTTCGCGCTGCTGTTCGCGCTGCACGTCAGCGCCGCGCCGCGGGCGGCCAAGCGGGCGGCCGCGGCGCTGCTCGCCGTCGAGTTCGCCCAGGGTGTGATCGGCTACACGCAGTGGTTCCTGGCCGTGCCCGCGGCGCTGGTGCTGCTGCATGTCCTGGGCGCCTCGCTGGTCTGGATCTTCGCGCTGCGCGCGGCCACGTCCCTGCGCACCCGCGACGCCGCACCCGTCCCCGGCCAGCACGCCCCCGCCCAGGCCACCGCCGTCGCCTGACCACCGCGCCGAAGCCGCCACCGCCACGGGCCACCGCGCCGAGACCATCGCCGCCACGAGCCACCGCACCCAGGCCACCGCCGTCGCCCGGCCGCCCGCCCGCACCTGAGCGGGCACCCTGGCCCGGCCCCCACTCCCCCACCGAAGCCGCAGCCGTGGGCTGACCGGATATGCCAGGGTATGTGGTGATAGATCCGCCACTCCCCCGGCCCGGAAGAGGTGTGATTTGCGGGGAAAAGTCCGCCCCTCTCGGAAGACCCTGCGCCGCGCCTACCAGGGTCTCGTGCTGCTCAGCGTGCTGGCTCTCGCCCCCATGACCTGGGCCTGGCTGGGCAGCTCCCCGCACCGCGTGACGGCCGAGGGCGACCGCTGGCTCGCGCAGGTGCCCGAGGCACAGGCCGCGCTCGTGCTCGGAGCCGGCCTGTACGCCGGCCACCCCAGCCCCATGCTGGCCCGCAGGCTCGACATCGCCGCCGAGCTCTACCACGCCGGCAAGGTACGCGCCCTGCTGCTGTCGGGCGACAACAGCCGCAAGGACTACGACGAGCCGACCGCCATGCGCGACTACCTGCGCGCCAGGGGCGTGCCCGCGTCGGTGATGGTCCTCGACTACGCGGGCTTCGACACCTGGGACTCCTGCGTACGGGCCCGCCACGTCTTCGGGGCCCGCCGGGTGACCGTGGTGACCCAGGAGTTCCACATCCCCCGCGCCGTGACCTTGTGCCGTACGGCGGGGCTGGAGGCGTTCGGGGCCGGCGACGACTCCGCCCGCCGCTGGGCTTCGACGTACGTCTACGCCGCCCGCGAACTGCTCGCCACCGGCAAGGCGTTCGCCGACGCGGTGGTGCTGCGCTCGGATCCGGTCTTCGCCGGCCCGCCCGAGGTCTCGCTCACCCGGATCCTCGGTCAGCCAGGGGCGCCGGGCGCGTAGCCGGGCGGAGGCGAGCCCGCCGACCTGGCGTGCGGCGCCGGCATGGGGAAGTCGGCGCGCGCCGTGCTCATGCACTCCAGCAGGGCGCGCTGCTCCTCGTGGAAGGTGTGCTCGTCGACCATGTGGCGGGCCGCCCGCTCGTGCAGCAGGCCGAGCTCGGTGGCGGCCAGCTGGTAGTCGCGCATCGCGCGCAGCCCGCGCTTGCCGCCGTGCGCCTTGGCCCACTGGCGGGCCTGGCGGCGCCGGGGGAAGGCCGACAGCATGTAGATGTCGGCCTCGGTCACCAGCTTGGTCGGCTCGTACGGCGGCAGGTACCGCTGAATGAGCGCGACGATGCGGCGCCGGTCGCGGAAGATCACGCCGACCAGCACGACCAGCACCACGAGCAACACCAGGTACGCCACCACGAGGCCGGGGAAGCCGCCGTAGGAGGCCAGGCCGTTCCACAGCCCGTGCAGGATCATCGCCCCCGTCCAGCCGGCCAGGATGTACGTCACCCGCTCGGAGCCGCGGCGCTGGGCGGCGTAGGCGACCCCGACCCCGATCATGGCGCTGAACAGCGGATGCGCCAGCGGCGACAGAATGCCGCGCAGCACCACGGTGACCGCGAGCCCCTTGACGCCCGACGTGGTGAGGGCGGCGATGTAGTAGCTGACGTTCTCGCTCATGGCGAAGCCGAGGCCGACCATGCTGGCGTAGATGATGCCGTCGGTCGGCCCGTCGAGCTCGGCCCGGCGGAACTTGAGCAGGCCCAGCAGCACCAGGCCCTTCATCGTCTCCTCCACCACGGGCGCGCCGAACGTGGCCGCGATGTTGCGGGCGCTGGCCTCAGACAGCTGGGCGGCGTCGATGATGTAGTGCAGGTTGAGCGAGTTGACCACGCCCGCGACCAGCACGGCGACGCCCGCACCCCAGCCGAAGGCGAAGACGAGGTTGGAGCGCGGCTCGGGCTCCAGGCGGTCGAGCGCGAGGACCAGGGCCAGCAGCAGCGGCACGGGCGCGAGCGCCAGCATGAGCGCGATGAAGAAGTGCACGGGCGCGCCGTCGACGAACACGTCGTACGAGAACGAGACGAGCGCACAGACGCTGGTGAGGAACAGCCCGGTGATCAACGCGAACGAGGGGCGGTCCTTCAACACCCAGCGTGGATCACGGGTCGCCATAGGGTGACTTTAACGGATCGAGGTGGCGAAGTACGGAGCCGACGAGGCGGCACGGACCTCCTGCTGGGGCTCCGGACCGCCGGTCGGCATCTCAGCTGAGCAGCGGGTCGATCGCCACGGCGAGGAACAGCAGCGCCAGGTAGGCGTTCGACCAGTGGAAGAAGCGCATCGGCCGCAGGTCGACCCCGGTCTTCCCGGCGTTCAGGCGGGCCAGCAGGCGGTGCACCTCCCACAGGCAGAACGCGCCCAGCACGGCGGCCACGGCCGGGTAGAACAGCGTCGTGCCTGCGACCGGCCACAGCGCCAGCGAGCACAGCACCGTCGCCCACGTGTAGGCGATCGACTCCAGGATGACCCGCCGTTCGGTGGCCACGACGGGCAGCATCGGCACCTCGGCCGCCGCGTAGTCCTCCTTGTAGCGCATGGCGAGCGTCCAGGTGTGCGGCGGCGTCCAGAAGAACACCACGCCGAACAGCACGAGCGGCGCCCAGTCGAGCCGGTCGGTGATGCCGGCCCAGCCGATCATCACCGGCATGCACCCCGCGATGCCGCCCCACACGATGTTCTGGGCGGTGCGCCGCTTGAGGATCATGGAGTAGACCAGCACGTAGAACAGGATCGCGGCGGTCGACAGCAGCGCGGCGAGCCCGTTGGTGGTGACCCACAGCCCAATGGTGGACAAAATTCCGAGCACGATACCGAAAACCAGCGCGCCGCGTGGCGAGACCTGGTGCCTGGCCAGCGGCCGGCGCCGGGTGCGGCGCATCTTCTGGTCGATGTCGCGGTCGACGTAGCAGTTGAGCGCGTTGGCACTGCCCGCAGAAAGGGTGCCGAACACCATGACCGCGAGGGACGTCCAGAGCGGCGGCAGACCGCCCGCCGCGAGGAACATCACCGGCAGCGTCGTGATCAGCAGCAGCTCGATGATCCGCGGCTTGGTGAGCGCGATGTAGGCCTTCACGACCGAGCCGATCGTGCGCGGTGACCCCTTCTGCGGTGAGGGGGCCGTCGCCTGCCTGTTGGTCAGCACCGTCAAGGCGCTTCCAGCCTGTGCGGAGTCAACGCGTAACCTCTGATTAGAGCGGATCCATGGGTGGGCGCCGTGACGCCTCTGTGAACAAACAAACTGTAGTCGCAGGGGCGGCCGGTCCGGCCAATGGGGGGCTGGCCGCCCACACGGCCACGCGGGGGTAGGAGGGGAATCTACGGCCGGCTCCACTCGGTTAAGGTCCCGTGTTTGGGATAGCCAACCGGTACATATCAATGACACCTAGACTCCGGAGATCGAGCACTTGAGCACCGAACTCGTGCCAGCCCTTGAATGGACCGACCTCGACAACAAGGCGGTCGATGTCGTTCGAGCCCTGGCAATGGACGCAGTGGAGAAAGCTGGTTCCGGTCACCCCGGCACCGCGATGAGCCTGGCTCCCGCCGCATACCTGCTCTTCCAGCGTGTGATGCGTCACGACCCGACGGATCCCAACTGGGCAGGGCGCGACCGGTTCGTGCTGTCATGCGGCCACAGCAGCCTGACCCTCTACATCCAGCTCTACCTGTCGGGCTACGGCCTGACGCTGGACGACCTGCGCCGGCTGCGCCAGTGGGACAGCCTCACGCCCGGCCACCCCGAGCACGGCCACACGGCCGGCGTCGAGACCACGACGGGGCCGCTCGGCCAGGGCCTCGGCAACGCGGTCGGCATGGCGATGGCGGCCCGCCGCGAGCGTGGCCTGTTCGACCCTGACGCCGAGCCCGGCGCCTCGCCGTTCGACCACCACATCTGGTGCATCGTCAGCGACGGCGACATCGAGGAGGGCATCAGCCACGAGGCCAGCGCCATCGCCGGCCACCAGAAGCTGGGCAACCTGGTCGTCATCTACGACGACAACCACATCTCCATCGAGGACGACACGCTGATCGCCAAGTCGGAGGACGTGGTCGCCCGCTACGAGGCCTACGGCTGGCACACCCAGAGCGTCGACTGGACCGCCACCGGCGAGTACGTCGAGGACGTCCAGGCGCTCTACGACGCGCTCATGGCGGCCAAGGCCGAGACCGACCGTCCGTCGTTCATCCGGCTGCGCACCATCATCGGCTGGCCCGCGCCCAACAAGAAGAACACCGGCAAGATCCACGGCAGCGCCCTGGGCGAGGCCGAGGTCGCGGCCACCAAGGAAGTTCTGGGCATGGACCCGGAGAAGACCTTCCACGTGCCCGACGAGCTGCTGAAGCAGGTTCGCGGCATCGCCCAGCGCGGCCGTACCGACCACGCCGAGTGGGAGAAGGGCTACTCGGAGTGGCGCCTGGCCAACCCCGAGCGCGCCGAGGAGTTCGACCGCATCTCGCACCGCGTGCTGCCCAACGGCTGGGCCAAGGCGCTGCCCGCGTTCGAGTACGGCGCGTCCGTGGCCACCCGCAAGGCCTCCGGTGAGGTGCTGAACTCCCTCGCGCCGGTGCTGCCCGAGCTGTGGGGCGGCTCCGCCGACCTGGCCGAGTCCAACAACACCACGATGAAGGGCGAGCCGTCCTTCATCCCGGACGAATACCAGACGAGGGAGTTCCCCGGCCACCGCTACGGCCGCACGCTCCACTTCGGCATCCGCGAGCACGCCATGGGCGCCATCCTCAACGGCATCGCCCTGCACGGCGGCACCCGTCCCTACGGTGGCACGTTCCTCGTGTTCTCCGACTACATGCGTCCCTCGGTGCGCCTGGCCGCGCTGATGAAGCTGCCGGTCACGTACGTGTGGACGCACGACTCCATCGGTCTCGGCGAGGACGGCCCGACCCACCAGCCGATCGAGCACCTGTGGGCGCTGCGCGCGATCCCCGGTCTCGACGTGGTCCGCCCGGCCGACGCCAACGAGACGGCCTACGCCTGGAAGGCCGTGCTGGAGCACACCGACCGGCCGGCCGCGCTGGCGCTGACCCGGCAGAACCTGCCCGTCTACGAGGGCACCAGCGCCGAGGGCGTGGCCCGCGGCGGCTACGTGCTGCGCGAGGCGTCCGACGGCCAGCCGCGGGTCATCCTCATGGCCACGGGCAGCGAGGTGCAGATCGCCGTCGAGGGCCGCGATCTGCTGGAGGCGCAGGGCATCCCGACGCGCGTGGTGTCGATGCCGTGTGTCGAGTGGTTCAACGGGCAGGACTCCGCGTACAGGCAGACGGTTCTGCCCTCGTCCATCCGCGCGCGGGTGGCGGTCGAGGCGGGCATCGCGCTCGGCTGGCACCAGTACGTCGGCGAGTGCGGCGAGGTGGTCAGCCTCGAGCACTTCGGCGCGTCCGCCCCGTACAAGACGCTGTACGAGCAGTTCGGGCTGACGGCGGAGCGCGTGGCGGCGGCAGCCAGGGCGAGCCTGGCCAAGCTGGGTCATGACAAGGGCGAGACGACGGGAAACTGAAGATGAGCGAGATCCTGAAGAAGCTGTCCGGCCAGGGCGTGGCCATCTGGCTCGACGACATCAGCCGTGAGCGCCTGCGCAGCGGCAACCTCGAACAGCTGATCCGTGAGAAGAACGTCGTCGGGGTCACGTCCAACCCGACGATCTTCGCCAACGCGCTCAGCAAGGGCGACGCCTACGACGCCCAGCTCCACGACCTCGCCGTACGCGGCGTCGACGTGGGCGAGGCGGTACGGGCCATCACCACCTACGACATCCGGTGGGCCGCCGACGTGCTGCGCCCGATCTACGACGCCACCGGCGGCGTGGACGGCCGCGTGTCGCTGGAGGTCGACCCGCGCCTGGCCCGCGAGAGCGAGAAGACCATCGCCGAGGCCCGTGCGCTGTGGTGGATGGTCGACCGGCCCAACCTCATGATCAAGATTCCGGCCACGGTCGAGGGTCTGCCCGCGATCACGCAGGCGCTGTCCGAGGGCATCAGCATCAACGTCACGCTGATCTTCTCCCTCGAGCGCTACCGCGCGGTCATGGACGCCTGGCTGGCCGGTCTCGAGGCCGCGCAGGCCAAGGGCATCAACCTGGCCACGATCGAGTCGGTGGCCTCGTTCTTCGTCAGCCGCGTCGACACCGAGATCGACAAGCGCCTCGACAAGCTGGGCAAGCCCGAGCTCAAGGGCAAGGCGGCCGTGGCCAACGCGCGCCTGGCGTACGCGGCCTTCGAGGACGTCATGAACTCCGAGCGCTGGCAGCGCCTGCGTTCTGCGGGCGCCCGCCCGCAGCGGCCGCTGTGGGCCTCGACCGGCGTGAAGAACCCCGAGTACTCCGACACCCTCTACGTCGACCAGCTCGTCGCCCCCGGCACCGTCAACACGATGCCGGAGAAGACGATCGACAGCACCGCCGACCACGCCAACGTCACCGGCGACACCGTGCGTCCGTTCTACGAGGACGCCTGGAACACCATGGCCGCGCTCAAGGACGCCGGCATCGACTACGACGACGTCGTGAAGGTGCTGGAGGACGAGGGCGTGGAGAAGTTCGAGGCGTCCTGGATCGAACTTCTCGAGAGCGTGACCAAGAACCTGGTTCCGTGATGGATGTCACCTACCGCGAGGAGGAGGTGGCCTCCGCCGCCTCCTCCGTCGCGGGGCGTCTCGTCGCCGACGGCGTGCCCCAGCGGCTCGCCGCCGGTGACCCCACGCTGTGGGTCTGGGACGCCGACGCGGAGACGCCGTCCGGCCACCGCCGGCCGGCGCCCCTCCGCGCCTCCCGCGAGCTCCTGCCCGAGCTGGGCAGGCTCGCGGAGCGGGCCCGCGCCGCAGGACTGACGAACGTCGTCCTCGCCGGGGCGGGCGACTCGGCGACGGCCGCCGAGGTCATCTGCGACACCGACGACGTGCCGCTCACCCTGCTCGACACCACCGACCCCGGCCAGGTGCTCCGCGCCCTGGCCGGGGGGCTGGACCACACGCTCGTGGTGGTGGCGAGCGAGAGCGGCGCCACCCTGGAGACCGACTGCCTGCTGCGGGTCTTCGAGCGGGCCTTCGCCGACGCCGGCATCGACCCCGCAGGGCGCTTCGTGGTCGTCACCGCCCCCGGCTCCCCGCTGGAGGAGCGGGCCCTCGACGCCGGGCACGACGTCGTCGCGGTCCGTCCCCAGCCGGGCGGGCGGCACGCGGCGCTGTCGGCGTACGCGCTGGTGCCCGCCGCGCTGGCGGGCGCCGACGTGGCGCGGCTGCTCGACGACGCCGAGGAGGTGCTGCCGCTGCTGTCGCTCGACACCGGCAACCCCGGCCTCGACCTCGGCGCCGCACTCGGCGGCGCGGCGCTGGCCGGGCGCGACAAGCTGATCCTCGACGACCAGCTCACGGCGATCAACGGGCTGTCCGGTTGGATCGAGCAGCTCGTCGCCGCGTCCACCGGCAAGGACTGCCGGGGCGTCCTGCCCGTGGTGGCCGCCGACCCCAACGGCACCGGTGACGAGCTCGTCGTCGCCATCGAGTCCGACCTCGGCGACGTGCGCGTGGACGGCCCGCTCGGCGCGCAGTTCCTCGTGTGGGAATACGCGACCGCCATGGCGGCGCTGCTGCTGGAGGTGGCGCCGTCGGCCCGACCCGCCGTGGCGGAGTCGGCCGAGAACACCGCGGCGCTGCTGAGCCTGCCCGACCTGCCGACCGGCGCCCCCGCGTTCGTCGACGGGCCGGTGGAGGCGTACGGCGCGGTGGGGTCCCACGACCTGCCCGGGCTGTTCGCCGACCTGCTGCACGCGATCCCCGCCGACGGATACCTCGCGATCACGGCCTACCTCGACCGGCTGGCCGCGTTCGACGCCCCCGTGCCCGACGGTGCCGACTTCGAGCAGATGACGGACGCCTGGATGATGGCCGACGCGCATACCCTGCGGACGCTGCTCGCGCTGCGCACCGACCGTCCGGTGACCTTCGGGTGGGGGCCCGGGGCGCTGCACGGGAGCGGCCAGTACCACAAGGACGGGCCGCAGAACGGCGTGTTCCTGCAGATCACGGGGGCAGTAGGTGAGGACGTCGGGGTGCCCGGGCGGCCGTACACGCTGGGGCG
This sequence comes from Nonomuraea maritima, assembly GCF_900100395.1. Taxonomy (GTDB): domain Bacteria; phylum Actinomycetota; class Actinomycetes; order Streptosporangiales; family Streptosporangiaceae; genus Nonomuraea; species Nonomuraea maritima. The sequence continues at coordinate 51,199 of NZ_FNFB01000008.1, read as the reverse complement.
GGTGCAGCTCGCCCAGGCGCTCGGCGACCTTGTGGCGCTCGAGAAGCGCGGGCGTCCCGCCGTACGCCTGCATTTGACCGACCGCGCGGCGGGAGTCGCGCGCCTGCTCGCAGCCGCACAGGAGGCTTGAGATGACTGACCCGGCAGCACCCGCGGAGGAGGCCGCCACTGTGGCGGCGGCCGTCGCGGGGACCGCCACCACGCTTGAGGTGGAAGCCGCGAACCCGTTGCGCGACCCGCGCGACAAGCGGCTGCCCCGGGTGGCGGGGCCATGCGTGATGGTGTTGTTCGGCGTGACGGGGGACCTGGCCAAGCGCAAGCTGCTGCCGGCGATCTACGACCTCGGCAACCGGGGGCTGCTGCCGCCCGGCTTCTCGCTGGTCGGCTTCGCCAGGCGCGATTGGAAGGACCAGGATTTCGCCAAGCTGACGCACGACGCCGTCAAGGCCCATGCCCGGACGCCCTTCCGTGAAGAGGTCTGGAAGCAGATCTGCGAGGGCATCCATTTCGTCCCTGGCGAGTTCTCCGACGACGGGGCGTTCGACGCGCTGGCGATGGCGTTGAGCGAGATCGACGAGACCCGGGGCACGGGCGGAAACTACGCTTTCTACCTTTCCGTGCCGCCGAAGTTCTTCCCCAAGGTGGTGAACCAGCTCAAGCGCACGGGGCTCGCCGACGCGCCCGAGGGCTCGTGGCGGCGCGTGGTCATCGAGAAGCCGTTCGGGCACGACCTGCAGTCGGCCCACGAGCTGAACGAGATCACCACCTCGGCCTTCCCGGAGAGCTCGATCTTCAGAATCGACCATTACCTGGGCAAGGAGACCGTCCAGAACATCATGGCGCTGAGGTTCGCCAACAACCTCTACGAGCCGATCTGGAACCGCGGCTTCGTCGACCACGTGCAGATCACGATGGCCGAGGACATCGGCATCGGCGGCCGGGCCGGCTACTACGACGGCATCGGCGCCGCCCGCGACGTGATCCAGAACCACCTGCTGCAGCTCCTCGCCCTCGTCGCGATGGAGGACCCGACCTCGTTCGAGGCCTCCGCGCTGCGCCGCGAGAAGGAGAAGGTGCTGCAGGCCGTGCGGCTGCCGGACAACCTGGCGCTCAACACGGCCCGCGGCCAGTACGCGGCCGGCTGGCAGGGCGGCGAGAAGGTCGTCGGCTACCTGCAGGAGGACGGCATCTCGCGCGAGTCCACCACCGAGACGTACGCGGCCATCAAGCTCGAGATCGCCAACCGGCGGTGGGCCGGGGTGCCGTTCTACCTGCGCACCGGCAAGCGCCTGGGGCGCCGCGTCACCGAGGTGGCCGTGGTGTTCCAGCGGGCGCCGCACCTGCCCTTCAGCAAGGACGACACCGAGATCCTCGGCCAGAACGCGCTCGTCGTGCGCGTCCAGCCGGACGAGGGCGTCACCGTGCGGTTCGGCTCGAAGGTGCCGGGCACGGCGATGGAGGTGCGCGACGTGTCCATGGACTTCGCCTACGGCGAGTCGTTCCTTGAGTCGTCGCCGGAGGCGTACGAGCGGCTGCTGCTCGACGTCATGATCGGTGACCCACCGCTCTTCCCGCACCAGCGGGAGGTCGAGCTGTCGTGGAAGATCCTCGACCCGATCGAGCAGTTCTGGACCACGCAGCGACAGCCGGAACCGTACGAGTCCGGGTCGTGGGGGCCGCCCTCCGCCGACGCCATGATGGCCCGCGACGGCCGCGTCTGGAGGAGGCTCTAGATGACCACCTTCATGTTGTCCGACACGACGGCCGGCAAGATCTCGGCCCAGCTCACGCACCTGCGCCACCAGATGGGCGCGCCGGCCGTCGGCATGGTGCTGACCCTCGTCGTGATGTGCGAGGAGCGCCACCAGTACGACGCGCTGCGCGCCGCCACCGAGGCGGCCCGCGAGCATCCCTCGCGCATCATCGTGGTGATCAACCGCGAGGTGGAGGAGCCCATCAGGCTCGACGCCGAGCTGCGCATCGGCGAGTCGACGCCGGGCGAGGTCGTGGTCCTGCGCCTGTACGGCGAGCTGACCCGGCACGCCGACTCCGTCGTCAGCCCGCTGCTGCTGCCTGACACGCCCGTGGTGGTGTGGTGGCCGGGCAAGGCGCCCGAGGCGCCGTCCAAGGATCCCGTGGGGGCGCTCGCGCAGCGGCGCATCACCGACGCGAGGGGCTTCGACAACGTCGGCATCCAGTCGCTGGTGACCCGCGCCAAGGGGTACGCCCGCGGCGACACCGACCTGGCCTGGGCCCGGCTGACGCCGTGGCGCAGTCTGCTGGCCGCCGCGTTCGACCAGCCGGTGGGCAAGGTGCACGAGGGCGTCGTGGAGGCCGTCGCCGGCAACCCGAGCGCGCCGCTGCTCGCGGCCTGGCTGTCGGAGCGGCTCGGGGCCCCGGTCCGGGTGTCCGACTCGCCCGGTCCCGGCCTGACGGCCGTGCGGCTGAAGCTCGAGGACGGCGAGCTGTCGGTGTCCCGGGAGGACGCCCGGCTGGCGACGCTCTCGCGCCCCGGCCAGCCTGACCGGAACGTCGCGCTCGCGCGGCGGCACACCTCGGAGCTGCTGGCCGAGGAGCTGCGCAGGCTCGACCCCGACGAGATCTACGAGAGCGCCGTCAAGCGATTCGCCAGGTCCTACAAGGGATGAACGTGACCACTCCCCATATCGTCGTACATCGTGACGCCGGCGTCCTGGCTCAGGCCGTCGCCGCGCGGATCATCACCCGGCTGGTCGACGTGCAGGCGGCCACCGGCACGGCCTCCATCGTGCTGACGGGTGGCACGGTCGGCATCGCGACGCTCGCGGCCATCGCGGCGAGCCCCGCGCGCGACGCCGTCGACTGGCGGCACCTGGACATCTGGTGGGGCGACGAGCGTTTCGTCCCCACCGGAGACCCGGAACGCAACGAGACCGGCGCCCGTGAGGCCCTGCTCGACCACGTGGACGTCGACCCTGAGCGGGTGCACGTCATGCGCGGCCCCGACTCGGGCCTGTCGGCCGAGGAGTCCGCCGACGCCTATGCCGCCGAGCTGCTCAAGGCGGCCCGGCCGGAGGATCACGGGCCGGTGCCGCAGTTCGACGTGATGCTGCTCGGCATGGGTCCCGACGCGCACGTGGCGTCGCTGTTCCCGGGCCTGCCCGCGCTCTACGACACCCGTTCTGTGGTGGCCGTGCACGGCTCGCCCAAGCCTCCGCCCACGCGCATCTCGCTGACGCTGCCCACCATCCAGGCGGCGCGCGAGGTGTGGGTGGTGGCCGCCGGTGAGGAGAAGGCGTCCGCGGTGCGGCTCGCGCTGTCCGACTCGGGCCCCGTCCAGGTGCCCGCGGCCGGGGCGCGCGGCCGGAGCCGCACGCTGTTCCTGCTCGACCGTGCCGCCGCCGGCAAGATCCCCTCGGAACTGGGCCGCATCGCGTCCCCGTGACGTCACGGCCCGGCGGCTCATCGGGCGAGTGCGATCTCCGCCAGGAGGGAGTCCTTCCGCTCCTGCGGTAGGTACGACGCCCGTACGCCGTTCGCCGCCAGCTGGGCCAACTGCTCGCGGCCGAGCCTCAGGTGCTCGGCCGCGACGCGGTACTCCCCCGCCAGGGTCGTCGCGAACATCGGCGGGTCGTCGCTGTTGAGAGTGACGAACAGGCCCTCCTCCAGCATGCGCGGCAGCGGGTGGTCCTCGATGCGGGCGATCTGGCCGGTGCACACGTTCGAGGTGGGGCACACGTCGAGGGGAAGCTGGGTCTCCCGCAGGTAGGCCACCAGCCGGGGGTCGGACAGGCAGGCGATGCCGTGGCCGATGCGCTCGGCGCCGTACTCCTCGATGACCTCCCACATCGTCTCGGGGCCGGTCATCTCGCCGGCGTGCGGGACGCTGTGCAGGCCGGCCGCGCGGGCCGCCGCGAACGCCGATCGGAACGCGTCCCGATATTTCGTACGTTCCTGTTCGATGCCTCCGATGCCGAAACCTACCAATGTGGCGGGAGGTTCTTCCAGAGCGTGGTCCAGCGTCACCTTCGCGGCCTCCTCGCCGTACTCGCCGGGAATGTCGAAGATGTACGCCATCTCCACCCCGTGCTCCTCCAGCGAACGGCGGGCGGCCAGGTCGAGGGCCTCGGTCACCTCGCGCGCGGGCATGCCCACGATGTGGTGCGCGTACGGCGTGACCTGCAGCTCCACGTACCGGGCGCCCTGCGGGGCGAGGTCACGGGCCAGGCCGAGCACCAGTGTCGCCACATCCTCGGGCTCGCGTACGAGCGCGTTGACCGCCCTGTACACCCGGGCGAAGTGCGGGAAGTCGCGGAAGGTGTAGAAGCGGCGCAGCTCCTCCTCCGTGGCCGGCACCCCGCTGCCCGGGTGGCGCCGCGCCAGTTCGAGCACGGTGGCGATCGAGGCCGAGCCGACCAGGTGGACGTGCAGTTCGACCTTGGGCAGGGACGCGATGAAGGTATCGAGGTCTGTGGTCATGGCGACGACCATAAAGCCGGTATTTCGCAGAAAGACAGACTTTCGGCTCGAATCTCACATCAGAATGTCAACTTGACGGCGTTCCGCTAGGCTGAGGCGCGTGACCAACGCCGAAGCGTACGACCGCGGCTTCGCCTGCCTCACCGCCCACACGGTCGCCCCCCTGCTCGCCCCCGCCTGCGAGATCCGCGCCCGGCGCCTGCTCGACGCCGGCTGCGGCACCGGCGTCGTCACCGCGGCGGCGCTCGCCCTCGGCGCGGAGGTCACCGCCGTCGACGCCGACCCCGCCATGCTCGAACTCACCGCCCGCCGCCACCCGTACGCCACCATCCGGCAGGCGACGCTGCCCGAGCTGCCGTTCGAGGACGGCGGGTTCGACGCCGTGGCCGGCAACTTCGTCATCAACCACGTGCCCGACACCATCGGGACGCTGCGCGCGTTCCGGCGCGTGCTGCGTCCCGGCGGCTCGCTCGCGCTGACCTGGTGGAAGCCCGGCGACCTGACGGCCACCGACGTGTTCGCCGAGGCCATCGCCGCCGCCGGCGTCCCCTACGACCCGGCGCCGCGGCCGTTCGCCGCCCACGACACGCCTGCCCGCTTCACCGTGCTGCTGGCCGAGGCGGGGTTCACCGACGTGGCCGTCGACACGGTCAGGTGGCGTCACCAGGTCGACCCCGCCGCCTGGTGGACCGACGTCGTCGAGACCGGCGGCCCCAGGCTCGGCCGAGCGCTCGCCACCCTGCCTCCCGAGGCGGCCGACCGCGTCAGGGCCCACTATGTGCGCCTGGCCGCGCCGTACGTGCCGGAGGGGTTTCCCGGTCTGCGCCTACCTGGCGTACGCCACCCGCGCCGACCTGACCGGCTAGTACTCCAGCCCGGTTCCGCGATCCGTCCAGACCGACCTCATCAGCCGATCCACCCGGCTGTCCGCACACTCAGGGAGTACAAGCTCGGCCGGTAGGCGCCCGTTGAGGGTCACTCGCCGGAGGCGGCCTGTTCCCGCTTACGGGCGCGGTGGGCGCGCAGGTTCACGGCGTTGCCGCAGTACCGTACGTCGCGCCGGACGCCGCTGTTGTTGCGTGAACGGTCGTAGAACGCACACGGGCAGCGCTCGTTGCGGCATATCTTCAGTCGCCGCCGCTGGTCCGTCTGCTGGGCCTGGAGGCACTCGATCAGCACGAGCGATGCGACCCTCCGCCATCCGGTACCCGAAGGTTCTGCGACGACGGTGCCACGGTCGTCGACCCGCATCGAGACGGACAGCGCGGGAAGGGCGGCCAGTACCTGCGCGGACACGGCCTCGGCGCCGTCGCTCTGATCGGAGAGCAGCCTGTGGAGAGCCCATCTCAGATCCCGCAGCGCCTCGCAGTCGCTGGAGAAGGCTTCCGAGGCGCAGCGCCTCCTGGCCGAGGACGGCCCCTTCGGCCGCATCCTGCTCGCTCTGTGACCCGGCGCGACGGGCACGTCGGCAGTCCGGACATGTCCGCACCCTGCGCGACCAGGTCGAGCAGGACTCCGTCGCCGCCGTAGTGCTCGTTCAGCCGGTTCATCTGAACCCGATGGCCGTACCCGTTCCCGGTCGGGCCCGACGCAAGATCGCGAAACCGGACTGGCGTACTAGCGGTCGAGGCGCCGACGGGCCTGCCGTTCCTCGCGGCGCGCCACGTCGAGCCGCTGGGCGACCTCGGCGAGTTTCCCGCGCGCCTTGTCCAGCTTCCGCTCCAGCCGCGCGACCTTCTCGGCGCGCTCGTCGTGCTCGCGTTGAGCCGCCTCCAGCGCCTCCAGCCATTCACGGTGCGCGGCCTCCGCCTCCGCGCGGGCTTTCGCTTTCCTGCCCTCCTCGCGCCGCCGCGCCTCGTCCTCCCCGCCGCCCGCCGCGCCGCTCTCCCTCGGCTTCCGAGCGGGACGTTCTCGCGGTACGGGGGCCGGGGCGAAGCCGCTGTAGTGCAGAGGCTTGACCAGGCGGCCACGGCGGACCTCCGCGGCCGCCTCCGCGTCCACGACGGCGGCGTCGAGGGTTTGGTCCACCTCCGTGCCGGCCGCGGGCGACACGTCACCGCCCCTCCGGGCCAGCCGGCCCACCCGGGCGGTGACCTCGCTGCGGAGCTGGGCCAGTTCGGCCAGCCGAGCGGCGTCCTGCTCCTCCCATGCCGCGCGCAGCCGTCGCCCCACGTCGATGAGTTCGGCGAGGTCGCCGGGGTGCTCGCGGGCGAGGCGGTTCACCGCCCAGGCCGACACCGTGGGCTTGCGGAGCTTCGCGATCTCGCGGGAGAGCCGTACGTCACCGGCTTCCTTGGCCGCGCGGGCCTCGGCCGCGCGTGCGGCGGTGAACTCGGACGGCGGCAGCGCGTAGAGGCGGTCCGCCACCTCGTCAAGATCCACACAGGACAAATACCCCGCATCCGCGGGTTTGTAGCGCATAGTGGAGAGAGCCCCAGCTGAACGGAGGCCTCCCGTGTTCGAGCGCTTCACCGACCGCGCCCGCAGGGTCGTCGTCCTCGCCCAGGAGGAGGCGCGGACACTGCACCACGACTACATCGGCACCGAGCACATCCTGCTCGGCCTGCTCCGCGAGGGCGAAGGGCTGGCCGCCCTGGTGCTCGACGGCTGCGGGCTGGAGCTCGCCCGCATACGCGCGTTCGTCGAACGCGAGGTGGGCCGGGGCCAGAAGACCTCCGACGCGCACATCCCGTTCACCCCGCGGGCCAAGAAGGTGCTGGAGCTGTCGCTGCGCGAGGCACTGCAGCTGCGGCACGACTACATCGGCACCGAGCACATCCTGCTGGGTCTCATCCGGGAGGGCGAGGGCCTCGCGGCCCTGGCGATGACGAACGCGGGTGCGGATCTCGTCGACGTGCGCCAGCAGGTGCTCGACCGCGTGGGCCGCGGCTCCAAGGAGCGCCACAGCGAGATGTTCCACCTGGGGGCGGCACAGATCGGCGAGAGGCTCGCGCGGATCGAGGAGAGCCTCGAACGCATCGAACGCCACCTCGGCATCGCACGGGAGGAGCCGCCCGAGGCGGAGAACGCCTCGGAGAACGCCTAGGCCGACGCCATCGTCGCGACCGGCAGCCGCGCCTCCATGACCCCCGGGTCCTCGGTGTAGGCGAGCGTGGCGCCCAGCGACAGCAGCAGCCTGCGCATCCTCTGGTTGTCCGACAGCAGGGTCGCTCTGATCTCGGCGCAGCCCAGGTCGCGTGCCACGCCGACGAGCATCCGGGCCATCGCCACGCCCAGACCGCGCCCCTGCCAGCCGTCCTCGATGAGCAGGCCGATCTCCGCGACGCCCGGGTCGGGGGTGTAGAGCAGGTTCGCCATCGCGACGACCTGCCCGTCGTGCCCGGCCACCATCGAGTACCCCTTGCTCCGGTCGCACAGCCGGTCGAACGTGCGGGGCGGCAGCGCCGGCATGGCGGTGAAGTAGCGGAACCTGCGCGACTCCGGCGAGCACCTGTCGTGCAGGTCGCGCACGGCCTCGCGGTAGATGGAGGTGAGCGGGCGCACGGTGACCTTCGTGTCGTCGCGGAGCTTGACCTCGCGCTCGTTGCCCACCGGCTCGGACGCGGGCTGGGCGAGCCGGACGAACGAGGCAGCCCTGGCCGCCTCGGTCAGCGTGAAGGGCAGGCCGGAACGGCGCAGCCGCACCGCGCGCCGCGCGGCCACCGGCACGATCAGCAAGGTCGGGTCGGGGAGGTCGCTCACGGAGTCGCCGTAGATCCAACGGGCGTCGTCCGCGCGCAGCAGCTCGGCCAGCAGCTCCGGCAGCCGCCACGGCATCGCGCGCAGCCGGGACGCCAGCAGCAGCGCCCTGGTGGGCTCGTCGGTCAGCTCGTGCGCGGTGGCGGGGACGACCTGGACACGGCGGCCGCCCGCCGCCTCCAGGGCCTCGCGCACGGTCTCAGGAGTGGCGGGGATGTCGGCGACGAACTCGTCGACCGTGCCGTCGGGGTCGGACTGGACGCTCAGTCCGAGGATGTTGCCGCCTCTGTCGGCCAGGGCCGAGGCCAGCGAGGCCAGCCGGCCGGGCCGCTCGTCCACCGTGGTGCGGATGCGCAGGAAACCCATGGCAGAGAGCATGCAGGACAGCTGTTACACGACCGCTAACGAAGTGTTTCATCGCGTAGTTCATCACGAGATAGTTCGATTTATCCGTTAATACGGCGACATAGCACCACGCAGCGTCGCGCCCGAGCGCGCCCTCCGCTACGGCCGCCCACCGACACCTCATGGTGGCGGGCACGCGAAGATGGACCGATCGAGAAAGGAAGACCCTCATGAACATCCTCTTCCGAGGGGGCCGTGTCTTCACCCCGAAGGGGGTCCTGGCCGAGTCCGTGCTGGTGAGAGACGGTGTGATCACCGCCGTGGGCCCGGAGGGGGATCTCGCGCGAGAGTCCCACGAGACGGTCGACCTCGACGGGGGCCTGCTCGTCCCCGGGTTCACGGACGCGCACGTCCACCCCGTACAGGCCGGCCTCGAACGCGCGAAGTGCGATTTGTCCGAGGTTTTCGGCCTGGATGCCTATAGAGAAAAGATCGCAGACTACGCCGCGAGAAACCCCGATAAAGAGTGGATCGACGGCGGCGGCTGGGACATGTCGGCGTTCCCCGGCGGGCTCCCCCACCGCGAACAGCTCGACTTCCTCGACCGCCCGGTCTACCTGATCCAGCGCGACCACCACGCCGCCTGGGTCAACACCCGCGCGCTCGAACGAGCCGGCATCACGGCGGACACCCCCGACCCCGCCGACGGCCGCATCGAGCGCGACGGGACCGGCACCCCGACCGGGGTCCTGCACGAGGGCGCGATGGACCTGGTCGGCCTGCTCACCCCACGCCCGACCGCGCAGGACCTCGACGACGCCCTGGAGGACGCCCAGCGGCACCTGTTCTCGCTCGGCATCACCGGCTGGCAGGACGCCATCGTGGGCTCCTACGCCGGCTCGGACGACCAGTTGCCCACCTACGTGGCCGCGGCCCGCTCGGGGCGGCTGCGGGCGCGCGTCGTGGGCGCCCTGTGGTGGGACCGTACGCGCGGCCTGGAGCAGCTCGACGACCTGGTGGCCCGCCGGTCCTCCGCCGAGGGCCTCGACCGTTTCCGCGCCTCCTCGGTCAAGATCATGCAGGACGGCATCACCGAGAACTTCACCGCGGCCACGCTGGAGCCGTACTGCCTGTGCGGGGGCACGGGGCTGTCGTACATCGACCCCGGCAAGCTGAAGGAGTACGTCGGCGCGCTCGACCGGCACGGCTTTCAGGTGCACTTCCACGCCATCGGCGAACGAGCCGTCCGCGAGGCCCTCGACAGCCTGGAGGGCACCGATCCGACCAACCGGCACCACGTCGCTCACCTGCAGATCATCGAGCCGTCCGACGTGCCGCGCTTCGCCGCGCTCGGCGTCACGGCCAACCTGCAGCCGCTGTGGGCCACCCACCACGCCCAGATGGACGAGCTGACCCTGCCCTACCTCGGCGAGCCGCGCTCGTCGTGGCAGTACCCGTTCAAGGACCTGCTCGACCACGGCACCCGCTTCTGTGCCGGCAGCGACTGGCCGGTCTCCGACGCCGACCCGCTGCAGGGCATCCACGTCGCCGTCAACCGCACCGAGCCGGGCGGGTCGGTGCACGCCGGCTACCCGACCGCGCAGACGCCGTTCCTGCCTGGCCAGCGCATCGGTCTGGTCGACGCCCTCACCGCGTACACGGCCGGATCAGCCTGGATCAACGACTCACCGGCCGGCGTGATCGAGCCGGGCCGCCCGGCCGACCTGGTCGTGCTCGACCGTGACCCGTTCGACCTGCCGCCCGCCGACATCTGGACGACCCGCGTACGGATGACGTTCGTGGACGGCTCGCCGGTGTACGAGCGCAGCTGACGGAAAAGGCGAAGGGGCCCCGGGCGGGAGATGCCCGGGGCCCCTTCGTCGTCGCGTTCCTACCAGTTCCTACCAGGGGGACTTGTTGTTGCGCAGGCGCTCCAGCGCCTCCTCCAGGATCGCCTTGCCGTCCTTGTCGCTCCGGCGCTCCTTCACGTAGGCCAGGTGCGTCTTGTACGGCTCGTTCTTCGGCGGGGCTGGCGGCGCAGTCTCGTCCTGTCCGGCCGGAAGGCCGCAACGGGGGCAGTCCCACGTCTCGGGGATCGCCGCGTCGCTGGCGAAACTGGGGCGCGTCTCGTGCATGTTGGCGCACCAGAACGAGACCCGCACTCTCGGAGCCGCCTCGCCACGCTCGGCCTCCCCCATAGGGCCGGCGCCGACGCGGCTGCCACGGATCGCGTTGCCACTACCCACGGATGAACTCCTCGCTCGATCGCCCCGTGTGCGGACACGGGGGGAGAATCACTGTCACGCGTTTTGAGTTGTTGCTCAGGGCCTCACGAGGAGGCCGAGAGCGATGATGCAGACGAACCAGACCACGCCGGTGATGACCGTGAGACGGTCGAGATTGCGCTCCACCACCGAGGAACCGCCGAAGTTCGACGAGAAGCCGCCACCGAACATGTCGGACAGGCCACCGCCCTTGCCCTTGTGGAGCAGGACGAGCAGGATCATGAGAAGGCTCGCCAGGATGAGGGCGATGGAGATTCCGATAACCACGGTATGCCTGTTCCTTCAGTGCTCTGGTACGCGTGACGATTCAAACTTGCTTTTAGAGGGTACGGCCTGTTGTCAAACCGCACCCCCCGAACGACTCAGTCAGCCTGGCATATCGGAGAAACGGCAGATCTTCGTGAACTCTCCGGCGTCGATGCTGGCACCGCCCACGAGCGCGCCGTCGACATCGGGTTGAGCCATGATTCCCGCGATGTTGCCTGACTTGACCGAGCCACCGTAAAGGATACGGATCCCAGAGGCCACTTCGGAGTCGTAGAGCTCCGCGAGTCTCGTGCGCAGAGCCCCGCAGACTTCCTGGGCGTCCTCTGGGGTGGCCACCTGTCCGGTGCCGATCGCCCACACCGGTTCGTAGGCCACCACTATCGATTTTGCCTGCTCGGGCGCGACTTTGCGCAGCGCCCCGTCGAGTTGGCCGAGAGTGTACGCGATCTGTCCGCCCTCTTGCCGCACCTCGAGGCCCTCCCCGACGCACACGATCGGCGTGAGCGAGTGGCGCAGGGCGGCCAGCGCCTTGGCGTTGACGACCTCGTCGTTCTCGGCGTGGTACTGGCGGCGCTCGGAATGGCCGACGGTCACGTACGTGCAGCCGAGCTTGGCCAGCATCGCGCCCGAGATCTCTCCCGTGTAGGCGCCCGCGTCGTGCTGCGAGAGGTCCTGCGCGCCGTAGACGATCCTGAGCTTGTCGCCCTGCACCAGGGTCTGGACGCTGCGCAGGTCGGTGAACGGCGGCAGGACGGCGATCTCGACCTTGTCGAAGTCCTTGTCGTTGAGCGCGAAGGCCAGCTTCTGGACCAGCGCGATGGCCTCGAGGTGGTTGAGGTTCATCTTCCAGTTGCCGGCCATGAGCGGCTTGCGCGTGCTCATCGGCCGCTCAGCGGCTGCTCGTCGGATACGCACCGTGTCAACTCAGTCCTCCAGCGCGGCGAGTCCGGGAAGGGTCTTGCCCTCAAGGTATTCCAGACTGGCGCCGCCACCCGTGGAAATGTGCGAGAAGCCGTCCTCGGGGAGTCCGAGCCTGCGTACGGCCGCCGCGGAGTCGCCGCCGCCGACCACGGTGAAGGCCTCGCCGCTGCCGGTCCTGGCGATCAGGGCCTCGGCCACCGCGCGGGTGCCGCCGGAGAACGCGTCGAACTCGAACACGCCCATCGGGCCGTTCCAGAAGACCGTACGGGCGTCGGCCAGCTTGGTGGCGAACAGCTCGCGCGTCCTCGGGCCGATGTCGAGGCCCTCCCGGTCTTGCGGGATGGCGGTGGCGTCGACCACGTCGTGCGGGGCGTCGGCGCCGAACTCCGTCGCGGCGAGCACGTCGACGGGCAGCACCAGGTCGACGCCGCGCCGCCCGGCCTCGTCGAGGAAGCCGCGCACCTGGTCGATCTGGTCCTCCTGGAGGAGCGAGCGGCCCACCTCGTAGCCCTGCGCCTTGAGGAAGGTGTAGGCCATGCCGCCGCCGATCAGCAGCCGGTCGACCTTGGTCAGCAGGTTGGCGATGACGCCGAGCTTGTCGGAGACCTTGGCGCCGCCGAGCACGACCACGTACGGCCGGTCGGTGTCCTCGGTCAGGCGCCTGAGCACCCCGACCTCCGCCTCGACCAGCCCGCCGGCGGCGTGCGGCAGCAGCCGCGGCACGTCGTAGACGCTGGCGTGCTTGCGGTGGACCGCGCCGAAGCCGTCGCCCACGTAGAGGTCGGCCAGCGCCGCCAGCCGCTCGGCGAACGCGCCGCGCTCGGCGTCGTCCTTGGACTCCTCGCCCGGCTCGTAGCGGAGGTTCTCGAGAAGGGCGACCTGGCCGTCCTGGAGGGCCTTGACCGTCTCCTGCGCCGACTCGCCGACCACGTCGGCGGCGAAGGCGACGTCCTGGCCGAGCAGCTCGGCGAGCCGCCCGGCGACGGGGCGCAGCGAGTACTTCGGGTTGACCTGGCCCTTCGGCCTGCCCAGGTGGGCGCAGACCACGACCCTGGCCCCGCGCTCCACGAGGGTCTTGATCGTCGGGACCGACGCCCTGATGCGGCCGTCGTCGGTGATCGTCTCTCCGTCGATGGGGACGTTCAGGTCGGCGCGCACGAGCACGCGCTGTCCCTTCACGTCGAGATCGTCGAGCGTGCGCATGCTCATGCTCCCGTTGCTCCGTTCATGGCCTCACTCCGTGAGGTGGCACCCTGACCTGGCGCCGTGGCATGGCGCTGTTTCATGGCGCCGTGACATGGACGAGGCGGCCGCGTTGCGCGGCCGCCGTGGCCGGAGCGCGCCCGCAGCGCACCCCGGGGGTGTGTGGACCTCGGTGTCCGGGGTCGCGGGTCAGAGATCGCGGCCGACCAGCTCGATGAGGTCGGCGAGACGGTTGGAGTAGCCCCACTCGTTGTCGTACCAGCCGACGACCTTGACCTGGTTGCCGATCACCTTGGTCAGGCCGGCGTCGAAGATGCACGAGGCCGGGTCGGTGACGATGTCGGAGGAGACGATCGCGTCCTCGGTGTAGCTGAGGATGCCCTTGAGCGGGCCCTCGGCGGCGGCCTTGAGCGCGGCGTTGACCTCGTCGACGGTGACGTCGCGGCCGACCTCGACGGTGAGGTCGGTGGCCGACCCGGTGGGGATCGGCACGCGCATCGCGAAGCCGTCGAGCTTGCCCTTGAGCTCGGGCAGGACCAGGCCGATGGCCTTGGCGGCGCCGGTGGAGGTGGGCACCACGTTGAGCGCGGCGGCGCGGGCGCGGCGCAGGTCCTTGTGCGGGCCGTCCTGCAGGTTCTGGTCCTGCGTGTACGCGTGGATGGTGGTCATCAGACCCTTCTGGATGGTGAAGGAGTCGTGGATGACCTTGGCCATGGGCGCCAGGCAGTTGGTCGTGCAGGAGGCGTTGGAGATGATCGTGTGGCTGGACGGGTCGTAGGCGCTGTCGTTGACGCCCATGACGATGGTGACGTCCTCGTTCTTGGCCGGCGCCGAGATGATGACCTTCTTCGCGCCGTTGTCGGCGTGCACCTTGGCCTTGGTGGCGTCGGTGAACAGACCGGTCGACTCCACGACGACGTCGACGCCGAGGTCGCCCCAGGGCAGCTTGCCCGGGTCGCGCTCAGCGAAGACCTTGATCGCCTTGCCGTCCACGGTGATCTCGTCACTCGTGGCCTTCACCTCGTACGGCAGCCGGCCCAAGATGCTGTCGTACTTGAGCAGGTGCGCCAGGGTCGCGTTGTCGGTCAGGTCGTTGACCGCCACGATCTCGATGTCCTTGCCGCCGGCGGCGACAGCGCGCCAGAAGTTGCGACCGATGCGGCCGAAGCCGTTGACGCCTACGCGGATGCTCACGGGAACCGATCTCCTCGTCAGATGGCAGGGCTGATACCTCAACCCGAACCTTATCCGACCCAAATTGGTTTAGACCACGTGAGGTCCCGGCCTTGCATTCACCGTTCGGCCGACACGTTTTGTAAGGTTCGAGTAAAGTGCCCGACTCGTCATAGTTAACTGGGTGCATTCTCTGGGGGCTGAGATGTCACGAAAGCGGTCTGGCCTGCTGCCCGGACTCGTCCTCGGTCTGGTCACCGCGCTGGTCTGTTCGGCGTGTCTGGGTGCGGCCGTGCTGTTCCAGCGGAGCCTGCCGGAGGCCGTGACGGGGTTCTGGAGCGGGCTGCCGCTCTCGCTGGGGCTGTCGGTGCTCATCGCGCTGCTCGTGGCGCTCGCGATCGGCGCGGTACGCCCGCGCAGCCTCCTGCTGGTGCCGCTCGCGGCCCTGTACGCGGGCGGCGCGGTGGTGGCCGGACAGATCGCGGGGGTGAGCATCATGATCGGCGCGCCCCTGCGCACGCCGCCCGCCGAGCCGCGCGCCGCCCAGCTGTCCGACGTCACTGTGGCCAACTTCACCGAGGGGCTGCCCGGCGCGCTGGCGCTCTACCGGCAACCGCTCGCCGAGGCCTGGGCGGTGTGGCTGTACATCGCCGTCGCGGCCCTGGTCTCGCTGCTCCTCGTCACCTTCCGGGTGACCCGCGTACGACGGGCCCACCGCGCCGAGTCGGAGGCCACCGAGCAGGCCACGGAACCGGAATACCGAGCCCCCTTCGAACCGGCCCAGCAACCCGCCCAGAAGCCGGCCCCCGACCTCTTCACTCCCCGCAACCCCACCCAGGACTGACCCCACCGCCCCCGTGGCCGTTTCGACGGCGGGGTTCCCCTATCTCCGCCCTGACCCGACCGCCGCGTACCGCCACCAGCGGGCGCAGCAGGTCACGGGGCCAGCATGTCGACGGTGAGGTTGGCCTCGGTGTTGGGGATGCCCAGGTCGGAGGCGCGCTTGTCGGCCATCGCGAGGAGCCGGCGGATCCGTCCGGCGATGGCGTCCTTGGTCAGCGGCGGGTCGGCGATCTGGCCGAGCTCCTCCAGGGACGCCTGCTTGTGCTCGACCCGCAGGCGCCCGGCCACCACCAGGTGATCCGGAGCCTCCTCGCCGAGGATCTCCAGCGCCCGCTGCACCCGCGCCCCGGCCGCCACCGCGGCCCGGGCAGATCGCCGCAGGTTGGCGTCGTCGAAGTTGGCCAGCCGGTTGGCCGTGGCACGCACCTCACGGCGCATGCGCCGCTCCTCCCAGGCCAGCACGCTGTCGTGTGCCCCGAGCCGGGTGAGCAGCGCGCTGATCGCGTCGCCGTCGCGCACCACGACGCGGTCGACGCCCCGCACCTCGCGCGCCTTGGCGTGGATCTTCAGCCGCCGCGCCGAGCCGACCAGCGCGAGCGCCGCCTCAGGACCCGGGCAGGTGACCTCCAGCGACATGGACCTGCCCGGCTCGGTCAGCGAGCCGTGCGCCAGGAACGCACCGCGCCAGGCCGCCTCCGCGTCGCAGGAGGCCCCCGCGACGACCTGCCGGGGCAGGCCGCGCACCGGCCGGCCGTGGTTGTCGATGAGACCCGTCTGCCGCGCCAGCGCCTCACCGTCGCGGTAGACGCGTACGACGTAGCGCGAGCCCTTGCGCAGGCCGGCGGGCGCGAGCACGAGCACCTCGGCCTTGTGACCGAACACCTCTCCGATGTCCTTGATCAGCCGCCGCGCCGTGGCGTTGGTGTCGAGTTCGGCCTCGATGACGATCCGCCCGCCCACCAGGTGCAGGCCGCTGGCGAACCGCAGCAGCGTCGATACCTCCGCCTTGCGGCAGCACGGTTTGAGCACCGGCAGACGGCTAAGTTCGTCCTTGACCACACCTGTCATCGCCATGCGTTAGTCCTCTCCCCCATTCAGACCGGCTCCCCATGAGTCTCTCGCACCTTCGCGCCACGCCGACCAGGATCAACGCTTCTGGAGGAAAATCTCGTCCAGGACGGAGGCAAGACGTCGTGGGTCATGCCTCGGGGAGCCGTCCGCGGCGGCGACATCGGCGAGAACGAGCCGTGCTCCGAGCGCGGCGGCCGACTTCTCCAGCGCGCCCGGGTCGTCCACTATGCTCGTCTCGGCGAGCACGACGTCGATCGGCAGTTCGGGGGCGTGCTGCCGGAGCACCTCCAGATGCTGCTGAGGGGAGAAGTCGTCGGTCTCGCCGGGCTGCGGCGCCAGGTTGAGGGTGACCAGCCGCTTGGCCTGGGTGCTGTGCAACGCCCTGGCCAGCTCGGGCACCTTGAGGTGCGGCAGCACGCTGGTGAACCACGAGCCTGGCCCGAACACCACCCAGTCGGCCTCCAGCACCGCCGCCACCGCCTCGGGCCGGGCGGGTGGGTCCTCCGGCACCAGCGAGATCGCCTGGACGCGTCCGGGGGTCAGGGCGCACGCCACCTGCCCGCGCACGGTCGAGGTCACGCCGTCGAGCTCGACCTGGGCCACGATGTCGAGCGGCACCGACGCCATCGGCAGCACCCTGCCCTGCGCGCCGAGCAGCCTGCCGACCCAGTCGAGACCCGCCACGGGGTCGCCGAGCAGCTCCCACAACGCGACGATGAGCAGGTTGCCGACGGCGTGCCCGTGCAGCTCGCCCTCGCTGCGGAAACGGTGCTGGACGACCTCGCTCCAGGTGCTGCCCCACTCGTCGTCGCCGCACAGTGCGGCCAGCGCCATCCGCAGGTCGCCGGGGGGCAGTACGCCGAGCTCACGGCGCAGCCGCCCGCTGGAGCCGCCGTCGTCGGCGACCGTCACCACCGCGGTCAGGCGGTCGGTGACCATCCTTAATGCCGACAGGGAGGCATAGAGGCCATGCCCGCCACCCAGTGCCACGACCCGAGGGCCGAACCCGGCGTGTCCGGGATGTTCACGACGAACCGCCCGGGACTCGACCTCTTCGTGCAAACGCGCTCACCGCTCTCCTGGACGCCTGGCCGGGACTCTCCCCGAACCGACGTCCTGTCCAAGTATCGAACGCGCTTCCGCACGTCCGCCTCACCACTACTGTTCGGAGAATCCCAGATCCTCTTACCTGATTCGCGCCGTCCGCCCCGGCGAGCCGGAGTCGCCTCTTCTCCGGGAAACTACCCCCGGCGACGTGAAACCGTGCTGCCCTGCTCTGTCGTCATCGCGTTGGAGCGGGCTGTGAGCGGCACTGACGTCGCAATCGTGCTCGACGCCGCACCCGCACGTCCATACCCGCTCCGAGAAGGGACGCCGCCACAGCCACTCAAGGACACGACGCACCGAGCCTTGCACTGGAGCAGGTGGGGGATGCGAGACCAGCAGAACCGCCGGTCGGGCGCTTCTCACGCTGAGGATCCTCAACGGCGAGCCGGTCGCGACCTTGACCTCGGGGACGGGCATCGCCCCCATTTCCGCCCATTGCCCGGCGGCCTGGTCATCCTCCGCGTTCCGCCGCCGTTCCGGAAAACTTCACCCACTGACCATTTCAAGGACAACTGAGACACGCCGGTAGTTTCGCCCACAGCTCAATACCCACCGAACCACATGCCGCGAAACCCACCAGCCGCTCCACGCCCCCCACACCGGCCGCCCTGTGCGGCCCCACACCAGTCGCTCCACGCCCACCCCACACCGTGGCGCGCACCGTGGCGCGCACCGTGGCGCGCACCGTGGCGCGCACCGTGGCGCGCACCGTGCCCGACGGCGTCGAGCCCGATCGCCGCTCTGTGCGGCCCCACACCAGCCGCTCCACACCCGCCATACCGGCCATACCGGCCGCTCCGTGCCGGATCCCGCGGGCCGGGAATGCCCCGCATCCGCGCACGCCGTGAGGTGCGCCGCCACAGCTCTGTGCAGGCCCAAGCCCTCGTCCCGAGCAAGGCGGCTTCACGCCCCTGAAGCGGCCGTCTCCTGCCGGATCCGGCAGGAGACGGTGACGAGGCCGGTGCCGGTCACTCGCGACCCACGTCGCGGTGGCTCACCTGGACCTCGACCCCGCGGTCACGCAGCCGGGAGGCGATCTGCTCGGTCATGGCCACACTGCGGTGCTTTCCGCCCGTGCATCCCACGGCGAGGGTCGCGTAGCTCTTGCCCTCCCGCGCGTACCCGGCCGCCACCACCTGCAGGACCTCCTCGTACGCGTCGAGGAACTCCTTGGCCCCCGGCTGCCCGAGGACGTACTGGCTGACCGCCGGGTCGAGCCCGTTCATCGGCCGCAGCTCGGGCACCCAGTGCGGGTTGGGCAGGAACCGGCAGTCGACCACCAGGTCGGCGTCGACCGGCAGGCCGTACTTGAACCCGAAGGACACCACGTTGAGCCGCAGTCCCGGGCGGTCCTCACCGCCGAAGAACGCGACGATCTTGCCCCGCAGCTCGTGCACGTTGTGCGTCGAGGTGTCGATCACCAGGTCGGCGTTGGCCCGTACCTCGCGCAGGATGCCGCGCTCGCGGGCGATGCCGTCGACGAGCCGCCCCTCGCCCTGCAGCGGATGCGGACGGCGGACGTTCTCGAACCTGCGGACCAGCTCCTCGTCGCTGGCCTCCAGGAACACCACCCGTACCCGCACGCCGCGCGCCTCGAGCTCCTCGATCGCGGCGTTCAGGTCGGTGGTGAAGGCGAGGCTGCGCACGTCGACGACGGCCGCCACCTTGTCGGCGGCGAGCTTGACCTTGCCGGCCTCCTCGGCCATCGCGAACAGCAGCCCGGGCGGCAGGTTGTCGATGACGAACCAGCCGAGGTCCTCCAGCGCCTTGGCCGCGGTGCTCCGCCCGGCCCCGGACATGCCGGTGACGATGACGAACGCCGGCTCAGCGCTCCCCGGCTCCGCGTCCTCAGCATCCACGCCCTCAGCACGTCCGGCCTGCGCATCCACGGCCTGCGCGCCCGCGGACGGCGACACACTCACCGGATCCGCACTCACCGAACCTGCTGGCACCGAACCTGTGGGCACCGCACTTGAGCCTGCGGGCACCGCACTTGCCGAACCTGTGGGCACCGCACTCGCCGAACCGCCACTCACCGGCCTGTCCTGCTCGACCGCCCGCTGCGCGCCCTCCCCGACCGCGCGCCGGGCGTTCGTGCTCTCCGGCCGAGTGTCATCGGACGTCGCCTCGCCGGTGCGTTCGACGCTCATGATCGCACCCCGGCCGCCGGCCCGCCCGGCGCGGTCGCCCGGCGGCCCTCCCCTGCGGCGCGGTGGCCGCGCACCGCGCAGCCGCGCGATGCTTCCGCGTGAACACCCTGGCATGCTGACGAGATCAAGGTGACTCTCCCTTCAGTGTCGACACGATGACCTCGGCGATGGACGGGCCGATGCCGGGAACCTCGCAGATCTCGGCGGCCGTGGCCTCGCGCAGCTTCTTCACTGAGCCGAAGTGTGTGAGCAACGCCCGTCTGCGCGCCGGCCCCAGGCCTGGCACGCCGTCGAGCGCGCTTTCCTTCACCGTCTTGGACCTCTTCGAACGATGGTAGGTGATGGCGAAGCGGTGCGCTTCGTCGCGCACGCGTTGCAGCAGGTAGAGGCCCTCGCTTGAACGAGGCATGATCACCGGCTGGTCGTCGCCGGGCAGCCACACCTCCTCCAGCCGCTTGGCCAGGCCGCACACGGCCACGTCGTCGATGCCGAGCTCGTCGAGGGCACGCTGCGCCGCGGCCGCCTGGGGCCCCGCGCCGTCGACGACGACGAGGTTGGGCGGATAGGCGAACTTGCGCGGCCTGCCGGTCTCGGGGTCGATGGGACCGTGGCCGTCGTCATCGTCGGCCGCGAGCTCTCCGGTCGCGGAGCGTTCCTCCAGGTAGCGGCGGAACCGGCGGAGGATCACCTCGTGAATCGAGGCGACGTCGCCCTCCTTCGTCTTGACGGAGAACCTGCGGTATTCGCTCTTACGGGCCAGCCCGTCCTCGAAGACCACCATCGACGCCACGACGTTCTCGCCCTGCAGGTGGGAGACGTCGTAGCACTCGATGCGCAGCGGCGCCTGGTCGAGGTCGAGGGCGTCGGCGATCTCCTGCAGCGCCTTGCTCCGCGTGGTCAGGTCGCTCGCGCGGCGGATCTTGTGCTGGGCCAGCGACTCCTTGGCGTTGCGCTCGACGGTCTCCATGAGCGCCTTCTTGTCGCCGCGCTGCGGCACGCGTACGTCGACCCGGGCCCGGCGCTGCTCGCTGAGCAGCTCGGTCACCGCCTCGTGGTCGGGCGGCAGCGCGGCCACGAGCACCTCGCGGGGCATCGAGTCGGGGCCGGCGTCGGCGTACATCTGCAGCAGGAACTGCTCGACCAGCTCGCCCGGCGAGGTCTCCTCGACCTTGTCGACCACCCAGCCGCGCTGACCGCGGATGCGCCCGCCGCGCACGTAGAAAACCTGGACGGCGGCTTCGAGCGGGTCTTCGGCGAGCGCCACCACGTCGGCGTCGGTGCCCTCGCCGAGCACGACGGCCTGCTTCTCGAGCGCCCGCTGCAGGGCCTGGATGTCGTCGCGCAGCCGGGCCGCCCGCTCGTACTCCTGCTGGGTGGCGGCGTCGCGCATCTCTCTCTCCAGCCGCTTGATGAAGCGGCTGGTGTTGCCGGCCATGAAGTCGCAGAAGTCTTCGGCCAGCGCGCGGTGCTCGTCGGCGGTGACCCGGCCGACGCACGGCGCCGAGCACTTGTCGATGTAGCCCAGCAGGCACGGCCGGCCGATCTGCCCGGCCCGTTTGAACACCCCGCCGCTGCACGTGCGCACCGGGAAGACCCGCAGCAGCAGGTCGACGGTCTCGCGGATGGCCCAGGCGTGGGAGTAGGGGCCGAAGTAGCGTGTGCCCTTGCGCTTGGCGCCCCGCATGACCTGCACGCGGGGGAAATCCTCGCCCATCGTGACGGCGAGGTAGGGGTAGGACTTGTCGTCGCGGTACTTGACGTTGAAGCGCGGGTCGTACTCCTTGATCCAGGAGTATTCGAGCTGCAGCGCCTCGACCTCGGTGCCCACCACCGTCCAGTCGACGTCGGCGGCCGTGGTGAGCATGGTCTGCGTGCGCGGATGCAGCGCGGAGAAGTCGGCGAAGTAGGAGTTGAGCCGCTGCCGCAGGCTCTTCGCCTTGCCGACATAGATCACCCGGCCGGTCGCGTCCCTGAACCTGTAGACCCCTGGGGATTCGGGGATCGATCCAGACTTGGGCCGGAAACTCAAGGGGCTGCCCGCTGATCTCACCACGCCTGCAAGCCTAGTAGCCCGCACCGACAAGTCGCCCGCCGTACTTCAACCGCGAAGGTACGGCGGGAACGTCACCGCGGAAAGGACCTCAGCCGAGCATGATCTGGTCGCCCTCGACGGTGATCTGCTGGGCGGGGAGCGGCCGCTCGGCCGGGCCGTTCTTCACGGATCCGTCCGCGATGGCGAACTGGCTCCCGTGACACGGGCAGACGATGGCGTCGCCCTCCACGCTGCCGACCGTGCAGCCCTGGTGGGTGCAGGTGGCGCTGAACGCCTTGAAGTCACCCTCCGTCGGCTGTGTCACCACGATCTTCTGGTCCTTGAAGATCGTTCCGCCGCCGACGGGGATGTCGGCGGTCTTGGCCAGAGCGGTGCCGCCGCCCTGCGGCGCGCTCGACTGCGTCGCCCCTGCCTGGGGGGCGCTCGACTCGGCGGGGGCGGCGTTCCCCGCGGGCTGCACGGTATCGGTGCCACCGCACGCGGCGACCGCCAGCGCCAGTCCACCAACTCCGACGCTCGCGATCATCGCCCTGCGGCTCTTCAGGTCATGTCCCATATGACGACCCAAACGCACCCAGGTGAGAAATTCATGAGACGTGTCTCAAGCGAGCCTGATCTTCTCGCCGTCCACGGTGATCGGCATCTCCTCGAGCGGGGCTCCCGCCGGGCCGTTGGCGACGGAACCGTCCTCGATGTTGAACTTGCTGCCGTGACAGGGGCAGTTGATCGTCCCGTTCGAGACGGAGGCGACCGTGCAGCCCGCGTGGGTGCACACCGCCGAGAACGCCTTGAACTCGCCCGCGGCCGGCTGCGTCACGACGACCTTCCGGTCCTTGAAGACCTTGCCGCCGCCCTCGGGGATGTCGGCGGTGTCGGCCAGCGCCTTGCGCTTGGACCCGCCGCCTTTCTGCTCGGCCGCCTCGGCGGCCGGCTCCTCCTCCGCGGGCGCCTGCGCGCCCGCGTCGAGGCCCGCCTCCGTCGTCGGCACGCCGTAGCTCGCGCACGCCGTCAGCACCGCCGCGAGCCCGGCGCCTCCGGCGCCGAGGAACACCGTCCGTCGCGTGCTCTCCGTCATGATGCGTCCTCTCAGATCGGCTTCTACCGAGAGGTACGGCCGGCACACCGGCTCCGGTTCATCCCGTACGAGAGCGACACCGCTTGTCAGACGACCACGATGCCGTCGCCTTCGACCTTGACCTGGAAGCCCGCCAACGGGGCGGTGGCCGGACCCTTGGTGGCCTTGCCCGAGTCGGCGGCGAATTCGCTGCCGTGGCAGGCGCATCTGATGACGTTGTCCTTGGGGGCGCTCACCTTGCAGCCCTTGTGGGTGCACCGCGCGCTGAACGCCTTGTAGACGCCCTGCGAGGGTTGCGTCACCACGACCTGCAGGTCGGTGTTCAGCGTGCCGCCGCCCACGGGCACGTCCACGGTTCTCGCGATGACCTTGCCCTTGAGGTTCGGCGTGCTCGTCGCCTCCTCGGCGCCGCAGGCGGTCAGCGCCAGCCCGCAGGCCGCGACTCCGGCCGTGCCCAGCACCTCACGTCGTCCCCAACCGTTCTCGGACATGACTCCGCCCCGCTCCGTGATGATGACCGATCCCGCCCTCCGCGGCGCTGCCGACCCCCGGGAGTAGCGGTCGCTACCAGACCAGAACCCTATTGACGCCGGCCCCCGCTCCCCTCATCGGGTCCGACAGAAAACGGCCCGCGCCGTAGGCGTGGGCCGAGCACTTCGGAACGCCGTCGGCGGGCGGGCCCGGCCGGTCAGTGAGCGGTACGCCGTGGGTCAGCGCCCGGCCGCAGGCTGCGGGCAAGACCTTCACCACCGCGTCTCCGCCCGCGGAGACCTGTGCACCGGACCCACGTGGCGGGGGTTCGCCTCCCGTACGGGAAAGGCGAACCCCCGGCTCGTCAGAGGGAGAGGATCTTCCGCAGGAAGCGGCCCGTGTGGCTCTCGTCCACCAGGGCGACCTCCTCCGGCGTGCCGGTGGCGACCAGCGTGCCACCGCGCGAGCCACCCTCCGGCCCCATGTCGATGAGCCAGTCGGCGGTCTTGATGACATCGAGGTTGTGCTCGATGACGATCACGGTGTTGCCGCCCTCGACGAGCCGCCCGAGAACGCCGAGCAGCCGCCGGATGTCCTCGAAGTGCAGACCGGTGGTCGGCTCGTCGAGCACGTAGATCGTCCGTCCGGTCTGGCGCCGCTGCAGCTCGGACGCGAGCTTGACGCGCTGCGCCTCACCACCGGACAGCGTGGTGGCTGGCTGCCCGAGACGGACGTAGCCGAGACCCACGTCGTGCAGTGTCTGCAGGTGCCGCTTGATCGCGGGGATCGCCTCGAAGAAGGCGAGCGCCTCCTCGATCGGCATGTCGAGCACTTCGGAGATCGTCTTGCCCTTGTAGTGGACCTCCAGCGTCTCCCTGTTGTAGCGAGCGCCGTGACAGACCTCACAGGGGACGTAGACGTCCGGCAGGAAGTTCATCTCGATCTTGATCGTGCCGTCGCCGGCGCACGCCTCGCAGCGCCCGCCCTTGACGTTGAAGCTGAACCGCCCCGGCTGGTAGCCGCGCATCTTCGCCTCGGCCGTGGCCGCGAACAGCTTGCGAACGTGATCGAACACCCCGGTGTAGGTGGCCGGGTTGGAGCGCGGCGTACGCCCGATCGGCGACTGGTCGACGTGGACGACCTTGTCGACCTGGTCCATGCCGTTGATGCGGGAGTGCCGCCCCGGCACCGTGCGGGCGCCGTTGAGCTCCTTGGCCAGCGCGTTGTAGAGGATGTCGTTGACCAGCGTCGACTTGCCCGACCCTGACACCCCCGTGACCGCGGTGAACACGCCCAGCGGGAACTCGATGTCGACGCCCTTGAGGTTGTGCTCGCGCGCCCCCTTGACGGTGATCTGCCGCTTCTTGTCGCGCTTGCGGCGCGTGGCCGGGATCGGGATGCTCCGCCGCCCCGACAGGTATTGGCCGGTGAGGGACGTCTCGCTGGTGAGGAGTTCCTGGACGGTGCCGGAGACGACGACCTGGCCGCCGTGCTCGCCCGCGCCAGGCCCGATGTCTACCACCCAGTCGGCCGCGGCGATGGTGTCCTCGTCGTGTTCGACCACGATGAGCGTGTTGCCCATGTCGCGCAGCCTGACCAGCGTGTCGAGCAGCCGCATGTTGTCGCGCTGGTGCAGGCCGATGGACGGCTCGTCCAGCACGTACAGGACGCCGACCAGACCCGAGCCGATCTGCGTCGCCAGCCGGATGCGCTGCGCCTCACCACCGGCGAGCGTGGCGGCGGCGCGGTCCATCGTCAGGTAGTCGAGGCCGACGTCGAGCAGGAAGCCCATGCGGGCGTTGATCTCCTTGACCACCTGCTCGGCGATCTGCATGTCGCGGTCGGACAGCTTGAGCGAGGCCAGGAACTTCGCGCACTCGCCGATCGACATGGCCGAGACCTCGGAGATCGACTTGCCCGACACCGTCACCGCGAGGCTGACCGGCTTGAGCCTGGACCCCTTGCACGCCGGGCACGGGATCTCGCGCATGTAGCCCTCGAAGCGCTCGCGCGCCGAGTCGCTCTCTGCCTCGGCGTGCCGGCGCTGCACCCACGGGATGACGGGGGTGAAGGTCGTGTAGTAGGAACGCCTGCGGCCGAAGCGGTTGCTGTACGAGACGTGCACCTGCTCGTCGTGGCCGTACAGCAGGGCCTTCTGCGCCTTCTTCGACAGCTTCTCCCAGGGCGTTTCGAGGGTGAAGCCGACCACGTGGCCGAGCGCCTCGATCAGCCTGGAGAAGTATTCGCTGGTGTGGCCGCCGGACCACGGGTGGATCGCGCCCTCGCCGAGCGTGCGCTCGGGGTCGGGCACCACGAGCTCGGGGTCGACCTCCATCTTGGTGCCGAGACCTGTGCACTCGGGACAGGCGCCGAACGGCGAGTTGAAGGAGAACGAACGCGGTTCCAGCTCCTCGAACGACAGGTCGTCGTACGGGCAGTAGAGGTGCTCGGAGTAGAAGCGTTCGCGGTTGGGGTCGTCGTCCGGCAGGTCGACGAACTCGAGCGTGATCGTGCCCCCTGACAGCTGCAGGGCCGTCTCGATCGAGTCGTTGAGCCGGCGCCGCGCCGACTCCTTGACCGACAGGCGGTCGACGATGACCTCGATGTCGTGCTTCTCGTACTTCTTCAGCGTAGGCGGCTCCTCCAGCCGCACGACGGTGCCGTCGACCCTGGCGCGGGCGAAGCCCTTGGTCTGCAGCTCGCGGAACAGCTCGGTGTACTCGCCCTTGCGGCCTCTCACGACGGGGGCCAGCACCTGGAAGCGGGTGCCTTCCTCGAGGTCCATCAGGCGGTCGACGATCTGCTGCGGCGTCTGCCTGGCGATCGGGCGCGCGCACACGGGGCAGTGCGGCTTGCCGATGCGCGCCCACAGCAACCGCAGGTAGTCGTAGACCTCGGTGATGGTGCCGACGGTGGAGCGGGGGTTCTTGCTGGTGGCCTTCTGGTCGATGGACACGGCCGGGGAGAGGCCCTCGATGAAGTCGACGTCCGGCTTGTCCATCTGGCCGAGGAACTGGCGCGCGTACGCCGACAGCGACTCGACGTAGCGCCGCTGCCCCTCAGCGAAGATCGTGTCGAAGGCCAGGCTCGACTTGCCAGAGCCGGACAGGCCGGTGAAGACGATCAGCGAGTCTCGCGGCAGGTCGAGCGAGACGTCCTTGAGGTTGTGTTCTCGTGCACCACGCACGATCAGGCGGTCTGCCACGGCGATCCCGGAAGTCAAAAGGCGGATAGGTCCACGGGGGATGGTAGACGGGGGCACCGACAGTTTCGGCGACACCGGCTCCGGCGGCCGAGAACCCGTCCCCTTCAGGGTACGGCCATCTCCCACAACGTCAGGGGTGCTTCAAAAGTCAACCCTCTGACCTGCGCTTTTATGCCCCTCGCCCAATTCTTAAACAGCGAAATTTCACCATATGCCGTTTTCGCCACCGCCTGGAACCGGCAGGCGTACCCGTCACCATCACCCACGGCGGCCCTGCCGACCGCCGAGTTTCCCAAGAGCCGACCGCTTCCAGGCCGCCCGTACGTGCGGCCGCCATGTCCGGCCCGCCGCGGTCTCACGTACCCGACAGGTCCTGCGGCATGGGGTTAGGCTGGTGCGGATGGGGCGACCGTGCACACCGGTCCCGGGGCGCACGCCTTCCGCGGACGCCGTCGTGGCCCACGGTGCCGGCCCCCGCTGACCTGTCCGCGACGCCCCCAGAGGACCATCCATGACGTACACAGGCGATGTCCAGGTCGGCGGTCCCGCCGACGTGCGCGAGCTGCCGGCCGTGACGATCTCCAAGCTCGCCGTCGGACCGTACGACAACAACGCCTACCTGCTGCGCTGCACCGCCACCGGTGAGGGGCTGCTCATCGACGCCGCGGCCGAGGCCGACCGCCTGCTCGCGCTCATCTCCGACCCGCCGGTCCGCGCGATCGTCACCACCCACCAGCACGGCGACCACTGGCAGGCGCTGGAGCAGGTGGCGAAGGTGACCGGCGCCGAGGTGATCGCCCACCCGCTCGACGCCCCTGCGCTGCCGGTCCAGGTCCGCCGTACGGTCGAGTACGGCGACACCATCACCGTCGGCGAGGTGACTCTCGAGGTCATCCACCTGCGGGGCCACACGCCCGGCTCGATCGCGCTGCTGTACGACGGCGGCGCGGAGGGCCACCACCTGTTCACCGGCGACTCCCTGTTCCCGGGAGGCGTCGGCAACACGCAGAAGGACCCCGAGCGCTTCAACCAGCTCTACACCGACGTGGTCGAGCGGATCTTCGACCGCCTGCCCGACGAGACCTGGGTCTACCCGGGCCACGGCAAGGACACCACGCTGGGTGCCGAGCGTCCGGCTCTGCCGGAGTGGCGGGCCAGGGGCTGGTAGCCGGCGCCGTCCGGCACACGCCCGCCGGTGACGGTCACTGGCGGGCGGTCAGCACGTGCACGATCCGCTCGGCCGCGAGGACGGGGTCGTCGGCCGAGCCGACGAGTTCGCCCCACGACCACCGGTAGAACCAGCCATCGGCGACCGGCACGCAGTCGACCGTCTCGGCCAGCATGGCCGTGCGCTGAGGATCACTGATGCGCAGCACGAGCGGATACCGCCGCAACGCGGCCACGAGGCCGCGTTGCTCCAGCTCGGCGGCCAGCTTGCCGAGATAGTACGTACGCGTGTGCTCGCGCGGCGTAGCCGACATGATTCCATCAAAGCCGAAGTATGGGGAAAAATCCCAGTCAGCCGCCGATTCGCTCGGCTGCTTCGGCCTCGCGACGCTGCTCCTCACGCTTGTAGAGACGCTGCTCGCGCTTGTAGAACAGCATCCGCAGCGGGATCGCCGCCACGAGCGAGATCTGCATGGTGGCGCCGATCTTGATCGGGAGGTTGCCGCCCTCCGGCCAGGCCACCCAGAACGTGAGGAACGCCACGTTCACCATGATCCACCCGAGGACGACCGCCGCGAGCTGCCCCTTCGGCTTGGGGTACTCGATGCGGCTGACCATCAGCCACGCCACGCCCAGCATGCCCGCCAGGGCCCAGATGCTCGGCTGGAACAGCAGCACGATGGAGATCACGGTCATGGCGCCCATCGGGATGGGCAAGCCCATGAAGTCGCCGCTCTTGGTCTTGACGCAGGCGAACCTGGCCAGGCGTACGACACCTGCGACCAGCACGGCCGCGGCCGTGGCGAGCACCGCCGCGAAGGGCACCCGGTCGCTGAAGCCCATGCCCCAGATCACGATCATGAACGCGGGCGCGAAGCCGAAGCTGATGACGTCGGCCAGGTTGTCGAGCTCGGCGCCCATCGCGGAGGCGCGGAAGCGCCGGGCCACGAGGCCGTCGAACAGGTCACACGTGGCGCCGATCAGGAGCAGCACGATGGCGGTGGCGAAGTAGCTCGGATCGGGCGAGAAGCGGCCGCCCTCGACCTGAAGCTGCTGGATCGCGGAATAGGCCAGGACGCACACCGCGAGAAACCCGCAGACGGCGTTGCCGAGCGAGAGCGAGTCGGCGGCGGACAGGCGGAAGGCCTTGCCCACGGGAGCGGTGGGCTCCTCGTTCTCGGCCTGCCAGCCTCCGGCGTCAGCCGTGGTCAATTCTGGTCACCCCCGCAACCGTCTTCTCACCCACGGACACCGCGGGAGAGATCCCTTCGGGAAGGTAGATGTCGACCCGCGAGCCGAACCGGATGAGACCGATCCGCTCAGCCTGGGCCACCTTCACTCCCGCGCTCACGTACGGCACGATCCTGCGCGCCACCGCGCCCGCGATCTGCACCATCTCGATGTCGCCCAGCGCGGTCTCGAAATGCCACACCACGCGTTCGTTCTGGTCGCTGTCCTTGTTGAACGCCGGCACGAACCCACCTGTCACATGCTGCACGGACGTGACATTTCCCGCAAGTGGGGCACGGTTGACGTGCACGTTCAGGGGGCTCATGAAGATGGCGACCCGCGTACGCCCGTCCGGCCAGGGATCGATGCTCTGCACCACACCGTCGGCAGGCGACAGGATGCGTCCCTTGCCCAGGGTGCGGTCGGGATCACGGAAGAACCAGAGCATCGCTCCGGTGAGTGCGCTCAGCGGCACCGCCGCGAGCGCCCATCGCCGGTCTCGGCGCGTCAGCAGCGCGGTGGCGGCCGCCGTGGCCGCCGTCGGGAGGAGCCACGGGGAGACCCCGCGTGCGAGCCTCACGCGGGTCGGCTTGGCAAGATCGTCTGACACGTACAACCTTTGGTGGTGACTGGACTGGGCGCTTTGCCGTGTTGTTACGGAACCAGTAACTATTACACGGCAGAACCACACAAGCAAAGCGCCTACAGGTCCACTTAGCTAGACCTGTTCCGGTTGCGTCTCCTCGCCCTTGCGCGCGTCCATACGGGCCCTGATCAGGCTGGCCGCAGTGGTGATCACGATGGTTGCGCCGATGACGGAGAGCGACACCCAGATCGGAATCGCGGGCGCCCAGGAGACATCGCTGGCATGCAACGCCTCCAATACGAGCTTAACCCCGATGAACCCCAGGATGAACGCCAAACCGTAGCTGATGTAGACGAGCCGCTGCAGCAATCCGCCCAGCAGGAAGTAGAGCTGACGTAGTCCCATCAGCGCGAACGCGTTCGCGCTGAAGACAATGAAGGCGTCTTTGGTGAGCCCGAAAATCGCCGGAATCGAATCGAGGGCGAACAGCAGGTCGGTGGTGCCGATGGCGACCATCACGATGAGCATCGGCGTCACCATGCGCTTGCCGTCGATCTTGACGGTGACCTTGGAGTCGACGAAGCCGTCGGTGGTGGGGAAGGCTCGCCGCACCCACCGCAGCATGATGTTCTCGTTGAACTCCTCGTCCTCGCCCTTGAGGTGGTCGCGGACGAGGTTGACGGCGGTGTAGACGAGGAACGCGCCGAACACGTAGAACAGCCAGCTGAACCGTTCGAGGGCCGCGGCGCCGAGCGCGATGAAGATGCCCCGCATCACGAGCGCCAGAAGGATGCCGACGAGCAGCACCTTGTGCTGGTAGATCCGCGGCACGGCGAACCTGCTCATGATGATGAGGAACACGAAAAGGTTGTCGACGCTGAGGCTGTACTCGGTGATGTAGCCGGCGAAGAACTCACCCGCTTTGTCGCCACCGACCGTCATCCACAGGACCACACCGAACAACACGGCGAGCGTCACGTAGAACGTCACCCAGTAACTCGCCTGGCGCATGGAGAACTCTCTGGCTTCCCCACGGTCCACGATCCACAGGTCGATGGCGAGGACGAGCAGCAGACCGGCGATTATGGCGATCCAGGCCCATAGAGGTTCGTTCACGTAACCCTCCGGCAGAAACGGTTCGTTGCCGGAGGTCTCTCCCGCCCGCGACGATCCGCGAGCCGGCAGCCCCGGGGGCCCCATGGGTCGGGACTGCACCGTGATGACGAGGCTGTCGCGAAGGGATACTCCCCTCCCTAGCCCCGGCAGTATATGAGAACGGATCGGCCCCGCCTACCGCGGCGGAACCCCGTAGGCCGTGAGGACACTGTCGACGGCGTCGTCCGCGCCGGGCATCTCCTCGCCGCGCCGGGCCGCCGCCGCAGCCAGCCGCCGCGCCGTCTCCCCCTCTTCCAGCAACGTCCGTACGGCGCCGCGGAACCCTTCGACGTCCCCGTACGGCACCAGGAGGCCGGCGTCCCCCAGGATCTCGGGTATGCCGCCCACGTCGGAGGCGACGGCGGGCGTGCCCGTCATGAGCGCCTCCCTGAGCGTGAGCGGCTGCCCCTCCCAGCGGCTCGGCATGAGCAGCGCGTCGGCCGCGCCGAGCAGGTCGGGCACGTCGTCGCGACCGCCCAGCAGCCTGACGGGCAGCCCTTCGGCGTCGATCCGCCGCTGCAGTTCGGCGCGCAGCGGCCCCTCGCCCGCGACCGCGAACAGGGGCGTGCGGGAGGCTCCGCCCGGCCACGGACCGCGGGCGACGTCGAGCAGCGTATCCAGGCCCTTCTGCTGGGCCAGCCGGGCGACGGTCACCAGGAGCGGCCGATCGCCCGCGCCCAGCTCGTCCCTGACCTCCCGGGGCGTGCGCTTCGGCGGGCGCGGCACGGGGGCGGCCACCAAGGCGTTCCGTACGTCCCGCGCGCCGAGCCTGGTCATCCGCTCCCCCAGGTCGGGCGAAACGACCAGGACGCGGCCCGCCCGCCTGGCCACGACGCGTTCGAGCACGCCGTACACCAGCCCCACGAACCCGCCCGCGGTCAGCGCGTTGTGCAGTGTCACGACCGGGCCCCGCCGTCCGAGCGCGGTGAGCGCCCCTGCCCGCAACCCGTGAGCGTGCACGACATCGGCATCGTGGGTCAGCCTCCGTACGGCCGCCACCGCCCGCAGGTCGCCGACCGGACGCGGCCGATCCGACACGGCCACCTCTGCGAAGACCGCCCCGGCAGCCCCGAACCCGAACTGCTCCTCAACACTGCGCGGCCCAGCCACGACGACCTGATGCCCGCGCCGCACCAGCCCCTCGACCAGCATCAGAACATGCCGCCCGGTACCGCCCGACGTAGTGCCCAGCACGAACGCCACCCGCACAACCCACTCCTCCCACACCGCCTGCCGGCAATTGTCCCGCCAGATCCAACCCCGTTGCCAAGACACCCCACCCAAACCACACGCACCCACGAGCCCCACCACGGCCAAACCTGCCCACACCCGACCGCCCGGCCACCACCGGCAACCGCCCCACCCCGGCACCCCGTCCGCCCGAATCCAACGCCAGGCCCACCAACCATCCGGATCCAACGTCAGACACAACATCCGCCGAATCCAGCGCCAGGCGCACCCATCGCTACAACCAGCCTGCGCCGACACACCACTTACGCCCACTCAGCCAGGCGATCTACCCGACCCCGCCCCGGCCAAGCGGTCCGCCAGGAACCCATCGCCACGGACACCCCTACGACCGCCCGCCCAGGCTGCCTGCCCGAAACTCATTGGCCAGCGAGGAAGTCTGGCGGACCAACCGCCCAGCCACACGGTCTGCCCCCGACCCACCGCCCACGCAAGCGGTACGCCCCGCACCCACCACCTCGACCGGACCCCACTCACCACCATCGACCTACACCCGGCACACCACCCCAGCGGTACACCCACACACCCGGCCTAGCCGACCGCCCCGCACACACCACCCCATCCAGGCCCCACCCACCACCACCGACCTACATCGGCAGACCACCCGGCCACCGCCCGGGCAGTCTGCCCGGACCGCCCGTGCCTGGCCGTCTGCCCCGCACGCACTATTGCGGCCAAGACCTGCGTTGGCCGCACCACCCGGCCACCGCAGGTCAGGCGATCTCTCCGATACCCGCCGCCCGGCCACACTCCACCACAGCCGACCCGCCTGTTCACGCGACCTGCCCCTAACCGACCGGCGAAGTTCGCATGATGGTGTTCGGGCACGGGACAGCGTCCTCGGCGGGCGGAGCGTCCGCAGCGGGCTGGTGAGGTCGCCTCAGTAGGTGGTTGGTACCCGGGCAGATGGAGTGGCCGGGGCGTCGGTCTGGTCCGACGACGACGCGCCGCCTCCCTGCTGGACCGGACAGTGCCAGCCTGTTCAGTCGCCGCTTTCATGCACTGGGCCGGCGGAGCCGCTGCGGCGGAAGAGGCCGATGAGCTCGCCGGCGTCGGGGCGGTCGGCCAGGGCCACGACGGCGGCTCCCACCGCGAGCGCCACCAGAGCGCCCAGCGCGGTGGCGCCCACGTTGGGCCAGATGCCGTCGGCACCGAGCCACCCGGTCACGACGGCCCCCGCGGCATAGCCCGCGACACCGCCGGCGACGGACGCGCCCGCCGCCCGCGCGAGCCCGGCCACCGCCGCCCGCCCGCGAGTCCGCACCACGGACGCGAGCAGCAGCGCCCCGCCCACCGTCATACCGACGCTCATCCCGAGCGCCATCCCGCCGATCTCCAAGTCGTCGGGCAGGACCAGCACGAAGACGGCCTGGGCGACCATCACGACGATCCACCCCGCGACGGTGCCGGTGGCCACGGCCCGCCCCTGCCCTGCCGCGTACAGCACTCGCCCGAGGTGCGCCATGAGCCCATAGCCGATCAACCCGGGGGCGAACAGCGCGATCGCCGCCGCCAGCTCCCCGGGAGGCACCTCGCTCTTGCCCGCCAGGAAGACAATCGCCCCGGGCCCGGACGCAGCGGCGAGCACTCCGGCCGACAGCCCCGACACCAGTACCACCGCGCGCGTGGTGCGCGCCGCCAGCGCCGCGAACGCCCCGGGGTCACCCGCCTGCGCCGACAGTCTGGGAAAGGCGCTGGTGGCGATCGGCACGGCCAGCACCGCGTACGGCACCAGGTAGATCGCCCACGCGTAGTTGTACGCCGCGATGGCCCCGTTGCCGATCGCCTGGTTGGCCAGCAGCACCACCACGATCATGGCCGCCTGCTGGGCCAGCAGCGCCGCCACACCCGCCATCGCCAGCCTGCGCACCTGGGCCGCGACGCCGTCGGGGAAACGCAAGGTGGGCCGCCAGCGCAGCCCCAGCCGTCCGACGGGCCGGAGCACCGCCACCACCAGCGAGAGCACGCCGAGGCTCGTGCCGACCGACAACGCCAGCTCGGCCGGGCCGGGAAGGGTGCCCGGGCCGCGCACGCCACCACTGAGCGGCACGAACATCAGGTACGCGACGATGACCACGATGCTCGACACCAGCGGCGCGGCGGCGGGACCGGCGAAGCGGTGGTGCGCCTGCAGCACGCCGTAGAGCACCACGGCGACGCCGTACAGCGGAATCTGGGGGGCGAAGACGACCAGCATGCGGGTTGCCATGGCGGTCACCGCGGAGGTGTCGCAGTCGGCGACCCCCGCGCCGAAGAACAGCCCCGAGACCGGCCCCGCGAGGACGGCGACCAGCACGCCCAGCGGGACCAGCACGACGACGACCCAGGTGAGCAGCGCCGAGCCGATGCGACCCGCCCGCTCGCGCGCCCCCTCGTCGGCCGCCCCGGCCAGGACGGGCACGACCATGCCCGCCAGCGCGCCCCCGGCGACCACCTCGAAGACGATGTTGGGGATCATGTTGGCCGTCGTGTAAGCCGTGGCCAGGCAGTTGGTGCCGACGGTCTGGGCGAAGGCGTACTGCTTGGCGAATCCAGCGACGCGTGCCAGGACGGTGATCGCCCCGATGAGCATCGCACCGCTCGCGACGCCCCGCGCCGTCACCACACTCACCGGGCCTCCGTCTCCTACCGGTCCACGTTGTCGATGCAGGCCATACTGGCAGGCGGCACCGACAATCGCGGACGGCGGGTCACACGGATTCGGCCGGGCGGCGGCCGAGCATGTCGATCCGGTTGAGCACGGGATTGCCGGCGATGACCTTGGTGAAGCTGACCTTCTCGGCCGCGGCCGTCAGCGCCACGACGGTGCCGAGCACCGCGTACCGGCCGGGCTTGCCGAGCCCCACGACGGCGGCGAGCCCGAGGAGGGCGCCCAGGGAGTTGGCGCCCGCGTCGCCGAGCATCGCGCGTTCGCCGAGGTCGTCGGGGAGCAGCGCGGCGGCGGCCCCCAGCGGGACGGCGGCGAGCGCCGCCGCGGCGGGCCTGTCACGCAGCACCGACGCCGCGAGCAGCGGCCCGCCCGTCAGCAGGCCGACCTTGACGGCGCGGCCGGGACGCAGGTCGAACAGGTTGGCGAGGTTGGCCGCACCCGCGATCGTGGCACCGTTGACCAGGGTGTCGACCGGGCCGCGCGACACGAGCGCGGCCGAGACGAGACCCGTGGCGCCAATACCGAGGATCTTGACGGCGCCGCTGGTGACCTGGCCGCGGGCGAGCGCGCTCAGGTGGCCCTTGAAACCCTTCGAGTCGGTGGTGCCGTAGAGATCGTCGTACGCGCCGAGCGCTCCGCTGCCGGTGCCCGCGATGAGCGCGGCGGCACGCAGGCGACCGGGCAGGCCAGGGGTGACCGCGGCGGCGGCGGCAGAACCCGCGACGAACGCGGGACCTTCCAGCAGGGTGATGGGCTCGCCGCGGTGGTTCTTCCGCGTCCAGCGGCTGCTCAGCTCGGCCGGCCGGTTGCGGGTGAACGCCGCGTACGCAAGCCGGGCGGTCGCGGCGCCGGCCACGGCACCGGCACCGGCGAGGGCGTACAGGAGGCCACGGGACCGGCCGGCAGGCATGTCAGCTCCCAGAGTCGGTAGTGGGGGTCGGGGTGGGCGTCGTCACCTGCGGCATCCCCGCGGAGGCTCCCCGGCCCAGACCGTACTGCCCGGCGCGCCCGGACAGCTGTTCCTGGAGAGAGTAGACCATGACGACGCGGCCCACCGGCATGTCAGAGGTATCGATCGAGGACACGCGCTTGGCGACCTCGCTGTTGTCACGCAGGGCACTGATCACGTCGCCGGGCATGGCCGCAGGGGCCGCCATGCCCGCGAGCACCGTGCCCCGGCTCGCCACGTCGAACCCGTTGGCCACCGAGACCACCGCGCCGGCCTGCGCCTCCGCGTTGTCGCCCTCGTACGGCCGCTCCGGCGCAAAGACGACCGCGAGCGTGGCCCGCTGGGCCGGGTCTCCGTCGAAGCTGAGCAGCCCGCCCGCCTCGAAGGTGCTGAGGACGTCGGTGGCGGCGGTGTTGGGCGTGCCGGCCTGCGCCGCGTCGTTCGTGACGAGGGCGGAGGCGAGCAGCGCGGCGGCGCGGTCCCAGCTGGTGGCCGTGGTCGGGAAGAGCATGTTGACCGGCTTGAGCTGGTTGACCAGCCCGTCGAGTACGCCCCGGCTCCTCGGGTCGAGGAACTTCTCGGTCAGCGTGACGCGTCCGGAAATCTCGGCGCCCGCCTGCGTGAGCACCTGCTGGGCGGCCTCGCGCACGCTGCTGCTGGAGCCCGGCGTCTCGACCAGCAGCACCCGCTGCCCCACGAGCTCACCCGTGACGAGGTTCTGGGTCGCGGCGGCGATGAACGCGTCGTTGCCGGCCTCACGGCCGCGCAGCGTGTCGATCTCGGTGCGCAGCTCCTCGTTCGTCTCGGTGAGCCGGCCCGTGAGCTCCTGGGCGGACTTGACCGCGGGCTCCTGCAGGAGCGTGGTGCCCAGCACGATGCCCACGGCGAGCGCCAGGAAGATGGCGACGATGGAGACGAGGTGGTAACGAAAATCGATCACGAGAAGAGTCCGACCAGCCAGAAGATGAACGCGTTCCAGACGTCTTGCAGGCCGTTCAGCCACGTGCGGCCTAGTGGCGAGACAAAGAGCGCGACCCCCATGGTGATCAGCGCCGTGACCACGAGAAGGACCAGTTGCGAGGTGGCGATGCGGCTGCGGTAGAGGCGGCTCACGCCCTTGGCGTCGATGAGCTTGCTCCCGATGATCAGCCTGGTGAGGAAGGTGCTGGCCATGCCGGAGCGTCCCTTGTCGAGGAACTCCTCCAGCGTGCCGTGGGTGCCGACCGCGACGATGAGTTCGGCGCCCTTGTCGTCGGCGAGGAGCATCGCGATGTCCTCGCTGGTGCCGGTGGCAGGGAAGATGACCGCGTCGCGCCCGAGCTGGTGGACGCGTTCGAGGCCGGGCGCCCTGCCGTCGCGGTAGGCGTGCACGACGAGTTCGGCGCCGCAGGTGAGGGCCTTGGTGGAGACCGAGTCGAAGTCACCGACGATCACGTCGGGAAGGTAGCCGGCCTCCAGCAGCGCGTCGGCCCCGCCGTCGACGCCCACGAGCACCGGACGGTATTCGCGGATGTAGGGGCGCAACGTGGCGATGTCTTCCTTGTAGTGGTAGCCGCGCACCACGATGAGGGCATGCCGGCCCTCCATCGAGGTGCGGATCTCGGGCACGCCGACCCCTTCGATGAGCAGCTTGCCCTCGCCGCGTACGTACTCCATCGTGTTGACGGCGAACGCCTCGATCTGGACGGAGAGCCCCGCGCGGGCCTCGGCCATGGCGGCCTCGACGCTCTCCGTCGTCTGCTCGATGCCCTTGCCCACCACGTCTTCTTCGAGGTGGACGACACCGTCGCAGACGCGCACGACGTCGCCGTCCTTGATGCGTTCGAAGAGCTCCGGGGTGGCGTTGTCGATGAACGGCACGTTGGCCTCGAGCAGAATCTGCGGCCCCAGGTTGGGGTAACGGCCGCTGATCCCCGCCGCGACGTTGACCACGGCCTTGACCCCGCATGCGACGAGGGCCTCCGCGCTGACCCGGTCAACGTCGACATGGTCGATAATCGCGATCTCTCCGGGCTGGAGGCGTTTCGTAAGCCTCTTGGTGCGCCGGTCGATTCTCGCCACTGCCGTTATACCGGGAAGGTCACCGACCTTCCGCCCGCGGAGGCCCGGCATTTTGCTTCCCGGAACCTTCATCACGACCATCCTGCCAGAGCGAAACGGCGCACAGGCCACGCATTACCCGGCGTGTCCACTATGTCACCCGGAATCACCTGTCCGCTGCCGCCAGCCCCAGGAGTTCCTCGGCGTGCGCCCGGCCGAGCTCGGAGTCCTCCAGCCCGGCCAGCATGCGGGAGAGCTCGCGTACGCGGCCCTCGTGGTTGAGCGTCACGACGCCGCTGCGCACGACGCTGCCGTCGCTCGCCTTCTCCACCACGAGATGCTGGTCGGCGAACGCCGCGACCTGGGGCAGGTGGGTGACCACTATCACCTGCGCGGTGCGGGCCAGCCGGGCGAGCCGGCGCCCGATCTCGACCGCGGCCTTGCCGCCGACCCCCGCGTCCACCTCGTCGAACACGAACGTCGGCACGGGGTCGGCGCCGGCGAAGACCACCTCGATGGCGAGCATCACACGACTCAGCTCACCGCCGGAGGCGCCCTTGTTGAGCGGCAGCGGCGGCGCGGCCGGGTGGGCGGCCATGCGCAGCTCGACCTCGTCGCGGCCCTCGGGTCCGAACTCGTCGCTCCTGGTGAGCTGGACGACGACCCTGGCGTGCGGCATCGCGAGCGCGGTGAGTTCTTCGGTGACCGCGTGGCCGAACCGCTCGGCGGCGGCCTCGCGCACCTTCGTCAGCTCGTCGGCCAGTTCGGTGAGCCGGGCCGTGAGCTCGTCCAGCTCTCGCGTCAGCTCTCCGATGCGCTCGTCGTCGCCTTCGAGCTCGGTCAGCCGGGCCGCCGAACTCTGCGCCCAGGCGAGGACGGCCGTGGTGTCCTCGCCGTACTTGCGGGTCAGGCCGGACAGCACCGACCTGCGCTCCTGCACGGCCGCGAGCCGTCCGGGGTCGGCCTCGACGGACTCCGCGTACGCCGCCAGGTCGGTGGCCACGTCGGAGATCAGGTATCCGGCCTCGGCCAGCCGGTCGGCCACCCCGGCGAGCTGGGCGTCGAAGTCGCGTACGGCCTCCATCGCGGCCCGCGCCTCGCCCAGCAGGGACACGACGTCACGCGCGCCGCCCGCGGCCTCCATCGGGTCGCCGAGCAGCGCCGTGTGCGCGGTCGTCGCCGCATTGCGCAGGGCGTCGGCGTGCGAGAGCCGCTCCTCCTCGGCGCGCAGCTCAGCGTCCTCGCCGGGCTTGGGGTCAACCTTCTCGATCTCCTCCAGGCCGAACCGCAGCAGGTCGGCCTCCTGCGCCCGCTCCCTGGCGCGGGTCGTCAGCTCCTCCAGCTGCGCCGCCACCTGCTTGTGCCGTCGGTACGCCTGCGTATAGGCCCGCAGCGGCTTGACCAGCGCGTTCCCGGCATAGCGGTCGAGCGCGGCGCGCTGCCTCGCGGGCTGCAGCAGCCGCTGCTGGTCCATCTGCCCGTGCACGGCCACCAGGTCGTCGGCCAGGTAGGTCAGCGTGCCGACGGGCACCGACCGCCCGCCGAGCCACGCCCTGGATCTGCCCTCGGCCGAGACGGTGCGCGAGATGATCAGCTCGCCGTCCTCGGCCTGACCGCCGATGTCCTCGACCTGCTGCGCGACCCGGCCGCCCGGATCGATGACGAGCGTGCCCTCGACACTCGCCCGCTCGGCCCCCGGCCGGATGCGGGACGGGTCGGCCCGGCCGCCGAACAGCAACCCGAGCCCGGTGACGACCATCGTCTTGCCCGCGCCGGTCTCGCCGGTGACCACGTTGAAGCCCGGGGAAAGCTCGAGCACGGCCTCGTCGATGACGCCGAGCCCCTGGATGCGGACCTCCTCGACCCTTGGTCGCACTGCCCACTCCCGTTCACTGCCGTGTCTGACACCGCTGCCGGTGAAGGTCCGCCGGCGCGGCCCGCCATGCCCACGTGATCCTACGCGCTCTCCTGTCCATTCACTCAGGGTCGAGCCCTTCCGCGCCATCCCTGAACGGGTAGTTCGAACTTGGCGACGAGGCGGTCGGTGAACGGCGCACCTGTGCTCTCGACGCCGTGCAGGCGGGCCAGGCGCACGGGAGCCGCGCCCCGGCGGACCTCGACGCGGGAACCCGACGGAAGCTCGAACCTGCGGCGCCCGTCACACCACAGAGTGCCGGACGGCGTGTCCGGCATGATCTCGACGGCCAGCGTCGAGCGGGGCGAGACCACGAGCGGCTTGGCGAACAGCGCGTGCGCGCTGATGGGCACCATGAGCAGCGCGTCCACCTCCGGCCACACGACCGGCCCGCCGGCGGAGAACGCGTACGCGGTCGAACCCGTCGGGGTGGCGCATATCACGCCGTCGCAGCCCCAGCGGGACAGCGGTCGCCCGTCGATCTCGGCGACCAGCTCCAGCATGCGCCCCTGCTTCTCGATGGTGGCCTCGTTGAGCGCCCACGTGTCGGCCAGCACCCTGCCGTTCTGGCGGGCGACGACGTCGATCGTCATGCGCTCCTCGACGTCGTAGCGGCACCCCACCACGCTGTCGACGGCGGAGGCGAGGTCGGCGACCTCCGCCTCGGCCAGGAAGCCCACGTGTCCGAGATTGACGCCCAGCAGCGGAGTGCCCGCGGGCCGGGCCAGCTCGGCCGCGCGCAGCAACGACCCGTCGCCGCCGAGCACGAACATGACCTCGGCGTCCCTGGCCGCGTCCGGATGCGCCGGTACGACCTCCGCATCGGCGCGGCCGATCTCGTCGGCCTCGGTGTCGAGCACCCTGACGGTGATGCCCGCCTTGACCAGCCGGTCGATGACCAGCCGGGCGCTGTCGACGGCGGCCCCGCGCCCGGTGTGGACGGCGACCAGCACGGTGCGGTTGTTCGCGGCTCGGTTCATTGCGGCCCTTCCGCGACGGCGCGCAGGATCTCGCTCTCAAGGTCTGCGACCGGCGGCTCACCCTCACCCTTGCCCAGCCAGAGCAGGTATTCCACATTCCCCGACGGCCCGGGCAGCGGGCTCGCGGTGACGCCCCGCACGGTCAGCCCCAGCTCCATGGCCCTGGCCGCGGCGTCGCGCACCGACTGTGCCCGCAGCGCGGGGTCGCGGACGACGCCGCCCGCCCCCACGAGGTCCTTGCCGACCTCGAACTGCGGCTTCACGAGCATCACGAAGTCGGCCCTCGGCGCCGCGACCGCGGCCAGCGGGGGCAGCACCAGCCGCAGCGAGATGAACGACAGATCGCCCACGACCAGCGTGGGCGGCTCGCCGACCATGTCGGGGGTGAGGTCGCGCACGTTGACGCGCTCCATCACGGTCACCCGCTCGTCGTTGCGCAGCGACCAGGCGAGCTGTCCATAGCCGACGTCGACCGCCAGCACGTGGGCAGCGCCCCGGCGCAGCAGCACGTCGGTGAACCCGCCGGTGGAGGCGCCCGCGTCGAGGCAGCGGCGCCCGTCGACCGAGAGGCTCGTGAACGTCTCCAGCGCGCCGAGCAGCTTGTGCGCTCCGCGCGAAACGTAGTCGGGACCGTCCTCTGATGGGGCGACGACGATGGCCGACGCGGTGTCGACCTGCGTGGCGGGCTTCTCCGCCCGCCGGCCCCCCACGCTGACCCGACCGGCGTCGATCAGCTGGACGGCCTGCTCGCGCGACCTGGCCAGGCCGCGACGCACGAGCTCACTGTCGAGTCGGATCCTGCGGCTCACGGGCGCTCCAGGACCCCCTCGTACGCCGCCTGTCCAGCCGTCGTATGCTCGCCGTGCGCGTCGTCCACGGCCGCGAGCGCGCTCTCCAGG
This sequence comes from Nonomuraea maritima, assembly GCF_900100395.1. GTDB lineage: Bacteria > Actinomycetota > Actinomycetes > Streptosporangiales > Streptosporangiaceae > Nonomuraea > Nonomuraea maritima. The sequence goes on along the minus strand of NZ_FNFB01000008.1, from coordinate 10,054 downwards.
CCGGAGAACGCCTCCTCGAAGACGGCCACGTGCTCGTTGACAGGCAGCTCGCCCAGCCGGGCCAGGCCGGCCACGATGGCGTCGACCCGCTCGTCGGCGGTCTCCACGGGCAGCTCACTCATGTTTCGACCGTAGTGCCTCCCGCGAGCGCCCGGGACCTCGGCAGGCGTGTCATGCGTTGAAGGTCATACGAGAGTGCTACTCATGGGGAACGCTACCCTCCGCAAAGGGATGAAAGGATAGGCAAATGGCAAGCGTCGAGGAGTGCCGGGCGGCACTGGCCAAGCTCGTCGCCCAGTTCGACGAGATAGATGAGCAAGACCGCGCGAAACACGTGGTCGAGCGGACGCTCAGCTGCCGGGTGTCCGACCTCGACGTGACCTTCTACGGCCGGCTGCACCACGGAGGGCTCGACCCGTTCCTGGAGCAGCCGTCGCCTGACGGCAGGTCCGCCGACGTGAAGCTCACCATCCTGAGCGACGACCTGGTGGCGCTGGTGGCGGGCGAGCTCGACCTGGCGCGGGCGCTGCTCGGGGGCCGGGTGAAGGTCGACGCGAGCTTCGGCGACCTGCTGCGCCTTCGCCGGCTCCTCTGACGTCGTCCGCCGGGTGGCGCTGAATCCCCGAGTTTCAGCGACGCGCGAACATCCGCAGCCCCCGACTTACGCGACGAGCGGACAACTGATCAGTAGCCCCAACTCTGATGTGCGGGAGGCCCGCAAGCCACCCTCCACCCCTTCGTTCCCCTCCAAACGACCCCCCTGCCCTGCCCCACTCCTCGGAGGGCCACACCCACGGAGGCTCTTCCCGGTCGAAGACCTCACCCTGAGGAGGGTCGTACCGGCGGGAGGCCATACCGGCCTTGAGAGATGTCGTGGAAATGAGTCGAGCCGGTCGAGGACCGGCCCGCCGTCCAGGCAGCGTCGCAAACGGCCCGCCGCTCCTCACAGACCCGTCTGAGGGGCGCACCAGTCGGAGGGCCGTACCGGCCCCAGGGCATCGCGGAAACCAGCCGAGGCGATCGAAGCCGGCTTGACCATGTCCGCGTCAACGCGACCTTCACCAACCAACACCCAGGCGGCGTCGCAGGCTCGTGAAGTCGCACGCGGAGGGTCGTACCGGTCTTTCAGAGGGGTCGTGGATCAGCCCAGGCGGCGTCGCAGGCAACCTCTCCTCGTGAGGTCGCACCCGGCGGAGGGTCGTACCGGTCTTCAGAGGCGTCGTGGAGATCAGCCGAGGCGGTCGAGGGCCGGCTTGACCGCGTCCGCGTCAACGTGTCCTTCGCCGGCGGCCGCCCAGGCGGCGTGGCAGGCGGCTCGGAGACCGTCGATGCGGGTGCCGTCGCCGTCGAGCCGCAGAACGCCGTCCGTCCAGTGGGCCCGCCATCCGCCGCAGGTACCGTCGCGCACCTCCGGATACGGCTGGAGCAGAGCCTCCAGATCGTCCCCTATGTACGGGGGCCGATGACGGGGCTCGGCCGTCAGCACCTCTACCGGCGTCGCCACCCCAGTCAGTACCAACAGGCTCTCGACCCCGGCGTTGAACGCTCCCTCGATGTCGGTGTCCAGCCGGTCGCCGACGACCAGCGGCCGACGCGCGCCCGTCCGGATCACGGATTCACGATGCAGCGGCGGGTCAGGCTTACCCGCATAGATCGGCTCGACCCCGGTCGCGGCGGCGATCACGCGGACCAAGGCCCCGTTCCCCGGCTGCTCCCCCCGCCCGGTCGGCAGCGTGCTGTCGCGGTTGGAAGCCACGAACAGCGCCCCCGCTCGCACCGCGAGCGCTCCCTCCGCCAGCAGCCCGTACGACAGCCCGGGCGCGAACCCTTGCACCACCGCGGCAGGCGACTCGGCGGCGACCGAGATCGGCCGCAACCCCTGGTCGCGAAGCGCGAACCGCAGCCCCGACCCGCCGACCACCAGCACGTTCGCCCCGGGCGGCACGTGCTCGGCGACCACCCGGGCGGCGGCCTGCGCCGAGGTCACGACATCGGAGGCGGAGGCGGGCGCGCCCAGCTCCCGCAGGTGCGCGGCGATGGCCGCCGGCGTGCGCGAGGCGTTGTTCGTCACGTATGCGAGCCGCACGCCGTGCCGCTGCGCCCGCTCCAGCGCGGCCGGCGCACCGGGCACCGGGTGAGCGCCCAGGTAGACCACCCCGTCGAGGTCCAGCAGCAGGGTGTCGTAGCCGTCGATCAGCACAGCGCCTCTTCCTGGTTGACTCGCACACCGCCGGCCGGTGAGCCGATGGCCCACGGGTCGCCGGCTGACGAGCCGGTGGTTCTGCCGGCCCGTTGACTCTCACGCCGCGTGAGACTCTAGCGTCGCCCTCGTACCCATCTACAGGAAGGATCCCGCCATGTCCGCACCTGCCAACCTGTCGGCCGAGGAGCGTGCCGAGCTGTTCGGCGGTTTCGACCCGGACGAACACGCGGCCGAGGCCGAGCGACGCTGGGGCGGCACCCAGCCCTGGACCGAGTCGGCACGCCGCACGGCGTCCTACACCAAGGAGCACTGGCAGCGCTTCACGGCCGAGGCCGCCGACATCAGCACCCGCATGGCGGACGCCCTGCGAGCCGGACTGCCCACTGACGGCGAGGAGGCCATGGACCTGGCAGAGGAGCACCGCGCCCACATCACCCGCTGGTGCTACGACTGCACCTACGACATCCACCGGGGACTCGGCGACCTGTACGTCGAAGATCCTCGTTTCACGGCCTCCATCGACGCCGAGACTCCCGGCCTCGCCGCGTACTTCCGGGCCGCCATCCACGCCAACGCCCTCCGCCACCAGGCCTGAACCGTCACCCGAAACACCAGCAATCGAGACCGGGAACGACCGGGGCCCGGTAAAGCTTCACATCTCGCGACGCGCCCGCAAGGTCGCACGGACGCTCTTCAAAGCCGACACGTAGTGGTGTTCGTCCGGGCGCATGGCCACGGCGATGGCGAGGGGTTCCTGAGCCCCTTCCACGTCACCCGTACGCCACAACGCCAGCCCCAGCCCGAAATAGGCATAATCCTCGGCCGGATTGAAGTCGACGATCTGCCGGAAACTGGCCGCGGCCTCCGCGTACTGACGGGAATTGAACTGTGCGCGGGCCAGCGCCTCAAGGATGCTTCGCGATTCGGGCTCCTCCGCCGCCGCGCGTTCCAGCAGGGCCGCGGCGGCGGCCGGACTACCCTCTTTCAGAAGCTTGACCCCACGCTGGTACCAGTCGTAAACGCCGCCCCTGGGAGCGCCCGAGTTTCCATCCTGTACGTTTCGATCTTGGCACATGTGGGAGGACTCCTTCATCGCTGAACGGCGACTCCCGTCCCGCCCTGACGCGGGACGGCACTGACTGCAATCAAGGGGCGAATTCCGGAAGGCCCGAGCATTTATGGGAGCATGCCCGGTATGGGGACTCCTGAACTGCCGGTACCGGATGGACTGGTGCTACGGCCCTTCCGAGGCGTACGTTTCACTGTCGAAGATCCCGCCAAGGTGACCTCCCCACCGTACGACCTGATCTCCGACGCCGACGTCGAGCGCCTCCTTGACTCTCACCCGAACAACGTCGTCCGTCTCATCCTTCCCCGCTCCCCTCGCCGGAACGCCCCCACCAGCAGCTCGACGGCCGCCGACGCACCGCCACAGGACCGCTACGCCGAGGCGCGCGACACCTTGCGGACGTGGCTGAGCTCGGGCGTCCTAGCGCCGGACGCCGAACCGGCCCTGTACGTGTACGAGCAGAGCGGCCCAGGTGTCGTGCAACGTGGCCTGATCGGGGACGTCGGCCTGGCCGACCCCACCCAGGCCATCGTCCTGCCCCACGAGGACGTGCTTCCCGGACCCATCGCCGACCGCCTCGCGCTCATGAGCACCACCCAGGCCAACCTCGAACCCATCTTCCTCCTCTACGAGGGCGGCGACGGCGCCACCACCCGCCTGGTCGACGCAGTGGCCGACGAGCGCTCCCCCCTCGTGTCGGCCCGCACCGAGGACGGCCTCACCCATCGGCTGTGGGCGATCACGGACCCATCCGAGATCGCCGCGATCAACGCCGATCTCCACCACCGGCAGGCCCTGATCGCCGACGGCCACCACAGGTACGCGACGTACCGCGTCCTCCAGCGTCAGGAACACCTCTCCCGCCGACCGAACGCCGAAGCGCAAGCCGAAGCGGCCCAGACCGAAGCCGCCCACGACGAAGCCGCCCTGGGCGCCGCTGGTTCCGGCGCTGGTTCCGCCGCTGGGCAGAGATCTTCCGGCGACGGCGACAGAAGCCGTCCCGCGTTCGGGCCCTGGGACTTCGGGCTCGCGTTGCTCGTCGACTCCAGCGCGTATCCCCCGGACCTCAAGGCCATCCACCGCGTCATCCCGAGCCTTCCGTTGGAGGACGCGGTGGCCAAGGCGAAGGGCGCGTGGCGCGTCCACGACCACCCCGAGATCGCCGAAGGCGTGGCCGCACTCGAACGAACTCAGGGGCCGGCGTTCCTGCTCGCCGGGGAAGGCGGTGCGCACCTGCTCACCGATCCGGACCCGATGCAGCTGGCCCGCGCCATGCCCGCAGACCACTCCGATCGCTGGAACTCGCTCAACACCTCCATCCTGACCTCGTTCGTGCTGCCCATCGTCTGGGGTCTGCGGGACGACGAGCAGACCGTGCGCATCGTCCACCACGACATCGACGCCGCTGTGCGCCTGGCCCGTCAGATGGGCGGCACCGCGGTCATCCTGAAACCGCTCGCGGTCGAGGACGTGCTGTCCATCGCCGCCGGCGGCGAACGAGTCCCGCGCAAATCGACCTCCTTCGGCCCGAAGCCACGCACCGGCCTGGTGCTCCGTACCTTCGACATCGACTGACAACCGTCAGGAGCAACCGGCCCTCGCCGCGCAGGACCGGTGCAGGCCGGGGCAATTGCTTGCGTGTCACGTCCGAGGCGGCACCGCCGATCCAGCGGATGCCCGGCAGTCTCAGCCTGGTGGAACTCACCCGATGGCCGCCAGGGACGCCACCTGCCGAGGCACCAGGGCGGCGGTCAGGTCACCACCCTCAGGTTGGTCGGTCGGGGCGTCAGGCTCGGCCGGCTCGGCCTCGTACGGTCGCGCGGCGCTGACCTCTACTTCGTACCGCCAGATCTTCGCGGCGGACGGCCCGAAGACGCGGCAGCGCAGCGCCCCCGCCACCTCGAGGTAGTCGCGCGGTTGGAGACCTCGGACCACGGCCGCGATGTCCGGGTCGAACGTCACGCACGGAACGCTGTCGGTCAGCGCCGCACCCCGTCGGTGACGCCGTCGGCGCACGATGACGCGCCACTTCGTGACGGTGTCGCCGCTCGGCAACGGGTGCTCCTCGACCGACGCCGACAGCCTCCCCACCAGCGTGACCTCGTTCTTGTCCACAATCGTCCTCCTATCGGTGCTCCGCTGGAGATCACTCTCTACGATGAGGACAGGCTCAGTTCGGCTAGAACGCCGTTCTGGGGATGACGACTGGACGTTCGGGAGTGCCTGTGGACAACATCACCGCACTAGGCGGCGACGTCTATGAGATCGACACCAAGATGGCCGGATTCTCCGGCATCACGGCGGGCTACCTGATCCTGGGCGATCGGCCCTGCCTGGTGGAAACGGGCACGTCGACCTCGGCTCCCGTGGTCCGCGACGCCATCGCCTCACTCGGCGTCGGACCGGACGACCTCGCCACGGTCGTGGTGACGCACATCCACCTCGACCACGCCGGCGGAGTCGGTGACATCGCCCGGCACTTCCCGTCCGCCCAGATCGTCGTCCACGAGAAGGGAGCCCGGCACCTCGCCGAGCCCGGACGGCTGATGGCCAGCGCCCGGATGGTGTGGGGCGACCGGCTGGACACCCTTTTCGGCGAGATGTCCCCCACCGAAGCCGAACGCATCGTCGCCCTCGGCGACACCGGCACCATCGACCTCGGCAACGGCCGCACCCTGAACAGCCACTACTCCCCAGGTCATGCGAAGCACCACGTGGGGTTGATCGACTCTGCCACGGGCGACCTGTACGTCGGCGACGCGGCCGGCGTCTACCTGCCAGAAACGGGCGACCTGCGCCCTGCCACCCCGCCCCCGGACTTCGACCTCGACATCGCGCTCGGCTCGATCGGCTTGTTCAAGGCGCTGCAGCCCCAGCGACTGCTGTTCAGCCATTACGGGCCGGTCGATGCCGTACAGGACACGCTGGAGCGGTCCGCCGAGGAACTCCGGGTGTGGGTCGACCTCACGCGGCAGGCCAAGTCGGAAGGCATGGACCTCGATCACGCGGTCGCCATGGTCCGCGACCGCACCAAGGAACGCTACTCCGCGCTGACGGCCGACGAGGCCACAGCCGAGCAGTTCGAGCTGCTGAGCGGAGCGCCCTCCAACGTCGCGGGCATCCTTCACTGGCTCGACCGCGTCTCGCCCTGAACCTGCCGCTCAGCCGCCTGAACGCACGTCGCCCGCCGTACCACGAGGGTACGACGGGCGAGTGTCACATCAGTTGTCGTCCTTCGACCGCGCCTCAGCCGGTTCGCCGGACTCCTCCAGTACGTCACCGAAGTTCGGCTCGATGAACGCCGGAGTGATGGCCGATGTCTCGGCCTGCTCCGCAGCTTCCTCACCACCAGCAGCGACGTCGGAGTCGGCGTCCTCATCGGAGTCGTCCGGGACCTCGGCCGGGTCGTCGGCCGGGTCGTCGGCCGGGTCGGACTCATCGCCGACCTCGTCGGAGTCCTCGTCCGTAACGTCCTCGGCCTCGTCGAGGACGTCCTCGTCGACCTGGGCGGCCTCCGCGACATCGGCCTCGCCGGACTCGTCCTCGCCGTCGACATCCTCCTCGATGTCCTCGATGACGGCTCCGGTCAGCTCGGCGTATCGCTCAGCGGCGTCCGTCTCGCCGTCCTCGTCGAACGCCATCGCCCTGCCGAACCACTCGGTGGCCGCGTCCTGGTGTCCGGCGTCGGCCAGCGCGTCCGCGTACGCGAACGCCAGCCGCGCCGACCACGGCCTCGGCTGCGGGTCGCGCAGCTCGGGCAGACGCTGCAGCGTGATCACCGCGGCGTCGTACTGGCGCAGGTCACGGCGGGCGCCCGACTCGACGATGGTCATCTCGATGCGGCCCTCACGGTCGAGCCGCTCGGCTTCCGGCGAACGCACGAGGTCGATCGCCCGCTCGGGACGGCCGAGACCACGCTCGCAGTCGGCCATGACCGGCAGGTACGCCTCCGAACCCGTCATCCGCCTGGCAGCCCGCAGGTCACTCAGCGCCTCGGAGAAGTGCCCCGCACGGTAGGCGACGATGCCCGCGGCTTCCCGCACCACACCGATGCGGGCCGCGAACCTGCGCGCCACGTTGGTGTGCTCGTGCGCCCGGTCGGGGTCGTCGTCCTCGAGTGCCCGCTCGGCCGCGACGAGATGCCGGCCGACCAGGTCGGCGAGGTCACCCGGCAGCGAGCGCAGCTCCTCGAGAACCTCCTTGTCGAGTTCCTCGGCCCTGATGTCGGGCGCCACCTCGGGCAGCTTCTCGCGCTGCGGAGCCTCGCCCTCGCCGGACTCGGGCTTGCCGTAGCGAGCTCGGAAGCCGCCGCCCGGACGCTCATCGCGTCCCTCCCGCGAGAACGGCCTCGCCTCGCGACGGTCACCTTCGCGCCGGTCACCGTAACCACCCTCGCGACGGGGGCCACGGTCGCCGTATCCGCCCTCACGACGCGGACCGCGGTCGTCACGGAAGCCACCCTCACGACGGGGACCCCGGTCATCACGGAACCCACCCTCACGACGGGGACCGCGATCGGCGTAGCCGCCCTCGCGGCGGGGACCGCGGTCATCACGGAAGCCGCCCTCGCGGCGATCACCGAAACCGCCCTCACGGCGAGGGCCACGGTCGCCGTAACCGCCCTCACGACGCGGACCACGGTCATCGCGGAAGCCACCGCCCTCACGACGCGGACCACGATCCTGGAACCCACCGCCCTCACGACGCGGACC
>NZ_FNFB01000008.1:0-1780 GCF_900100395.1 Nonomuraea maritima | reverse complement strand
CGGTCGCCGTATCCGCCCTCACGACGCGGTCCACGGTCGTCGCCGGAACCACCTTCACGACGGGGACCGCGATCGGCGTAGCCGCCCTCACGACGCGGACCGCGGTCGTCGCGGAAACCGCCCTCGCGACGATCGCCGTAGCCACCCTCACGACGGGGCTGGCGCTCGTCACGGTCTCGATAGGTACGTCGCTCGTCGCCACCGCCGGCACCGCCGCGGTCATCACCCGCACGTCGAGGACCGCTGTCCCGGTAACCGCCCTCGCGGCGACCACCGAACCCGCCCTCGCGCCTGTCGCCGTACCCGCCTTCACGACGCGGGCCACGATCATCCCGATCGCGGAACGGCCGGCGGCCATCACCTTCGCGGCTTCCGCCGCGGTCGTCTCCACGCGGCCCTCTGTCGTATCCGCCTCCGCGGTTCGAGGAACGCGACCTGTCGTCAGAACGGAATGGACGGTCACCGCCGGAGTCTCGTCCGCGAGAGCCGTACCCCCCGCTCCTGTCGCCTGAGCGCCGGTCTCCGTCGTCGCCGCGGCCGCGCTGTCCGCCGTCCGATCCGTTTTCTCTGTTCACTTCTGGTCCATTTCGTTGGCTCACCCAGCGGACTCACAACAACGGTCCACCGTGGCTGGTCGCCGCCCGCCGACGGGCCTTACGCGACGAAGGCCACCCGTGGGGGGTGGCCCGCGCCCTCCAGACTAGCAAGCCGTGGAACGTCCCTGCGCCGAACGCGAGCACCCATTCACCGAACGCCTACGCCAACACCAATCCAGCACCTCCCTCCCCAAGCAGGAATAACCCGGGAAAACACGAACCACACAACAAGATTCCTTGCGAAAAACCCGCCGCCGGCCGCAGTCGCAAGAGCCCGGAACAGAGCTGCTCCCCTTTATTCAGACAGCCCACCATTACGGCTCGCATACACATCATCGGAGCTGATCAACACCCATCCGACGCGGCTACGTCCGTTATGGCGAAGCTCCCCGAACTGCTGATTGCCTGGTCGGATAACGACTCCAGGACGTCAGGGAGCTTGCCGGTGTGGCATGTGTCGTAGGCCTGAGGTGAGCTGTCCGCCCGCTGTTCCTCAGCCACTGTCGCAAGGTTTGAGGTGACCTGTCGGCCGGCTGGTTCGTGACCGTTGTCGACTAGGCCTGGATGTGCGCGTTGAGGGCTTGCCATCACAGGTGAAGGCCGCGCTCAGTCTATTGCTAGCTGTTCTCGGTGGTGTCTCCCTCATCTGCGGACCGCCATCTTCTGCCAGCCATGCGTCCGCGCTACGCCGGCACGACACGAAACCCAAGAAGAGGAGCCTGCTCAACCAGCGACACCGTCGCAAACACAAAAAGGGCCCGCCCCAACAGCCGGGCCCCACAACACAGAAGAGGCTCCGCCCACCAGCGGAACCCCTACAAACAAAAAAAGGGCCCCGCCACCAGCAGAACCCAAACAACACCTACACGCAACGCGCCATCACAACCCACACAAGCGCGACCCACAACAAAAACAGAGGAGGGGCCCCGCCCGAAGGCGAGACCCCTCACTCATCAAAGATTGTCCGGCGGTGACCTACTCTCCCACACCCTCCCGAGTGCAGTACCATCGGCGCAGAGAAGCTTAACTTCCGGGTTCGGAATGTAACCGGGTGTTTCCTTCCCGCCATAACCGCCGTAACCCTCCGAAACACACAAACATCACTGTTTGCTGTCTCAGAATTGCCTAGTGGACGCGAGCAAGAAAAGTCTGCTTTGAGGTCAAGTCCTCGGCCTATTAGTACC
>NZ_FNFB01000001.1 GCF_900100395.1 Nonomuraea maritima | reverse complement strand
CCACCCTGTGAGGGGGTAAGGCTCCCGGTAGACGACCGGGTTGATAGGCCGGAGGTGGAAGCGCGGTAACGTGTGGAGCTGACCGGTACTAATAGGCCGAGGACTTGACCTCAAAGCAGACTTTTCTTGCTCGCGTCCACTAAGCAATTCTGAGACAGCAAACAGTGATGTTTGTGTGTTTCGGAGGGTTACGGCGGTTATGGCGGGAAGGAAACACCCGGTTACATTCCGAACCCGGAAGTTAAGCTTCTCTGCGCCGATGGTACTGCACTCGGGAGGGTGTGGGAGAGTAGGTCACCGCCGGACAATCTTTGATGAGTGAGGGGTCTCTCCTTTGGGCGGGGCCCCTCCTCTGTTTTTGTTGTGGGTCGCGCTTGTGTGGGTTGTGAGGCGCGTTGCGTGTGGGGGTTCCGCTGGTGGCGGGGCCCCTTTTTTTGTTTGTGGAGTGGCCCGTTCGGGCGGGCGTCTTTTCTCGTGTGTGGGCGGGTTCCGCCTGGTGGTGGGGCCTGTTCTGTGGTGTGGGGGTCGCTGTTCAGGCGGCCCCTTTTTTGTTTGTAGGGGTTCTGCTGGTGGTGGGGCCCGCTTCTGCGTTTTGGGGTCTGCTGTTGGGGCGGGCCTCTTCTTTAGTTGGTGGGGGTGGCTCGTTCGGGCGGGCGCTCTTTTGGTGTGTTGTGGGGGTCGGGTGATTGGGGTGCCCCTTTTGCGTTTGCGGTGGGTGTGCCGCTGAGTCGCTCCTTCGGGTGTTTGCGAGGAGGATCCGCTGGTGAGGGCCGGCCTCCTTTGGTTTGTGGGGCGCTGCTCGGGTGGGGACTGCTTGTGTCTGATGGTCAGGGTGACCGGGTTGCGAGCGGGCTGCTGTCGGACACGTTCTTGCCTCGTACGAACGGAAGCAGGCGCTCCGCCTCCTCTCCAAGGCCGCCTGATCGAGCGTGGACAGCGGGCGGAACGGAGTGAGGCACAGGGTGCCGCCTTCGAGGGACCATGTTCCGTGTACGTGGCCGTTCACCAGGAAGGTAGGCCGTACTTGTGCCCGGCCGGGCATCACGTGTTTTCAGTCCTCGTGGCTGATGATGCGGGTCGGCGTGACAGAGCAGGGCATTGTCGAAGGCGGGTAGCAGTCGCACGAGGGCGGGTGCTTCGGGGCCGGGCAGTTCCGCGTCGGTCAGGTCGTTCAGGTTCTTGCCGTCGGAGTCGCGGTGATGGCGTAGCTCGGCCATGTCGGAGACGATCTCGCCGAGGCGGAGCGTGAGGTCGAACCGCACCGCCTGGTCGCCCTCGGCGGACGCTGGTACCTGGTCGCCTATGACCTGACCCGGAACGACTGGCGAAGCTTCCGCCTCGACCGGCTGACCGAGCCGGTCAGCACTGGCTCGCGCTTCCGACTGCGGCCACTGCCGGCCAAGAACGCCGTGGCCTTCGTTCAGGTCGCCGGCCGGAGCCTCGGTGCCGTACACGGTCCAGGCGCTCGGCCACGCCCCGGCGACCCCGGGTACAGCGGGCGGTTGGCCAGTGGGGCACGATCGAACCGCTCAATGACGACATCTGCCGGATTGCGGTCGCTGCGCTGCGGGTGGGGGGTTGGTGTCCGTCATGCTCGGGGCGGGTCCCCCCACGCTCGGGACGGGTCCCTCATGCTCGGGATCGGGTACGCCGAGATCGGGGTGGGGTCCGCCGGGCTCGGGGGTGGGCGAGGCCGGCGGACCGTGTCCGGTCAGGTGGGGAGGACCAGGAGGGCGTCGCCGATGGCGCGTTCGGCGCCGTCCGAGGGGCGGTTGACGACTTTCCTGCCGACCACCATGGCGGTCGAGCCGCCGCCGTCCAGGTTGATCGCCTGGGTGGCGCCCAGCCAGCGCATGAACTGGGCGGCCTCCACGAAGTTCGCTCCGATGGTGTCGCCGGGGCGGCGTCCGTCGATGGTGGCCAGGATCAGGCTGCCGTCCTTCGTCGTGCCGAGCAGGGTGCGGGGGTGGCGGCGGAGGATCATGTTCATCGAGTTGTGGCCGTCGCGCTTGGCGGTGATCGCGATCCTGCCGTTGCGTACGAGGCCGACGCTGCCCGCCATCACGTGCAGGTCCGGGGTCAGTTCGATGGCCCGCCGCGTACGGAGGTCGACGAGCTTGGTGTCGACGGCGACGGTCCAGTCCTGCCAGGCGTGCTCGTTCAGCCAGTCGCCGGCCACGCCGTTGCCGTGGAGCACGCGGGTGCCCCGCGGGACGGCGGCGCCGGAGGTGCGCAGGCGGATGACCTTGCCGGTGGGGTCGAGGACGGCGTCGGTGCCGCCGGTGGGCGTCTTGGCGCCGTACTCCTCCGTGTAGAGGATCAGTTCGTCGGTGGCCGCGGCCCGGTTGACGCCGTCCACCTTGGCCTTCGTGCCGTCCTGCGAGGTGGCGGTGACCCTGGTCTCCAGTTCGGTGATCTTCGCCGTACGGCCCTTGAGCACGACGGCGGACCGGCCGGGCACGGCCTCGCTGAGCAGCCGTCCCCCCACCACGGACACGCCGACCGGCTCGCCGCGCAGCGCCGGGGAGGTGTGGATGTTGAAGAAGCCGCCGTTGATGCCGACCAGGGCCTTGCTCGCCCTGACCATCGACGAGACGGTCTCGCGCTTGGCGACGCTCGTGCCGACCGAGGCCGCGTACGAGCCGCGGAACCTCCTGGGGTCGATGATGACGACTCTGGCGTCCCAGGGGCCGGTGGTCTTCAGTCCGTCGTCGCCGAGGTAGTCGAGCTTGACCTTGAACCCGGCCTCCTTGAACTCTTCGGCCGCCTTCTCCGCCTTCTTCTTGTGCTTGAAGGGCCACAGGCCGACGCGGACCATGTAGACGGTCTGGGCCGGGGCGTCGGCGACCGCCGGGCGGATCACCTCCTGGAGGCTGGGGCTCTCCCCGGCCGCCGCCTCCACCTCGGCGGCGACGAGTTCGGCCGTCGCGAGCGAGCCGTAGTCGAGGCCGTTCGGCATGAGGAAGGTGAGGGTGTAGCCGTCGGTGTGCGTGCCGGCCTTCACGGTGTACAGGTTGATGCCCTGCGACACGGCGGTCATCGTCTTGGTCGGCACGGGCCGGTTGCCCAGCGGGAAGTTGGCCGACGGGAACCCCACCGTCCGCTCCGCCTCCGCGGGCAGGGTGGTGAGGGTGACTGCCGTAGCCATGGCCAGGCCGCCGGCGAGGATGCGTCGAGACATGAACTCTCCAGATGGCGCTAAGGGACCGCACCATACTGGCGAGATCAAGGTCTCATGGTCGGGAGAACGCGCTAAAGGTGTCGAGAGGTTACGAGATCGACACTCGTAGCGATGTAGGATTTGGCTCGTGACTTACCGCCGTATCTGCATGTGGTGGCGGCCGCTCGACGGCCGCTGACCTGACCTGCGTGGCCGTCCCTGGGACGGCCCTCCTGATACGGCCCTCTCCGGGACGGTGTGATCCCAAGGAGAGAACTCATGAACGACGTCGTACTCACGGGCGACCGCCCTACCGGGCCCCTGCATCTCGGCCACTATTTCGGCTCGCTGGCCAACCGGGTCATGCTGCAGGACAAATACCCCATGTACGTGCTGATCGCCGACTATCAAGTGATCACCGACCGCGATCGGCCGGGGGAGATCCAGCGGCACACGACCGGGCTGCTGCTCGACTACCTGGCCGTCGGCATCGACCCGGCCAAGGCGACCGTCTTCCGGCACAGCGCGATCCCCGAGCTGAACCAGCTGCTGCTGCCGTTCCTGAGCCTGGTGTCGGTGGCCGAGCTGCGGCGCAACCCCACGGTGAAGGACGAGATCGCGCACAGCTCGCAGGCGGTCGTGAGCGGCCTGATGTTCACGTATCCGGTGCACCAGGCCGCCGACATCCTGTTCTGCAAGGGCACGCTGGTGCCGGTGGGCAAGGACCAGCTCCCGCACGTCGAGGTGACCAGGACGGTGGCGCGGCGCTTCAACGAGCGGTACGGCCCGGTGTTCCCGCTGCCGGAGGCGCTGATGGGCGAGCAGCCGGTGTTGAAGGGTCTCGACGGCGGCAAGATGAGCAAGAGCCGCGGCAACGCGATCGCTCTGTCGGCCACCGAGGACGAGACGGCGGCCCTCATCAGGAAGGCCCGTACCGACTCCGAGCGCCTGATCACGTTCGACGAGGAGCGCCGTCCGGAGGTGGCCAACCTGCTCACGCTGGCCGGGCTGTGTCTGGGCCGTTCGCCGCGTGAACTCGCCGACGAGATCGGCGACGGCGGCGCCGCCCAGCTCAAGCGGGTGGCGACGGAGGCGGTCAACGAGTTCCTGCGTCCGATCAGGCGTTGCCGGGCGGAGTACACCGAGGCCGACGCCCGGCAGATCCTCGCCGAGGGCAACGTCAAGGCCCGGGAGCGGGCCGTGCGCACGCTGGACGAGGTGCAGGCCGCGATGGGGTTCTAGCGCGCCGGCGCCACTGACTCGCTGCGGCAGCCCGCCACCTCGCGCGCTCGTCATTTCGGTCGGTGGGTGACGTGGAGCCGGTCGACGGCGTCGATGACGGGCGCCGCGCCGTCCTCCGCCGAGATCTGGACCGCGAGGGCTCGGGCCCGCTGCCGGTAGGCGCGGTCGGTGACCGCGGTGGTGAGCGCGGCGGCCAGCCGCGCGGGAGTCAGGCGGCGGTATGGGATCGCGGCCGGGGCCACGCCGAGTGCTGTCAGTCTGGACGCCCAGAACGGCTGGTCGTTCATGACCGGTACGGCCACGGCGGGCACGCCCGCCCGCACGCCGTTCCCGGTGGTGCCGCTCCCGCAGTGGTGGGCGACGGCGGCCATGCGGGGGAACAGCCAGTCGTGCGGCACATCGCCGATCGCCAGCACGTCGTCCGAGACGAGTCCCCGCGGGCCGGTCTGCAGCACGCCGCGCAGCCCGGCCCGCCGCAGCGCCTGTACGGCCAGTTCCGTGTACTGTTCGGCCCGCCATTCCGCGAGGCTGCCGAAGCCGACGAAGACAGGTGCGGTGCCCGATGCCAGGAAGTCGAGCAGCATAGGATCCGGCTGCCAGTTCCGCGGCCGGGGCGGCCACCAGTATCCGGTGATCTCCAGTCCTGGTCGCCAGTCGGCGGGGCGGGGCAGCACCCGTGGGCTGACTCCGTGGAAGACCGGCCAGCGCGTTCTCTCGCGGTTCCGGTAGAGGACACGTGGGGTCGTCGGGGGGAGCCCCAGCCTGGCTCGCATCCTCGCGCTCAGCCCGGCGATCATCGGGCCGGCGACGGGCACCTCGAAGGTGAGCCGGGCTGCCGTGCGGTTCCCCCAGCGTCCGAGTGATCGGCGGAAGACGCTCATGATGGGCGGGAAGTCGCCCGTGGGGTCGATCGGTTGCAGGTGCACCCCCATGCTCGGTACGCCCATCGCCTCGGCGACGTGACGGCCGAGCGCGCCCGCCGCGCCGAGCAGGAGCAGGTCGGCGTCGTGCTCGGCGAGTCCGGCCAGGCCCTCGACGAGGTGGTCGCTGTACTCCCGGTAGGCGCTGAGGGAGAAGCGGCCGGTCAGTGCGGAGAGCGGATCTCCGGGAAGGGGCACGATGTCCAGGTCCGCGTCGGTCGCCGGTTTGGTGTACGGCTGGTGCGCGGCGATCGTCACCTCGTGCCCGGCCTCGCGTAACCGTGCTCCCAGCCCCGCGTAGGGCGCCACGTCTCCGAGTGTGCCGACTCCGATGATCAGGATGCGCATCCGGTCTCCCTGTCGTCGCGGTTTGTCATACAGTCGCATGATAAAAAGCAGCGACGGTTTTTACCATGCACTCGCATGAGAAAGTGGCGGGAGATGCCGAAGATCGTTGATCACGACGCCCGGCGGCGGCACATCGCCGAGGCCGTGCACCGCGTCATCCACGACAAGGGCATGGAGAGCGTCAGCCTCAGGGAGGTCGCCGCCGAGGCCGGCATGTCGATGGGCGCGGTGCAGTACTACGTCACCACGAAGGATCAGATGCTGCTGCTGGCGCTGGAGCGCATCGGGATCTGGATCGGGGAGCGGGTGGCGGCCGTCGTCGCGGGCCGGCCGACGCCGCTCGACGTGCTGCGGGCGGTCGTGCTGGAGCTGCTGCCACTGGACGAGGAGCGCCGCTACCTGAACCGGGTCGGGCTGGCGTTCCAGGCGAGTTCGGTGACGGTCGAGAACCAGGCGGCGGCGATGCGGATGGGGTATCCGCTTCTGCTGTCCTTCCTCGCCGAGCAGATCAGGGCCGCTCAGGCCGCCGGGCAACTCGCCGCCCACCTGGACGCCGCCAAGGAGGCGAGCATCCTGTACGCCTTCGCGCAGGGCATCGTGAACGCCACGCTGGTCGGGCACTACACGCCCGAGGAGGTGGCGGCGTTGCTCGATCACCACCTGGCGCGGCTACGCGCGGGGTGATGCGTCAGCGGTTGTCTCTGCGGAACGACTCGAGGGCGAGGAGTGCCACGTGCAGGGACAGGCACGATTCGACGTCGTCGAGGTCGGTGTCGAGGATGCGTTCGAGGCGGCGCAGGCGGTCGTAGAAGGCGGGCCTGGACAGGTGGGCCTTCTGCGCGGCGACCGCCTTGTTGCGTCCTGAGTCGAGGTAGACGCGCAGGATGCGGGTCAGGTCGCCGCCGCGCTGGGCGTCGTGGGCCAGCAGCGCGCCGAGCTCTCGCTCGGCGAACGTCTGCAGCCGCGCGTCGTCGCGGAGCAGGTGGAGCAGGCCGCGCAGGCGGAGGTCGGGCAGGCGGTAGACGGCCCGGCCGTCGGGCTGGCGTACCGCAACGTCGGCCACCTGCTCGGCCTCGAGGAAGCTGCGGCGTACGTCGCGCAGCGACTCCACCACCGAGCCCGCGGCGAGGACGAACGGCGAGTGCCACAACGTGCCGAGCCGTTCCGACAGGGCGTTCAGTGCGGGGTCGGCCTGGACGCGCGGCGGCAGCGGCAGCAGCACCCCGATGCGCTCCTGGTCGAGCGCGCCGACGAGGGCGGGCAGGCGCTCGTCGCGGCAGGCGGCGGCGGTCGCCTCGCCCAGTTCGCCCAGCTGGGCGTGTCCGTCGAGCGCCTGGTCGGCCGACTCGGTGGGCCGGATCACCAGGCTCACCAGCCGGCGGCCGGTCAGGGGCACGCCGACCGCTCTGGCGCGGGCCGCGGCCTCCTCGGGGTCGGCGTAGGCGTGCGTCAGGATGCCGGTGATGATCGTGCCGTGGGCCTGGCGTTCGAGCGACTCCTGGTGGCGTTCGAGCAGGCGGCCGAGGGCGAGCGTGGTGGCGGCGCGTTCGGCGAGCACCACGTCGCGCGGCGTGGGCGGCCTGTCGTACAGGAGGATCAGCCGACCCCAGTCCTGCCCGCGCGCGCCGACCATGGTCACGAGCCAGCCGGAGGCGGGGTCGTACGCCGTGCGCTCGGCCGGCGCGACGGCCCGTGACCTGGTCTCCCACCCGGCCAGCAGGGTGCCCGCGTCGCGTCCGGCCGACTCGCAGGCCAGCACCTGGTGGGCGAGGTTCTCCAGCAGTACGGGCCGGCCGGACAGCCGCGAGACCTGGGCCAGCACCTCGGCGGGAGGGGCACCCTCGACGGACAGCTCGGTGAAGACCTCGTGCAGCTGGTCGGAGGCGCGCAGCTCCTCCAGCTGGATGTCGATGATCCGGGCGTGGACGGATTCGGTGATCTGCACGAACGGCGTCTCGCGCTCGAGCACGATGAGCGGCAGGCCGAGTTCCTCGGCCGACTTGACCACGGCCCGGGGCAGGTCGCGGACGAACTTGCGGCCCAGTTCGACGATCAGCCCGGCGGCGCCGACCTGGGAGAGCTCGCTGATGTAGTCGGCGAGCTTCTCGGGGTCGTCGGGCAGGGCGACGCCTGTGGTGAGCACGAGCTCCCCGCCGCGAAGCAGATGGGCGATGTCGGCGATCTCGCCGACGTGCACCCACCGCACCTTGGAGTCGAGCCGGTCGGCGCCCGCGACGACGCGCGGGCTTCCCCGGCGTACGGTCTCCAGAGCGAGGACGTCGGCGATGGTGGGCAGCACGGGGCAGAGCTTAGCTGATCACGTTGACCGGACGACGATAGGGAAATCCCACTTTGTGTCCCTTTTCATGAAACGAGGTCCTCCTCCCGGAATTCGCGCTGAGGCCCGCGGGCGCGGAGCTCGACGCGACGGATCTTGCCGGAGATGGTCTTCGGCAGCTCGTCGAACTCCAGCCGGCGCACCCGCTTGTACGGCGCGAGCTCCCGGCGGCTGTGCTCGAAGATCGACCGCGCGGTCTCCTCGCCGGGCTCGAACCCCGGGGCGAGGGTCACGTACGCCTTGGGCACGGCCAGACGCACCGGGTCGGGGAAGGGGACGACGGCGGCCTCGGCGACCGCAGGGTGCTCCAGCAGCACGCTCTCCAGCTCGAACGGCGAGATGCGGTAGTCGGAGGCCTTGAACACGTCGTCGGTGCGGCCCACGTACGTGATGTAGCCGTCGGCGTCACGGGTGGCGACGTCGCCGGTGTGGTAGACCCCGTCGCGCATCGCCGCACCCGATCCACCGACATATCCCGCCATGAGGCCGAGGGGGCGGCGGTCGTCCAGCGGCAGGCAGATCTCGCCGTCGTCGCCCTGCTCGCCGGTGACCGGGTCGACGAGCACCACCTCGTAGCCGGGCAGGGGCCGTCCCATGGAGCCGGGTTTGACGGGTTCGCCGAGGGCGTTGCCGATCTGCGCGGTGGTCTCGGTCTGGCCGTAGCCGTCGCGGATCGTGATGCCCCACGCCTGGGCCACCTGGTCGATGATCTCGGGGTTGAGCGGCTCGCCGGCGGCGAGGGCCGTGCGCAGCCGCAGCTGCCAGGCGGAGAGGTCTTCCTGGATGAGCATCCGCCACACGGTCGGCGGCGCGCAGAACGTGCTGACCTGCTCGTCGCGCAGCACTTCCAGCAGCGCGGGCGCGGAGAAGCGCCGGTAGTCGTGGATCAGCACGGTGGCGCCGGCGTTCCAGGGCGCGAACACGTTGCTCCACGCGTGCTTGGCCCAGCCCGGCGAGGACACGTTGAGGTGCACCTCGCCCGGCCGTACCCCGATCCAGAACATGGTCGACAGGTGGCCCGCCGGGTAGGAGGCGTGCGTGTGCTCGACCAGTTTCGGCTGGGACGTGGTGCCGGAGG
The DNA here is from genome assembly GCF_900100395.1 of Nonomuraea maritima. Taxonomy (GTDB): domain Bacteria; phylum Actinomycetota; class Actinomycetes; order Streptosporangiales; family Streptosporangiaceae; genus Nonomuraea; species Nonomuraea maritima. Next base: position 763,427 of record NZ_FNFB01000001.1, on the reverse strand, counting down.
TGAAGTAGAGCAACAGCGTGTCGCCGGCCCGCGTCGGCCCGTCGGGGGTGAAGGTCTCGGACGCGTCGTACGCCTCGTGGTACGGCAGCCAGCCGCCGGCCTCCCCGACGGCGATCCTGGTGAACGCGCCGGGCCCGACCTTGCCCGCGTCGGAGGCGTTGACGAGCACGTGCGAGACGCCGCCGCGCTCGATCCGCTCGGTGACGTCCTTGGCGGTCAGCAGCGGCGTGGCGGGGATGACGACGGCGCCCAGCTTCATCGCGGCGAGCAGCGCCTCCCACAGCTCGGCCTGGTTGCCGAGCATGAGCAGGACACGGTCGCCACGGCGTACGCCCTGCTCGCGCAGCCAGTTGGCGACCTGGTTGGAGCGGGCGGACAGGGCGGCGAAGGTGTACGAGGCGCTGCTGTCTCCCACGATCTTGAGCGCGACGGCGTCGGGGGTCTCGGCGGTCAGCACGCCGTCGAACCAGTCGAGCGCCCAGTTGAAGTCCGTGAGCTCGGGCCAGCGGAAGTCGCGGCGGGCGGTGGCGGGGTCGGCGCCGAGAAGGAGGTCGCGGGCGGCACGGAATTCGCTCATGCCCGGATCCTGCTACGTCGTCAGCCGCCGCTCAAGACCGTCGAGCATCGACAACAGCCCGAAATCGAAACAGAGCTCACGTACGGTGCGCGGATCCTCGTAGGCGTCCATCTCGACGCTCTCGAGCATCTCGGGGTAGTCGGCGGCAACCTTGCGCACGGCGGCCCGCAGCTCGTCGGGGTCGTGCTGGGCCTCGCCCATCGTGGTGTCCCAGGCGACCTCGGGGATCGTCATGCCGAACACGTACGCGGTGAGCGTGGCGGTGGCGAAGTCGACGGTCGTGCCCGTGAACCCGGCGACCTTGAACATTCGGCGCATCGCGTCGGAGACACGCATGGCGTTCGGGCCGAGGGCGGGCAGGCGGCCGATGAGGTCGGCCGACCAGGGGTGGCGCAGGATGACCTGGCGCATGCTGTGGGCCAGGGCGGAGACGGCGTCGCGCCAGCCGACGCCGTCGGGGTCGTGGGCCGTCATCTCGCCCCACACCTGGTCGTAGGCGAGTTCCAGCAGTTCGTCCTTGGTGGCGACGTACCAGTAGAGGCTGGTGGCGCCGGCGCCCAGTTTGGCGCCGAGCTTGCGCATGCTCAGCCCGTCGAGCCCCTCCCTGTCGAGCAGTTCGACCGCGGCGCCGACGATCTCGTCGCGGCTGCGCCCGGGGCTGCCGGACCTGCGCGGCTCGCGGAGCCAGACGGAGGTGAACTGCATGCACTCAAGAATAAATCCACTCGCACACTGTGCGAGGATTCTCGTACAGTGTGCGAGTGAACTCGAACACTGTACGAGACCCCCGTCGCTGGTGGATCCTCGGCGCCCTCTGCCTGACGCTGCTCGTCCTGGTCGTCGACAACACCGTGCTGACCCTGGCCATCCCGTCGCTCGACCAGGAGCTCGGCGCGACGCCGTCCGACATCCAATGGATCATCGACGCGTACGTGCTGGCCTTCGCGGGGCTGCTCATCACCGCGGGCAGCTTGTCCGACAAGTACGGCCGCCGCCGGTTCCTCGTCATCGGCCTGATCCTCTTCGGCGGCGCGTCGCTGCTCGCCGTGCTCGTCACCGAGCCCTGGCAGCTCATCGCCGCCCGAGCCCTGATGGGCGTCGGCGGCTCGCTCGTCATGCCGTCCACGTTGTCGATCCTCATGACCGTCTTCGACGACACCGAGCGGCGCAAGGCGATGGCCGCCTGGAGCGCCGTGGCCCTCGTCGGCATGGTGTCCGGCCCGACCTTGGGCGGCCTGCTGCTGGAGCACTACTGGTGGGGCTCGGTCTTCCTGCTGAACGTCCCGATCGCGGCGATCGCCGTCGTGGCCGCGATCGTCCTGATGCCCGAGACGCGCAGCGAGGGCAGGACGCTCGACCCGGTCGGCGTGGTGCTGTCCATCACCGGACTGACCTCGGCCGTCTACGTGATCATCGAGCGCGAGTGGAACGTCCCGGTCATCGCGCTCGCGGTCGTCGCCCTCGCCGCCTTCGTGCTCTGGGAGCGCCGCCGCGCCCAGCCCATGCTGCCGCTGTACCTGTTCGCCAACCGCAACTTCAGCGGGGCGTCGTTCTCGATCCTGCTGATGTCGTTCGGCGCGGGCGCCGTGATGCTGATGCTCACCCAGTACCTGCAGCACGTCCTCGGGTACGCCGAGATGCAGGCGGGGCTCGCCATGCTGCCGTACGCGGTGGCGGCGGCCGTCTGCAACGGCGTGGGCGCCGCGCTCGCGCAGAAGGTCAGCAACCGGACCCTGATCGGGGCCGGGCTGCTGCTCATGGCCGCGGGCTTCGTCGTCATGGCCATGACGACCGGCTACCCGCTGCTGTTCACCGCTCTGGTGATCATGGGTGTCGGCGGCGGACTCGCCGGGCCTTCGGCGTACGCCTCGCTCATGGGGGCTATCCCGCTGGAGCACGCCGGCGTCGGTTCGGCGCTCAACGACACCGTCCAGCAGGTCGGCATGGCGCTGAGCATCGCCGTGCTGGGCAGCGTGCTGGCCGGGAGGTACACCGGGGAGATGCCCGCCGGGCTGCCCGAGGCCGCCAGGGAGTCGATCGGGGCCGCGCACCTCCTTGGCTTCGCCGAGCAGGGCGACGCGGCCTTTACCTCGGCGATGCACCTCGGCTCGTGGGTGGGGGCCGCGTTCTGCGTGGCCGCGGCGCTGCTGGCGGTCGGCGTGCTGCGTCCGCAACCAGCCCCTGCTCCGCGTCCGGAGTCGGAGAACGCCCCCGTCTGACATCCTCACTTGGGCGAACCGGGCAGGCGGCGGTAGTTTGCAAGATGTAACGCTTTTCTCGGCTGTGCCGACAGGATGCACATAGGCCGAGGACGACAGGGGACGGGATACTCGGTACATGTCGGAGCTTCTCGCGCGCCATCGGGCAGTGATGCCCAACTGGCTGGCGCTCAACTACAACGAGCCGATCGAAATCGTCAGCGGCAAGGGCAACAGGGTCGTCGACGCCGACGGCAAGAGTTATCTCGACTTCTTCGCCGGGATCCTCACCAACATGATCGGCTATGACGTCCCGGAGGTGCGCGAGGCGGTCGAACGCCAGATCGCCACGGGCGTGGTGCACACCAGCACCGCCTACCTCCTGCGGGGCCAGGTCGAGCTGGCGGAGAAGATCGCTCGGCTCTCCGGCATCCCCGACGCCAAGGTCTTCTTCACCAACTCCGGCACCGAGGCCAACGAGACCGCGCTGCTGCTGGCCACGTACGCGCGTAAGAGCGACCAGGTGCTGGCCATGCGCCAGAGCTACCACGGCCGCAGCTTCGGGGCCATCAGCGTGACCGCGAACCGGGCCTGGAAGAACAACTCGTTCTCGCCGCTCAACGTGCACTTCCTGCACGGCACCGACCGGCACCTCACCCAGTTCAAGGGTCTGTCGGACGCCGACTACGTCAAGGCGTGCGTCGACGACCTGCGCCACGTGCTGGCCACCGCGGTCGCCAACGACGTGGCGGCGCTGATCGCCGAGCCGATCCAGGGCGTCGGCGGGTTCACCATGGCCCCCGACGGCCTGTTCGCCGCCTACAAGGAGGTCCTCGACGAGCAGGGCATCCTGTTCATCTCCGACGAGGTGCAGACCGGCTGGGGACGGACGGGCAGCGCGTTCTTCGGCATCCAGAACCACGGCGTGACGCCCGACATGCTCACGTTCGCCAAGGGCCTCGGCAACGGCTTCGCGGTCGGCGGCGTCGTGGCCCGCGGCGACCTGATGGACGCCCCGCACGCCGTGGGCCTGTCCACGTTCGGCGGCAACCCCATCTCCATGGCGGCCGCCAACGCCACCCTCGACTACGTCCTCGACCACGACCTCCAGGCCAACGCCGCCCGTACCGGTGAGATCATCATCAGCGGGCTCAGGGCGGCGGCCGAGCGGCTGTCCGTGGTCAAGGAGGTCCGCGGCAAGGGCCTGATGTTCGCCGTCGACCTCGAGTCGCCGCAGCAGGCCGCGCGGTTCATGGAGGAGACCAAGAAGGCGGGCCTGCTCGCCGGCAAGGGCGGCCTGTACGGCACCGCCATCCGCATGGCCCCGCCGCTCACCCTGTCGGTGGACGAGGCCACCGAGGGGCTCGGCATCATCGTCGACGCCCTCGAGACCATCGACGCGGAGGCGGCGCAGCAGTGAAGTCGGTCAAGCACTGGATCAACGGGGCTCTCGCCGACGGCGACTCCGCCCGTACCGCCGAGATCTTCAACCCGGCCACCGGCGAGGTGAGCGGGCACGTCGCGCTGGCCTCCGCCGCCGACGTGGACGCCGCCGTGGCGGCGGCCGTCGCCGCCTTCCCCGCCTGGCGGGACGCGTCGCTGGTCAAGCGCTCGCAGGTGCTGTTCCGCTTCCGCGAGCTCATGTACGCCCACCGCGACGAGCTGGCCGCCCTCATCTCCGCCGAGCACGGCAAGGTGCACTCCGACGCGCTCGGCGAGGTGGCCCGCGGCCTCGAGGTCGTCGAGTTCGCCTGCGGCATTCCGCACCTGCTCAAGGGCGGCTTCTCCGAGGGCGTCTCGACCCGGGTCGACTCGTACTCGCTGCGTCAGCCGCTCGGCGTCGTGGCCGGCATCACGCCGTTCAACTTCCCGGCCATGGTGCCGATGTGGATGTACCCGATCGCGATCGCGTGCGGCAACGCGTTCATCCTCAAGCCTTCGGAGAAGGACCCGTCGGCGTCGCTGCTCATGGCGCGCCTGTGGCAGGAGGCCGGGCTGCCCGACGGCGTCTTCTCCGTCGTGCAGGGCGACAAGGTGGCCGTCGACCGGCTGCTGGAGCACCCCGACGTGAGCGCTGTCTCGTTCGTCGGCTCCACCCCGATCGCCCGGTACGTCTACGAGACCGGCACCGCGCACGGCAAGCGGGTGCAGGCTCTCGGCGGCGCCAAGAACCACATGCTCGTGCTGCCCGACGCCGACCTCGACCTGGTGGCCGACTCCGCGGTGTCGGCCGGGTTCGGCTCGGCGGGCGAGCGCTGCATGGCGATCTCGGTCGTGCTCGCCGTCGACCCGGTCGGTGACGAGCTCGTGCAGAAGATCGTCGAACGGGTCGACCGCCTGGTGACGGGCCCCGGCGACGACCCGAAGGCCCAGATGGGCCCGCTCGTCAGTGGGCCGCACCGCGACAAGGTGGCCTCCTACCTCGACCTCGGCGTCGAGGAGGGCGCCAAGCTGGTGGTCGACGGCCGTGAGACCCCGGTGCTCGGCGGCGGCAAGGCGTCGCACACGCCCGGCTTCTGGCTCGGGCCGACCGTGCTCGACCACGTGCCCGTGGGCTCGCGCACCCACGTCGAGGAGATCTTCGGGCCGGTGCTGTCGATCGTCCGCGTCTCCTCGTACGAGGAGGGCCTCGAGGTGATCAACGGCGGCCTGTACGGCAACGGCACGGCGATCTTCACCAACGACGGCGGCGCGGCCCGGCGCTTCCAGAACGAGGTCGAGGTCGGCATGGTCGGCATCAACGTGCCGATCCCGGTGCCGATGGCCTTCTACAGCTTCGGCGGCTGGAAGGCGTCGCTGTTCGGTGACACCCACGTGCACGGCACCGAGGGCGTGCACTTCTACACCCGCGGCAAGGTCGTCACCTCGCGCTGGCTCGACCCCTCGCACGGTGGCGTCAACCTGGGCTTCCCCACCAACAAGTGACGCACACGAACGGGTAAGCGACGATTCGGGCCGGGAGGGACCGCGGGTCCCTCCCGGCGTCATCCCCGGTAAGCTCCAGCACACGGACAAGGGGGACTCGTGAATCGTCGCCGTACTTTCGCCCTGGCGCTGGCCGTGACGGCGCTGGCCTCCGGCGTGGGCGCGGCCCGATCCACCCCCACTCCCACCCCGACGCCGAGCGTCTCTCCCTCGGGCACCCCCACGCCGGGCCCCGTGCCGAGCGCCACGCAGAGCGACGGCACCCTGCAGATCCTCACCTACCGCGGCTACGCCGAGTACGGCAGCGTCAGCCCCCGGGTCAACTGGGTCGGGTCGTTCGAGAAGGAGACCGGCTGCCGCATCGCGCGGCTCGACATCGCGCAGACCGCCGAAGAGCTCGCCGCCCGGGTCGACGACCGGCCCTACGACGTCATCACCGCGGGGCCCGTCCTTTCGGCCGACCTCATCGACGCCAAGAAGGTCCAGCCGATCGACCCGGCCAAGGTGAGCGGCTACACCGACCTCGACAAGCGCTTCCGCGACATGACCACGGTGTCGGGCAAGGTCTACGGGGTGCCGTACCTGTGGGCGTACCACGAGTACGTCTACGACTCCACCAAGGTGCGGAAGCCGTCGGTTGAGCAGGTGTACACGTCCGAGCGGTCGGTGCTGCGCGACAGCCCGCTGACGATCGCCGACGCGGCGCTGGCCGAGGGTACGGTGGAGCGGCCGTACGAGCTGGGCAAGGACGAGCTCGACCGGGCGGCGGAGCTGCTGGAGCGGCAGAAGGACCGCACCTACTGGCGCAACCCGATCGACCTGGTGAAGGGGTTCGCGACGAAGGCGCTCGACTACGCGCAGGTGACCCCGTACCAGCGGCTGCTGTTGCAGAAGTCCGGCCTGCCGGTGCGGACGCTGAAGACCGGCGAGACCACCGGATGGGCCGACTCGTGGATGCTCGGGGCGCATGTCCCCGACACCACCTGCGCCTACCGGTGGCTCAACTGGGTGACTTCGGCCGACGCGCAGCGCGACGCGGCGGCGTGGGTGGGCATGGCGCCCGCCAACCACAAGGCGTGCAAGGGGCGGGCCAGGCCGATGTGCGAGCTGTACGGGGTGGGGGACGACGACCGTCTCGCCAAGGTGGCGTTCGCGGAGCGCCCGCCGGGCGCCTGCCGCACGGACGGCGGTAAGTGCCCGGGCTACGACGCCTGGGCCGAGCGGTGGAGCGACCTGATCGAGTAGGCCTGGCCGCTCATCGGCGCGGCGGAAAGCCGGGCGACGAACCAGCCGGGCGACGGATCAGCCGGGCGACGGATCAGCGGGACGGGAAGGCGACCACGGTGGCCGCTGGTTCCGGCAGGAGGGCCTCGGCGCAGTCGCCGCAGGCCAGCACGGTCGCGTTGTCGGGCAGCCGCCCGACGCGGACGCGCGGCCGTGGCCACCTCTTGTGGCAGACGACGCAGGCGTCGCCGTCGCGCTGAGCTCCGGTCAAACCTTCGGGGTCGAACGTCAACGTGCTCTGCGCCGTCCCGGCCGGACCCCAGTTCATCACGCTCCCGCGAGCCATCGCCCCTCCCTACGTCGGATCCGTTATAACCCTGACTGCGGCCAAGAGCGTTTAGCTGAGCGTCAAGTCAGGGTGAATTCTCTACCCCTCCGTCGGCGCTTACACCACAAAAAGGGGCATCCAGTCGCAAGCTGGATGCCCCTTTTTCGCAGTTTCGTCTAGAGTTCGGCGATCGCCTTTTCGAGGATGCCCAAACCCTCCTCGAGCAGGTGCTCGGGGATGACGAGCGGCGGCAGGAACCGCAGCACGTTGCCGTACGTGCCCGCGGTCAGGACCAGCAGGCCCGCCGCGTGGCAGCGCTTGACGACCTCCTGCAGCGCCGCCGGGTTCGGCTTCTTGGTGCCTGGCTCGACCAGCTCGATGGCGATCATCGCGCCCCGGCCGCGCACGTCGCCGATCACGTCGAAGCGCTCGCGCATGGCGTTGAGCCGGGGGAGCATGATCTCGCCGATCCGGCGGGCGCGCGCGACCAGGTCCTCGGCCTCGATGGTCTCCAGCACGCCGAGCGCGGCCTCGCAGGCGAGCGGGTTGCCGCCGTACGTGCCGCCGAGGCCGCTGGGGTGCACCGTGTCCATGAGCTCCGCGCGCCCGGTCACCGCGGCGAGCGGCAGGCCGCCCGCGATGCCCTTGGCGGTGGTGATGATGTCGGGGACGACGCCCTCGTCCTCACAGGCGAACAGCGTCCCGGTACGGGCGAAGCCCGTCTGCACCTCGTCGGCGACGAAGACGATCCCGTTGGCCTTGCAGAACTCCGCGATGCGCGGCAGGAAGCCCCGCGCGGGCACGATGAACCCGCCCTCGCCCGCGATCGGCTCGATCACCACGGCGGCCACGTTGTGCGCGCCGATCTGCTTGGTGATCATGTCGATGGCCTGCTCGGCGGCCTCCTCGGCGCAGTTCTCCGGCCCCGTCGGCCAGCGGTACGGGTACGCCAGCGGCGCCCGGTAGACCTCGGGGGCGAACGGCCCGAAGCCCTCCTTGTACGGCATGTTCTTCGCCGTCAGCGTCATGGTCAGCAGCGTGCGGCCGTGGTAACCGTGGTCGAACACGACGACGGCCGGCCTGCCGGTGGCGTGCCGGGCGACCTTGACGGCGTTCTCGACGGCCTCGGCGCCCGAGTTCACGAGGAACGTGCGCTTCTCGTGGTCGCCCGGGGTGAGCTCGTTGAGCTTCTCGCACACCTGCACGTACGACTCGTACGGCGCGACCATGAAACAGGTGTGGGTGAAGTCGGCCACCTGCTTCTGGACGCGGTCGACGACCCTGGGCGCGGCGTTGCCGACGTTCGTCACGGCGATGCCGGACCCGAAGTCGATCAGCGAGTTCCCGTCGGCGTCCTCGATCACGCCACCGCCCGCGCGGGTGACGAACACCGGCAGCGTGATGCCGATGCCGGGCGGGACGGCGGCCTGCTTGCGGGCCAGCAGCTCCTGGGACTTGGGGCCGGGGATCGCGGTAACGAGACGCCGCTCCTGGGAAATGCTCATGGCTTCGACGGTACGGCGGGCTCCGACCTGCGCCGATACGTCGATATGTCACACTAGGAGTGCTCGTCTTAGCCGAAATGGATAAAACTCTCATGCCGCCTTCGCTGCGGACCGTCGTGCGCCGCGTGCGCCTCCGGCCCCTGGCCGGGACGTCGCGCCCGGGCGCGCTGGACGCCGCCGTGCGGTGGGTCGCGGTCAGCGAGCTCGCCGACCCGACGCCGTACCTGGAGGGCGGGGAGCTGCTGCTCACCACCGGCCTGCGCATGGAAGGCGAGCAGTCAGGATATGTCGCCCAGCTCGTGGCGCGCGGAGTGGCCGGTCTCGGCTTCGGCGTCGGAGTCTCCCACGACGACGTGCCGCCCGCCCTGGTCGAGGCGGCAGAGGAGGCCGGGCTGCCGCTGCTGGCCGTGCCGCGCGAGACGCCGTTCATCGCGATCGGCAAGCTGGTCAGCGAGCTGCTCGCCGCCGAGCAGTACGAGGAGGTCACCCGCGCCTTCGCCGCGCAGGGCCGGCTGACCAGGGCGGCGTTGCGCCCGGAGGGCACGCACGCGGTCATCGACCGGCTGGCCAAGGAGGTCGGCGGCTGGGCGGCGCTGCTGGGCGAGACGGGCGAAATCGTGCACGCCACCCCGGACGCCGCGCCCGGCGAGGTGATCGCCGAGCTGGCCCGCCGGCGTCCCCGGCCGGGGGACGAGCCCCGATGCGCCGAGGGACGGCTACCGGCCAGCCTCGCGTTGTCCGGGCCGGGGGAGCACATCGTCGTGCAGCCGCTCGGCGGCGGCGTGCGGCCGCGCGGCTACTTCGCCGTCGGCGCCGCCCACCCGTTCTCGCCGGTCACCCACACGCTGGTCAACGCCGCAGGGTCCCTGCTCACGCTGGCGATGGAGCAGGGCGTCACCCGGTTCATGGCCGAGCGCCGGATCCGTACCGCGACGCTGGAGCTGCTCCTCGCGGGGGAGGAGGGTCACGCCCGCGCGGTCCTGGAGCCGCTCGGCGCCTGCCTGCCGGAACCGCCCCTCGTGGTGCTCGCCGCGGACGCCGCCGCGCTGGAGGCCATGGAGTCGCGGGTCTTCGCCGCCGACGTCGAGGGCGTCGCGTTCGCCGTCGTCGGTGAGGGCGAGGCCGCGCGGGTGGCGCGGGACGCGGGAGGTCCCGTCGGGGCGAGCCTGCCCGGCCCGTACGGCGCCGCGGCGCTGCGCGGCGCGCTGGAACAGGCGTCCCGGGCACTGGAGACGGCCAGGCTCAAAGCGCGGGCCGGTGAGCGGCCGGCGAGCGTACTGGTGGGTTTCGGGGAACTGGCCGGACAGGGCCTGCTCGGCCTGCTCGACCCGGCCGCCGCCCAGGCGTTCTCCGCCGCCGTCCTCGCCCCCCTCGCCGGGTACGGCTCACGCGCCGACCTGGTGGCGTCGCTGCGGGCGTACCTGGAGAGCAACGGCCACTGGGACGCGGCGGCGCAGCGGCTCGGCGTGCACCGCCACACCCTGCGCTACCGCATGAAACGGGTGGCAGAACTGCTCGGCCGCGACCTCGACGACCCGGGGGTGCGTGCCGAGCTGTGGCTCGCCCTGGAGGCCGCCCGCCGCGGCTAACGCTGCCTGTCGGTCAGGTAGCAGCAGATGACGCCCGTCGTGACCGCCTCGAACGTGCTGTCGTCGCGCAGGTGACCGGCGCGCTCCAGGCTGATCGCCCCCTGGGCGGCCGCCCACAGCGCGTCGGCGATCTTGCGTGGCTGGGTGGGCAGCAGGTAGCCGGCGGAGATGCAGTCGGCGATCACGCGGTCGAGGATGTTCAGGGCCGCGCGGGCCAGGGTGCGTGCGCGCTCGCTGGGCTCGAAGCCGGGGATGGCCTGCTCGAACATCAGGCTGTAGTAGCCGGGCTCCTCCAGGCAGGCCCGCCGGTACGCCGGGCCGAGCGCGGTCAGGGTCTCCAGCGGGTCGTGCCGCTGCGGTGCCGTCTCCAGATAGCGGCGGAAGCGTTCGAAGCCCTCCAGGTAGAGGGCCTCGGCCAGGCCCTCCCGGTTGCCGAACATGGTGTAGATGACGGTGGTCGTGCAGCCCGCCTCGGCGGCGATCCGCCGCATGGTGAGACTGTCGGGCCCGTCGGTCTGCAGCAGGTTGACCGCCACGTCGAGCAGCCGGCCGCGGAGCTCGTCCTGGGTGGCGCGTTCACCGACGAGGTAGGCGCCCTGCAGGCCCAGAGGTACGGAGGTCACGCGACCACCCCGTACGCCGGATCCGAGGCCGAGGACTTCTTCGTCCTGGTGACCTCACGGTGTTCGGTCACGGGGCCCACGCCTTTCTGCTCGGGGGCCCGCCGCGCTGGAGACCCGCACCCGGTGACTTAGCCAGGGCGGCGATGGCTCAAACCACCCTGCGTGGTAAACATCCAGAATTGGGTCTACTTCCGTTACATCATGGGTATACACCAGGGCTTGTACGTAACGGTGAGTGCTCCGGGGAGTCTTGTGCAACGCGGTGTAAATCCCCCGGCTTCCCGCTGGCATAACGTCAAGACATGGACGTGCGTACCTTCTGGCTGGCCGGCCGCCCCGCGACCGGGAAGACCGAGTTGACTGTCACCAACCCGCATGACGGCCGCGAGATCGGCCGGTACTCCGTGCCGACCGACGCCCAGGTGGAGGAGGCCGTGGCGGCCGCCCACGCGGTGGCCGGGCAGGCCGCCGCGCTGCCCGTGCACGTGCGCGCGGAGGCCCTGGCCCACATCTCGCGCCGGATCGCTGAACGGGCCGAGGAGTTCGCCCAGTTGATCACCGCCGAGAACGGCAAGCCGATCGTGTGGGCGCGCGGCGAGGTGGGCCGCGCCGTCTCCACGTTCCGCTTCGCCGCCGAGGAGACCCGCCGCTGGTCGGGCGGGGTGCAGCGGCTCGACACCGAGCCCGCGGCGAACGGGCGGCTGGCGTACGTCTCCCGCGTGCCGTACGGGCCCGTGCTGGCGATCACCCCGTTCAACTTCCCGCTGAACCTGGTCGCGCACAAGGTGGCCCCGGCCATCGCGGTCGGCGCGCCCATCGTGGTCAAGCCGGCTCCCGCCACGCCGCTGTCGTCGCTGCTGCTGGGCGAGATCATGGCCGAGACCGACCTGCCGGCCGGCATGTTCTCCGTCCTGCCCGTCGAGAACGAGCGCGCCTCCGGCCTGGTGCTCGACCCGCGGCTGCCGGTCGTGTCGTTCACCGGCTCAGGGCCCGTCGGGTACGCCATCGCCGACCAGGTGCCGCGCAAGCACGTGACGCTGGAACTGGGCGGCAACGCGGCGGCCGTCGTGCTGGCCGACGCCGACCTCGACTGGGCGGCCCAGCGCATCGCGCTCTACTCCAACTACCAGGCCGGCCAGAGCTGCATCGCGGTGCAGCGGGTGATCGTGGAGGACGCCGTCCACGACGCGTTCGTCGAGCGCCTGCTTCCCGCGGTCGCGGCGCTCGTCACCGGCGACCCGTCCGACGAGAAGACGCAGGTGGGCCCGCTGGTCTCGGAGGCCGCGGCCGAACGGGTCGAGCAGTGGGTGCGCGAGGCCGTCGAGGCCGGGGCCGAGGTGCTGGCCGGCGGCACCAGGGAGGGCGCCACCGTCGCGCCGACCGTGCTCGCCGGCGTGCCGCGCGACGCCAAGGTCGCCTGCGAGGAGGTGTTCGGGCCGGTCATGATCCTGCAGCGGGCCGCCTCGATCGACGAGGCGTACGCGATGGTCAACGACTCGAGGTACGGGCTGCAGGCCGGGGTGTTCACGCGTTCCCTCGACGCCGCCTTCCGGGCGAACCGCGAGCTCGAGGTCGGCGGAGTGATCATCGGTGACGTGCCGTCGTACCGGGCCGACCAGATGCCGTACGGCGGGGTCAAGGACTCGGGCATCGGACGTGAGGGCCTGCACTCGGCCATGGAGGACATGACGTACGAGAAGGTCATGGTGCTGACCGGGCTGCCGCTGTAAGCGGACGTGACAAGAGGGCGTGATCGCGGTGATCACGCCCTCTTGCTGTGTTCAGCTGACCGTGACGACCGGCCCGGAGGCGGTGTCGTCGTCGAGGTCGACCTCGACGCCCATCTCCTCGGCGAGCCGCAGGGCCTCCTCGATGAGGGTCTCGACGATCTGCGACTCGGGTACGGTCTTGATGACCTCGCCCTTGACGAAGATCTGGCCCTTGCCGTTGCCGGAGGCCACGCCGAGGTCGGCCTCGCGCGCCTCACCGGGGCCGTTGACGACGCAGCCCATGACGGCCACCCGCAGCGGCACCTTGAGCCCCTCCAGGCCCGCGTGGACCTGGTCGGCCAGGGTGTAGACGTCGACCTGCGCCCGCCCGCACGACGGGCAGGAGACGATCTCGAGGCCGCGCTCGCGCAGCCCCAGCGACTCGAGGATCTGGGTGCCGACCTTGACCTCTTCGACCGGCGGGGCCGACAGGGAGACCCGGATCGTGTCGCCGATGCCCTCGGCGAGCAGCGCGCCGAACGCCACCGAGCTCTTGATGGTGCCCTGGAAGGCCGGGCCCGCCTCGGTGACGCCGAGGTGCAGCGGGTAGTCGCACTGCTGGGCCAGCAGGCGGTAGGCGTTGATCATCACGACCGGGTCGTTGTGCTTGACCGAGATCTTGATGTCGCGGAAGCCGTGCTCCTCGAACAGCGAGCACTCCCACAGGGCCGACTCGACGAGCGCCTCGGGCGTGGCCTTGCCGTACTTCTGGAGCAGGCGGGGGTCGAGCGAGCCGGCGTTGACGCCGATGCGGATCGGCACGCCGTGCTCGGCCGCGGCCTTGGCGATCTCGCCGACCTTGTCATCGAACTTCTTGATGTTGCCCGGGTTGACCCGGACGGCCGCGCAGCCGGCCTCGATGGCGGCGAAGACGTACTTCGGCTGGAAGTGGATGTCGGCGATGACCGGGATCTGCGACTTCTTCGCGATGATGGGGAGCGCGTCGGCGTCGTCCTGCGACGGCACGGCCACCCGCACGATCTGGCAGCCGGACGCCGTGAGCTCGGCGATCTGCTGCAGGGTGGCGTTGACGTCGGCGGTCACGGTCGTCGTCATCGACTGGACGGAGACGGGCGCGTCACCGCCCACGGGCACGCTGCCCACCATGATCTGGCGGGAGTGGCGGCGTTCGGCCAGAGGCTTGGGACGGACCGCCGGGATGCCGAGAGCTACAGAAGACATTTCAACCCTTACTGTGACGACGCTGTTCAGTGTAGGCAGCTAGCGGGAGTGCGCGGCGGTCAGCTCGGCCGCTCTGGCACGCGCCCAGGCGTCGGCCGCCAGGACTTCTTCGACGGTTTCCGCGGGGGTCACCTGGTGTTCCTCGACGACCTCGGCCACCGTGTCGACGATGCCGAGGAACGGGAGCTCGCCCCGGACGAACGCGTCGAGGCAGACCTCGTTGGCGGCGTTGTAGACGGCGGGCGCGGTGCCGCCCTCGCCGCCGACGTGCCTGGCGAGCGCGACGGCCGGGAAGGCCGCGTCGTCGAGGGGTTCGAACGTCCAGGTGTGGGCCTTGCTCCAGTCGATCGGCCGGGCGGCGCCGGGGATGCGGTGGGGGTGGCCGAGGGCGAGCGCGATCGGCAGCCGCATGTCGGGCGGGCTGGCCTGGGCGATCGTCGAGCCGTCGATGTACTCGACCATGGAGTGGATGATCGACTGCGGGTGGACGACGACCTCGATGCGGTCGAAGCCGAGGTCGAACAGCAGGTGCGCCTCGATCACCTCGAGCCCCTTGTTGACCAGGGTGGCGGAGTTGATCGTGATGACCGGCCCCATCGACCAGGTGGGATGGGCCAGCGCCATCTCGGGGGTGACGTCGGTCATCTCGGCGCGTTTCATGCCGCGGAACGGCCCGCCGCTCGCGGTGATCACCAGCTGCTTGACGGATGAAGGGTCGTAGCCGCCCGGCCCGGAGGCCCACAGGCACTGCTGCACCGCGGAGTGCTCGGAGTCGACGGGGAGGATCTGGCCGGGCTTGGCCAGCCGCTTCACCAGCGGGCCGCCGATGATCAGGGACTCCTTGTTGGCCAGCGCGAGCGTGCGGCCGGCCTCCAGCGCGACCAGCGTGGAGGTCAGGCCGAGTGCGCCGGTGATGCCGTTGAGCACGATGTCGCACGGCCGCCCGGCCACCTCGGCGACGCCTTCGGGACCGGCCAGGACCTCGGGCTTGGCGCCGTGCGCGGTCAGCGCCTCCTTCAGCGCGGGCACGGCCGCGGGGTCGGCGACCGCCACGACCTCCGCGCCGACGTCGGCTGCCTGCCGGGCGAGCAGGTCGACCTTGCCGCCCCCTGCGGCCAGCCCCACGACCCGGAACCCCTCGGGGTTGGCGGTGATGACGTCGAGGGCCTGCGTGCCGACGGAGCCGGTGGAGCCGAGCACGACCACGGAGCGGAGGGTCTCTTCATGCACCCGTCCATTGTCCCCGCTCGGTGGGGCGCTCGGGCACCGGGCCGCCCATGTCGCGGGAATTGCCGTTCCCCTGTGACGGGAGAGAACTCGGTCAATTAATGCCGGAATGCCGCTATATCTGAATGCGCAAATCTTGAGAAATCAGGATATTGGGGCCGCTACCTTCCAAGCTCGTGTCCAGTTTCGGGAGGTACGTAATGCCGCGCAACGTCACCCTGCTTTCCTTCGCCGTGCTCGCCGCCGGCGGCGCCGTCCTGTTCCCGTCCGGCGGTGCCCAGGCGTCCGCGCCGCCGGAGCGGCCCAAGCCCGTCCAGCACGCCGCCGCCGACACCTCCGCGGAGCGGCGGCAGGTCATGACGTACTGGACGGCGAACCGGATGAAGACGGCCGAGCCGCTGGACGCGCCGACGCCCAGGCAGAGCGCGGGACTGTCGGCCGAGGAGCCCGCGAAGGGCTCGCCGTGGACCGCTCCACCCAGCGCCGGCCGCGGCGGCATGGAGACGCGCGCCGCCCGCACCAGCTCGGGCGCGGCCTGGACCCGCGGCGGCGCGGTGGCGCGGACCACGGGCCGCATCTTCTTCACCACGCAGGGACGCAACGCGTCGTGCTCCGGCACGGCGGTGACCAGCGCCAACAAGAGCGTGGTCATGACCGCGGGGCACTGCGTGAAGATGAACGGCGCCTTCCACACGAACTGGGTGTTCGTGCCGGGCTACGCGAACGGCAACCGGCCGTACGGCACCTGGGCCGCCACCCGGCTGCTCACCACGCAGCAGTGGAACGCCCGCGAGGACATCAACTTCGACGTCGCCGCCGCCGTCGTCGCGCCGCTGGACGGCAAGGCGCTGACCGACGTGGTCGGCGGCCAGGGCGTGGCCTTCAACCAGCCGCGCGGCCGGCAGATGCACGCCTTCGGCTACCCCGCGGCCCCGCCCTACGACGGCGCGCGGCTGATCTACTGCGGCGGCCGTACGTTCGACGACCCCTTCACGAGCGACGACCTCGGCCTGACCTGCGACATGACCGGCGGGTCGAGCGGCGGCCCCTGGTTGCTGAACGTCAACGAGTCGACCGGCCTCGGCACGCAGAATTCCGTCAACAGTTTCAAATACAACTTCGCCCCCAACTGGATGTTCGGCCCCTATTTCGGGAATGAGGCGCAGTCCGTCTACCAGTCGGCACAGAACGCCGGCGCACTCTGATGCTTTTACTCAAAGTAGTCACAAGGACACATGACGTGGTGCACACTCGGGGGGCATGACCCTGAGCACCCCCCTGCTTGCGGCCGTCCCGCTCCTCGCGGGGTTCATCGGACCCGCGCTGGTCGGCGCGGCTCCGGGCCCGCAGCAGACGGAACGACCGGCCGTCGCGGCCGTCTCCGCACCCACCCGGCACCACACCGCGGCCCGGCACGAGGTCGTCGAGCACGTCGCCGCCCGCACGGCCGGCGACCAGCGGCGCGTGCTCGACTACTGGACGCCTGAGCGCATGGCCAAGGCCGTGCCCGTCGACCTGCTCGACCTCCTCGCGGGCGAACGCGGCCTGTTCGGCGGACTCACCGGCCGGCCGGTCGGCGTCCTGCACGGTCTGTCCGGGCGTGACGCCGGCGGCCCGGTGCCGACGAGGCAGCGGGCGGCCGACCGCGGGGCGCCGGCACGGCCCGACGCGACCACCGCCGGCTCGCGCTGGATGACCGGCGGGCTGGTGGCCAGGACCACCGGCCGGGTGTTCCTCACCGTGGGCGGCACCGACTTCGTCTGCTCGGCCAGCACCATCAAGGGCGCCAGCCGCGACGTCGTCGTCACCGCCGGCCACTGCGTCAAGGACGGCGCCGGCGAGTGGGCCGCCAACTGGACGTTCGTGCCCGGTTACGGCTCGGCCGACACGCAGCCGTACGGCAGGTACACCGCCCGGCGCATGTTCGTCGCCGGCCCCTGGTCGCGTGGCGGCGACGACGACTACGACGTCGGCATGGTCGTACTGAACACCTCGCGCGGCAGGCACGTCGCCGACGTCGTAGGGGCCCAGGAGATCGCGTTCAACGCCCCGCGCGGCGGCCAGGTGTTCGGCTTCGGCTACCCCGCCGATCCGCCGTACGACGGCTCGCGGCTCGTCTACTGCGCGGGCCGGGTCAAGGGCGACCCGCACGGTCAGACCCGCGACCAGGGCCTGGGGTGCACCATGACGGCCGGCTCCAGCGGCGGGCCCTGGATGACCAGGTTCGACCCGGCGACCGGCAGAGGCGTCATCACCTCGCTGAGCAGCTTCAAGTACAGCGACGACCGCCGCACGATGTACGGCCCGTACTTCGGCGACGCCGTCAAGGCGCTGTACCACACGGCGCAGCGCGCCTGACCGTGGGTGCGGGCCGCCATGGGCCCATTACGGAATGGCAAGCATTTCCCCATACCCAGCGTCACCGCCCGGTTGCTCACGGCAGCATCGCAGGGCCTATGACAGGAAGGGGGCCGGGTGAAGCGGCTAGTTGGAGTTGTCGCCGGATTGGCGGTGCTCGTCGCCGGGGTCGGCAGTGCGAACGGGACGGCGGTGGCAGGCGGCAGAGCGGCGTCGTCCACGGTGAGCTGGGGGCCCTGCCCCGCGACCGACGGGAGGGAAGCGCCGGACGATCTCGAATGCGCGACGGTACGCGTGCCGCTCGACTACCGCGAGCCCATGGGGCACCAGATCGAGATCGCGATCAACCGGGTCAGGGCCAGGGTGTCCAGGGATGCGAACCACCTCGGCACGCTGCTGCTCAACCCGGGCGGCCCGGGCGCCTCGGGGCGCGAGCTGACCCGGTACGTCGCCACGTCGCTGCCGGCCGACGTGAGCGCGCGCTACGACATCGTCGGCTTCGACCCGCGCGGCGTGGGCGCCAGTGAGCCCGCGGTCCGCTGCGTCGACCCGGAGGTCTACTACCGGGCGCCGCGGGTCGACGCGGTGCCGCGCAACGCGGCCCAGGAGCGCATCCTGCTCGACCGGGCCCGGCAGTACGCCACCCAGTGCGGCAACCACTGGTCGTGGCTGCTGCCGTACATGACCACCGAGAACAGCGCCCGCGACATGGACCGCATCCGCGCCGCGCTCGGCGAGGCGCAGATCAGCTACCTCGGCTACTCGTACGGCACCTACCTCGGAGCCGTCTACGCCACGCTCTTCCCGCAGCGGGTCAAGCGGCTGGTGATGGACAGCTCCGTCGACCCGACGGCCGTCTGGTACGACTCCAACCTGCGCCAGAACCTCGCCTTCGAGCGCCGTCACCGGCAGTTCCTCGCCTGGGTCGCCAGGAACAACTCGGTCTACCGGCTCGGCAGGACCCAGGAGGAGACGTCGTTCGCCTACTACGCCCTGCGCGACCGGCTGCGCACCCGCCCCGCGGGCGGCGTCGTCGGGCCGAGCGAGCTCGACGACACCTTCACCTTCGCGGGCTACACCGACAAGGTCTGGCCGGAGTTCGCCAGGGCCTGGTCGTCGTACGTGCGGCACGGTGACGTGGACGGGCTGGTCGCCGCGTTCAACAAGCACGGCAGGACCGACGCCAAGGAGGAGAACGGCTACGCCGTCTACCTGAGCGTGCAGTGCCGTGACGCCCGCTGGCCGCGCGACTGGGCCACGTGGCGGACCGACATGACCAGGATGCACCGCGAGGCGCCGTTCATGACCTGGCCGAACGCCTGGTACAACGCGCCGTGCGCGTTCTGGCCGGCGCGCGGCGGCACGCCCGTCGAGGTGAAGGCGTCGCCGAAGCTGCCTCCGTTCCTCATCCTGCAGTCGCGCCACGACGCCGCCACCCCGTACCGGGGGGCGCTGACGATGGCCGAGCAGTTCCCCCGCGCGCGCATGGTGCTGGACGCCGGCGGCAACCACGGGGTGTCGCTGTCCGGCAACCGGTGCGTCGACCGGCACCTGGCGGCGTACCTGAGGGACGGCAGCCTGCCGCAGCGCTCGGCCCGCTGCGCCGCGTCGCCCACCCCGCAGGCGGACCCGCAGCACGGCGCGCACAGGTCGGCGGAACGCCACCGCGCGGCCACCGCGCCCACCGGGCCCACCGGGCCCACGGCGCCCGCCACGCCGGACGCGCTCGGCATCGTGGGGGTGGTGGGCCCGCTCATCGGGAGATGACGTCAAGAAAGGGTTACCGAGGGCAGCGCTAGATGAGCCAATCGGTAACCCTTCGCGTAGTCTGACCGTGTGATGCTGCGTACATCGGCGTCGCGCGTGCTCGACGACAACGACCGGGACGAGGTCCTCGCTCTCCTGGACAGCGACCCGGTCGCGAACGTCTTCGTTGCCTCGCGGGTGCGGGCGGTCGGACTCAACCCGGCAAGGCTGGGCGGGCAGATGTGGGGGTTCGGGCCGCGCGGTGGCCTCGTGTCACTCTGCTACGCCGGGGCCAACATGGTGCCGGTCAACGCGGGCCCCGAGGCCGTGCATGCTTTCGCCGACCGTGCCCGGCGTCAGGGGCGGCGCTGCTCGTCCATCGTGGGGCCGGTCGAGGCCGTCTCGCTGCTGTGGGAGCGGCTGGAGCCGCACTGGGGCCGCGCCCGCGCCATCCGACGGGCGCAGCCCGTCATGGCGACGACGAGCAAGTCGGCAGTGGCGGCCGACCCGCTGGTACGGCGGGTGCGGCCGGAGGAGTTCGACATCCTGCTGCCGGCGTGCGTGGCCATGTTCACCGAAGAGGTCGGCGTCTCGCCCAACCTCGGTGACGGCGGCGCCCTCTACCGGGCGCGGGTGGCCGAGCTGATCCGCATCGGACGCTCCTACGCGCGCATCGACGACGGGCGGGTGGTGTTCAAGGCCGAGGTCGGGGCCGTCACCCCGCAGGCCTGCCAGATCCAGGGCGTCTGGGTCGATCCTGAACTGCGGGGCCGCGGGCACGCCGTGGCCGGGATGGCCGCCGTCGTCGAGGCCACGCTGGGGTGTTTCGCCCCCGTGGTGACGCTCTACGTCAACGACTTCAACGCCTCGGCGCGCGCGGTCTACCGCAAGGTGGGCTTCCACGAGGTCGACACGTTCATGTCGGTGCTGTTCTGAGCTAGACGCGTACGAGCTTGTCGAAGAGGCGGGCCAGCTCGGTGTCGGGGTCGGTGGTGAGGCCCGCGTGCACCGGGCCCGTCTGCACGATCGTGCTGCGCGGCGCGGTCAGCCAGCGGAACCTGCCGCCGAGCGGCTCGCCCGCGAGCGGGCCTGACCGCTCGCCGCAGGCGAGCTCGTACGCCTCCAGCGCCCTGCAGACGGCGTCGACGTCGGCGTGCGGGTCGAGGGCGCGCAGCCGGACCGGGTCGAGCCCGACGCGGGCGCACAGGTAGTCGCGCGGCTGGCAGTAGAGCAGCACGCCCGCGTTGATCAGCTCACCGCGCTCGACCTTGGGCACGACGCGGATCACCGCGTACTCGTAGACGTCGCGGGTCATCGAGGGCCTCCCCGCCAGAACTCGCCGACCGATCCTGGGCCCGTCTTCGGGGCACGTTCCTGCTCGTCGCGTACGAGCCACGCGCGAGGGCCGTGCGCCCGGCGCAGCAGGTGGTCGACGTACGCTTCACGCACCTCGTCCGGCGAGGCGAAGCCGGCCTCGCCGTCCAGCCACTCGTCGGGCACCAGCGCCGTCACCGACTCCAGCAGCTCGCGGGTGATCTGCCCGGCCAGCTCGGCCCCCGCCTCGGTCACGTCGCCCGCGTACGGCGCGAGCACGTGGTCGCTCGCGTCGAACGGTCGTTGCGGGTCGGCGGTCCGCCAGTTGTGGTGGAACCAGAGTGCGGCGCCGTGGTCGATCAGCCACGTGTCGCCGTGCCAGACCAGCAGGTTGGGGTTGCGCCAGCTGCGGTCGATGTTGTGGATGAGGCCGTCGAACCACACGACCCGCGCGGCGAAGCGCGGGTCGGCCGCCCAGGCCAGCGGGTCGAACCCGAGCGCGCCGGGCAGGAAGTCGACCGCCAGGTTGAGCCCCGAGCTTCCCTTGAGCAGGTCTTGCACCTCTTCGTCCGGCTCGCGGACGCCGAGCTGCGGGTCGAGGTCGATGAGCTTGAGCTCGGGGGTGCGCAGGCCGAGACGGCGGCCCAGCTCGGCCGCGATGATCTCGGCGACCAGCACTCGCCGCCCCTGACCCGCCTCGCGGAACTTCACCACGTACGTGCCGAGGTCGTCGGCCTCGACGACGCCCGGCAGCGAGCCGCCCTCCCGCAACGGGGTCACGTAGCGGGTCGCGGCGATCCTTTGCAGCACGGGACGAGGTTATCGCCCTGGGGGAGCTCGTCGACCAGTGCCCGGAATGGTGGGATTTGATGCATAATGGTGGTATATGTCCGAGCTTAGAGTCGATGACCCGCAGGCACTCGGGGCGTACCGGTTGACCCGCAGGCTTGGCCAAGGTGGCCAGGGCATCGTCTATCTCGGCGAGTCACCCCAGGGCGCCCAGGTCGCCGTCAAACTTCTGCACGCCAGTCTGTCCGGCGACGCCGACGTGCGCCGCCGCTTCCTGCGCGAGGTCGAGGCGGTGCGCCGGGTCGCGGCGTTCTGCACGGCCCAGCTTCTCGACGCCGACCTCGACGGCGACCGTCCGTACCTGGTCAGCGAGTACGTGGAGGGTCCGTCGCTGCGCCAGCACGTCCTCACCGCGGGGCCGCGCCGGGGCGGCTCGCTCGACCGGCTCGCCATCGGCACCGCGACCGCGCTCGGGGCGATCCACCGGGCCGGGGTGGTGCACCGCGACTTCAAGCCGGGCAACGTGCTCCTCGGGCTGGACGGCCCCCGGGTGATCGACTTCGGTGTGTCCCGGCTCATGGACTCCACCGCCTCCACCGGGCACCTGAAGATGGGGACGCCCGCGTACATGGCGCCGGAACGCATCAGGAACGAGCCCTCAGGGCCGGCGACCGACCTGTGGGCGTGGGGTCTGACCATGGTGTTCACGGCCACGGGGCGGAACGCGTACGCGGGGGGCACGTACCAGGAGGTGCTGGCCCGCGTCCTGTACGGCAAGCCGGACCTCGGCACGCTGACCGGAAGGCTGCGGGAGATCGTGGACGCGTGCCTGGCCCCCGCGCCGGCCGACCGGCCGGACGCGGAGGGGGTGCTGCGCCTGCTGCTGGGCCAGGACAGGATCGGCTCGGACGTGCTGACCTCGGGCGTCATGGCCGCCGTCGGCGCCCCGGCCCCCTCCGTGCCGCCCGCCGAGGACTCCGCCGTGCGGGCGGACCCCGATGCGACCGCGCCCTTCGACGTCGGCTTCGACACCGGTTTTGACACCGGCGTCGACACCGGCTCGTCCGCCGGCAGTCCCGAGCCTGACGCCGCGGATGAGTCCGGCGGTCATGAGGCGACGAACGCCGGGCGGTCCGGCGAGGCGGAGGACCCGGACGCGACGGTCGCCGTCTCACCTCAGGCCGCCGAAGTGCTCAAGGACGAGCCGCCGGTGGTCACCGATCCCGATCCGACGACGAGCTTCCCCGCCGTCACCGGTCGCGAACGGCCGCTGAACGTTCCCCCGGCGCGTTCTCCGCAGACGGGGGCGTCCCTGCGGCGGACGGCCAGGTCGACCGCCGTCGTCGTGGTGGTCGTCGTGCTGGCCGGGATCCTGCTCCTGCTGCGCGAGGCGCACGGAGCCGTACCGCACGGGTGGAAGAGAGGCGCGGCGGAGCAGTCGAGCGTCGTCCCTGACCGTGGTCCGCACCTGGTGGTCAGCAAGGTGACACGTCCAGGTGAGGAACAAGTGACGTATCCGGGTACACCCTTCGCCGCCGGCTGACGCCGCTGTGTCACGGTCAGGCAGCGATTGCGCTGAGCACCGTTGACTGTTCCCGTCCGGTTGCCTTCAGTAGAGGACGGAAAGGGTGGCGGCGAGGGGAGGCGCTCCCGTGCCAAGGGCACAGCCGCTCAGGACGGGGGACCCGCTACAGCTCGGGGAGTACGCGCTCTCCGGACGCCTGGGTGAGGGCGGCCAAGGCACGGTGTACCTCGGTTCGCGGGGCGGCGAGACGTACGCGGTCAAGCTGCTGCACGGGCCCGTCGGGGACGAACGGGGTGTCTTCCTGCGGGAGGTGGAGCTGGCCAAGCACGTGGCGAGGTTCTGCACGGCCCAGGTGATCGACGCCGGGTTCGACGACGGCCGGCCGTACATCGTGAGCGAGTACGTCGACGGGCCCTCCCTCCAGCGGGAGGTCGCGCTCGCCGGGCCGCGGCGCGGCGGCGCGCTGGAACGGCTCGCCGTCAGCACCGCCACGGCGCTCGTGGCCATCCACCGGGCCGGGATCGTGCACCGCGACTTCAAGCCGCAGAACGTGCTGCTCGGCTCGGACGGACCGCGGGTGATCGACTTCGGGCTGGCCAAGGCGCTGGACGCGGCCGCCACGGTGAGCGGCCGGGGGGTGGGCACGCCCGCGTACATGGCGCCCGAGCAGATCACCGCGTCGGCGGTCACGGGGGCGGCGGACGTGTTCTCGTGGGGCGCGACGATGTGCTTCGCGGCCAACGCCTCGGCGCCGTTCGGGCAGGACTCCGTGGCGCCGGTGCTGCACCGCATCCTGACCGCGCCGCCCGAGCTTGGCCGCCTCGACGGACGGCTGCGGACGCTGGTCGAGTCCTGCCTGGACAAGGACGCGCGCAACCGGCCCAGCAGCAGGGAGCTGCTGTTCGAGCTGCTGGGGGAGTCGACCGGCGACATACCCGCGGAGGTCCTGCGCTCGCCCCCGCCCCACATCCTGCGCGCGCCGCCCTTGGTCCCCGAGCAACGCTCGGCGGACGTCGACCCGGACCCCGCTCACCCCCTGGCCCAACCAGAGGAAACCGGCACACCGGGCAGCTACCACCTCGCGCCCCCGACCCAGGACGCGACCTCGGAACCACCGGCCCCCGACCCCCACCCCTCGGACCCCGGCCCGTTCGCGGTGCCTGGACCGGCCGGTCCAGGCGAGGGGTGGCAGGCGGGGGAGGAGGGCGCGAGCGGCCCGGACACCGGGCCTTTCGACGCGTTCCGCAGCGGACCTCGAAGCGGCCCCGGAGCCTTTCGCGCCGAGCCTCCGGGGGATGCGCGGGACGTGAGCGCCGGGCCTCCGGGAGGTGCTGGGGCCTTCCGCTCCGGTTCTCCGGGCGATGCGGTGGGAACGGCGGAGCGGGGGGTGAAGAGGTGGCCGACGGCGGCGGTCGCCGTGTGTGTGGCTCTGCTGGTGACGGCGGGTGTGCTGGTCGCCGTGCTCGTCCCGCAGCTGACCCGCGACGACCCGACGCCCGTGGCGCGGGCGGCCGGGTCTTCGGCGCCCTCGGTGTCCGAGTCGCCCGTGTCGCGACCGGCGACGAAGGAGCCGTCCCCGTCGGATGAACCGTCCATGACCCCCACGCGCAACGAGGAACCGCCGCCCCGTGAGCCCTCCGGACGCCCGGTGCCGCGGCCGCCGGTGACCGTCGCGATCCCGGAGCTGACCGGGCTGAACCGGAACGAGGCCGCCAGAGCCGTCCGCCGGGCGGGGCTGGTGCTCGGCCAGGTCTCCGACGTCGACTCCCGCGAGCCGATCGGACGGGTCCTCGGCAGCGAACCCGCCTCCGGCACCATGGTCGCCCAGGGCAGCAAGGTCGCGCTGCGGGTGTCGGCGGGGGTGCCGGTGCCCGAGGTGGCCGGCATGCCGCGCAAGGCCGCCGAGTCGGCGCTGGCCGAGGCCGGGCTCAAGGCCGGTGGCGTGAGCCGTACGTGCTCGGAACGTCCCAACGGCCAGGTGATCTCGTCCGACCCCAAGGCGGGCGCCAGGGTGTCCGGCGGCAGCGCGGTCGCCCTCACGCTCTCCCGCCACGGGACGGACGTCCCCGGGGTGGTGGGCCGATCGGAACAGGACGGCCGCGCGGCCCTGACCGCCGACGGCTTCACCGTACGGACGCGCCCGAGACCCGTCGAGGACGAGTCGCGCATCGGCACGATCCTGAGCCAGAGCGTCGCGGGCGGCACCTGCGCCAGACCGGGCGCCGCCGTCGTCATCACCGTCGGCGTCGCCCCCCAGTCGGGCCCCGGCCCTGGCGAGGAACCCGACCCCGACCCCACCGACGTCAGCGGCACCCCCGGCCACCTCCCCGGCGGCTGACGGTTTATCGACCTTTCCGTACCCCATCCTGATCGAGCGCCGCCATGCGATGCGCGGGCCACCGTCAGGCGGCACCGCGTCGCTGATGCGTGCGGTCTTTGCGGCCGGGCAGTTGGGTCACATGCTGAACTTCCTCAGACTGCTCCTGGCCCGCCGCCTGACCCGTACGCCGATCGGACTCATCGTCATGGGCGTCATCTGGCTCCTGGCCCGCCGCCGCAGACAGCGCCAGGAGCAGGCCCACCCGCGCCCCGGCACCGCGCCGGCCAGGCAGCGTCACCCGGCCGCCAGGCGGTAGCGGGGCCCGTCAATGTCGAGCAGACGCAGCATGTCGTCGGCGGCCGGGGACAGCAGTTCGGCGGCCGGCCGGTCCTTCGGGTGGAAGCGGTAGGCGACCGCGGTCTTGGTGAGGCCGACGGCGGACGCTATGTCGGCCAGGGAGGTGCCCGCGTAGCCGTGTTCGGCGAACAGCTCGCGGGCGGCTTCCAGGATCCGGGTGCGGGTGTCGTCGGCTGTGGTCATCGTCTCAGATCACTGCGGGAGACGGCCTTACGGAATTTCGGCTTTATCGTATTCCGGTACGACCGTACAGGACAGCCGTCGAGTGAGGACTGAACGATGACGCGGTTACTGGGACGGCTGGGCGGTTGGTGCGCGCGGCACGGCTGGATCGTCCTCGTGACCTGGGTGCTCGCCGCCGCCGCGCTGATGGGCGCGAGCCTGGCCTTCCCCAGCCCGACCAGTAGCGACGCCAGCATCCCCGGCACCGACGCGCAGCGCGCCCACGACCTCATGAAGACCGGCTTCGGGTCCGGCTACGAGGCGGGCGGAACGGTGCAGCTGCTCGTGTACTCGCCCGGCGGGTCGCTGCTCGAGGACGACCGCAAGGAGGCCGTCGAGAACGCGGTCGACCGGCTGCGCACGATGCCGCACGTCGTCGAGGCCGACACGCCGTTCCGCATGGGCGGTATCTCCTCCAACCTGCAGATCGGGCTGATCAGCGTCCGTCTGGAGGGCCACGACCCCGACGCGATCGGCACGATCACGCAGGACCTGTCCAAGGCCGCCGACCCGGCCCGCGAGGCCGGGCTGGAGGTCGTGCCCGCCGACAGCTCCAACCCCGCCAACAAGGAGATCAAGACCGGGCCGAGCGAGATCGTCGGCGTGATCTGCGCGCTGCTGGTGCTGGTGTTCGCGTTCGGGACGCTGGTGGCCGCGACTGTTCCGATCTTCGCCGCGCTGGTCAGCGTGGCCTCGGGACTCGGCGTGATCGGCCTGCTCGGCTGGGTCGTGGACATGCCCAAGCAGGCCGGGATCATGGCCACGATGATCGGCCTCGGCGTGGGCATCGACTACGCGCTGTTCCTGCTGTCCCGGCATCGCCGCCTGCTCGCCGAGGGGGTGCCGGTCGTGGAGTCCGTCCGCCGGACCGTGGCCTCCTCCGGCGGGGCGGTCGTCTTCGCGGGCGGCACGGTGATCATCGCGCTGAGTGCCCTGCTGCTGGCCGGTTTCCCCCTGCTGGCGACGCTCGGCTGGGTCACCGGCATCTCGGTCGTCGCGGCCGTGCTCACCTCGATCACGCTCGTCCCGGCCCTGCTCGGGCTGCTCGGCCACCGCGTCAACGCGCTCCGGGTGCCGTTCCTGCGGGGTTCCGGCGGCGCGGGCACCGGGTGGGCGGGGCTCGGGTCGTGGGTGGCCCGCCGTCCGTGGTGGGTGCTGATCGGCAGCGTCGTGGTGCTGGGCGCGCTCGCCGCGCCCGCCCTGTCGCTCCAGCTGGGCTCCATCGACGAGGGGTACGGCGCGCAGGGCTCGGAGCCGCGGCGCGCGTACGAGCTGATGGCCACCGGCTTCGGGCCGGGCTCCAACGGCCCGCTCATCGTGGTCGGCGTCCTGCAGGAGAAGGTCGCGGACGCCGACGACCGCCTGGTCAAGGACCTCACCCGCGAGGTGGAGGACGTCGACGGCGTCGCGCACGTCAGCGAACCGAAGGTCAACGAGGACGGCCGGTCGGTGCTGCTGCAGGTCGTCCCCGCGTACGCGCCCAGCGACGAGCGCACCGCCGAGGTGGTCAGGGACGTCAGGGCACTCCAGCTGCCCGGCGTGCAGGTGCACGTGGGCGGCAAGGTCGCCGGCCTGACCGATGCCGGCGACCGCATGGCCGAACGCACCCCGCTCGTCATCGGCGTGGTGGTGCTGCTCAGCGCCCTGCTCCTGCTGCTGGCCTTCCGGGCGCCGCTGGTCGCGATCAAGGCCGCGGTGATGAACCTGGTGTCGCTCGGGGCCGCGTTCGGCGCGCTGGCTCTGGTGTTCTCGCTGGGGCTGGGCACCCGGCTCGTGGGGATGGACCCGCCGGTCAGCTCGTCGTACCTGCAGCAGATCTTCTTCTCGGTGCCGATCGAGAGCTACGTGCCGCTGATGCTGTTCGCGGTGCTGTTCGGGCTGTCGATGGACTACGAGGTGTTCCTGCTGACGGCGGTGCGGCAGTCGTACCTGCGGCACGGGGACAACGCGCGCGCGGTGGCCGAGGGGCTCGGCTCGACGGGCCGGGTCATCACGTCGGCGGCGTTGATCATGGTGGCGGTGTTCACGGCGTTCATCGCCTACCCCGACTCGATGGTGAAGACGTTCGGCGTGGGGCTCGCGGTCGCGGTCGCGGTGGACGCCACGATCATCCGGGGCTTCCTCGTGCCCGCCACCATGGTGCTGCTGGGGCGGGCCAACTGGTGGTGCCCGCGCTGGCTCGACCGGATCCTGCCGAACCTGTCGGTCGAGGGTCACGAGGAGGACGAGGAGGACGGGCCCGAGCCTGAGCCGCGCCGCCCCGACCCCGTCACGGCCGGCATCTGACCGTCAGTCGGGGTCGATGAGGTGGCAGGCGGGCACCCAGCCGACGACGCCGGTCGTCGCGTTGCGCCCGTGGTACCACAGCGTGCTGTCGAAGCGCTCGTCGCAGCGGTAGAGCTCGTGCTCCGCCGACCGGTTCGGCTCGAACCCGTCGCCGGGGTTGCCGAGCCCGTTCGGCGCGGCCCCGGCGCGCGGCTCCGACCGGATGGCCACCCCGTCGACGGTGAAGTCGTGCATCTGGAGGGCCCCGGCGGGCGGGGCGGTGAGCAGGCCGCCCAGCGCCGCGCACGCGAGCAGGCCGGTGACGGCGGATTGTCTGACGTGCACCGTGTCTCCTTGGCTGTGATGATCTCTGTCGCTCACAGTAAGGGCTTCGTCGCTCGGCGCCGCGCAGCGCCGCGTCAGACCATGTACTGGTCGTGCCGGCGGTACAGCTCCGTCCACTCCTCCGGCGTGAGGGCCCTGCCGGTGGCGGCGATGTCGGCGAGCTCCTCGAAGTACGCCTCCCTGGGCGCGCCCGGCGTGAAGAGGATCAGCATCGACGCGGGCTCACCCGACTCGTTGCGGAAGGCGTGCACGCCGCCCTCGGGCACGAACAGGAAGTCGCCCGGCCGCCCGTCGACCCATCGGACGCCGTCGTAGAGGCGGATCGTGCCGGACAGGACGTAGAAGGACTCCGTCATCGTGCGGTGGAAGTGGGCGCTGGGACCGGACGGGTTCGGGCCCATCTCCCACCGGTAGAGCCCGTACGCGCCGCCGGTCGTGCCGCCGGTGGCGAGGTAGTGGACGTCGGTGCCGCTGCGGTAGACGAGCTCGGGCTCCTGGACCGCGGACCGGTACACGCCGCTGTGCTCGCCGTGCTCGCCGAAGTAGCGCTGCGGGGGGTAGGACATGCTGTCTCCTCTGCTTTCGCGGAAGATCCTAGGACAGAGCGGGGAGTACCTCCTCGGCCAGGCGTTCGAGTTGCTCGGCCTCGTCGGTCATCGGGTCGAGCAGGACGAGGTCGGCGCCCGCCTCGATCACCTCGCGCAGGCCATGGACGCACTCGTCCGGCGAGCCGGCGACGGCCGAGTCGGCGGTCCCGTAGATGCGGCGGAGCTCGTCGCCGATCCGGTCGCGCTCGCCGACGGACACGTAGACGCGCTTGGCGACCCCGAACGTCTCCGGATCACGTCCTGCCTGCTCCAGCTCGGCCTTGAGGACGCGGACCTGCTCGGCGAACGCCGGCGTGGTCGCCGCCCCGGCGCCGACGAACCCGTCGCCGTGCCGGACCGCGCGCCGGATCGCCGCCGGACGGTGGCCGCCGATCCAGACGGGCGGATGCGGCTTCTGGTACGGCTTGGGCTCCATGCCCCCCTCGACCTGGAAGAACCGGCCATTGAACGACACGCGCGGCTGCGTCCAGCAGGACTTCATCAGCTCGAGACCCTCCACGAACCGCGCCACGAACCCCTCGGACGGAATCCCGAACGAGGACAGGTGATCGCGCCCGCCGAGCCCGAAGCCGACCTCCAGCCGGCCCCGGCTGAGCTGGTCGAGCGTCATGAGGCTCTTGGCCAGCTGCACCGGCTGGTGCAGGACGCTGACGAACACGGCACAGCCGATGCGCAGCCGCTCGGTGCAGGCCGCCGCGTACGTCATGACCTCGAGCGGCCCGAGCAGCGGGGACGGCGAGAGCGCCATCTCGCGCGTCCACGCGCTGTGGAAACCGAGCTCCTCCACGCGGGCCAGGTAGGCGCGGAAGGCGTCAGGGTCGAACGCGCCGTCGGCGACCTGCTGCGGCAGGGAGACGGCAAATCGGGTGGGAGATGTCATGTCACACCCGATAACCGCCGTCCCCCGCCGCCAAACGTGCTTACGCGGGGCGCTCGGTGAAGTCGAGGATCTTCTGCCAGGCGGCCTGGCACGTCTCCGCCCACTCGCCGTAGGAGCGGTCGAAGAACGAGTGCGGCGCGCCCTCGAACACCACGGCCTCGTGCGCGGTGCCGTACTCGTCGAGCTTCGCCTCGAACGCGGCGAACCGTTCCGGCGTCGTGGCCGTGTCGGCCCCGCCGCGCAGCATGAGCACCGGCGCGCCGGGCCCGGAGGACGGGTCGTCGACGAAGCGGAGCGTCGGGTAGAAGCCGATGCCGCCCGCCAGGCCGTTGCCGCCGCTCTCGGACGCCTGCCGCACCGCGTGGGCGCCGCCCAGGCAGAAGCCGACGATGAACACGGGCCCGACCTCGGCCAGCGCCTCGGTGGCTGCCCTCGCGTCGGCCCGCACGTGGTCGGTGGTGAGCTGCTCGACGTGCGGCATGAACGCGAAGTCGTCGCTGCGGTCACCGATGCCGGCGGAGCGACCGAAGTAGTCGATGGCGATGGCGTGGAACCCCGCCTCGGCGAACCGGACCGCCAGGTCGCGGTAGTACGGGTGCAGGCCGCGGATGTCCGGCAGGATCACCATGGCGCGGCCGTTCGGCTGCTCGGGCACGGCTCGGTAGGCGAGGAAGCGGTTGCCGTCGGCCGCGGTCAGCTCGATCTGCTCGTGAGAGGCCACCTTGCCCTGCACGGGCGGGGCGGGCGGCCTGCTGTCGGTGGAATGGCACATGATCCCAGAATGCCCATGCCTTCTCGGCCCACTCACGCCGACCCCCTCCCGACGTGGTCAAGCACCGCGCCCCACCTCAGAGCCCGCGCCCGCGCGGCGGTTGCCCGTGGTGGCTGCGCGTCCGAGGATCGAGCAGGCAACCCCCGAGCCTTTCTCGTGGAAGGGAACAGCTGGTGCTCCACCCCAATCTCGACCCCGAACTCCGCGCCGCGATCGAGCAGTCACCGATGATCACCGGCGGCGCGTCAGCCCTGACGAACGAGCGGCTGGCCGTGATGCGCGAGCAGATCGCCGCCCTGACGGCCGCGATGCCGCGGCCGGACACCTCCGTGATGATCGAGGACCGCATGGTGCCCGGCCCCGAGGGCGGCCCCGACGTCCGGCTGCGCACCTACCGGCCGCAGGGCGAGGACGACGTCCGCCCGGGGCTCTACTGGATCCACGGCGGCGGCATGGTCATCGGCGCGCCCGAGATGGACGACGCGATGCTCGTCGAGCTGGTGGAGCGGCTCGGCCTCGTCGCCGTGTCGGTCGACTACCGGCTCGCGCCGGAACACCCGTATCCCGCGCCGGTCGAGGACTGCTACGCCGGCCTCGCCTGGACCGCGGGGAACGCGGCCGAGCTCGGCATCGACCCCGAGCGCCTCGCGATGGGCGGGGCCAGCGCGGGCGGCGGGCTGGCGGCAGCGACCGTGCTGCTGGCGCGCGACAGGGGCGGCCCGGAGGTCGCCTTCCAGCTGCTGATCTGCCCGATGCTCGACGACCGCGACAGCACACCGTCGAGCCGGGCGTTCGCCGACGCCGTGGTCTGGGACCTGTCGGGCCTGCCCCCGGCGTTCGTGGACGTGGGGGAGCTGGAGGTGTTCCGGGACGAGTGCGCCGACTACGCGTTGCGGCTGGCGCAGGCGGGGGTCTCGACCGAGTTCCACCTGTACCCGGGGGCGTTCCACGGTTTCGACATCGTGACTCCTCCGCTGCCTGAAGGTAGCGGCTTCTCGCTAAGCCGCTTCCGCAGCCTGGCGAAGGGCAAGCCCTGCCC
The DNA here is from genome assembly GCF_900100395.1 of Nonomuraea maritima. Taxonomy (GTDB): domain Bacteria; phylum Actinomycetota; class Actinomycetes; order Streptosporangiales; family Streptosporangiaceae; genus Nonomuraea; species Nonomuraea maritima. The sequence goes on along the minus strand of NZ_FNFB01000001.1, from coordinate 731,740 downwards.
TGAGGATGTTGACCGCCGCGTTCACGTCGGCGTGCGCGGCATGCCCGCACGCCGTGCAGGCGAACTCGGCCTGGGTGAGGCGGTTCTCCTTCGCGCCGTGGCCGCATCGGGCACACGTGCGGGAGGTGTTGGCGGGGTTCACCGCGATCAGCTCTCGACCGGCGCTTTCAGCCTTGTGCGCGAGGACCGTCAGGAACACCCCCCAACCCGCATCCAGGATCGAACGGTTGAGACCGGCCTTGGCGGAGACGTTGCGGCCGGGTGCCTCGATCGTGCCGGACGCGCTGCGGGTCATGCTCGCGATCCGCAGCTCCTCGTGCACGATCACGTCGTAGGCGTGGACCAGGGCGAGCGCGGCCTTGTGCGCGTGGTCGAGCCGCTGGCGGCGCACCTTGGCGTGCAGCGCCGCGACGCGGGCCACGGCCTTACGCCGCCGATCGGAGCCCCGCTTCTTACGGGCGAGGTCCCGCTGCGCAGTCGCGAGACGTTCGGCGGTGACGGCTAGGTGGCGAGGGTTGGCGACGTGCTCCCCGTCGGATGTGGTGACGAGCCAGGCCACGCCCAGGTCGATCCCGGCCACCGCGCCCGTGGCGGACAGCGGCTCGACGGGCACGTCATCACACGACAGGACCACGTACCAGCGGCTGCCTTCCCGCTTCACGCTGATCGTTTTCACCCGGCCTTTGACCGGTCGGTGCTGATGCACCCGGACGTGCCCGATGCCCTGCAACCGGACGTAGGTCGCGGTGGGGTGCTCGGGCTGGGAGTCCCACCGGCAGCCGTCGCCGTCCTTCGGCCATTCCACGCTGTCGAACCAGCCCCGGCCCTTGAACCGCGGGAAGCCAGGCGTACGCCCGGCCTTGACCCGGTCGAAGAACGCGCGGAACGCCTTGTCGAGGCGGCGCAGCGTGGCCTGCTGGGACGAGAACGACCACCGGCCCTGCCCGCCGGCGTCGTCGGCACGGATGTGCTTCAGCTCGGCCGACTGCTCGCCGTACCGGACGCTCACAGCCGCCTTGGCGTAGGCGGTGCGGCGGTGCTCCAGCGCAGCGTTGTACAACGTGCGGTGGTCCTCCAGGCACGCCGCCAGCGCCGCGGCCTGCTTGCTCGTGGGGCGCAGCAAGAACTTCAACGATCTACGCACGGCCACCGCCATGGGGCCGCTCGTACCTGGTCTCGATGTAGCGCTGCACCGCCTCGGCCGACACCGCGCCGACCATGGCCACGAAGCAGGACCGTGACCACAGCGTGGGCAGTCGGGAACGCAGGTCGCCGAACTCGGCACGCAGGTGGTGGGAGGTGAAGCCCTTGAACGGGTCGGCCACGCACGAGGGCGAGTTCGTCGGGTCGGTGTTGACGAACAGATGCACGTGGCCCGGCATCACCTCAAGCGCCACGATCTCCCAACCATGCTCGTCGGCCCTGGCACGGATCAACTCCTCCAGGCGGTCCTTCACATGGCCGCCAAGGACCGGGCAGCCGTACTTCGGGCACCACACCACGTGGTACCCGAAGTCATACGCCGCACCGGGGGAAGTGCGCACGTGCCGAGCCACACGATCCTTATAACAGGGCTGCCCATCTCATGCGCGACGAACGGAGATCTCTGATGCGCAGACCAGGCAGGTCACTGCACGCTCGGGCCTTGGCGGCCCTCCCGCTCCCGGTTCCCCGTCGCCTGAAGGCGACGAAGTCCCCTCGGGAGAACCTGATGGTGCCGGGCGCCGCGCTCAGCGTACGGGCCAAGGAGGCCCGGGTCGCGGCGCTCCAGCGCGCCTTCTCCTAGCGGGACTTCTTGCCGATCCTCGTGGTGTGGCGCTGCCGGGTCGTCGAGCGGGTGCCGTCGTCGGTGTCGTACCGGTACGTGGTTCCCGAGTCGTTCTGGTCCGTGGTGTCCTCCTGGCGGATGGCGACCTTGCTCGCCTCGCCGCCGCGGGTCCGCGCCCTGTAGGTCTCGGAGAGCTCCGGCACATGGAACGAGCCGTCCGTGCTCCGGTCGCCCATGGCCGGGACCCGGCGGCTGAGCAGCAGGTAGTACCACTCGACGCCGCGGTCGTCGTCCTCGCAACGCTCGTCCGGGACGCGGACGCGGGTGCGTTCACGGACGCAGATCTCGACCCGGTCCCTCTCGTCGGTGAAGACGGCCTTCGACGCCTCGCCACCCTTGGCGGTAGCGCGTCCGGCGACGTAGTCAGGCGTTTTCCATGTGCCGGATCTCGCTTTCTCGCCGACGGCGGGTATTTTTGCCGTCATGGGCACATAATAGTAGGTGTGCCCTTTCTCGTGGCTGTCGCAGAGCTTGTACGGAGTTCTCGCCCGGGTGGATTCATTGACGCAGATCTCGAGGTGTACCGCGGGTTCTTCCTGTTCCGGCGCCGGTTCGGTCGCCTCGGGAATGTGGATGTCGGCCGATTGCGGGGGGAGTCGAAGCGCGCATCCCGTGGCCACGAGAAGGGGCATGAGACCGAGGGACACGATGCGTAAGACGGTTGGCGACAAGTGACCAGCTTTCCGGATATATGGGTTTTATCGCGGATTGGTTCAGACGAAAGAGGAGAGCGGGAAGTTCCCGCTTTCGGCGGGTGCGCCTTTTTGTCAGGCGCGGTGCCGGCCCGGGGTGTGGGTGGCGGCGCCGACGAGGTCGCCGTGGGCGTCGAGGCGGGGCGCCGTACGGTGACGGCGGCCGCGCGGCGCGAGGTCCGCGAACGCGGGGCGTTCGTCGGACGCGCGGCGACGACGGCGCCCCCGGTACGCGGCGGTCTGCTCGACGAGGTCCGACAGGTCGGGAGTATCCAGGATGTCGCCGCGCCCGCGTCTCGGCGGGTTGAACGCGTCGAACGCGCTCGTGGCCGCCGGGATGACGACCCGCTCGAACGCCCCGGTGTCCACGACCGGCCGCAGCGGCCCGGTGTCGAGGACGACCTCCAGCGGCCCGGTGTCGTCGGTGAAGGCGTACCGACTCCGGTCGAAGCCCGGCTCGTACGGGTCGCGCGCGAAGGCAGGGGTGAAGGCGCCACCGGTGGAGTGGCGACCCGAGCGGCGTCCGGGCTGGTCGATGGGGTGGTGCGCGGGGCGGTCGGCGGGGTGACCGGTGGGGTGGTCGGCGAGGTGGTGGCCTGTCGGGGCGGCGAGAAGGCCGTGGGCGGCGTGTCCGGCGTGGTCGCGGCCTTGCGGCGCTGCGGGGACGGTGGGGTGGCCGGCGTGGTTGTGGCGCTGTGGTGCGGCGGGGGCGCCGTCCGTGGCGAGGTCGAAGGGGCGGGTCTCGTACGGGAAGTCGCGGTGGCGGGCATGGCGCGCGCCGCCGCCCCGGGCGGCGTGCCGGGCGCGTGATCGCCGCACGCCCTCTCGGCCCTCACGCCGCAGTCCGTCGCCAGAGGCGGCTCTCGGGGCGCGGTGCGAGCCCGCGAAGGTCATCGACGCCGCGGTGGGTTCCGTGCGAGGGGCCGGTCGCGGGACCGGGACCACGCCGGACGGCGCGGGCCCGCCCGACGCGAGGACTTCCAGGGACACGGCAGCCGAGGCGGCCTCCAGTGAGGCGACCGCCTCCAGCTGGGCGGCGGTCCGGAGACGGGCGGGGGCGCGGAAGGCGGGCGGCTGTGCCGTGGCGGCCTGCGCGGAGACCGTGGACGTGGCTGCGTCCAGGGAACGGAGAAGTTCAGGGGTGGTCGTGAATTCGAGCAGGCGGCGCAGACGTCTGTCGGCCGGACGGCGTCGGCGGCGGTGGGCGGCGCGGGATGCGCTCGTCCGCGGTCCCGTGACGGCGGCGACGGCGGCGCTCAGGCGGAGACGGCGGGTCTTGGCCACGGCGATCAGCGTGAGCGCGGCCACCAGGGTGGAGCCGATCAGGGTCGGCGAGTCGATGATCGGCAGCGGGCCCGTGGCGGAGGCGTCCGCGTCGGCGGGGAGCGGTTCGGCGATCGCCGCCGTGGTGTCGGCAGTGGTGGGTTTGGCGTGCTTGCCCTTCTTCGCCGCATCCGCTGAGGTGGCCCCGGCCCGGCCCTCCCCGTCCCGGACGGAAGAGGGGCCGGAACCCGGCTCCGGGTGGGCGCCTTCGCGCGGGGCCGGACCGGCGGCGTCGGGAGCGCCGGCGCCCTGACGGGCGGCGGCCCCCTGCGGCGCGGCGAGGTCGTGGCCCCCGTCGGCGGCGGGCGCCTGCGGCCGGGCGGGGCCGTGGCCGGTGGCGGGGCCCTTTGCTCCGGCAGGGCCGTGTGCCGCGTAGAGGCCCGGCGTGCCCTGTGCTGCGGAGCTGCTCTGGGCGAGGGAGTCGGCGGGGAGGTGAGTTCGGGCCGGGGGATCGGCGGGGGTCTTGCCGGTGATCCGGGTGTCGGTGGGAGGCTGACCGGCACGGTCCTTCGAGCCTGTGCGCGGTTCCGCCCGGCCGTCGGTGCGGTCGTCGGAGGGGCGGGAGGTGGTGGGGTCCTGGCCGCGGCCGGAGGGATCGTGCTTCGCAACGCCCAGGGAGTCGAGGCGGGAGGTCGATGCGGCCCGGCCGGTCTGGGGGCGCGGGATCAGGGAGGCCAGTGACTCCTCGGGGACCTGGATCGTGCCATCGCGCTGTCCGGCCTTCTTCTGCTTCTTCTCCAGCCGCTCCTTGACGCGCTCGGGGTACCCGTACCCGACCACCTTGCTCGAGTCGCGTTCCTTGCGCTTGGCGACGCCGCCGTCCACGTTGCCCTCGACGGTGTGGATGCGCCCGGCCTTGACCTTCGTGACGACGCCGACGTGGTCGATGCGGTCGATGTCGTGCGTGCCGCCCCAGTCGTAGAAGACGATCGCGCCCACCTCGGGCTTCTTGCCCCACGCGCCCTGCTTCTTGAACCACTTGGCGTGCTCCACCGTCCAGGCGAACTGCCCGATCCACTTCTCGTAGCCGAGCTTGTACGCGGCCCAGGAGATGTACATGTCGCACCACGGCGCGGAGGTGAAGGCGGCGTCGGACTCGACGTGCCGGCCGTACCAGTGGCCGAACTTGGTGTACGCGTCGCCCTTCTCGCGGTAGCCGAGCTGGCTCTCGAGCAGGTCGATGAACTTCTTGATCTCGGGCATGGACGTCGTGAAGAACCTTCCGCGCAGACCGGGCCCACCCACTGGGACAAGTGTGGCGAAACCGGATGGTTGGCATCTTCTGTGGCCAAAGGAGATTACCTGGCCGTCATCCTGGCGAATCACGCAAAAAGCGGGTCAAAGCCCGTACGTGTCTGGAAATCGCAGGTCAAAACGTTGCCAGAAATGTCCCACGTCGGTGGGTGCAACGGTGGAAGATCTACCCTGAGGTGACAGGTAGCTATCCGTCCCCGACGTCCACGTCGTCCAAGGCCGGGGACGCCGGAACGAGCGCCTCACCCGGACCTGACGGGGTCGCGTACTGCGGTGAACCGCTTGCCGAAGGCCCGGACGTCGGCGTGGGGTCGGGCGAGCCGCTCGGCGTCGGCGGGAAGGTGCACTCGGGCCCCCGCACCGCCACCTCGTACACCTGGGGCCCGTTGGCCGCCGCGGGTTCCGTCATGACGACCAGCCCCAGGTACGCGGACCCGCCGCACCCGACGTCCCCCGGCGCGTGCGTGACCTCGCTGGTGTAGGCGGTCTTCCCGCGCAGGACGCGGGTCTCCTCGCGCAACGTCCGCACCGCGCCCCCGTCGCCGTCCCTGCGCGTGTACGCGATCCGCAGCCGCACCGGCCCCGGCCCGGTCGCCGCCACCCTGATAGCCCCCGCCTTGCCGTTCCAGCGGGCTATGGCGGCCGACCGCACCGAGGGGACCGGCGTCGAGGTGACGGGGCTGCGGGCGGGCGACGGAACCGGGGGCGCGACGCTCCGGGAGGCAGGCGGCGGGCTCGTCGGCGCGCGCCCGGACGCGGTCGCCGAGGGACGGGCCGTCGTGGTCGCGGCGTCGCGGGTGGAACGCGCAGGGCGCGGTGTGGGAGGCGGCTCGGCGGGCTGGGTCGCGGCCGTCCCCGGCTCGGTGCGCGTCTCCGGCGGCGGGATGAGGATCGTCCCTGGACCGGGCGGCAGCCGTCCGCCCGACACCATGATCGCCAGGGCCGCCGCCGCGACCGTCGCGCCCGCCACCCACAGCTGGGGCGGCAGGCGCGGCACCCGCACCGCCCGGTCGCGGAGCCCGGCCCCGGCGCTCACCTGCTGCTCGGTCCTGGCCAACGGGAACGTGAGGGCGAGCGACGTGGCCAGCTCCGCGAGGTGCCGCCGCCCGCGCTTCTCCCAGTCGGGGCCGTAGCCGGCGACCGCGTCCTCCTCGACCTCGGCCGCGAACTGCCGGGCGGAGGCGTACCTCGTCGCGGGGTCCTTGGCCATCCCGCGCTTCAGTAGGTCGCGCAGCGTGTCGGGGGCCACCTCCAGAGGCACGGGCGCCTCCAGGTGCCGCTCCCGCAGCGCGGACACGTCCGGCTCCTCCTGATGCGTCCGGTACGGCGGCCGCCCCCTGACCGCCTCGAACAGCACGCAGGCCGCCGCGTACAGGTCGGCCGGGGGACCCGCGCGGTGGTGCGTCCAGAGCTCGGGCGACATGTACGCGGGCGTCCCCGCGGGCACGCCCGGCGCCTCGGCGTGCACCACGACGCCGAAGTCGGCCAGCTTGCCGGTGCCGTCGGCCTGGACGAGGATGTTCTCCGGCTTGACGTCGCGGTGCGGCACGCCGCGCTCGTGGGCGGCCGCCAGGGCCAGCAGGGTGCTCTTCAGCACGGCCAGCGCCGCCTCCGGGCTGGTCCGGCCGTGCTCGGTCAGCAGCGTGCGCAGCGTGACGCCGTCGACCAGCTCCATGACGAGGGCGGCTCTGCCGGAGGTCTCGACGTACTCGTAGAGCCGCACCACGTGGGGGTCGTCGATGTCGACGAGCCGATGGGTGTCGGAGCGGTAGCGGTCCATGAACTCGGCGTCCCTGCGCAGCGTGGCGTTCAGGTGTTTGATCGCGACGTACGCGCCGGTCGCCTCGTACGTGGCGAGGAACACCCGGCCGGTGCGACCCGCGCCGAGCTGGCGTAATTCACGGTAACCAGGGACCAAGTCCTACCCCCATCGGCGAGCCCTCTCCGGTTCGACGGTCTCACCCGGGGTGGAGGTTGTCACGATGGCGATATTTCGCCCACCGTCAACATGTCGGGACCTACAGTGACTTCAGCGAGTCGTACACCGCCTGCACCAGATTGAGGGCCCGCAGCCCGCCGGTGGCCGTGTTGCTCATCCTGTTCATGATGTAGCCGATGCCGAGGCCGTGCTCAGGGTCGCCCATGCCGAGCGAGCCGCCCATGCCCGAGTGTCCGAACGCCGTCGCCGACGGCATCGGGAACATCATCGACGGCCGCATGAACCCGAGCCCGAACGAACTCTGCACGAACAGCACCCGGTCGGGGCCGTCCACCCGTCGCCGCGTCGCGTCGCGCAGCGTCTCAGGACGCAGGATCTCTCCGGCGATCAGCGCGCGGTAGAAGCCCGCGAGCCCGCGGGCGGTGGTGACCACCCCGGCCGCGGGCCAGCCCGCGCGCAGGATGACCGGGTTGTTGGCGCCGCCCTCCAACAGGTGCATGCCGGGGTTGCCGAGCGCCCGGTTCATCAGGCTGCCGGGGTCGAGCGCCGCCCGCGCCATCTCCGCCATCAGGTCGGGGACCCCCTCGCCCGCGGCGGCAGGGGTCCTCCCGGCCGGGGCGGCCGGGGTGGCCGGTCGCGTGCCGGGCGCAGGACGGTCGGCGGCCTTGAGTCGCGCCGCACGGGCGACCACGTCGTCCGGCGCGCCCACCCACAGATCGAGGTGCAGCGGCCCGGCGATCTCGGCGGCCACGAGGTCGCCCACCGACTTGCCGCTCACCCGCCGGACCACCTCGCCGATCAGGAACCCGTACGTGAGCGCGTGGTAGCCGTGAGCCGTGCCCGGCTCCCAGACAGGCTCCTGCCGGGCCAGCCGCGCCGCGATGGCCGGATGGTCCTCGAACTCCTCCACCGGCACCCGATCGTCGATCGCGGGCAACCCGGCCTGGTGGCTGAGCAGGTGCGCGACGGTGACGGACCGCTTCCCGCCCGCCGCGAACTCCGGCCACACGTCCGCGACCGGCGCGGAAACGTCCACCAGGCCCTGCTCGGCGAGACGCAGCAGGACGGCGGCGGTGATCGCCTTGGTGCACGAGTAGGCGAAGGCCGGGGTGTCGCGCTCCCAGGCCCGGCCGGTGCGCCGGTCGGCCAGACCGTCCCACAGGTCGACGACCAGCTCGCCGTCGAGGTGGACCGCGAAGCCCGCGCCCAGCTCCTCGCCGTCGGCGAACTGCCGCTCGAACACCTCTCGTACGCGTGCGAACCGAGGATCGCAGTGCATCAGACCTCCACGGAAGCGTTGTCCGGCCGTACCAGTGGATCACACGGCGGCGCGGTGCTCCAGAGGCGGACGGCGATCAGGCGGCGGCCGCCTCCCGCAGGGGCAGGCGCACCTCGAACCACGTGTCGCCCGGCACCGAACGCACCCTGATCTCGCCGCCGTGCCGCCCCGCCACGATCCGGTACGAGATGTCCAGCCCGAGTCCGGTGCCCTCACCCACGCTCTTCGTGGTGAAGAACGGCTCGAAGATGCGGTCCTTGATCTCGTCGGGCACGCCGTGGCCGGTGTCGCCGATCTCGACGATGGCCTCGTCCTCGTCGTGGGCGGTGCGGATCGTGAGCGTGCCCTCCGGGCCCATGGCGTCGAGCGCGTTGTGGATGAGGTTGGTCCAAACCTGGTTCAGCTCACCCGCGTAGCAGGGGATCGGCGGCAGCGTGTGGTCGTACTCGGTGACCAGGCTGATGCCGGGCGGGATCTTCCCGCGGAAGATCGCGACCGTGCTGTCGAGCAGCTCGTGCACGTCGATCTGCTGGAACGGCGCGCGGTCCATCTGCGAGTACTGCTTGGCCGAGCCGATCAGCGTGGTGATGCGGTCGGTCGCGTCGGTCACCTCGTTGAGCATCTGCGCGATCTCGATCGCCATGGTCAGCCAGTTGAGCGCACCGGCCGTGTGCTCCTCACCCACCTTGGCGCGGATCTTGTGCAGGTAGTCGATGGTGAAACCGGCCGTGACCAGCGGCGGGGCCAGGTCCCATGCGTTCGCGACGCCGAGCTCCTCCAGCGCCTCGCCGAGTTCGTCCTCGGCGTCGGCGATCTCCATGGGGGAGCGCTTCGGCTGGGTGGTCAGCTGGACCGTGCACGCCTCCTGCGCCTCGATCAGCGCGCGCAGCCGCTCTGGAGGGATGCCGTCCTCGGTGAGCTGGGCGAGCTGGCGGCGGGCACGCTTGACCAGCGAGCGCAGCTCGCCCACCGCCCGTACGGCCGCCGCCGCCGGGTTGTTCAGCTCGTGGGTCAGCCCGGCCGTGATCGTGCCGAGCGCCGTCAGCCGCTGCCGCCTGTCGATGACCTCCCGCTGCATGCGCCCGCCCGACGTCAGCCCGTCGAGCAGGTGCATCGCCATCGGGAACCATTCGGTGACGATGTAGCCGAACTTCCGCGCGGACAGCATGAACACCCGCGAAGGCGCGGTGGCGCGCAGCGTGTGCTGGTAGGTCAGCGGCGCGCGGTCGCCGAGGTAGGCGGAGGTGGCGCCGCCGTAGACACCCGGCTGCGACGTGCGCGGCATCGCGACGGTGCCCGCGCTCACCGTCTGGCTGATCATCTGGACCTCGCCCTCGATCAGCACGGCGAAGCACTCGGCCGGCTCGCCCTGCCGGACGATGTCCTCGTCCTGCTCGTACGCCCGTACCCGGCCGCTGGCGGCCAGCGTGGTGAGCTGGTCGTCGGAGAGCCGCTCGAACAGGAAGAGCTTGCGCAGCTCGTCGATGTCGATGTGCGTCTCGATCTCGGTCATTGCTTCTCCAGGTAGCGGTGCACCAGCGCCACGGCCATGGCGCCCTCGCCGACGGCCGAGGCCACCCTCTTGATCGACTCGGCGCGCACGTCACCCGCGGCCAGCACCCCTGGGACGTTCGTCTCCAGGTAGTACGGCTCGCGCCGTAGCGGCCAGTTGCGCGGCCGCTTCCCGCTCTGCACGAGGTCGGGCCCGGTCAGGACGAACCCGCGCGCGTCGCGCTCGATCGTGTCGCCCAGCCACGCCGTGTACGGCTCGGCCCCGATGAACACGAACAGCCACTGCGCGTCGACCGTGCGCTCCTCGCCCTTGTTCGACAGGGTCAGCTGCTCCAGATGGCCGTCGCCCGACCCTGCCACGACCTGGGTCTCCAGGTGCACCTCGATGTTGGGCTGCGCGGTGATCTGCTCGATGAGGTAGTGCGACATGGACTTCTCCAGCCCGTCGCCGCGCACCACGAGGTGGACCCTGCTGGCGTACTGCGACAGGTAGACCGCCGCCTGCCCCGCCGAGTTGGCCGCTCCCACGATGTAGACGTCGCAGTCCTGGCACGACGGCGCCTCGGTCATGGCGGCGCCGTAGTAGACGCCACGCCCGACGAAGTCGTCCAGGCCTGGCGCCTCCAGCCGGCGGTAGGTGACGCCGGTCGCCAGGATCACGGCGTGCGCGGCGATCTCGCCGCCGTCCTTGAAGCCCACCACGCGCGCCTGGCCGCGCGGCTCCAGGCTGGTCACCTTGCGCGCGGTCAGCAGCTCGGCGCCGAACTTCAGCGCCTGCCGCCGCGCCCGGTCGGCGAGCTGCTGCCCGGAGACGCCGTCGGGGAAGCCCAGGTAGTTCTCGATCCGCGAGCTCTGCCCCGCCTGCCCGCCGGACGAGTACGCCTCGACCAGGACGGTCTTGAGCCCCTCTGAGGCGCCGTACACCGCCGCGCCCAGCCCGGCGGGCCCGCCGCCCACCACGATCAGGTCGTAGAAGTCGGTCGCCGGCGTCGTGGACAGCCCCACCACACTGGCCAGCGTCGCCTGGTCGGGCGACTCCAGCGTCTCGCCCTCGGCGGTCACGACCAGCGGCAGGTGACAGCCCTCGCCCGCGGCCTTCACCAGCTGCGCGCCCTCGGGGTCGTCGGCCAGCAGCCACTGGTACGGCACGTGGTTGCGGGACAGGAAGTCGCGCACCCGGTACGACTGCGCCGACCACCGGTCGCCCACCACCCGCAGCTGGGTGCGCTCGACCCGGTCGGTACGCATCCACGCGTCGAGCTGGCCGTCGATCACCGGGTAGAACTTCTCCTCCGGCGGGTCCCAAGGCTTTAGCAAATAATGGTCCAGATCGACCACATTTATTGCCTGGATCGCCGCGTCGGTGTCGGCGTAGGCGGTCAGCAACACGCGGCGCGCGTACGGGTAGAGGTCCATCGCGGCCTCCAGGAACTGCACGCCGTTCATCTGCGGCATCCGGTAGTCGGCCAGGATGGCCGCCACGTCGTCGCCGCGCAGCCGCATCTCCCTGACCGCGCCCATGCCGTCGGCCGCGGTCTCGGCGCGGACGATCCGGTACTGCTGCCCGTAGCGGCGTCTCAAGTCGCGGGCGACGGCCCGTGAGACGCCCGGATCGTCGTCGACGGTCACGATGATCGGCTTTTCCATGTTCCCCGCCCCCTTATCGGCTCCTATGGGAAGCATGTCATGTGCTTTCCGGTGAACCGGACGGCCGGGGCGGTCACGTACGCGTCAGGCGATCACCCGGCTCTCACCGCCGTCGACCAGCAGCGACACCCCGTTCACGAACGAGGCCCGCTCGCCGGCGAGGAACGCCACCACGTCGCCGACCTCCTCGGCGCGGCCGATGCGGCCCACCGGCACCTCTTCGGCGCGGCGGCGCAGCACCTCGTCGTCGCCGGCCACCCGCCGCAGCCGTTCGGTGTCGATCGGGCCCGGCAGCACGTTGTTGACCAGCACCCCGTCACGGCCCACCTCGCGGGCCAGGCTGCGCACCACGCCCGCCACGGCCGAGCGGGTGGCGTTGGACAGCACGAGGCCGTCGAGCGCCTCGCGGGCCGACCGGCTGGTGATCGTGATGATCCGTCCCCAGCCGCGCGAGCGCATCTCGGGCAGCACCGCGTGCGCGAGCCGTACGGTGCCGAGAAGGTTGCGCTGGACGGCGACGTCCCATTCGGCGAGCCCGACCTCGTCGAAGCGGCCGGGCGGCGGCCCGCCCGCGTTGGCGACCAGGATGTCGACCGGCCCGAGCACGTCGCGCGTCTCCTCGACCACCCGCCGGGCCGCGGACGGGTCCTCGACGTCGGCCAGCACGGCGTGCACGACGGTGCCGAACTCCTGCAGCTCGACCACCGCGTCGGCGAGCTTCTCCGGTTCGCGGGCGCTGACGCAGACGTTGCAGCCCTCCCGCGCGAGGCTCTTGGCCGCGGCGAGGCCGATGCCCGCGCTGCCTCCGGTGACGAGGGCGACCTTGCCCGAGATGCCGAGATCCATACGCGTGACTATAGATCGTGCATCCCGCCGGAGCCGCGGCCAGGAGCAGTGCCTTGCAGGGGCACCGGTTCAGGGGGTGGCGGACCAGGCGCTCCAGCGGGTCACGTCCACGATGATCACCGGCCCCGCCGGGCGGTGCTCGCGGTACTGGACGTACTTCGCCACGAGCGCGTCGAGCGCGGCCTCCCGGTCGGCGCCCTCCTCGGTCACCCGGGCGGTCCCGTCGGCGCGGGCCCACCACAGGTGCGTCCAGTCGTCCTCGTAGTGGTCGGCCAGCAGGCTGACGGCGGGGTTCTCGCGGATGTCGCGCAGCCGCCGCAGCCCGGTGGTGGTGGTCTTGGGCTTGTGGTCGACCGCCGTCACCACCCGCTCGCCGAGCACGGCGAACGTGACGGGCACCACGTGGGGCCGCCCCGAGGCGTCGGCCGTGGCCAGCCGGGCCACCCGCTGCCCGGCGAAGCGCGCCCGCGCGGCCCGTCCCGTGTCCGTCATCTCGCCATTGTCCGGCCGCCGCCCGGCTCCGCCGGCGAGGCGCGTCCGAAACGGACAAGAACCCAGGCCGTGAGGACGGGCACGATGACGGCATGATCGTGAACCTGTCCGCGGTGCCCGCCTTCCTGGCCGGGCACGCGCGAGTACTCGACCGCCGCCGTTACGACCTGCTCATGGGCCGGGGCGACGCGGCGGGCGTCCTGGCCCCGCTGGACGGCTACCGCAACGCCGACGGCGGCTACGGCTGGGGGCTGGAGCCCGACCTGCGCGCTTCGGAGAGCCAGCCGGGGGCAGCGCTGCACGCGTTCCAGGTGTTCGAGGAGATCGCCCCGGTTACGGCGCCGCAGGCCGTGGCGCTGTGCGACTGGCTGGAGTCGGTGACGCTCCCCGACGGCGGGCTGCCGTTCGCGCTGCCCATGGGCGACCAGGCCGCCACCGCCCCCTGGTGGGCGGGCGCCGATCCGGCAGTGTCGTCGCTGCAGATCACCGCCGTGTCGGCGGCGGCCGCGCACCGCGTCGCCGCCCACGACCCCGCCGTGGCGGCGCACCCGTGGCTGGAACGCGCCACCCGCTACTGCTTCGAGGCGATCCGCGCGATCGAGGAGCCGCCGCACGCGTACGTGCTGGCGTTCGCGGTGCGTTTCCTCGACGCCGTGCACGACAGCCGGCCCGCCGCCGCCGACCTGCTCAAACGGCTCGGCGCCTTCATCCCCGAGGACGGCAGGGTCGGCGTGGCGGGCGGCACCGAGGACGAGGCGCTGCGCCCGCTCGACTTCGCGCCCGAACCAGGCGCCGCCCGCGCGCTGTTCGACCCCGGCGTGATCGAGGCCGACCTCGCCCGCCTGGCGGGGGAGCAGCGGGCCGACGGCGGCTGGGAGGTCGACTTCCTGCGCGTCTCACCGGCCGGGGCGATGGAGTGGCGCGGCGCCGCGACGGTCGGGGCGATCGCGACCCTGCGGGCCAACTCCCTTCTGTGACAAGGGCCGGCTCCCTTCCTGCGACCACTCAAGGCCGGTCAGGTGGTGGGCCAGTCGCCGGGGTCGGAGACGCACGCGCCCCGGTGCGGCACCGTGACGGCCCAGCGCTGTTCGAGCAGCAGCGCGAGCACCCGGCGCGCCGTCGACTTGGCGATGCCGTACTGCCGCATCAGGGTGGTCTCGGCGGGCAGCGCGCGGTTGGGCCGCAGCTCGCCGCGCCTGATCCGGGCGACGAGGTCGTCGCGGACGAGGACGTGCAGGGCCCTCGTCGGCTTGCGGCGCGGCACGCCGGGCGGCCCCACGAACGTGCCCTCGCCCGGCACGGTGTGGACGAGCCCGCGCCGGCGCAGCTCCCTGGCGACGTTGCGCGCGGTGGTTTTGGCGATGCCGAACTCCGCCTCCAGGGCGGCCTCGCTCGGCACCGCGTCGCCGGTGCGCAGCCGCCCGCCCGTGATCCGTTCCTGGACGACGTCCGCTACCTGCACGTAGAGCGGGACGGGTCCGTCGCGGTCGAGCATCACTCCAGACTAGACGTGCGGATACGTTCGGTCAGGCGAATTCACCCGGCCGGCCAGGAGTCCTTCGGGGAGACGTAGCTGCCGCGCTGGGCGACGGTGTAGATCCAGCCCTGCTCGCGCAGCAGCGCCATGGCCCGCCGCACGGTCTCGCGGGCGACGTCGTACTGCTTCACGAGCGCCGTCTCGCCCGGAATGGGGCGGCGGGGGAGGAACTCGCCGGCCTTGATCTGGTCGGCGACGTCCGCGGCGATCTGCTGGTAGAGCGGCACCTTGCGCTGCTTGCGCGGGGCTCCCGCGGGCGGGCCGACGAACGACCCCTCCCCGTGGACGGTGTAGATGAGCCCCTCCTCGCGCAGCACGTGGACCGCGCGCCTGGCGGTCGTCCTGGCGACGCCGAACTCCTGCTGGATCTCGGCCTCGCTCGGCACCGGATGGCCGGACGAGAGCGTGGCGACCCGGCGCCGCAGGATGTCGGCGATCTGGAGGTAGACGTGCGTGTCACCGTCGTAGTCGAGCACGTAGGCAACATAGGCCAAGACGGGCAAGAGCTCTCATATCGTTCCGTCCGTAGTGACGAACAGGCCGCTCCATGTAGACAAGAGAGGACGACCGGATATACCTTCGTGCCGACCTGCTGAGGGCCGGCACGGGCCGGCCCCGACGTCCTCTGGGGAGGCCTGGCGCGATGAACGAGACCCGCCCTGGTGACGGCGTTGCCGCCCCACCGGACGACGACCGGTTCCACGCCGTCCACGTGCCCGGCGGGCCCGCCTACACCGAGCTCGACTGGGAGCCCGTCCGCAGCGGCGGGGCCGCCCGCGTCCGCTCCTACACCTGCGACTGCCGGCCCACGTTCTACGAGCTGTGCTACGGCAACGGCCAGGCCTTCATCCGCCGCACCCGCCGCACCGACGGGCAGACCCTGGTCGACGAGTGCGCCCGCGGCCGTCCCGCCAAGACCATGGTCGTCTGGTTCATGCTCCTGTCGGGCGAGGCCACCTGAGCCGGTCTAGGCGCAGGCGGTGAACAGCGGATGCAGGTCGCGGGCCGCGTCCTCCGCGAGCAGGTCGCGGGCCGCCAGCCAGGCCGCCGCGCCCGCCGCGTCGCGCGCCGTCATGGCCGTCTCGTCCCCGAGCAGTTCGATCACCGCCCGGCGTACCGGACCGTCGTTGGTCAGGACGCTCCCCGCGAGCACCACAGGCCCCGACACGTGCACCCGCCGCAGCGTCGCCACCAGGTGCGCGGCCGCCTCACGCGTGATCTCCACCGCCGTCGGGTCGCCCTCCTCGCTGGCCCGGCTGACCAGCCGCGCCAGCGACGCCAGCCGCATGTGGTCGGCCTGCGCGATGCGGACGAGGCGGCCGGCGACCGTGCGCGGCTCGGCGGGCCGCTCGTCGCCGAAGAAGTCGGCCACGACGAGTTCGGTCAGCAGGCCCTCATCCTGTCCGCGGTCGAGCGCGGCCACCACGGCCTTCGCCGCGGCGCGGCCGATCCAGAAGCCGGAACCCGCGTCGCCCAGCAGCCAGCCCAGCCCGTCGGCGATGGCCACCTGCTGGAAGTCGGAGATCCTGGCCGCCACCGCGCCCGTGCCCGACAGCAGGAGCGCCCCCTCCGGCTCAGGAGACCCGGCCGCGTACGCGATGGGCACGTCACCCACGCACCGCGGCCCGTCGGAGATGCCGGCGCAGTCCCAGACCTTCGCCAGCGCGGGCGCCACCTCGCCCACGAGCCCGGCCACCCCGGCCACCGACGCGACCACCCGGTACCCGCCGCCGGACGGCAGGGCCGCCCGCAGCGCCGTCTCGATCGCCGTGACCGCCCGGCCGAGCCCGTGGGCGCTCGGGTTGCCCGCCCCGGCGCGCGCGTAACCGACTCGGGTGCCGTCGAGCGCGTGGACGGCGACCCGGGTGGAGGTGGCGCCGGCGTCGACGCCGACGACTAGCGATTCGGTCACGGTCAGAGTCTGGGCCTTGACGTCACTCGTTAGCAAGAATAATTTTCGCCAGAAGACCGAGTATTCGGAAGGAATATTCGTGACTTCAGGAGCGCTTGGACGCGTCGAGACGGAACTACCCGGATTGCCGGAAGCCTTGCGCAGGGTCGGCGAAGTGATTCTCGGCGACCCCGCCGAAGCCGCCCGCTCCACGATCATCGCGCTGGCCGAACGCGCGGGCAGCTCGCCCGCGACGGTCACCAGGTTCTGCCGCGCCTTCGGCTTCTCCGGCTACGCCGAACTACGCGTCGCGCTCGCCACCGAGACCGGCCGGGCCGCCCAGGCGGGCTGGGGAGCCGGGGTCGGCCACGAGATCGGCCCTGATGACCCTCTCGACCGCGTCATCCAGGTCATGGCGGCGGCCGACTCCCGGCTCGTCCAGGACACCGCGGCCCAGCTCGACCCCGCGGTCGTCGCCCGCGTGGCCGACGCCATCGTGGCGGCGCCCCGGGTGCTCCTCGTCGGCGTGTCCACCAGCGGAAACGTCGCCACCATGTTCGAGGGACGGCTGCGCCGCATCGGCATCCCCGGCTACGGCGCGGGCGACGCCCACGTGGCGCTGTCGGAGGCGGCGCTGCTCAAACAGGGCGACGTGGCCGTCGGCATCAGCCACAGAGGCCGTACCCGCGAGGTCATGGAGGCGCTGGCTGAGGCGGGCGGCCACGGCGCCATGACGGTCGCCGTGACGTCCTTCGCCCGTTCCCCGCTGGCCGAGCTGGCAGACCTCGTGCTCACCACGGCCAGCAGGGAGACCACGTTCCGGCTCGGCGGGCTGGCCGCCGTCCACTCCCAGCTCTTCGTGCTGGACGCCGTGTACGCGGCGGTCGCCCAGCGCACCTACGAACGGACGAACGAGGCGTTCGAGCGCACGATGAGCGCGGTCGAGAGCCACCGCGTGGAGAGAGGCTGAATGACGTACGCATCCAAGGTCCTCGACCTCGCCCGTGAGGTCGCCGAGAGCCAGGCCGGGGCGGTCAGCGAGGCGTCGGCGCTCCTCGTGGCCGCGCTCCGGGCCGACGGCGTGGTGAACGCCTTCGGGTCGGGGCACTCCGAGGCCATCGCCATGGAGATCGCCGGACGGGCCGGGGGCCTGGTCCCCAGCAACCGCCTGTCGCCCCGCGACCTCGTCCTGTACGGCGGCAGGCCGCCGAGCGTGCTCACCCCCGAGCTGGAGCGCGACCCGTCCGTCGCGCAGGAGATCTACGACCTCGCGCCGGTGGCCCCGCAGGACCTGTTCGTACTGATCTCCAGCTCCGGCGTGAACGGCACCGTGGTCGAGCTGGCCAGGATCGTCAAGGACCGCGGACACCCGATCGTCGCGATCACCTCCGTCCGGCACAGCACCCGGATGACCTCGCGCCACCCGTCGGGCCGCAAGCTGCTCGACCTGGCCGACGTGGTGCTCGACAACGGCGCCCCGTACGGCGACGCCGTCTTCGAACTGCCGGGCGGCGGCAGCTACGGCGCCGTCTCCACGATCACCTCGGCGCTGCTCGCGCAGATGATGGTCACCGAGGCGGTGGAGGCGCTGGTGGCGCTCGGCGAGACGCCGCCCATCTACCTGTCGGCCAACGTGGCCGGCGGCGACGAACACAACCAACGACTGGAGAGCCGTTACGCAGGCCGTATCAGGCGCGGTTCATGAGTAGTCAGGAGTAAGCCCCCATGCCTCACACCCCCCACATCAGCAGGCGTGATCTTCTTCGGGCGGCGGCGCTGGTGCCCGCGGCCGGAGCGCTGGCCGCGTGCGCCACCCCGGCGTCGCAGCCCCCCGCGACCTCCTCCGCTGCCCCGGCGGCGACCAGCGCGGCCAACCCGTTCGGCGTCGCCGACGGCAAGCCGCTCGAGGTCTGGATCTTCGACGGCGGCTTCGGCCAGCAGTACGCGACCGACATCCACCAGCCGCTGTTCAAGAGCAAGTACCCGAACGTCGAGGTCAAGCACAACTCGACCAAGGAGATCACCAAGGTCCTCCAGCCGCGCTTCGCCGGCGGCAACCCGCCCGAGGTGATCGACAACTCCGGCGCCAACGCCATGGACTTCGGCGCCCTCGCCCAGGACGGGCAGCTCCAGGACCTGACCGCGCTGCTCGACGCGCCGAGCTGGGACGACCCCAACGTCAAGGTGCGCGACACCATCGACCAGTCCGTGATCGACATCGGCACCTACGACGGCAAGTTCAGCGTCCTCGGCTACGTCAACTACATCCACGGCATCTGGTACTCCCAGAAGGTCTTCACCGACAACGGCTGGGAGGTCCCCAAGACCTGGGACGCCTTCCTCGCCCTGTGCGAGACCATCAAGAAGTCCGGCAAGATGGCGCCCTTCACCTACGCCGGCAAGCACCCGCAGTACCTGTACGAGCCGCTGCTCACCATGGCAGCCAAGATCGGCGGCAACGAGGTGCTCGTCGCCGTCGACAACCTGGAGGACGGCGCCTGGACGGCCGAACCCATGAAGGCCGCCGCCGAGAGGTGGGCCGAGGTGGGCGCGAAGTACCTCATGCAGGGCACCGCCGGCCTCGACCACGTGCAGACGCAGACCGCGCAGAACAAGTACCAGGTGGCCATGCTGCCCTGCGGCTCCTGGCTGGAGAACGAGCAGAAGACCACCACGCCCGACGACTTCGCGTACGCCATGTTCCCCATCCCCGACGTGACGGGCTCCGACGCGATGCCGTACGGCACGCTGCACACCCAGCCGGGCGAGAACTTCATCGTCTCCGCCAAGAGCGCCCACCCGCAGGCCGGCATGGAGTACCTGCGCGGCATGCTGTCGAAGAAGGCGGCCGGCGACTTCAGTGAGCTCGTCACGACGGTCACCGTGGTGAAGGGCGCGAGCGAGGGCCGCGAGATCTCGCCGGGCGTCACCAGCGCCTCCCAGGCCGTGGCCGCGGCGGGCGACAACACCGTCTACTACCGCGCCTTCGCCTGGTACGGCCCGCTCAACGACGAGGCCAAGGCCGCCACCGGTGAGCTGATGTCGGGCGGCCTGACCCCGCAGGCGTACCTCGAACGCATGCAGAAGAAGGCCGACGAGATCAAGAACGACTCCTCGATCAAGAAGTACACGCGCTGACCATGGCGTCCCACAGCCCGCGCTTCGGGTCTGGCGACAGGCCCGAAGCCGACATCACCCAAGGGGGCGCGGCCCTGTGACGCTGGAACCCCGGCGCGGCGTCAGCCTCTACCAGCGGTACCGCCGCGGCCTGTTCATCACGGCGTTCCTCGCGGCGCCGGTGACTCTCTACCTCATCTACGTGATCTCGCCGAACCTCCAGGCGTTCTACATCGCGATGACCGACTGGCGCGGCGTGACGGCCACGCCGGCGTTCATCGGCCTGGACAACTTCCAGCGGCTGCTCGGCGACAGCGTCTTCTGGAAGGCGGTCACCCACAACGTCGCGCTGCTCGTGCTGCTGCCCGTCGTGACGATCGTCATCGCCCTGTTCTTCGCCTTCCTCCTCAACCTGGGCGGACGGCAGGGCGTGTCGGGCATCCGCGGGTCCACCTTCTACCGGGTGGTCTTCTTCTTCCCGCAGGTCCTGGCCGTCACGATCGTGGCGGTGCTGTTCCAGCAGGTGTTCCGGCCCGACGGCAGCGGCATGCTGAACGGCCCGCTGATGGCGCTCGGGCTGGAGCCGGTCGGCTTCCTGTCCGACCCGGACGTCGCGTTCTGGTCGGTGCTCGGGGTGCTGGTCTGGCAGGCGGTCGGCTTCTACGTCGTGCTGTTCTCGGCCGGCCTCGCGGGCATCCCCCGCGACATGTTCGAGGCCGCGCAGATCGACGGGGCCAACCGCATCACCCTGTTCTTCCGCGTCACGCTCCCGCTGCTGTGGGACACCGTCCAGGTCGCCTGGGTCTACCTCGGCATCCTCGCCATGGACGTCTTCGCGATCGTGTGGGTGATGACCGACCAGCAGGGCGGCCCCGACTGGTCGACCACGGTCATGGCGGCCGAGATCTACCGCAACGCCTTCGAATACTTCCGCTTCGGGTACGCCTCGGCCCTGGGGGTCGTGATGTTCCTGTTCACCGTCGGTTTCGCGATCCTGTCGCTGCGGCTGTCGCGGCGCGAAAGAATCGAGTACTGAGCATGGCGACGACTCCTGTGACGGCCACGGGGATGCCTTCCAGGCGGGCCGCCCGCGTGGAGCGCAGGCGGCGGCTCGGCCCGCTGGGCGTGCTGACGCACCTCGCGCTGGTGATCTGGACCCTGCTGGTGATGATCCCGATCGTGTGGACGTTCCTGGCCTCGGTCAAGAGCGAGGACGAGATCTTCGGCGACGCGTGGTCGCTCCCGGCCGCGCTGCGCTGGGACAACTTCGCCAGGGCGTGGGAGCAGGCCCACATCGGCCAGTACATGATCAACAGCGTCATCGTGGTGTCGTTCAGCACGTTCGGCACGATGCTCGTCGGCTCGATGGCGGCGTACGTGCTGGCGCGCTACCCCTTCCGGGGGAACCGCGCGATCTACCTGCTGTTCGTCTCGGGCCTCGCCTTCCCGTTCTTCCTGGCGCTGACCCCGCTGTTCTTCGTGGTGCAGAACATGGGCAACGTGCCGGTGGTCGGGCAGTTCATCGGACTGAACACGTACGCGGGCACGGTGCTCGTCTACATCGCGTACTCGATGCCGTTCACCGTGTTCTTCCTCGCGGCCTTCTTCCGTACGCTGCCGACGGCGGTGGGGGAGGCGGCGATGGTCGACGGCGCCTCGCACACCAGGGTGTTCTTCCAGATCATGCTGCCGATGGCCAAGCCGGGCATCATCAGCATCACGATCTTCAACATCCTGGGCCAGTGGAACCAGTACCAGATCCCGCTGATCCTGCTCCAGGAGCGCGACAAGTGGGTGCTCACCCAGGGCATCGCCGACATCTCCACCGCCGCCGGCTACGACGCCGACTGGGCGGCGCTGTTCGCAGCGCTCACCCTGGCGATCCTCCCCATGATCGTCGTCTACACGGTGTTCCAGCGCCAGATCCAGTCCGGCCTGACCGCGGGCGCACTCAAGTGACCGCGGACGTACGCGCGCAGCCGGCCCGCCACCTCCCCTGGCACCGGGTGGGTTCGGTCCGGCTGCTCGCCCACCTCGTCGCCACCGGCCCGCGGGGGGCCGGTGTCAGGAGGCGAGTTCGGCCCGCAGCCGACGGGTGGCCTCGACCACGTGCCGCAGCGAAGCCTCGACCTGCTCGTACGTACGCGTCTTCAGCCCGCAGTCCGGGTTGACCCACACGCGCTCAGCCGGCAGCGCCCGCAGGGTGCGGCGCAGCAGGTCCTCGACCTCCGCCGCCGACGGCACGCGCGGCGAGTGGATGTCGTAGACGCCCGGCCCGAGGCCGCGCCCGAACGTCTCCACGGCGCCGAGGACGCGCGCCCCCGAGCGGGCCGACTCGATCGTGGTGACGTCGGCGTCCAGCGCGTCGATGGCGGCCAGAATCTCGCCGGCGTCCGAATAGCACAGATGGGTGTGGATCTGGGTGTGGTCGCCCGCCCCCGAGGTGGCCCGCCGGTACGCGCGCACCGCCCACTCCAGGTAATCGTCCCAGGCGGCCTGCCGCAGCGGCAGCAGCTCGCGCAGCGCGGGCTCGTCCACCTGGACGATCGGCACCCCGGCGGCCTCCAGGTCACGCACCTCCTCGCGGATCGCGTCGGCCACCTGGAACACCACGTCGCGCAGCGGCAGGTCGTCCCGGACGAACGACCAGGCCACGATCGTGACCGGCCCGGTGAGCATGCCCTTGACCGGCCGGTCGGTCAGCGACTGCGCGTAGGTCGCCCACCGGACCGTCATCGGCGCGGGCCGGGTCACGTCGCCGTGCAGGACGGGCGGCCGGACACAGCGGCTGCCGTACGACTGGACCCAGCCGTTGGCGGTGACGGCGAAGCCGTCGAGGTGCTCGGCGAAGTACTGCACCATGTCGTTGCGCTCGGGCTCCCCGTGCACGAGGACGTCGAGGCCGAGCCGTTCCTGCGTCCGGACGGCCCGCTCGATCTCGGCCTCGATCCGCCGTTCGTACTCGTCCTGGGCCAGCGTGCCCGCGGCGACGGCCGCGCGGGCCGCGCGCAGCTCACCGGTCTGCGGGAACGAGCCGATCGTCGTGATCGGCAGCAGCGGCAGCCGGAGCCGCGCCGCCTGCGCCGCGGCCCGCACCGCGTACGGACCGCGCTCCTCGGCGCGCGTCGGGTACGGGTCGCCTCCCTCGAGGCTCGTCAGGGCGGGTGGGACCGCGGCGGGCCGGGGCGCAGGCAGGGCGTGGCGTTCGGCGCGGGACAGCGCCACCACCTCGGCCACCTTCTGCTCGGCGAACGCCAGCCGCTCCTTCAGCGCCGCGTCGAGGTCCGGCTCCGCCTCCAGGTCGTAGGGCACGTGCAGCAGCGAACAGGACGTGCTCACCGTCACCCGCGCCGCGCGGACCGCACCCAGCGCCGCGAGCGCCCGCTCCGGCGGGGTCCGCCACACGTCCCGCCCGGACACCACGCCCGCGACCACGGTCTTGTCGCCCAGATCGATCTCAGGGACGCCGCCGCGCACCAGGTCGATCCCGATGGCCTCGACGGGCGTGGCCGCCAGCACCGGCAGCGACTCACCGAGGTCGCCGAACGACGACGCCACGAACAACCCCGGCCGCTCGGCGAGCGCCCCCAGCCGCTCGTACGCCGCCCGCACGGCGGCCAGCTCGGAAGGCGTCCGGTCGGCCACCAGCGCCGGCTCGTCGAGCTGCACCCAGGAGACCCCCTCGGCGGCCAGCGCGGACAGCAGTTCCTCGTAGCAGCCGAGCACCTCCTCCAGCCGGTCGAGCGCCGAGCCCAGCAGCAGGAACGTCACCGGCCCGACGACCACGGGACGCGTCTCGTGACCGAGCGCCCGCGCCTCCCGCACCTCGCCGAGCGGCTTGGTGGCGTCCAGCTCGAACACGGTCTCCGGGCCGATCTCCGGCACGATGTAGTGGTAGTTGGTGTCGAACCACTTCGTCATCCGCAGCGGCGTCAGCCCGTCCGTGCCGCGCGCCATCGCGAAATAGGGGTCCTCGGCCGCGCGATACCGCTTCGGTACCGCGCCGAGCATGACGGCGGTGTCCAGCACGTGGTCGTACAGCGAGAAGGTGTTGGACGGCAGCCCTTCCAGCCCCAGCCCGGCCAGCCGGTCCCAGGTCGCGGCGCGCAATTCGGCCCCCACCCGGTCGAGCTCCGCCCGGCTTGACCTGCCGTCCCAGTACGACTCCAGCGCCCGCTTCAACTCCCGGCGCGGCCCGATCCGCGGATATCCGAGCACGGTGGAGCGGGGAAATGGCGACATCGTGGTGGCTTCCTCTCAAGCAGTGGATCGCGAATGCCGAGCATCCTGCCGACCGTCACCCACGTGCGGCACCATGTATTTGTGCTGCTTATGCTCAGGGAGATCCACTGCTTCACGCGGGTCGCCGCGCGGCTCAGCTTCTCGGCCGCCGCCGCCGACCTCGGGATGTCCCAGCCCGCCATGAGTCAGGCCGTCTCCCGGCTCGAACGCGCCACCGGCCTCCGGCTCTTCCAGCGCACCGCCCGCGAGGTGCGGCTCACCGCCGAGGGCAGGGCGCTGCTGGCGCACGCCGAGCAGGTGATCGACGCGGTCGGCGCGTTCACCGCGGAAGCCGGACGGCTGGCCCGGCCGACCATTCACCTGGCTTATCCACCGCTCGTCGGGGCTCTCGCGGCACGAGTGGTCAGGCGTCTCGCGGCCCGCACCCCTGCCATCGGCGTCGAACTGCTCCCCGCCGGGCGCGGCGCGGCGGTCAGGGCGCTGGCCGACGGCGAGGTCTCGGCCGCGATCGTGGCCACTCCGGCGCCGGCCGGGCTCGTCACGGCGGCCCGCTTCCACGTCACCGTCGACCACCTGGCCGTCCCCGTGGGGCACCGGCTGGAGTCGAGCGCCCGCGTCGCGCCCGCCGACCTGGCCGGGCAGGTGCTGCTCATGCCAGGGAGCCGGCCGTGGGCACGGCTGCCCGGCCGCTCACGCCTGGTGGCCGACGACGACTTCGCCGCCGCACTCGACCTGGTGGCGGCGGGCGCCGGGCTGCTGCCCATCCCGCACCTGCTGGTCAGGACGGTCAGACGCGAAGACGTCCGGTTCGTCCGGCTGGACGCGGGCGACCTGCGCATCACGTATGCCCTCGCCTGGTCGAAGGAGCGCGTCACGCCGGAGCTGATGGCGCTGGTGCAGGCCGTCCAGGACGCGCTGTGGACGCGATGAGTCAGCCGATGTGCCTCAGCGCCTCGCGGCGGCTCAGGCCCGAGACGCCCCGCGCGTCGACGTAGCGGAGCACCTCGTCCGGGTCGGTCTTGGCGTACTCGCGCAACGCCCACCCGATCGCCTTGCGGGCGAAGAAGTCGGTGTCGGGCAGGCTCGGCTCGATGCACGCGTACAGCAGCTCGGCGTCGGTGCGCTCCTTGAAACGCGTCTGGCTGAGGATCGACGCGCGCCGCTTCCACAGGTCGGTGTCGACCGCCCACTTCAGCATCAGCGGCCGCATGCTCTCGGGGTGGGCGGCGAGCAGGTCGCCGATCCGCTGGGTGGCCAGCTCGTCCGTCAGGTCCCACCAGGCCCCGGTGACGATCATCTCCTCGTACATCGGCAGCGCGTCCATGGTCTGGAAGCCCCGGTAGAAGCGGTGGCCGGTCAGCGCGACGGCGGCGTAGCGCTCCTCGCGGTACTCGGCCTCGCGCCACAGCGCGAGCACCGCCCGGCGCCACTGCGGCGCCGTCTCCAGCCGGTGCTCGTCGAACACCTCGTTCAGCGCCGCGCGCCGCGGCGCCGCCCGCACCCCGAGGAACGGCATGGACGACTTCGTGTACGCCTGCATGGCCTCGGCTCTGTCGGGTTCGGCCACCTGCCGCAGGGCGAGGCGGACGGCCTCGCCGAGACTCATCCGGCGGTGGCCCTGTCGCGCTCGCCCGTGGCCAGCCCGTCGAACAGCACCGTGATGTAGTGCTCGGCCAGCGCATTGGTGTTGAGCCGGCCGCCGGGACGGAACCAGCGGACCGCCACCCAGATCGTGTCGCGGATCATGCGGTACGTCAGCTTGGGGTCGAGGTCGGCCCGGAACAGCCCGGCGTTCTGCCCGGCCTTGATCTGCTCGACCCAGATCTGCTCGACCTCATCCTCGGCCTTGACGAGGTAGTTGAAGCGCTCGAACTGCCGCAGGTAGTTCCAGTCGTTCTGCATCACCGTGATCGCGGCGCGGTGCGGTTCGAGCGTGGCGAACCCGACGCGGACCATCTCCGACAGCACCTCACGGGCGTCGGAGCTCGTCTCGATCGCGGCGCGGTAGCGGGCGATGATGTCGTCGAGGAAGGTGGACAGCACCTCGTCGACGATCGTCTCCTTGGAGTCGAAGTGGTGGTAGAGGCTTCCGGACAGGATGCCCGCCTCGTCGGCGATCTGGCGCACGGTGGTGGCCTGGAAGCCCTTGCGCGCGAAGAGCTCCGCGGCGAGCTTGACGAGGTGATCGCGGCGCTCGGACGCCGATCCCGTCGAGGACGCGCGCTGACGCTTGGCCGTGGTGGCGGTGCCGGAGTTCTTTCGCGTGGTCACGCCACCATTATGAGCCCTCGGACAATCGCTTGTTCACACATCCGCCCCAGCTCATAAGGGTTGGACTCCCCAACCAACCGCTCGCTACCAGGGTGCCGACCGAACCCGCCCCCGCAATTATGGCCGACCCGTAACCCCTACCCCACCGCTCCCACCTTCACCGACCTCAACCCCACTCCCCGTTCACTCACAGCTGCTGCCGCCGGCCTCGCCGCTCGCCCACCGCTCGCCGCGCCCCGGCACCCACTCAGCTTGGCCGCTCGGCACTAGCTCCTGGCCGTCGGTCGGGGGCGTGGCGGGGCTGACGTTCGAAGATGGCACTAGCAAATAGGAAAGTTTCCTATTAGATTGCCTTGCATGCCCTTGAGCGGTGACCTGCTTCGCCTCGCCGACGCCGTCCTCCTCCCCGGATTCCACGGACACGCGCCCCCCGACTGGATACGTCGCCGGCTGGGCGAAGGGCTGGCCGGGGCGGTGCTGTTCTCGCGCAACATCGCCGGCCCCGAACAGGTCGCCCGGCTCACCGCCGCGTTGCGCGCCGAGAACCCCGCGGTGCTCGTCGGCACCGACGAGGAGTCGGGCGAGGTCACCCGGCTGGAGGCCGACACCGGCAGCAGCCGTCCCGGCGCGTACGCACTCGGCGTCGTGGACGACGTCACCATCACCGAGTCGCTGGCCAGAGACCTCGGCGGCGACCTCGCCAGAGCCGGCATCACCATCGACTTCGCCCCCTCGGCCGACGTCAACGCCAACCCCGACAACCCGGTCATCGGCCTGCGCGCGTTCGGCGCCGACCCCGCCCTGGTCGCCCGGCACACGAGGGCGTTCGTACGCGGCCTGCAGTCCGCGGGCGTCGCCGCCTGCGCCAAGCACTTCCCCGGCCACGGCGACACCTCGGTCGACAGCCACCACGGCGTGCCCGTCATGGCCGAACGCGGGATACAGGACGCGCTCGTCCCGTTCCGCGAGGCGATCGCGGAGGGCGTACGCGCCGTCATGACCGGGCACCTGCTCGTGCCCTCCTACGACGCCGAACGGCCGGCCACGCTCAGCCCCAAGGTGCTCACCGGGCTGCTGAGAGAAGAGCTCGGCTTCGACGGCGTGATCGTCACCGACGGCATCGAGATGACCGCGGTGTCGGCGCCGTACGGACTGGGGGGCGCCTCGGCCCGCGCCATAGCCGCAGGGGCCGACGCCGTCTGCGTCGGCGGCGAGCACGCCGACGAGGCCACCGCCGCGAACATCCGCGACGCGATCGCGGCGGCGGTGACCACCGGGTCGCTGCCCGAGGAGCGGCTGGCCGACGCCGCTCGCAGGGTCCGCGAGCTGGCCGCGTGGGCCGGCTCCTCGGGCAGCCCGCCGCCCGGCGACACCCGGATCGGCCCGGACGCCGCCCGCCGCGCGATCAGGGTCACCCGCCGCTCGGCCGACCCGGTCCTGCCGCTGGCCGGTCCGGCGCACGTGCTGGAACTCGTCCCGGACATGAACCTGGCCATCGACAGGAAGACTCCGTGGGGGGTGGGGGAGCCGCTGTCCCGCCTCGTTCCCGGCACCGTCGTGACCCGCCTCATGGCGGGCGGGACGACCGGCTCCGCGCTGGAGGCCCTGATCGCCGCGGCGGCGGGCAAGCCGCTGGTGGTCGTGGTCCGCGACGCCCACCGCCACGCCTGGCAGGAGGACGCGCTCGGCCACCTGCTGAGCGCCCGCCAGGACGCCGTCGTCGTCGAGATGGGGCTGCCCGCCCGTACCGACCTCGGCGCCGTGCACATCGCCACGTACGGCGCCGCCCGCGTCTGCGGCGAGGCCGCGGCGGAGGTGCTCGCCGGTAGGCTCTGACACCGTGAACTTCGACGGCGAGGACCTCTCCGGCAAGGCGCTGACCGACCGTCTCCCCTCGGGGGAGTCACATGTCTTCCGGGGGTGCGACCTCACCGAGGCCGACCTGTGGGGGGCCGACCTGGCGGGGGCCACGTTCGAGTCGTGCGCGCTCGACCGCACCGACTTCCGCAAGGCCGACCTCGACGGGGCCACGTTCACCGGCGGGGGCGGCATGGGCGCCCGTTTCACCGACGCCGACCTCCTCGACGCGTCCTTCTCCGACGTCGACCTGTCGTCGGCGCAGTTCGGCGGCGCCCTGCTGACCGACGCCTCGTTCGCCGGCTGCCGCATGATCGGCGCCTCGCTGACGACCTCCAGGGGCACCGGCTTCACCGTCAACCGCTCCAACCTCACGCTGGCCGACCTCGGGGGCTGCTCGTTCCGCGGGGCGGAGTTCGAGGGTGTCCGCTTCGACGACGCCGACCTGGCGAAATGCGACTTCACCAAGGTCACGATGACCGACTGCCGCCTGATCGGGGCGCGGCTGTTCCAGACCACGTTCGCGGGGGCCGACCTGCGCGGGGCCGATCTGGGGGAGCTCGACGACACCAGGCTGCGCGCCCTCGCGGGCGCCGTGATCAGCCAGGCGCAGGCCGCGGCCATCCTCGCCGGCCGCGGCCTCACCGTCGTGTGACGTCGCGGCCTCAGCGCAGCGACGAACGCGACGTGGGCCGCAGGCGCAGCCGTACGGGCGCGGCGGTGACCCAGGACGCCGGCACCGGCAGGTCGACCGCGCGCTCCTGCTCCGGGCTGTCGAACCTGGTCCACCACACGAACACGTTCACCCCGGTCCGCACGGGCAACTGCGGGAACGTGTTGGACGCGTGCTCGGTCTCCAGGCACGCGATCGGCTGCACCCCCGCCTCCTCCAGCGCGGGGACGGCCTCACGGGCGAAGTGGCCGGCGAAGCCGTCGCGGACGTGGTGGATCGTGGCGACGTACAGCGACGGGGGCGCCTCGGCCGCGCCCACCGGCGGCCGGTCGCCCGCGGGCAGTTCGGGGCCGATCGGACGCAGCAGGAGCACGTCGTCGAACGTCTCCATCGTGGCGTTGGCGGCCTCGCGGTGGGCCCGCCACACGGGGCCTCCGTAGAAGGCCTCCAGCGCGGCCCGGCGTGACTCCATGTCGGGGAAGGCCCGCACCCACGTGAACGTGTCGGGGAAGTCGGGGTCGCGGAAGGTGCCGACGACGCGCATGCCCGCGGCCTCCTGCGGCTCCACGAACTCCCTCTCGAAGAGCTCGATCAGCGTCTCGCGCGCGCCGGGACGCAGCGTGTAACGGCGTAATTCGTAGATCATGCGGCCCACCGTACGCCGCTTGACCGACATCTCCCGGCGGTGCGTTCGGAATAAAGTTCTGATCACTGAAAGCTACCGATTGGCAACGCAGAGTTATATGCTCACACTGCCTTGATCCTCCGAGGTCAAGACGGGTCAAAGGAAAGGTTGCGCGCCAGGGCCCGGCGCTCGCCTGTCCCGAAAGGGTTCCCTCACTGGCGAAGGAGCAGAAGTGATCAAAAGGACGTGCGCCGTCGCGGCCGTGCTCGCGGCGGTCGGTGGCAGCGCACTACTGGCAGTCCCCGCTCATGCCGACGACAGATGGTACGGCGACTGGGCGGCGAACCGCAGCGCCAACAGCGACTCACTCCAGACGGGAAACAACTTCGGCGACGTCCTCGCGGGCATTCGCGGCGAGGGTTTCTCGACCAACGTCAACAACACCAATGGCATCGCCCAGACCGCCACCAACGGTGGCATCACGGTGATGTACATCTTCGGCTGACCGGCTGACGTTTTCCGCACCACAGGCTCCTAGGAAGGACATCGAGATGATGAAGAAGCTCTGCGTGACCGGTGTCATCACCGCCGCCGCGGCGGGCATGACCCTGCTCGCGACCCCCTCGTACGCTGATGTCAACGCCGGCAACACCAGCAGCAACCGCGCGTCGTCGCAGTCGGGCAACAACTTCGGCAACGTGCGCATCGCCAACGTGTCCGGTCGTAGCGCCACGAGTGTCGCCAACGTCAACGGCAACGCCGTGGTCGGCACCAGCGGCAGCGACGTCAACGTGGACGACGTGGTCGACTGAGCGTCGACGTACGCCGCGACGTCACACCGCGCGGCGACCGGAGCGCGTGCGAGCCGGGCCGGCGACGGACCCCGGCTCGCGCCGTGCCGGCACCTTCGTAGTGTCCGCGCACGACCGGCGCGCCCATGAGACCCGGGCCGGGACGACTCGCCGAGAAGGCGCTTGCTGCCGTACCCCATGTCCTTCTCCCGCCGGGCTCGACCCGGCCCGGCTCCGGCTCAGGCCGTGATCCCGCCGTCCACCGGGATCACCGTGCCCGTCAGGTACGACCCCGCCCGCGAGGCTAGGAAGATCGCCGTGCCCGCCATGTCGTCCGGCCGGCCGATGCGCCCGAGGGGCACGTTCGAGGCGATGGCCGTCCGCGTCTCGGGGTCGTCCAGGGCGAACGCCATCATCTTCGAGTCGAACGGTCCCGGCGCGATGGCGTTGACGGTGATGTGATCCTTGGCCAGATGCCTGGCCAGGTGCCGGGTCAGCATGTGCACGGCCGACTTCGTCGACGAGTACGCGTAGGTCGGCAGGCCGGGCACCTTGATGCCGTCGACCGAGCCCACGTTGATGACCCGTGCCGGGTCGTCGGCACTCGCCGCGTCCCGCAGCTGCGGCAGGAACTTCTGGGTCAGATGAAAGACGCCCTTCACGTTGATGTCCCAGAGCTTGTCGAAGGCGTGCTCCGGATACTCCTCCAGCGGCGCGCCCCACGTGGCCCCCGCGTTGTTCACCAGGACGTGCAGCGGGCCGTCCACCGCCGCCACCAGGGTCTCCAGCCCCTCGGGGGTCGACAGGTCGGCCGGCACGGCGACACAGCCCAGCTCGGCGGCCGTCTTCTCGACCTCGGCCGACTTGCGCGCGGAGATGTGGACGCTCGCGCCCGCCGCCACGAAGCCTGCGGCGATCATGCGTCCGATGCCGCGCGATCCGCCCGTGACGACGACGTTCTTGCCCGCAACCGAGAACAGAGTCATGTTCCGGAAGCATGCCATACCGAACGGTCGGTTGCCAGAAGCGGTTCAGGGGGCCGGGACCGCCTCGGCCAGGGCATCGAGACCGGCGGTGAAAGAGCCGTAGGCGCCGCGGAAGAAGACGAGCGGATCGCCGTCCGCGAGCAGGTCGAGGCGCAGCACCCGGGTCACCACGATGGTGTGGTCGCCGGCGACGTGCTCGGCCTCGATCGCGCAGTCGAGCCAGGCCAGCGCCCCGTCGAGGATCGGGTTGCCGCTGGGCGAGGCGGTCCAGCCCAGGCCGGCGAACTTGTCGCCGCCCCTCGACGCCAGCTGCGCGCAGGCCTCCCGCTGCCGTCCCGCCAGCACGTTCACCGTGATCTCGCCGGCGGCGCGCACCCGGGGCCAGCTCGTGCTGGTGTGGGACACGCAGAAGGCCACCAGCGGCGGGTCCAGCGAGACGGAGGTGAAGGAGTTGACAGCCAGCCCGTACGGCCGTCCGTCGCGCGGGTCGGCGGCCGTGACCGCGACCACGCCGGTCGCGAACGTGCCCAGCGCCTGCCGGAAGCGGCGCCCGTCGACCGTGCCGCCGTCGCCGCCGTCGCCGCCGTCGCCGCTGTCGGTGGATGCGGTGTCGCGGGTGCGGAGGGCGGGGGCCGGAGGCAGGAACGTGCCCCGGCGGGTCCTGCGCCTGCGGGGCATCACCGGAACGCCGCGGCAGCCCTCCGTCTTGCCGGTCCGGGCAGCGCGTGTGCTCATGGTCCGCCTCCTCGTCCGCCGCGCGCCTGATCGTACCAAGCGCTTGCTTGGGACGGTAGGGTGCCGGGACGGGACTGTCAAGCCGCCTGGGGAGGCCCCGTGGGACCGCTACGACCGACGTCACGCCACGTGCGGCGGCTACGCGGGTCGAGGAGCAGGCGGACGCAAGCAGTGGGGGCGTCCCGCGCCCCGCCTCGGACGGGCGCGCGCGGACACAGGCGCGCTCCGCGGTCGCTGTTCGTGCTGGGTCGTTCAGAGGAACGCGCGCCCTGGCGGGCGTGGGGGACCCGCCAGGACGCGCTTCCTCTCCCGTGCCGCGGCGGCGTCAGGACTCCGGCGAGGGATGGAGTCCTGAACCGTTGGTCCGCACACGGAGTCGATGAAGGAGCTCGAAGGCCCCTGCCGCCGGCGACGTGCGTCGAAATGCCGAGCCATGCTGACCAGGTCATCAATGAAGTGCGTGACGGGGGCGCCACCTTCCTCGTTCGCGACAAAGGATCCGTCAGCGCACCGCACGGTCAGCTCGGCCGGCACCGATGTCACGGAAACGCCACCGCTCTGGTAGGTGTGGGTTACCCCTTCGCGACTCAATCCGTAACGCAGTAAACGGGTTGCTTCGCGGGGGTCATGCCAGGGCAGGAATGGCGTACCCGTGTGGACCGGCAACACTGGCCTTCACCCCCTCACCGGCCTTTAGATGGATTTGTACCAACGAATGGATGATGGGCCGATCGAAGGGGTTCGGTCAAGGGGTTGTGGCCTGCTAGAACCAGATCGTCTAAATTGTTGGAACAAAAGGGGTGAAAGTGGCAAGGTCGGTGCTGTATCAGCAGGTGGCTTCGGAGTTGCGACGAGCCATCTACTCGGGTGTCCTCGGTCCCGGGGCGCAGCTTCCGACCGAGGCGCAGCTCATGGAAGACCATGGGGTGAGCAGGAACACCGTGCGACTGGCCCTCGGCGAACTCGTCAACGAGGGGCTCGTCACGCGCACGCCGCGGCGCGGCACGGTGGTACGCGACCGCAGGCCGCTGCTCATCTATCCGCAGCGCGAGCTGGAGCCACAACCCAGCGGGGAACTACGAGAGGCCTTCGCCTACGCCGTCGCGCAGGAGGGCCGCGAACCGAGCCAGTACATCGAGGTGCTGACGGTGTCTCCGGTCGAGGAGATCGCCAGCAGGCTCCAGCTGGCCGAGGGCGAGCTCGCGGTGGTGAGACGCCGTCTGCGTTTCGTGGACGGCCAGCCGTTCAACACCAACGACTCCTACTTCCCCCATGACATGGTGGCCGATTCCGAAATCGCCAGGCCAGGCGACATCGAGCGCGGGGCGAACCGGGTGCTGGAGGATCTCGGGCATTCCCAGGTGCGCGTCGTCGACGACATCTGGGCGCGCATGCCCAATCAGGAAGAGGCAGAACGCCTTCAATTGGAACTCGGCACACCAGTCATGGTTTATGTCCGAGTTGGGTACGACGTGTCCGACACGCCGGTGCGTGTCGCCGTTACGGTGCTTCCAGCCGACAAGCACTTGATCAGGTATGAGCTCGATCGCCGCTGAGGAGCTCAGGGTGAAGGGGTGATCCCGCCGGCCGGGCGCAGCGAGAAATAAGCCGCCTCGCTGGCCATGGGGAGTCGTGCATACTCCCCTAAATCGCCATTAACCCGTCTATTTCGGGTTGAGGTCACATTTCACCCTCACGCGACATCGCGTCATCACTTCGCGTGTCGCTGTGGGCACCTAGCGCTATGAAGGGTTCCCCTATGCACACGAACACCCTCCTCCACCCCCTCGCGCTTCGCAGGGCGGAGCCGGCCGATCTTCCCGGCGTGCTGAAGCTGCTCGCCGACGCCTCCGAGTGGCTGAACGCGCAAGGCGTGCGGCAGTGGCCCCGCGGGGGGTTCGGCCCGGAGCGGATAGAACCGCTGATCGAGGAGCGGACGCTGTTCCTGCTGGACGACGAGCTCCGCTACCTCGACCCCGACGGGTGGGCGCCGCCGGTCGCCACCATGGCCCTCGACGGCCACGCCGACCCGGAGTTCTGGACACCTGATGACGATCCCGGCTCGGCCCTGTACGTCCACAAGCTCGCGGTGGCCCGTACCTGGTCGGGCAGCGGCCTCGGCGACGCCCTGCTGGACTGGGCCGCCGCCTCGGCGTACGCGGCCGGGCTGCCCTGGGTGCGGCTCGACTGCGCGAAGACCAACCGGCGACTGCAGACCTACTACCGCACGCGCGGCTTCCGCCACCTCCGCACGGTGGACCTGCCCCACCGCGCGTCGGGCGCCCTCTTCGAACGCCCCTCCGAGGACGTGCCGCCCATGGTCTTCCGCGACCTCACCGCCTCCGAACTGATCACCGTCTGACGAGCGGCCATGCGCCCGGCCTCACACAGAGGCCGGGCGCGCCCGGCGGTTCATGGTCAGCGAGCGGCTTCCGACGTCTCCTGAGGCCCCTCGACAAGCCGAGCATCAGGGCTCCCCTTACGCCACCTCCACCGCGCACACACCGCGCGCCCAACTCCCTACCCATACGTCCGTCGCGTTCGGCGGGGTTTCTTGTATGGGCGTGCGCGGTGCCGAGGGCCGTCGTGTGGGGAGCGTGCTCGTGAGGGGGTGGGTGACTTTGGTGGCATCTGCTGCAGAAAGGGGCAGAGCACCATATAACCTCTCCTGCATGACCGGATCCCTGCTCGAGGTGATCGCGCTGGACGTGCGCGACGCTGTGGCCGCCGAACGGGGCGGAGCCGACCGGCTGGAGGTCGTCGCCGACATGGCGTCCGACGGGCTGACCCCCACGCCTGAGACGGTGGCCGCGATCGCCGCGGAATGCTCCCTGCCCCAGATGGTGATGCTCCGCCGCGCCGCCGACTTCGCCGGCGACCCCGAGACCCTCGACCGGCTGCGCCGCGACGCCAAGGAACTCGCCGAGGCGGGCGCGGCGGGATTCGTGTTCGGCTTTCTCGACGGCGCGGGCGCCGTCGACCTGGCCGCGACCGAGGCGCTCATCCACGCCGTCTCCCCGCTGCCCTGGACGTTCCACCGCGCCGTCGACAACGCCGCCGACGTCCAGGCGGCCTGGCGGGCCGTACGGCTGCTGCCCAACCTCGCCACTGTGCTGACCTCCGGCGCCCCGACGGGCGTACGTGACGGTCTCGGCGTGCTGAAGGCGCGCGCCGACGCGGGCGACGCGTCGATCGTGCTGGCCGGGGGCGGCCTGCGTCCCGGCCACGTGCCCGCCCTGCTCGACTACGGCATCCGCGCCTTCCACGTCGGCTCGGCCGTGCGGAACAACTGGTCCGAGCCGGTCGAGTGGCGCCTGGTACGGGAGTGGCGCCGCCTGGTGGAAGGCAACTGACCACGACGGCGACCGGCCTCCGGGCGACGGGTCATGGCAGGGCCGCGTCGGCGCGGCGGAGGGCCACGACGAGGGCGCGGATGGTGGCGGGTTCGTCCAACGCCCCGCCCTCGCCCGCCCGCCGCTCCTCCCACGCCCGCACCCGCTCCCGGTAGGCGTCGTACCGCGCGAGGTGGAAGGCGTACACGGTGGCGAAGCGGCTCACCAGGTGCGACGCGTGCATGTCCCAGCCCTGGTGGTAGCCGTGCGCCAGGGAGTGCCTGACGAGTTCCGCGTGCCGCCGCCACAGCTCGTGGACGTCCACCGTCCGCTCGGAGGCCGGCACGGCCGCCAGCGACCCGTCCGACAGCTCCACCCCCGTGCCCGCGAACGCCACCTGCATCACGTGCCGCGCATGGTCGCAGGCCGGGTGGTCGAGCCGCTGCTCGTGCGGGGGCAGGCCGATCGCCGCGGTGTGGTCGAACACCCCGAAGTGGGCCGCGGCCAGCCGTCCGCCCAGCGACGCGTTGAGGTCGCCGCGCAGGAACGCCAGCGTCTGCGGCGCCTCCACCTGCATCTCGAACCGCAGC
Source organism: Nonomuraea maritima (assembly GCF_900100395.1). Taxonomy (GTDB): domain Bacteria; phylum Actinomycetota; class Actinomycetes; order Streptosporangiales; family Streptosporangiaceae; genus Nonomuraea; species Nonomuraea maritima. The sequence goes on along the minus strand of NZ_FNFB01000001.1, from coordinate 696,281 downwards.
GGCACGCCGACCTCGCGTTCCAGCCGCGCGAGCACTTCAACGAACTGCCCGAGGTACGCCTCCATGAGGACCTTGGGAAAGGTGACCGTGAAACCGTCCGGCAGCCCGCCGGCCCGCTCCGACACGCCCGTGACGAAGCGCTCCAGCGTGCGCACCGACCGCTCGGGGTCGCCGTCCGCGAACGACTTGACCCTGAGCCCCCACCGCCGCGGCAGCGTCCCGGCGTCGCGCATCGCGGCCACGGCCGCGACCGCGAGCCGCACGTGCTCGTCCTCGACGGGCCCCGGACGCGTCCCGTAGCCGTCCTCGAAGTCGATCCGCACGTCCTCGACCGGCTCGGTGGCGAGCTTGCGCAGCACCTTGTCGTGGACGACGGCGGCCAGCCCGCCGGGCAGGCCGAAGACCTCGGCCATCTCCTCCGGATCGTGCAGGTGCGCCTTGAGCAGCGACAACGCCCGCTCGCCCCACTCGGTGACCGTGTGCTCGGAGAACCGGTCAGCAGGCACGTAGACGGTGTGAACGGGCTGCCAACCGGGCTCACCCGCGGGATAGCGCGCCCGTTGCAGCCGGTACGCCTCCTCGAACCCCTCAGGGACGGCAGGCACGGAGCATGGCCTCCAATCCGGCGAGCTTGACGCGGTCGCCGCGCCCCAGCGTCTTGGCCAGCTCTGCCTCCGCCGCCTCGACGGCCAGCCACTCGTCGTACGTCACCGGCCGTACCCCGCGCGCGGCCAGCACCGCGCCGACGCCGTCGTGCCCCACGCGCTCGCGCCCCGCCAGATCGGCCAGCAGCGTACGGACGGTCTCCGCGGCGTCGGACTTGTTCGTGCCGATCACCCCGGTGGGCCCCCGCTTGAGCCATCCGGCCACGTACTCGCGGTCGCGGACGCGTCCGGCCTGGTTGGGCACCGTCATGGTCTGCTCGGAGAACGGCACCCCCGGCAGCGGCACGCTCCGGTACCCGACCGAACGCAGCACCATGCCGACCGGCAGCGTCTCGTACTCGCCGGTGCCCACCACGCGGCCCTCGTCGGACAGCCGGGTGCGCTCCAACCTCAGCCCCTCGACCCGCTCGGTGCCGAGGATCTCCACCGGACGCAGCCAGAAGCGCACGTCGAGCCGGCGCGGACGGCCCGCAGGCTCGCGTTCGGCCCACCCCTGCAGGACCTTGATGTTGCCCTGCACCTGGCGCGGGAAGTCGCCGCCCAGCACGACGGCCTCCTCGGGGCGCACGCAGACGTCGGCGTTGGCCAGCTCGCCCAGCTCGCGCAGCTCCTTGAGGGTGAACTTGGCGTGCTCGGGCCCGCGGCGGCCGATCATGTGGATGGCCTTCACCTGGCTCTCCTCGAGCTGTTCCAGCACCTCGTGGGGCACGTCGGTGGCGCGCAGCTCGTCAGCGGTCTTGGCGAGCACGCGTACGACGTCGACGGCCACGTTGCCGACCCCGATCACCGCCACCTCGGAGCTGTCGAGGGTGAACCGGCCGGCGTCGACGTCGGGGTGGCCGCAGTACCAGTTGACGAAGTCGGTCGCCGCCACGCTGCCGGGAAGGTCCTCGCCGGGGATGCCGAGTCTCCGGTCGACCATGGCGCCCGTGCAGTAGACCACCGCGTCGTACACGCCGAGAAGGTCGTCGACCGACAGGTGCTCGCCCAGCGTGACGCCGCCGAGGAAGCGCACCTGGGGCAGCTCAAGGACCTTGCGCAGGTAGCCGGCGATCGACTTGATCGACGTGTGGTCGGGCGCCACTCCGTACCGCACCAGCCCGTACGGGGTCGGCAGGCGTTCGAGTACGTCGACCCTCACGGGCTCGGCGGACTGCTTGACCAGCGCCTCGGCCGTGTAGATGCCGGCGGGCCCTGATCCGATGACCGCCACGTGCAACGCCACGCTGCCTCCTTCTGCCGGTGCCGGTGGTCACACGGGCACGCGTCCCACTGGATGCAACCGGCCAGTGTGATCGATGTATCCCCGATCCCCCGAACGCGCGAACCCGTCCCCGGCCGATGCGCGACGCGAGCCCGCGGTCGAGGCCGTGGAAGGACGGCGGCGGGGGAGCCGGTGACCGCGGCCGCACGCTCCCAGGACCTGCGCGCGGCCTCTCCGGCCGGCAGGCGCGACATGGCATCTCCCGGGGCAGAAGGCGCACTTCCACGCTACCCCGCACAAGCCCGCTGTGAAGGGCCCAGGAGTGGTCGCCTGCCGCCCGGATCGGCGGCAAGGGCTTGCGGGAAGGTGTGGCGGCGATCAGAGTTGATGCTCGTGAAGCGAAAGCACGTGCTGCGGCGGCCGAAGAGCGCACCGGCCGCGACCCCAGGCGACGATCTCTCGCTCACCGACGCCCGCAGGTACGAAGCGTTCGGCCGGGTGATGGCCGCGCTGGCGACCGAGGCCGACGTCATCGAGTCGTGCCGCGACCTGACCTGGTGGCGCGGGTCCGACCACAGCTGGCACATCGAGTGGCGCGACGGTCCCTACGCGTCCGAGGTGGCCGCCCTGCTCGCCGCCGCGGTGCGCGACCCAGGGCGCGAGGGTTCGCTGGTGGTCCAGGCCGGTCCTGGCGGCGACGGCTCGGCGGAGCTCGACGTGATGGGTGTGCGGTTCGTGCTGCGCGCAGTCGATCCGACCGGACGCGCCGGCGTACGCACCCGGCCGGGCCTGTGGCGGCTGGCCGAGGCCCTCGACACGAGCCGCCGCACCAACGCCCGCCACCCCTGGGAGGAGCTCCTCGGCGGCTGACGCCCGATGTAGCGCCGAGTGCCCGAAATGTCACTCTTGGGGGGAATTTAACCCAGATTTGCCTTGTTAGGGCGGGTACATGGGCTGGCGCTGGTCATCCCTATTGGGGTAGCGGGCCAGGGTTGACCAGGGACAAGGATGAACAACACCACCATCGACTATGCCGACTTCGCCGAGTACGACCGGCGTCAGCGGGCGATCGAGCGTCACTTGATGGCGGCCTTCGCCGGGGGGATGGTCATCGGTCTGATCGGCATCCTGCTGTCGGGGAACGGCCCCCAGTGGGCGGCCCAGATCTACGACCCGTACGCCTACCTCGCCCTTTCGCTCGCGGTGGGCGCGACCGCGTCCGGCTTCGCGTGGGCGCTGGTGACCACGTTCCTCGCCGCCGTCTCGGCCCTCGTGGCGACCATGGGGGCGGGCGCGCTGCGCGGCCGCGACGTCCTGCAGGCGATGGGCTCCGACGCGGGCTCGCTCAACTGGACGCTCATCCTCCTCGTCGGCCTCGGCATGCTCGCGTACGCCACGCACAGGGACGACGGCTGGGGCGACCTCGCGGCGGGCGCGGTCGGCGCGGCGCTCATCGCCGACGTCGTGGACCGCGCGACCCCCGGATTCATCGAGAGCGAGCAGTCGTTCTGGCCGGGGCCCGCGATGGTGATCGGCCTGTCGTCGCTGATCCTGGTGCTGGTGCTGCGCAGGAACGCGAGGGCGCGCCTGCGCGCGCTCGCGCTGTCGGTCGTCTTCTCCGGGACGTTCACGGCCGGTCTGGCGGTCTTCGTCACGGGCTGGGTCCCGTTGTCCGTCTGACCGGCGCCGCTCCGGGCGGCTCGCCAGATATCCGGGAGCGGGAGGCCGTGCCGAGTCGATAGCCTGTAAGCCACCGATCCAGGTTCGAGCAAGGAGTGGCCGTGTTGCTGCGCATGTCGTCGTTGTTTCTTCGCACCCTGCGGGACGACCCGGCAGACGCGGAAGTCCCGAGCCACAAGCTGCTCGTCCGCGCCGGCTACGTCCGCCGGGTCGCCCCCGGCATCTACTCGTGGCTGCCCCTCGGCAAGATCGTGCTGGAGAACGTCGCCAGGATCGTCCGCGAGGAGATGAACCGGATGGGCGCCCAGGAGGTGCTCTTCCCCGCCCTGCTGCCCCGCGAGTACTACGAGGCGACCGGCCGCTGGACCGAGTACGGCGACAACATCTTCCGTCTGCAGGACCGCAAGGGCGCCGACTACCTGCTCGGTCCCACGCACGAGGAGCTCTTCACCGACATGGTGAAGGGCGAATACAACTCGTACAAGGACTACCCGGTCACCCTCTACCAGATCCAGACGAAGTACCGCGACGAGGCGCGCCCCCGCGCGGGCATCCTGCGCGGGCGCGAGTTCCTGATGAAGGACTCCTACTCCTTCGACCTCGACGACGACGGCCTCAAGCGCTCCTACGAGCAGCACCGCGAGGCCTACATCCGCACGTTCGACCGCCTCGGCATCAACTACAAGATCGTCTTCGCCCAGTCTGGCGCGATGGGCGGCTCGGCCTCCGAGGAGTTCCTGGCCTCCACGCCCACCGGCGAGGACACGTTCGTCGCCTGCCACTCCTGCGGCTACGCGGCCAACGCCGAGGCCGTCACCACGTCGGCCCCCGCCGCCCGTCCCGACGCCGAGGCGCCGGCGCTGAAGGTGCTCGACACTCCCGGCACCCCGACCATCGAGTCGCTGGTGTCGTACGTCAACGAGCACCACGGCCTGTCCGTCACCGCCGCCGACACGTTGAAGAACGTCGTCGTCAAGGTGACCACCCCGGGCTCCGACAAGGTCGAGACGCTGATCGTCGGCGTTCCCGGCGACCGCGAGGTCGACTTCAAGCGCCTGGAGGCGGCGCTCGCACCCGGCGAGCCCGCCATCTTCGAGGCCGCCGACTTCGAACGCCACCCCGGCCTCGTCCGCGGCTACATCGGGCCGCAGGTCCTGCGCGAGCTCGGCATCCGCTACCTCGTCGACCCGCGCGTCGTCACCGGCACGTCGTGGCTCACGGGCGCCAACGAGCCCGGCCGCCACGCGGTCAACGTGGTCGCGGGCCGCGACTTCGTCCCCGACGGCACCATCGAGGCCGCCGAGGTGCGCGCCGGAGACCCCTGCCCCCGCTGCGGGTCCGACCTGTCGATCGACCGGGGCATCGAGATCGGCCACATCTTCCAGCTCGGCCGCAAGTACGCCGACGCCGCCGGCCTCGACGCCCTCGGCCCCGACGGCAAGCCGATCCGCGTCACCATGGGCTCCTACGGCATCGGCGTGTCCCGCGCGGTCGCCGTCGTCGTCGAGCAGTCCTACGACGACCTCGGCATCGTGTGGCCGCGCGAGATCGCGCCCGCCGACGTCCACATCGTCGGCACGGGCAAGGAGAACCAGGTCGAGGCGGCTCTCCAGCTGGGGGCCGAGCTGGAGGCGCGCGGGCTGCGCGTCCTCGTCGACGACCGCCGGCAGGTCTCGCCCGGCGTGAAGTTCAAGGACGCCGAGCTGCTCGGCATGCCGACGATCGTGGTGATCGGCCGCGGCCTGTCGCAGGGCGTGGCGGAGCTGCGCGACCGCGTCACCGGCGAGAAGTCGGAGATCCCGCTCGCCGAGGCCGCCGACCGCATCGTCGCCGCCGTCAACGGCTGATCCGGAGATCACCGCGCGGGCGTGTCGCCCGCGCGGTCACTCCGTCAGGCCGCCGCCCGCACCCGACGGCGACGCCGTCGCCGCTGACGTGGGCGCCGGGGCCGGGGCCGGCATGCCGGGGAAGGCCGGCGGCTGGGCCGGCCTGAACCCGTAGGCCCGCAGCACCGCGTCCTGCATGGCCTGGGCGGCGTAGCGGCGCAGCGACACGTCCTGGGCCGCGACCAGTTCGAGGTAGGCGGCCGTGACGCCGTTCTCCAGATGCACCGCGAGCTCTGCGGCCCGCCTGGCGTCGGAGGGGAAGAACGGCAGCGCGTACGAGGCGTCCGCCTCGGCCGGCTTGCCGCCCTTCGCCACGATGTACGACCGCAGCTGGTCGCGCCGCGCCCGGTGCGACTCGAAGGCGTCGACGACCCGTGTCCGCAGCGCGCCCGACGTACGGGCTCCCAGCAGCCCGTAGGCGAACAACGCCGCGTGCTCGGCCACGAGGGCCTTGTGCAGCTTGTCGAGGTCACCGGGGGCCCACAGGGCCGCGCGCCCGCTCACAGCGACCTCGGCAGGGCGACGGCGTGGGCGGCCTCGCACGCGCCGATGCTGGCGATGAGCTGCGCCACACCGGGCGAGACGGTGGCGAGCTGACGTGTGCGCAGCTCCGCCGCGTCGTCCTCGACCTTGCGCAGCCGCGACAGCGACGGCTTGGGCGGGGCTGACGGTGTGGCGGACGGTGTGGTGGACGGTGTGGCAGTCGCCTGCGCCGACGGCGGCGGAGCCGATGTCGAGGCGCCGCCCGGCACATGCTTGCGCAGCTCGTCGAGATGCGCCTGGTGGCGGTCGCGGAACGGGACCAGCTTGTCGCCGCCGTCGGCGATCAGCGACGTGTAGAGCGCGATCGTGCGCTCCTTGTCGGCGATGAGCTCCCTCAGCAGCCGCGTCTCCGGCGAGTCGACGGCCGGGGTGGTCGGTGAGGGCGGCCCCGAGGCGCTGCAGGCGGTGAGAGCGGCCGCTCCGCCGGCCAGCAAGGCTCGCCGGGACAGATGACGCGGGCGCACGGGCGTGGACCTCCAGTGACTACGGACGCAGATAGCATCGTACGGTCTGCCGCCCCGGTCCGCCGTCAGGTGGCGCGCCCGGCACGGCTGCCACTCGACAAGCGACGAGTGGCGCTCTTCCCGTGCCCGCGTACGGATAGGGTGTCAACTGTCGTCGCCGGCCCGAGCGGCCAGACGGCGGAGAGCCGAAGGCGAGGTCCGCCCGGCTGAGACATGACAATAGGGGAGGTCGATATGGGCAGCGCATCACCCCGCGACCACCTGATGAAGCTCCTGGAGCCCGTGGTCAGCGCGGAGGGCCTCGACCTGGAGGACGTCACGGTCACCCAGGCAGGCAAGCGACGCGTCCTGCGTGTGATCGTCGACCGTGACGGCGGTGTGAGCCTCGACGACGTGGCCGACGTCAGCCAGGCCGTTTCCGCGGCGCTCGACGACGACGAGGCGATGGGCCAGGCCGCTTACACGCTGGAGGTCTCCTCGCCCGGCGTCGACCGTCCGCTCACCGAGCCGCGCCACTGGCGGCGTGCCGCCAAGCGGCTGGTGAAGGCCGAGATGAGAGACGGCTCCGTGGTCGAGGGCCGCATCTTGGGCGCCGACGAGAGCGGCGTCGACATCGACGTCGCCGGCGACGCGCGAAGGCTTGATTACGAAGACCTGGCCCGGGGACGGGTACAGGTGGAATTCCGCCGGTTCGACGACGTCGACGGCGACGAGGGCTAAGGGGGAGCCGCCGTGGACATCGACATGAGCGTCCTGCGCAGCCTGGAGCGGGAGAAGGACATCTCCTTCGACCTGGTCGTCAAGGCGATCGAGGACGCGTTGCTTATCGCTTACTTCCGCACCGACGGCTCGGGGGCGAAGGCCCGCGCGGAACTCGACCGGGCCACCGGCCACGTCACCATCTGGGCGGCCGAGCTCGACGAGAACGGCGAGGTCGTCAGGGAGTACGACGACACACCTGGCAACTTCAGCAGGATCGCCGCCACCACCGCCAGGCAGGTCATCCTGCAGCAGCTGCGCGACGCCGAGGACGAGGTCAACTTCGGTGAGTTCGCCAGCCGCGAGGGCGAGCTGGTGTCCGGCGTCATCCAGCAGGGCAAGGACCCTCGCGTGGTGCTGGTCGACCTCGGCAAGATCGAGGCCGTGCTGCCGCACGCCGAGCAGGTCCCGGGCGAGGAGTACGCGCACGGCGAGCGCATCCGCGCCTACGTCGTGCAGGTGAAGAAGGGGCACAAGGGCCCCTCGGTCACCCTGTCGCGTACCCACCCGGGTCTGGTGAAGAAGCTGTTCGCGCTGGAGGTGCCGGAGATCGCCGACGGCACCGTGGAGATCGCGGCGGTGGCGCGCGAGGCGGGTCACCGTACGAAGATCGCGGTCCGGTCGCGCAAGCCGGGCGTCAACGCCAAGGGCGCGTGCATCGGCCCGATGGGCTCGCGCGTGCGCAACGTGATGACGGAGCTGCACGGCGAGAAGATCGACATCATCGACTGGTCGGAAGACCCGGGGGAATTCGTCGGGAATGCCCTGTCGCCCGCCCGTGTTTCCCACGTCGAGGTTCTCGATCTCGAAGGACGGGTCGCACGCGTGACGGTGCCTGACTACCAGCTTTCGCTGGCCATCGGCAAAGAGGGGCAGAACGCACGGCTCGCAGCCAGGCTCACCGGATGGCGGATCGACATCCGGCCGGACACCCAAGCCGAGGACGCCGCCGGTTCCGTAGATGCGTCAACACGGTAAGCTGGAATATGGTGGCCACGCAGCCCCGCAGCGCACCTGTGTGGGCTGCAGGGTTCGCACGGCTAAGTCCGAGCTGCTCCGCCTGGTTCGGGTTGAGGATCAAGTGGTCCCTGACCTGCGAGGACAACTTCCTGGCCGCGGTGCGTCGCTGCATCCGTCCATGAGTTGTCTGGAGCTTGCCGAGCGTCGCCGAGCGTTTCCGCGCGCTTTCCGTGTCGCGGGGCCGCTTGACGTGTCGCTGGTGCGGGCGCACCTGGAGGGAGAACCACGAAATGTCATGTAGGACGCCGAGTTGATGGGCGGAGTCAGATTGCTATGAGCGCCTGATGAGCACGCGGCGATGAAGACGTCAAGGTAGCGACGGTCCGGACGGCACAGCCAGCCTCCCGGGCCGAGTAAGGGAGTGCAGTGGCGAAGGTCCGGGTATACGAGCTCGCTAAGGAGTTCGGCGTCGAGAGCAAGGTCGTCATGGCCAAGCTCCAGGAGATGGGGGAGTTCGTCCGTTCGGCGTCCTCGACCATCGAGGCGCCGGTGGTCCGCAGGCTCACCGAAGCTTTGGGCGCCTCGAAGGGTGGCCCTTCCAGGGGCGGCGGTCAGCCGTCCAACAAGCCGCAGCCGCCAAGGGCTGCGCCCCGGCCGGGCGATGGCCAGGCCGGCAACGGCGCGCAGGCGCCGGTTCCCACTCCGCGTCCGGGCCCCCGTCCCGGTCCGCGTCCCGGCCCCGCAGGCCCTGCGGGCCCCGCAGGCGGCGCGCAGCCGCGTCCGCCGGTTCCGATGCCCCACCAGCCGCAGCAGCAGCCCGAGGCCGCGCGCGGTGAGACCTCCGGGGCTCCGCAGGCGCGCTTCGACAGTGGCGCGCCCGCTCGTCCGGCTCCGGGCCCGCGTCCCGGCCCCGCCGCCCGTCCCGGCCCGAAGCCCGGCCCTGGGCCCCGTCCGGGTCCTGGTGGTGGCGGTGGCGGTGGCGGTGCCGCGCAGGCGTCGCGTCCCGGCGCGCCTTCCGGTGGCGCCCCTCGTCCCGGCCCGGGCCCCAAGCCCGGCCCGCGTGGTCCGCGTCCCGGCAACAACCCGTTCTCGTCCAACGCGAGCGGCATGGGTCAGTCGCGTCCGCCGCGTCCCGGTGGCAACCGCGAAGGCGGCGGCCCCGGCCAGCGCGAGCGTCGTGACGGTCCGCCGCGCGACGGCGCGATGCCGCGTCCGCCGCAGGGCCGTTCCGGCACCGACGCCAGGCCCGGCGCCGGCGGCCCGCGTCCCGGCCCGCCGTCCGGCGGTCCGCGTCCGGGTCCCGGTGCGGGTGGTCCGCGTCCGGGTGGCCCGCGTCCCAACCCGATGATGATGCCGCAGGGTCGTCCTGCCGGTCCGGGCGCCGGGCGTCCTGGCGGCGGTGGCGGCGGTGGCGGTCGTCCCGGCGGTGGCGGCGGTGGCCGTCCCGGTGGCGGTGGCGGCGGCGGTCGTCCCGGTGGTGGCGGTGGCTTCGCCGGTCGCCCGGGTGGCGGCGGCGCAGGTCCGCGCACCGGCACCGGCGGTCCCGGTGGCGGCGGCTTCGGCGGTCGTCCCGGTGGCGGCGGCCGTGGTCGTGGCGGCGGCACCGCGGGTGCCTTCGGTCGTCCGGGCGGACGTCCGGCCCGTGGCCGCAAGTCCAAGCGTCAGAGGCGCCAGGAGTTCGACAACATGTCGGCGCCGGCGATCGGCGGTGTGCAGGTCGCTCGCGGCAACGGCGCGACGATCCGGCTGCCGCGCGGCGCGTCGCTGTCCGACTTCGCCGACCGGATCGGCGCCAACCCCGCCGCGCTCGTGCAGATCATGCTGCACCTCGGCGAGATGGTGACGGCGACGCAGTCGGTCAACGAGGAGACCCTGCAGCTGCTCGGTGCCGAGCTCGACTACAACATCCAGGTCGTCAGCCCGGAGGAGGAGGACCGCGAGCTTCTCGAGGCCTTCGACATCGAGTTCGGCGAGGACGAGGGCGACGAGGCCGACCTGGCCGCGCGTCCCCCGGTCGTGACCGTCATGGGTCACGTCGACCACGGTAAGACGAAGCTGCTCGACGCCATCCGCAAGACCAACGTGGTGGCGCGCGAGGCCGGTGGCATCACCCAGCACATCGGTGCCTACCAGGTCTCCGCCGAGCACGAGGGCGAAGACCGGAAGATCACCTTCATCGACACCCCGGGTCACGAGGCGTTCACCGCCATGCGTGCCCGTGGCGCCAAGTCCACCGACATCGCGGTGCTGGTGGTCGCGGCCGACGACGGTGTGAAGCCGCAGACGATCGAGGCCCTCAACCACGCCCAGGCCGCCGAGGTCCCGGTCGTGGTCGCGGTCAACAAGATCGACAAGGAGGGCGCCGACCCCAACAAGGTGCGCGCCCAGCTCACCGAGTACGGCCTGGTGGCCGAGGAGTACGGCGGCTCGACCCTCTTCGTCGACATCTCGGCGAAGAACGACACGGGCATCGACAACCTCCTCGAGGCGATCCTGCTCACCGCCGACGCCGAGCTCGACCTGCGGGCCAACCCGACGATGGACGCCCAGGGCATCGCGATCGAGGCACACCTCGACAAGGGCCGCGGCCCTGTCGCGACCGTCCTGGTCCAGCGCGGCACGCTCCGGGTCGGCGACTCCATCGTGTGTGGCGAGGCCTTCGGCCGCGTCCGCGCGATGCTCGACGACAACGGCGACCCGGTCGAAGAGGCCACGCCGTCCCGTCCGGTCCTGGTGATGGGTCTGACGGCAGTGCCGAGCGCCGGTGACAACTTCATCGTCGTCACCGACGACCGCATGGCCCGGCAGATCGCCCAGCAGCGTGCGGCGCGCAAGCGCAGCGCCGACATGGCGAAGTCGAGCCGTCGTCGCACCCTCGAAGAGCTGTTCAGCGACCTCGAGAAGGGCCGCGTCGACGAGCTCAAGCTCATCATCAAGGGTGACGTGTCCGGTTCGGTCGAGGCCCTGGAAGACGCCCTGCTCAAGATCGACGTCGGCGACGAGGTCAGGCTCCGTGTCCTGCACCGCGCGGTCGGCGCCATCACCGAGTACGACGTCAACCTGGCTGTCGCCGACGACAACGCGGTCATCATCGGCTTCAACGTGCGTCCCGAGCCGCGGGCGCGCGACCTGGCCGAGCGCGAGGGCGTCGACATCCGCTACTACTCGGTCATCTACCAGGCGATCGAGGAGATCGAGGCGGCCCTCAAGGGCATGCTCAAGCCCGAGTTCGAAGAAGTCCAGATGGGCACGGCGGAGGTCCGCGAGGTCTTCAAGGTGCCGAAGATCGGCAACGTCGCCGGTTCGCTGGTCCGCTCCGGCGTGATCGTCCGCAACAGCAAGGCCAGGGTGATCCGCGATGGCGTCGTCATCGCCGACAACCTGACGGTCTCGTCGCTGCGTCGCTTCAAGGACGACGCGACCGAGGTCCGCGAGGGCTTCGAGTGCGGTATCGGTGTCGGCTACAACGACATCCGGATCGACGACGTGATCGAGACGTTCGAGATGCGGGAGAAGCCGCGCGTGTAACACCGCGGCCGGGCGCCCGGCGGGACATCCGCCGGGCGCCCCTCGCACGCACTGACCTGCTCCCCACCGCGGCAGGACGGTCGTGCATCCACCCCACGAGGCCAAGCGGTGGTTGTCGACGATGTATGTGGGTGCTCTTACCCTGGACATCCTGCTCGGTGACGTCAGGTCGCTGAAGCAGAAGCGCTCCGTCGTCCGTCCTTTGATCGCGGAGCTGCAGCGCCGCTACCCGAGCATCGCGGTGGCCGAGACAGGACACCTCGACCTGCACCGCAGAGCGGAGGTCGCTGTGGCAGTGGTGTCGGCCACCCCGGGAAACTGTAAGGACATTTTGGACGCATGTGAGCGTATGGTGGCATTCCGCCCCGAGGTTGAGCTGTTGTCAGCCAGGCAGCGGCTCTACAACGACGAAGAGTGAACGACTGCACGCCAGGTCGTGCGTGAGGGGGATCGAACATGGTGGATGCCGCACGAGCGCGTAAGCTCGCCGACCGCATCCAGCAGATCGTCGCCGAGATGCTGGAGCGCCGGATCAAGGATCCCCGCCTGGGCTTCGTCACCGTGACCGACACGCGCGTCACGGCTGACCTGCGCGATGCGACCGTCTTCTACACGGTGTTCGGTTCCGACGCCGAACGCGCCGACAGCGCGGCCGCCCTCGAGAGCGCCAAGGGCATCATCCGCTCCGAGGTGGGCCGCCAGACCGGCGTGCGGTTCGCGCCGACGCTGACGTTCAAGCATGACCCGCTGCCCGACAGCGCCCGCCACCTCGACGACCTCATCCTCGCCGCCCGCGCGCGCGACGCCGAGGTCGCGCGGCAGGCCGAGGCCGCCTCCTACGCCGGTGAGGCCGACCCGTACCGCAAGGCCGACGAAGGCCCCTACGAGGGGCCGGAGGTCGGCGGAGAAGACCGGGCGTGAAACCCGACGTGCGCAAACGGGCCGGCCGCTCCTTCCATGTGGAGCGGCGGCCCGCGCAGGCGTCCCCGATCCCCGACTCCTCGTGGGAACGTGCCGTCGACCTGATCCGCCACGCCGACGAGGTGGCCCTGGCCTGCCACGTCACCCCCGACGGCGACGCGCTCGGGTCCATGCTCGCGGTGGCGTTCACGTTGCGCCGGATGGGCAAGCGGGTGGTGGCGTCGTTCGGCGACCGTCATTTCGCGGTGCCGCGTCTGCTGCGCTTCCTGCCGGGTCAGGACATGCTCGTGCCGCCGGCCGAGTTCCCGGCCGCCCCCGACCTGATGATCGTGTTCGACGCCTCGACGTTCCAGCGGCTCGGGCTGCTGTGCCCGAACGCCGCCTCCGCCCGCGAGGTCGTCGTGGTCGACCACCACCCGTCCAACGAGGGGTTCGGCACGCTCGGCCTCATCGACGCGGCGGCCGCGGCCACGGCCATGCTGGCCGAGCAGCTCGTCTACCGCCTCGGCGGGCGTCTGGACCGTGACATCGCCACCTGCCTGTACGCCGGGCTGGTGACCGACACCGGCTCGTTCCGGCACTCCTCGACCACGCCCGCCGTCCACCAGATGGCCGCCCGGCTGGTGGAGACGGGGCTGCGCACCGACGAGATCGCCCGCGAGCTGTGGGACCGCTCGCCGTTCGGCTACCTCAAGGTGCTCGCCGCCGCGCTCGAACGGGTGCGGCTGGAGGACGGCATCGTCTGGACGTACGTGACCCGGGTCGACCGGGCGGCGTACGGGCTGCCGTACGCGGAGCTGGAGGGCGTCATCGACGTCATCCGGCGTACGGACGAGGCCGAGATCGCGGTCGTGCTCAAGGAGGACGACGCGGGAGACTGGCAGGTCTCCACCAGGTCGAAGGGCGGCGTCGACGTCGGCCGGGTGTGCGCGGCGCTGGGCGGCGGCGGGCACCACAACGCCGCCGGCCACACCTCCCACGACAACGTGGCGGAGACCATGGAGAAGTTCCTGCGCGAGCTGCGGAAAGGGTCCTGAATGGCCGAGAGCGGTCTGATCATCGTCGACAAGCCGGCGGAGTGGACGTCCCACGACGTGGTGGCCAAGATGCGGCGCATCGCGGGCACGCGGCGGGTGGGCCACGCCGGCACGCTCGACCCGATGGCGACGGGCGTGCTGGTGATCGGCGTGGAGAAGGCGACCAGGCTGCTCGGCCACCTGATGCTGACCGAGAAGGTGTACGAGACCACGATCCGGCTCGGCGTCACCACCAACACCGACGACGCGGAGGGCGAGGTCACCGCGACGTCCTCGGCGGCCGGGGTGAGCGAGGCTGAGATCCGCAAGGGTGTCGAGGCGCTGACCGGCCAGATCATGCAGATCCCGCCGCAGGTGAGCGCCATCAAGGTGAACGGCCAGCGGGCGTACAAGAAGGCGCGCGCGGGCGAGGAGGTCGAGCTGAAGGCCAGGCCCGTCACGGTGCGCGAGTTCGACGTCCAGGAGATCAGGGCCGAGGGCGACGTCGTCGACGTGGACGCGGTGGTGACCTGCTCGAGCGGCACCTACATCCGTGCGCTGGCGCGCGACCTGGGGGCCGCGCTGGGCGTCGGCGGTCACCTCACCCGGCTGCGACGCACGCGGGTGGGGCCCTACGACCTCGGGCTGGCCAAGAGCGTCGAGCAGCTCGCCGAGGAGTGCGTGGTCCTGCCGATCGGCGAGGCGGTGGCGGCGGCCTTCCCGCGCCGCGACGTGACGGCCGAGGAGGCACGGGTGATCGGTCACGGTGGCCGGCTGCCCGCGGCGGACCTCGGCGCGGGGCCGATCGGCGTGTTCGGCCCGGACGGCGAACTGCTGGCGCTGGTGGAGGAGCACGGCCCGGTGGCCAAGCCCCTCGCGGTCTTCACCGGCTGATCCTTCAGCCGGGGCTGGCCTTACTGCCCTGGCCTGTGAGCTTTCTGCGCGCGAGGTGCCCAGCTGCGTGCACCGGAAGGCAGAGTCTCGTGTCAGGCGGTGGGGTCAGGCGGGCTTGTGGGCGACGATGACGTCGCGGACGATGGCCTGGTCGACCCAGTGCTCGAAGTCGGGATATTCCATGACCTGCAGGCCCGCGTCGAGGAGGATCTTGCCGAGGTCGGCGCGGGTGCCGCCGTAGGTGTTCCAGGCGATGCCCATCGCGCCGCCGGGGCGCAGCAGCTCCGCCCAGATCGGCACGGCCTGGCGCAGCAGGTCGAGCGGGCTGCGCGACAGGCCGCCCCCGCCCCTGCTGCCGTGCTGGACGCCGTAGGGCGCATCGGCCGCGAGCACGTCGAACGAGCGCGGCCGGAAGATCTCGCGGCTCTTCAGGGTGTCGGCGTTGACCACGGTCAGGTGCTGCACGTCGCCCGCCTTGACCGCGTCCTTCGACAGCCCGAACGTCACGTTGAGCCGCCGCCCCACGCGGGCGCCCTCGCGGCGCACCGGGACGAGCTCGGCGGTGTGCTTGAGCCGCTTGTTGCGCAGCCACGTCTTGACGAAGCCGGTGTAGGCCTCGAAGTCCTTGCCGTCGACGTCGATGCCGTAGGCGTCGTAGCCGTACATGAGGGCCTGGTTGAGGGTGGTGCCGCGGCCGCACATCGGGTCGAAGACGGTGAGCCCGTCGCCGAGCCCCTTGTCGCAGGCGAGCGCGGTGACGTTGAGCAGCAGCTTGGTGAAGTGCTCGTTGGTCTTGCCGGCGTACTTCTGGATGGTGAGCAGGTCGCTGCTCAGCCGGTCGCGCGGCCGCATGGCGAGCGGCCGCAGCAGGTCGCCCTCGACGCCGAACACGGCGTAGACGGAGGAGAGGTTGGACAGCAGCGCCACGTCGGGGTCGGCGAGCGGCCGCTCGGTCTCGAACGTCACGTAGGGGACGCCGCCGATGCGCGTCTCCTCGCTGCCGACGATGCCGCCGTCGAGGCCTCGCTCGCTGAAGACGGCCAGCTCGGAGCGGGTCAGCCGGACGGCGTTCTCGCCGTAGACCCGGTTGTAGGCAGGCAGGATCAGAAGCGCGTAACGAGGCATGATGCCCGATGATAGCCCCCTGGGTTGGAGCCGGGCCCGCCGTGCATGGCAGGCTTGTGCGGGTTGGCCAGGGTTGACCAGGGTTCACCAGAGTTGAGCGAATGGGGGGTGCGGTGCAGGGTTCGGACAGGAACGTCGTCACCGTGGGGGTGTTCGACGGCGTCCACCGGGGGCACCAGAGCGTGGTCCGGCGCGCGGTCGAGATCGCCCGCGAACGGGGGCTGCCCGCCGTCGCCGCCACGTTCGAGCCGCACCCCGAGGAAGTCGTGCGGCCGGGCGCGCGGCCCGCGCGGCTGACCGGCATGCGGCGCAAGGTGGAGCTGCTGACCGGGGAGGGGATCGACGAGGTCCAGGTGGTGGAGTTCACCGCCGCGCTGGCCCGTAGGACCCCGGACGACTTCGCGCAGAGCGTGCTCGCCGAACGGCTGCGCGCGGCGGTGGTCGTCGTGGGCGAGGACTTCGCGTTCGGCCGTGACGCGAGCGGAGACACCGACATCCTGCGGACACTGGGCGACAAGTACGACTTCCAGGTGGAGGTCGTGCCCCGGGTCGATGCCGTGTCCGCCGCCTCCGTCCGCGAACATGTCGTCGCCGGCGACGTCGAGGCAGCCGCGGCTCAGCTCGGCCGCCCGCACCGCGTCGAGGGCGTGGTCGTCCGCGGCTACCAGCGCGGGCGCGAGCTCGGCTTCCCGACGGCCAACGTCGAGACCCCGCCGCACACCGCGATCCCCGCCGACGGCGTGTACGCCGGCTGGCTGCAGTGCGTCCCGATGGCCAATCTGCCCGTCCTGTACGAGGGCTGCCGGTGGCCCGCGGCCATCTCGATCGGCACCAACCCGACGTTCGAGGACGTGCCGCGCACGGTGGAGGCGTACGCGCTCGACCGCGACGACCTGGAGCTCTACGGCGTGCACGTGGCGGTGGAGCTCGTGGCCCGGTTGCGCGGCAACACCCGCTTCGACTCGATCGACGCCCTGATCGCGCAGATTCAGGCCGACGTGGAGGCCACCCGGCGCATCACCGGCTGAGGTACGGATCGCCGCGAGCACGGAGTGTGAGGTGGTAACCTTGCATGTCGGCTCTGTAGCGGCGGCGCTGTGCGCTGCCCATGACGGCCTTCACTCACGGCGACTGTAGGCACGCACGGTCGTTCGTCTGTCATCACCGTTTTCGCGTGCCCGTAAGAGAAGGAGAGCCGTGTCCCTCGACACCGCTGCCAAGAAGACCATCATCGGCGAGTACGCGACGGGTGAGGGCGACACCGGTTCGCCCGAGGTCCAGATCGCTCTGCTGAGCAAGCGCATCAGCGAGCTCACCGAGCACCTGAAGACGCACAAGCACGACCACCACAGCCGTCGTGGCCTGCTGCTGCTCGTCGGCCGCCGTCGCCGCCTGCTGAAGTACCTGCAGAAGGTCGACATCCAGCGTTACCGGTCGCTCATCGAGCGACTCGGCCTGCGCCGATAACATGGAAGGGAGCGGCTCTCGCCGCTCCCTTCTCATATGGGTACCACCGATATGAGCGGGCGCGTGGCTGCGTGAATCGGCCACGCGCCTGACGTACAACTGAAGATCGAAGACACACAGCCCCCGCGTCCGCTCAGCACCATGCGACCCGCGACGCCTGCGGGCCGGTCCTCGGTAGTGGCTTCCGGTACGACCTTTTCGACCGGGCGCTTCGATCGAAGACCGGCGCTGCACCTAACGAGGGTGCCGGTGAAAAAAGGGCGCGGGTGACCGACCACAAGGAGGTCCCCCGTGGAGGGTGTCCACACCGCTGAAGCCGTCATAGACAACGGTTCGTTCGGCACGCGCACGATCCGGTTCGAGACCGGTCGGCTCGCGCGTCAGGCGGCGGGTTCGGCCGTCGCCTATCTCGACAGCGACACGATGGTGCTCTCGGCGACCACCGCGTCCAAGGCTCCGAAGGAGCAGTTCGACTTCTTCCCGCTGACGGTGGACGTCGAGGAGCGCATGTACGCCGCGGGCCGCATCCCCGGCTCGTTCTTCCGCCGTGAGGGTCGTCCGTCCGAGGACGCGATCCTCACCTGCCGCCTGATCGACCGGCCGCTGCGCCCGTCGTTCGTCAAGGGCCTGCGCAACGAGGTGCAGGTCGTCGCCACCGTCATGGCGCTCAACCCCGACCACCTCTACGACGTGGTCGCCATCAACGCCGCGTCGCTGTCCACGCAGCTCGCGGGCCTGCCGTTCTCCGGCCCGATCGGCGGCGTGCGCGTCGCGCTGATCGACGGCCAGTGGGTGGCGTTCCCGACCCACCCCGAGCTCGAGCGGGCGACGTTCGACATGGTCGTGGCGGGCCGCGTGCTCGAGGACGGCGACGTCGCGATCATGATGGTCGAGGCCGAGTCCACCAAGGACACGCTGAAGCTGGTCGCCGAGGGCGCCGTCGCGCCGACCGAGGAGACCGTCGCGCAGGGCCTCGAGGCGGCCAAGCCGTTCATCAAGGTGCTGTGCGAGGCGCAGTCGCGCATCGCGCGGGTCGCCGCCAAGGAGACCGCGGAGTTCCCCGTCTTCCCTGAGTACCAGGAGGACGCGTACGCCGCCGTCGAGGCCGCGATCAAGACCGAGCTGGCCGCGGCGCTCACCATCGCGGGCAAGCAGGAGCGCGAGAACGAGCTCGACAAGGTCAAGGCGCTGGCCGCCGAGAAGGTCCTGGCCGACTTCGAGGGCCGCGAGAAGGAGATCAGCGCCGCCTTCCGCTCGGTCATGAAGAAGCTCATGCGCGAGCGGGTCGTCAAGGACGGCGTGCGCATCGACGGCCGCGGCACGAAGGACATCCGCGCGCTGTCGGCCGAGGTCCACGTGGTGCCGCGGGTGCACGGCTCGGCCCTGTTCGAGCGTGGCGAGACCCAGATCATGGGCATCACGACGCTCAACATGCTGCGCATGGAGCAGGTCATCGACACGCTCAACCCCGAGCGCACCAAGCGCTACATGCACAACTACAACTTCCCGCCCTACTCCACCGGTGAGACCGGCCGGGTGGGCTCGCCCAAGCGCCGCGAGATCGGTCACGGCGCGCTGGCCGAGCGGGCGTTGATCCCGGTGCTCCCGTCCCGCGAGGAGTTCCCGTACGCCATCCGTCAGGTCTCCGAGGCGCTCAGCTCGAACGGCTCGACCTCGATGGGCTCGGTGTGCGCGTCCACGATGGCGCTGCTCGACGCCGGTGTCCCGCTGAAGGAGATGGTCGCGGGCATCGCGATGGGCCTGATCGGCGAGGGCGACACCTACGTCACGCTCACCGACATCCTCGGCGCCGAGGACGCCATGGGCGACATGGACTTCAAGGTCGCCGGCACGAAGGACGTCATCACCGCCCTGCAGCTCGACACCAAGCTCGACGGCATCCCGGCCCACGTGCTGGCCGCCGCGCTCAAGCAGGCCAAGGGCGCCCGCCTGGCGATCCTCGAGGTGATGCAGGAAGCGATCGACTCCCCGGCGGAGATGAACCCGACCGCGCCGCGCATCATCACCATCAAGGTCCCCGTCGACAAGATCGGAGAGGTCATCGGCCCGAAGGGCAAGATGATCAACCAGATCCAGGACGACTCGGGCGCCGAGATCACCATCGAGGACGACGGCACGATCTACATCGGCGCCACCGACGGCCCGTCCGCCGAGGCGGCACGGTCGGCGATCAACGCCATCGCCAACCCGCACATGCCGGAGGTCGGCGAGCGTTACCTGGGCACGGTCGTCAAGATCGCGGCCTTCGGCGCGTTCGTCTCGCTCATGCCGGGCAAGGACGGCCTGCTGCACGTCTCCCAGATCCGCAAGCTGCACGGCGGCAAGCGCATCGAGAACGTCGAGGACGTCATGGCCGTCGGCGAGAAGATCCAGGTCGAGATCGCCGAGATCGACGGCCGCGGCAAGCTCTCGCTGGTGCCGGTCGAGGTCATCGAGAAGGAGGCCGCCGAGAAGGAGGCCAAGGCCGCCGCCGGTGACAACGGCTCCGACGACGCGCCGGCGAACGGCGAGGCGCCCGCCGAGGACAAGTCCGAGCGGCCGCGCCGCACCCGTACGCGGGTGCGCACCACCGCCCGCGGCTCCGAGGGAGACGACCGCAACTCGTGAGTACGACCACGCTCCACCCCGGCAAGGACGGAGCCGGGGTGGTCAGGCGCACCGTCCTTCCTGGTGGGCTTCGCGTGGTGACCGAGACCATGCCGACCGTGCGCAGTGTCGCGGTCGGCATGTGGGTCGGCATCGGCTCGCGTGACGAGGCCCCCGAGCACATGGGGGCCACCCACTTCCTCGAGCACCTGCTGTTCAAGGGGACGCCCACCCGCGACGCCATGGAGATCTCCGCCTCCATCGAGGGCATCGGCGGCGAGATCAACGCCTTCACCGCCAAGGAGTACACCTGCTACTACGCGCGGGTCCTCGACGAGGACCTGCCGGTCGCGGTCGACGTGCTCGCCGACGTGGTGACGAGCTCCCTGGTGACCGAGGAGGACGTCGAGTCCGAGCGCGGCGTGATCCTCGAGGAGATCGCCATGCACGACGACGACCCCTCCGACGTGGTGCACGAGCAGTTCTCCGCCGAGCTGTACGGTGACTCGCCGATCGGCCGCCCGATCCTGGGCACGGTCGAGTCGATCAACGCCCTCGGGCGTGACCGGATCGGCGAGTACTACCACCGCTACTACCGGCCTCGCCGTACCGTCGTCTCCGTGGCCGGGAACATCCGGCACGAGGAGGTCGTCGAGCTCGTCACCCGCGCCTACGAGCGGGCGGGCGCGCTCGGCGGGGCGGCCGAGTTCGAGCCGCCGCGCACGAGCGGGCCCGGTACGGCCACCCGCTCGGGCGTACGCGTCCTCGACCGGCCGACCGAACAGGCCAACCTGGTGCTCGGCACGACGGGGCTGTCCCGTACCGACGAGCGCAGGTTCGCGCTGGGCGTGCTCAACGCGGCGCTCGGCGGCGGCATGTCGTCGCGGCTGTTCCAGGAGATCCGGGAGAAGCGCGGCCTGGCGTACTCCGCCTACAGCTACACCTCGGCCTACGCCGACAGCGGCCAGTTCGGCATCTACGTGGGCTGCCTGCCCTCGAAGATCGACGACGTGCTCAAGATCTGCCGCGACGAGCTGTCCCGGGTGGTGGCCGAGGGGTTGTCCGCCGACGAGATCATGCGCGGCAAGGGCCAGATGCGCGGCGGGCTCGTGCTCGGCCTGGAGGACACCGGTTCGCGCATGTCGCGTATCGGCAAGAACGAGCTGGTCTATGACGAGCTGATGTCCGTCGACGAGGTGCTCGCGCGGATCGAGTCGGTCACCCCCGACGAGATCTCCGAGGTCGCCGGCGACGTGCTCAACCGGCCGCTCACCCTCGCGGTGATCGGCCCGTACGGCGACAAGGACTTTTCGGACGCCGTTCAGCAGTGAGATAGGGTCTCCCTGTGATCAGGGTAGGTGTGCTCGGCGCCCGCGGTCGCGTGGGCGCCGAGGTGTGCAAAGCGGTTGAGGCGGCCACCGACATGGAGTTGGTGGCCGCGCTCGACAAGGACGACCCCATCGAGGGGCTCGACGGCGCGCAGGTGGTGGTCGACTTCACCCACCCCGACGTCGTCATGGGAAACCTCGAGTGGGCCATCGGCCACGGCATCCATCCGGTCGTCGGCACGACCGGCTTCGACGAGGGCCGGCTGGAGACCGTGCGCGGGTGGCTGGCGGCCACTCCGGGCACCAACTGCCTGATCGCCCCCAACTTCGGCATCGCGGCCGTGCTCATGATGCACTTCGCGCAGCAGGCGGCTCGGCACTTCGAGTCCGTCGAGATCGTCGAGTTGCACCACCCCAACAAGGCCGACGCGCCGTCCGGCACGGCCCGCCGTACGGCGGAGCTGGTGGCCGAGGCGCGGGCCAAGGCGGGTCTCGGCCCGATGCCCGACGCGACGACGACGGCGCTCGACGGAGCCAGAGGGGCCGATGTCGGCGGGGTGCAGGTCCACGCGGTGCGCCTGTCCGGGCTGATCGCCCATCAGGAGGTGCTGCTCGGCGGCGACGGCGAGATCCTCACGATCCGCCACGACACGATGAGCCGGGCCGCGTTCGCGCCGGGTGTGCTGCTGGGCGTGCGCAGGGTGCGCGAGCTGCCGGGCCTGACGATCGGCCTCGAACCGCTGCTCGACCTCTGATCGCGTCACGGCTCACGACGTGCCCACCACCGGTGGGTCGTGGGCACGTCGTGAGGAGAGGGCCCATGCTCCGCACAGCCGGGCTCGCGATCATCAACCCTAATACGGGCTGACCGGCCCGCCCCGAACGTGAGATCGTGTCGCCATGGTGCGATGGGCCGATGCGGGTGAGCTGCCCGAACTGGTGGCCGTGGAACTGGCCGCCGACAAGCTGTTCGAGCAGGTGGGCATCGTCTTCCCGCCCGGCACCACCATGATCGAAGAGGTTGACGACCCGGGGAGCGTGCTGGTCGAGGGCGAGCCGCCGGCCGGGTTCGCGCTGATCGGGTGGGCCGACGGCAACGTCCACCTCGACCAGCTGGCCGTCCGTCCCGACAGTATGCGCCAGGGCATCGGCGGGCGGCTGGTGGCCGCCGTGCTCGACCACGCGCGGGCGGTCGGGGCGCCCGCCGTGACGCTGACGACCTACCGCGACGTGCCGTGGAACGCGCCCTGGTACGCGCGGCACGGCTTCAGCGTGCTGCCCGAGCCTGAGTGGGGGCCGGAGCTGCGCGCCCTCGTGGAGCACGAACGTGAGCTCGGCATCGAGGTCGCGCCGCGCGTGGTGATGTGCGCGACGTCCTGAAGGCTCAGGACGCGTACGCGTCGATCTCGGCGAGGTAGGCGTCCTTGAGGTGGCGCGGCAGCCAGGCGATCTCGAAGGCGTTGCGCTCCAGGTCGGCGAGCTCACCCGGGGTGAGCTGGAGCGCCTCCTGCAGCGCCTCCAGGTTCTCCTGGACGTAGCCGGAGAAGTACGCCGGGTCGTCGGAGTTGATCGTGACCCGTACGCCGAGGTCGATCAGTTTGCGGATGGCCTCCGCCTTCATGGTCGGGGTGACAAAGCCGTTGGAGATCGGACAGCAGGTCAGCCCCATGCCGCGCTTCATGACCTCCTCCACCAGCCCGGTGTCCTCGAGGAGGTTGACGCCGTGGTCGATCCGGTCGACGCCGATCTCCTCGACGGCCTGGCGGATGTGCTCGACGGCGTCGTCCTGGTCGACGTCGCAGTGCATGGTCAGCAGGTAGCCCTCCTGCCGGGCCCGCTCGTACACGGCCGCGAACTTGCGCGGCGGGTTGCCGTGCTCGTCGGAGTCGAGCCCGACGCCCACGATCCACTCCTTGTACGGCAGCGACTCCAGCAGGGTCGCCATCGCGTACTCGGCCTGGAAGTCGCGCAGGAAGCACATGATGAGCTGGGCCCGCACGCCGAGCCGCGCGTGCGCGTCCATGAGCGCCCGCCGCAGCCCGCGGACGACCACGTCGAACGGCACCCCGCGCGAGGTGTGGGCCTGCGGGTCGAAGAAGATCTCCGCGTAGCGGACGTTCTGCTCGGCCGCCTTGCGCAGGTAGGCCATGGCGAGGTCGTAGAAGTCGGGCTCGGTGCGCAGCACCTCCATGCCCTCGTAGTAGATCCGCAGGAATGACGGCAGGCTGTCGAAGGTGTAGGCCGCCCGCATCTCCTCGACGTTCGCGTACGGCAGTTCCAGGCCGTTGCGCGCGGCCAGCTCGAACTTGAGCTCCGGCTCCAGCGTGCCCTCGATGTGCAGGTGGAGCTCGGCCTTGGGCAGGCCGGCGATGAAGTCCCTCACCTGACCCACGGTACGGGGATCAGAAGACGATCGACAGCCCCACCGCGAACAGCAGCCCGTACGCCATCTGCAGCTTGCCCGTCTGCTGCAGCACCGCGATGAGGGCCGGGCCGACGGCCTTGGCGCGCACGGTGCGGATGGGGGAGACGGCGAGGGGCGCGGCGAGCACCACCAGGGCCGCCAGCGGCGTGATCGGGATCATCGCGAGCGCCACCGCGAACGGCACGATCTGGCAGGCCACGTAGAGCAGGCGGGTGCGCTCGGGGCCGAGCCGCACCGCGAGCGTCTGCTTGCCCGACTGGCCGTCGGTGTGGACGTCGCGCAGGTTGTTGACCACGAGCATCGAGCACGACAGCAGCCCGACCGGGATGGACGCGGCCAGCGCGGCCCAGCTCAGCTGCTCGGTCTGTACGTACGCGGTGCCCACCACGGGGACGACGCCGAAGAACACGAACACCGCCAGCTCGCCCAGGCCGCGGTAGCCGTACGGGCGTTTGCCGCCGGTGTAGAACCAGCCGGCGGCGATGCACGCGGCGCCGACCAGCAGCACCCACCACGCCTGCGTGACGACCACCAGGACGAGCCCCAGCACTGCCGCGACCGCGAAGCTGCCGAGCGCGGCGGCCAGCACCTGCTTCGGGGTGGCCGCGCGCGAGCCCACGAGCCGCATCGGGCCGACCCGCTGGTCGTCGGTGCCGCGGATGCCGTCGCTGTAGTCGTTGGCGTAGTTGACGCCGATCTGCATCGACAGCGCGACGAGCAGGGCCAGGACGGCCCGCCACCACACGAACCCGCTCTCGCCGATGGCCACGCCCGTGCCCACCATCACGGGCACGATCGCGTTGGGCAAGGTACGCGGGCGGGCGCCCGCGATCCACTGGCCTGGGGTTGCCATTCTCGTTCTTCGACCTCTGACTAGCTGATGTCTGTGGTGAGCCGGACCATCCGGATCGGGCGGCCCATGTCGAGGACGCGTTCGGCCATGTCCTCGCCCCAGCCTGCCGACTCCAGGAAGCCGAGCACAGCGTAGTTGTCGGCGAACACCCAGGTCACGATCTGCTGGTAGCCGTCCTCGCGCAGGTAGTCGACCGTGGCGTTGAGCAGGCGGCTGCCGTGGCCCCGGCGGACGAAGTCGGGGTCGACCAGCAGCGTCAGCATCTCGGCCACCACGCTGGGATCGAGGTCGGGGTCTTCCGCGGGAGCGTGCGAGGCGAGCCCCACCACGCGCTCACCGCCGCGGGGCGTGACCAGCGCGGCGCTGCCTCCCGCGCCGAGCGCGGGGAAACCCTCGGTGTCGAGGATGGTCTCCACCGCCACCAGCACACGGTGTCTGGGGCTGGGCGGGGCGACGATCGCCTCGTCCCACTGGCGTAGCCACATCTTCTCGGCTGCCGGGCCCGTCATCTGCTCGAGTGGGCCCTCGGGGAGGAAGTCCCGGTAGCCGTAACGCCAGGCGCGGATCTGACAATTCGCCACCTGGAGTACATCCTCGCGCCGGGCCGCCCGGACGCCTACGTCTGCCATCTCGGCCCGCTCCTTCGCCTGCCGTCCATGCCACAAGGCACGGGTTACACCGTATCGGTGTTTGACCCTAGGAGACGACGCGAACCCTGCTTCCTCGCCCGGTATGCGCGCGTCTCGGTGCGATTGCCGCACACCCGCATAGAACACCACGCCCAAGAACGGTATCCGGACGCGCAGATGAACGACCGTTGACGCGAGCTCGCCTGGCGACTCTACTCGCCGGTGACCTCCGCCAGGGCCGCGGCCAGGCGCCGTACGCCCTCGTGCAGCTCGGCCGGATGGGCGGCGGCCATGTGCGTGAGACGCAGGTACGGGCCGGGCGGCTCGGACGCGTGGTACATCCGCCCCGGGCTCACCAGCACGCCCCTGCGCCGGGCGACCTCCACCAGCGCGCCCTCCTCCACCTCGGTGGGCAGGCGTACCCACAGGTGCATCCCGCCGATCGGCAGCAGGTACGGCTCGGCCGCCGGGATGTGCGCCGCCAGCGCGGCCGTCAGCTCGTCGCGGCGGGCTCGGATCTCGGCGTGCACGGCCGCCAGGTGCCGCCCCCACACCGGGGCGCCGACGAACTCCAGCGCGGTCTCCTGCAGGGGCCGTGCCACGAAGAACGACTCCACGAGCTGGCTCGCGCGCAGCCGGTGGGCGGCAGGGCCACGGGCGATCACCGCGGCGATCCGCATGCTCGGCGAGAGGATCTTCGTCAGCGAGACGACGTGGACCACGGTGCCGTGTGCGTCCATGGAGGCCAGTGACGGCGGCGGCTGCTCGGTGAGGTAGCGGGCGAAATCGTCCTCCACCACGAACGCGCCGGCGGCCCTGGCCACCTGCAGCACCTGCTCGCGCCGCTCCGGCGGCATCGTCGCGCCGGTGGGGTTGTGCAGTGTGGGCTGGCAGAAGAACACCCGCGCCCCGGTGACGGCGAACGCCTCGGCGAGCAGGTCGGGGCGCACGCCGTCGCGGTCCGTCGGCACCGCGGTGGCGCGCAGCCCGGCCGCTCTGGCCGCCGCCAGCGCTCCTGGATACGTGGGCGTCTCGACCAGCAGGGGCGTGCCGGGTGCCGCCAGCGCCCGGAACGCGTGCGTGAGCGCCGCCTGACCTCCGCTCACGATCAGTGCGTCAGCCCCGGTCACGTCGCCCCCGGCCTGCGCCGCGAACCACCGTCGCAACTCCGGCAGGCCCGTCAGCGGCGGCATCGCCCATGCCTCAGGACGGCGTACGGCCCGCGTCGCCGCGGCGGCCAGTTGCCTGTCAGGCCGCAGATCCGCGCGCAGGTAACCGCCGGTGAGCGGCACCACGCCCTCGGGCGCTGGCTGCAGCAGGGTCGCCACGGGGTCGTCGTCCACCACCCGGTCGCCGAGCGCCACGGTCTGCCAGGAAAGGTCGGCGGCGGTGTCGCTCCGGTCGGACGGCCGGCGGACGGTCACGAACACCCCGCTGCCGGGCCTGGCCACCACGCGGCCCTCGCCGGCGAGCCTGCCTATGGCCCGTGACACGGTGACGGGGCTGACGTTGTGGCGCCGCATGATCTCGCGGCTGGACGGCAACCGCCCGCCCGGCCCCAGCCGGTCGGCCTCTTCGCGCAGGATCGCGGCGACATGCGCGATACTGCTATCGTTTTCCATGAAATATGAGGATAGCGCTACTGCGCCGAGTGGAGTAACGCTCCCGCCGCCCGACCGGGGCGGGCAGGGGCCTGACGTGCCGTCGCGGGAGAGGCGGCGTGGTACGGCCCTGGCGCTCCTCGGGGTGCTGGCGTTCTCCGGGTCGTTTCCCGCCACCGTCCACGCCATGCGGGGCTTCGACCCCTGGCTGGTGGCGACCGGACGGGCGGCCGTGGCCGGGGCGCTGGCCCTGATCTGCCTGGTGGTCGCCCGCCGCCCGCTGCTCCCTTCGAGGCGTGACCTTCCGGCGCACGTCCTGATCGCCCTCGGTGTCGTCCTCGGCTTCCCCGCCCTGAGCGGTCTCGCCCTGGACCTCGGCGCGAGCACGTCCCACGCCGCCGTCGTCACCGGCCTGCTCCCGGCCGCCACGGCCGTGTACGCGGTGCTGCGGACCGGCGAACGCCCGCGTCCACTGTTCTGGGCGGCCTGTACGGCCGGCGCGCTCGCCATCACCGCCTTCACCCTCACCCGGCAGCAGAGCCACGCCTCCTGGCCCGACCTGCTGCTCCTCGGCGCCCTGCTGTCGGCCGCGGTCGGCTACACCGAAGGCGGACGCCTGTCGCGACGGGCCCCGGGCTGGCAGGTCATCTCCCAGACCCTCGTCCTGTCGCTGCCGGTGTCCGTCCCCGTGACAGCGGTGCTGGCACTGACCACCCCGGTCGCACCCACGCCCGAGGCGGTGGCGGGGTTCGCGTACGTGTCGGTGATCTCCATGTTCCTCGCCTTCGTCCCCTGGTATGCGGGCCTGGCCATGGGAGGCATCGCCCGCGCCGGGCAGACCCAGCTCGTCCAGCCGCTGCTGGTCCTCGTGTGGGCATGGTTCCTGATGGGGGAGCGGTTCGACCCGGTGACGGTGGCTGCGGCCCTCGCGGTGCTCGTCTGTGTCGCCGTCACCCAGCGCGCCCGTACTTGAAAGCCGTGACGCCGCCACGCAGGATGGGAGAGGAGGTGTCACACCATGGCGGACCTCACTGTCCCTGAAGGCGGTTTCTGGCCGGCGCCGGAGATTCCGCAGCCGAACATCTACCCCATGGAATGGCGGGTGGAGACCGAGAAGCTCGCCGCCATCTACGAGAAGTCCAAGCGGACGGTCTGGAACCCGGCAGACCTGCCCTGGGACGATCTGAACCCTGACGACTTCACGCGTGAACAACGTCTCGGCATCATGTACTGGTTCTCGGTGCTGGCGAACTTCGACGCGTCAGGTCCGGCGGTGTTCGCCCGGGCCACGATCCACGCGTTCGAGAAACATGAAGAGGACCCGGTCAGGAAGTGCTTCTTCTCGATCACCCGTGACGAGATGAACCACGAGGAGTGCTGCCAGCGCACCATCGCCAAGATCTGGCCAGGCGGCCCCCTCGACTGGACCCCGGCCGACGACCTCGAAGCGGCCGCCCACAACAACATCGGCTGGCTGTACCACAACGGCGGCCGCTACTGGAACGGCTACAACTCGGCCGTCGGCAAGTACACGCTGCCGGTGCTGTTCACGAGCTTCATGATGGGCGAGATGGCCGCCTCGACCCTCTTCAGGGGCATGGCCTCGGGCACCCACCACCCGGTCTTCAGCGAGATGTTCCAGCGCATCGGCCGGGACGAGTCACGTCACCTGCAGATCTGCATGACCATCCTGGAGAACGAGTGGCCGGGCCTCACCGACGAGACCCGCGGCCTCATCACCCGTCAGCTGCGGGCCGGGTTCGTCTTCCTCAGCATGATCCTCTGGGAGCCGCCGGACGGCTTCTGGGAACTGCCGCCGTACTTCCTGCACAACCACCGCGTCCTCATGGACCACGCCCGCGACGCGGGCCTGGGTGTGCTGTCGTACGACGAGCAGGCGGAGAACTGGCGCGTCGCCATGGCGCGCGTCCGCGCGATCGTCGAACGCTGGGGGATCGCCTTCCCGGCCATCCCGGAGCTGGACCTCGAAGGGGTGGAGGTCGACTTCATCGACCCCGAGGACATCATCCCCGTCTTCTAGAGGGTCTCGGGTTGTCCGCTGCCGGGGCCCGCGAGCGTCGTGACGGTGAGGCGGCGCGGTAGGCGGCCATCGCGGTCTCATGAGAAGGCGCAGTTCATGAGGACCATGCATGCGATGGCCGCCCACCTTGGTGCGACGCCGGACTGTGGAGGGGGACGTGCTGGGCAGTCCGGCTTTGTGCCACGGCGACCCTAGGGAGGGCTTCGGGTGCCGCTTCGCCGCCGTACGGGGCATTCGCCTCGTACGGCGACCAGGGTGAGATGGCGTGTCAGGTCCGTTCGATGCCGCCGAACGAGCCGGACACCTTGACGGCTGCACGAACATGCGGTCGTCAGTGACTCACCCCGCTTCGTCGAGCCGGCCCCCGGGGCGGCGCGCCGGCCCGAACCCTGAGATGGAGGGAATGGGCCCGCCCTGAGGTCGACGCGAGTTCGCGGACGTGACCAACCCTCGGGGCGAGACCCGCAAGGCGCTGGACCACGTTGTCACGGGCCGGAACCGGCTGACCTCGTCAGGCGGCCTGCCCGCGGCATTAGATTCTCATGACGGTCCCTTGGAAAACCGGGGTTCGGAGCTATGCATAAGATCATGGCCTTTGCCGTGGGGTGGGTTGATCATCCGTGGTGTACGTGATTTAGGTAGGAATCCGCCCCCCGGTGGTGCGCGGGCTCGCGCCGCTGGTGACAGTGAGGATGCGCCGGGTTCAGGTGGGAATCCGCCTCCAGCCCGTGTCTGTGATGATCACGTGATCGAGTAAGCGAAGACCGACCGTCTCGGCGGCCTCGGTCAGCCTGATCGTGGCTTCGACGTCTTCCCGGCTGGGCTCCAGCGATCCGCCGGGGTGGTTGTGGGCGAGCCCGAACAGCGCGCCTCCGGAGGTGAGCACCTCGGTGATGACCTGACGCACCGGCATGACCGTCCGCTCGCTGTCGCCCTGGGTCATGACCGTACGTCTGAGCAGCCGGCCACGGGTGTCGCAGACCACCAGGACAAGGCACTCCTGGGCCCGGCCGCGCAGGAGCGGCGCGCACGCCTGCGCGAGGTCGGTCGTGCTCGTGATCCGTTCGCGTTCTGGCCTCGCCTCCGCCCGGCGTGCCAGGTGGAAGGCCGCGCTCACCCGGGCGGCCTTGGCCGGGCCGATGCCGCGCAGCGTGAGCAGCCGGTGCGGGTCTGAACGGCCCAGCGCATCGAGGTCTCCGCACTGCTCGATCACCTGGCTGGCCAGATCGAGCGCGCTCGCCCCTCTGAAGCCGGAGCCGAGCAGCACGGCCAGGAGCTCGCGGTCGGCCAGCGCGGCGGCACCGCTCGACAGGAGCCGTTCGCGCGGACGGTCACTCTTCGACAGGTCTTTCACTCGCATCGACAACCTCCGCGGCCGTTCTACCAACGGCCACCGACATTCTTTGACCTGCGCATTTGCCACAAATCCGCTTTGCTGCGGCGGTTCGCTCCGTTGTGCTGCGGATTCGGTTGAGCTCGCTCAGGAGGTCATCGACTGGTCGCGCGAAATTCTCCGCCGCGCATACGGTGAATGAAAATGGAGCCCCAGCGTCCCTGAACACTCTTCTGGTGACAAGCGACGCTCGGCTCGGTTCAGGTGATGATGAGGCTCGTTCTCGGACACGGCGATGCCACGCGCCCGTCACGCTGTCTCCGGCTCGCCACCGAAGGGCTCCGGGGTGCTCGCCCGGAGCCCCGTGTGCTCAGAGGGGCATGCTGTACGTGACGCGGAAGCGGTCGCCCGGGATGACGATGTCGCTCGTCTCCACCGGGCGGTCGCCGGCCCAGTGGGTGCGTTCGATGTGCAGCACGTGGACGCCGGCCGCGAGCTGCAGCGCGTCGCTCTCCGCCGGGCGGGGGACGCGGCTGTGGACGCTCTCGACGACCTCGGTGACCTTTATGCCGTGCGCGTACAGCCGCGCGACCAGGCTGCGCCGCTCGTCGTCGGAGTGGGGGGCGAACTCCCTCGGCTCGAAGGACGTGGCGAGCTGGAGCGGTTTCCCGTCGCCGCGGTAGACGTACCGCGTGCGGGTCAGCGCGGACGACTCGGGCAGGCGAAGTCGCCTGGCGATCGTGGGTCCGGCTTCGACCGGCTCGCTGTGCCAGTCCCACGTCACACGCCGTCCCTGGGACTGCAGGTCGGCGGCGAAGGAGGCAGGGTGATCAAGGAAGCGCCAGCGGTGGAGTGGTGTGAGGTCGGGGCGTTCCCTGACGTAGTGCCCCGAGCCCACCCGGCCGATGATGAGACCCTCGCTGGCGAGTACGCGGAGCGCGTGTCGGGCTGCGGTCTCGCCTACCTGGTATTTGCGCGTCAATTGCGCCCGTGACGGAATGGGCGCACCGGGGGGAAGGGTGCCGTCGGTGATCTGTCGCCGGATGTCTTCGACGACACGCAGGTAGACCGGATCTGAGGTGGCCACTAGTCCATCCCTGGGGGGTTCGTGTGAGGCGTTGCCCCATGTTGCCGTATTCGGCAGGTAACCGACCGTCATCGATGAGCGTTGGAGCCCCAACTTTGCGATGGTGGAAAATTATCGGAGAAACCCTGTAACGCAGATGTAAGGGACAGCGATTCTCCGGTAGAGGTCGTCGATGTGTGTACCCCCGAGCACATATCGACGACCTCTGCCATTGCCCGTACCGGCGGCTCGGTCTCGCCGGGCTCGGAGGCGGACGGCCATGTCACGCACCGGAGCGCGGCGCTCGGCTCCGGCTTCCTGCGGTGCCGCGGGCGCGCCTCTTGATCGAGTCCGGGACGTGGGGGTGGCCTCGTCCTCCTTGCGATCAGCTGTGCCGGCGGTGAGCCTGCTGTGGCTTGGAGGTCACCCTTCGCGATGCTGGCGAAAGGAGCAAAAAGCGGCTCCAGGCAGGCAAAGCGGGGTGGCGGCGTCCAACGGATTTCCGAATCCGGGTACCGTTCCCACTATGGCATCGCCAACTGGAACCACCGACGCGCCCTTCGGCCGTATGCTGACCGCGATGGTCACGCCGTTCACCTCTGACGGCGAGGTCGATTTTGAGGCCGTGCAACGTCTTGCCACCTATCTGGTCGACGAGCAGCGCCATGACGGTTTGATCGTTAACGGGACGACCGGCGAGTCGCCCACCACGACGGATGACGAGAAGCGGCGCCTGGTGAGCGCCGTCCTGGAAGCGGTCGGTGACCGCGCGACCGTGGTCGCGGGCGCGGGAACCAATGACACCCGCCACAGCATCGAACTCGCCAAGCAGGCGGCGGATGCCGGTGCGCACGGTCTCCTCGTGGTGACGCCTTATTACAACAAGCCTCCGCAGGAGGGCCTTTACCGGCACTTCACCGCTGTCGCCGATGCTACTGATCTTCCTGTGATGCTCTACGACATTCCGGGCCGGAGTGGCGTACCGATTCAGACTGAGACGTTGATCCGTTTGGCGCAGCACGACCGCATCGTGGCCGTGAAGGACGCGAAGGGTGATCTCTTTGCCGCCGGCCAGGTAATGATCGCGACGGATCTCGCGTTCTACTCAGGTGACGACCTGCTCAACCTCGCGTGGCTCTCCCTGGGCGCCGCCGGGTTCGTCAGCGTGGTCGGGCACGTGGTGGGTGCGGAGCTCGCGCGGATGATCTCCTTGTTCAGGAGCGGTGAGGTGGAGCAGGCCCGGACGATTCACGAGCAGCTGAATCCCGTGGTCGACGGCATCATGCTCCGCGCGGGCGGCGCGATCATGGCGAAGGCGGCCCTGGGCCTGGTCGGGATGCCGGTCGGCCCAGTGCGGCTGCCTCTCGTGGACGCCACACAAAAGCAAATCGCCGAGCTGCGTGCTTGCCTGGTAGCCGGCGGGGTGAAGTTGACAGACGCATAGAAGCGGGGAGGAACCGGGAGTTTTGAGAACAAGATCTATCCAAGGGGGCCAGGCATGAGCCATCCACATCCGGAGCTTGGCCCTCCGCCCGCGCTGCCGGAAGGCGGCCTGCGCATCGTCGCGCTCGGCGGACTGGGGGAGATCGGCAGGAACATGGCGGTCTTCGAGTACGAGGGCCGCCTGCTGATCGTCGACTGCGGGGTGTTGTTCCCCGAGCCCGACCAACCGGGTGTCGACCTCATCCTGCCTGACTTCGAGTACATCAGGCACCGGCTCGACGACGTCGAGGCGGTGGTCCTCACGCATGCGCACGAGGACCACATCGGGGCGGTCCCCTACCTGTTGCGCGAGCGGCGCGACATTCCGCTCATCGGGTCGAGGCTCACGCTCGCGCTCATCGAGGCGAAGCTCACCGAGCACAGGATCCAGCCCACCAAGGTCGAGGTCGTCGAGGGGGAACGGCAGGTCTTCGGACCGTTCGACTGCGAGTTCCTCGCGGTCAACCACTCGATCCCCGACGCGCTCGCCGTGGCCATCAGGACACCGGCGGGCATCGTGCTGCACACCGGCGACTTCCGTATGGACCAGTTGCCGAGCGACGGTCGTCTCACCGACCTCGGCGGCTTCGCCAGGCTCGGCACGGAGGGCGTCGACCTGCTGATGTCCGACTCCACCAACGCGGAGGTGCCGGGCTTCGTCACCAGCGAACGCGAGATCGCACCGGTCATCGACGAGGTGATCCGGACATCCGAGCAGCGGGTCATCGTGGCCAGCTTCGCGTCGCACGTGCACCGCATCCAGCAGGTCATGGACGCCGCCGCGCGGCACGGCCGCAAGGTGGCCCTCGTCGGACGTTCCATGGTGCGCAACATGGGGGTGGCCCGCGACCTGGGCTACCTCAAGGTGCCGCCGGGGCTGATCGTCGACGCGCGTGACATCGAGGAATGGCCGCCGGAGGACGTGGTGCTCGTCTGCACCGGCTCCCAGGGCGAGCCCATGGCGGCGCTGTCGCGGATGGCCAATCGTGACCATCCGATCCGTATCGCCGAGGGCGACACGGTGCTGCTGGCGTCGTCTCTCGTGCCGGGCAACGAGACTGCGGTCAACAAGGTCATCAACGGGCTGACCAGGTGGGGCGCCCGGGTCGTGCACAAGGGCAACGCGAAGGTGCACGTCTCCGGCCATGCGGCCGCGGGCGAGCTGTTGTACGTCCTGAACCTGACCAGGCCGTCCAACTTCATGCCCGTCCACGGAGAGTGGCGTCATCTGCGAGCGCATGCGAAGCTGGCGGCCCTCACCGGCGTGCCCGACGACCACATCGTGATCGCTGAGGACGGCGTCGTGGTCGACCTGGTCGACGGCAGGGCGAAGATCGTCGGTGCCGTGCACGCCGGGTACGTCTACGTCGACGGCTCGTCGGTGGGTGAGATCACCGACACCTCGTTGAAGGACCGCAGGATCCTCGGCGACGAGGGGTTCATCTCCGTGGTCGTCGTCGTCGACTCCAGCACCGGCAAGCTCACCGCCGGGCCCGAGATCCACGCACGCGGATCGGGCATCGACCCCCAGCAGTTCGAGGGGTTCATCCCGCAGATCCAGCGCGCCCTCGAGGAGAAGGCCGCGGACGGCGTGGTGGACATGCAGGAGATCCGCCGGGTGGTCCGGCGCACAGTGGGGCGTTGGGTGAGCGACACCTATCGCCGGCGTCCCATGATCATCCCAGTGGTGCTCGAGGTCTGACGCTCCGAACGGTACGGCAGGCAACTGGGTCTGCCGTACCTGCGGGGGCGTGCGGGTGGGGGCGCGTTCCCTCGGAAGGCGACTCACCCGCCGGGCTGCGCGACATCGACGGACGCTGAGCGAAGCGCTCAACGTCCGTCCGCGCGTAGGCCGGCACCGCGGGTGCGTTCATTGAGCGATGCGTCATTGCCCGCGTCGCTCCGCTGAGCGAAGCGCTCAACGGAGCGGCGCGGTGTGGGCAAGCGCTCCAGCACCCTGGCTGCTCCCATTGAGAGAAGCGGTACTGTCCGCGTGCTCTGCTGAGGGGGCGCCTAGCGTCTGCGTCGCGCGCTGGTCGAGGGTTCAATGTCCGAGCTGTGCGTAGGCAGGCACTCTGGCTGTGTCCATTGAGCGAAGCGTCGAACGTCCCCTCCTCTGTACCAGGAGGCTGTACCTGGAGGCGCTCGCACCGCACGTTGAGCGAAGCGCTCAATGTCCGTACCACTTGTAGGCCACTACTCCAGCGCCGTCCATTGAGCGAAGCACCCCATGTCTGCGCCCCTCCACTGGAGAGGTGCTCGCTGTCTGTGCCGCGCGCTCAGCGAAGCGCTTGACGTCCGCGCCGCCGCAGGCCGGCACCTCAGCCGCGTGGTTGGGCGGTGCGTGCAATGCCCGCACCCATCGACCAAAGGCAACCACTGTCCGTACGCACCCCGAGGGGGCGCTCGCGGACGCCCCGGCCTTCGAGCGGCGCAGGTCGGCGCTGTGAAGGTCGATGTGGTGCAGTCCGTAGGCATGGGGTGGGGGCTGAGGAGGCGGTCGTCGGGCTTCTCGGGCTGGCTGTTATGCCATGGGGTGGCAGTTGCTACGCGGGCCAGCGGATGGAGTTCTGCTGGTGGCGCGACTGGCATCACCAGGTCGGCGCGCTTGCCGACGGCCGG
The DNA here is from genome assembly GCF_900100395.1 of Nonomuraea maritima. Lineage (GTDB taxonomy): Bacteria > Actinomycetota > Actinomycetes > Streptosporangiales > Streptosporangiaceae > Nonomuraea > Nonomuraea maritima. The sequence continues at coordinate 661,182 of NZ_FNFB01000001.1, read as the reverse complement.
CGCCAGCGTGGCCAGCGTGCGTTGGCTACCCGACAACGTGTGCTCACTGTCCGGCAACGTGCGTTGGCCACCCGACAGCGTGTGCTCGCTACCCGACAATGTGCGCTGACCGCCGGACAATCGGTCCATCCGCTCGCGCGGGCCGAGGTCGTGCCGGCCCGGCGCCTGTGGGCGTTGTCGTGGGTGGGCAGGAGTTAGGGTCTTGCGGGATTTATGGGCATTTATGCGCGCTCATTAGGCAACCTGGATATATGGGCTGGGTGCTGCCTGTTTTCACGGCATGGGGAAACGGTTTGGTTTCTGGAGCCGGATGCTGCTAGCCTCTTTTCATCTCGCCGCCGCTCCGTACAAGTTTCAGGTTTGCGTTGCTTTCGAGAGCCATGCCAAGTGTGCGCCGTTGAATGGCCCCTTTCTTTTGCCTACGGCATTCATCAACCAGTCCGCGGTTCTCTGTGCCCGTATGATCAGGTCGGGTGGGTAATCAAGTAGTACCTGGTGCAGCGCGAATTCGTCCTCGTCGTCGAGTATCAACTGTCCGTCCCTCATGCGGATCACGTCCAGGTCGAGGTCGAGCATGGTCACCTCGTAGTCCCTCCATTCCGGAATGGTGGTGACGTCGACGTAGACCTCGGTCCGATCCGGCAGGTGGTTGAACGAAGCCGTCCACCAATCGTCGCGCGGAAACAGCATGGTCGCTGCTGTGGGCCGGGTGATAGGCGGATCGGTGCCCTTGCGGGCTACCGTCCCGCTGGGCACTTCTACCCAGACGCCGTGGCTGTCCTCACCCAGCAGTCGACCGGCATGATGCCAGTGCAGAGCTCCCCCGTATTTTCGATAGACGACCCGCACATCTTTCATAAGTATCCATTCGTATTGGGGCGTTTACAGTATCGACCGGTTTCGTGGCCGGCTGCAGCGCCGATGAACGGTTGTTGGCGTGCCTGGTCCGCTGCCTCTCATCAAGTGGATCGTAGCTCGTGGCGCGGGCCATGAAGAGGCCGGAGGCGCGACGGAACCCACTGGAAGTCGGACGGCAGCGCTCACGAGTACATCGTTCGAGAGCTTGAGGTCGTAAATTCCCTTGATGTCTGAGAGAACTCGTTGCATCTGTGATCGGGATTGAGAACAAACGATCATTCCGAGCGCGTACTGAGGCCACAGTTCGCCGTCGTCAGGCGGCACATCACGTGGGTGAGGCCCCTGGATGATTCGCTTGTGCTCACCGCGCAGCCAACTGCGTGGTCAGGCGCACTCCGGTGACTCGCTCCACCAGGACGAAAGCGTGCGCCTTCCACCGTAAAACGAGGGCAGGCCCGATTCCGGTGTCTCCGAGGGAGGAAGCCCCGATGCCAGTGACAACCCAGAGAGAAGGCCGACAAGCGATGACGGGTTCCCCTCAGGCTCGGCACCCTGTCGAAAGCGGCACAGCACTTGTCCGTCCCGGGCGTAGCGCAGGTCGTAGTGCCACATCGTGTCCCCGCGCCGCCCTCACCAGCGGCCGAAAGCCGGGGCAGTCCTCCAGCGCCATTCCAGTCGTCGGGTTCCACGACCACGAACCACGAGCCGAACTCGCCAATGACCAGCGTCTTTCCATGACCAGACCACTGAACGTGATGCCCCGCTTCTGTGCCGGCCTGCGAGAGGAAGCGCGGCGCGGAACCAGGAAGCTCTCCGCTGAGTGCGACGGTCACATCATCGGTGCCTGCGGCGTGACACCAGGTGATGCATCAGTCCGGAAGGAAGTCGGCGAGGGCGCTGACGACGCCGCGCTGGTGGAGTTCGGGATCCGTCGAGGAGGGCCGAAAGGAGGCGCCCGGCCACCCTGAGGCCTCAGAACCCGCGGTCACGCCGCCATGCCGAACGTGAATGATCATCTCTAACGCCTCTGAAGGTACGAGCATGTGCCCGCGGCGGCGAGCTGACCTGCGCGGCCGTGCCGCCGACGGAATTCGGTTCAGGGCTTTCGCAGGCGGAGGGCTTTGGAGAGGGCTGTCAGGCGTTGTGGGGAGGCGAGGCCGGCGTGGTACAGGTGAAACTCCGTCGCTCCGGCCTCGGCGTACGTCGCGAGGTGGTCGGCGATGGTGGTGGCGTCGGCCGGGCGAGGCGGCAGGGCGAGGACGTACGCGCCTGTCCGCTGCGTCGGCGTGGCCAGTTCTTTCAAGCGGCGGAGGCGCGCGGCGTCGGCGGCGGGTTCGCCCCAGCAGTTGGCCACCAGCACGTCGGCTCCGGGCTCGCCCGAGGGCAGCGGGGCGAAGGCTCCGGCCGCCCAAGGGTCCGGGTTGGCGTGCAGGGTGATGGGTACGTCGGGCGCTGTCTGCCTGGCGACGGCGATCAGGCGCCGGCGAAGGGTGTCCGACAGGGCGAGGCGTACAGCGCGCACTTTGTCCGAGAGGGAGCCGAGGGCGTCCTCGACGGTGCCGGGAGGCGACGCGGCGTCGGGCGTGCCCGTGAGTGACGTCGGCGTGGTGCCGTCTATGGCGGCCCTGACCCTGCCTCTGGTCGCGTCCGGGTAGCGAGGGGCACAGGCGGCGCAGAAGCACAGGGAGAGGAGGTCGGCGTGCACGGAAGTCCAGTCGGCGCCTGAGGTCTTCTCGTGGACGCTCTGATGGCCGAACCCCATGGGGCCGCAGGCCTCGAGGATCAGACCGTCGGGCTCGGCCACCTCAAGGACCTCACGGACCAGGCGTTCGCAGTAGTCGAGGACGTTCTCGTGAGCGGGACACAGGGCGTACGGGTACGGGTCGCCGAAGGCGTTGCGTACCACCAGGTCAGGGTTGGCGCCGCCCAGGTGCGAGTTGTGGGTGAGGACGGTCCAGGCGTGCACCTGGAGGCCGACGGCCTTCAATGCGTCCCTGGCCTGGAGATACGCGTCGGCGGGCGTCCACGTCGGTGCGGCGGGCACCAGACGGCCCCACGCGGGCCGGCGGATCGGGAGGTAGAAGGCGGGATAGGGAACGTCCAGCACGCGATGGTCCGGGTGGTACGGCGTCGCCGCACGGGTCGAGTGGTAGCTCACCGCCAGTGCGACCGCCTGGACACCCAGGTCGGCCAGACGACCGGGGGCGGAGGGGTCGCCGACCACGTCCCAGGGATAGAGGTAGGCGATGTTCACCAGCGAGGTCTCCTGGCCGAGAAGGAAGGGTCGAAGCGTTGCATGTAGGACGTGTCGTCGCGGGCCACGATCCCGCACTTCTCGTACTGCTCGTTCATGATGGCGAGCGCGTCACGGTCCAGTTCCACGCCCAGGCCGGGGCCGTCGGGCACGGGCACGGCGCCGTCGACGAACCGGAGTGCACCGGGCACGACCACGTCCTGGCCGTCCTGCCAAGGGGTGTGGGTGTCGCAGGCGAACGTGAGGTTCGGCGTGGCGGCGGCGAGATGCGTCATGGCGGCCAGGCTGATCCCGAGGTGGGAGTTGGAGTGCATCGACAGGTTCAGGCCGTAGGCGTCGCACATGGCGGCGATGTGCGAGGAGCGCACGAGTCCGCCCCAGTAATGATGGTCGAGGAGGAGCACGCCGATCGCGCGGGAAGCCATCGCTGGTGGGAAGTGCTCGGGCGTGACCACGCACATGTTCGTGGCCAGAGGCATCGGGACGGCCTCGGCCACCTCCGCCATGCCCGCGATGCCCCCTGTCGGGTCCTCCAGGTACTGCAGGACACCGTCGAGCTCACGGCCGACGCGAATCGAGGTAGCCACCGTCCAGGCGGCGTTGGGGTCGAGCCGGAGCGGCATCCCGGGAAACGCCTCGTGCAGCGCGCGGATCGCGGCGATCTCCTGGTCCGGAGGGAACACCCCGCCCTTGAGCTTGATGGAGGTGAAGCCGTACTCCTCGATGAGTTGCCTCGCCTGCGCGACGATGCCCGCTTCGTCCAAGGCGGCGCCGAACCGGTCAGGCTCCTCGCCCGGGTGGCCGGCCCACTTGTAGAAAAGGTACGCGCTGTAGGGGACGGCGTGGCGGACCTTGCCACCCAGCAGGTCCGCCACGGGCACGCCCGCCGCCTTGCCGCGGATGTCCAGGCAGGCCACCTCGAAGGGGGAGAAGACCCGGTCGACGTTCTTCTCCTTCGTGGCGGCGCCGGTCAGGCCGTGCAGGTCGGTACGGGTGTCGCCGGCGATCGCGCTGATCCTCGCGTACATCGTGTTCGAGGCGTGCACGTCGAGGCCGATCAGCGCCTTGGCGCACTCCCTGATCCTGCCGAGGTGGTGGAGGTCTCCGTAGGTTTCTCCCAACCCACTCAAACCCTCGTCCGTGACGACCTCGACAATGGTGCGGAGTGCCCACGGCTCGTGGACTCCGGCGGCGTTCAGAAGGGGCGGATCACGGAAAGCGACTGGCGTGACGTGGACCTGCTCAATGATCAATGTGATCGCCGTCCATGTATGTGAACAGTTGCCAGGTTTGTGGACAAGTCGTCGCAACTGTAAGAATTACTATGAAGAAGTGTCAAGACTCCGAAGGGCCTTTCGATGATCTACGGACACGACCCCAGAACCGGTGAGACCGTGGGCGCAGGTGTGCCCGAGGCCGACGGCGCCGGGGTCGACGCGATCGTTTCCGCCGCTGCCGCCGCCGGGGCGGCGTGGCGGGCGACGCCCGCGGCCGAGCGCGCCGTCGCCCTTGAGGCTGTCGCCGACGCGCTGGCCGCGCACGTGGACGAGCTGTGGCAGCTCGCCGACCAGGAGACCGCCCTCGGCGAGGTGCGGTTGCGCGGCGAGGTGGCGCGTACGGCCGGGCAGTTCCGGCTCTTCGCCGAAGTGATCAGGGACGGCGGATACCTCGAGGCGATCATCGACCACGCGGACGCCTCGCTGGCCCCGCCCCGGCCTGACCTCCGGCGGATGAAGCACCCGCTGCAGGGCGTCGTGGCCGTGTTCGCGGCGAGCAACTTCCCGTTCGCGTTCTCTGTGGCCGGGGGTGACACCGCTTCCGCGCTGGCGGCGGGTTGCCCGGTGGTGGTGAAGGCACATCCCGGACACCCCGGCACGTCCGAGCGGGTGGCGGCGATCGTGCGTGAGGCCCTGCCGGTTCCCGAGCTGCTGGGACTGGTCCATGGCATGCAGGCCGGAGCCGACCTGGTGCAGCACCCCGCGGTGGTCGCTGCCGGGTTCACCGGGTCCGTGCCCGGGGGCAAGGCGATCCAGAAGCTGATCGACGAGCGCGAGGTGCCGATCCCGTTCTTCGGCGAGCTCGGCAGCGTCAACCCGGTGGTCGTGTTGCCGTCGGCCCCTGTCGCCGAGATCGCGACCGGTTTCGCCGGTTCGCTGACGCTCGGGGTCGGGCAGTTCTGCACGAACCCCGGGCTCATGTTCGTGCCCGAGGGCGACGAACTCCGCAAGGCGATCGTGGCCGCCGTCGAGGGCACGAGCGGCGGTCCCATGCTGGCCGAGCGGATCAGGGACGGCTACGTCGGCGGTGTCGAGCGGCTGGGCGAGCTGCAGCTGCTGGCCGAGGGCAAGAAGGGGGAGGGCAGCTGGGCGGTCGCGCCCAAGGTGTTCACCGCCGACCTTGCCACGTTCGCCGAGAAGCTGCCTGGCATCGCCGAGGAGTGCTTCGGGCCCGCGTCGATCGTGGTGACCTACCGTGACGTGGCGGATCTGCCGGCGGTGCTGGAGCGGCTGGAAGGCTCGTTGACCGCGACCATCCACGGAGCCCAGCCGGAGGAGGCAGCGGACGTCGCGGCGGCGCTCGCCAAGAAGGCCGGCCGGCTCATCTGGAACGGCTGGCCGACCGGGGTCGCCGTGTGCTGGGCGATGCACCACGGTGGTCCGTGGCCGTCCTCCACCTCGACCACCACCTCCGTCGGCGCCACGGCCATCGACCGGTGGCTCGCCCCCACCGCCTACCAGGACTGGCCCGCCGCCCTCCTGCCGGACGCCCTGAAGGACGACAACCCGCTGTCGATTCCTCGACGGGTGGACGGCCGCCTGGTCCTCTGAAGCCGTAACAGCGAACCGGGGCGGCCCACTCCCATCACCAACCGCCCCGGTCAGCACACCCACGGCTGACCCCCGTCCGCTACCGGTCTGAGGTAGCGAAGCGAGGGGAGTGGCCTGGCGGTTGATCGCTCTACCGCCTTGGCCGAGGCGCGGGGTCCGGGCTTGGGCTGACCGAGGCTAAACCGCACCACGCTCTTCGCCGCACCACGCTCTTGCGCCACCCGCGCCCATGCGCCACCCGCGCCCATGCGCCACCCGCGCCCATGCGCCACCCGCGCCCATGCGCCACCCGCGCCCATGCGCCACCCGCGCACATGGGTCGCACCGCGCCCAAATGCGCGGCACCCATGCCTTGCGCGGGCCAGTGGGCTCGCGGGGCTTGGGCTGCAAGAGCCTGCGGGTTGCATTGGGGTTGCACAGCAGCTCTGCGGGTTGCACGGCAGCTCTGTGGGTTGCGCGGCGGGCTGTGGGTTGGGGCGCGGGTTGTGGGTCTGCACCGCGCTCCTGGACGTGACCCGTGGCCCGCGCCTCGCTCGTGGCCCGCGCCGCGCCCGAACGCCGCGCCGCACCTAGGGTTGCGCGGGCCCGCATTGGGGTTGCGTGGAGCTGTGGGCCTGCACCGCGCTCGTGGCCCGCGACGCGCCTGAACGCCGCGACGCGCTCAGGGTTGCGCGGGCACGTGGGGTGCGCGGGGGGCCATGGTTCCACGGCCCGTGGGTTGCGTTGGGGTTGCACGGCAGCAGCGGGTTGCTCCGTGGCCGTGCGTTCCCGCGCCGGCGGCTGCACCGCGCCCGCCGCCCGCAGCCCGCCGCACCGCGCCCGCCGCGCCGCGCCCGCCGCGCCGCGCCCGCCGCGCCGCGCCCGCCGCGCCGCGCCTGCCGCGCCGCGCCTGCCGCGCCGCGCCTGCCGCGCCGCGCCTGCCGCGCCGCGCCTGCCGCGCGGCGTCCGCTGCACCGTGTGCTGGACTGCGCGTTGCGGGGGCTGCCGTTGGGGGGTGACGGTGCAGGAGCTGTTGGTCGGGGTTAGCGGATGCCTTCTCGGCGGAGGGTGGCGGCCAGTTTGCGGGTGTGGCGGATGATGGCGTCCGTGATGGGCTCCACCTCGCCGGGCGTGAGGTTCGCCGGCATCGAGCAGCTGATCGCGTCCGTGGCCGGGATGCGGTAGTCGACCGCCACGGCCACGCAGGCGACGCCGAGCGTGCCCTGCTCGCGTTCGTACGCCCAGCCGCGGGTGCGTACCTGGTCGAGTTCGCCGGTCAGTTTGGCCAGGTCGGTGATGGTGTGCTCGGTCAGCGACGTGAGCGTGGCCGGCAGCAGCGCCACCGCCTCGTCGTCGGTGAGCTGGGCGAGCAGCACCTGCCCGAGTGCCGTCACGTGGGCGGGCAGCTGCCGCCCCACCCGGGGGATCACGTGGGCGGCGTCGCGCGCCTCCCGCGTCGCCAGGTAGAGGACGTGCGCCCCGTCACGGCGGGCGAAGTGCACGGTCTGCCCGATCTCGTCGCGGAGGTCCTCCAGGGTCTCCTGGGCGAAGGGCAGCGCCGGGTCCTTGTCGAGGTATGCCGTCCCGGTCAGCAGCGCGTGCGGCCCGATGCCGAACGCCGACCGCGAGGTGTCGGTCTCGACCCAGTTGAGCTCGACCAGGGTGCGCATGAGGGCGTGCAGACTGCTGCGCGGGAAGCCGGTGCGCTGCTGGAGCTCCGACAGCGTGAGATGGTTCTGGGAGTCGGCAAGCGCTTCCAGGATGCGTACCGTCCGTTCCGCGGACTTGACGAGCTGGGGCTGCATACTCATCCCATCTACTCTGGCGGGCTGAACATCCAGGATATGGGATAGCGTCCATGTACATGGACACCTAACCCTTGACCGCACCGCTTGTCAGACCACGCATGAACTGCCGCTGGAACGCCAGGAACGCGATGATCGACGGCAGCAGCGCCAGCAGTGAGGCGGCCAGCAGGACGCCGATGCCGACCTCCTCGTCCGAGCGGAGCGAGCGCAGCGCGATCGGCAGCGTCCACATGTCGGACGCGGGAGCGACGATCAGCGGCAGCAGGTACTGGTCCCAGATCATCGTGAAGCCGAAGACGCCGATCACGCCGAGCGCCGGACGGCACAGCGGAACGATGATCGTGGCGAAGATCCGCAGCTCACCGGCGCCGTCGATGCGCGCGGCCTCCTCCAGCTCGACCGGCACCTCCTTCATGAACTCCGTCATGACGAGGATCGAGAAGCCCCAGGCACCGACCGGCAGGATCATGCCGGCGTACGTACCGATGAGGTTGAGGTGCAGGCCGGGCAGGTCGGCGAGCACGAGCGACAGCGGGATCGCGATGATCTCCTCGGGGAGCATCATCGTGGTGAGCATGAGCAGCATCACGAACGTCATGCCGCGGAACTTCTTGCGGGCCAGCGAGTACGCCGCGAACACGCTCACCAGCATCTGCAGCAGCAGTCCGAAGCCGACCACCACGAAGGAGTTGAACAGGTACAGGTAGACGTTCTTGTCCTCGGCCTGGATGAAGTTCTCGAGGGTGAAGTCGTCCGGCCAGAACGTGAACGAGGTGGGGTCGAGGGTCTTGCTGAACGCGCTCATCAGCAGCCCGATCAGCGGCCCTGTGAAAACAGCCACCATAAGGCCATAAATCAGGACCTTGCCGATGACTGCCACCGGGCCCCTGCGCGACTCCAGCCCCAGCGCGCTGTCGAACTTCATGTCGCCTGCCTCCTGCGCAGCATCTGCACGATCACGGTGAGCGCCAGCGTGGCCAGGAACAGTACGATTCCGCCCGCCGAGGCGACCCCCAGCTCGTTCTTCTGGAAGCCGAGCTTGTAGATGAGCGTCATCAGCACCTCGGACGAGCCGTTCGGACCACCGTTCGTCAGGACGTAGACCTCGACGAAGACACGCAGGCCGCGGATGGCGGCCAGCGTGAACAGGATCCAGAACACCGGCCGCAGGGCGGGCAGCGTGATGTGGCGCAGCCGCCGCCAGGTGGAGGCGCCGTCGACGGCCGCGGCCTCGTACAGGGTGCGGTCGACGCCGACGAGCCCGGCCAGGAAGATCATCATGTCGTACGGCGTGCCGCGCCAGATGCTCATCAGCATGATCGACCCCAGCGACGAGTCCTCGCTGCCGAGCCAGGGCTGCGGGCCGATGCCCGCCCATCCGACGACCGTGTTGAGCAGGCCGTTGTCGCCGGGGTAGTACATGATCCGCCACACCTCGGCCACGGCCGCCATCGTGGTGACGACCGGGAGGAAGGCCGCGGTCCGTACGAACCACAGATAGCGGGCCGGACCCTCGATGAGCAGCGCGAACCCGAGGCCCAGCACGAGAGAGCCGACCGTGGTGCCCAGCGCCAGCACGACGCTGTGCCAGATCGCCGCGGCGAAGTCCTCGTCGGTGATGATGGTCTGGTAGTTCTGCAGGCCGACCCACTCGTCGCCGAGGAAGGTCTGCACCTTGAACAAGCTCTTCCACAGCCCGACGAACATCGGGATGAACTTGAAGTACAGGAAGAGCAGCAGTGCGGGCGCGAGGAACAGCCAGGCGATCAGCGTCCCCCGCCACCGCACCGAGGGGGTGCGGCGGCCTGGGGGAGCCGTCGGCTCGGGGGCGAGGGACGACGTCATGAGGCGTTCTGGCTCTGCAGTTCCTGGGTCAGCTTGGCGTTGAGCTCGTCCATGACCGTCTTGACGTCGGCGCCGCAGTCGGCCCAGACGGCGTTGATGGAGTCGGCGGAGTCCTGGCGGATCGGCGCCCAGTTCGGCACCGGCGGCGCGTAGACGGCGTTCGCGTACGACTCCTGGAACACCTTCCAGCGCGGGTCCTGACGTTCGGCGGCCATGTCGACCTGCGTGTTGACGGGCAGCCGGACGATCGCGCCGTTGGCGTCCTTGTTCATGCCGATCCGCTGACCCTCGGGGGAGATCGCGAACTCGGCGAACTTCTTCTGCGCGTCCTGCATGGACGTTCCGGCCATCAGGTAGACGTTCTCGCCCTCGCCGAGGGTGCCGGGTCCGCCCGACGGGCCCTTGGGCACGGGCAGCACCTCGATCTTGTCGGTGCCGATGCTGTCGACGAACCTGGCCAGCACGTACGGTCCTACCAGGTAGATGCCGCCCTGGCCCTTCTCGAAGACCTCGTGCGTGACGGTTGTGTCGTTGCTGACGGCGCCAGGGTTGACCGTCTTGTTCGTGCAGAACTGGTCCTGCAGGTACTTGACGGCCTCGACGGTCTTGGGGTCGTTGGCCGTGGCCACGTACTTGCCGGGGCCGTTGGCCTTGAGGAAGTCGCCGCCGTTGGCGTAGATGAGTGACGAGGCGTACCAGGAGGCGTAGCCGCGCTTGGTGCCGGCGGGGATGACGAAGCCCGCCGTGTCGGCGGAGCCGTTGCCGTCGGGGTCCTGCTCGGTGAAGGCCTTGGCCAGCGCCGTGAGGTCCTCCCAGGTCTCGGGCGGGTCGAGCTTCACCTTCTCGCGCCAGTCCTTGCGCACGATCAGCGCGAACGACTGCCCGGAGAAGGGCGCGGCGTAGACCTTGCCGTCGCTGCCGGTCGCGGCCTTCCAGGCCAGCTCGGAGAGCTGGTCGCCGCCCGCCAATCCGGCCTTGTCGACCTCCTGCAGCCAGCCCTGCGACTGCATGGCGCCGAGCTGGGCGGTGTCGTTGATGACGATGTCGGGAAGTTGCTTCTGTGCCGCCTGCTGGTTCAGTTTGGTCTCGAAGTCGTCGAAAATCGCGACGACTTTCGTCTGTACTCCGCTGGCCTTGGTAAATGCGTCGGCGAGCTTCTGCGCCGTCTTGGCGGAGTCGGAATCGGGCGGCTGCCTGATCCAGATCTCCAACGTGTTGTCCGAGGCTGTCGATGAATCTCCGGAACCGCAGCCAGTCAGGCCCGTGGCCAGGACCGCTGCTAACGCGGCCCCCAGCAGACGACGTGACATAAGACCGCCTCCTGTTCACATATGTGGACATGAGTCGAGCACTTGGATGTGTGTCTGTGAACGTAACTAGTGGCACGGCTAACGGTCAATATTCAAGGATGTGAATTTGGGTCAGAATCGTGTACACCATGGATGCATGCGCATTCTCATGACAGGCGCCGCGGGAAAGGTCGCGACCCTGATCCGGCCGTTGCTCGCGCGTGAGGGCCGTACGCTGCGGCTTTCCGACATCCAGCCGGTCGAGCCCGGCCCGGGGGAGGAGTGGGTGAGCGCCGACCTCGCCGACCCCGCCGCCATGGCCGAGGCCATGAAGGGTGTGGACGCGGTGCTGCACCTCGGCGGCCAGAGCCGCGAGCACCCGTGGGCCGACATCGTGCGGGCCAACATCGACGGCACGCAGGTCCTCATGGAGGCGGCCCAGCGTGAGGGGGTGCGGCACGTCGTCCTCATGGGCAGCCACCACGCGGCAGGCTTCCACACCAGGCCGCAGTCCGGCGCCGACCTGCCGGACTACGCCTTCCCCCGTCCTGACACCTACTACGGCGTCAGCAAGGTCGTCATGGAGGCGCTCGGCAGCCTCTTCCATGACCGTTTCGGCATGAACGTGACCGTGATCAGGCTCGGCACCTGCAACGAGCGCTCGCCCGACACCCGCGGCCTGGCCACCTGGATCTCGCCCGGTGACCTCACCCGGCTGGTCGAGGCGGCCATGGTCGCGCCGGGCTACCACGTCGTCTGGGGCGTCTCCGACAACGCCCGCCGCTGGTGGTCGCTGCGGGAGGCCGAGTCCATCGGGTACGTCTCCGAGGACTCATCCGAGCCGCAGGCCGCCGCACTCATCGCCGAGCACGGCGAGCCCGACCTGTCCGAGCCGGTGCACCACCGCGCCGGCGGCATGTTCACGCTGAAGGAGCTGGGCGGCTCCTGGTGACCGCCGCCTCCTGACGGCAACCGGTTGCAGCCAACCTTGACGACGCCAGTCGCGGAGGTCAAGGCTTGGGTCCGGTAATCGTTTGCAAAGGAGGCGGCGATGGCGGCGACGATCAAGGACGTGGCGCGGGTCAGCGGCGTGCACGTGTCCACCGTGTCGCGCACGTTCTCCGCGCCCCACCTGGTCAACCCCGCTACGAGGAGCCGCGTGCTCGCCGCCGCCGACGACCTCGGCTACCGGCCCAACCGGGCGGCCAGGGCGCTCACCACCGGCCGTACGTTCAACCTCGGCCTCATCGTGGCCGACATCTCCAACCCGTTCTTCCCGCCGCTCATCAAGGCCGCCCAGGCGCAGGCCAGAGGACGCGACCACCACGTATTCGTGGCCGACACCGACGAGGACCCGCGCGTGGAGGAGGAGCTGATCAGGACGCTCGCCAAGCAGGTGGACGGCGTCCTGCTGTGCAGCCCCCGCCTGTCGAACAAGCTCATCGAGCGCCTGGCAGAGGACGTCCCGTTCGTCGTGGTCAACCGCCGGGTCAGGGGCCTGCCGTCGGTGCTCATGAACGTCGCCCAGGGCGCCAGGCTCGCCCTCGATCACCTGGCCGGCCTCGGCCACCGCAGGATCGCGCTCGTCTCCGGCCCCGCCGGCTCGTGGACCAGCAACGAGATGCGGGCCGTGGCCGCCGCGACGGAAGGGCTCGACCTCGTCGGCTTCGGCCCCAACCAGCCGACCGAGAGCGGCGGCCTCGCCGTGGCGTCCGAGGTGGCCGCCTCCGGCGCGACCGCGGTGCTGGCCTACAACGACCTCGTCGCGCTCGGCGTCATCGAAGGGCTGGCCGAGCAGGGCATCGGCGTGCCCGACCAGATCAGCGTGATCGGCTTCGACGACATCCTGCCCGGACGGCTCAACCGGCCCAAACTGACCACGGTCGCCATGCCGGCGGCCGCCGCTGGGAGGATGGCGGTCGACCTGCTGCTGCAGTCGGGGGGCGAGGGCGCGACAGTGACCCTCGAAACCGCCCTCATCGTCCGCGAGTCCACGGGAAGGGCCCAAACATGATTTTCGGAACGTTGCCGTCCGGCCACCAGGTCGAGTGCGTCGAGCTGTCCTCGGGACGGCTGCGCGCCGAGGTGCTCACCTACGGCGCCGTCGTACGCTCGCTCGAGGTGTCGGGGGTCGACGTCGTGCTCGGACTCGACACGCTGGACGACTACCTGACCCGCAGCCGCTACTTCGGCGCCGTCGTCGGCCGCTACGGCAACCGCATCGCGGGCGGCAGGTTCGTCCTCGACGGCGTCGAGTACCGCCTGCCGGTCAACAACGGCCCCAACAGCCTGCACGGCGGCACCGAGGGCTTCGACAGCAAGGTGTGGACGATCGCCGCCCGCTCCGACGACTCGGTGACGCTCACCCTCACCAGCCCCGACGGCGACCAGGGCTACCCCGGCACGCTGACCGCGTCGGTCACGTACACGCTCGCCGACGACGCGCTGCGCATCGACTACGCCGTCGAGACCGACGCGCCGACCGTGGTCAACCTGACCAACCACTCCTACTTCAACCTCAAGGGCGAGGGCGACGTCCTCGACCACGTCGTCCGCATGGACGCCCCGCACTACCTGCCGGTGGACGACGACAAGATCCCCACGGGCGAGCTCGCCCCCGTGAAGGGCACGCCGTTCGACTTCACCGAGCCGCACGTCGTGGGCGAGCGCAACGGCGGCGCCTACGACCACTGCTTCGTGCTCGACGGCGGCGCCACGGTGACCGCCGGCGGCCTGACCATGGAGGTCACCACCACCGAGCCCGGCGTGCAGTTCTACACCGGCTCCATGCTCGACGCGGCCGCCACGCCGTACGGGCCGTTCGCCGGGCTGTGCCTGGAGACCCAGCACTTCCCCGACTCGCCCAACCGGCCCGAGTTCCCCTCGACCGTGCTGCGGCCGGGGGAGCGGCGCACCTCCACGACGTCGTACCGGTTCATCTGACCTGGCGCAGGGCGGCGGAGGCCTTGATCACCAGGAGGGCCACGTCGTCCTGCGACGGCTCGTCGGCGAACATCTCGACCGCCTGCCGCACCCGTTCGGCCACCGCGTGGGCGCTCAACCCCTCGCAGCCGGACAGCAGCCGCGCGAGCCCGTCGCCGTCGTCGAGCAGCCGGTCGCCGTCGCGCCGCTCGGTCACCCCGTCGGTGACGCACAACAGCACGTCGTCCTGCGCCATCTCGAACGTCTCGACGTAGAAGCGGGCGCCGGTCTCGATGCCGAGCAGCAGTTGCGGCGAGGCCACGGTCTCGACCCGGCCGTCCGCCCGCCGCAGCAGGGGCGGCGGGTGGCCGGCCGAGGCGACCGTGCACAGCGCTCCGCCCTGCGGCAACGGCGTCAGCTCCCCGCACAGCAGGCTGAGGAACCGGTCGTCGTCGCCCTCCTCCAGCAGCGCCTGGTTGAGCCGGTCGAGGATGTCGGCGACCGTGTAGTTCTCCTTGGCCAGCAGGCGTACGGCGTGGCGGGCGAGGCCCGTGACCGCCGCCGCCTCGGGCCCGCTGCCACAGACGTCGCCCAGCGCGAAGCACCAGTGGTCGCCGACCGTGAACAGGTCGTAGAAGTCGCCGCCGACGTCCGCGCCCTCACCGGCGGGTTCGTAGACGACCGCCGACTCCAGGCCCGGCATCGGGGCCACGCGCATCGGCAGCAGGCTCCGCTGCAGCACCCGCGACGTGGTGGCCTGGCGCGTGTACAGCATGGCGGTGTGCAGGTTGAGCGCCACCAGGCGGCACAGGTCGGCGAGCAGGTCGGCCAGTTCCAGCGGCAGCGCCTGCTCCGCGCGGCCGATCACGAGCGCGCCGTACGACCTGCCCTGGGTCAGCAGCGGGAAGGACAGCACGGTCTCGGGGCCGACCGGCCAGCTCACCTCGCTGAGCGCGGTGCGCGGGATGGCAGGCAGCGAACCGCGCAGCTCGGCGTTGTTGCACTCCTCGCTGTGCCAGACGTGGGCGAGCCTGGTCATCCCGGTCAGATCGGTTAGGTAGACCGCCGCCCACCGCGCGATCTTCGGTACGACGAGCTGCGCGGTCAGCGCCGCGATGAGTTCCTCGTCGTGCACGCCCGCGAGCAGCTCGCCGGCCTCGGCCAGGAACGACAGCCGGCCCCGGTGCGCGCGGTCCTGCTCGGCCAGCCGCTCGCGCTGCAGCGGCACGGCCACCTGCTCGGCGACGTGGCGAAGGCTGACCGTGAGCTCCTCGTCGAACCGTCCGGCCTGGGCGGCGGTCACCACGAGGAAGCCGATCACCTCGCCGGTCACCACCAGCGGCGCGCAGGCCAGTGACCGGGCGCGCAGCAGCTCGGCCAGCTCGACGTCACTCGCCAGCAGGTCGTCGACGACCGCGGGCGTCGTACGGTCGGCGCCGAGCACGCCGGTGGCCGGCACACCCACCAGCCCCCTCGCCGCGCCCGCGCCCGCCGCCACGCCGAACCGCCCGCCGCCCTCCGAGGCCAGCAGCACGTACGCGGCGTCGCCGCCACTGGACACCTGGACGATCCGGGCGATCGTGTCCAACAGCTCGGCGAACGGCATGTCGCGGTCGAGCAGTTCCTTGACCCGCCGGCCCGCCTCGTGCCGCATCGGTGCGGCCGGCGGCGTCAGGACGTAGCGGTGCTCACGGGCCACGA
This sequence comes from Nonomuraea maritima, assembly GCF_900100395.1. Lineage (GTDB taxonomy): Bacteria > Actinomycetota > Actinomycetes > Streptosporangiales > Streptosporangiaceae > Nonomuraea > Nonomuraea maritima. The sequence goes on along the minus strand of NZ_FNFB01000001.1, from coordinate 645,698 downwards.
CCATCCAGATGGCCCGGCGCACGCCGCCATGGCCCTGGCTGCGCAGGTGGGAGACGTACACGGGCACCAGCCGCCCGTCGGGGCGGCGCATGCGCACCTCGCCGCGCCAGCGGCCGAGGCCGAGCGTGTCGGTCAGCGACAGCGCGTACGGGCCGTGGCCGCGCCAGGCCACGAGCTCCTTCAGCGCCCGTCCGACGGCCTGCTCGGCAGGGTGGCCGAGCAGCTGCTCGGCCTCGGAGTTCCACGACTCCACCACCCCGTCGGGGCTGACGACGATCACCCCGACCCGCAGGCCCTCCAGCGGTTCGACCGGGACGGCGGCGGGGACGGCCTCGTGGGGTTCGCCGCCCTCGCCGAGCTCCATGCGCACCCAGACCCGTTTGGTGGTCTTGGTGTAGGTGACGCCCCAGGCGTCGGCCAGCAGCGCGGCGAGTGCGAGCCCCCGCCCTGACGTCGAAGGCGGCCCGTCCGAGGAGAGGACGGGCGCGGCCTTCGGCAGCGTGCGCGCGGGGTGGTGGTCGCCGACCTCGATCTCCAGCGTCGGCGGCACGGCGTCCACGTCGAGACGGCAGGTCAGCTCGACGCCGGTGCCGGCGTGCACGACGGCGTTGGTGACCAGCTCGCTCGTCAGCAGGACGGCGTCCTCGGCCAGCTGGCTCAGCCGCCATTCGCCGAGCACCTGGCGGACGAACTTGCGTGCGTGCGCCGGTGCGTGGGCCGTGCCGTCGAACGCCGTGCTCGATACCCGGGTCGTGTCCACTCTGAGTCCTGGTACATCACTCGATGTGGTGGTTCGGTCACTCTCAGAGTGGCAGACATGAGCCGCGGGGGCGGGGGGAACCAGGGAACGAGCCATTCGGGACGCCCGCACCGGCGAGCCTACGCGCGTACGGCGGTGTCTCCGGCGTACCTTTGGCATCATGGCCACCCGTACGCCGAAAAGCGCATCGAAGGGGCCGGCGAAGCGGTCGACCTCGTCACGCTCGACCCCTGCCAAGCGCGGGGCCACGTCGGCGGGACGCCCCAGGACGAAGTCGTCCGCCTCCGGCCGCAAGCCGCCGGTGACCCACCAGGACCCGATCAGCTGGGTCCTCACCATGGTCGGCAAGTTGATCGTCGGACTGTGGATGCTGCTCGCCAACGGCATCGGCGGCGCCGCGCGCGCGGTGGGCAAGAACGCCCGCGAGCTCGACCCGGCGCTCCGCCGCGACGGCGTGGGGCTGACCGTGCTGGCGGCGGCGATCGTGCTCGCGGCCATGACATGGCGCGACTCCGGCGGCGCGGTGGCCGGTGTGGTCGACGCGACCGCGCGCGGCGTGTTCGGGTCGCTGGCCTGGGCGGTCCCGCTGCTGCTCGGGCTGCTGGCCTGGCGCTACCTGCGCCACCCCGACCAGAACGCCGACACCGGCCGGATGGTGATCGGGTGGGCGGCGCTGCTGATCGGCGTGCTCGGCGTCATCCACGTGTCCAACGGCACTCCCTACCCGGCGGGCGCGGGGCAGGGCATGGACAAGGTGTCGGCGGCCGGTGGCATGGTCGGCTTCATCGTCTCGGCCCCGCCGATGAGCATCCTGCCGTCGTGGATCACGATCCCGCTGCTGCTGCTCCTGTCCGGGTTCGGCGTGCTGGTGATCACCGCGACGCCCGTGCACCGCATTCCCGAGCGGCTCGGCGAGCTGCGTCACCTGCTGTTCGAACGGCACGCCGAGGATTCCCGGCCGAAGGCGCCGGTCAAGAAGCGCACCAGGACGAAGAAGGAAACCGACGGCGACGGCGTCGAGATCGTCAAGCCGTACGACAGCCCCGTCCTGGCCGACAAGGAGCGGCGCGAGCACTCGCCCGAGATCGTGCCCGGCCTGACCGAGGACGAGGCCCCGGCCGCCGAGGCGGAACGTAAGCCGGAGCCGCCGCTGCCGACGCCCGCGCCGCGCAAGGTGGAGCAGCTCGTGCTGTCGTCGCAGGCGGGTCCGTACGCGCTGCCCGACCTGCAGTTCCTCAAGCCGGGTACGGCGCCCAAGCCGCAGACCAAGGCCAACACGACGGTGGTCAACGCGCTGACGAGCGTGCTGGAGCAGTTCTCGATCGACGCGCAGGTGATCGGGTTCACCCGGGGCCCGACGGTGACCCGCTATGAGATCGAGCTCGGGCCGGCGGTCAAGGTCGAGAAGGTCACCGCGCTCACCAAGAACATCGCGTACGCCGTCAAGTCGGCCGACGTGCGGATTTTGTCGCCGATCCCCGGCAAGTCGGCCATCGGCGTCGAGATCCCCAACGCCGACAAGGACCTGGTGGCCCTCGGCGACGTGCTGCGCGCCCAGGTGGCGCAGGCCGACCAGCACCCCATGATCGTCGGCCTGGGCAAGGACGTCGAGGGCCGCACGATCGTGGCGAACCTCGCCAAGATGCCCCACCTGCTCATCGCGGGCGCGACCGGCGCAGGTAAGTCGGTCTGCGTCAACGGCCTGATCACCAGCATCCTCATGCGGGCCACGCCCGACGAGGTGCGCATGGTGCTGGTCGACCCCAAGCGGGTCGAGCTCAGCGTGTACGAGGGCATCCCCCACCTCATCACGCCGATCATCACGAACCCGAAGAAGGCCGCCGAGGCCCTCGAATGGGTCGTGGGCGAGATGGACCGCCGCTACGACGACCTGGCCGCCTCAGGGTTCCGGCACGTCGACGAGTTCAACAAGGCCGTGCGGGCGGGCAAGCTGCAGCCGCCGCCCGGCAGCGAGCGGGTCTACCAGCCGTACCCGTACCTGCTGGTGATCGTGGACGAGCTGGCCGACCTCATGATGGTGGCCCCGCGCGACGTCGAAGACTCGATCGTGCGCATCACGCAGCTCGCCCGCGCGGCCGGCATCCACCTGGTGATCGCGACCCAGCGGCCGTCGGTCGACGTGGTCACCGGTCTCATCAAGGCCAACGTGCCGTCGCGGCTGGCGTTCGCGGTGTCCTCGCTCACCGACTCGCGGGTCATCCTCGACCAGCCGGGCGCCGACAAGCTCGTCGGCCAGGGCGACGCGCTGTTCCTGCCGATGGGCGCGAGCAAGCCGATCCGCATCCAGAACGCGTTCGTCTCCGAGAAGGAGATCGCCGAGATCGTCACGCACTGCAAGACGCAGATGCAGGCCGAGTACCGCGACGACGTGGCGGCCGCGCCGGTCAAGCGGGAGATCGACGAGGACATCGGCGACGACCTCGACCTGCTCATCCAGGCGGCCGAGCTCATCGTGACCACGCAGTTCGGCTCGACGTCGATGCTGCAGCGCAAGCTCCGGGTCGGCTTCGCCAAGGCGGGGCGGCTGATGGACCTGCTCGAGAGCCGCAGTGTCGTGGGCCCGAGCGAGGGCTCCAAGGCGCGCGAGGTGCTCGTGAAGCCCGACGACCTCCCGGGTTTGCTGGCCGATCTGCGTGGCGAATGACCCCAATGCGTGCTTGCACGACGATAACTGGTTGAATATGTCTCACCACGAAGAGTAGTCGGTGGTGGGGGGCGGTTCGCGTGCAGGAGCAGAGCATCGGGGCCATGCTGTCGGCGGCCAGGCAGGCAGCAGGTCTGACGGTCGCGCAGGTCAGTGCGGCCACGAGGGTCCGTGAGTCGATCGTCCAGGCGCTGGAACAGGACGACTACGGGCAGTGCGGGGGTCCCTTCTACGCGAGGGGGCACCTCAGGGCGGTGGCCAAGGCGGTGGGGCTCGACCCCGACGCCACGGTCCACCAGTTCGACCAGCACCACGGCGGCGCGCCGAGGCCGATGCGGGCCTCGGCCGTGTTCCAGACCGACCGCCAGATCCATCTGCCGGAGCGGCGCGGGCCCAACTGGTCGATGGCGCTCGGGGTGGCGCTGGCCGTCGCGGTGGTCTTCGGCATCCTGCGGGTGCTGGGCGGCGCCGGCGACCAGGTGCGTACGGGCGACATGCACGCGGCCTCGGCCCGGCCGAGCGTCCCGCCGAACACCCCGATCACGGAGAGCCCGCGGCCGAAACCGACGGTGCTGTCCGGCAAGAACGTGGTGACCGTGCGGATGAAGGCCAAGCGTTCGTCGTACGTGAACGTGCACGACGCCAAGGGACGCAAGTTGTTCGCCGGGACACTCAAGGCCGGCAAGACGTCCACATGGCGCGCGGCCAACCGGGTCGACGTGCTGATCGCCGACGCCGGGGCCATTACGGTGCACGTCAACGGCAAGCGGGTCACCGGGTTGGGCCCGGCGGGACAGGTGGTGCGGCGCTCGTTCGGGCCGCCGAAACCGCAGTCGAGGTAGATCACCAGGGCTTCTGCTGGGGAACCCGTGCATCGGGTGGTGGCCAACTCCCGATACCGTAGTGTTCACCATGTCATCCCGCCGTACCGCATCGCTGATCACTCTGGGCTGCGCACGCAACGAGGTCGACTCCGAGGAGTTGGCCGCGCGACTCGAGGCTGCCGGCTGGCAGCTGGGCGACGACGCCCCCGACGTCGTCGTCGTCAACACGTGTGGCTTCATCGACTCGGCCAAGAAAGACTCCATCGACACGCTCCTCGCCGCCGCCGACTCGGGCGCGAAGGTGGTGGCCGCGGGCTGCATGGCCGAGCGCTACGGCAACGAGCTCGCCGAGGCTCTGCCGGAGGCCAGCGCGGTCATCTCCTTCGACGACTACACCGACATCGGCGCGCGTCTCGACGACGTGCTCGCCGGCCGGTCGCTCACGCCGCACACGCCTCGTGACCGGCGCGCCCTGCTGCCCATCTCACCGGTCGACCGGGCCGCCGCGCCCAAGACCAACATCCCCGGCCACGGAGACCTGCCCGAGGGCCTCGCGCCCGCGAGCGGGCCGCGCGTGCTGCGCAAGCGGCTCGACGAGAGCCCCGTGGCCTCGCTCAAGCTCGCCTCCGGCTGCGACCGGCGCTGCACGTTCTGCGCCATCCCGGCCTTCCGTGGCTCCTACGTCTCGCGCCGGCCCGACGAACTGCTGGCCGAGGCCGACTGGCTGGCCCACCGGGGCGTGCGCGAGCTCGTCCTGGTGAGCGAGAACTCCACCTCCTACGGCAAGGACCTCGGCGACCTTCGGGCGCTGGAGAAGCTGCTGCCCGAGCTCGCCGCCGTCGAGGGCATCGAGCGGGTGCGGGTCAGCTACCTCCAGCCGGCCGAGCTGCGCCCTGGCCTGATCGAGGTGCTCACCTCCACCGACGGGGTCGTGCCGTACTTCGACCTGTCCTTCCAGCACGCCAGCGGCACCGTACTGCGCCGCATGCGCCGGTTCGGCGACCCCGAGCGTTTCCTCGGGCTGCTCGAGGCCATCCGTGAGCGCGCGCCCGAGGCGGGCGTGCGGTCCAACTTCATCGTCGGCTTCCCCGGCGAGACCGAGGAGGAGTTCGCGGAGCTGGTCGGCTTCCTGGAGCGGGCCAGGCTCGACGTCATCGGCGTGTTCGGCTACTCCGACGAGGACGGCACCGAGGCGGCCGACCTGCCGGGCAAGCTCGAGCAGGAGGTCATCGACGAACGCGTGCGCGTGCTCACCGAACTCGCCGAGGAGCTGACCGCTCAGCGGGCGGAAGAGCGCATCGGCACCGAGGTCGACGTGCTGATCGACGACGACCTGGGCGACGGCGGCTACGAGGGCCGGGCCGCTCACCAGGGGCCCGAGGTCGACGGCTCGGTCACAGTTCAGGGCATCGGCCTGGTCCGGGGGCAGATCGTGCGCGCGGTGGTGGTCGACGCCGAGGGGGTTGACCTGATCGCGCGCATCAAGGCCAGTCCATGAGAAGGGACGAGCGCCGCGTGGTAAGCCCGTGGAACATCGCCAACGTCCTCACGGTTCTCCGGTTGGCGCTCGTCCCTTTCTTTGTCGTCTGTCTTTTCCTGCCGGGCACGGGGTGGCGGCTGGCCGCGCTGGCGGTGTTCGCGGTGGCCTCGATCACCGACCACCTCGACGGCGAGCTGGCCAGACGTTACGGCTTGATCACCGACTTCGGCAAGATCGCCGATCCGATCGCCGACAAGGCGCTGACCGGGGCCGCCCTGGTGTGCCTGTCGATCCTGGGGGAGCTGCCGTGGTGGGTCACGGCCGTGATCCTCGGCCGTGAGGTGGGCATCACGGCGCTGCGGTTCGCGCTGCTGCGGCACGCCGTCATCCCGGCCAGCTACGGCGGCAAGGTCAAGACGGTCCTGCAGATCGCGGCCATCGTGCTCTACCTGCTGCCGTTCGTGCCCGATCAGGTCCGGTGGGCGGTGATGGGGGTGACGGTGGTGGTCACGGTCGGCACCGGCATCGACTACATCGTCAGGGCGGTGAGACTGCGTCACCTGGCCAGGCGGGCACGAGGGGAGTGAGCGATGGCTGATGTGGCCGGGGTGCTGGCGCTGCTGGTGGGCCGGGGGGCCACGGTGGCGGTGGCCGAGTCGTTGACCGGCGGGCTGCTCGGCGCCGCCTTCACGTCGGTGGCGGGGGCCTCGAAGGCGTTCCGCGGCGGGGTCATCGCTTACGCGACGGACGTCAAGCGCGACGTGCTGGGCGTGCCAGGAGAGCTGCTCGACCGCGAGGGGGCGGTGCATCCCGACGTGGCCGCGGCGATGGCCTCAGGGGCGGCACGGCTGTGCGGGGCGACGTACGGGCTCGCGGTGACCGGTGTGGCCGGGCCGGAGCCGCAGGACGGCAAACCCGTCGGCACGGTCTACGTCGCGGTCTCGGGGCCCGGAGGGCGGATCTGGTCGCGGGGATTGAGCCTTGACGGGTCACGTGAACGTATCAGGGTAGAGACCGTGGACGAGGTAGTCGATCTCCTTGCAGGTGTGCTGAAGGCTAACGTAGGGGAACATTCCGGATGATTACCGTGTTACGTCCCCAGCGAACATGCGAAGCACGGTCTGACGCCGTGTCGGTCGATGCGGGTACGGTGGAGCATGTGAGTGAGGTCCGTGAGCCAACTGCAAGCACCGAGCGCCCGGCAGGCGAGCCTGATGAGTCGCGTGACGAACCACGAGTGGCGGTCAAGGGGCCGCGTCGCCCCATGATGACGGCGAGGAGTATGTACGAAGCGAAGAAGACCGATGTGCGGCACGAACCGATCGCGCGGGGCGTGGTGAAGACATCCGCGCCGGGGAGGGAGCGACAGATGATTCTGCTGCGTCAGCTGCTCGGCGACGTGCTGAGGCGGTTGCGCGTGCGTCAGGGGCGCACGCTGCGAGAGGTGTCCACCCTCGCGCGCGTCTCGCTCGGTTACCTGTCAGAGGTGGAACGCGGCCAGAAGGAGGCCTCGTCCGAGCTGCTCGCGTCCATTTGCGGTGCTCTCGGGGTGCCGCTGTCGCAGGTGTTGCGTGAGGTTTCCGACCAGTTCGCGCTGGCGGAGCTGCAGGCTGCCCCTGTGCTGGCGGAGGTGCCCGAGCACGAGCGCCTTATCAGCGAGACGGTTCCCGGGCCGATCGCAGACTCGGTGTTTCCTGAGGTCAAGGACATGGTGGCCGCTTAACGCGGTTGACAGCCCGCACACCACAGGATGAGCCGTTCCTGTGGCTGCCTCCCCATCTCCGCACGGCTGATCCGGGTGCCGCATCGGCGACAGGGCCTCCCTGCCCTGCCATAGACCCAGGTCTGGTTCGCCGGTCGGCGATCACCTGTGGTCACCGTGCCCGCGTGCCCCTTGTTGGCCGCCAGCAGCCGCTGGGCCAGTGACACGAGCCCTTCGAGATCGTCGACTTCCCCGGTCTTGCGCCACGGCCAGATCCCCCGCAGGAAAAGGGTCTCGGCGCGATAGACGGTGCCGATTCCCGCCAGGTTGCGCTGATCGAGCAGCGCCTCGCCGATGGTCCTGTCCGGCGCCGCCCGCAGTCTCCGGACGGCCTCCTCCGGGTCCCAGTCCGGGCCCAGCAGATCGGGCCCCAGGTGGCCGACCAGCCGTGCCTCGTCGTCCGTCCTGACGAGGTCGACCATTCCCAGCCTCACTCCGATCGCCTGCCACTGCTCGTTGGCGAGGATCAGCCGCACGAGGTCGCCGGGCGGGGGGCGTCTGCCGGTGGGGATGACCCGCCAGCGTCCTTCCATGCGCAGATGGGTGTGGACGGTCAGGCTTCCCTCGACGCGGGTCAGCAGGTGCTTGCCGCGCGAGAGCGTGGTGAGGACCGCGCGGCCGGTCAGGTCGGCGGTGGCGTGCCGGGGGACGCGGAAGTCGGACCGGGTGAGCACGCGGCCGTCGAGGGCGGCACGCAGGCGTGCGCCGGCCCGGTAGACGGCGTCTCCTTCAGGCACCTGTCCAGTCTAGGCAGCACCATCCGCCCCCTCTCGTCCCCGAGAGGTCAAGGAGGCCCGCCTCTCTTGTCTGTGGGGGGTGGGCTTTTGGGGACGTCGGTCGTGTGCCCCCACTTCGTTGCTGTGGACGGGGATTCGGTGATGGGGGAGGCCGGTCGGCGGGTCCGCTGCCTCTTGGTTGTGGGGGTGTCGGCGTTCGGGGGTGCGGTGCCCTCTGCGTTGGCGGGGGTGGTGGGGTTTGGGGAGATCTCTTGGCTGCGGGGAGGGTCAGCGTTCGGGGAGGTCCACTGTGCGGCAGGCGAGGTGCAAGGCCAGGCGTTCGTCGCGGTGGGTCAGGTTGACGCCGAGTAGACGTTCGATGCGGTCGATGCGGGCCGTCACGGTGTTGCGGTGGACGCCCAGCACTGCTGCTGTCTCCGCGATGGACGACTCGGCGTCCAGATAGGCCGACAGGGTGCGGACGAGGTCGCCGGGCTGGTCGCGGAGCGGGGCCAGGAGGGCGCGGGCTGCCGGCTCGAAGGTGTCGGTGCGGGTCCATTCCAGGAGGAGCTGCGCCATCCCGAGCTGGTCGACGTGGAGGAAGAACCCTGACTCAGGGCGGGTCGCCGCGAGGCGGGCCGCGTCGGTGGCCTCCGCCACCGTGCCGGCCAGCCCGTCGGGCCACGGATGCGGGCGGCCCACCCCCATGTGGTCGCTGATGGAGCCCTGCAGCTTCCGGTTGGCGGCACGCAGCCGGGCCGCGAGCGCGCGCACCCGCGCCGCGGTGGGCTCCTGGGCGAAGCTGACCCACCCCGTCCAGCCGTCGCCGTGCTCGACGACGACGGCGTCGATGCCCTCGGCGCGCAGCACGCGCGAGATCTCCGCCGTGCCGGTCACGATGTCGAACGTGGACGTGGCGCCGATGCGGATGCCGATGTTCCAGCCGCCGACCTGCCAGCCCGCGTCGGCCACCCGGCGGCGCAGCTGCGCCGACGGCTCGCCGTCGAGCCGCAGCAGGTCGCCGAGCAGCGCGGTGCGGGCGCGGGCGTCGCGTTCCAGTTCGAGGCGGTGCGCGAGCAGCCAGCGCTGCACCGCGGCGGCGGCCACGGCCAGGGCGGGCGGTACGACGTCGGCGCGGGCCGCGGCGGTCCCGGTCAGCTCGGCGGCCAGCCAGTACGCCGGCCGCGCCGGTCCCGGCAGCAGCGCCGGGTGGGCGAGCAGCACCCCGTCGGGCAGGTCGGCGCGCTGCGGGACGAACTCGCCGACCCGTACGGCGGCCGCCGCGGTGAGGTCGCCCGCGAGCGGCCGGCCCCGGTCGTCCAGCAGGGCCACCGGGGCGCCGATCAGGTCGCGCAGGATCCGTACGACGGTCTCGGGGGTGTGGGTGCGGTCGTCGAAGGCGCGGTGGGCGGCGAGCACGAGCCGGGCGCGGTCGAGCTCAGGCGCGGCGAGCAGCAGCCGCGCCGCGACGAGCAGCTCCAGCGGGTCGCCCGTGGCGCCGAGCAGGGCCAGCCCGAGCCGGTCGGCCAGCAGCAGCGTGGCGGTCGGCGCGCCGGACGGCACGAGCACCCCCGCCCCGCCGGCGTCGACGACCCGCCGCAGCAGCGCGTCGACGTGCCAGTCGGCCGTCTCCATCGGACCGGTGACGACCACCAGCTCGTCGGCCGCGACGGGATCGGCCGCCCCCGGCCCCGCGACCGGCCCTGCGACAGGCCGGACCGATCCCACCTGCGCGTCGAGCCCGGCCGCTCCGGCGAGCACCCGCACCTGCCCGCTCCACTCGGGCAACGCCAGCAGCCTGCGGACGCTGGTCATCGGTCGGCTCCGAGCAGGACGGGGTCGCAGTCGATGCCGTACGCGCGCGGGGCCAGGACGTCGATCCGGCCCGGCACGGTCCAGAACGGGGCGATCGCGAGTTGCAGCACCATGACCTCCATGCCGGCGCGGATCGTGTCGCACGCGATCGGCACCGCGGTCCTGCGGTCGAGCACCGTGAGCACGTCAGGGGTGGTCGCGACGACGAGGCCGTCGCGCAGCGCCAGCAGGTACTCGTTCTCCATCTCCAGGCGCAGCAGCGCGCCGGAGGCGTGCTCGGCCAGCGTGACGCTGCCCTGGGCGAACCCGGCACGGCCGTGGTGCCGCGGCCCGGGGCGGCGGGTGACGTCGACGACCCGGCCCAGCGACAGGACGCGTCCTGAGGTGGCGTCGGCCACCTTGGCGGGGTCGGGTGACTCGCCCAGGTCGAGCACCCGGCGGCCCAGCCGCAGCGCGCCCGACACGGAGCCAGGGACGCTGCAGGCGGCCAGTTCACGTACCGGGATGGGGGCGAGGGCCAGTGCCGCCCACCCGCCCGCGCTGGACAGGAACGCGCGCGCCGTCCGCTCCAGGTCGTCCGGCGTGCCCGCGCCCAGCACGAGCACCTGCCCGCCCGGCTCGGCCAGCGCGGCGGGGGCGAGCGGCCGGTCGGCGGCGGCGAGGGTGAGCTGGTCGAGCCGCGGGACCCCGCGGCCCGACAGGTCGGCGTCGACGGTGGGCAGGCCCAGGTCGCAGGCGGCCACCAGCGGCATCATGCCGTTGAGCCCGCCGATCTCGATGGAGACCAGCGCGTCGGCGCGGGTGCCCGTCCAGCGCTCGATGGCGGAGACGATCGCCGCGAACTCGTGGCCGCCCGGCAGCTTCTCGGTGAACACCGCCGTCGCGCCGACCACCCCGACCGGCACGACCCACGCGTCGGGCGGCACGTCGGCGATCGGGCGGACGGCGACCTCCCGGCCGGCGGACAGCCGCCGGCGCAGCAGGGTCGCCGCCGTCCGGCTGTCGCCGCCGCCGCCGGAGCCGAGCACGGCGACGCCGCGTTCGAGCGCCGCCACGTCGGCGGGGTCGATGAGCAGCTGGTCGAAGGGCACCCCACCAGCTTGCCGTACCAGGTCAGGCGGTCGTGCCGACCGCTGCCTCCTCGACAGGGGTGAAGGTGTACGGCAGGCCGAACGCGGCCGGGCCGAACACCGCGAGCGCCTCCGGCGTGCGCATGAGGGCGGGGGTGGAGATGCCCACGACCGTGACCCGCTGGCCGTACCGGAGGGTCTCGGTGGTGATCGGCTCGGCCTGCTCCGACTCCAGCACGCACACCAGGTCGGGCACGACGCACCGCACCGTGCCGTCGACCAGGGCGACCAGGTTCTCGTTCTGGAACCGCAGCTCCAGCTCGTGCTGCCCGTCGAACGACTGCGCCGTCGCCCGCCCGCGGGCGAAGCCCGCCTCGGTACGGCGCTCCACGTCGGAGATCTTGCCGCGGAACAGCACCCGCAGGTGGGCGTACAGCGTGTGGCTGAGCGCCTCGGCCAGCGCCGCGATCGGGTCGGCGTTGCGCTCCCTGGCCTGCCTGATCGCGCGTCCGATGGTCAGCGCGAGGGTCAGGGTGCGCGGCACCGCCGTGCGCTTGACCTGCGCGCCGGTCATCGCGTACTCGGCGATGTGGGCCACGCCGCCGAGCCGGACGGTGACGCCGCGGGCCAGCCACTCCATGTGCTTGTTGTCGGCGCCGGTGTCGATGACCGTGGTCTCGCCGCGTTCGCCGGCGATGGCCATCGGCGAGCCGGGCACGCCGTACACGCCGAAGGTCTCCATCTGGAGCTCGGGGAAGGCGCGTCCCATGCCGTCGGCGTCGACGACGGGCAGGCGGGTGCGGGCGGCCACCACGAGCGGGATCATCGAGTTGATCCCGCCGCACTCGATCGGCATGGTGGCGTCGGCGGCCCTGCCCAGGTGCTTCTCCAGCGCGCGCAGCGCGTCGACAGGCTCGCTGCCGCGCGGCAGCTTCTCGTGCACCACCGTCGGGGCGCCCATCTGCGCGGTCGGGATGACGAGCGTGTCGTCGTCCAGCTCGTCGGGGTCGAGCACGGTGATGGGGCCGTGCTCGCGGATCGCCTGCCGGGCCAGCAGCTGCCCCACGTACGGGTCGCCGCCGCCGCCCGTGCCGAGGACGGCGGCGCCCCGCGCGAGGTCGGGAAGGTCCTGCTCGGTCAGCTGCCAGCTCATCGGGCCGCTCCCACCTGTGGTTCCAGGTCGTAGCCGAAGTAGCGCGGTCCGGCCAGCTCCAGCCCCTCTGGGGTGTGCCAGCGCGGGTCGCACGGCGCGGAGATGACGCTCACCCGCTGCCCGAACCGGAGCGACTCGGTGGTCACCGCCTCGCCGGTCTCGCGGTCGAGCGTGCAGATCAGGTCGGGTACGACGGCGCGCACCTCACCGTCGTGCTCGGCGACGAGGTGCTCGTTCTGGAACCGCAGCACCAGCTCGCCGGTGTCGCCGTCGAGGCCCGACAGCCGCGCGGTGCCGCGGGCGAAACCGGTGACGGTGCGGCGCTCGACGTCCACGACCTTGCCGGTGAACAGCCTGCGACCACCCAGGCGCGCCACCACGGCGTCGACCGGGTCGGTGTGCTCCTCGCGGGCCTGGCGCACCAGCGCCCCGAGCTCGGCGCACAGGCTGATCGTGCCGGGGACGAGCGACGCGCTCGCCTGCGCGCCGGTCATCGCGTACGAGCTGATCATCGCCGAGCAGCCCATGTCGATGGTCGCGGAGCGGGCCAGGCGCTCGGCCCAGTGGTTGTCGACGGTGTCCAGGATGACGCGGTTGCCCTTCTCGTCGGCGACCGACATCGGCGTCGCGCGCACCCCGTACAGGGTGGGCAGCACCATCTGGATCTCCGGGAACGCCCGGCCCATGCCGTCGGCGTCCACCAGGGGCAGCCCCAGCTGCGCCGCCGCGACCACGGGGATCAGCGAGTTGACGCCGCCCGCCTCGGCGCACGCGATGTGGGTGAGCTCGCGGCCGAGGTAGCCGGCCAGCGCCTCGGCCGCGATCGAGACCTGCTCGATCGACGGCAGCTTCTCCACCATCACGGTCGGCGCGCCCATCATCGCGACGGGCAGCACGGTCGCGTCCGCGGGCAGTTCGTCCAGCGTGCACGTCCGTACCGGGCCGTGCTCGCGCAGGGCGGACTGGGCGAGCAGCTTGCCGATATGGGGGTCGCCGCCGCCGCCCGTGCCGAGGATCGCCGCGCCGCGCGCGATGTCGTCCAGGTGCTCCAGGCCGATCTCGCGCATGTCAGCGTCCCTTCGTGTCGGTCAGTTGCAGCTCGCCCACGGCCTTGGCCCTGATGCGGGTGGCGTTGCCCGGCAGGTACGGGATCGGCACCTCGTCGAAGTCGACGATCTGCACGGTCGAGGGGGACGCTCCGGCCGCCACGGCCCGGTCCACGGCCTCCTGCTTGGCCTCGTCCACCACGGCGTCACGACGTCCGGGCTCCACCGCGTACACGCGATCGACCTCGCCGCCGATCTGCGCGATGGCGGCGCCGATCGCGTTGGCGACCGCGTAGTGGTCGGGACGGTGCACCGTCCCGGCGCCGGCCATCTCGTCGGGCAGCAGCACCGAGCCGCCGCCGACGGCCACGACGGGCAGCGGCTCGGCGGAGGTCCGCATGCGCTCCACGGCGTCGGCGACGTCCGTGGCGATGCGCCGCAGGGCCGCCGCGACCAGGTCCTTGTCGAGGTGCGCCACCAGGCTCGGGTCGCCGATCTCGGCGCGACCGGCCGCCACGGCGATGTCGGTCGCGGTCAGCGTGTCGCCGCCGAACACCAGCGCCTTCGAGGTCAGCTCGTAGCCGACGGAGTCGGGCCCGACGGTGACGGCGCCCGCCTCGCCGCGGACCCGGCTGCCGCCACCGATGCCGATCGACAGCACGTCCGGCATGCGGAAGTTGGTACGGATGCCGGCCACGGTCACGTCGGTCGTCGCCTCGCGCGGGAAGCCGTGCCGCAACACGCCCACGTCGCTCGTGGTGCCGCCCACGTCGACCACGGCGCAGGTGTCCAGGCCGGACAGCACGGCGGCGCCGCGCATGGAGTTCGTCGGCCCGGAGGCGAACGTCGCCACCGGGTAGCGGCGGGCGAAGTCGACGTCCATCAGGGTGCCGTCGTTCTGGCTCAGGTACAGCGGCGCGGTGATGCCCGCCCCGGTGACCGCCGAGGCCAGGCCGTCGACGATGTGGGCGGCCAGCTCGCGCAGCGCCGCGTTGATGATGGTCGCGTTCTCGCGCTCCAGCAGGCCGATCCGGCCGATCTCGTGGGAGAGCGAGATGGCCACGCCAGGCAGCTCGGCCGCGATGATCTCCGCCGCCCGCGCCTCGAACTCGGCGTTGACCGGGGAGAACACCGACGAGATAGCGACGCTGCGGACCCCGGCCTCGCCCATGCTCTGGGCGGCCCGGCGCACCTCGGCCTCGTCCAGCTCGGCGATGTGCCGGCCGTCGAACTCGTGCCCGCCGTGCACCAGGTGGCTGCTGCCGGACACCGCGTCGACGAGCCGCTGCGGCCAGTCCACCATCGGCGGCAGCGACGCGCCCGCGGGCAGGCTCAGCCGCAGCGCCGCGGTGGGCGCCAGCCTGCGGGCCTCGACCAGCGCGTTGATGAAATGCGTGGTGCCGATCATCACCGCGCGCACGTCGGCCGGGTCGAACGCCCGCTGCGCCTGCAGCCCCGCGAAGGCGGCCACGATGCCGGACGTGACGTCGGCGGTGGTGCTGGTCTTGACGGCGGCGAGCACCTGCCGGCCGTCCAGGAGGACGGCGTCGGTGTTGGTGCCACCCACGTCGATGCCGATACGCACGAGAACCTCACAACTCCTTTGTTCAGACGGTCAGGCGGCGGGGACGGTCGCCACATCGGCGGTGCGGCTGGTTCCGATGCCGCGTACGAGTCCCAGCTTGCCCGCGACCACGTAGAGGACGAACGCGACGACGAGCGCGTTGATGCTGCCGAAGCCCACCTCGACGTACTTGCCGACCAGGGCGGCGATCAGCCAGATCACCAGCGTGGCGGGCACCCACTTGGGGGCGGTGTCGGGCACCGTGCCCCGGGCCCTGGCGGCCTCCAGCTCGCCGCGCCAGCGCCGTACGACGAAGTATTCGGCGACCATGATGCCCGCGATGGGCGGGAACGCGACGCCGAGCAGGGTCAGGAACTCGGTGAACTGGTCGAGGATGCCGGCGGCGGCGAGCACACTGCCCACGATGCCCATGACGGCGGTGGTCAGCCCGCGGTGCAGCCGCTTGCCGAACACGGTGTCGATGAAGGTCACCAGGCCGAGGCCGGACGAGTACAGGTTCCAGTCATTGATCTTGATGGTGCCCACGACGATCACGAGGACGCCGACCCAGCCCACCGAGGAGGTGACGATCGTGGTGATCTCGCTGGTGCCGACCGCGTGCGCGAGCAGCACCCCGGCCAGGCCGATGACGTACTCGCCGAGCGTGACGCCCACCAGCGTCTGCTTGACCACGTCGGCGACGCTGCGGTTGAAGCGGGTCATGTCGGGGGTGATGATCGCGCCCACGATGAAGCCGCCCGCGACCAGCGTGGTGCCCTGCAGCAGGCTGAGCTGCGGGCCGGGCGGCGCGGAGGCGATCAGCGCGCCGAGGTCGTGCTTGGACAGCTCGCTCGTGATGGACCAGCCGACCAGGATGAGGAACGCGGGCACCGCCAGGTAGGCGGTCCAGGCCATCAGGTTGAAGCCCCACAGCACGATCGCGGTGACCAGCAGCCCGAACACCAGCGACCAGCCCCACTCGGGCAGCCCGCCGACCAGGCTCGCGAGGCCCTGCGCGGACACCGCCGACTGGATGCCGAACCACCCGATCAGGCTGATGGCGACCGCGAGCCCGATCAGCGCGGACCCAGCCCGGCCGAACCCCGTCCAGCGGGCCAGTACGGAGGTGGACAGCCCCTCCCGTACGCCGATCACGCCGATCAGGACCGCCACCACCTCCAGGATGACGGCCCCCAGGGTCAGGGCGAGGAACGCCTGCCAGAAGCCCATCCCGAAGCCGAGGGTGGCGCCGAGCAGGAACTGACTCAACGCGGAGATCTGCCCGAAACGCTGAACCGCGACGGACACCCAGGAATGACGGGCGCCCTCGGGCACCCGGGTGACCGCATAATCGTCGACACCGACGGCCGAGGCCATGCCGACCTCCTTAGCAAGCGAAATCCATAAGCTTGGGCGCTTACCGTAGGAGCTGGTCACCCGCCTGTCAGTGGGGAAAGTACACAGTCGGCCCGGGCGGCCTGTGCACAGTGCACTGTCGGCCGCGAGCTGGACAGCGTGTCAGGGAACGCCGAACGCGTCCCTCGCCTGGCGGGCGGGGACGAGCGGCGGAACGTGAGGTCAGTCCCAGGCGGCGGGGTCGGAGGCGAGCTGCGCGACGCGTTCGGGGAGCGAACCCGAGGCGACGTTCTCGAGCGTGACCTCTTCGAGGATCGAGCGCTCGGTCGCCCGCAGCGCGATCCAGACCTGCTGCAGCGACTCGGCCGGGCCGCGGTAGCCGACGTGCTCGGGCCGCTCGCCGCGCACGTTGGCCAGCGGGCCGTCGACGGCCCTGATCACGTCGGCCAGCGAGATCTCGGACGCCGGCCTGGCGAGCACGTAACCGCCCTCGGGGCCGCGCTGCCCGCGGACGAGCCCGGCGCGGCGCATCTGCAGCAGGATGTTCTCCAGGTATTTGGGAGGCATGTCCTGCTCTTTGGCCAACTCGCCCACGGTGGTTGGGCCGGCGCCGGCTGCGGCGAGTTCGGCAGCGGCGCGAAGGGCGTAGTCGACACGAGCGGATAGGCGCATGTACTTGATTATCCCTCCCGGCAGTCACTGGTTGACCCGCAAGAACGTGTGATCTGGTAGCAAGCTCACATTTTGCACGTCGTGGTCGTGAGGGTTCCGGGAACCCTGGTGACGGGTCCGCGCCGGATGGCATCCTCGTGTTCGCCCGCACCAGCGGGCGACGGCCGGAGAGCTAAACTCTCAACAACCTTTTCGATTGCAACGGTGGGATTCAGCGTGGAGCGACGCCCGGGTGTGCCCCGACTGCTCAGGGAGATCAACGACCGGGCCGCGCTGGAGCTGCTGCTGGCCACCGGGCCGATGACGCGCGGGCAGATCGGCGACCTGACCGGGCTGTCGAAGGTCACGGCCTCGCAGACGCTCGCCCGGCTGGAGGAGCGCGGCCTGGTGCAGGTCGTCGGCACCCAGGCGGGCGGCCGCGGGCCGAACGCGGCCCTCTACTCCGTGATCCCCTCCAGCGCGTACGTCGCCGGTGTGGAGGTCGGGCCCGACCTGGTCTCCGCCGTGGTCGCCGACATCAACGGGCACACGATCGGCACGGCCTCGCTCGCCTCCGACAGCCACGACGACCCGGTCGCCGTCGTCCACGGCGCCCTCGTGAAAGCCTGCCGCGGCGCGCGGATCAGCGTCTCCAAGCTGCGCGGCGTCGTCATCGGCACCCCCGGCGTGGTCGATCCGCGCAGCGGCGACATCCGCTTCTCCTTCGACCTGCCCGGGTGGCACGAAGGCGTCCACGAGGCGCTGGCGGGCCATCTGCGGCGCGAGGTGACGATCGAGAACGACGTCAACCTCGCCGCCGTCGCCGAACGCGCAGACGGGGCCGCCAAGGACGTCGACGACTTCGTGCTGCTGTGGGCCAGCCGCGGTCTCGGGCTCGCCATCATGCTCGGGGGCAGGCTGCACCGGGGGCTCACGGGCAGCGCGGGCGAGATCGGTTACCTGCCGGTGCCCGGCGTGCCGCTGCCCGAGGACATCCGCACCCCGCCCGGCCGGCTGCCCTCGCTCGCGGGCGGCCTGCAGTCGCTGGTGAGCGCCGAGGCGGTGACCGAGCTGGCGCGCGGCCACGGGTTCACGGCCGGGAGCGCAGGGGAGTGCGTCGAGGTCGCCGTGGCCGCCGGGGCCAAGGGCGAGCCGCTGCTCGACGAGATCGCCCATCGGCTGGCCCTCGGGGTGGCGGCGGTGTGCGTGATCCTCGACCCCCGCCTGGTCGTGCTGGCCGGCGAGGTGGGGCACGCGGGCGGCGCCGCGCTGACGACGCGGGTGGAGGAGGCCGTGGCCCGGATCTGCCCCGTCCGTCCCGAGGTGGTGACGACGACGGTGCAGGACCGCAACCCCGTCCTGCGCGGCGCTGTGCTGGCCGCGCTGGCTCAGGCCCGTGAGGAGCTGCTCGCCTCCTGAGCGGTCAGGTCGACCTGCTCTTTCCTGGCGGTGAGGAGTTCGACGGCGGCCTGGGCGTTGGGGCGGGCGGCGCCGTACGTGGCGATGTGGGCGGCGTGGGCGGGCCGCCACACCGGCAGCCCCATCTCGATCACCGTCGTGTCGGGGCGTGCGGCGACCAGCGCCGACACGGTCTCCCTGCTGGACGGGTGGCGGTGGGCGTCCTTGACGACGACCACCAGCGAGCGGTTCGCGGCCTTCTCCAGCAGGCCGGGGACGTCGGCGGCGGCCGGGGCGACCCGGACGATCTCGGCCTGCGGCAGCCATGGGCCGAGGCCCCACGGCACCTCGCCGACGGCGATCGTCGGCGGGGTGTCCACCTCGACCACCAGCGGCTCGACGAGCGGCTCCAGGGCGCCGGTCAGCCGGACGGCGCGACGCGCGGCGTCGAGACCCAGGGCGTCGAGGTCCGCGGTGGTCGCCGGGCCGGTGGGCGTCAGGGGGGCCGTGAACCAGTCGCGGAGCGCCGCCACGCGGTCGGCGGCCTCCTCCAGCCGGGACGCGGGCAGCCGGCCGTCGGCCACCGCCGCGACGATCCCGGCGATGATCTCCTGGACGTCCTCGTACGAGGGCAGCGGCCCCAGGCACAGCAGGTCGGAGCCGGCCGCGATGCTCCGCACGGCCCCACCCGCGAGGCCCACGCTCCTGGTGATGGCCTGCATGTCGAGGGCGTCCGTGACGACGACGCCGTCGTACCCGAGCTCGCCCCTGAGGAGCCCGGTGAGCGCGGCGCCGGACAGCGTGGCGGGCGTCTCGCCCGTGAGCGCCGGGACCGCCACGTGCGCGGTCATCACCGAGCGGGCGCCGGCCGCGATCGCCGCGCGGAACGGCGCCAGCTCCCGTTCGCGCAGCAGGTCGAGGTCGACGTCGACGACCGGGACGGCGAGGTGGGAGTCGACGCGGGTGGCGCCGTGGCCGGGGAAGTGCTTGACGCAGGCGGCCACCCGTACCGACTGCAGGCCCTCGACGGCGGCGACCGTGTGGCGGGCCACCAGTTCGGTGCCGGCGCCGAACGAGCGGGTGCCGATCACCGGGTTGTCGGGCTCGGTGTTGACGTCGGCGCTGGGCGCCATGTCGAGGTTGACGCCGCAGGCGACCAGCTCCGCGCCGATCGCCCGGTAGACGCGGCGGGTGAGCTCGACGTCGTCCACGGCCCCCAGCGCCGCGTTGCCCGGGTAGCGGCTGCCCTCGTGGTAGGCCAGGCGGGTGACGTCCCCACCTTCCTCGTCGAGCGAGATGACGGTCTCACCGGCTCCCCGCAGCGCCGTGGTCAGCTCCCGCAGCCGGTCGGGCCCTGCCACGTTGAAGCCGAAGAGCGTGACGCCTCCCAGGCCCTGTTCCAGCTCGCGCAGCACCCAGTCGGGCGCCGTGGTGCCCTGGAAGGCGACGAGCAGTGTGCCGGCCGCGAGGCGGCGCAGCCCCCGATCACTCTGACTCATGGCTCCTCATCGGTGGAAGGAGGGCAGGCCCGTGCCCCCGTGGTTCAGCCCTTGACGGCCCCGGCGACCAGGCCGGAGACCATGCGGCGTTGGACGAGCAGGAAGAAGGCGACGACCGGGAGGGTCATCAGGGTGGAACCGGCCATGATGGCGCCCCATTCGACGCCCTTCTGGCCGAAGAAGTACTGCAGGGCGACGGGCATCGTGTACCCCTCCGAGCCCGACATCAGGTAGAGCGCGAAGACCAGGTCGTTCCATGCGGTGATGAACGAGAAGATGCTCGTGGCCACCAGCCCCGGGGCGACCAGCGGGAAGAGCACCCGCCAGAAGGTGGTCATGCGGCTCGCGCCGTCGATCCAGGCGGCCTCCTCCAGCGTCTTCGGCACCGCGGCGACGAACGTGCGCAGCATCCAGACGCCGAACGGCAGCGTCAGCGCCACCTGGGTGACGATCAGCCCGATGAGCTGGTCGCCGAGCCCGACCCGCTTGACCATCATGTACAGCGGGATGAGCAGGCCCTCGGCGGGCAGCATCTGCACGATCAGCAGCACCACGAGGAAGACGCTGCGGCCCTTGAACCTGAAGCGGGCGATGGCGGTGGCCGACAGCAGGGCGAAGGCCGAGCCGATGAACACGGTGCCGAGCGCCACGATCGCGCTGTTGCGCATGTAGAGCCAGATGGAGTTGTTCGCGACGCCCTCGGTCAGCACCTTCGCGAAGTGCTCGAAGGTGAAGTGCGTCGGGAACGGGATGAACTCCGTGGTGAAGATCTGGTCGTTCTCCTTGAAGCCGGTGGAGACCATCCAGTAGACGGGGAAGGCGGCGTACAGGAAGACCACCACGCCGGCCGCGTTCAGGAGGATCTTGCCGAGTCTCTTGCGGGCGAGCGGGGTCACATCTCCTCCTGCTTCACGATCTGCCGTACGTACACGACGGTGACGACGAGCAGGATGATCGTCAGCACGACCGAGATCGCCGCGCCGGTGCCGAGCTTCTGCGGGGGCCTGAAGGCCTCGGCCACGGCGTACATGGACAGGTTGAAGCCGTCGCGGTTGGTGGGGCCGTTCATCAGCACGTACAGCTGGCTGAACACCTTGAAGTCCCAGATGATCGACAGGACCGTCAGGACGGCGAAGACCGGCTTGAGCAGCGGCAGGGTGATCTTCCTGAACGTACGCCACGGGCCCGAGCCGTCGACCCTGGCCGCCTCGTACAGCTCGGTGGGGATGCCCTTGAGCCCGGCGAGCACCGAGACAGCGATGAACGGGAAGCCGGCCCACACCACGCACACGACCAGCGCGGTGTAGAGACCGGGGGTGTCGTTGAGCCAGGGTGTGCCGGTCCAGCTCGGCTGCCCGTCCGGCGGGGCGGCCAGCCAGTCGGGCAGCAGGTTCAGCGCCCAGTTGACGATGCCGGCCTCGGCGTCGAAGAGTGAGCGCCAGATGACGCCCTGCGCCACGGGCGGCACCGCCCAGGCGAACATGCAGCCGATCACCACGAAGAGCGACATCTTCTTGCCGAGCCGGTGCAGCAGCACGCCGACCGCGGTGCCCACGATCAGGGTGAGGCTGACGGCGACGAAGGCGAACACCACGGTGTTGCGCAACGCCGACCAGAAGATCTCGTTGCCGAGGACCCGCTCGAAGTTCTCCAGGCCTACCCACTCGGCCGGTCTGGTGCCCCTGACCTGTGCCAGGCCGACCCGCTGGAACGCCATGACGCCCAGCTGGAACATCGGGTAGAGCAGCAGGCCCGCGATGACCAGCAGGCCGGGGACGAGCAGGACGTACGGGATGCTCCAGTCAGGGAGTCCGCGGGTCCGCACCCTCCCGGAGCTCTTGTCGCGCCGGTTGCCCGGGGCGGGGGAGGAGCCCCCGCCCGGGGTGACCGTAGTCGTGTCCGCCATCGCTACTGGTTCAGGATCTCTTCGAGTTCCTTGTTGGCGTCAGCGAGAGCGGTCGCGGTGTCCTTCTTGCCCTCGATGACGGCCCGCGCCGCGTTCTGCAGTACGGCCTTCGTGGCGTCGGCCTCGGACCAGTTGGGGTCCGCGGGGAAGGCCCTGGCCTGGGCGAACGCCTGGGCGAACGGGCCCTGCGCCGGGTCCTCGTTCAGCGCGGTCAGCGTGTCGGGGTAGACCGGGAGCAGGCCGCCCTCCTTGGCGTAGCGGTCGGCCCATGTCTTGCTGGTCGCGAGCTTGATGTACTCCTTGCCGAGGTCGGCCTGCTCGGTGGTGCCCCAGAGCGCGATGTCGTTGCCGCCGAAGAAGGACGGGGCCACGCCGCCGCTCTTGGCGGGCAGCGGGAAGAAGCCGAGCTTGTCGCCCTTCAGCTTGCCCTTGGAGTCCTCCTCGATGCCCGGCAGGTCCCAGGCGGCGGTGAGGTACATGGCGACCTTGTTGTTGGCGAAGCGGGTACGGATGTCGACGGTGTTCTGCGTCAGGTTCGCCTTGCCGGACAGTCCGTCGGTCACCAGACCGGTGTAGGTCTCGAAGCCCTTGGTGAAGCCGGGCTCGGTGAGCTTGCCGACCCAGCGGTCGCCCTCCTTGACGGCGTACTCGCCGCCCTCGGACCAGGCGAAGGCCGCGAGCAGGTGGTTGGCGTCGGAGCCGCCGTTGAAGGCGAAGCCGTCCACGCCCGCGCCCTTCTCCTTCTGGATCTTCTTGGCGGCGGCGACGAGCTCGTCCCAGCTCTTCGGGACCTCGATCTTGAGCTCCTCGAACCAGTCCTTGCGGTAGAGCACCGCGCGGGCGCCGGCGCCCCACGGCACGGCGTAGATCTCGTTGTCCACGGTCTCGTAGCCGTAGAGGTTCTCGGGGATCTGCGCCCGGTCGCCCTCGCGGGCGATGTCCGTGATGGGGGTGAGCGCGTCCTGGCTCTGCCACATCGGCACCTGGTCGTTGCCGATCTCGGTCACGTCCGGCCCGGTGCCGGTGGCGGCGGCGGCGAACTTGTCGGCCACCTGCGGCCACGGGATCCACTCGAGCTTGACGTCGGCGCCGGTCTTGGTCTTGAACTCGGCGTTGAGCTCCTCCATGTAGGAGGCCGCGGCCGGGTTGCTGTCTCCCAGGCGCCACACGGTCAAGGTCTTGCCGGCGTACGCGGGGCCGCCGGCCGAGGCGGCGCCGGCGTCGGGTGAGGACGTGGGGGGTGCTTCACTGGACCCGCAGGCGGCGAGGCCCAGGGCCAGAGCGGCCGTGGTGACCGTAGTGGCTGTGATCTTCGCGATCCTCACAGGGTTCTCCCTTCCCGGGTGCTGGCCTACGGTCCGCACCAGGCTGATCGTCAATGCCGAACGATGCTGGTAAACTAACAAGAAACTTTCTTAAAAGAAACGCCCGTTAGCCGATCGTGACGAGAAGGGTGCGCCGATGAGTCGAGACCCGGGGACCCCCCGGCTGCTGCGCCGGCTGAACGATCGCGCGGCGCTGGAACTGCTCCTGGGAGACGGCCCCCTCACCCGAGCCGAGCTGGGCGAGCGCACCGGCCTGTCCAAGGTGACCGCGGGCCAGCTCCTCGCCCGGCTGGAGGAACGCGGGCTGGTGGAGGTCGCGGGCGAGCGCGCAGGAGGCCGCGGACCGCACGCCGCGCTGTATGCCGTCGTCCCCTCCTCCGCGTACGTCGCCGGCCTGGAGGTGCTGCCCGACAGCCTGCGCGTCGGCGTCGCGGACATCACCGGCAGGACCGTCGTCGAGATCACCGTCAACCCCTCCGACGTCGGCGACCCCGTACGGGCGGTGCACGACGCCGTGCGGCGCGCCTGCGACACCGCGGACGTCAGCCTGGCACGCCTGCGCTCCTTCGTCATCGGCACGCGCGGAGTCGTCGACCCGGTCACCGGCGACGTGCGCTGGGCGTACGACCTGCCCGCCTGGCACGTCGGCGTGCTGGCCGGCCTGCGCGAGACCCTCGGCGCGTCCGTGACCATCGAGAACGACGTCAACCTCGTCGCCCTCGCCGAGCACGAGTACGGCGCCGCCGCAGGACACGACGACTTCGTGGTGATCTGGGCAGGCGTCGGCCAGGGCCTCGGCGTCATGCTCGGCGGCAAGCTGCACCGCGGCATCTCCGGCGGCGCGGGCGAGATCGGCTGGCTGCCCGTCCCCGGTGAACCGCTGCCCACCGAGGTGTCCGCGCCGCAGTCGGGCTCGTTCCAGCGCCTGGTGGGCCACGCCGCCCTCACGGGCCTGGCCGAACGGCACGGCGTGACCGGCGACAGCGTGCCCGACATGGTGCGTCGCGGTGACGAGGGCTTCCTCGACGAGGTGGCCGCGCGGCTCGCCGTGGGGGCCGCGGCCGTGGCCGTCGTGCTCGATCCCGGGCTCATCGTGCTCAGCGGCGAGGTCGGCCGCGCGGGCGGCGAGCGGCTGGCCGCGAAGGTGGAGGAGGCGGTGGCCCGCGTGTGCCCGAGCAGGCCCGCCGTCGTCACGACCCGCGTGGACGGCAACCCGGTGCTGCGCGGAGCGCTGGTCGCGGCGCTGGGACAGGCCCGCGAGCAGGTCTTCTCCGACACTGTGTGAGAATCCTTGCCCATGTGGAGCTCCCCGAACGACGTCGTGCTGATCTCCGACCCCCGTGTGACCTCGATCCCGGTGCAGGAGTGCGGCGAACCCCTGGCGGACGTGCGCGGACGGCTGCGCGTGGACACGCGGCTCGCCGACGACGCGGGCGCCTACGCGCACCTGCGGGCCGGTCTGCTGAGCCGCCTCGAGCACGCCGAGAGCCTGCTGCCCGACGGCTACCACCTGCTCGTCGTCGAGGGCTACCGCCCGATCGCCACGCAGCGCGACATCTTCGAGGGCTACCGCGCCGAGCTGCTCGCGACGTACCCCGAGATGACGGAGGCCGAATCGCACGTCGCGGCCAGCCGTTACGTCTCCCCGGTCGAGGTCGCCCCGCACACCGCGGGCGCCGCCGTCGACCTCACCCTGTGCTCGCCGGACGGCGTCGAGTACGACATGGGCACGCAGGTCAACGACAACCCGGAGCAGAGCGACGGAGCCTGCTACACCGGCGCCCCCGGCATCTCCGACGACGCCCGCGCCCACCGCAAGCTGCTCGCCGCCGCCCTCGAGCCGGCCGGCCTGGTCAACTACCCGACCGAGTGGTGGCACTGGTCGTACGGCGACCGTTACTGGGCCATGGTCACCGGCGCGCGCCACGCCGTCTACGGGCCCGTGGAGCTCACCGGCTGACCAGGTTCCCCCACACCGCCGCACGGGCACCAAACCTCCGTACGGAGAGTTCCGGACTCCCCTGCGAGGTGGACATGGTTCCGCTCATCGGGATCGAGGAGGAATACCTCGTCGTCGATCCCCGCACCCGCCACGTATCCCCCCGGGCGGCCGACGTGCTGGCCGCCGCCGCGGGCGTGCTGGACGTGGTTCACGAGATCACCCGATTCCAGGTGGAGGCCCGCACGCCGCCCTCCGCCGACCTCGGCGAACTGGGCGCGCAGCTGCGCGCCCTGAGGAAGGAGGTTTCGAGCGCGGCCCGCTCGTGCGGCCTGGCCGTCGTCGCCTGCGGCATGCCCGTCCTCGGTGACGTGATGCCGCCGCCGCTCACCGACGACGACCGCTACCTGCAAGGACGCGTGCTCTACGGCGCGCTGCAGGACGAGATCAGCATCTGCGCCCTGCACGTGCACGTCGACGTGCCCGACCCCGAGCACGCCGTCTACGTCGGCAACCATCTGCGGCCCTGGCTGCCGACCCTGATCGCCCTCGCCGCCAACTCACCGTTCTTCGCCGGCCGCGACACCGGGTACGCGTCCTGGCGGGTGATCAGCTGGGGGCGCTGGCCGGTCTCCGGGGCGCCGCCCTACTTCCCGTCCTACGGGGCGTACGAGGTGGCGGTGCGGTCGCTGGCGGAGTCGGGCGTGCTGCTCGACTCCAAGTCGGTCTACTGGGACGCCCGTCCGTCGCCCAATCTCCCGACGGTGGAGGTCAGGGTGGCCGACGTGCCGCTCGACGTGGCCGACAGCCTCACCCTGATCGGGCTCACCCGCGCACTCGTGATGACGGCTCTGGAGGCCGTCGCGCGGGGCGATCGGGGGATGCCCGTCCCGCAGGAGGTCCTGCGCGCCGCCTACTGGCGGGCGGCCCGCGACGGGCTGCAGGGCGACGGCCTCGACGTACGCCACGGGACGCGCGTCCCGGCCGCGGTGCTGGCCGGGCGTCTTCTGGAGCACGTACGGCCGGCGCTGGCGGAGGCGGGCGACCTGGCGTACGTCCAGGAGGGCCTCGACCGGCTGCTGCGCGCCGGGTCGGGAGCCGCGCGCCAGCGACGGGCCTACGCCAGGGATCACGACCTCACCGAGGTCGTGGACGATCTGATCACGGCCACCGTCGCCTGACCAGGGCGACCGGCACCAGGCCCAGGCGAGGGCCAGGCCGGGGCGAGAACCCCGGCGCGAGAGATGGGCCAGGCGGGTGCCGAGGAAGCCGCCCGCCGGGCTTGGCCGGATCCCGGCCCCCACCCCACGTGAACGGTCAGCGGCCGACGGCGTACCCCTGCGAACCGCGCGGGTTGGCCGCCGCCTTGAGGAAGTCGCCGTCCCTGGCCACGGCGCTCAGCCGGCCGAGCGACCATGACTCCTGCACCTCCACCTCGTGCCCACGGCGGCGCAGCTCGGCGACGACGGCGGCGTCCACGCGGTCCTCGACGTGCAGCACGCCGGGACGGGAACCGCGCGGGTAGAACGAGCTCGGGAAGTGCTCCGTGTGGAACATCGGCGCGTCGACGGCCTCCTGCAGGTTGCGCTTGCCGTGCACGACCGACAGGAAGAAGTTGACGCTCCACTGGTCCTGCTGGTCGCCGCCCGGCGTGCCGAACGCCAGCCACGGACGGCCGTCCCTGAGCGCGAACGACGGCGACAGCGTCGTGCGCGGACGCGCGCCGGGACGCAGCGAGCCGGGCAGGCCGTCCTGCAGCCAGAACATCTGTGCCCGCGTGCCGAGGCAGAAGCCCAGCTCGGGAACGGTGGGGGAGCTCTGCAGCCAGCCGCCGCTGGGCGTGGCGGAGACCATGTTGCCGAACCGGTCGACGACGTCGACGTGGCAGGTGTCGCCCTTGACGGTGCCGTCGGAGGAGATCACCTGCTCGCCGGTGTCCACCCGTCCCACCGTGGGCTCGCCGACCCCCTGCGGGGCCCGCGCGCCGGACAGGCCTGGCGCGCCAGGGATCGTGGCCGGGTCGGGGTAGACGGGCAGCCGCGGCGCCCGCCCGCCAGGGGCTCCTGGACGCAGTTCGAGGCTGGCCTCGGCGCCGATCAGCCGCCGCCGCTCGTCGGTGTAGGACGCGTCCAGCAGGTCCGCTATGGGCACCTCGGTGTCGCCGTACCAGGCCTCACGGTCGGCGAAGGCCAGCTTGGCCGCCTCGGTGACCGTGTGGATCCAGTCGGCGCTGAGGTGGCCCATCGCGCCGAGGTCGTGACCCGACAGCAGGGCGAGCTGCTGCAGGAACACCGGCCCCTGGCCCCACGGGCCCGTCTTGCACACGGTGTGGCCGCGGTAGTCGAACGTCAGCGGCTCCTCGACGCCGGCCCGCCAGTTCGCCAGGTCGTCGCCCGTGAGCAGGCCGCCGTGCACCTCGCCCGAGCTGTCGCGCCAGGCCGTCTTCTGGCAGAACTCGGCGATCGCCTCGGCGACGAACCCCTCGTACCAGGCCTTCCTGGCGGCTTCGAGCTGGCCCTCGCGGGTGCTCGACGCGGCCTCGGCCTCGGCGACCAGCCGCCGGTACGTCCGCGCCAGCACCGGGTTGGCCAGCTTGCTGCCGGCCGCGGGGACGTTGCCGCCGGGCAGCCAGGTGGCGGCCGACGTGCTCCAGTCGTCGGTGAACAGGTCCTTGACCGACTCGATCGTGGTGGAGACCCGCTCCAGCACCGGCACGCCGTGCTCGGCGTAGTGGATCACGGGCGCCAGCACGTCGGCCAGCGACCAGGTGCCCCACCGCTCCAGCATCAGCATCCAGCCGCCGAACGCCCCGGGCACGGTGGCCGCCAGCAGACCGGTGCCGGGAACGAGGTCGAGGCCCAGCTCGGTGAAGCGCTCGATGGTGGCCGCGGACGGAGCGACGCCCTGCCCGGACACGACCGACACCTTCTGGTCGGCCTCGCTCCACAGCAGGATCGGCACCTCGCCGCCGGGACCGTTCAGGTGCGGCTCGGCGACCTGCAGCACGAATCCCGCGGCGACCGCCGCGTCGAAGGCGTTGCCGCCCCGCTCCAGAACGCTCATGCCGGTGGCGGAGGCCAGCCAGTGCGTGCTCGCGACCATACCGAAGTCACCCGACAGCTCGGGCCTGGTGGTGAACAAGATCTCTCCTTCTATCGGGTCGCGGCCGCGTCGGGGACGCGATCCGCCGTTACCAGGTGGCACGCGGCCGGATGGCCGTTGCCACGCGGGTCGTGCAAGGCCGGTTCGACGCTACGACACTCGTCGTAGGCCAGCGGGCACCGGGTGTGGAACCGGCAGCCGGAGGGCGGGTCGAGCGGGCTCGGCACGTCACCGCCGAGCACGATGCGGCGCCGTTCGCGCTGCCTGACCGGGTCGGCCACGGGCGCGGCCGACAGCAGGGCCTGCGTGTACGGGTGCCGCGGCCCGGCGAAGATCTCCTCCGTCGGGCCCGACTCGACGATCCGGCCGAGGTACATGACGGCGATCCGGTCGGCCAGGAACTCCACCACCGACAGGTCATGGGTGATGAACAGGCACGAGAACCCCATGTCCTTCTGCAGGTCGGTGATCAGGTTGAGCACCGACGCCTGCACCGACACGTCCAGCGCCGACACCGGCTCGTCCGCGACGACCAGTTTGGGCTCCAGGATCAGCGCGCGGGCCAGCCCCACGCGCTGCCGCTGCCCGCCGGACAGCTCGTGCGGGAAGCGCGAGCGCATCTCCTGGCGCAGCCCCACCTTCTCCAGCATCTCGGACACCCGCCGGGAGGTCTCGCGGCGGTCGGCCACCTTGTGCCGCAGCAGCGGCTCGCCGACGATCCGCTCGATCGTGAAGCGCGGGTTGAGCGAGGAGTAGGGGTCCTGGAAGACCATGTGGACGTCGCGCCGCAGCGGGCGCAGCGCCCGCCGCGACAGGTGGGTGATGTCGCGACCGCCCAGCTCGATCGTGCCCGAGGTGGGCTCGGTGAGCCGCAGCACGCACTTGCCGACCGTCGACTTGCCGCTGCCCGACTCGCCGACCAGCCCGAGCACCTCGCCCTCGCCGATCTCCAGCGACAGGCCGTCCACGGCGCGTACGGGGCCGTAGTGCTTGACCAGGTTGTCGATCTTCAGGATCACGACTGACCTCCGGGGTGGAAGCAGGCCGCCAGATGCTCCTCGCCCTGGCGGACGAGCGGGGGCCTGGACATGCGGCAGTCGGTCTGGACGCGCGGGCAGCGGTCGTGGAAGGCGCACTCGTCCGGGTCGGACAGCGGCGAGGGCACCATGCCGGGGATCTCCGCCAGCCGCCCGTCCACCGCCGCGGACGGCAGCGCGTTCATCAGCCCCAGCGTGTACGGGTGCCGCGGCGCGGCGAACAGCTCCGCCACCGTGGCCTGCTCGACGGCCCGCCCGGCGTACATGACGACGGCGCGGTCGGCGATGTCGGCCACCACGCCGAGGTCGTGCGTGATGAGGATGATCGCCGTGCCCAGCCGGTCGCGCAGGTCGCGGAAGACGTCGAGCACGCCCGCCTGGATCGTCACGTCGAGCGCCGTGGTGGGCTCGTCGGCGATCAGCACCCGCGGCTGGCAGGCCACCGCGATGGCGATCATCACGCGCTGCCGCATGCCGCCGGACAGCTGGTGCGGGTACTCCTTCATGCGCCGCGCCGCGGCCGGGATGCCGACCAGCTCCAGCAGCTCGGTCGCGCGCCTGTCGGCGTCCCTCCTGGACAGTTTCTCGTGGCGGCGCAGCACCTCGGCGATCTGGTAGCCGACGGTGAACGACGGGTTCAGCGACGTCATCGGCTCCTGGAAGACGACCGAGACCGACTTGCCGCGGACCTGCCGCATCTCGGCCTCGGGCAGCGTGGTCAGCTCACGGCCGTCCAGCTTCACCGAGCCCGACAGCCGCGTCGTGTCGGGCGGCAGGAGCCGCGGCACCGACATCGCGGTGACCGACTTGCCGCAGCCCGACTCGCCGCACAGCGCCAGGATCTCGCCCTCGTCCAGGGTGAGCGAGATGTCCCTGACCGCCTGCACGAGGCCGTCCTCGGTGTCGAAACCGACGCTCAGGTCGGTGATCTCCAGCAGGCTCACGGGCCACTCCTCGGGTCCAGTACGTCGCGCAGCCCGTCGCCCAGCAGGTTGAAGCCGAGCGTGGCCAGGGCGATCATCACGCCCGGCCAGATGGCCAGCCAGGGCGCGTCGCCGAGGTACTGCTGCGCGGTCGTCAGCATCACGCCCCACGACGGCGTCGGCGGCTGCACGCCGAGGCCGAGGAAGGACAGCGTCGACTCGCCGATGATCGCCGTCGGGATCGCGACCGTGGCCTGCACGATGAGCGGGCTGGCGCAGTTGGGGAGCACGTACCGGAAGATGATGTGCGCGTCGCCCGCGCCGTCGGCGACGGCGGCGGCCACGTAGTCCATCTCCCTGATCGCGAGCACCTCGCCGCGGGTGATCCGGATGACGGCGGGCAGCTGGGCGAAGCCGAGCGCCAGCACCACGCCCTTCAGCGAAGGTCCGATGATCGCCGCCAGGCCTACGGCGAACACCAGGAACGGGAACGCGAGCGTCACGTCCACCAGGCGCATCACGATCGGGTCCAGCCAGCGCCGGTAGAACCCGGCGACCAGCCCGATCGGGATGCCGACGGCCATGGCCAGAGCCGTGGAGAGCACCCCCGCCTGGAGCGAGACCTGAGCGCCGTGCGCGATGCGGGCGAAGGCGTCGCGGCCGAGGTCGTCGGTGCCCATCGGGTGCGCCGCCGACGGCGGCGCGAGCGTGGCGAGGTAGTCCTGCTGCGCCGGGTCGCCCGTCACGAGCGGGCCGACCAGCGCCAGCAGCAGGAACCCGGCCACGAGGACGAGCCCGGTCATCGGCATCGGCCGCCGCCGGAAGCGCCGCCACATCCTGGCGCGCCGGAGCGGCACGGCGATTGCGTCAGTCATGGCGTGCCCCCGAGAGCCTGATCCGCGGGTTGAGGAAGGCGTAGGCGACGTCGACCAGCAGGTTGACCAGGACGTATCCGGCGACAGTGACCAGCACCACCGCCTGGATGACCGGGTAGTTCCTGGTCAGCACCGCGTCCACGGTGAGCTTGCCGAAGCCCGGGATGACGAAGATCTGCTCGGTCACCACCGCGCCGCTGATGAGCGCGCCCAGCTGCAGGCCGAGGACGGTCACCACGGTCGTCAGGCTGTTGCGCAACGCGTGCGCGCCCACGACCTTGGTCTCCGACAGGCCCTTGGAACGTGCCGTCCGTACGTAGTCGGCCGACAGCGCGCCCAGCATGGCCGAACGGGTCTGCCGCATGAGGATCGCCGCGAAGCCGGCGCCGAGCACGAGCGAGGGCAGGATCATCCGCTGCAGGTTCTGCGCCGGGTCCTCGCTGAACGGGACGTAGCCCGAGGCGGGCAGCACGCGCCAGGTCACCGCGAACAGCAGGATGCCGAGCAGGCCGAGCCAGAAGTGCGGCACCGAGAGGCCGGCGAGGCCGAACCCGGTGGCCACGTAGTCGGCGGTCCTGCCGCGCCGGACGGCCGCCACGATGCCCGCGCCCACGCCGATGACGATCGCGACGAGCATGGCGAGTGCCGACAGCTCCAGCGTCACGGGGAGCCGCTGGGCGATGATGTCGATCACCGGCAGCTGGTCCTGCGTGGAACGGCCGAAGTTGCCGGTCAGGGTCTGGGTGACGTAGTCGAGGTACTGCGCGGGCAGCGGCTTGTCCAGGCCGAACTCCTGGCGGATCGCGGCCACCACGGCGGGCGACGCCTCGTCGCCCGCCATGACGGTGGCCGGGTCGCCGGGCAGCGCCCTGATCCCCAGGAAGATCAGGACGCTGCCCATGAACAGCACGATGACCGCCGACCCGCAACGCCGAAGGATGAACCAGAGCATTACGCGGTGAATCCGGCCGTCACGAAGCGGGGCAGGCCGTCCTTGAAGTACTGCACGCCGGCGACGTTCTTGGCCGTGCCCAGGTAGTACTTGCTGTGGTACAGGTACAGGACGCTGCGCACCTGCTGGATCTTCGCCATGGCCGAGCCGTAGAGCTCGGTGCGCTTGGCGAGGTCCGTCTCGGCGGCGGCTTGCTTGATCGGGTCGTCGACGCCCGGCTCGGACATGCCGCCGTAGTTGTTGCTGCCGCCGGTGGTGACGATGTTGGTCAGGTTGCCGTCCGGGTCCACGCGGCCCGACCAGCCGAGCAGCATGACGTCGAACTTGCCGGCGCGGCCCGCGTCGAGCGTGGTGACGAACTCGGCGGTCTGCACGCTCACCTCGAAGCCGACCTCCTTGGTCATCTGCTGGATGACCTGCGCCAGGCGGATGTTCGTGGCGTCGTTCGGGGAGGTCAGCGTGACCTTGATCGGCGTCGGCACGCCGGAGGCCTGGACGAGCTGCTTGGCCTTGGCGACGTCACGCTTGGGGCACTGCAGGTCCTTCGGCCGGTACGGGCTGTCGACCGGCACGGGGAGGCAGTCGGGCTCGTACAGGCCGTTGTACACGGTCTTGTTGATCACGTCGCGGTCGAGCGCCAGCTCGAACGCCTCACGCAGCTCAGGGCTCTTGCCCAGCGGAGTGTCCACCTCGCCGTACTTCTCGGTGGAGCCGCTGACGTTGCCGACGTTGATCTGCATGCCGTAGTAGCCGAGCCCGCCGCCGGCGACGACGGCCAGGTTGGGGTCGTCCTGCACGCCCTTGACCGTGGTCGTGGCGAGCTGGTCGGCCACCTGCACGTCGCCCGACTTCAGGTTCGCGGCGCGGACGTTGGGGTCGACGATGATTTTGTATACGAGCTTGTCGAGCTTGACCTTGGCGGCGTCGTAGTAGTCGGCCGCCTTCTCCAGCGCGATCTCACTGCCGGAGGTGCGGCTCGCGAACTTGAACGGGCCCACGCACACCGGGTTCGCGCCGAAGTTGTCGCCCTCGGCGTCCAGGGCCTTCGGCGACATGATCATGCCGGCGCGGTCGGCGAGCTGCGCGGTGAGCGGCGTGAACGCCTGCGTCAGGGTGAGCCGTACCGTGGCCGGGTCGACGACGGTGACGTCGGAGACCGCGGCGAGGTCGGCCTGGCGGGCCGACTTCTCCCACGTACGGTGGCGGTCGATCGACTTCTTGACCGCCTCGGCGTCCATGGTGGTGCCGTCGTTGAACTTCAGACCCTCACGAATCTTGATCGTCACCTCCTTGCCGTCGTCGGACAGCTCGGGCATGGCCGCGGCGAGCTGGGGGACGAGTGTCGAGGACGCGTCGATGTCGTAGAGCTTCTCGCACATGTTCGCGAACACCTCGCGGCCCACCAGCGTGGTGGAACTGCTCGGGTCGAGTGCGTCCGGATCGGCGTTGAGCGCCACGTTGAGCGTTCCGCCGGCCTTGACCGGCCGGTTGTCGGCCGAGGCGTCTGCTATGGAAGGAGGGGCCGTGGGCGTGGTGCTCGAACTGCCGCCGCCGCCGCAAGCCGCCAGGGCGAGAGGAAGTGTGGCGAGAACCGCAACGAGCCTGGGGGACGGTCTCATTCTGGCCTCCGTAGAAGGGTTTAGGAGACTGTATACAAGACCTCACATTTCACTGGCGTTTCATAGCGCTATGTTGTTATCTGAGCGTTTTCTAATCGTTCGGGTGGTTCACCGGGCGCGGCCTGCCTTTGATGCCGGGTGGCTCACCGGGCACGGCCGGTTTCTGACCGTCGGCCGGCTTACCGGGCGCGGCCGGTTTCGGCGAGGAACGACCGGCGGGCCGCCGCGACGTGCGCGACGGCGCGCGCCTGCGCCTCGTCCTCGTCGCCCGCGGCGACCGCCTCGCACAGGCTCAGGTGCTCCGACCAGGAGTCGCCCTTGCGCGCGGCGGCGGTCCGGTTGAAGACCCACTGCGCCCGCTGCAGCATCGGCTTCATCATGAGCGTCAGGTACGAGTTGCCCGCCGCCTCGGCGACGGCCAGGTGGAAATCGGTGTTGTAGTCGGCGACCTGCTCCAGCCGCCCGGCCTCGACGGCCTCCCTGGCCTGCTCCAGCACCCGGCGCAGCCGGTCGGCGGCGGCGGGGCTGCGCTTGCGGGCCGCGAGGCGCGCCGCCAGGCCCTCGACCGCGATGCGCACGTCGAAGAGCTCCTCGGCCTCCTCGACCGACAGCACCGCGACGGTCGCGCCGATCCGGGGGACGACCTGGACGAACCCCTCGGTGGACAGGATTCTGATCGACTCGCGTACCGGGTTGCGCGAGACGCCGAGCGCCGCCGCCAGCCTGTCCTCCACCAACCGTTCGCCCTGACCCAGCTCGCCTGACAGGATGCGGCGGCGAAGCTCGGCGGTGACCTCGTCGCGCAAGGTCTGGTGGGACGCGCCCAACGTCATATCGCTCATAAGGGCACTAATCGTATACAGCGCCCGCACCACCAGCGCCCGCCCACCACCTCCACCGCCGGCCCGGCGCCCGTCCACGCGGGTCCCGGGACGCGAGGACCTGGCGAGTGCTCGCGCGGTTCCCGGGAGGCGAGGATCCGTGTGGCGAGCACTCGCGCGGTGCCCTGGATGTCAGGACCCCTGCGGGAAGTGCCCGCGCGGGCGCGTCGCGCCGGCTTGTCCTATGGTGCGGCCTCCTGAGGCTCTTCACGGGCCTCAGCCCGGGCGCCGGCGGCCTGCTTCTTCGCCTGACGCCAGAGCAGGAACCCTGTCGTGTACATGCCCAGGCCGAGCAGCACCATCACGATCGCCGTGGGCCAGCGCAGCGCCGGCGGCATGTGCGTGGCGAGGAACCAGGTGTGCCCGAGCTGCCCGTCGGACAGCATCGTCATCGCCACGACGCCCTGCGGTATGAGCGGGATCGCGCCGAGTGTGATGCAGACCATCACGATGAACTCGCGCGGCTTCGACATCTTCGGCATCGCGAACGAGGACTTCCCGGTGATGCTTCCCGGACGCCGCCCCGTACGCATGACCTGGAGCAGCTCCGCCCCCCTGGCCGTCAGCCGCCGCTCCGCCAGCAGTCCGAACCCCCAGTAACACAGCACACCGGTGGCCACCCCGACCGGCACGCCCCACCAGCCGAACATCGCCGCGACCGTCACGGCCGGCGCCGCGCTGCACGCCACCAGGAGGAGCATGAGGTACGCCATCCCGGTCAGGCTGCCCTCGTCCTCGGAGGTCCGCAGCGGGTTGCCGCCGCGGTTGCGGGGATCGATGCCGGGGACGAGCCCGTACACCGAGACCAGCAGCACCAGCCCCGCCCCGCCGCCGAGCAGTGCCGGCGTCGCCGACAGGACCAGCGGCCACGGACCACCCGTGACCAGCGTGAACGCCACCGTCAGCAGCACGGCGACCGGCCCCACCGCCGCCAGCCAGGCCAGCTGCCGACCTCGTACGTCGGACGCGCCGGGCGTCAGCAGGGTGAGCCAGTGGGCGGTGCCGTCGGTGCCGTACGTGTTGGCGGACAGCGACGCCGCCATCGCGATGAAGATCGGCCCGGCGAGCGGCAGCATGTCGGGGATCCCCAGCGCGAGCGGCGCGGCGGCGAAGCACACACCGTACGTCAGCGCGAAGGCCATCTGATGGGTGCGCACCAGGTCACGGGTCCACGTACGTAGCTCCTTCGCGATCACCGCCTGCCGCGCCGTCGCCGCCCGCATCGGCCTGCGGCCCCGGGTCGAGGGCCGGTCAGCCCCCGTACGCCGGGTCAGCAACGCCGCCCACGCCCCCAGCAGCAGCACGATCAGCACGGCCATCGCGACCAGCGCCAGGAGGTTGCCCTCGACCGCCAGCAGCCCCCACCCGGACGGCAGGTAGCGGACGAACTCGGGGATCTGGCCGCCCTGGCCGAGAGCCACCGCGAAGACCCAGCCCTGTCCGAGGATCGCGAGGATCACCCCGTTGATCACGCCCGCGCCGATCGCCCCGACCCTGGAACCGAGCGCCACGCCGAGCAGCGCCACCGCGACCCTCGACAGCAGGACGAACACGGCCAGCTGCAACACCATCGCGGGCACGGCCACGACCACCCCCACGACGCCTTCCCGCGTCCCGGCGACCACCAGCCCCGCCAGGGCGAGCAGGCTGACCACCGGAGCGACGCCGATGAACGCCGCCGTCAGCAGCCCGGCCGCGAGCCGGTACGGGCGCAGCCCGATGGCCGAGAAGAACTCGGGGCGCAGCGACTCGTCGCCACCTCCGGAGAAGACCGGGCCGATGATCCATCCGAGCATCCAGACCGCGTACGCGGCCGGCAGCCAGTCACCGTCGAGGAAGGCCAGGTAAACGGTGCCGCCCGCGATCAGGACACCGAGCACGCCCGCCGACGACATCGTGCTGCCCTGCGGACCCTTGACCGCGTGGCGCAGGATCGCCAGCTTCATCTGGACCAGCGTCATCACTACAGCCATGACAACCCCTTGGCGGCCGTGGAACCCGAACCGACCAGCTCGACGAACCTGTCCTCCAGCGTCGCCGCGCCGCGTACGTCCTCCAGCGTGCCCGCGGCCGCCACCCGGCCCTTGTCGATCACGCCGACGTGGTCGCACAGCTGCTCCACCAGCGCCATCACGTGGCTGGACAGCACGATCGAGCCGCCGCCCTCGACGAACCCGCGCAGGATCCCCTTGATGGTCGCCGCCGACACCGGGTCGACCGCCTCGAACGGCTCGTCCAGCACCAGCAGCCGAGGCGCGTGCAGCAGCGCCGTGGCCAGGCCGATCTTCTTGCGCATGCCGGTCGAGTACTCGATCACCAGGGTCTTCTCGGCTCCCTCCAGCTCGAGCACCGACAGCAGTTCCGTGGCGCGTTCGGTCACCACCTCTTTTTTCAGCCCGCGCAACAGCCCGAGATACGTCAGCACCTCGCGCCCGGTGAGCCGCTCCGGCATCGCCATCCCGTCGGGCAGGACGCCGACGAGCTGCTTGGCCGTCGCCGGGTCGGACCACACGTCCGCCCCGAAGATGCGCGCCGTCCCGGCATCGGGACGCAGCAGTCCCACCGCCATGGACAGCGTGGTCGTCTTGCCCGCGCCGTTCTGCCCGACCAGCCCGTAGAACGAGCCCTGCGGCACGGTCAATGTGACACGGTCGACAGCGACCTTCTCCCCGTAGGCCTTCACCAGGCCGTTGATCTCCAGAGCCGCAGTCATGGGTTGTCTCCTGGTCGCGATGGTCGGAGGGACGACCGCCTCACGGCCGACCGGCTCAAGCGGTCACCCGCGCCTCGTAGCACGGGGCCGATCACCCCACACCCGGCCCTGAACCGACCACGAACGATCGAAGGCCTGCCGTGGACGGTCGTGGGGCGTCGTGCATGGTGGTGCTTGCCGAGGATGACCGCGGGCGTGCCGTGGGCGGTCAGGCGATTGTCATGGACGGTTGTGCGGATGTCGCAGCCGGTCGTGGACCGCCGTGCACGATGGCGCGACTGCCGAGGATGCCCGCGAGCACGTCGTGGGCGCTCGTGCATTGCCGTGGATGCCTGCGGGGTCGCCGCGGCTGGTCGCGGGAACGCCGCCCGTGGTCGGTGGGAACGCCGCGAGTGGACGTGGGCATGCCGTGTCGCGAAGGTAGCGACCCACCGCGCCCGCCGCGCCTCCGAGTACGCGTCGGCTTCCGTTCCGCGACGCCGGGCGTGGTGGTGGGAGTGCGCTCTTTCGAAGGCCGTGACCCACTCGGCCCGCCGCGCCTCGAAGTATGCGTCGGCTTTCGTGGTGGGACGCCGCGGGTGGTGGTGGGAGCGCGGTGGCGGGTCGTGGGCGTGTGGCGTTGGGAGGGTCGCGAACCTCTCGGCCGCAGCTTCCGTGCCACTTCGGAGTGTGTCTCGACTTCCCCGGCCCGCCGGCGCACGGACCCGGGCGGATCGGGCTCGCGGTAACGCCCGTGACGACTGCCAGGACAGGCTACGAGGGTCGACGCCCGCGACGCTTAACGCGGCTGGACCCGCCACGAGGCCGCCGACGTCGGCGGCGCGGCAGCGAGACGTCGATGGCACCGTCGATCCGCCCTCCGCTGATGACCACTCCAGTCACGGCGTGGACCAGCCGTGCGACGTGCCTGTGCCGTCGGACGCCTCTCGGGCGAACGCCCCGGGGTCTGACGCCACGCCTAGTAACATAACGATCATTCAGTTGCTGCGTAAGCCCTATTTTTCTTTCCTTGTCCGGCCTCCCGCACAGCCCTGGCCGCCGCCTGCGTTGCCCATCGGCCGTCACAGCCCTATGGGGCCCGGCTGCCAGGACCACACGTCGCAGGGCCACCGCCAGGCAACGCCGAAGACGGCCCTGGGAAGACAACTCCCGGGTGCCACAGGCGACGGCGGAGCCGCACGACACGCGAAGCCCCGCGCACGTCCACGGTCACGGTCCGGTAGCCGTCGGCGGCCCGGCACATGCACCGCACGCGGCGGGTCCACCCCCCGGGATCACGCACGCCGTACGTCCGTCGTTCCACTCGGGTGTGTGTTGCGATCAGGCGCGTAGGCGCAGGCCACGAGGTGTGGGGTGGAAGCCGGCCGCCTCCAGTGCCGCCGCCAGCGGGGAGTCGACGATCGGGGCGCCGTCGGCCCGCTCCACCGTCAGTTTGCCCAGCGCCCCGTCACGTACGGCCAGCGCCAGCGCGTCCACAGCGGGCTGCAACCGCTCACCGTCGGTGAACGACAGCAGCGTCTTGCCGCCACGCTCGACGTAGAGCACCAGGTGGCCATCCACGAGCACCACGAGCGAACCGGCTTTCCTCCCAGGCTTGTGCCCGACCTCGCCGGGATGCTGCGGCCATGACAGCGCGGCCCCGTACGGACTGGCAGGGTCAGCCGCCGCCAGCACCACAGCCCGCCTCCCGCCATCACCCGGCCCACCCCTGCGCCGCTCACCACGCCCTTCAGTCACTCCACTTCCGAGCCCGCCACCAGCCCCACTGCCGAACCGGTTTCCGGCCCTGTCGCCAGGCAGCCCGCTTCCGAATCGGTCTCCAGTCCTGTCACCAGACAGGCCGCCTCCGAACCGGCCTTCGGCCCTGTCGCCAGACAACCCGCCTCCGCGCCGATCTCCCGTCCTGTCACCGAATGGGTCACCAGGCCCGCTGCCGAACCGGTCTTCGGGCCTGTCGCCGAATCGGTCACCGAGCCCGCCACCAGGCTCGTTGCCGAACCGGTTCCCGAACCCGTCATCTGCACTGGCACCGGCACCATGCCCGCCACCGGACCGCCCACCCAATGCGTCGCCGAGCGGGTCGTGGGCCTCGTCGCCGTAAGGGGCGTCGTACCCGGCGGCGCCTCCTGGCGGCAGGCCGTAGGCGTCGGGAGCAGCAGGTGAGCTCGCGGGCTGAGAGCCGGGTGCGATGCTCGGGGCCATGGCGCGCATGCGGTCCACCGCCCCCGGCAGCGCGAACTGCGCCCCGCCGAGCCCCTCCACGAAGTAGCCCCGACGGCACCTGCCGCTCTCCTCGTACGCCCGCAACACCTGGTAGATGGGCGTGAACCCGCCAGGCAGCCGCTCGGACGTCACCGCACCCCTGGTCACCACCCCGTGCCGTTCCAGGAGCACCTCAGCCTGTGCGTGCGCCCGCTGGGTGGCGTCGGCGGCCGGCTCGGGCAGCAGCCACCAACGCCCCGCCACGGTCGGCGGCCCGCTCCGGCTCGGCAGCACGGCCCGGCGCCGCCGCGTCACGGACGGCCGGTGCGCGGGCCGTCCGGTGCCGAGCGTCGCGCGCAGCGGCGCCAGCGTGTCGCCCGACACCCGGCCCGCCCACACCAGGTCCCACAGGGCGGACACCAGCGTCGCGTCGTCGAGCGAGCCGGCCAGGTCGGAGAGCCCACGGAAGAACAGCGCCCCGCCCGCGCCGAGCAACTCCAGCACGCGCTCGTGCACCGGCGTCATCGTGATCTCGGCCGGGTCGGGCATCAACAGCGGCGCCGTGTCGGCGAAGTAGAGCGACACCCAGCCGTCGCCACCGGGCAGCGAACCCTGCCCCACCCACATCACCTCGCCCGACGAGGTCAGCTCGTCGAGCAGCGCCGGATGGTATCCGGGCACCCGCGAGGGCAGCACCAGCGTCTCCAGCGCCGAGGCGGGCACCGCGGCGCCCTGCAGTTGCTCGATGGAACGGACCAGCGCGTCCATCGCCCGCGCCGAACCGATCGCCCCCCGCGCCGGCGCACCCCCGTCGGCGCCGGTGATGCCGTGCCAGGCGGGCAGGAACCGGGCGAGCGTCTCCGGGGCGACGGGCTCCACCTCCTTGCGGAGCCGGGCCAGCGACCGGCGGCGCAGCATCCGCAGCACACCCGCGTCGCACCACTCCTCGCCCCGCCCGCCGGGCCGGAACTCGCCGTTGACGACCCGCCCGGTCGCCGCCAGCCGCCGCAGCGTGTCGGTCACCACGGCCACGCCCAGCCCGAACCGGGCGGCGGCCGTCGAGGCGTGGAACGGCCCGCGCGTGCGGGCGTGCCGAGCCACAAGGTCGGCCAGCGGGTCGGGCACCGGCTCCAGGAACACGTGCGGAACCCCCACCGGCGGCGGGACGCCGAGCGCGTCGCGCATGCGGGCCGCGTCCTCGATCGCCGCCCATTGCTCCTGCCCCGCGACGCGCACCCGGATCGCCCGTCGCGCGCGTTCGAGCTCCGCCAGCCAGGCCGGATCGCCCCCGCGTACGCTCACGTCGGGCACCAGCAGCGGACCGTGGGAACGCAGCAGGTCGGCGAGGTCTTCCGCATCGCGCAGCGGCCGGTCGAGCCGGGCCAGCTCGCGCTCGCTGTCGGAGATCACGTCGGGGTCGAGCAGCTCGCGCAGATCGGCCTGGCCGAGCAGCTCCGCCAGCAGCGTCGTGTCGAGCGCCAGGGCCTGCGCGCGGCGCTCGGCCAGCGGTGCGTCGCCCTCGTACATGAAGGCGCCCACGTAGTGGAACAGCAGCGAGGTCGCGAACGGCGAGGCCTGCGAGGTCTCCACCTCCACCACCCGCACCCGGCGCGCGGCGATGTCACGCATGAGCTGCACCAGCCCAGGGACGTCGAAGACGTCCTGCAGGCACTCGCGCATCGTCTCCAGCACGATCGGGAACGACGCGTACTGCGACGCCACGCCCAGCAGGTGTGCGGCCCGCTGTCGTTGCTGCCACAGCGGGCTGCGCCGGCCGGGCACGCGGCGCGGCAGCAGCAGAGCCCGCCCCGCGCACTCGCGGAACCGGGAGGCGAACAGCGCGGAGCCGCCGAGTTCCTCGGTGACGATCTGCTCGATCTCTTCGGCGTCGAACGCCGCCACGTCGGTGGGCGGTTCGGCCAGCGTGTCGGGGATGCGCAGCACGATGCCGTCGTCGGAATGGACGGCCTGCACGTCGAGGCCGTAGCGCTCGTGCAGCCGCCGGTTGATCGCCAGCGCCCACGGGGCGTGCACCCGCGCGCCATAGGGGGAGTGGATCACCACGCGCCAGTCGCCCAGCTCGTCGTGGAAACGCTCGACCAGCAGCGTGCGGTCGTCGGGGACGTAGCCCGTGGCCTCGCGCTGCTCCCGAAGGTAGGCCAGCAGGTTGCCGGCGGCGTACTCGTCGAGCCCGGCCGCCTGGATGCGTTCGGTCGAGTCCTGTTTGGCCTGCTCGCGCAGGAACTGCCCGATCGCCCGCCCGAGCTCGGCCGGGCGGCCGGGCGTGTCGCCGTGCCAGAACGGCAGCTTGCCCGGCTGACCCGGGGCGGGGGAGACGAGCACCCGGTCGGCCGTGATGTCCTCGATGCGCCAGGAGGTCGCGCCCAGCACGAACACGTCGCCCACACGCGACTCGTAGACCATCTCCTCGTCGAGCTCGCCCACCCGGGACGCGCGCTCCCCGACCAGGAACACGCCGAACAGCCCGCGATCGGGGATCGTGCCGCCGTTGGTGACCGCCAGCCGCTGCGCACCGGGACGCCCCCGCAGGGTGCCGGTGACGCGATCCCACACGATGCGCGGGCGCAGCTCGGCGAACTCTTCGCTCGGATAACGCCCGGCCAGCATGTCGAGCGTGGCCTCCAGCGCGCTCCTCGGCAGCGTGGCGTACGGGGCCGCGCGCCTGACCACCGCCTCGAGGTCGTCGACCGTCCACTCGTCGAGCGACGTCATCGCGACGATCTGCTGGGCGAGCACGTCGAGCGGATTGCGCGGATAGCGCAACTCCTCGATCAAGCCGCTCTTCATCCGCTCGGCCACCACCGCCGTCTGCACCAGGTCGCCCCGGTATTTCGGGAAGATGACGCCCTTGGACACCGCGCCCACCTGATGGCCCGCCCGGCCGATGCGCTGCAGCCCGCTGGCCACGCTCGGCGGCGCCTCCACGCAGGCGACCAGGTCGACCGCGCCCATGTCGATGCCGAGCTCCAGGCTGGACGTCGCGACGACGGCGGGCAGCCGGCCGGACTTGAGCGCCTCCTCGATCTGCGCCCGTTCCTCCTTGGACACCGAGCCGTGGTGGGCGCGGACGATCTCCGTCACCACGCCCCTGCTCGCCCCCGCCTGCGCCATCACCTCGGCGGGTGGTCGTTGCGGCGCACCGGTCTCCCAGATCGACAGGTCGACGGCCTCACCGGCCGCGCCCCGGTCGTACGCGAGCTCGTTGAGACGCGTGCACAGCCGCTCGGCCAGCCGCCGCGAGTTGGCGAACACGATCGTGGAGCTGTGGGACTCGATCAGGTCGAACAGGCGCTCTTCGACATGGGGCCAGATCGACCGGTTGGCGGGCTCGGGTGTGAGCTCCTCGCCGTCAGCGGGCGGCCCCGCCTGCATCTCCGTCATGTCTTCGACGGGGACGACGACCTCGACCTCGATCTGCTTGTCGGACGGCGGCTGCACGACCGTGGCGGGCCGCGCCCCGCCCAGGAACGTCGCCACCTCGCTCACCGGCCGGACGGTCGCCGACAGCCCCACCCGCTGCGCCGGCCTGTCGAGCAGCGCGTCGAGCCGTTCGAGGGTGAGGGCGAGGTGGGCGCCGCGCTTGGTGGCCGCGACGGCGTGCACCTCGTCGACGATCACCGTCTCGACCGCGTGCAACGCCTCGCGCGCCTGGCTGGTGAGCAGCAGGAACAGCGACTCAGGGGTGGTGATGAGGATGTCGGACGGCTTGGCCGCGAACCGCCTGCGGTCTTCTGCGGGGGTGTCGCCCGAGCGGATCGCCACCGAGATCTCCGGCACCGGCAGCCCCAGCCGCCGCGCGGTCTGCTTCAGCCCGGCCAGCGGTGCGCGCAGGTTGCGTTCGACGTCGACCGCGAGCGCCTTCAGCGGCGAGACGTAGAGCACGCGGGTGCCCTTCCGCTCGCCGTCGGCGGGGGCGGCGGCCAGCCGGTCGAGCGACCACAGGAACGCCGCCAGCGTCTTGCCCGACCCCGTGGGCGCCACGACGAGCGTGTTGTCGCCGCGCGCGATCGACTCCCACGCCCCCTCCTGGGCGGCCGTGGGAGCCTCGAAGGCGCCGGCGAACCATTGCCTGGTCACCTGGCTGAAGTGGTCGAGCGAGCTCACCAGGCCATACTGCCTCGCGCCACCGACAGAAAACGCTTCGCCCTGGTCGCGGGCGGTTGAGGCAGGGCTCGTGCGGACATACAGCTGCCGTGACGACCGACCGAGCGGCCACCGACGCCCGCCGTACCGACATCAAGCAGCGCCACGTCTTAACGCACCGGCCCTCCAGCAGCGCCCGCGGCCTGCACCACGTGGCCTTGATCTGCTCCGACGCCGAGCGGACCATCAGGTTCTACCAGGAACTCCTGGAGTTCCCGCTCACCGAGGTCATCGAGAACCCCGACCACAGCGGCTCCAGCCGCTTCTTCTTCGACGCCGGCAGCGGCAACCTGCTCGCGTTCGTCGACTTCCCCGGGATCGACCTCGAACCGTACCGCGAGGTGCTGGGAGGGCTCCACCACGTCGTGATCTCGGTCGATCCCGCGACATGGGAGCGGCTGCGCGGGAAGCTGGAGGCGGCCGGCGTGCCGCACCAGGTGGAAAGCGGCGCCTCCCTCCACTTCAAGGACCCCGACGGCGCCCGGCTGGAACTGCTCGCCGACCATCTCGGTGAGATGCACGGCGCACGGGTGCTGTGACCCCTAGCGCCGTGACGGCCTGCGCGTCCGGGGTTTGCCCGCACGGGGTTGCTGTCTGATGCCCGCGTGCCGCTCGGCGCGTTCCGCCTTCTCCTTCTGTACGGCGAGCCGCAGAAGTTTCGATAAGCGGCGGCTTCTGGCTCTGTTCGCCTTCGTCTCAGGCGTCTTCGGGGGTGAAGACTTGGGGGTCTTTGGCATGGGGATGTCCTACCCACCCTCCGGGCGATTCCATACTTGAGCCATGCGCCTGACCGAGTTCTGGAGACGGATGAACGCCCACTTCGGTGAGACGTACGCGGAGTCGTGGGCTCGTGACTACGTGCTGGCCCCCTTGGGCGGGCGCACGGTCGTCCAGGCGCTCGCCGATGGAGAGAACGCCAAGACGGTGTGGCGCGCGGTCTGCCAGGTGGAGGACGTCTCGTCGAAGCTTCGTTGATCAGGCCGGGTCACTCGGGCAGGGCGGGGTCGAGCACCTGGCGCAACGTGGCGGCGGTGCGCTGCGGGTCGTCGGCGGTGTCCTGCCCGTCGGGAGACCACAGGAACTGCCATCCACGGCTCGACGGAGTGGCGAAAATGATCGTCTGGCGGCCCGAGTGGGGGTGCCAGACCCACAGCACCGGATCGTCGCCCCCGACGAGGCGGCCGACCAGCCCGTGCTCGGGGAGC
This sequence comes from Nonomuraea maritima, assembly GCF_900100395.1. Taxonomy (GTDB): domain Bacteria; phylum Actinomycetota; class Actinomycetes; order Streptosporangiales; family Streptosporangiaceae; genus Nonomuraea; species Nonomuraea maritima. The sequence continues at coordinate 601,096 of NZ_FNFB01000001.1, read as the reverse complement.
AGCTCGGCGAGGGTCTCCAGCCGTGCGCGCCGTTCCCCGGTGTAGCCGCTCCCCACGTGCCGCCTCCCCGTGTCGCCCTCCAGTGAGTCTCCCCAGCTCACGGAGCCTGACAACACGTCCTGGCGGCCGCTTCCGCCGCCCCTCGGGCGTACGGTGGGAGCCGCCGGTGGTGACCTGCGTGTTCCCGCTGTGATCGAACAGCCGTTCGGCTAGGATGGGCGGAGTCGGCCACGTCTTCCCCGGCTGCGACGAAAAATGTCGGTGGCAGGCCGTAGTTTTCACCCGACTGATTCGACCACGACCCTCAGGGGGAGTTCCCATGGCTATCAACGACCGCGAGAAGGCCCTCGAAACCGCGCTCGCCCAGATCGAGCGGCAGTTCGGCAAGGGCTCTGTCATGAGACTGGGCGACGACGCCCGAGCCCCCATCGAGGTGGTCCCCACCGGGTCGATCTCCCTCGACGTCGCCCTCGGCATCGGCGGCCTCCCGCGCGGGCGCATCGTCGAGATCTACGGCCCCGAGTCCTCCGGTAAGACCACCATCGCCCTGCACGCGGTGGCCAACGCCCAGCGGGCCGGCGGCATCGCCGCGTTCATCGACGCCGAGCACGCCCTCGACCCCGAGTACGCCAAGAAGCTCGGCGTCGACACCGACGCCCTGCTGGTCTCCCAGCCCGACACCGGTGAGCAGGCGCTCGAGATCGCCGACATGCTGATCAGGTCCGGCGCCGTCGACATCATCGTCATCGACTCGGTGGCGGCCCTGGTGCCCAAGGCCGAGATCGAGGGCGAGATGGGCGACAGCCACGTCGGCCTCCAGGCCAGGCTCATGTCCCAGGCCCTGCGCAAGATCGCCGGTGCCCTCAACAGCACCGGCACCACCGCGATCTTCATCAACCAGCTCCGCGAGAAGATCGGCGTCATGTTCGGCAGCCCCGAGACCACGACCGGTGGTAAGGCGCTGAAGTTCTACGCCTCCGTCCGGATGGACATCCGCCGTATCGAGACGCTCAAGGACGGCACCGAGGCGGTCGGCAACCGCACCCGGGTCAAGGTCGTCAAGAACAAGATGGCCCCGCCCTTCCGCGTCGCCGACTTCGACATCCTCTACGGGGTGGGCATCTCCCGCGAGGGCGGCCTCATCGACATGGGCGTGGAGCACGGCTTCGTCCGTAAGTCCGGCGCCTGGTACACGTACGAGGGCGACCAGCTCGGCCAGGGCAAGGAGAACGCCCGTAACTTCCTGAAGAACCACCCCGACATGGCCAACGAGATCGAGAAGAAGATCAAGGACAAGCTGGGCGTGGGCCCGCGTGTCGACGCTCCCGCCGAGGCCGCCCCGGCTCCGGCGCCGGCAACCTCCTCCGGCCGTGGCTCGAAGTCCACGCCGAAGCCGGGTGACGTCTGATCGCCTGACGCATGAGCAGCACAGACCGCCCACAGTCCCCCCGCCTCCCCGACCGGGGCGGCGTCCCATCCCCCGCAGCAGGCGGGCGCGACCTGGCTCGATCGTCCGTGGACGGCTGGCCGTCGGCAGACGAGTGGCGCGAACAACGCATTCGCATGCGAGCGGAGGCGTCCGCCGCCACTTCCGAAGAGCCGTCGCCCGCCGCCCCTTCCGATAAGCCGTCGCCCGCCCTCGCTGCTGACCCGGAAGAGGTAGATGCGGTGGCCTTCGTTGGGGCCGGGACGGCCTCGCCTGAGGCGGCATCAGCTGGCCCGGGCGGCGACGAGGTCGCGGACGATCCCTCCGGACGTGAGCCTGCGGAAGGCGACGGCGCGCGTCCGGGAAGCGACTGGCATTCCGAGGTCCTGGCCGGCAGCAGCTGGTTCGCGGCCGATGCCGATCACGCCACCGGCCAGGGCGACGACGAGCCAGGCAGGGCAGGTGCGGAGAGTCGGCCGAGATCATCCGGCGGGCGCGTGCGGGCTCGCGACGGCAGGCGTCGCGTGGGCGGGCGCGCGGCCGACGATGTCGGTACGGATGCTGATGACAGCGCGAGGCGTACGACGTGGGGACGCTCTGCGGCAGGTGAGTTCCTGGCAGAGGGGCGTTCCACCGCAGGGGAGGTTCCCCGGGAAGGGGAGGGGTTCCTCGCTGACGACCCTTTCCGGGCCGAGGGCCGTTCCCGGGCGGAAGGGCGCTCCCGTGCTGAGGGCCGTTCCAGGGCCGGTGGGCGGTCCCGATCGGGGCGTTCTCGGGCTGAGGGGCGTTCCACCCCCGAGGATGTTGCAGGGGAGGGATTCCGTGAAGGGGAGGGGTTCCTGGCTGAGGGGGGTTCCCGGGCGGGGCGTTCTTGGGTAGAGGGGCGTGCCGGAGCGGGAGGGGCCAGAGCCGAACGGCGGCCGCGCTCCGGTGGTGAGGCGGACCCGGAGGCCGTGGCGCGGAACATCTGCTTGCGGCTGCTGACGATGGCCCCGAAGACGCGTGCCCAGCTCGCCGAGGCGTTGCGCAAGAGGGACGTGCCGGAGGAGGTCGCGGAGGCGGTGCTCGGCCGGTTCTCGGAGCTCGGCCTGATCGACGACGAGGCGTTCGCGGCGGCCTGGGTCGATTCCCGGCACCACGGGCGAGGGCTGGCGAAGCGAGCCCTGGCGGCTGAGTTGCGCCGTCGGGGTGTCGACAACGAGACCGTCAGCGAAGCGGTGGAGCGGTTGGATCCCGACCAGGAAGTGGAGACAGCCCGGCGGCTGGTCGAACGCAAACTCGCCGCCACCCGATCCCTCGACCCGAAGGTCCGCACACGCCGCCTTGCGGGCATGCTCGCCCGCAAGGGCTACCCATCCGGCCTGGCCTTCCGCGTCATTCGTGAGGCATTGGAACAAGAGGGCATCGAAATGGAAGAGGACTTCGAATAAGCGATTGCCGTTGCTAGCAGGGGCCTCGCCCTCGGCGCCCGCGCTGGGGGAAGTTCGTTGCCGCCCGCTGCTCTTCCCTCAACGTCGATGGGCCGCTTCTCCCGCTCGGTGAGGGTCCGCAACGTGGGCCGCAGGTCGCTACGCCGATGCGTACCGCTTCTCCTGTTTGGTGAGGGTCCGCAATGTGGTGGCGGTGGGTTGCGTTGCGAGCTGTGGCCGCCCGGCTGAGGTGTGACGCCGTCGCGCCCTATGGACGGCGGCCCGGCCCTCGGTGCGTGAGTTCGGCGTTTTCGCTGCGTGTTTTGGGTGCTTCTGGGCTGGCTATGGGTCTTTAGGTTGTTTCGAGATGTGCTTGGTCGGTCTTTGGTTTGCCCTTCGAAAGGTCGCTCGGGGTGAGGGTGTGGGCGCGAAATGAGTGGTGTGGGCGGGGAGTGGTGTCGTACAGGGGATGTCGGGGTTTGGTGGGGGCCGTCGGTGGTGTTTTTGGTGCTGTCGGGGGATATCGGGCGTAAAGGTGGGAGTCAAGTACGTTAGACACGCTTGATAACCCGTTTGCTTGCTCGTGACCTGTTCGACGCATAACCTCGACGGCAGTGAGGAGTTACTCCGCGCAGCGCGGATTGCCATACCGGTGAACGACGGACGAGTGAGCTTGGTTGACCGAGGCGGGCGAGGTGTCGGCTTTCACGGCCGAGGCCGGGTTCGGTCTTGGTCTGGCACCGATTCCGGCGATGACGCCGACCGGGATGTCCGCGGCGCGCCTGTGACCCCTCCTGTTCTTGTGGTCGCGTTATGACCTGTTGACGACGCGAGGAGGGCGGGGCGCACATGGGGCCGCTGGTCGTGGTGCTGATGGTGGCGGTGCTCGTGCTCACGTTCGGGATGATCGTCGCCCTTCTCGTCGTCGTACGGCGCACCTCGGGTGGCGTGCCGGGTCCGGCCGAACCGTCCCCCGAGCAGTTGGAAGCCGTCCACGAGGAGCTTGAGCAGGCGCGTGAGGAGGCGCTGGAGATCCGCAGCAAGGCGGAGTCCGACGCCGAGGAGATCCTGCGCAGGTCGGCGGGCGCGGCCGAGAGCGCCGCGCAGCTGCGGAGAGAGGTCGAGGAGGAGAGCCGCACCCTCAAGTCCGAGCTCAAGGAGCTACGGGCCGACCTCGAACGCCGTGAGGCCCGACTGGCCGAGCGTGAGCAGCGGCTCGACGAAGAGGCCCGGCGGCAGTCCGAACGCGACAGGAAGCTGGCCGAGACCGAGATCGAACTGGCCGGGCGCCGCGAGGAGCTGCTGCAGGCAGAGGAGGAGCGGCGGGCCGTCCTGCAGCGGGTGGCCGGGCTCACCGCCGACCAGGCCAAGGCAGAGCTGGTCAGGGAGATCGAGTACCAGGCCAAGCGTGAGGCCGCGCTGATCATCAGGGAGATCGAGGGCGAAGCCCGCAAGGAGGGCGAGAAGCGGGCCACGAAGATCGTGACGCTCGCGGTGCAGCGGCTGGCGGCGGAGCAGACGGCCGAGTCGGTCGTCAGCGTGCTGCATCTGCCCGGCGACGAGATGAAGGGGCGCATCATCGGGCGTGAGGGGCGCAACATCCGCGCCTTCGAGTCCACGACCGGGGTGAACCTCATCATCGATGACACGCCCGAGGCGGTGTTGCTGTCGTGCTTCGACCCGGTCCGCAGGGAGACGGCGCGGCTCACGCTGGAGAAGCTGGTGCTCGACGGCCGCATCCATCCGCAGCGCATCGAGGAGGCGTACGACCGCAGCCGCCAGGAGGTGCAGGACCTGTGCGCGCGGGCAGGCGAGGACGCGCTCGTCGAGCTGGGCATCACCGACATGCACCCCGAGCTGACGCTGCTGCTGGGGCAACTGCGCTACCGCACCTCGTACGGGCAGAACGTGCTCAGGCACCTCGTCGAGTCCGCCCATATCGCCGGCATCATGGCGGCGGAGCTGAAGCTGGACGTGCCGCTGCTGAAGCGCTGTGCCCTGCTCCACGACATCGGCAAGGCGCTCACGCACGAGGTCGAGGGCAGCCATGCCCTGATCGGCGCCGAGATCGCCCGTCGCTACGGCGAGGAGGAGGACGTGGTGCACGCCATCGAGGCGCACCACAACGAGGTCGAGGTCCGTACCGTCGAAGCGGTGCTCACCCAGGCCGCCGACGCGATCAGCGGCAGCCGTCCTGGCGCTCGGCGGGAGTCCCTGGAGGCGTACGTCAAGCGGTTGGAGCGGCTGGAGCAGATCGCGCAGTCGTACGAGGGCGTGGACAAGGTGTTCGCCATGCAGGCCGGACGGGAGATCCGCGTCATGGTCAGGCCTGACGCGATCGACGACATCCAGGCGCAGGTGATCGCCCGCGACGTGGCCAAGCAGGTGGAGGAGGAGCTCACCTATCCGGGTCAGATTCGCATCACGGTGGTCCGGGAGTCGAGGGCCACGGAGTTCGCCCGCTAGCCACCCGCGCCGGACGAGCCGGGCGGGAATCAGCTGTGCAGACTCGGGCGGAGTCGGCTGGGCGAACTCGGTCGAGCTGGGCTGGGTGGGCTCGGCTGGGTCGGGTGGGCGGGACTCGGTCGGCATGGGCTGGGTGGGCACGCCGCCCCTACGCCGCCACGCCCGGCGGCGAGGTGGTCTGCGCCAACCTGAAGGACCAGCGGCTGTACCTCCTCGGTCGCTCGGTTGGAGTCGGGGAGTGCCAGGGGCGGGGTTCTTGGCGTCAGAAGATCTGCTGGTAGAAGGCCAGTTCGGCGGCCAGGGCGGCGGCACGGGTCTCCGTGCGGCGGAAGCCGTGCGACTCGCCCTCGAAGGCGAGGTACGTGCACGGTACGCCGCGGTCGGACAGCGCCTCGGCGAACGCCTCCGACTGCTCCGGCGGCACGACGGGGTCGTCGAGTCCCTGCAGGAGCAGCATGGGGCAGGTCACGCCGTCGACCAGGTTGAGGGGTTCGCGGCCGGCGTACACCTGCGCGTTCTCCGGCCCCACCAGCCACTCGACGTAGCGCGACTCGAAGTCGTGGGTGTGGGCGGCCAGCGGGGCGAGCGCACTGACACCGTAGTAGGAGACGCCCCCGGCGAACGCGTCGGAGCGGCAGCAGGCCGCCATCACGGTCCAGCCGCCGGCACTGCCGCCGCGTACGGCGATCTTCGTGGGATCGGCGAGTCCTTCTGCGGCCAGCCAGCGGGCGGCGGCGACGACGTCCTCGACGTCGACCACGCCCCACTGGCCTTTCAGCCGTTCGCGGTAGGCACGGCCGTAGCCGGTGGAGCCGCCGTAGTTGACGTCGAGCACGCCGATGCCTCGCGAGGTGAGGAACGCCTTCTCCAGGTCGAGGCCGGTGGTGGCGTGTCCGGTGGGCCCGCCGTGCACGAAGATCACGTAGGGCGACTTGCCCTCCTCGACGGCCGCGGCGTACGGCGGGTAGCGGAACGCGTGGATCTCCCCCCGCTCAAGCTCTTCAGACGCGGCAGTCACGTCGTGCGCGGGCCGTCGGAGCTCCACGCGGCCCGCCGGCGCGCGGTCTTCGGGTGTGCGGTCGCCGGTGCGGAGGATGCGTACGGATGTGGCGGGTGGGAGGTAGGCCGGATCGGGGAGCGCGACGAGGGGGGTGTTGAGGGTGTGGTGCGTGGCGGTGGTCGTGTCGACGGTCACCACCGAGCGTGGGGCCGTGGGCGCGTACGCGATGCCGACGACCGACGTTCCGGCGGCGGTCAGGGACGCGTCCCAGCCGGAGTAGGGCAGGTCGAGGTCGGTGAGCGAGCCCGACGCGGGGTCGAGGACGCCGAGTCGCAGGTCGCCGCGGCCGTGCAGGACCGCGAGCCGCCCGTCGGGCAGCACGGTGTACGGGGCCCCGCCCAGCGTCCAGGGCGGCGAGGTGAACTCCTCCTCCGCCGGGTGCAGCGCGCGCAGGCCGTCACCGTGCAGGCCGATCTCGTACAGGTTCCACCAGCCGGAGGCGTCGGAGATCAGGTAGAGGCCGGCGTCGCCGTTCCAGGCCGGGGCCAGCACCGACTCGGACGGGCCGCCCTTGAGGGTCCGCGAGCCGCCGCCGTCGAGGGACAGGACGCGCAGCTCGGTGCCGTCCCAGGGCATGCGGGGGTGGTTCCAGCAGACGTACGCGAGGTGCCGCCCGTCGGGGGAGAGCGAGGGGGAGGCGTAGAAATCGGACCCGGTCACCCGTTCGCGCACGTCGCCGCCGTCGAGCGGGACCGACACGATCGCCCGGCTCACCCTGCCGCCGTTGCCGTGGTGTTCGCGCACGCACCACACCTGGCCGTCGCGCACCAGCAGGTCGGCGTAGCGGGAGCCTTCGGGCGTGAGCGGGCGCGGTTCGCTGTCGTCGCCGAGGAGGTACAGCCGCTGGTCCTTCAGGTTGGCGAAGACCACCTCGCCGCCGGGCGTGACGGCGTAGGGGCGGCCGCCGTACTCGTGCACCCGGGTGCGCGCCGACCACGGGGCGGGCAGCAGCTCGCGGACGCCGTCGGGGCCGCTGCGCATGATGGTGGTGCGTCCGCCCTCGTCGGGGCGGTCCTCTGCCCACCACACCCGTCCGTCGCGGGCCGTGGGCCAGGCCGGGCGCGTGCCGGAGCTTGCCACGTCTGTCGTGGTGATGGGGGAGGGCCAGAAGGGCATACTCGCATCCTGCCCGAAGATCCGGGGGAACGCGGGGGTCAGCGGCAGCTCCGGAGGCGGGGCATGGACGTGGGCAGGTCGAGCCCAGTCTTGCCGAACCATTTGCGCAGCAGCCGCGTCGCGGTGCCGTCCCGCCACATGCTGGTGATCGCCTGGTTGACGGCCTCGCAGGTGGCGAGGTCGCCCTTCCTGATGCCGACGCCGTAGTACTCGATGGAGACGGGGTCGTTGAGCAGCCGGAACTTGCCCGGATCCTGGTCGGCGTACCCCGCGAGCACGAAGCTCTCGGTGCTGACCGCGTCGAGCCGGCCGGCGGCGAGCTTGCGTACGCAGTCGGAGTAGTTGCTGGCCTTGACGAGCGTGGCCGGCAGGTCCAGCAGGCCGTCGGGCGGCGGGTCGGTGATGCGCCGGTAGGAGTTGGAACCCTCGGCCAGGCAGATGCGCTTGCCCGCGAGGTCGGACGTGCTGGTGATGCGGCGGTCGTCGGCGCGCACCAGCGTGTCCTGAGGGCTGATCACGTACGGGCCCGCGAACGTCACCCGCGTCGTGCGGGCGGGCGTGATGCTGTAGGAGGCGACGACCAGGTCGACGGTGCCGTTCTGGAGCAACGCCTCACGCTGCGACGACGCGGACTCGCGCCAGGTGATCTTGACCTGGCCGCCGGCGAGGCGGCCGACGATGTAGCGGGCGACGTCCACGTCGAAGCCCTGCGGCGCGGAGAAGCCCGCTTTCCAGCCGATGCCCGGCTGGTCCCACTTGGTGCCGATCACGGCCGTGCGGGTGTGTCTGATCTTCTCGGCGGCGGAAGTGTACGAGGTGACGTCGTCGCACGCCGACAGGGCCAGCACCATGACGAGTCCCGCGTACGCAGCCCCCCGCATGCCTCCCCGACCTCTCATCTTGCGGGCAGGCTACCCACCGGTGACATCCGGAAAGTTCGCCATAAAGAAGGCAAGGGTCTTTTTTGGGGAAATATGGACGTTCGGGGCGGCGGGCGAAGTCTGCCCACCGCCCCTACGGTCAGTCGGCGCCGCTGTCGGGGGGGACGCCCCCGCCCTTGGCTCCCAGGCCCGCCGCCACGCCCGCGGCGTTGGGCGGCGCGACCGGGGCGGCGGCGGTCTTGCGACTGCGCCGGCTGCGGCCTTCGAGCCACGTGGCGAAGTAGCTCAGCGCCATGTTGAGCGCCACGTAGATGATGCCGATGACGATGGCCGCCGGGATCAGCGAGCCGAAGAACACCGCCGGCAGGATCTTGAACCCGGTGTTGAGCAGGTCGACGTAGGCGATGATGTAGCCGAGCGCGGTGTCCTTGAGCAACACCACGAGCTGGCTGACGATCGCCGGCATCATCGCCGTGACGGCCTGCGGCAGCAGCACCAGCCGCATCACCTGGTTCTTGCGCATGCCCACCGCGTACGCGGCCTCGGACTGCCCCTTGGCCACCGACAGCACGCCGGCCCTGACGACCTCCGCCAGCACCGAGCCGTTGTAGAGCATCAGGCCGAGGACGACCGCCATGAACGCGTAGTCGCCGCCGCCCATGAGCATCGGGGCCAGGTAGAAGATGAAGAAGATCAGCAGCAGCAGCGGGATCGAGCGGAACACCTCGACCACCGCGCCGGCCGGGATGCGGACCCAGGCGTGGTCGGAGAGCCGCGCCAGGCCGAACACCGCGCCGAAGACCAGCGCGAGCACCGCGGCGACGGCCGCCGCCTCGAGCGTGCCGATGAGGCCCGGGATGATGTACAGCTCCCAGGTGTGCCACTCGAGGAACGGCTGCCAGATCTTGCCTTCCCACTGGCCCTTGGCGTCGAAGCCGGTGTAGATGCCGTACAGGACGGCCGCGACGAGCAGGACGCCGATGACGGTGAGCGCGTGGTTGCGCAGCCGTCCGCGGGGCCCGGGGGCGTCGAAGAGGACGGAGGCGCTCATCGGGCCACCGCCAGACGCCGCGACAGCCAGCCGGTGAAGAAGCCGATCGGCATGGTCAGCACCATGAAACCGACCACGATGCCGAGGAAGATCGGGATGGACGCGCCGGTCGTGTCGAACGCCTCCTTCATCTCGGCCGCCGAGTCGGCGACGAAACCGCCCGCGGTCGCGACCGTGGTGTTCTTGATCATGGCGATCATGACGCTGCCGAGCGGCGCCACGACCGTGCGGAACGCCTGCGGCAAGATGATCATCCGCAGGGACTGCATGAACGTCAGCCCGATCGCGCGGGCGGCCTCGGCCTGGCCCAGGGGAACGGTGTTGATGCCCGCGCGCAGCGCCTCGCACACGAACGCCGCGGTGTAGGCCGACAGGCCCATCGCGACGATCCAGAACGAGTTGGTCCGCGGCGTCTCGGAGAAGACCAGGCCGAGCTGGTCGCTCAGGCCCAGCGCCGAGAACGCCAGCACCAGCGTGAGCGGAGTGTTACGCACCACGTTGACGTAGACGGTGCCGGCCGCGCGCAGGACCGGCGTGGGGGACACCCGCATCGCCACCAGGATCGTGCCGAGGATCAAGGAGGCGACCGCGGCCACGAGCGAGAGTTTGACGTTGTTCAGGAACCCCTCGGCGAGGTTGGGGCCGTACGTGATTAGGTCGTCCATCGTGCTCCACCACATAGAGCGGCGGCGGCCGGTGCTCCGGCCGCCGCCTCAGGTGATCAGGCGCAGCCCTCGGCCGTCGGGGCGGTCTCCGACACCTTCAGACCCTGGATGCCGCCGAACCACTTCTCGAGCAGCGTCTTCATGGTGCCGTCGTCCCACAGGGCCTTCACCGCGGTGTTGACGGCCTCGCAGGTCTTGGTGTCGCCCTTCTTCAGGCCGACGCCGTACTTCTCGTCGGTGAAGCCCTGGCCGAGCACCTTGAAGTTGCCGCCGGCCTGCTTGGCGAAGCCCGCCAGGATCAGGTCGTCGGTGGTGACCGCGTCGAGGTTGCTGCCGTTGAGCTTCTGCACGCACTCGGAGTAGTTGGCCGCGTCGACGGTGGAGGCGTCGAGGTCGAGCTCGCCGTCCGGGGGCGGGTCGGTGATGCGCCGGTAGGAGTTGGAGCCGGCGGCCTTGCAGATGCGCTTGCCCACGAGGTCCTGCGGGGCGTTGATGGAGGTGTCGTCCGCGCGGACCATCACGTCCTGGTGAGCCACCACGTACGGGCCACCGAAGGTGACCTTCTGCTTGCGCTCCTCGGTGATGGAGTACGTGGCGAAGATGATGTCGACCGTGCCGTTGGCGAGGAACGGCTCACGGTTGGAGGAGGCCGACTCCTTCCACGTGACCGTGACGTCCTTGCCGCCGTTCATCTGCTTCAGCACGGCCTTGGCCACGTCGACGTCAAAACCTTCGGGCTCGGCGCCCGTCTTGAGGCCCAGGCTCGGCTGGTCCCACTTGGTGCCCACGACGATCGTCGCGCCACCGGCGATCTTGTCGGCCACTGTGGCGTAGTCGCCTCCGCCACCGCTGCCGCCGCTGCCGCAGGCGGCCAGGCCGGCGGCCAGAGCCGCCATCGAGAGCACTGCTCCCACTCGACGCATGTGCATGTGTACCTGCCTCAATCTTCAGTGCGTGAGGATCTTCGAAAGGAAGTCACGCGCTCGGTCGGTCTGCGCGTTGGTGAAGAACTCGTCGGGGGTGTTCTCCTCCACGATCTGGCCGTCGGCCATGAAGACCACGCGGTTGGCGGCTCGCCGGGCGAACCCCATCTCGTGTGTGACGACCATCATGGTCATCCCGTCACGCGCCAGCCCGATCATGACATCGAGCACCTCCTGCACCATCTCGGGGTCAAGTGCGGAGGTCGGCTCGTCGAACAGGATCATTTTCGGTTCCATGGCCAGCGCTCTCGCGATCGCGACGCGCTGCTGCTGACCGCCGGAGAGCTGGGCCGGGTACTTGTCAGCCTGCGCCGCGATGCCCACCCGTTCGAGCAGTTCCATCGCCCGCTTGTCGGCGGCGTCCTTCGCGGTGCCGCGCACCTTGATGGGGCCGAGGGTGACGTTCTGCCGGATGGTCTTGTGAGCGAAGAGGTTGAACGACTGGAAGACCATGCCGACCTCGGACCGCAACCTGGCCAACGCCTTGCCTTCGGCGGGCAGGACCTTCCCGTCGAAGATGATCTGCCCGTCGCTGATCGTCTCCAGCCGGTTGATCGTGCGGCACAGCGTGGACTTACCGCCGCCGGAAGGGCCGATGACGACCAGGACCTCGCCACGGGAGACCGTCAGGTTGATGTCCTTCAGGACGTGGAGCGACCCGAAGTGCTTGTTGACGTTCTCCAACCGAACGAGGGGAGTGGCGTCTCCGTTCTCCGTCATGGAACGAAACGGTAGAGGGCGTTAAGACGCTGGTCACTAACCGAGCGGTACCGATCCGATCACATCGGGCCACCAAGCTGGCCTTTTGGAACGGTGAGGGTCGTCCCAAGCCCGACTGCGACTACCCTTGAACCTGCCATGACTGTGACCCAGGAGGGCGCCCGCACCTACGAAGTGCGCACATACGGGTGCCAGATGAACGTGCACGACTCCGAGCGGCTGTCGGGCCTGCTCGAGGACGCCGGTTACGTCCCCGCCGCCGACGGTGACACGGCCGACGTGGTCGTGTTCAACACGTGCGCCGTGCGGGAGAACGCCGACAACCGCCTGTACGGCAACCTCGGCCATCTTCGCCCCGCCAAGGTGCGCAACCCCGGCATGCAGATCGCCGTGGGCGGCTGCCTGGCGCAGAAGGACCAGGGCGAGATCGTCCGCAAGGCGCCGTGGGTCGACGTGGTGTTCGGCACCCACAACATCGGCTCGCTGCCGGTGCTGCTGGAGCGGGCCCGCATCGAGGGCGAGGCGCAGGTCGAGCTGAAAGAGTCGCTCGAGACCTTCCCCTCGACGCTGCCCACCAGGCGCGAGTCGCCGTACGCCGCCTGGGTGGCCATCTCGGTCGGGTGCAACAACACCTGCACGTTCTGCATCGTGCCGTCGCTGCGTGGCAAGGAGAAGGACCGCCGTCCCGGCGACGTCCTCTCCGAGGTCCGCACGCTGGTCGAGCAGGGCGTCCTCGAGGTGACGCTGCTCGGCCAGAACGTCAACACCTACGGCGTCGAGTTCGGCGACCGGCTGGCGTTCGGCAAGCTGCTGCGCGCCTGCGGCGACATCGACGGCCTCGAGCGGGTGCGGTTCACCTCGCCCCACCCCGCCGCCTTCACCGACGACGTGATCGCCGCCATGGCCGAGACACCCAACGTCATGCACCAGCTGCACATGCCGCTGCAGTCGGGCTCCGACCGCGTGCTGCGCGCCATGCGGCGCTCCTACCGCGCCGAGCGCTACCTCGGCATCATCGAGCGCGTACGCGCCGCGATGCCCGACGCCGCCATCTCGACCGACATCATCGTGGGCTTCCCCGGCGAGACCGAGGACGACTTCCAGCAGACGCTGGAGGTGGTCCGGCAGAGCCGGTTCGCCAACGCCTTCACGTTCCAGTACTCCATCCGGCCGGGCACGCCCGCGGCCACCATGGACGACCAGGTGCCCAAGGAGGTCGTGCAGGAGCGCTACGAGCGGCTCGTGGCCCTGCAGGAGGAGATTTCCTGGGAGGAGAACAAGAAGCAGGTCGGCCGCACGCTGGAGGTCCTGGTCGCCGAGGGCGAGGGGCGCAAGGACGAGGCCACCAGTCGCCTGTCCGGGCGGGCGCCCGACAACCGCCTCGTGCACTTCGCGGTGGGTGACGCGACGCCGCGGCCGGGCGACATGGTCACGACCGAGGTGACGTACGCCGCGCCGCACCACCTGGTGGCCGACGGGCCGCTGCTCGCGGTCCGGCGCACGCGGGCCGGCGACGCCTGGGAGGCGCGTCAGGGCAAGAGCGCCCCGCAGGGCGCGGGCGTCCTGCTGGGCATGCCCGCCATCGGGCGTCCTGAGCCGTCCACCGTGGTGGTGGACGGCTGCTCGGCCCACTGACACGTGCTGCGAGGGCGGTCTCCGGGTTCCCGGGGCCGCCCTTCGTCGTGCCGGGGTCAGCGCGTGAGGCGCTCCAGGAACGTGTGACAGGCGCCGCGGCGGAAGTCGTGGAACGTGGCGCACGGATCGGGGAGACCCCGGCGCGGCAGCGTCCGTGGCCGTACGGCGCGGCGCTCGTCGCGGGCGGGGCGCTCCTGCACGGTGCGGCGCTCGGCGTCGCGGGGACGCTCGCGCACCGACGGCGGTTCTGGGGAGCCCTGCGGGCGGGGAACGGGCGGACGGTCCTTCAGCGGCCGCGCGGGGCGCCGCCCGTCGTCCGCCCTCGGCGCGACCACCGGCTCCGCCGCCACGGACGGGACGACGGCGACCGGCGGCACCGGCCTGATCCATGGGCCCAGGGTGTGAGGCCGCCCGGGCCACGGGGGCGGCAGCGGACCCCGTACCAGGTCCGGGGTGGGCGCGGCCGGGACGGCGAGCGCCCGAGCCGTGGGCGTGGTCTCGGGGAGTGCCCGAGCCGAGGGCGCTGTCTCGGCGAGCGCCCGCGTCGGAGGTGCGGCCTGGCGGGTCGCGGTCGGTGTCCATTCCGGCGCTGACAGCGGCCTCGCCGGTGATTTGGAGATCGGGAGAAACGGAGTTTCCTGATCGATTTCCGGTGATCTTTCGGAGGAACGTTCCGGGGAGCCGTTGAATGCCAGGAATATCCCGAGCATCGCGGTGACGAGTACCCCGGCTGCTCCGGCCGCGGGTGCCAGGCGGGCGCGGCTACCTGGGCGAATGGATCTATGGGGGGACAAGTCGTAATTCCTTCGTGATTGTTGTGCGAGCATTCCGCCTTTGCGGCTAGTCTGGTCCATCACCCGCGGAAGCCGGCGAGCTTTCCCCGATACGACCGCAGGGAGCGGCACCACCATGCGAGATCCGATGGACCCCGATCGGCACGAGATCCTGACCGGTCCCGGAGACACTCTTCTCGATCGCCGCACAGAAACCGCGAGGCGCAAGAAGAGCACCAACAAGACCCTCCTCATCGTGCTGGGCGCCTTCCTCGCGGTGCTGGTGGCCGGCGGCGTCGGCTACACGCTCGCCGGCGGCTCCGGGCAGGCGGCCCAGCCCGGCGGCGGCGCTCCGGAGTCCTCGCAGGGCACCGACGACTCAGCAACGGGCGAGGACACGGCCAACTCCACGGGTGACTCCGACGACGCCAAGAACGGCGGCACGGAGAACAACGGCACGGAGAACAACGGCACGGAGAACGACGGCGCGAAGAACGACGGCCTGGGCGGCGATGACGCCACGATGGGCGACGTGACCGACGCCGGGACGGGCGGCGGCGACACCACCGCGGCGAGCGGCTCGAACGGCAAGAACTCCACGGGCTCCTCGGGTTCCACCGGCTCCAAGGGCTCCACCGGCTCCTCGGGCTCCGAGCAGGCCGGCGGCGGCAAGAAGCCGACCACGCCCACCACGAAGCCGTCGCAGCCGACCGACGACGCCCCCGCCGACAACCCCGCCGACGGTCCCGCGGGCGAACTCGCCGGTCAGTGCGCCGTCAGCGGGTGCTGACGTCCCCTCATCGAGCGACGGGGGCCGTCAAGTGGCTTCCCGATAACGGCTGCTATTGGCCCTACGCGCAGGCCACCGCGCTCTCTACCGTCGGGGCATGACGACTGACAGAGCGGCCACGATGCGCGCGCTGCACGTACCGGGAAAACCCCTGGTCCTGCCCAACGTCTGGGACGCCGCCTCGGCCCGCGCCGTACGCGACGCCGGGTTCCCCGCGGTGGCCACCGGCAGCGCCGCCGTCGCGCGCGTGCTCGGCTACGACGACGGCGAACAGACGCCGGTCGCCGAGATGCTGGCCGCCGTCACCAGGGTGGCCAGGGCGGTGGACGTGCCCGTCACCGCCGACCTCGAGCGCGGCTACGGGCTCCGACCGGCCGAGCTCGCCGAACGCCTGGCCGAGACCGGGGCCGTCGGCCTCAACCTCGAGGACACCGACCCGCGCACCGGCGAACTCGTCGACCCGGGCGCGCAGGCGGACTACCTAGCGGGCGTGCGAGCGGCAGGGCCAGAACTGGTGATCAACGCCAGGGTGGACGTCCACGTGCACGGGAACGCCTCGTACGCGGAGACCGTACGGCGGGCACGGCGCTACCTGGAGGCGGGGGCCGACTGCGTGTACCCGATCTTCCTCGCCGACGAGGACGAGATCAGGACGCTGGTCGCCGAGCTGGGCCGGCCGGTCAACATCCTCGCCCGGCCCGGCGCTCCGGACCTGTCCCGGCTCGCGGAGCTGGGGGTGGCCAGGATCAGCTTCGGCAGCGGCATCCACAACCGCGTCCACGCCCACGCCGAAAAACTCCTCGCCGACCTCCACGCGGGCGCCACCCCCTTCTGACCGCCTCTGCGAACGCGCGGGGGCGCGCGCCTCACGAACGCGCGGGACGAGGGTCTCGCGAGTGTGCGGGGCGTGCGCCTTGCGAGCGTGTGGGGCGTGGGTCTCGCGAGTGTGCGGGGCGTGCGGCTTGCGAGCGTGTGGGGCGTGGGTCTCGGGAGTGTGCGGGGCGAGCGCGCAGGGGCACGTGGGGCGTGGGTCTCGTGGACGGGCGGGGTGCGCGTCTCGTGTGGTCCCCGGGGCCGGTTCCGGCGCGGGGCTCGGGTGTGGAGTCGGTTCGCGGGAGTCGTACGCTTGCGCACGTGCTTGTCGCCGCGGCCGTCTGTCCGCCAACCCCGCTGGTCGTGTTCCGGATGCCCGACCTTCGTTCCACCGCCCGCACGGCGATCGCCGCCCTCACCGCGGCGCGGCCCGACGTGCTCATCGTGGTGGGCGGCGCCGAGTCCACGGAGGCGTACGACGGCGCTGCGGCGGGCACCCTGAGTCCCTGGGGCGTGCACCTCACCGCGGGCAGGGGCGAGCCCGTGCTCCCGCTGTCGCTGACCGTGGGGCGCCTGCTCCTGGAGGACTCCGCCCCCGACCGGCTGCGATCGGTGGCCTTCGACGCGTCCGCCGACGACTGCGGGAAGCTGGGGGAGGAGCTCGGGGCGACCGCCGCCCGGGTGGCGCTGCTCGTCATGGCCGACGGGTCGGCCTGCCTCGGCACCCGCGCCCCCGGCCGCTACGACGACGCGGCGGCGCCGTTCAACGCCGGTCTCGGTACCGCGATCGCCGCCGGCGACCCGGCGCCGCTCGCCGCGCTCGACCCGGCTCTGGCCGACCGCCTGTGGGTGAGCGGCCGCGCCGCCCTGCAGGTGCTCGCGGGCGCGGCCGGCGACCGTACGTACGAAGGCCGCCTGCTGGCGGAGACGGCCCCCTACGGGGTCGGCTACTTCGTCGGTACGTGGACCTGACGCCGAGGCACCGGGATCGTCATCAGGTCGCGGGCGAGCAGCACCTCGCCGGCGTAGCTGCGCCGTACCTCCTCGAAGAAAGAAGGTTCGTCGGCGAAGCCGTACCGCTCGGAGAAGTGGGTCAGCACCAGGCGGCGCGCACCCGACTCGGCGGCCACCGCGCCCGCCTCGAACGCCGTCAGGTGCCCGTACTCCTTGGCCAGAGCGCTCTCCGCGGACAGGAACGTCGACTCGATCACCAGCAGGTCGACCCCGTCGGCCAGCTCGTACACGGCGTCGCAGAGCCTGGTGTCCATGATGAACGCCATGCTCTGCCCGGGTCGCGGCGCGCTGCACTGGTCGAGCGTGACCCCGCGGACGGAACCGGTGCGCTGGAGCTCGCCGACCTCCGCGCCGCGGATGCCGTGGGCGGCCAGCCGGTCGGGAAGCATGCGCCGTCCGTCGGGCTCCTGCAGCCGGTAACCGTACGAGTCGACGGGGTGCGACAGGCGGCGCGCGGTCAGCGGACCGACGCCGGCCACGCCGCCGGCGACGGGATGCTCCTCGATGACGTCGGTGTCGACGAACGCGGTCGCGTGCCGCAGCCGCCGCCAGTAGGTCTCGCCGGAGGCGGGGAAGACGGCCCGCACCGGGTGCCTGACCTTGTCGCGGGCGATGCGCTGGACGACGCCCGGCACGCCCAGGCAGTGGTCGCCGTGGAAGTGGGTGACGCAGATCCAGTGGACGTCGTGCGCGCTCAGCCCCGCGAGCGCCATCTGCCGCTGGGTGCCCTCACCCGGGTCGAACAGATAGCCCTGCCCGTCCCATCGCACCAGGTAGCCGTTGTGGTTACGGTGGCGTGTGGGCACCGCGCCGGCGGTGCCGAGGACGACGAGTTCACGCGAGGACATCATGGCTCCCCTGGACGACAACCCGCAGGGCACCGTCGCGTACGCCGAGGTGGCGACGCCGGTCGGGCCGTTCACGCTGGCGGTCACGGAGGCCGGGATCGTCGCGTCGGGCTGGGGTTCGAAAGAGCGGCAGGTCGATCGCCTGGGCCTGGCTGAGGTCCATGACACGGATCGTACGGCTTGCGCCGTGGCTGAGCTGAATGCTTATTTCGCCGGAGAACTGAAGGAGTTCACGACACCGATCGACTGGCGGCTGATGTCAGGTACGCGGCTGCGTGTGCTGCAGGCGCTCCACCGCGTCCCGTACGGCACCGCGGTGACGTACGGCGAGCTGGCGCGGCTGAGCGGCACCGGCGTGCCCGCCCGCGGCATCGGCTCGATCATGGGCTCCAACCCGATCCCGATCATCGTGCCGTGTCACCGCGTGGTGGCGGGCAGCGGTCTGGGCGGGTTCAGCGGCGGGGAGGGCGTCGAGACGAAGCGCCGGCTGCTCACCCACGAGGGCTATCTGCAACCGACACTGCTCGACCTCTAGCAGACTTGGGGTGTGCGCCAGCAGCCAGTCATCGCCGTCGTGGGTCCCACGGCGGCCGGGAAGTCCGATCTCGCCGTCGACATCGCCCTGCGTCTGGGCGGTGAGTGCGTCAACGCCGACTCCATGCAGCTCTACCGCGGCATGGACGTCGGCACGGCCAAGCTCACCCCCGCCGAGATGCGCGGCGTCCCCCACCACCTGTTCGACATCTGGGACGTGACGGTCACCGCCAGCGTGGCCGAGTACCAGAAGCTCGCCAGGGCCGTCATCGACGCGGTCGACGTGCCCGTCCTGGTCGGCGGCAGCGGCCTGTACGTGCGGGCGGCCATCGACGACCTGGAGTTCCCCGGCACCGACCCCGAGATCAGGGCCCGCCTGGAGGCCGAGCTGGCCCGCACCGGCCCCGGCCCCTTGTTCGAGCGCCTGCGCGAGCGCGACCCGGCCGCCGCCGCCGTCATCCTGCCGAGCAACGGGCGGCGCATCGTCCGGGCGCTGGAGGTGATCGAGCTGTCGGGGCGGCCGTTCACGGCCACCATGCCGACGTACGAGGCCGTCTACCCGAGCGTCCAGATCGGGCTGGAGGTGCCGAGACCCGAGCTGGACGACCGCATCGCCCTGCGCGTCGAGCGCATGTGGGCGGCAGGCCTGGTCGACGAGGTGCGGGCGCTCCTCGATCGGGGGCTGGCCGAGGGCCGCACGGCCGGCAGGGCCCTCGGGTACGCGCAGGTCATCCGCTTCCTGCAGGGGGAGTGGAGCGAGGAGCAGGCGTTCGAGGAGACGGTGCGCCTGACGCGGCGCTTCGCCCGCCGCCAGGAGTCGTGGTTCCGCAGGGACCCTCGGGTGTGCTGGTTGCCGTACGACGCCCCGGACCTTCTGGAGAGATCCCTCGCGCAAATCTCCGGACACCCTTGTGGATAAACTCGTAAAATGCGCTTTCTCAAGGGGCACGGCACCGAGAACGACTTCGTCATCCTGCCTGATCCCGACGGGGTGGTCGACGTCTCGGCCGCGCTTGTCGCCCAGATCTGTGACAGGAGAGCCGGTATCGGGGCCGACGGCGTGCTTCGGGTGGTGCGTACGAAGCAGAGCCCCGAGGTGGCCGAACAGGCCTCGGCGGCCGAGTGGTTCATGGACTACCGCAACTCCGACGGCAGCGTGGCCGAGATGTGCGGCAACGGGACGCGCGTCTTCGCGCGCTACCTGATCGACGCCGGGCTGGAGAACGCGACGGAGTTCGGGGTGGCGACGCGGGGCGGCGTGCGCCGGGTCCGCGTCGAGGACAACGGAGACATCGCCGTCGACATGGGCAAGCCCGTCGTGCTCGGCGAGAGCGTGGCGTACGTCGGCGGCGTCGAATATCCGGGCGTCCACGTCAACGTGGGCAACCCCCATCTGGCCTGCGCCATCGGCGATCCGGTCGCCCAGCTCGACCTCAACCACCAGCCGGGCTTCGACCCGGGTGTCTACCCGGCGGGCGTCAACATCGAGCTGTTCAACCCGGTCGGCACCAGCCGCGCCGTCATGCGGGTCTTCGAGCGCGGCTCGGGCGAGACCCGGTCCTGCGGCACGGGCGCGGTGGCCACGGCGGTCGCCGCCGCGAGGCTGTCGGGCGACACCCTCGGCACGTGGACGATCGAGGTGCTGGGCGGCACGCTGACCGTCACGCTCGACGAGGACACGAGCTACCTGGCCGGTCCTGCCGTCCTCGTGGCCCGCGGCGAACTGCTGCTTGCAGAATGATGTTCTGACGGGGGATGCTGGGCCCCACTTCTCGTACGCGAGGGAGCGGGCATGGCGGATCCACGGGACACCGCGGTGGCGGTCAAGGGTCCCATCGGGCGGTACGGCGGCGGGTTCATGATCTCGCGGGAGATCAAGGCCGTCTGCGACGAGCATGGACTCGGCGCCAAGGAGTTCTACTTCCGGGGCCGCTGCGGCGTCCTCGGCGAGTGCGACGCCGACGTGGTCGCCTCCGTCGCCGTCTTCTTCCCTCCTGACCACGTCAGGCGCAGCTGGGAGGGCGGCCGCAAGCTCCCCGTCGACCAGGCCGTCGAGCTGTACGCCGAGGCGTGCGGCGCGTGGGCCCGGCGCAAGCTCGGCGACCACGACGGCTGCGCCAGGATCGCCGAACTGCTCCAGCCGGTCGTCGAGCAGGCCTCGCCGGTCGGGGCGCCGCTGTTCGCCGGATGGCGGGCGGTCCCGCTGCCCGCCGACGCGCCCGGCCGCGCCGTCCAGCTCATGCATGTCGTACGCGAGCTGCGCGGCGGCCTGCACGCCAACGCCGTGATCGCCGCGGGCCTGCACCCGCTGGACGCGACGCTCGCCGCCGAGCACGACGCCACCCCGTTCGGGCAGACGACGGGCGAGCAGATCGCCCGGTTCTTCACCTGGCCGGAGCCTTACGCGAAGCCCGCTCCCGAGGTCGTGGCGCGCCGCGCCGAGGTGGAGGAGACCACCGACACCCTCATGGCCGAGGTGTTCTCCGTGCTCACCGACAGCGAATCGGACGAGCTGATAGAGCTTCTGCGTTTTGGGCACGCGCATTGACCTGGCAGACTGGCTGCCCATGGACGTGGACATCTGGGCCTGGGTCGGCGACACCCAGCAGCAGCTTTCCGAGGCGGGCAACGTGGGCCTCGCCATGGCGCTGGGAGACCTTCCCGCACAGGCTTACGAGGGCCGATACCCGCAGCTCGACGTGATGGCGCCGGCCATAGCGCAGCAGGCGGAGGCTCTGGAGCTGCCCTGGCTCGAGTTCTACGCCCGCTACTGGCACCTGGTCGGCCGCCTCGGCGACCGCGCCCAGGGCGCGGTGGCCGTCAACGACGCGGAGCAACTGCTGGCGTTCGCCCAGCGCGAAGACGTGCGTGACTGCCCGGCCGCCCCGGCGGCGATCGAGGCCCTCGCCGTCGCGTGGGCCAACACCGACGGTCCCGGCTACGCCGCCCAGCGCCTGGAGGCGCTCGGCCCGGCCATCGAGGCGACCAGCCCCGAGCACCCCGCCTTCGCCGGCCTCGTGACGCAGTACATCGCGGCCCTGATCGACGCGGGCCGGCCGGAGGAGGCCGTCACCTACGCCGAGTCCGCCGTCGAGCGGCTCGGGGTGGCCGGGCGCGAGCCCAGCTGGGAGCTCGGCGCCGAGCGCGCCCGCGGGCTGCTGCGCGCCGGGCGGACCGACGACGCGCTCGCCGCGCTGCAGGCCGCGGCCGACTTCAAGCCCGACGACCCGGTGGCCAAGCCCTACCGCGACGGCGTGCGCCGGGCCCTGATCCTCGCCACGCTCGGCCGCATCTCCGAGGCCGTCGACGCGCTGCCCGACCTCGACGTGGTCGGCGAGCACCCGCGCGTGTTCGTGGAGTGGACGCAGGCCGTGGCCAAGCTGGCCGACTCCGCGCAGATCACCAACACCTGGCAGCTCGGCCGCGTGGTGCGCCAGTGGATCGACTACTTCGGCATGATGGGCTGCTACCGCGCCCGCGTCGAGCTGGCGCTGGTCGCGGGTGACCTCGCCCTCGGCCGCCAGGGCGTGTGGCAGGCCCGGCTGCTGGCCGGCCTGGCCGAGTCCGGTACGGCCGAGCTGCGCGAGACCGATGACCTGGCCGAGCGCGTCACCGCGCTGCGGGCCGCCGCCGACGCCACCACCGAGCCCGCCTCCCCAGGTCCGGTGGAGGAGCGGGTCGGTCTCTTCGACGCCGCCGACGGCTTCAACGCCGACCCCGAGAAGTGGGTGGGCTGGCTCGCCCCGCTGTCAGGGAAAGACCTCGAGGCCACCCGCCGCCACACCACGACGCTCGGTTTCCTCGGCTTCCCGGCCGCCGGCGCCGACATCTACTGGAAGCTGCTGGTCGACACGGGCGACATCGCGACGGCAGATGCCGAGGACGTCGCCTACCTGACCACGCTGCTCATCGAGGCCCGCCAGGACGAGCGGCTGGAGCAGATGGCCGCGATGCTGCCGCACGCGGCCCAGCACGTCGCCCTCGCCCGCCTCTACAGCGCCCGCGAGCGCTGGCAGGAGGCCCTCGACGCCGCCGAGCACGCCGTCTCGGCCGGTGCCGGGGTCGAGTCCCGCCGCCTGCTGTCCGGGGCCGCGCAGCAGCTCGACCACAACGGCAGGGCCGCCGAGGTGCTGGCCGAGGTGCTTGACGAGCTGGCCGACGAGGACGTCTGGCGCATGATCGTCATGGCCACCTCGGCGGAAGACTGGGACCTCGTCCGCAAGGGCGCGGCCAAGCTGGGCATGCCGCTGAAGTCCAACGAAGGCCCGATCGAAGAGGAGATGGGCCTGATCCGGCTCGTCCTCCCGGCACCCGACGGCGGTCAGCGCCAGGTGCTGTCGATCCGCACCGGTCCCGCCACCGCCCGGCTCGCCCTGCCGCAGCCGCGCGGCATGGACTACAACGCGGGCGACCTGGTCGTGTTCGACCCGCAGCTGCTGGAGCCCGTCCCCGACGACCCGAAGGAGCAGCAGAACTTCGTGCCGCCGTTCGCGGCGGTGCGTATCCTGCGGCCGGGCGGCTACACCAGCTACTTCTTCGACGGCGCCGCGCCGAGCGAGGAGGACTGGGCCGAGTTCACCGAGGTCATGGCCGAGCGCGGCTGGCCGATGTGGGTCTACAGCGACGAGAACTACACGATCAACCACCCGAGCACCGGTGAGCCGCTGCCGGGTGTGTTCGGCTGGGTCGCGGTGCCGCCCAACGTGACGGCCGCCGAGGTCGACGCCCTGCTCGACGACGCCACCGAGCGCTGGTCGCACCCGCTGGCCTGGCTCGACCTGGCCCGCGAGATCGGCGTCGAGGTCGAGCGGCACGAGCGCATCGTGAAGGAATACGGGCTCTGAGGTGCTCGCGCGCTTCGGTCTCGACGGCAAGGTGGCCATCGTCACCGGAGCGTCCTCCGGGCTGGGCGTCGCCTTCGCCCGGGAGTTCGCCGAGGCGGGAGCCGACGTCGTGATCGGCGCCCGCCGCGCCGACCGGCTCGACGAGACCCGGCGGCTGGTCGAGGAGACCGGCCGCCGGTGCCTGCCGGTGCCCGCCGACGTGGCGCGGCCGGAAGACTGCGACGCGCTGGTGGCCGCCGCCGTCGAGGCTTTCGGGCAGGTCGACGTCCTGGTCAACAACGCCGGCATCGGTACGGCGGTGCCCGCGCTGCGCGAGACGCCCGAGGAGTTCCGCCGGGTCGTCGACGTCAACCTGCACGGCACCTACTGGATGGCGCAGGCGTGCGCCAGGGTGATGTCGCCCGGCTCCTCGATCGTCAACATCGGCAGCGTGCTCGCCGAGACCACGGCGGAGCTGCCGCAGGCCGCCTACACCGCCTCCAAGGCCGCCGTGTCCGGGCTCACGCGCGACCTGGCGCAGCAGTGGACGCTGCGGCGCGGCATCCGGGTCAACTGTCTGGAGCCCGGGTTCTTCGCCTCCGAGATGACCGATCAGTACAAGCCCGGCTATCTCGAGCGGATGACCGATGCCCGGGTGCCCATGAAGCGGCTCGGCGACCCGGCCGAGCTGGTGGCCGCCGCGGTCTTCCTGGCCAGTGACGCGGCGTCGTACATCACCGGGGTGACGCTGCCGGTCGATGGTGGCCTGCTCCTCACCTGAGCCGAGCCTGCCGCCCACTCACCGGAGCCCCCACCCCCCGCGAGCCTGAGCTCCACCCCCGGGTCTGAGCTCCGCCCCCCGGTCTGAGTTCCGCCTCCCCGCGCGCCTGATCCTCGCGGCAGGGTTCTCGTACGGCCGAATGTTGATCACTCTTGTTCCCGGGGTGTCCCGCGCTCTATGGTCGTTGCGTAGTCCGGTGCGCGTTGCGTATCAAGGAACAACCGGAGGCGCCATGAGTCGGCCCCGTTTGGTGATCGTTGGTGCGGGCATCGTCGGCTGCGCGTTGGCGGACGAGCTCACACAGCGGGGCTGGACAGACGTCACCGTCGTCGACCAGGGGCCGCTCTTCGCCGCGGGCGGGTCCAGCTCGCACGCGCCCGGCCTGGTCTTCCAGACGAACCCGTCGAAGACGATGACCGAGTTCGCCGCGTACACCGTGCGCAAGTACACCGACCTCGGCGACTCCTGCTTCCGTCAGGTCGGCGGCCTGGAGGTGGCCACCACCCCGGAACGGCTGACCGACCTGCACCGCAAGCTCGGCTGGGCCGAGTCGTGGGGCGTCGAGGCGAGTCTGCTCGACGGCGACGAGTGCGCGCGCCTGTGGCCGCTGCTCGACCGGGGCAAGGTGCTCGGCGGCCTTCACGTGCGCTCCGACGGCCTCGCCTCGGCGGTCACCTGCGGCGCGACGCAGGCGGAGCGGGCGATGGAGCGCGGGGCCAGGTTCCTGCCCGGCCATACGGTGGTGGGCATCGAGCAGCGCGGCGGGCGCGTCACCGGGGTCTCGGTCGTGACGTCCGAGGGGCACCGGACGATCCCGGCCGACGTGGTGGTGTGCGCGGCGGGCTTCTGGGGGCCCTCGATCGGCGCGATGGCCGGGCTCACCGTGCCGCTGCTGCCGCTGGCCCACCAGTACGCCATGACCGGGCCGCTGGCGCCCCAGCCGGAGGGCCCGATCCTGCGCCACCAGGACCGCGACCTGTACTTCCGCCGGCACGGCGACCACATCGGCATCGGCTCGTACGCCCACCGCCCCATGCCGGTCGGGCAGCACGAGATCGGCCCCAAGGGCACCACGATGCCGTCGGTGCAGGCGTTCACCGAGGAGGACTTCGAGCCGGCCTGGCGCGACGCCGTCGAGCTGCTGCCGGCCCTCGCCGAGTCCAAGTACGAGGACGGCATCAACGGTGTCTTCTCCTTCACCCCCGACGGCTTCCCGCTGATCGGCGAGGCTCCTGAGCTCGACGGGTTCTGGCTGGCCGAGGCCGTCTGGGTGACCCACTCGGCGGGCGTCGCCCGCGCGGTGGCCGAGGTGCTGGTGGACGGACGCTCCACGGTCGACCTGCACGAGTGCGAGCTCAGCAGGTTCGAGCAGGCGCAGCTGTCGCCGGCGTTCGTCGAGGAGCGGGGCAAGCAGAACTTCGTCGAGGTCTACGACATCATCCATCCGCTGCAGCCGATGGAGTCGCCGCGTCCGCTGCGGATCAGCCCGTTCCACGTCCGGCAGCGGGAGCTCGGCGCGAGCTTCCTGGAGTCGGCAGGATGGGAGCGTCCGCACTGGTTCGAGCGGAACGTCCCGCTGCTGGAGGACCTCGTACGCAGGCGCAGGGACGAGTACGCGGACGTCCCGGAGGAGGCCGCGGGGTTCGCCGCGGAGCCGCTGCTCGGGATGGCGCAGCGGGACGCGTGGGCGGGCCGCTACTGGTCGCCGGTCGCCGCGGCGGAGTCGTGGGCCACGAGGGAGCGGGTCGCGCTCTACGACATGACCCCGCTCAAGCGGATCGAGGTCAGCGGGCCGGGGGCGGCGGCGTTCCTGCAGCGGATGACGACGAACAACGTCGACAAGAAGCCCGGTTCGGTCACGTACACGCTGATGCTGGACATCGCGGGCGGCATCCGGTCCGACCTCACGGTGGCGCGGCTGGACGAGGAGACGTTCCAGGTCGGCGCGAACGGCAATCTCGACCTCGAGTGGCTGACCCGGCACGCGCCGGGTGGGGTGCGGGTGCGCGACCTGACGCCCGGCACCTGTTGCGTCGGCGTGTGGGGGCCGCAGGCCCGGGAGCTGGTGCAGGGGCTCACGGATCTCGACATGTCCCACGAAGGCTTCCGGTACTTCACCTGCAAACGCGGATATGTCGGGCATGTGCCGGTGCTCGCCATGCGGGTCTCGTACGTGGGTGAACTCGGCTGGGAGCTCTACACCACGGCCGACATGGGGCTCAAGCTCTGGGACACCCTCTGGGCCCCGGGGCTCGCGGTCGCCGGCGGGCGGGCCGCCTTCAACAGTCTGCGCCTGGAGAAGGGCTACCGGCTCTGGGGCGTCGACATGACGACCGAGCACAACCCGTACGAGGCGGGGCTGGGCTTCGCCGTCCGCGCCGACAAGGACTTCGTCGGGCGCGACGCCCTGAACGAGGACGTCACCCGCAAGCTGGTGCCGCTGCTGTCCACCGAGGTGGTCATGGGCAAGGAGCCGGTACGGCACGCGGGCCGCACGGTCGGCTACGTGACGAGCGCCGCCTACGGTCACACGATCCACCGCCCCGTCGCGTACGCGTGGCTGCCGATCGAGCTCACCGAACCCGGAACACACGTGGACATCTCCTACTTCGGCCGCCGCGTGCCCGCGGAGGTCGCCGCCGAGCCCCTGTACGACCCCGGGATGGAGAAGATCAGGCGTTGAGCCACCCCGACTTCCTCTGGCGCAACCCCGACCCGAGGCCCGCCTACGACGTGGTGATCGTCGGCGGCGGCGGGCACGGTCTGGCCACCGCGTACTACCTGGCCAAGAACCACGGCATCACGAACGTCGCCGTCCTGGAGCGCGGCTGGCTCGCGGGCGGCAACATGGCCCGCAACACCACGATCATCCGCTCCAACTACCTGTGGGACGAGAGCGCCGCCATCTACGAGCACTCACTCAAGCTGTGGGAGGGCCTGAGCGAGGAGCTCGACTACGACCTGCAGTTCAGCCAGCGTGGCGTGCTCAACCTCGCGCACAACCTGAGCGACGTGCGCGAGGGCCGGCGGCGGGTGAACGCCAACCAGCTCAACGGTGTCGACGCCGAATGGCTCGACCCCGACGAGGTGAAGAAGTTCTGCCCGATACTCAACGTCTCCGACCGGGCCCGCTACCCCGTCATGGGCGCCACCCTGCAGCGCCGCGCCGGCATCGCCAAGCACGACCACGTGGCCTGGGCCCTCGCCAGGGCGGCCGACGCGTACGGGGTCGACCTCATTCAGGGCTGCGAGGTCACCGGGTTCGAGATCACCGGCGGCCGGGTGACGGCGGTCGAGACCTCGCGCGGGCGTATCGCGGCGGGGAAGGTCGCGCTCGCCGCGGCCGGGCACACCTCCGTGCTCGCCGAGCGGGCCGGGATCCGGCTGCCGCTGCAGTCGCACCCGCTGCAGGCACTGGTGTCGGAGCTGCTGGAGCCGGTGCTCGACTGCGTGGTCATGTCGAACGCCGTCCACGTGTACGTCAGCCAGGCGCACAAGGGCGAGCTCGTCATGGGGGCGGGCATCGACGCGTACAACTCCTACGGGCAGCGGGGCGGTGTGCACGTGATCGAGGCCCAGATGGCGGCGGCGCTGGAGCTGTTCCCGATCTTCAGCCGGGTGCGCGTGCTGCGGACGTGGGCCGGCATCGTGGACGTCTCCCCGGACGCCTCGCCCGTCATCGGCCCCACCCCCGTCGAGGGCCTGTACGTCAACGCGGGCTGGGGCACCGGCGGCTTCAAGGCCACCCCGGGCTCCGGCTGGGTGTACGCCGACACGCTCGCCCACGACCGGCCGCATCCGCTGGCCGAACCGTTCGGGCTGGAGCGGTTCACCACAGGGGCGCTCATCGACGAGCACGGCGCGGCGGCGGTGGCGCACTGATGCTGCTCATCGAATGCCCGCACTGCGGCCCGCGCGACGAGAACGAGTTCCACTACGGCGGCCAGGCCGGGATCGCCTACCCCACCGGCGAGGTCACGGACGCGGAATGGGCCGCGTACGTGTTCCTGCGCGACAACCCCAAGGGCTGGTTCCGCGAGCGCTGGTTCCACGTGCACGGCTGCCGCACCTGGTTCGCCGCCGAGCGCCACACGGTCACCCACGAGATCAGGACTCTCCCATGAGATTCACCTTCGACGGCCGGGAGCTGCACGGCGAGCCCGGCGACACGCTGGCGGCCGCGTTGCTGCGCAACGGCGTGCGCGTGGTGGGCCACAGCGTCGACCTGGGCAGGCCGCGCGGCGTCTTCAGCGCCGGCTCCGAGGAGCCGAACGCCCTGGTGCGCGTGGGCGCCGACCCGATGCTCGCGGCCACCACCGTCGAGCTGTACGACGGGCTGGAGGCGTGGAGCCTGCGGGGCAAGGGCCGGGTCTCCCTCGACGACGTGGACGAGCGCCGCTGCGACAAGGGCTACCTGCACTGCGACGTGCTGGTGGTCGGCGGCGGACCCGCCGGGCTGGCCGCCGCGTCCGCGGCGGGGCGGGCGGGCGCTCGGGTGATCCTCGTGGACGAGCAGCCCAGGCTCGGCGGCGACCTGCTGAACAGCCGCCTGCTGCTGGACGGCGCCCCCGCGCTCGACTGGGTCGACGCGCTCGACCTGCCGGGCCGCGTGCTCACCCGCACGACCGCCGTCGGCTACTACGACCACAACTACGTGGTGGCGGTCGAGCGGCGCGAGCGCGGCGATCGGCTGTGGCACCTGCGCGCCCGCCGGGTCGTCCTGGCGACCGGGGCGCACGAGCGGTCGCTCGCCTTCCCCGGCAACGACCGGCCTGGCGTGATGCTGGCCTCGGCCGCCCGAACCTACGCCAACCGCTACGGTGTGCGGCCCGGCAGCCGCGCGGTCGTCCTCGCCTGCGCCGACTCCGGGTACGAGGCCGCCCGCGACCTGCGGGCCTCCGGCGTGGAGGTGGCCGCGATCGTCGACCCACGTCCCGAGGGTCTCGAACCGGGCACGCTGGCCGGCCACGTGGTAACCGGCACGACCGCCGACACCGAGGGCGTCCTCACCGGCGTGTTCGTACGTGATCTCGCCGGGCGGGACGACCGGCTCATCGAGGCCGACCTGCTGGCCGTGGCCGGCGGCTGGAACCCGGCCGTGCACCTGTTCAGCCAGTCGCAGGGACGCGTCACATTCGACGGGCACCTGCAGGCCTTCGTCCCCGACGTCCCGGCCCAGGCGCAGCGGTCCGCCGGGGCCTGCCGGGGCCTGTACGGCACCCGCGAGGCCATCGCCGACGGCCACGCCGCAGGAGCGGAGGCCGCCGCGCTCGCGCTCGGCACGACGGTCGCGGCGGACGGGTTCCGGGTGCCCGGGTGCGACGAGCCCGCCCTGCGGCCGCCCGCGGCGCTGTGGCACGTCGAGAGCACCTCGCCCGAGCCGGCCTTCGCCGACCTGCACCGCGACGTGACCGTGGCCGACCTCGCCCGCGCGACCGGCGCAGGGATGCGCTCGGTCGAGCACGTCAAGCGCTACACCACCGCAGGGACGGGCGCCGACCAGGGCAAGACGTCCGGCGCGGTGGTCGTCGGCGTCATGTCGGCCCTCCTCGGGGCCGTGCCCGGCCAGGTCGGCACCACCACGTTCCGGCCGCCGTACACGCCGGTGCCGTTCGCGACGCTCGCCGGACGCGACCGCGGCGCGCTGTCCGACCCCGTGCGGACGACCGCCATGCACGACTCCCACGTTGCCCGCGGGGCGGTGTTCGAGGACGTCGGCCAGTGGAAGCGTCCCCGCTACTTCCCGCTGGACGGCGAGTCGATGGAGGCCGCCGTGCTGCGCGAGTGCCGCGCGGCCCGCACGTCCGTGGCGGCCATGGACGCCTCGACCCTCGGCAAGATCGACATCAGGGGCGCCGACGCGGGCGAGTTCCTCGACCGCGTCTACACGAACATGTTCTCCACCCTCGCCGTCGGAGCCTGCCGGTACGGGCTGCTGTGCCGGGCTGACGGGATGGTCTTCGACGACGGCACGACCACGAGGCTCGCCGACGACCGCTACCTCATGACCACGACCACGGGCAACGCCGCCGCGGTGCTCGACTGGCTGGAGGAGTGGCGGCAGACGGAGTGGCCCGGCCTGGACGTGTCGTTCACGTCGGTGACCGACCACTGGGCGACCGTCGTCGTCGCGGGCCCCCGCGCCCGGCAGGTCGTCGCGGCCGTCGCGCCGGACGCGGTCGACCTGGCGTTCATGCGGTACGCACCCGCCGACGTGCTGGGCGTGCCCGGCCGGGTGTTCCGGATCAGCTTCTCCGGCGAGCTGGCCTACGAGGTCAACGTGCCGTGGGCGTACGGCAGGGCGCTGTGGGAGGCGGTGCTGGAGCTCGGCGGGGTGCCGTACGGGACGGAGACCATGCACGTGCTGCGGGCCGAGAAGGGGTTCGCGATCGTCGGCCAGGAGACCGACGGCACGGTCACCCCGCACGATCTCGGCATGTCCTGGATCGTCTCACCGCGCAAGCCCGACTTCGTGGGCAAACGTTCCTACTCCCGCCCCGACACCGCCCGGACGGACCGCAAGCGCCTGGTGGGCCTGCTGCCCGACGACCCCGCCTTCCTCGTGGAGGAGGGCGCACAGCTCGTGAACGCGGGCGGGCCGATGCTCGGGCACGTGACGTCCAGCTACGCCAGTGACGTGCTCGGGCGGACGTTCGCGCTCGCCCTGGCGCGCGAGGTCGCGCCCGGCGACCGGCTGACGGCGGTGTCCGGGGGAGCGGCGCACGGCGTCACCGTCGTGGACCCCGTCTTCTACGACAAGGAGAACGCCCGCCGCGACGGCGACCCGCTGGAGGGCGCGCCGCCTCCGTACGCGGGCGAGGTGCGCGCGGAGAGCCCGGCCGCCGCCTTCGCCGCCCGCTTCGAGCGGGCCGGCGGCCAGGCGGTGACGCTGCGGGAGGTGCCGTTCGAGCCGATGTGGGAGGTCCGGGGGGACGACCCAGGCGTGGGGCTGCGGCTCGGTCCGTCGTGGTGGCTCGTCACCGGCGACGCCACACCGCGACCCGGCTGGGTGGACGTCTCCGGCCAGCGCACGGTCCTGGAGCTGTCCGGGCCGTCGGCCGAGGACGTCCTGATCACCGGCTGCCCCCTCGACCTGCACCCGTCGGTCTTCCCCGGCCACGCGCAGACCCTGCTGGGCAGGACCTCGGTCGTCCTGGAACGCCGGGAGCCCGGCCGCTACCGGGTGTACGTCAGGTCGTCGTTCGCGCGGTACCTGGCGGAATGGCTGCTCGACGCGATCGACGCGTTGTAAGTCCTTTAGGTGGGCATTACCTAGACTTGACGGTCTCTGGTGCCGGGAAGTCTGGGAGTGGGCGTGCGGGTACGGGCGTACATGGCCGGTGTGGCCGCGGTGGCGATGCTGACCGGGTGTGGCGGGCTCGACCTTCAGTCCGGCGGCGCGCAGACCGCGGCCAAGCCCGACTCGGCCGCGGTCGCCGACGCCCGCGACAAGCTCGACGGGCTCGACGTCAAAGGGCGAGCCCCCAAGACCGGCTTCGACCGCGACGAGTTCGGCCCCGCCTGGGCCGACGTCGACCGCAACGGCTGCGACACCCGCAACGACATCCTCAAGCGAGACCTGGACGAGGAGACCTTCAAGCCGGGCACGCACGACTGCATCGTGCTGACCGGCACCCTGCAGGACCCGTACGGGGGCAAGACCATCGACTTCGAGCGCGGCCAGACCACCAGCTCGAAGGTGCAGATCGACCACCTGGTGCCGCTGTCGGACGCCTGGCAGAAGGGCGCGCAGCAGTGGTCGGCGGCCAAGCGCAAGGAGTTCGCCAACGACCCGCTCAACCTCCTGGCCGTGGACGGGCCGCTCAACGGCCAGAAGAGCGACTCCGACGCCGCCACCTGGCTGCCGCCGCGCAG
The DNA here is from genome assembly GCF_900100395.1 of Nonomuraea maritima. Classification (GTDB taxonomy): domain Bacteria; phylum Actinomycetota; class Actinomycetes; order Streptosporangiales; family Streptosporangiaceae; genus Nonomuraea; species Nonomuraea maritima. The sequence goes on along the minus strand of NZ_FNFB01000001.1, from coordinate 569,433 downwards.
GTCGTACTGGTGCGCGTACATCGCCCGCCAGGTCGACGTGAAGGCGAAGTACGGCGTCTGGGTCACCTCCGCCGAGAAGGACGCGATGCGACGCATCCTCGACGACTGCTGACGCGCTCGGCGCCGGCCCGCCATGAGGCGGCGGGCCGGCGGGGGCTCACGGAGGATCAGTCGTCGTCGTGGTCGTGGCCGCGATCGTCACGGTCGGCGCGGTGGGTCTCCTGCTTGACGACCCGGCCGGTGGCCGCGTCGATGTCGATCTCGTGCCGTTGCGTGCCCGCGGTCAGCTCGACCTCCCACACGTCGGGGCGGGTGCCCCGGCGGTCGAGGTCGAGCTCGCTGACCCAGGCGTTCCTTACCGTCCGCTGGGCGATCTCGATGGCCCGCACGGCCGAGACCCTGGGCTGCGGTCCGGCGAGGGTCGTCGTGAACGTGATGGTGCCGGGTGAGACGGCGGTGTCGGTCGTGGCGGCGGCATAGGCGGCGCTGCCGCCTCCGGCCAGCAGGACGATCCCGGCAGTGGCGAAGATGAGCTTCCTCGTGATCTGCATGCCCCCACGAAACCGCGACCCCCGGTAACCGCGCGCTAAGCGACGGTTAAGCCCCGCTCCCGGTCGCACTCAGAGGTGCGGGAAGTCATGTGACGTGGTTCACACCGTGACCTGTCACGCGGGGTGCGGGCCACTTGTCCCATGGACGTCACCGGAGCAGAAACCGGTGTCCGACCTCGGGAGAACGCAATGAACGACCACCACCGCGTCGTCGTCCTCGGTGCAGGCTACTCGGGCATGTTCAGTGCCGTCAGGCTGGCCCACCGCACCCGCAGGAGCGGTGTGCGGATCACGCTGGTCAACCCGTCGAGCCGGTTCGTCGAGCGGCTGCGGATGCACCAGATCGCAGCCGGGCAGGAGCTGGCCGACCATCAGATCCCCGACCTGCTCGACGGGACCGGCGTCACGTTCGTGCAGGGCGCGGCCACCGCCCTCGACCCAGAAGCGCGGCGGATCACCGTCGACGGCGCCGGGACCCTCGAGTACGACACGCTCGTCTACGCGCTGGGCAGCTCGCCCGACACCGGCCAGGTTCCCGGCGCCGACACCCACACGTTCACCCTCGGCTCCCCGAAGACCGCCGGCCGGTTCGCCGAGCGGCTCACCGAGATCGACGCCGGCGGCACCGTCATCGTCTGTGGCGGCGGCCTGACCGGCATCGAGGCGGCCACCGAGATCGCCGAGAGTCACCCCGACCTGAACGTCACGCTGATCAGCTCGGACGAGCCCGGCCGCATGATGGGCGCCAAGGCGCGTGCCCACCTCTTCCGCGCGCTGGAACGCCTCGGCATCACCCTCGTGACCGGCGCCCGTGTCACCAAGGTGCTGCGTGCGGCCGTCGAACTGGCCGACGGCCGGCTCCTCCACTTCGACGCCTGCCTGTGGACCACCGGCGTCAAGGTGTCGCCGCTCGCCGCCGACGCCGGGATCGCCACCGACGACCGCGGCCTCGTCCTGGTCGACGCCACGCTGCGATCAGTGTCGCATCCGGAGATCCACGCCGTCGGCGACGCCGCGGCGATCCGCATGGCCTGGGGGCGGATCCACGGAACCTGTCAGAGCGGCCTGCCCACCGCCCAGTACACCGCCGACACCATCGCGCGGCTGCTGCGCGGCAGAGCCGTCAAGCCGTTCCGCTTCGGGTACTTCCATCAACCGGTCAGCCTCGGCCGCCGGGACGCGGTCATCCAGTTCACCCACGCCGACGACACCCCTGTCCGCCTGCACCTCACCGGACGGGCCGCCGTCGTGTACAAGGAACTGGTCAGCGGCAGCCCCCTCCAGACCTACCGGCTCAGCAAGCACCTCAACGTCACGACCATCGTCTCCAGAGGCGGACGTGGGGCATGACGGTCGAGGCATTGCCCTGCGGGTGGCGACGCAGCGACCATGGCGTGATGGACGGCAGGCCAGAGCAGGACCCGTACATCGAACACCGGCGGCTGCTGTTCGCCACCGCCTATCGCATGCTGGGCAGCGTCGCCGACGCAGAGGACGTCCTCCAGGACGCCTGGGTCGCCTGGAGCACCGCCGACCGCGACGCGGTCCACCACCCCAAGGCCTACCTTGTGCGAACGGTCACCAACCTGTCGCTGAACCGCCTCACCTCGGCGCGGGCCACGCGCGAGACCTACGTCGGCCCGTGGCTGCCGGAACCGCTGCTGACCTCACCCGACATCGCGACGGAGACCGAACTCGCCGACACCGTCTCCCTCGCGATGATGGTCGTCCTGGAGACCCTCAGCCCTGTCGAACGCGCCGTCTTCATGCTCCGCGAGGTCTTCGGCTACTCGCACGCCGAGATCGCCGAGACCCTCGGACGCCCCGAGCCGACGGTCCGCCAGATCGCCCACCGCGCCCGGCGGCACGTCCAGGCCCGCCGCCCCCGGTTCGACGCCGACGAGGCGCGGCGCCGGCAGGTCACCGCGCGGTTCATGAGGGCCTGCGCCGGCGGCGACGTGAACGCCGTGATGGAACTGCTGGCCCCTGACGTCACCGCCTGGTCCGACGGCGGCGGCAAGGTCACCGCCGCCCGCCGCCCAGTGCACGGCGTCGACCACGTCGCGCGCTGGATCGTGGGCTTCCTGGCCAAGCCCGCACTGGCCGGCCTGACCATGGAGCCCGCCGTCATCAACGGTGAGCTCGGCCTCCTGGCCACGCTCGACGGCCACACCGTCGGCGCCCTGTCGTTCGACCTCGACGGCGGCCACATCGCGAATCTGCGCCTGCAGGTCAACCCCGACAAGCTCAGTGGCCTCACCTCCGTCAACGGCCTGGTGTAGTTCACGGGCCGCCGAGGAGGACCTCGACGTGGGCGCCTCTTCCGGCGGGCGGTGTCGAGACCGACAGGCTGCCGCCCGACGACTCCGCGGTGCGCCGGGCGATGTCGAGGCCGAGTCCCGTCGAGTCGCCCCCGCTGATGCCCCGCTCCAGCAGCGCCGCCTCGAACCCCGGCCCCGTGTCGGAGACGGACAGCAGGGCCCCTGCGGGCCGTGGCTCCAGCCGTACGGCCATCGAGACGCCTTCCGGGGTGTGCGCGAAGACGTTGCCGAGCAGCGCGTCCACGCACGCGGCCAGTTCCTCGGCGCCGACGGGGACAGGAAGCGGGCCGTCCGGCAGGCTGACCGACACCTCCCGCCCCTGGTCCTCGGCCAGCACCGACCAGAACCGCACGCGCTCGCGCACCACGCCGGCGGCGTCGCACGAACCGCGGCCGGCGGAGCGGTGGCGGGCCTCCGTGATGACCGTGCTCACCGCCCGCTCCAGCGCGTCTGCCCGGGCCTGGAGCCGCGCCGCCTCCTCGGGGTCGCGCAGCGACTCGGCGTCCAGCCGCAGGCCCGTCAGCGGCGTGCGCAGGCGGTGCGACAGGTCCGCCACCGACTCCCGTTCGGCGGCCAGCAGCTCGTCGATGCGGTCGGCCAGGTGGTTGAGCGCGAGCGCCACGGAACGCACCTCGGGCGGCCCGCCCGGCTCCGCGCGCGCGGTCAGGTCGCCGCCCGCGAGCCGGTGCGAGACCCGCGCCAGCCCGTCGACCGGGCGTGTCACCGCCAGCGCCAGCCGGTCGGCGAGGACGATGCCCAGCACGACGAGCGCGAGCCCCAGGACCAGCAGCGCCGCCCAGGTCTCCGGCACGCCCCGCATGAGCTCGGCGTCCGGCACGAACACCCTGATGACGGCCGTTCCGCCGGGTGACTGCGCCGAGACGAGCACCTCCCTGCCGCCGGCGGCCCGCGCGGTGACGCTGCGTCCCGTCGCGGCCAGCCGTACGGCGTCGGAACGGGGAGCGGCCGCGCCGACCGTGCCCCCGTCGGGCAGGAACACCGTCACCGGGCGGGCCACCTGCTCGACGGCGAGCGCCAGGTCGGGCGTCCCCACCGCGACCGCGACGGACTCGGCGGCCGCGGTGGCCCGGCTCATCGCGCCGTTCTCGGCCACGGCGCGGATCAGCAGCGCCATCGGCACCAGCAGCGCGATCAGCACGAGCGACGTCGTCGCCGCGACGAGCCAGGCCAGCCACCGCCTCACGACGGCTCCACCAGCTTGACGCCGACGCCGCGCACCGTGTGCAGGTAGCGGGGCTCGGCGGCGGTCTCGCCGAGTTTCCTGCGCAGCCACGACAGGTGCACGTCCACGGTCTTGTCGGCGCCCCCGTACGGCAGCTGCCAGACCTCCGTCAGCAGCTCCCGCTTCGTGACCACCTCGCCGGGACGCGCGGCCAGGTAGTGCAGCACGTCGAACTCGCGCGGCGTCAGGTCGAGCGCGGCGCCGTCGAGCGTTGCGGTACGGGCCCGCGGGTCCACCCGCAGCGCGCCCACCGCCAGCGGCTCGGGCGCCGCCCCTCCCACCCGCCGCAGCACGGCCCGTACGCGCGCGTCGAGCTGCGCCGCGCTGAACGGCTTGACCACGTAGTCGTCGGCGCCGGCGTCGAGGACCGGCACCATCTCGGCGTCGCCGTCGCGGGCGGTCGCCACGATGACCGGAACCCGGCTCACCGCCCGCAGCATGCGCAGGAGCTCCACCCCGTCGAGGTCCGGCAGCCCCAGGTCGAGCACCACCAGGTCGGGACGGTCGCGCACCGCGAACCGCAGCCCGTCCATCGCCGTCGGGGACGAGGAGACGGCATGGCCGAACTCCCGCAGCCCGCGGCTGAGCGCCGTACGGATCGCCACGTCGTCCTCGATGAGCAGGATGTCAGCCATATACGAGAACGTAGACCCAGGACGACCTCGCCGGGCCCCTTCTTATCGTGGTCTTAACCCGGCCTTAGCGGTCGATGGGGGAGGGTAGGTCCGATGAAGCGACTCGTCCTGGCCTGGGCCGTGACCGCGGCCGTCGCCACCGCCATCGCGGTGGCGGTGATCGGCTCGCTCGGCAACGGCCTCACCGGCACGTCCACCCACGTGCTCAGCGGTGAAGAGGTGCGCGCGGCCCTCGCCACGGTGACCGCCCGCGCCGTCGTGACCCCGAGCGCCACGCCGTCGCCGACGTCGCAGGACACCCTGCTCCGCAGCAAGGGCGGGACGGTGATCGCCTCCTGCGACGGCGACCGGGTCACGCTGCGCTCGTGGAGCCCGTCCCAGGGGTACTCGGTCGACAGCGTCAAGCCGGGGCCGGCGCGCGAGGCGAAGGTCGAGTTCGAGCCCGACGAGGGCGAGGACGTCGAACTGACGATCTTCTGCGTGTCCGGCCGGCCCGAGGCGCGCGTCCACTGACGGCGCTCATGGCGCCTGCGCGCCCAGCGCCGCCTTCGTCAGCTCGGCCTGGCGGCGGATCTGTCCCATGACGATGGGGTTGACCCCCTTGGCCTGGAACGTGGCCACCATCCGGTCGAGCACCGCGTTCGCCCGCCCGAGGTCGCCCTGCCGCGCCTCGGCCCTGGCCAGGCGGCGCATCACCAGGTTGAGGGTGATGTTGTCGACGCCGGCCTCGCGGACGACGCGGCTCAGGTGCCGGATGCCCTGCTTCGGGTCGGGCGGGCGGACCCGCAGCCCTTCACCGGGCACCAGCTCCTTGAACTCGCGCTCGGCGTTGAGCCCCTTCACCAGGCGGGCGTAGCCGGCGAGTGGGTGGGCGCCGTAGCGGTCGATCACCTCGTCGAGGGCCTCGTTGCCCGAGCGCAGCGCCGGGGAGTCGGAGCCGAGCAGCGAGAACAGCTGCCCCTGCTCGTCGCCGAGCATCAGCTCCGCCACCCGGTGGTCGTCGGGCGTGGCGGGGCGGCGGACCCGTACGAGCAGCGCGGGGGAGACGACGTGGGAGCCGTCGGCGGCGACGTACCGGGCGCGCACGTGGTACTCGCCGGGCTGCTGGAAGAGGTGGCCGTCGCGCCCGTGGCCGAGGTAGGCGCTGCGGTACAGCGCCGGGTTGCCGTCGTCCAGCGTGATCTGCGGCGCGTCGTCCACGCACTGGCGCAGCATCGGCCGGTACAGCACGGTGGCGCCGTCCGGACGGGTGATCGACACCTGCGTGAAGCCGCTGTCGGGGTGCAGGTGGCCGTGCGTGGTGCGCGGCCCCCCGGTGCGCGACAGCTTGAGCTCCACCACCACCGGCTCGCCCAGCTCGTACGCCTCCTTGCCGCGCAGCTCAAGCCGCAGCCCCGAGTGGTCCTCGACCGGCTGCTCGAACGGCTCGATCTCCGCCGCGCCGATCCCGAACCCGTGCGCGCCCATGACGACGTCGCGGTAGAAGCCGTGCCGCAGGTGCGCCAGCTCGGAGTCGGTGAAGTGGAAGGGGAAGGCCGACCAGTAGGCGGGCTCGCCCTCTGGCCGGTAGGAGTAGGCGTAGTTCATCCAGGACAGGTCGCCGAAGCCGGCCTCAGGGCCGAGCGGCAGGGGCGGCGTCGCGAGGTGCTTCTCCCAGGAGTGCAGGAGGTTGAAGGCGTGCCCCAGCTCGTGCACGTACGTACGTAACTGGGCCCGCCGGTCCTCCGGACGGGTGCCGCGGACGGCGTCGTGGAAGACGGCGGCGCCCTGCCGCTGGTGGTCGTCCTGGTAGTCGAACATGATGCCGCGCAGGCCGCGTACGTGCCTGCTCGCCACCAGCAACCACACCCGCCACGCCGCGGCGTCGCCGTACGAGCCGAAGTGGCGCGTCATGGCGTGGTGCAGCTCGGCGTCGTCCCACACCAGGTCGGCGCCGGACCCGTCGACCGGGATCACCTCCGGCTCGGCCACGCGCAGCTCGATGCCCGCCTCCGCGTACGCCGCCGCCACCGTCAGCTCCCTGGGCGGCGAGCCGGCGGGCCCCGGCAGCGAACCGGTGTGGTACGACACGAACGGCACGGCCCCCACCACGGAGTCCTGCTCCAGCAGCACGCTGCGGAAGTAGGGGGAGATGAAGGCCACGTCGTAGCGGCGCCCGGCCACCGTCGCCGTCGCGCCCGCGCCGGAGATCACCACGAGCACGTCGGTCGCCGTCGTGTCGAAGGTGAACCTGCCGCGCCCCTCGACGCGCGTCTCGCCGCCCTCGGACCGTACGGCGGGGGAGTCGGCCACGAACGAACCGGCGTAGGACGTGGTCGCGCCGGACACCGTGAACAGGTCGCCGCTCACCCGCCCCGTCGGCCTGGCCCCGTCGACGTCGACGCGGAGCTCCAGCCGTGAGTCGCCGTCCTGACCGTGGTACAAGCCGCTGATCATGAGGGCCCCCTGGGAGATCGGGTGGAGGTTCCACGCTTCCCGCACGGACGGGGAGCTGTCAACGGCTCCCGCGGACCTCCAGCGCCCCCAGGAGTTCCTCCGACGCCCGGGTGATCGCCTCGACGGCCCGCTCGAACGCCTCGGCGTTGTGCGCCGCCGGGGCGCGGAAACCCGAGATCTTCCGTACGTACTGCAGCGCCGCCGCGCGCACGTCGTCCTCGGTCACGCTCTCCGTGTACGGCGGGCGGAGGGTCTTGATGCTTCTACACATGCCTCAACCGTAATAGCCGATGCGCCGGCTGATCTCGTTCGCGCCCTCGACCAGCAGCTCGCCCACCTGAGGCAGCCGCTCGGGCGTCAGCCGGTACGACGGCCCCGAGGCGCTGACCGCCGCCACGACGGAGCCGTCGGAGCCCCGGATCGGCGCGGCCACCGCGTTCAGCCCCACCTCCAGCTCCTCCACGGCGAAGGCCCAGCCGCGTTCCCTGATCTGGTCGAGGCCCAGGTCGGAGGGTGAGGCGGCGGTCCGGGGCGTGTACCGCTCCAGATCAGCGGGGGGCCGCAGCGCGCCGAAGGCCAGCAGCACCTTGCCGCTGGAGGTGGCGTGGGAGGGCGGGCGGTGCCCGACCCAGTTGTGGCCGCTGATCGCCGAAGGGCCGCGTACCTGGGTGATGTTGACCGTCTCGCCGTTGCGTGGCACCGCGACGTTGACGGTCTCGCCGATCTCCTCGGCGAGACGCAGGCACACCGGCTTGCTCTCACGCGACAGATCGAGCTCACCGGTGACGGCGCCCGCGAGGCGGATGAGGCCGAACCCGAGCCGGTAGCGGCCGCGGTCGCCGCTCTGCTCCACCAGGCCGCCCTGTTCCAGCGACACGAGCAGCCGGAAAGCCGTGGACTTGTGCACGTCGAGCTCCGCCGCGACATCCGTGATCCGGGTGGCTCCGTCGCGGGCCAGGATCTCCAGTATCGCGATGGCACGATCGACCGATTGAACCGTCGTGCTGTTGCTCATACGGCAACAGAATACCGTTCAATGACCGGCGGGCACCGGTCCGAATTCGCCGCCGAACCCGAGAGCGATCTTCCGCATGCCCTCGGCCAGCTCGTCGCGGTCGAGCCCGTCGATCCGCTCGGCCGGTCCCGAGACCGACATCGCCGCCACCACCCGGTCGCCGTCGCGCACGGGCACGGCCAGGCAGTGCACGCCCAGCTCCTCCTCGCCGAGGTCGAGCGCGTAGCCGCGGGCCTGGACGGCGTCCAGCTCGGCCAGCATCGCCGACTGGTCGACGATCGTGTTCGGCGTGCGGCGCGGCATGCCGGTGCGTTCGAAGACCGCCTTCGCCTCCGCCGGTGGCCGCCCCGCCAGCAGCACCTTGCCGACCGCCGTGCTGTGCGGCAGCACCCGCCTGCCGACCTCCGCGAACATCCGCAGCCGCCGCGGCGAGAGCACCTGCGCCACGTACACGACGAAGTCGCCTTCGAGCACGGCCAGGTTCGCCGTCTCGCCCGACAGCTCGACCAGCTGGGCGAGGTACGGCCGCGCCCATGTCCCGACCATGCCCCCTGCGACGCCCCCCAGGCGGACGAGCCCACCGCCCAGGGCGTAGCGCCGGTCGCTCTCCTGGCGCACGTAGCCGCGCGCCAGCAGCGTCCGCAGCAGGCGGTGGATGGTGCCGTTCGGCAGACCGGTCCGCGCGGCGATCTCCGACAGCCCGGCCTCGCCGCCGTGTTCCGCCAGCGCCTCCAGCACGTCGAGGGCGCGCTCGACCGACTGCACGCTCACGGCCGCCCCCGAGGCGCGCCGGCGGCTCTCACAGCTCGGCCCCTCGCAGCGAGGCGTCCAGCACCTCGGCCGTGTGGGCCACCTTGATGTCCGCCCCGGCCCGCCGCATGGCCGCCGCGATCTGCATGGTGCACCCCGGGTTAGCGGACACCAGCAGCTCCGCCCCCGTCGAGCCGACCGCCTTCGCCTTGCGGTCGCCGAGGTCGCGCGCGGCCTCCGGGCGCAGCAGGTTGTACGTGCCGGCCGAGCCGCAGCAGATGGCCGAGTCGGGGATCTCGCGCAGCTCCAGCCCGGGGATGCCGTTCAGCAGCTCGCGCGGCTGCGCGCGCACGCCCTGGGCGTGGGCGAGGTGGCAGGCGTCGTGGTAGGCGACCGTGCGCCGCAGCGGATGCCGGACGGCCACCGGCCCCAGCTCGGCCAGGAACTCCGACAGGTCCATGACCCGGAACCCGGGGTCGTACCCGAGCAGGTCGGCGTACTCCTTCATGGAGGAGCCGCAGCCGGCGGCGTTGACCACCACGGTGTCGACCCCGGCCTTGCGGAACGTCCGCACCGTCCGGCTCGCCAGCCGCCTGGCCTGCTTGTCCAGGCCGGAGTGCACGCTGAGCGCCCCGCAGCAGCCCTGCCCAGGCGGGATGACCACGTCGCAGCCCTCCATCGACAGCACCCGTGCGGTGGCCGCGTTGACCTGCGGGAAGAACTCCCGCTGCACGCAGCCGAGAAGCATCCCGACCACGGCCCGGCGCTCGCCCCTCGCCTTGACGACGCGTGGCAGCCGCTCGCGGCGCTCCACGCGGGGAGCGAGCGCGGTCATCGCGCCGAGGCTCGGGTTCACCCGGGTGAGGAACGACGCCATCCGCCTGGCCAGCCCCATCGTCGGCCGCAGCATCCGCAGCCGGCGCGGGTAGGGGAACAGGCTGAACACGATCCCGCGCACGGCCCGCTCCTGCGGCGGACGTTCGTACTCCTGCTCGACCACCACGCGCGTCTGCTCGATCAGCCGGTCGTATTGCACCCCGGACGGGCACGCCGTGACGCACGCCATGCAGCCCAGGCAGGCGTCGAAGTGCCCGGCCATCTCGGGCGTCATGGGGGTGCCCTCGACGTGCTGGCTCATGAGGTGGATCCGTCCGCGCGGCGAGTCCATCTCCTCGCCCCAGAGCACGTACGTCGGGCACGTCGGCAGGCAGAACCCGCAGTGCACGCAGTCGTTGATCAGCTTCGGATCCATTACAGACCTCCGACGAACCGGCCGGGAGACATCCTGCGCCCGGGATCGAACCGTTCCTTGACCCGCCGCATCAGCCCGAGCGCGCTGACCTGCCCCCACCTGTCGACGTCGTCGTCCGGCGTCCTCAGCACGACCACCCGGCCGCCGTGCTCCTCCACCGCCTTGCGCAGCGTGGACACCCCGAGCCTCTCGTCCGTCGCCAGCAGCATCCGGCCCGACACGGGGGAGCCGCGCAGCGCCGTGCCGGCCGCCTCCAGCACCGCGCCGGTGGCAGCCGGGGGGAACCGCGCCTCGGCCAGCGTCTCACCGGGCGGGATGCGCCCCCACCACGCGGGCGGCTCGGCGGTCACCGTGCCGGAGCCGACGATCTCGCGCAGCGCCTCGGCCCTGGCCTCTGCCGCCGTGCCCTCCACCAGCGCGGCCAGCGCGACCGGGCCGTCCTGACGGGGCCGGTCCACCTCGACCGCGCTCGGCTCGGCCTGCGCCGTCGCCAGCGCCGCCGCCACGGCGGGCACCTCGGCGGCGTCCGGCTCCGCGACGACCCAGCGCCGCCCGGCCGGCAGCGGGTGCAGCCGGAACGTGGCCTCCGCGATGACCCCGAGGGTGCCGTACGAGCCGGTGAAGAGCTTGCCGAGGTCGTAGCCTGCGACGTTCTTCACCACCTTGCCGCCGGAGCGCGCGATCGTGCCGTCGGCGAGCACGACCGTGACGCCGATGAGCAGGTCGCGGGCGGTGCCGTAGCGGAACGCGCGCGGCCCGGCGAGCCCGGCGGCCAGGGTGCCGCCCACCGTCGCGCCCCAGCCGGGCGGCACGTCGAGCGCGAGTTCCTGCCCCTTGTCCGCCAGCGCGGCCGCCAGGGCGTCCATGGGCAGCCCGGCCTGCGCGCGGACCACCAGGTCGCCCGCGGCGTGCTCCAGCAGGGCGTCCATGCGGCTGAGGTCGAGCAGCACGTCGCAGCGCTCGGGGGACGCCGCCCAGCCGAGCTTCGTGCGCCCGCCAGCGGGCGTCACCGCGAGGTCCTGCTCGGCGCAGGCGCGCAGCACCGCCGCGATCTCCTCGACGGACGTGGGCAGCGCGACCCAGCGGGGGACGACCCCGCGCACCGCGTCGCCCTGGCCGGCCTGCCGGACGTCCACGCCGATCTGCGCCAGCGTCATCAGAACTGCTCCGCCTTCCCTGACTCGACCAGGGGGTGCACGCCCTTGCGCACGCCCGGCACCTCGCCGCACAGCCGCGGCGTGGGGAACACCTTGCCCGGGTTGGAGAGCCCCCGGGGGTCGAACGCGCACCGGACGAGCTGCATGGTGTCGAGGTCGTCCGCGCCGAACATCCTGGGCATGTAACGCGACTTGTCGACGCCGACGCCGTGCTCGCCGGTGATGGAGCCGCCGTGCTCGATGCACAGGTCGAGGATCGCGCCCGAGACGACCTCGGCGCGCTCGCCCTCGCCGGGCGTCCCGTCGTCGAACAGCACCAGCGGGTGCAGGTTGCCGTCGCCGGCGTGGAAGACGTTGGCCACCCTGATCCGGTGCTCCCGCGAGAGCCGGTCGATGGCCGCCAGCACCGCGGGCAGCGACGTACGCGGCACCACGCCGTCCTGCACGATGTAGGCGGGGCTGATCCGTCCCACGGCGGCGAACGCCGACTTGCGGCCCTTCCAGATCGCCGCCCGCTCGGCCGGGCCGGCGGCCACGCGCAGCTCGAACGCCGCCGAGCAGATCTCCCGCAGCCGGGCGAACTGCTGCTCGACCTCGGCGGCCGGGCCGTCCAGCTCGACGATCAGCACCGCCCCCGCGCCCGCGGGGTAGGCGCACGCGACCGCGGCCTCGGCGGCCTCGATGCTGAGCGCGTCCATCATCTCGATCGCGGCGGGGACGATGCCCGCGCCGATGATCGCCGAGACGGCCTGCCCGCCCTGCTCGATGCTCTCGAACGCGGCCAGCACCGTGGTCACGGCCTCAGGCGTACGGCTCAGCCGTACGGTGATCTTGGTGGCGATGCCCAGCGTGCCCTCCGAGCCGATGAACGCCCCCAGCAGGTCGTAGCCGGGGTCCATGCGGTCGAGGGTGACCAGGTCGCCTTCGGGGGTGACGATCTCGCAGGCCTCGACGTGGTTGACGGTGAAGCCGTACTTCAGGCAGTGGGCGCCGCCGGAGTTCTCGGCGACGTTGCCGCCGATCGAGCAGACCTGCTGGCTGGAGGGGTCGGGGGCGTAGTAGTAGCCCTGGTCGCGGACGGCCTCGGTGATCGCCAGGTTGGTCACCCCCGGCTCCACCACGGCCCGGCGGTTGGGGAGGTCGATCTCCAGGATCCGGCGCATCTTCGCGGTGACGACGAGCACGCCGTCCTCGCGCGGCAGCGCGCCTCCGGACAGGCCCGTGCCTGACCCGCGCGCCACGAACGGCACGCCGAAGTCGTTGCACAGGCGGACGACGCGGGCGATCTGCTCGGCGGTCTCGGGGAGCACGACCACGCCGGGGGTCGCCCGGTGGTAGGTGAGGCCGTCGCACTCGTACGTGCGCAGACGGACGGGATCGGTGATCACCGAGTCTGCAGGCAGCAACGAGTGCAGTGCCGCGATCAGTTCATCCATCACCGATCCCCCTTTTTCAGCTTATTCACCTTTGTTATGGCATTCGAGCATAGGCGGGGAGGGTCAGGAAATCGGTGAAGTCGTCGTCCAGCGCCACCTCCTTGAACAGCGCCGTCGCCTGCTCGAACAGCTGCTCGTCGTACCCCGGCTCCTCCGTGGCCCGCGACAGCTCCTCGGCGATGATCCGCTCGACGAGCTCCTTCGTCACCTGCTCGCCGGTGTCGGCCAGGGTGATGTCGTTGTGGATCCACTGCCAGACCTGCGAACGCGAGATCTCGGCCGTGGCGGCGTCCTCCATCAGGTTGTGGATCGCCGCGGCGCCCTGGCCGCCCATCCAGGAGGCGAGGTAGCGCAGCCCTACGTCGACGTTGCTGCGCAGGCCCGCCTCGGTGATGTCGCCCGGGGTGTCGGAGACGGCCAGCAGGTCGGCGGGGGTGACGTCGACGTCCTCGCGCAGCCGGTCGATCTGGTGCGGCCGGTCACCGAGCACGCCGTCGAACACCTCGCGGCAGATCGGCACGAGGTCGGGGTGGGCCACCCACGAGCCGTCGAACCCGTCGTTCGACTCGCGCGTCTTGTCGGCCCGCACCTTCTCCAGGGCGACCGCGTTCACCTCGGGGTTCCTGCGGGAGGGGATGAACGCGGCCATCCCGCCGATGGCGTGCGCGCCGCGCTTGTGACAGGTACGCACGAGCAGTTCGGTGTAGGCCCGCATGAACGGCGCCGTCATCGTCACCGCGTTCCGCTCGGGCAGCAGGAACTCGCGTCCCCGCGTGCGGAACTTCTTGATCACGCTGAACAGGTAGTCCCAGCGGCCCGCGTTGAGCCCCGCCGAGTGGTCACGCAGTTCGTAGAGGATCTCCTCCATCTCGAACGCGGCGGGATAGGTCTCGATGAGCACGGTCGCCCTGATGGTGCCGTACGGGATGCCGAGCAGCTCCTGCGCCCGGGTGAACACGTCGTTCCAGAGCCGCGCCTCCAGGTGCGACTCGAGCTTCGGCAGGTAGAAGTACGGGCCCTTGCCCTTGTCGAGCTGCCGCTTGGCGCAGTGGAAGAAGTAGAGCGCGAAGTCGAACAGCGACCCCGACACCGGCTGCCCGTCGACCAGCGTGTGCTTCTCGTCGAGGTGCCAGCCGCGCGGGCGCACCACGACGGTGGCCAGCTCGGCGTCGGGACGCAGCGCGTACGTCTTGCCCCCCGCCTCGAAGTCGATCGTGCGGTCGAGGGCGTCGCGCAGGTTGAGCTGGCCGGAGACGATGTTCTCCCACAGCGGGGACAGGGCGTCCTCGAAGTCGGCGAGCCACACCTTGGCGCCGGAGTTGAGTGCGTTGATGGTCATCTTCTTGTCGACCGGGCCGGTGATCTCGACGCGCCGGTCCTCCAGCCCGGGAGCCGGGGGCGCGACGCGCCAGTCGCCCTCCCTGACCGCCTTGGTCGCGGGCAGGAAGTCGAGCAGGGCGCCGGCCGACAGCTCCGCCTGTCGCGCCTCGCGGGCCTTCAGCAGCTCCAGCCGCCGCGGGCCGAACTCGCGCTGGAGAGTCGCCATGAAATCGAGCGCCTCCGGCGTGAGGATCTCGTCGAACCGATCGAGCATCGGGCCGGTGATCTCCATGAGCTCCTCTTTTCCACCTGATGGAAAATGAATTCTGGATTGTGGAAATGACGCTACTCCGCCGCCCATACCGGGTCAAAGGCGGGTTGCCTCGGGGAGTCGTCCGGGTCATCCCCGATGCGGGGCGGGTCATGCCGCGCGAGGATTTCCCGCATGAGAAAGAGCCTGATCGCGGCCGGTCTGCTGGCCTGCGCCGTTTCCCTGACGGCCTGCGGGTCATCCGGCATAGTCGCCCCGAGCCGGCAGGACACGGTGTCGTACGAGGTCAAGGAGCAGGTCGGCGTCCTGCGGCTGCGCAACGGCGCCGGCGACGCGAAGATCACCGAGACCGGGGACGGCGCCGTACACGTGATCGAACGCCTGCACTGGCGCGGCGATGCCAGGCCCGAGACGGAGCACAAGGTGGAGGGCGCCGCGCTCGTCATCGGCTACCGCTGCCCGCCCGCCTGGAGCTGCGGCGTCGACTACGAGATCCAGGTGCCCAAGGGCCTGGCGCTCGACCTGCAGAGTGGCGCGGGCGACCTCACGCTGCGCGGGCTGAGCGGCGACCTCGCCCTGTCCGTCGGCTCGGGCAACGTCGACGCCGCCGACCTCGCCGGGAGGAAGGTGACCGCCGAGACAGGGACGGGCGACATCGAGCTCAGGTACGTCTCCGCGCCCGACGCCGTCGAGCTGACCACCGGCGCCGGCGACGTCCAGCTCGCCGTTCCCGACGTCGGCCCGTACGCGGTCCGCACCGAGGCGGCCGTGGGCGACACGGCGGTCTCGGTGCGGAAGGACGACGCCTCCCCGCGCAAGATCTCGGTGTCGGCCGGAGCGGGCGACGTCACGGTGTCGCCCGCATGACATCGACCTCGCCAATAACGAGGTGATTGCGCCCGTGGCTGTCTGCCACCATCGTGGGGAAGACACTGAGGTGTCCAGACGTTCCCTACATAGAGATGACACGTATGCGCGATTACACCCCGCTCGACGAGTTCGAGACCGGCGACTTCGACCTTGAGGAACGCCAGGCGCTTCGGCGCGTGGCCGGCCTCTCCACCGAGCTTGAGGACATCACCGAGGTCGAGTACCGGAAGCTGCGGCTCGAGCGGGTCGTCCTCGTCGGCGTCTGGACCACAGGCACGGCCGAGGACGCCGACAACTCCCTGCTGGAGCTGAAGCTGCTGGCCGAGACGGCCGGATCCCAGGTGCTCGACGGGCTCGTCCAGCGCCGTCAGCGGCCCGACCCGGCCACCTACATCGGCTCGGGTAAGGCGCTCGAAGTGCGCGACATCGTCGAGGCCAGCGGCGCCGACACGGTGATCTGCGACGGCGAGCTGACCCCCGGCCAGCTCCGCCAGCTGGAAGAGATCGTCAAGGTCAAGGTCATCGACCGCACGGCACTGATCCTCGACATCTTCGCCCAGCACGCCAAGAGCCGCGAGGGCAAGGCCCAGGTCGAGCTGGCGCAGCTGCAGTACCTGCTGCCGCGCCTGCGCGGCTGGGGCGGCAACCTGTCCCGGCAGGTCGGCGGACGCGCCGCGGGCGGCGTCGGCATCGGCGGCCGCGGCCCCGGTGAGACGAAGATCGAGCTCGACCGCCGCCGCATCCGCGAGCGCATGGCCAAGCTGCGCCGCCAGATCGGCGGCATGTCCACGGCGCGTGACACCAAGCGCCACGCCCGCCAGTCGCGCGAGGTCCCGGCGGTCGCCATCGCGGGCTACACCAACGCCGGCAAGTCCTCGCTGCTCAACCGCGTCACGGGCGCGGGCGTGCTGGTGGAGGACGCGCTGTTCGCCACCCTCGACCCGACCGTGCGCAAGGCGCGCACGCCCGAGGGCAGGCTGTTCACGATCGCCGACACCGTCGGGTTCGTCCGTCACCTGCCCCACCAGCTCGTCGAGGCGTTCCGCTCGACGCTGGAGGAGGTCGCCGACGCCGACCTGATCCTGCACGTCGTCGACGGCTCCCACCCCGACCCCGAGGGACAGCTCGCGGCGGTCCGTGAGGTGTTCGCCGACATCGAGGGCGCGCTCAGCGTGCCCGAGATCGTGGTGGTCAACAAGGCCGACGCGGCCGACCCCGAGGTGATCGACCGCATCATCCGGCGCGAGCGCGACAGCGTGGTGGTGTCGGCGCGCACGGGCAAGGGCATCCCCGAGCTGATGCGGCTCATCGAGGAGCAGCTGCCGCGCCTCGACCACGAGGTCCATCTGCTGGTGCCGTACGAGCGGGGTGACCTGATCTCGCGGGCCCACGCCGAGGGCGAGGTGCTGTCGATCGACCACGTGGGTGAGGGCACCGTCCTGCACGCCCGCGTCCTGCCGAGCCTGTCGCAGGAGCTGCTGCGGGTCGGCAAGCCCGTGGAGCGCGTCTCCTGATCCCGAAGCTGTGAGTGCCGCCGGTCGCTTGCCGGCGGCACTTACCGGTATGGGGGGCAGCTCTCGCCGCAAAGCGCGCAGAATGCCGCAAAAGCGACAGTGGTTTCGACGGGCCTGGATTGCTAGGATTACCCAGACCTAACGTTGGTCTGGCTTTTGCATTCGGGTTCTGTAGGTCCAGAAGTCACCGGCGGAGGCCGTGGGGCAGGGCATAGCTGCGTGACAGCTGGGAACAATGGGCTTTCTTTCGAATAACCCTGTACAGCGGCCCAACATGTGAAATAACGTAACTGAACTGAAATCGCCGGATCATGGGTCCGGCGATACGGTCACCCGCACAACTCGATGCGGACAAGAGCAGGAGACCCCCCATGTCGTCCGGACCCGGAGCGGACTCAGTGGGCGCGGCACGGGCCGTGCACTGGGCTCGGTGCCCGTACGGGGGATCATTCTGGGTGGTGATGCGGTGACCGTCCGGCTCCTCACCAACATCGGCCGCCTCTGGACCGGCAACGAGGTCCTCAGCAACGCGGCGATCCTCGTGCACAACGACCGCATCGCCTGGGTCGGGCGCGCGCCCGACCTGCCGCAGAGCGTGCCCGGGGTCGTCGACGACATCGTCGACGTCGACCACGTCGAGAACCTCGGCGGCGCCCTCGTCACGCCCGGCCTCATCGACGCCCACACCCACCCTGTCTACGCCGGCAACCGCTGGGCCGAGCTCGCCATCCGCACGGGCGGCTCCACCTCCGCCTCGATCGCCGCCGCGGGCGGCGGCGTCAACTCCACCGTCACTGTGACCCGCGGCACCGACCCCTGGACGCTCTGCAACGGCGTGCGCGAGCGGCTGCGCGGCTGGCTCCTCAGCGGCACGACCACCGTCGAGGCCAAGACCGGCTACCACCTCACCCGCGACGGCGAGCTCGCCGACGTGCGGCTCCTGCGCGAGCTGGAGAAGGAGCCGATGATGCCGCGGGTGCACGTCACGTTCCTCGCCGCGCACGTGGTCCCGCCGGAATACTTCGGCCGGCAGCGCGAATACGTCGAGACCGTCGGGTCCTGGTGCGCCGACGCCGCCGCGGCGGGCGCCGACAGCGTCGACGTCTACTGCGACGACGGCCACTTCACCACCGAGGAATCCCGCTGGGTGCTCGCCTCGGGCCGCAACGTGGGCCTGCTGCCGCGCATCCACGCCGGCCAGTACAGCCGCCGCGGCGCCATCCAGCTCGCCGCCGAGCTCGGCTGCGCCTCCGCCGACGGCCTGCACCACATGTCCGACGAGGACATCGCCATCATGTCCCGCTACGGCGTGCCCGCCGTGGTCTGCCCCGCGACCGCCCTGCAGCGCGGCCACCTGCCGCCCGTCCGCCAGATGATCAAGCACGGCGTCCAGATCGCGCTCGGCAGCGACCACAACCCCGGCTTCTGCGGCATCACCTCGATGTCCCTGGTGATCGCGATGGCGGTGTCGGCGTTCGGGATGAGCGTCAACGACGCGCTGCGCGCGGCCACGCTCGGCGGCGCCACCGTCCTCGGAGCTCCCGACCGCGGCGTCCTCACGCCCGGGCGGCTCGCCGACATCGTGCAGTGGGACGCCGACCACGAGGGCGCCTTCGCCTGGTCCTTCGGCCTCAAGCCGCGGCGGGTGTGGCGTGGAGGAACCCCCGTCCAGTGACGGGCGGCGCCGCCCGTGATCGCCGTCGTGACCGACTCGACCGCCTACCTGGGCCCCATCCCGGGCGTAACAGTGGTCCCCATCCACATCCTGGCCCCGCTGAGCGCCAGAGGCCGCCCACACCTCCCCAGCCTTCCTGACAACACCCCTTCGCCCCGCCACCGACCCCACCCGTCCGCGCGGAACTCGACACCGAACCGCTCAGCCCGCCAGGACCCGAGGCCACAGACCCGCGCAACCGACCAGTCCCTCCCGTCCCGGTCCGCGACTTCCGGTGGGCCAATGCCGAGTGGTGAGACGTTCGACGTGGTGGGCCTGTCGTATGACGAGAACAGCTACACAGGCGACCTTTCCTCGGCCACCACCTCCCGCCCTCCGCCGTCCCGCTTCGCGACCTGTTACGCCGAGCTCGCCGCCTCCGGTGCCACGGGAATCGTCTCCGTCCACGTGTCCGGCGACCTGTCCGGCACGATCGACTCGGCGCGGGCCGCCGCCCGCGAGGCGACCGTCCCGGTGGAGGTGATCGACAGCCGCTCCATCGCGATGGGGCTGGGCTACCCGGTCCTGGCCGCCGCCGGCGCCGCCGCGAACGGATCCACCCTGGACGAGGTGGCCGCCGCCGCCCGCCGCTCCATCGCCACCACCATGACGTACTTCTACGTCGACACCCTGGACCGTCTCCGCCGCAGCGGCCGCATCGGCACGGCGGCCTCCCTGGTCGGCTCAGCCCTGATGATCAAGCCACTCCTCCACTTCACGGACGGCCGTATCACCCTCTTGGAGAAAGTACGCACGGCGTCCCGAGCCATCGCCCGCCTGGAAGAACTCGCGGTCGCCGCGGCGGGTGACGGCCCGGTGGAGGTAGCCGTCCAACACCTCGACGCCGGACAGCGAGCTGATTCCCTCGCGGAACGCCTGTCCCACCGCATCCCCACCCTGGTACGCCTCCGCGTGGTGCCCCTGGGTCCGGTGATCGGCATCCACGTGGGCCCCGGCACCTTGGGCCTGACCATCACCCCAGCCCCCTGACCAGCCCTCCAGCCTCGGCCAGCCCCAGCGGCCCCGCCCTGGCCGCTGCTCTGACGTCTGGCCCCCGTGACCGGCCCTCCAGCCTCGGCCAGCCCCAGCGGCCCTGCCCTGGCCGCTGCTCTGACGTCTTCACGGGGTCCGTCGACAGGCCCGGGCCCGTGGTGGCCATTTCGTCGTCCACAGGGACTCGTCCGGCCACTTTCCTTATCCACAGAATCCAGTTCGCCTGAGTTGCGGCGGAGGGCTGAGCCGTACGTTCGCCGACGTGCGTACTCCCGACCCAGCGGCAGAACGAGCGACAGCCGAGTCCCGGCTGCGCTCCATGATCGCCCGCGCCCGCGACCTGGGCGAAGGCCGACCTGCGTGGGCGACAGCCGAACAAACCGCCTCCCAGGAGGCGCACACAGCCAGCAGCAGCACTCACCCGGCCCGTGGAGCCCACACACCGGCTCTCACCGGGCACGAGGCCGAGAAGACCGGGCGCTACCCTGCCCGCCCGTTCCTGACTCCAGCAGGCGGGGCCTCATACCCCTCGACAAAGAGCCCCGAACACCAGAACGCCGCTCTACTGGCCCACACCCCACAGGGCTACGACGACCAGAACCGTCCTGTCATGCAGAACCCGCTGTACGCGGCAGCGAACCCCGACGACCGCCTGGCCTACTCACACACCCATCACGCAGGGCCCAGCACGGCGTCCGACGACGCCCTCAGCCCGTCCGAATCCCCGTACGTCGACCCGGACCACCATAACTTCCCGCGCCGGGATGCCCTCCATCAAGACATCCCGCACGCGGATGCGCTCCACCAAGGTGATCCGGACCCTTTCGGCCCGTCCGGCGACAGGGGCTGGTCACATGCACCGGCCACAGCCGTCGACCCTCAGGGCACCACGGTCATCCCCAGCTCAACACCGTCCGCGCGGTCACGGAAAACACCCGTCGCCTCGCCCCTCCAGAGATTCCGCGACGCCGTCGTCTCCCAGGGGCCCGCCCTGGACCCCGGCAAGCCGGGCCTGCGCGTCCTGCTGGCGGTGGGTGCTCTGGCGGCGGCGGTCGCCGCCTTCCTGGTCTGGCGTGCCCAGCCCAGACCTCAGCCGCTACCCGCACCCGCGCCTGTCACGCCGGCCTCCCCGTCCCCTACAGCCCAGGTGACCGTGCACGTGGCCGGCAAGATCCGCAAGCCGGGCGTCTACCTGCTCCCGTCAGGCGCCCGCGTCACGGACGCTGTGACAGCAGCGGGCGGGCTCACGCGCGGCGCCTCCATCGGCGCGCTCAACCTGGCGCGACGCCTGATCGACGGCGAACAGATCGTCGTCGGCGCCACAACCACACCAGGCGCCCAGGGTTCACCCGTCGTCGATCCGGCCGGCGCGCTGATCGACCTCAACACCGCCACACCCGAGCAACTGGAGCAGCTTCCCGGAGTGGGAGAGGTCCTGGCAGGACGGATCGTCGAATACCGCACCAGCCGCGGCGGCTTCACCAGCATCGACCAACTCCGCGACGTCAGTGGCATCGGCGCAAGCCGCTTCGAGGAAATCAAGCCAAAGGTCCGAATCTGAAATGCCCAGCACGCACCCCGAAAAGCACCCCAACCGCACAATCCGCTTCCTCGGTCCGGAGTCGTCCCCACTCGAAAACGGCCACACCAAGCAAAAGCCAACCCTTGGGGTACATGCAGCGCCGGTCGGCGATTTGCCCAATAGCGCACAAACAGAGCAAATCCACGACAAAACTGGCAGGACCCGTTCGGCGGTGCCCGCCCGAGCCAGCTCCGAGCGAGCCAGCTGCGAAAGCGGCGCAACTTACGCCGGCGGACACCCCGGATCAGTCGCCGCAGACCACCAACGGGCGCATCCAGACCACCCTCATGAGCCGACATGCCTCGGCGGCCACATAGGCAGCGCCCTCCCGAAACAGCATGGTTTCCCGCCACCACCCCCGACCGGCCTGACCACTCCAACTGCCAGAACCACTCCAACTGCCAGGACCACTCCGACTGTCAGGACCACTCCGACCGCTGTGACCACTCCGACCGCTGTGACCGCTCCGACCGCTGTGACCGCTGTGACCACGACTGCTAGGACCACTCCGACCGCCACGACTGGTCGGACTGCCATGTCCGGCCCGGTCACCGCGACTGGCCCGGCCTCGGTGGCCGGCTCGCCCACCCCAGCCTCCACCACCAGGGAACGCGTTTGGCCACTCGCCGTGCCGGCGTTGGCCGCCTGGGCCGCCGCCATGGTGCTGCTCGGGTGCCCCGCAGGCACAGGGGCGATCGCCGCCATCACCGCGGCCCTCGGGGCCGCCGCGACCGCCTGGCTCATACGCCCTCGCGTCACCCGCATCGGCTGGTACGACATCACGTCCCACTGGCGCAACATCGCCATAGCGACCCTGATCTGCACGGCAGCCGCTTCCGTGTCGGTTGCTCTTCGCGTCCACATGATCACGAGTGGCCCGGTGCCCGAGATGGCGGGTGAGAACGCCTATGTCACCGCACAGATCACCCTGACGGACGACCCCAAACGACGCCCGAACGGCGGCGGCCACTTCAACCAGGAAAGCTACGTCACCCCCGCCGCATTGAAGATCGTCCAAACTGCTACGAGCCGCCAGGCGGTCAATGTCCCCGTCACTGTCTTCGCCACCGGACGCGTCTGGGGCGGTTTCCTCCCCAGCCAGCACCTGGAAGTCACCGGCCGCCTCGCCCGTCCGACCACCGGCGGTACGGTAGCGGCGATTCTCCTGGTCCGAGGGCCGCCGAAGGTCCTGACGCCTCCCTCCGTTCTGCAGACGGCAGCCGGCACCGTAAGGGCGGGGCTGAGGTCGGCTGCCGATGTCCTGCCACCCGAACAGCGTGGGCTGCTCCCCGGCCTGGTCGTGGGAGACGTCTCACGCATGGACCAGCAGGTCACGTCCGACATGCGCGAAGCCGGCCTGAGCCATCTGAACGCCGTCAGCGGCGCGAACCTGGCAATAGTCGCGGGCGCGACCCTGGCCCTCTCCCGCGTGATCGGCCTGCCCCTACCTGTGCGAGCCGGCTTCGCGGCGGTGGCGATGGTCTTGTTCGCCGTTGTGGCCCGCCCCTCGCCAAGCGTCCTCCGCGCCCTCCTCATGGGCCTGGTCGCCGCCCTCGCGATGGGCACGGGCCGCACCAAGGACGGCGTAGCAGCCCTCTCCGCAACCGTCCTGCTCCTCATCTTGTTCGTCCCGGAACTCGCTCGCTCGTACGGCTTCGCCCTCTCGGTGACGGCAACCGCCGGCATCCTGCTCCTCGCCCCTCGCTGGCGCGACAAGATGTCCCGCGCAGAAGACCCGACCCCTGACGAGCGCACGCCCGTTCCAGGAGGGGCGCCAATCACGTCCGGCGAAAGGGGACCGGCCCCAGTGGAAGCGCCGATCACCGGTTCGTGGACGCCCGCGCCGGGGGGAGCGCCGACCACCTCTGGCATATGGACGCCGGTTCCCGCGGGAGCACCGATCGACTCTGGCGCGCGAACGCCCGTTCCAGCGCGAGGGCCGACCACCTTTGGTGTGCGGACACCGGTCCCTCAGTGGTCATCCACCACACGTGATCGGCGCACCGAAGCCATCCAGCCAGCGCCGTTCGGCAACCCTGGACACCGCGATCAGCAAGCACTCAATGCCGACTGCCCAGCCGTCAGTGGCAGCTACGAGCGCACGAATCCGTTTCCGCATGCTGATCACCACCTTCCTCGCGGCGGTATCGAGCGTCACGATCGTCCGTCCGCCGGCCATGACGGACTGACCGGTGGCAAGGAGCGCGACGCCAGGTTGCTCGGCGACCGTGACGATCACCCAGCGCCCGAGCATGACGGTCAGGCTCCTGACGGAAGGGGCGACCAGCCCGCCGTGGGCGGTCGGCAGGAACGGCAGACGTCGCAGGCATGTTCACGAAGCTCGGTCCTTGGCAGGCTTCCCCCGTTGCCGCGTTGGGCCGCGGAGGCGGTCGCCGTTCCTGCGGCCGCCCAGGTGGCCGTGACGCCCGTCCTGGTGCTGATGGCGGGCGAGTTGACCCCCGTCGCCGTGATCGCCAACCTGCTCGTGGCCCCGGCGGTCGCTCCAGCCACCTTGCTCGGCTTCGCCGCCGCCCTCATATCCCCTCTGTGGGTGGACGGCGCCAGGCTGCTGGTCATCCCCGCCGGTTACGCGGTCGGCTGGATCATCACGGTCGCACGATGGGCCGCGAACCTTCCCTTCGCCACCGTGCCATGGCCGGCCGGATTGCCGGGCCTCGCTCTACTGCTGCTCGCCGCAGTCGTCGCCATTCCGATCCTGCGCCGCCGCGCCTGGCGCGCGGTCGTGGCGACCCTGGTCGTGGCAGCGCTGGTGGTGGTTCTGGTGATCCGGCCCATCGTCGTTCCGTGGCCGCCCAAGGGCTGGTTGATGGTGATGTGCGACGTGGGGCAGGGCGACGGACTGATCGTCGCGGCAGGTCCTGGCCGGGCCGTTGTCGTCGACACAGGGCCTGATCCGGCGGTCATGGACAAGTGCCTGCGCCGGGTCGGGATAGTGGAGGTCCCGCTGGTCATCCTCACGCATCCTCACGCCGATCATGTGGACGGCCTGCCGGGTGTCCTCAGGGGCCGGCGCGTCGGGGCGGTGGTCGTCAGCCCGCACCGGCCCGAGGAGGGAAGCGGGATACGTACGTCCGCCCTGCTGGCGCAGCACCGGATACCGGAATGGACGGTCACCCCGGGGGCGCGCTGGCGCTTCGGACCGTCGGAGCTCACCGTGCTGGCCCCCGACCGCGACAGCGGCGCATCGCACGGCTACGGGGAGGGCAGCGAGACCAACAACGCGAGCGTGGTCATCCACGTACGCTGGCGCTCCGGTTCCGCCCTGCTGGGCGGCGACCTGGAGACGGAAGCCCAGGACGAGCTCCTGAACCGGTATCCGACACGCGCGGACATCCTCAAGGTTCCCCACCATGGATCACATCGCCAGTCTCCGGAGTTTCTCCGCTCCTTCGGCGCACGGGCGGCGTTGATCAGCGTGGGCGCCGACAACGAATACGGCCACCCAGCACCGTCGACGCTCGGCGTGTTGAGAGGGCTGGGGCTTGCCGTCTACCGCACCGACCAGTCGGGCGACGTGGCCGTGGTGGAACGCCAAGACGGCATGGCGGTGGTCGTACGCGGCCGCTGACCTACTCTCGCACGCGGCCCCGGGTACGCGAGACCCAGCGCCGGTGTGCCGGACCTGGCCTCGGTATGCGGGACCTGGCGCCGGTGTGTCGGACCTGGCCTCTGAACGCGGGACCCGGCGCTGACGTGTCCGATCCAGCGCCGGGACGTCGGCTTCAGCGCCGGTGTGTGTCGTACCTGGCGCCGCGCCTCCATCCCAGCGCCAGAACGCCGGCGCCGGAAGGCCAGCCCCAGCGCCGGAAGGCCAGCCCCAGCGCCGGAACGCCAGCCCCAGCGCCGGAAGGCCAGCCCCAGTGATGGAACGCAGGCGCCGGCGTCGGGGTGTTGGATTCAGTGCCGGAACGGAGGCGCGTACTTGGCTCTGTTGATGGCAGGTGACAGCACTTATCAGTGAGTTCGGACAGCGATAGCGGGTCTGTGAGCCAAAAATGTTGCTGAGTTTCAACAGCACTCGATGGCGCAGATGCCTCCCTCGACGTCGTGATGATGGTCGTCCTTCATAACGGGCCAAGGTGGTTCGGCTGCCAGCCTTCACCTGCAGATGCTCCTCCTTGACCCGTTTTGCGGTGACAGATTCGGCGACTCAGGCCTGGCCGAGCCGCCATAGGGACGTGACCTCGGCGGCGCGGGCCGCGTGGAGAGGGTCAGTCTCATCGAAGGCACGCGGGTGTCTCGGTCGCACCTGCAGCCGGTCAATGACCCGCAGGCCTGCGGTTGCGAAGGCGGACAGAAGCTCGGCCCGGGTCCGCAGCGCGAGATGTTCGGCCAGGTCCGACAGAATCAGCCAGCCCTCTCCGTCCGGCTCCAAGTGCTCGGCGAGGCCGTTGAGGAAGCCGCTCAGCATGCGGCCGCCGGGGTCGTAGACCGCGTGGTCGAGGGGTGAGGCGGGCTTGGCCGGGATCCACGGCGGGTTGCAGACGATGAGTGGCGCGCGGCCGGCCGGGAAGAGGTCGGCGTGTATGACGTCGACCCGGTCGGCCAGTCCCAGCCGTTGCAGGTTCTCGCGGGCGCAGGCCAGGGCGCGCGGGTTGTGATCGGTGGCCACGAGGCGCTCGACGCCCCTGTGAGCGAGGACCGCGGCGAGCACGCCGGTTCCGGTGCCGATGTCGAACGCCCTGGAGCGCGAGACGAGCGGCGCCCGGGCCACCAGGTCCACGTACTCACCGCGGATCGGCGAGAAGACGCCGTAGTGCGGATGGATGCGACCGCCCAGTGCGGGCACGTCGACGCCCCTGTTGCGCCATTCGTGCGCCCCGGCGATGCCCAGCAGCTCGCGTAGTGAGGTCACCGACGGGCCCGCTGCGGGACCGTAGACCTCCGTGCAGGCCTGTCGTATGTCCGGGGCGCGCCGTAGGGGAACGGTGTAGTCGTGATCGAGTGGCACCAGCAGCCTGCCCAGCGTGCGGGCGCGCTGGGAGCGTGCCTGGCGGTGCAGATGGAAGGCCTGCGCCGGCGACGGGACGGGGCCGCGCGGACGGCGTTCGGCGCGCCGTGTCATGGCGCGCAGGAGCTGGCGGGCGTTATAGAAGTCGCCGCGCCACAACAGCGCGGTGCCCTCACAGGCCAGGCGGTAGGCGTCGTCGGCGGCGAAGCGGTCACCGGCGATCACCACGCGGGCGGGTGGCGACGAGCCGTTCTCGGAACGCCAGCGGGCGGACCGGGCTTCGCCGTCTTCGGTCCAGCAGATCTCGAGCACTCAGGCTCCTCATGATTGAACCAATGATGGTCATGAAGAGCACTTCGTCGCGGCAGATCAGCCTGTGGCGGCCTCCCGCGAGGAAGTGCGCGCCGAGGCGTCGCCGAGAACCATGCCGGGCGGTGGGAACGACATGATCAACCTCCTCGTGGATCCTGAAGCCACCTCATACTAGGGCTTGTCGACGACTCGTATGATCGCCCCGGACACGGCCTGGCCGGGAATGCCCCGTGCTGGTCGTCAGCCCGCGACGTGTTGCTCAGCGCGGGCGCGGGTCTGGGCCAGCCGATAGGAGTCGGTGCCGGTCTCGATGATGTTGCCGCCGAAGGTGAGCCGGTCGACGATGGCCGTGCAGAGGCGGGGGTCGGTGAGGGTCTTGGTCCGACCGCCGAAGCTGTCGTTGGAGGCGATGGCGACGCTGTTTTTCTCCTCGCGCTCGGTCAGAACCTGAAACAGCAGCTCAGCGCCGCGCCGGTCAAGTTCCATGTAGCCCAGTTCGTCAATGCAAAGGAGATCGACACGGCCGTAGCGGATGGCATCGGTCACCAGAGGGTCGATGCCCGGGGGAGAAGGCAGCGTCGAGTCCGAGTTCTCGGTTGTCGGTGGGGCGTGGCATGCTGCGTGGCATGGCGGGAACCGATCCAGCACCTGTGACCTTGGTCGTCGGCGATGAGGAGTTGCTGGCCGAGCGGGCCGTGAGCGAGGTCGTCGCGACCGCTCGGGCCGCCGATCCCGCAGCCGACGTGCATGACCTGTTGGGCAACAAGGTGACGGCCGGCGAGCTCGCTCAACTGACCTCGCCGTCGCTCTTCGGCGACCGGTCCGTGGTGGTGGTTCGCTCGGCGCAGGATCTGGCGAAGGACGTCATCACCGAGATCGTGGCGTATGCGAAGCAGCCCTCTGACGACACCGTTCTCGTTCTCGCGCACCCGGGCGGGGTGAAAGGGAAGGCGCTGGTCGACGGTGTGAAGAAGGCCGGGGCCAAGGTGATCACGATCAGCAAGGTCACCAAGGCGGGGGAGCGGCTGGAGTTCGTCAAGGCGGAGTTCCGGCGGGCCGGACGCAAGATCTCCGCAGACGCGGCCCAGGCGTTGCTCGAAGCCGTGGGCAACGACCTGCGCGAGTTGGCGGCGGCCTGCAACCAGTTGGCGTTCGACACCGAAGACAAGACGATCAGCGCGGCGGCGGTGGCCCGCTACCACAAGGGACGCGCCGAGGTCACCGGCTTCAACGTCGCAGACTCGGCCGTCGAAGGCCGGCTGGCCGAGGCCTTGGAGCAGCTGCGGTGGGCGCTCGGCACCGGAGTGGCCCCCGTTCTGCTGGTGAGCGCCCTAGCCACGGGGTTGCGGTCGCTGGCGAAGGTGTCCGGCGCGCCACGCAATCTCCGCGGTCCCCAGCTGGCGAGTCATGTCGGCATGCCGCCGTGGAAGGCAGACCGCGTCAAGCGCCAACTGAACGGCTGGGGCCCTGAAGGCCTCTCGCGGGCGATCCAGGCCGTCGCCGGCGCGGACGAGCAGGTCAAAGGCGGGGGAGCCGATCCGGCCTACGCCCTGGAGCACGCGATCCAGGTCATCGTGGCCAGCCGCACCGGCCGCTGACCCATAAGCCCGACGCCGGTTGCATCCCGCCTCCGGCTCATGAGTCTGGAGCATGGGCTCGCACCCCTTGGGGAGCAGCCGTACGGGTCATCGACGCAAGAGCCCGTCGTCGGCATGTCCCGCCCTGACCCCTCCGTCTTACGGCATATGCCGTAGATCATCTGGTGGGTGGTGTCGGTCGTTGCGGCATGTGCGGCCTCTGACGCCTGCTTCTTCGAGCGTGTGGGTTCAGGTCATGGTGGTGGCCGTAGCGGGCGCTGACACTTCTGTCTGTAGTCGGTCGTGTCCCGCCTGTGACGGCTGCGTTCTGGGGTTCAGGCGATCATGGTGGGTCGTACGGTCCTTGACGCATACCCGCGTCGGCGGGTGCGTTCCGCGCCTGGCCGCTACGGCTTGATGGCTTGGTCCATGTCGGCAGCCTGAGCCAGGTCAGCCGCGGCCGCGGCCGCGGGCCGGACGTGGAACGGGAACGACGAGCCGCCCACCCCCGTGCCGTCCAGCCAGGCGGGGGTGATGCCGAGCGCGCCACAGGCATGGGCAGCGCATAGGCCGGAGTGCGCCACACCGGGCATCGAACGGGCCGGGCCCGGGCGCGTCGCCACCAAGGCGGCCGCCTCTGCGATGCAGACACATACAAGATGCAGACACATACAAAACGCCGCACTCACGAGAAGAGTGCGGCGTTTGTGGAATCGCCCTGGGTGGCGGACGGCTTGCGTCTGCCGGCCGGGTCGATGGTGCCTGGGCTACTTGGCGGCCAGGGCCGCAGCCTGCTTGGCGATCGACGACTTGCGGTTGGCGGCCTGGTTCTTGTGGATGACGCCCTTGCTGACGGCCTTGTCGAGCTGGCGGGCGGCAACCCGCTGCAGCGCTGCGGCCTGCTCGACGTCGCCCTGCTCGGCGGCCTCGCGGAACTTGCGGACGGCAGTCTTCAGAGAGGACTTGACCGCCTTGTTACGCAGACGAGCCTTCTCGTTCTGCCTGTTGCGCTTGATCTGGGACTTGATGTTCGCCACGAAGAAGCCTCGGTGAAAGTCTGGTGATGGATGGGGCGCGCGGGCTCGAGAGAGGGCGCGCCACACGCAGTTGAACAGGTTACCAATAACCCAGACGGCTGCTCAAATCAACGGCCCTGGGCGAATGGATGCTCTGCACAGTGTACGGCTCCTACGGTCGCGTGGTCACCCACTGAGACATGTATTCGTGCCAGTCCTCCTCGGTGGCGGCGAAGTCGACGTACAGGGCGAGTCCGAAGCGCTCGCGGCGGCCGTGCTCGGTGAGGCCCAGGCGGGCGCCCTCCGCCGCGGCCGCCACGCTCTCGGCCGCGTCGGCCCAGGCCACGCCATGATCGTGATAGGCGGGCGCGCCGATGAGCAGCGTCTTGTCCTTCGGTACGAGGTCCAGACCAAGAGCGGTCTGGCGGACGACGTGGCCGCCGTAGAGGGACTGCGTCGGCAGGAAGGAGTCGTACGTCATGACGGCGACCTGGTCGACGCGGGCGACGACCTGGCTGAAGTAGCCCTGGGACCAGTACTTGTCGTGGCCGAGGACGGCCCGCGCGGTGAGGCGCATGCCGGCGTACGGCTCGATCTGCGGGACGGAGGTGGACAGCAGGTCGGTGTGCTGTCGCGTACGGTCGAGCAGGTCGATGAACCCCTCGTCGCCGTCGCCGATGGGTTCGAAGTTGTAGTGGATGCCGTCGTAGCCCTGCGCCATGATGTCGGCGACCCCGGCCAGCACGTTCGTGCGGGCGGCGGGATCGTCCAGGTCGAGGCCGTTCTTGACGGCCTGGCCGAGCCAGGCGGAGACCCGGACATCAGGAAGGTACTTGTCCATCCATCGGATGAAATTTCGAGCGTTGGGGTATTTAGCGGGGTCTAATCGGCCGTCCCACTCGAAAGGGCCCGAGTGGACGTACACGTCCCGAACCCCCGTTTCGCGCAGTCGTACGGCGAGCTTCTCGACGTCGCGCTCCGTGCGGCGGCCGTCGACCCACATGTGCCCCAGCCACAGGGCGTCGTTTCCGGTGCTCATCGCCCACGCCGCCGGTGCACCGGTAAACTGGAGGCGGAGTGCTGCGGCGAGGAGGCCGCTCAGCGCGACCACGACGGCCAAGGCGAGCGCGAGCACACGCAGGCCGCGAAGGATGACGGTTCGGGCAGTCACCCGGGCATGTCACCATGAAAGACTGTTTGACCTCAACCCTGTCGAAACGGACTTCGGTGCGCACTCAGCCTGGCCAGACCGACCCCGCGTTGATCCGCAACTTCTGCATCATCGCGCACATCGACCATGGCAAGTCGACCCTTGCCGACCGGATGCTCCAGATCACCGGAGTGGTCGACGACCGCTCCATGAGGGCTCAGTACCTCGACAGGATGGACATCGAGCGCGAACGCGGCATCACGATCAAGTCGCAGGCCGTGCGCCTGCCGTGGGACGGCCACGTCCTCAACATGATCGACACGCCGGGGCACGTCGACTTCACCTATGAGGTGTCCCGTTCGCTGCAGGCGTGCGAGGGCGCGATCCTGCTGGTCGACGCCGCTCAGGGCATCGAGGCGCAGACGCTGGCCAACCTCTATCTGGCCATGAACGCCGACCTGCACATCATCCCGGTCCTCAACAAGATCGACCTGCCGGCGGCGCAGCCGGAGAAGTTCGCCGAGGAGCTCGCGGGTCTGATCGGCTGCGATCCGTCCGACGTGCTCAAGGTGTCGGGCAAGACCGGCGAGGGCGTGCGCGAGCTGCTCGACCACGTGGTCAACTCGGTGCCGGCGCCCATCGGCAACGCCGACGCGGCCGCCCGGGCGCTGATCTTCGACTCCGTGTACGACACCTACCGCGGCGTGGTGACGTACGTCCGGGTGGTCGACGGGCATCTCGGCAAGCGTGAGCGCATCCTCATGATGTCCACCAACGCCACCCACGAGACGCTGGAGATCGGCGTCATCTCGCCCGAGCCCAAGCCCGCCGACCTCGGCCTCGGCGTGGGCGAGGTGGGCTACCTGATCACCGGCGTGAAGGACGTGCGGCAGTCGCGGGTCGGTGACACCGTCACCTCGGCGGCCAAGTCGGCCACCGACATGCTGGCCGGCTACGAGCACCCCAAGCCGATGGTGTTCTCCGGCCTCTACCCGATCGACGGCGACGAGTACCCCGAACTGCGTGAGGCGCTCGACAAGCTGCAGCTCAACGACGCCGCGCTGGTCTACGAGCCGGAGACCTCGGCCGCGCTCGGCTTCGGGTTCCGCGTGGGCTTCCTCGGGCTGCTGCACATGGAGATCGTGCGCGAGCGCCTCGAGCGCGAGTTCGGCCTGTCGCTGATCTCCACGGCGCCGAACGTGGTCTACCGCGTGGTCATGGAGGACGGTAAGGAGCTCACGGTCACCAACCCGTCCGAGTTCCCCGCGGGCGGCAAGGTCGCGCAGGTGTTCGAGCCGGTCACCAAGTCCACGATCCTGGCGCCGTCCGAGTTCATCGGGGCGATCATGGAGATCTGCCAGGGCCGGCGCGGTCAGTTGCTCGGCATGGACTACCTGTCGGAGGACCGCGTCGAGATCCGCTACACGCTGCCGCTCGGCGAGATCATCTTTGACTTCTTCGACCAGCTCAAGTCGCGCACCCGCGGCTACGCCTCGCTCGACTACGAGCCGGCGGGCGAGCAGGAGGCCGAGCTCGTCAAGGTCGACATCCTGCTGCAGGGCGAGCCGGTCGACGCCTTCAGCGCCATCGTCCACAAGGACAAGGCGTACGCCTACGGTGTCGACATGGCCAAGAAGCTGCGCGAGCTGATCCCGCGGCAGCAGTTCGAGGTGCCGATCCAGGCGGCCATCGGCGCCCGGGTCATCGCCCGCGAGAACATCCGCGCCATCCGCAAGGACGTCCTCGCGAAGTGCTACGGCGGTGACATCTCCCGTAAGCGCAAGCTGCTGGAGAAGCAGAAGGAAGGCAAGAAGCGGATGAAGATGGTCGGCCGGGTCGAGGTGCCGCAGGAGGCCTTCGTCGCCGCGCTGTCCACCGAATCCAGCGCCGACAAGACCAAGAAGTAGCCCGCCTGCCTGGAGGCCGCGCATCGCGGCCTCCAGGGAGGTTTTCCTGCCGCATTTCCAGGTTTGCGCCGCCGGATTACCCTGAAACCATGGAAGTGGTGCATACGGCACGAATGGTCCTATCTCGGGTTACTTGGGACGACCTTGATGCCGTTCACGAGATCCACTCCGACCCGCGGACCAGCGTGTACCACCCCGGCGGCCCAGTGACCGACCTGGAGTCGAGCCGGGCCATGCTCGACCTGTGGCTGGCCGACTGGGACGAGCGCGGCATCGGCTACTGGGCGGTGCGCCTGAAGGAGCACGACCAGGTGATCGGCTTCGGCGGGCTGCGCCGCGCCCTCGTCGACGGCGACGAGGTGCTCAACCTCTACTACCGGTTCCGTCCCTCGGCGTGGGGCCATGGGTACGCCGTGGAACTCGCCGGCGCGGCTCTGCGGGTCGGCAAGGGCCTCGGGCCCGTCGTCGCGGTGATCCGCGACGTCAACGCGCCGTCCCACCGGGTGGCCGAGCGGGCGGGCATGCGCAAGGTCAGGACCATCCCGTACGGCGGGGTGCCGAGCGACCTGTACGTCGCCGGCTAGCTCAGCCGGGCGTTCGCGTACGCGATCATGGCGTCCCGCATGTACACGGCCAGCCCTTCGGCGATGCGCTCGTAGTTCACCCGGAACTGCTCCTCCTCCGCCTGCATCGCGGCAAAGTGCACGTACTGGTCCGCGGTCGGCGTCCACGACTCGGTCAGGTGCCGGTAGTGGACGTCGAGCTCCGCGAGGACCTGCGGGGCGTCGGCGGGCGTGCCGGCCGCCATGTGCTCGGCCATCCGCACCATCCCCGCCGTCGCCTCACGCCCCATCTGCTCCAACTCCTGGGGCGTGCGCCGGGCCAGGAGCTCCTGCTGTCCGCTCTGCTGCCAGTGCTCCGGCCACCGATCGGCGGCCTCGGCCTCGTATCGCGCGTGGTCGAAGCCCTCGAACAGGTTCTCCGGTCTGTTGATCCTCGACATGGTCGTCTTCCCCTCGTTCCGCTGGAGTTCGGCGATGGTGCGCGCCACCATGCGGGCCACGTCGTCCAGCCGGTCACGCTCGGCCAGCAGGCGCCGATGGTGCTCACGCAGCGCCACGACGGGGTCGCTGTGCCGCTCGACGATCTGCTTGATCTCGGCCA
Organism: Nonomuraea maritima; assembly: GCF_900100395.1. Classification (GTDB taxonomy): domain Bacteria; phylum Actinomycetota; class Actinomycetes; order Streptosporangiales; family Streptosporangiaceae; genus Nonomuraea; species Nonomuraea maritima. The sequence continues at coordinate 536,275 of NZ_FNFB01000001.1, read as the reverse complement.
GGCCGAGACCCAGTTCACGCAGGACGAGGACCTGCTGCAGGCGCAGCAACTGGTCCTCCTCGTAGTAGCGGTAGCCGTTCGGGCCGACCCGGGCGGGTGGCAGCAGGCCGATCTCGTCGTAGTGGCGCAGCGTCCGGGACGTCACCCCCGACATCCGCGCCACCTGCGCGATCGACCATGCCATGACACGCCCTTCCCATCGCCGAGCCGGTGTTTTCCGGCTCGTTCACGACCGTAGGAGTTGACGTAACGAGAAGGTCAAGAGCGCGATGTCCTGGCCCGCCAGAGATACCCCAGGAGCACCGCCACCCCCGTCACCGCCTGCGCCAGCAGGTACGAGCCCGGCGCGGCGTCCGGTGTCGTGAGCGCCGCGAAGGCGGGCAGGCAGCCCAAGAGCGCCAGGTCGACGCCGGTGCCGGCCCACAGCAGCGGCCCGACGGGGATCGCGCCCCCACCCGTCTCCAGCACCGGCAGGGAGTGGTCGACCGGCCTCCGGCGGGCCATCCGCAGCGCGCCGGCGGCCAGCGCGGGAGCCGCCAGGGGCCCGAACAGCCACCACGTCCCGTCCACAGGGAGCATCAGCAGGGCGGCGGTGGCCCACACGCCGCCCAGCACGGCGGGGAGCACCGCGCGGGCGGCGAGAGCCGGACGCAGCCCCAGACCGAGCAGCCGGGCCAGGGCCGGGTTCCCGGCGTCGCGACGAGCCCCCGACACCGCGGTGGCCGCGACGGCCAGCGCGCCCCCCAGCACGGCGACGGCGGACGCCGTCGGCGAACCACCCGCCTGGACCAGCACCGCGGGCAGCGGGGCCGTCGCGGCGACGACGGCCAGCCGTCCGGGCCGGCGGATCACGCGCAGCCAGTCGGCCCACGCCGGCGCGAGCGGAGCCGCCACGCCGGGCCGCCGCCGCGAGACGAGGGTGCGGGAGCGCCAGTGGTTGTCCTCGGCGATCCAGGTGAACGTGCTCAGATCGAGCCCCACCGTCGCGTCGGCCGCGTACCCGGCCCGCGCGGAGGACGCCACGAGGTCGCGCGCCGGTATGCGGTCGAGCGAGGCCCACGCCCGCCGGGCCAGCAGCCAGGAAACGGCCACGGCCCCCGCGACGGCCGCGGTCACGGCGGCCAGGGGAGCGTGCGCGGCCACGGCCGGCACCGTACGGAGCCGGCCGCTCACGGCCACGACGGCGAGCACCAGCAGCGCGGCCATCGCCCCGCTCAGCCAGATCTGCCACGCGGGGGACGACTGTCCGAGCACGGCCAGCGCCGCCCCGCCCACGGTCGCCGACACGCCGAGGACGAGAGCGGCGAGCACCCGCCACACGAGCTGGTCCGGCGCGCCCAGCACCCCGAGCAGCCCCACCCCCAGCAGCAGGCCCGCCACGAGCGCGACCAGGCCGATCACGAGTGCGCTGCGGCCCAGCAGCTTCCGCCGGTCGAGCGGGGAGAGCAACAGCCAGGCCGCGTCGGCCGGGGACATCAGCACGGGACCCGCCGCGCGGGCGGCCGCGAGGAAACCGGTGAACGCCACCGCCAGCAGCGCCAGCCCCGCGCCCATGCGTACGGGATCGACCGGAGCGTCCAGTGCCGCGAGCACGCCGGAGATCGGCCGTCCGGCCACGGCGGCGAGCATGGCGAGGCCGAACACGGTGACGTAACGGTCGATCGCGCTCGCGGGTCCGTGCGTGCGCGAGCGCAAATAGGCGCGTACGTCCCGAACCTGGGTCATGCGGCCACCCCGGTGGGGGAGACCTGGCGGTTCCGGGCGGTGAGGCCGGGGTCGTGGGTGGCCATGACGACGGTGCCGCCCTCCTTGGCGTACGCGTCGAGCAGGTCGGCCAGGCGGGCGCGGAAAGCGGCGTCGAGCCCGCGTTCCGGCTCGTCGAGCAGCAGGAGCGCGCTCGGCCTCAGCAGCGCGGCGGCCAGCGACAGGCGCTGGCGCTGGCCGGTGGACAGGTTGAGCGGAACGGCGTCGGCGCGTTCGACCAAGGCGAACTCCTCCAGTGCCGCGTCCACCGTCATCCGGGTCGAGGAGTGCACGGCGGCCATCAGTTCGAGGTGCTCGCGTACGGTGAGCGCCGGATACCAGGCCGGCTCGTCGAGCAGCAGCCCCACCCGCCCCCAGAAACGGGCGTCGTCGGAGCGAGGCTCACCGAAGACCCGGATCTCCCCGGACGTGCCGGGATGCAGGCCGGCCACGCAGCGGAGCAGGGTCGACTTGCCCGACCCGTTCTGGCCGACCACGGCCACGATCTCGCCGGGGGAGACCCGCAGGTCCATGCCGCGGAGAACGGGGTTGCCTCCGAGATCGACGGTGAGCCGGCGGATGTCGATGATCGCGTCGTACACCGTTCGAGCGTAGCCAACGGTTCAGGGGCGCTCGCGAGCGCCAGGACCCGCCGTTTCCCCGATTCTGTCGGTGCCGCCGTCTACCTTTTCTTTTCCGAACGCCTGTGCGACTGGAGGATGACGTGATTGCTTCTGAGCGCTTCGAGCGTGCCGCGGTCCTCGGGGTGGCCGTGGCGGAGGAGGCGCGGCGGCTGCTCCGCTTCCACCTGGGCGACGGCGAGGCCGGCGCCGACGGCACGGTGCTGGTCGACGTGCCCTACCCCGACGCCGCGGTGATGACGGCGCTGCTCGACGTGGCCGCCGACTGTTTCGGCGAACGCGGCGGCTCCGTGGAGGAGACGCGGCAGGCGGCCCTGGAGACGTTGTTACAGCTCGCGGGGTTCGACGACGAGTCGCAGCTCAACTCGGGCGGGCCAGGTTATGACGGTAGGCGTACATGACGGCCTGGGCGCGGTCCCGCAGCCGGGCCTTGGCGAAGAGGTTGTTGATGTGGGTCTTGACGGTGGCCTCCGTGACGTGCAGGTGGCCGGCGATCTCAGCGTTCGACAGCCCGTCCGCGATGAGGGCCAGCACCTCGCCCTCGCGCGCGGTCAGCCCGTCGGGCAGGTCGGTGCCGCGCGCGACCGGCACGGCCCTCGCGCGTGTGGGTGCCATGGTCTCCAGGAGGCGGCGCTGCACGGACGGGTCGAGCTGGGCGTCCCCGCGCACGACGGTGGCGATCGCTCGGGCGATGTCGTCGGCGTCCGCGTCCTTGGTGAGGAAACCGCGCGCGCCCGCCCGTAGCGCGGCGAAGACCGACTCGTCGTCCGAGTACGTGGTGAGCACCACGACCTGCACGTCCGGATACGCCGAGCGGATGCGTCCGGTGGCCTCCACGCCGTCCATGTGGGGCATGCGCAGGTCCATGAGCACCACGTCGGGGCGTTCCGACTCGACCAGGCGCAGCGCCGCCTCGCCGTCGCCCGCCGACCCCACCACCTCGATCCCCGGCAGCAGCCCGAGCAGCAGCACCAGCCCTTCCCGCACCACGGCCTGGTCATCGATGACGACGACTCTGCTCACGACGACCTCTCCTGGTGCTCGGCGGGGCGGGCGGCGAGCCGGGGCTCGCCTTCGCGGAAGTGCGGCGCCGTCCTCATGCCGGCACTCGCAGGTGTACGACGAACGAGCCGTCCTGCTCACCGGCCGTCAGGGTGCCGCCGACGAGCTCGGCGCGCTCGCGCATGCCCATCAAGCCGTAGCCGTGGGAGGTGCCGTCGGTGGTCGCGGCGGGGGCCGGGTTGGTGACGCGCAGGTCGCACCACGACCGGTCGCACGACAGCTCGACCGTGACCGGGTTGCCGGGGGCGTGGCGGCGTACGTTCGTGAGCGCTTCCTGGGCGGTGCGGACGAGCGCGAGCTCGGCCTCCGGCGCGAGCCGCCGTTCCGGTGCGTCGACGCGCAGCTCGCAGTCCTGCTGCGTGGCACTCTCGAACTCCTCGGCCAGCGCCCGCAGCGACTCCGGGAGCGGAGGCGGGCTCTCGCGCAGCGCCGACACCGCCCGCCGGGCCTCGTCGAGCCCCGACTTCGCGAGGTCGCGAGCGCGGGTGACCCGGTCGAGCGCCTCGGCGGTTCGCTCCGCGCGCAGCAGCAGCTTGGCGCCCTCCAGGTGGACGAGCTGGGCCGACAGCGAGTGGGCGAGGATGTCGTGGAGCTCCCGGGCGATCCTGGCCCGCTCGGCGAGCACCGCCTCCCGCGCCTCGGCTGCCCGGGCGGCGCTGCGCTGCCTGGCCGCGTAGGAGATCAGGAAGCCCAGGCAGATGCCGAGCATCGCGGCGAGGTACCGGGTGGGCGAGCCGGCGACGACGCCGACCACGAGCAGGCCGCCGGCTGCCACGATCCCGACGGGCACCGACTGACGCAACGGGAAGCGGGCGGCCGCGAGGGCCACGCAGAGGAGCAGGGCCCCGATGGCCGTGTCGTCCTGGCTGAGCCAGATGAGGACGATGGAAAGGATCACTGCCAGGCCGAGCGCGACCAGCGTAAGCGGCACACCGAAGACCGACTGCGCCGCGCGGTCGGGTGTCGGCTGCACCTGCCGGGCCGCGCGGTCGGACGCTGGCTGCGTGGGCTCTGCCGTCGGGGCCGGCGGCTGGTGCAGGTGGTGCGGCGGCTCGGCGGGCTGCGGGCTTTCGACGGTCCCGACGGAGTCGTCGGGGTCGTGGGTCGTGGCCCTGAGGAGTGGTTCGCGGAGCTTGCGCAGTGGCACCCGGACCGCGATGGCGAGGAGGGTGACGGCGAGTGCTCCCGTGACGACGATGATGGCCAGGCGGGGGCCGGTCAGGCCAGGTGCGAGCGCCGCCCGCACCTGGACGATGATCAGCAGCGCGACGACCCCGATCCGGAGCGCGAAGGGGACGATCCTGGCCCGTGCGCGCATCACGACGTAACGGTATCCGATCGGCCGTTCGCCCTGGCAAGGGTGCGCCCGCGGCTGGCGACGAGGTACCCCTGGACGCCGATGGTGAGACCGACGAACACCAGGACGCCGCCGGTCGAGGGGGCCAGCCCGAGCGCCTGCCCGGCGAGGTACAGGCCGACGCGGACCGCGGCCGAGGCCAGCCACGCCACCAGGGTCCAGCTCGTGCCCTTGGCCCAGGCCATGCCCGAGGCGTCCAGCCACATGCGCACCGTCGCCGCCCGCCATGCACCGAGCGCCACAGCGACCAGGGCTTCCACGCCGAACAGGGCGACGCTGAGCGTGGGGTTCAGAGGGTCGACAACGCCACCAGAGGCGATACCGCCCACGAACAGGACACCACCGATGATGAGCACCAGAGGCTTGTTCGCGGGCCGCGTCCGGAACTGGCGGTAGATGACGAAAGCGACGAGGAGGAGGATGAGAAGGGCGGTTTCCGTCGTTTGCATGCGACCGACGCTAGGGACGCGAAGCCCGCACCGGATCGGCCCGCGGGTTGAGACAGCAAATCTCCACCCAGGGGTGGAGCCGCCGAAGCAGCATCGAAGACGCCTGCCGACCGGCCCCCGAGCCCACCCTCAGCGTGACAACCGCCGGGGCCACCGCATGCGACACCCTGCGCCGCTACGACCTCGCCACCGCATGCGACACCTCTGCGCCGCTACGCCTTGCCACCGCACGGGGCAACGCGCGGACCCTCGCCTGACCGGGTCGTGTGGCGTGGGTGTTTCGGGGTGTGGCGTCGCGGTGCGGGATTCGTGTCTGTAGGCCAGTCCGGGGGCGCGTGGCTGCGTTTCGGGATGTGGATGTCCGGCATGGTGCCTCAGCGCGGGCGCTGGGAGGAGCGCGGGCCGCACCCCGTCTGTCGGCGGGGTGCGGCGTTCGCGGCTTGTCAGGCAGGGGCGGTGGTCAGTGGAGGATGGAGTACAGGGATGAGGTCAGGGTGGCGCGGGAGTCGTCCTGGTCGATGGACCACATCATGAAGCCGCCGAGGCCCTTCAGGCGGATGTACGCGGCCTTCTGCAGCATGACCGCCGGATCGTCGTACGACCAGAACTCGTTGCCGTCGTAGAGCCACATGGCGCCGGTGAGCAGGTCGCGGTGGCGCTTGCCCGGCTTGGCGACCAGGTCCTTGTAGTCCTCGGTGCCCGGGGCCCACTTGCCGGGCGCGGGTCCGGTGGCGGGCTGCCAGAGGCCGTCGCGGCTGCCGGTGACGCCGGTCCACCCCTGGCCGTACGCGGGCACGCCGACCACGATCTTGCGCGCGGGCGCGCCGCGCGACAGGTAGTCGCGGACGGTCTGGTCGACGCTGTACCTCACCGGGTTGGGGTCGCGCCGGTCGGTGAACAGGTTGCCGTTGTGCCCGGTCTGCGGCTCCCACGTGCCGTGCAGGTCGTACCCCTGGACGGTGGCGAAGTCGAGCTGCTTGAACACCTGACGCACCTCGTACCCGGAGTCGATCTTCGCCGCCGCGGCGGGCAGGAAGGCCGTCAGCTCGGCCTTCTTGGAGAACCGCTTGAGCTGGGCGCGCAGCTCCTCCACGAAGAGCGTGAAGTTCCGCCTGTCCTCGGGACGGATGACGTTCCCCTCAGCGCCCGAGGAGCCGGGCCACTCCCAGTCGAGGTCGATGCCGTCGAACACACCGGCGCCCGCCCCCGGCTCGAGACCCGGCAGGTTGCCGCGCAGCCACATGTCGATGCACGAGGAGGCGAGCTTCGACCGCGACTCGGCGGTGAGCACGGCGTCGGAGAACTGCGCCGACCCCGTCCAGCCGCCGAGCGAGATCATCACCTTGAGCTTCGGGTGCTTGGCCTTGAGCTTGCGGAGCTGGTTGAGATTGCCGTTGAGTGCCTGGCCCGGCGCGTCGGCGACGCCGTCCACGCTCTGCTCGGCCGGGACCGGACGCTGCCAGTCGGCCCACGGGTCGGACGAGTAGCAGGTGCCGTCACCGGCCACGAACCCGAACGCGTAGTTCAGGTGAGTGAGCTTCCGCGCGGCGCCGCTGACGTCCACGTCCCTGACGTGGTAGTCGCGGCCGTAGACACCCCATTGGATGAAGTACGCGACCCGTTTGAAGTCGGTCGTCGCCTCGGCGGGCACCGACACCGCCGTGAGGCCGAGCAGGAGAGACAGGGCTAACAGGATCTTCTTCTTCACGCGGGGCTCCCGAGTGACGATGTACTTATAGGAAACTTTCCTATAAGTTGAACGGATCGTAGATGCCCCGCCGGTCACCGTCAACGACCCTGATGATCCGACCACCCCCCGGACACGGGCACACTGGAAGCGTGCCTTCCACCCTGCCTGACGGCGATCCCGCGCCCGCCACGGGCGAGCTGCCCGACAGCTCCCTGGCCGGCCTCGGCGAACGCCCGTTCGGCTTCTACGTCCACGTGCCGTTCTGCGTGACCCGCTGCGGCTACTGCGACTTCAACACCTACACCGCCGCCGAACTCGGTCCGGGAGCCTCGCAGCGCGACTACGCCGACACGGTCGTCGAGGAGATCCGCCTCGCCCGCCGCGTCCTCGGCACGGCCGACCTGCCGGTGGAGACGGTGTTCTTCGGCGGGGGCACGCCTACCCTCCTGCCGCCCGAGGACCTCGCGCGCATCCTCGCCGCCATCGACGCGGAGTTCGGGCTCAAGCCGGGGGCCGAGGTCACCACGGAGGCCAACCCCGAGTCCGTCGACCCGGCCTACCTCGACAAGCTGCGCCACGGCGGGTTCAACCGCATCAGCTTCGGCATGCAGAGCGCCCGCGAGCACGTGCTGGAGGTCCTCGACCGCCGCCACACGCCCGGCCGGCCCGCCGCGGCCGTTCGCGAGGCCAGGCAGGCCGGGTTCGAGCACGTCAACCTCGACCTCATCTACTCGACGCCCGGCGAGACCGACGACGACTGGCGGGCCTCGCTGACCGCGGCGATCGAGGCCGAGCCCGACCACGTGTCGGCGTACTCGCTCATCGTCGAGGACGGCACCAGGCTGGCGGCCAGGATCAAGCGCGGCGAGCTGCCGATGCCCGACGACGACGTGGCCGCCGACCGCTACCTCATCGCCGACCAACTGCTCGCAGAGGCCGGATTCGGCTGGTACGAGGTGTCCAACTGGGCGACGTCCGAGGCCGCCCGCTGCCGGCACAACCTGCTCTACTGGACGGGCGGCGACTGGTGGGCGGCCGGCCCCGGCGCGCACAGCCACGTCGGCGGCACCCGCTGGTGGAACGTCAAGCACCCCGCCGCCTACGCCCGCCGCCTGGCCGACGGCGCCTCGCCCGCCCACGCCCGCGAGGTGCTCGGCCCCGACGACCGCGCGGCCGAACGGCTGATGCTGGAGCTGCGGCTGGAGTCCGGCTACCCGCTGGCCGAGGTCGCGCCGGACGCCCGCACGGTCGTGGCGAGCGCCCTGGCGCGCGGCCTGCTGGAGCCCGGGCCGTTCAAGGCGGGGCGCATGGTGCTGACGCTGCAGGGCCGGCTGCTGGCCGATGCCCTCATCAGGGACCTGCTGGTCTAGGTGACCATGCGGATGGAGATCGGGTAGCGGTACCGCTCACCCCTGTTGGCCGCCATCGCCGCCATGATGTGGAAGATCAACGACACGATCCACACGGCCGGCAGCAGCAGGAGGCCGATGAAGGCGATGACCAGGAAGCCCGACACGATGTAGCCGATGAACATGGTGATCTGGAAGTTGAGCGCCTCGGCGGCCTGGTCCCTGACGTAGGGCGACTCGTCCTTCTTCGTCAGGTAGATGATCAGCGGGCCGACCCACGACAGCACCAGGCCGAGCAGGTGGCAGAGCATCGCCATGGTGGTGTCGTCGGTGCCGGGACGCGGACCGTAACGGCCCGGCACGTGCGGTTCGCCCGGAGCGCGATAGACGGGCTGAGGACCGTGGCCAGGCGGGGCGCCATAGCCCGGCGGAGGGCCGTAGCCAGGGGGAGGACCGTAGCCAGGGGGAGGACCATAACCGGAACCGGGACCGTAGCCGGGAGCGGGGCCAGGGCTGGAAGCGGGGCCGGGGCCGTAACCGGATGCGGGGCCGGGGCCGTACCCCTGTGGCCTGTGCCCGCCGGACGGTCCATGGCCGCCATGCCCGTAACCCGGGCCCTGCCCCTGGGCGGGGCCGTACCCGCCGGGCTGGGCGCCAGGCGGAGGAGGGGCCGCGGGCGGCGGTAAGTCCGCCGGGGTGACGCGCCGGGTGGCGTCGTCGTCGGGCGTCCCCGGATCCTGAGTCATGGTGCCTCCGTAACGAAGTCGATGAGCTCCTCGACCCGGCCGAGCAGTTCCGGCTCCAGGTCCGCGTATGTCGAGACCGCCCCGAGGATCTTGCGCCACGCCTGCGCGGGCTCGATCCCCCAGCCGAGGGCGGCGATCACGCCCTCCTTCCAGGGCACCCCGCGCGGCACCTCGGGCCAGGCCGGGATGCGCAGCACGGACGGTTTGACGGCCTGCCAGATGTCGATGTAGGGGTGTCCCACGACGAGCACGTCGGGCGAGGTGATCTCGGCGGCGATCCGGCTCTCCTTGGAGCCCTGCACCAGATGGTCGACCAGCACGCCCAGCCGCCGCCCCGGCTCGGGGCCGAACTCCGCCACGATGGCCGGCAGGTCGTCGACGCCTTCCAGGTACTCGACGACGACCCCTTCGACCCGCAGGTCGTGGCCCCAGATCTTCTCCACGAGGGCCGCGTCGTGCACGCCCTCCACGTAGATCCGGCTCTGCCGCGCCACCCGGGCGCGCAGGCCCTCCACGGCGATCGAACCCGACGCGCTGCGCCGGGGGCCCGTCGCGGCGGCCACCGGACGCACGAGGGTCACCGGCCGGCCCTCCAGCAGGAAGGCGGCGGGAGCGAGCGGGAACAGGCGGCGCCTGCCGAAGCGGTCCTCAAGGGTGACGGCTTCCTTGTCGCACGCCACCACCGCGCCGCAGAAGCCGCTGTCGGCGTCCTCCACGACGAGGTCGCGCTCGGCGGGCACTTCAGGGATCTTGCCCTTGCCCGGCCGCCGCCAGTTCCCCGCGAGTACATCACCCTCGTACACACGGGGACCGTAGCAAATCACCCGCTGATCGCAAGGCGCTTACGGACGATGTTCCGTCGCGCCAGGACGACGACCGTGCCGGCGACCGCGACGAGCAGCCCGGCGGCGGGCAGGAGCACCGGAGGGCTCAGAATTCCGCTGACCCGCCCGGCGGAGAGCAGTTCGGGGCCGACGCCGTACCGCACGGAGGCCGGCTCAGGTGCGGTGCAGGTGAGCTGGTAGTCGCCGCGGGCCGGGGCGTTGATCACGAGGAACCGCTCCCACGTGACGCCGTCGGCGGTGAACGGCGGCGTGCCCGTGGTCGCGGCGAGCCTGGCCTGGCCTGGGCCGCCGCTGACGGAGCAGTCGTACGGGACGGGTGTGTCGCTGGAGATGTAGACGGCGGGCCGGTCGGCGGGGTCGACCGGCACGGTGACGCGCTCGCCGGACGCGAACGTCCGCATGGGCGCGATCTCGGCCGTGTCAGCGCGTAGGAACAGGACCCAGCCGGCGGCCGCGCACGCGAGGAACACCGCCCAGACGGCCGCGATCGACCAGAGACCCGGCTTTATCGCTTCGCTGTCGATTCGTGGCACAAAAGGGGGCTGTTGGCCATATTGTCCGTACTGAGGTGACGGGACGTACGCCGATGACTGCTCGTGCGGCGGGTGCCAGGCCGACGATCGCTCTGGGCCCCTCCGAGCGTCCTGCGGTGAAGGCCGCCCGGGCGGGAGGCCGTACGGGGGCCGGGATGCGTCGGTCATGAGCGCAAGTGTGCTGCCTGTCGCCGCGCGGAAGCCAGCAGCAGTTGGGGACGCCGTGTTATCGCACCTTGTGGGCAAGGGCCGTACACTTGGCACTCGGGAACACAGAGTGCTAGCCACCGCGTTTCCGGCAACAGGCAAGAGGCAGGAGGTGAGCACGTGCTTGACGAGCGCAAACTGGCGGTGCTCCGCGCCATTGTCGAAGACTACGTGTCCACCAACGAGCCAGTGGGCTCGAAGGCGCTCGCCGAGCGCCACAATTTGAAGGTCTCCCCCGCGACGGTCAGGAACGACATGGCCGCGCTGGAGGAGGAGGGCTACATCACCCAGCCCCACACCAGTGCCGGACGCGTGCCGACCGACAAGGGCTACCGGCTGTTCGTCGACCGGCTCTCGCAGATCAAGCCGCTGTCGGCGGCCGAGCGCAGAGCCATCGAGACGTTCCTCGCCGGTGCGGTCGATCTCGACGACGTGGTCACCCGTACGGTCCGGCTGCTCGCGCAGCTGACCCGGCAGGTGGCGGTCGTCCAATACCCCACACTGACCCGTTCGACCGTCCGGCACGTCGAGCTCGTCCCGCTCAACGAGCGCCGGGTGATGCTCGTCCTGATCACCAACACCGGCCGCGTCGAGCAGCGCGTGATCGAGCTGCCCGAGGAGGTCGATGACACCCGCATCGCCCACCTGCGGGCCGTCCTCAACGCCAGCCTCGACGGCTGCGGGCTGAGCAGCGTCCCTGAACTGGTCGCCGACCTTCCGGAACGCCTCCCCGCCGAAGACCGGCCGTCGGCGTTCACGATCCTGTCGGTGCTCCTGGAGACGCTGGTCGAGCGGCACGACGAGAAGATCGTGTTCGCCGGCGCGGCCAATCTCGCGGGCGCCGACTTCACCACCGGCCTGCGCGACGTCCTTGAGGCGCTCGAGGAGCAGGTGGTGCTGATGAGGCTGCTCGGCGAGACCGACACACCGTCCGCACTCACCGTGCGCATCGGCTCGGAAAACCCCTACCTGCGGGGTACGTCCATCGTCGCGACCGGATACGGTTCAGGCGACAACCAGCTGGCCCGGCTCGGGGTGCTGGGGCCGACCAGGATGGACTATCCCGTGACCATGGGCGCCGTACGCGCGGTCGCACGCTACGTCAGCCAGATTTTGGCTGCATCTTAAGAGGTCGATAAGTGGCAAACAGCGATTACTACGCCACCCTCGGGGTGCGCCGTGACGCAAGTCAGGACGAGATCAAGAAGGCGTACCGCCGTCTCGCCCGCGAGCTGCACCCTGACGTGAACCCCGATCCCGAGACCCAGGAGCGGTTCAAGGAGATCACGCAGGCCTACGAGGTGCTGTCCGATCCGAACAAGCGCCAGATGTACGACCTGGGTGGCGACCCGTTCGGCGGCGGGGGAGCGGGCGCCGGCGCCGGGGGCTTCGGAGCGGGCTTCCCGTTCAGCGACATCATGGACGCCTTCTTCGGCACGGCTGCGGGCGCCCGCGGGCCGCGTTCGCGCGCCCGCCGGGGCCGCAACGCCACCATCCGGGTCGAGCTCGACCTGCGCGAGACGGCGTTCGGCACCACCCGCGAGCTCGTGGTCGACACGGCCGTGCTGTGCGAGGTGTGCCACGGCGCGGGCGCCGCGCCGGGCACCCACCCCGACACCTGCGACATGTGCAGCGGCCGCGGCGAGATATCCCAGGTCACCCGGTCGTTCCTGGGCCAGGTCATGACCTCGCGCCCGTGCCCGCAGTGCGGCGGCTTCGGCACGATCATCCGCCACCCGTGCCAGGAGTGCTCCGGCGACGGCCGCGTGCGCACCCGCCGTACGATCAAGGTCCGCATCCCTGCCGGCGTCGAGGACGGCACCCACATCCAGCTCGCCGGCGAGGGCGAGGTCGGCCCCGGCGGCGGCCCGCCCGGAGACCTGTTCCTCGAGATCGTCGAGCGGCCCCACGAGATCTACGAACGGCGCGGTGACGACCTCCACTGCACCGTCCAGATCCCGATGACGGCCGCGGCCCTCGGCACCGTGCTCACCGTCGAGACCCTCGACGGCCCCGAGGATATCGACGTGCGGCCCGGCACGCAGTCCGGCCACGTCATCACCATGTACGGACGCGGCGTGCAACGGCTCAACGAGTCGGGCAGGGGCGAGCTGCACATCCACGTCAACGTGGAGACGCCCCACCACCTCGACGCGGCACAGGAGGAACTGCTGCGCGAGCTGTCCAAGCTGCGCGGCGAGGAGCGGCCGCCGGGCAAGTTCGCGCCCGGCCAGCAGGGCTTCTTCTCCCGGCTGCGCGACGCCTTCAACGGCAGGTGACGTGTCCGTCCCGGTGTTCCTGTCGCAGGAGCTCGACGGGCCCGAGCTGACGCTCGCCGGCCCGGAGGGCCGCCACGCGGCCGCCGTACGCCGCCTGCGGGCCGGTGAGCGGATCGACCTGACCGACGGCGCAGGAGCGGTCGCCGAGTGCGTCGTGCGCGAGGCGCTGAAGGACTCCCTCCGCCTTGAGGTGCTCCGCCGCTACGACGTCGAGCCGCCGCGCCCCCGGCTGGTGGTCGTCCAGGGGCTGCCCAAGGGCGACCGGGGCGAGCTGGCCGTCGAGATGATGACCGAGGCCGGCGTCGACGTGATCGTGCCGTGGGCCGCCTCGCGCAGCATCACGCAGTGGAAGGGCGACAAGGTCGCCAAGGCGCTGGGCCGCTGGCGCTCCACGGCGCGCGAGGCGGGCAAGCAGGCGCGCAGGTTCCACCTTCCCGAGGTCGCCGAGCCCGCCTCAACCGCACAGGTCGAACGGCTGCTCGCGGACGCCGCGCTGGGTCTGGTGCTGCACGAGGAGGCGGCAGAGCCGCTGTCGAAGGTCGCGCTGCCCGCGGGCGGCGACATCGTGATCGTCGTGGGGCCCGAGGGCGGGGTGTCGGAGCAGGAGATCGCCGCTTTCCGCGCGGCGAAGGCGGTTCCTGTGCTGCTGGGGCCGACGGTCCTGCGGACGTCCACGGCCGGTGTGGCGGCGGCGTCGGTGCTGCTCAGCCGTACCGGGCGGTGGTGAGTCCTCAGGGCGTGGCGGTCGACTGCGGCGTGCTGACTAGCGGGCTCACCGACGGCGTGGGCGTCTCGGTGGCGATGTCGTGCGGCGGGCACTGTTCGACGGGACACACCGACGTCGAGGCCGGCACGCTCGGGTCGAGCACGGTCGGCGTCGGGGTGGGAGTGATCTCCGGGCAGCCCGCCGGCGGCTCGGCCTGCTCGGCCATGACCGACGGGCACACGGTGGTCGTCGGGGTCGGCGTGGGAGAGTCGGGCTTGCTGGTCGACTCGGCCCGGCGCGACGGGCGCGCCGTCGGGGTCCGCGACGTCTCGACCGGCACCGGCATGAGATTCGACTGACGGGGCGGCTCGGGCGACGGCGGTGGCGGCTGCGACCGCGTGGTGGAGGAGTTGGACGGCACCTTGGACGTCTCGTCGTTGACGTCCACGACGGGCTGCTGGTTGACGATCTGCGAGCGCAACTGCGGCACGGCCAGCACGAGGGTCGCCGCCACCAGGACGGAACTCACGGCGGCCGCGCCGGCCCGCCACCAGAACAGGTTGCGCGCGCTGCGCCGCTGGATGCGGGCACGGATGATCTCCAGTCCGTCAGGGGAGGGCACGACCGCGTCCGCCTCCGCGCGGAGCGCACGGCGAAGCAGTTCGCCGTGCTCGTCGGGGGGCTGGGTCATGACATCTTCTCCAGGACCGATCGCAAGGCGGCCATGCCACGTGCGGTGTGGCTCTTGACCGCCCCCTTGCTGATGCCCATGGCATGAGCTATCTCAGCTTCGGACAGATCACCGTAGTAGCGTAGAACGAGTGCTTCTCGCTGACGGGTCGGCAGGGCTCGTAACGCCTCGATGACCGCGGAGCGTTCCAACTCACCTATGGCGCCGTTCTCGGCGCTGGGCGCGTCGGGCAGCCCCTTGGGGGCGTACTTCTCGACGACCGCGCGGTGACGCAGCACGGATCTGGATCGGTTGACGACGGATTGACGCAGGTAGGCGAGTGCTTTGTCGGGGTCACGCAGCCGACGCCAGGCACCATGGATGGCGACGAACGCATCCTGCACGACTTCCTCGGCGGTTGCTATATCGCGCACCAGCAACACAGCGAGACGCACGAGCGACCGGAAGTGCGCGCTGTAGAGCGCAGTCACGGCCATGTCGGCATCCCACCCGACCGGCACCGCCCCCATCGACCTGTCGGCCAGGAGGGTTTCGGTGGTCACATCAGTGGGACGCGTGGCCTTCCCAGAGGGTTTACGCTCTTCCGGTTCTTGAGGTTTCCCCGGTTCGTTAGGGTGCATTACCCAGTCGTGTCCTCGCCAGGTGGCGCTCGCCCGACCCTGAATCGTCCTTTTTCGCTGAAGTGTCGCACACTCACCCTAACCGCGCGGATCTTCCCGCGCACGACACAGCTGATTACCGATTAGCAACGGAACGAGCCGCCGCCGCGTCCTCGATAGGGTGGCCGGGTGAGCGAATGCCTCTTCTGCAAAATCGTCGCCAAGGAGATTCCCGCCGAGATCGTTCACGAAACCGGCAGGACACTCGCCTTCCGCGACATCAATCCCCAGGCGCCTACCCACGTGCTGGTCGTCCCCAAGCAGCACCACGCCGACGCCGCCGCGCTGGCCAAGGCCGACGACGGCCTGGCCGACGACGTGCTGAAGACCGCCCATGACGTGGCCGTCCATGAGGGTGTGGCCGAGGAGGGCTACCGCATCGTCTTCAACACCGGCCCCGGCGCCGGGCAGACGGTCTTCCACGTGCACGCCCACGTGCTGGGCGGGCGCTCGCTGACCTGGCCGCCCGGATAACACGTACCGGGGCCGCGTCGATCCGGCCCGCCCGCCGGGCCCTTCGGGTCGGCAGCGGGCTTCGCGCTGACCGGGAGATATTGGCGCGAGCAATCCTTCCGGCCCCGGATACGATGGGCGAAGAAACACACCGAAAGAGACCGGGAGGCATCAGGCCGCTGGCCTGCCCATGTCCGAACTACATGAATCCCGACGAACGGCACCTCCCTCGCGCACTCAAGCCAAGGTGCTGATTCCGGACGAATACCCGATGGTCAGCCTCCTGGGCTCCCGCGACGAGCTGCTGCGCGTCATCGAGGGCGCCTTCAGGGCCGACATCCACGTACGCGGCAACGAGATCACCGTCACCGGAAGCCCCGACGAGAGCGGCGCGGTGGTGCGGCTCTTCGAGGAGCTGGTCGAGGTGCTGCGCAGCGGCGGCGAGCTCACCCCGGACGCGGTCGAGCGGAGCATCGCGATGCTCCGCATGACCTCCGACCGCCCCGCCGAGGTCCTCTCGCTCGACATCCTGTCCTCACGCGGCCGGACGATCCGCCCGAAGACGGTCAACCAGAAGCGCTACGTCGACGCCATCGACCAGCACACGGTCGTGTTCGGCATCGGCCCGGCCGGCACCGGCAAGACCTACCTGGCGATGGCCAAGGCCGTGCGCGCGCTGCAGGAGAAGCGGGTCAACCGCATCATCCTGACCCGTCCCGCGGTCGAGGCCGGCGAACGGCTCGGCTTCCTGCCCGGCACGCTCTACGAGAAGATCGACCCCTACCTGCGGCCGCTCTACGACGCGCTGCACGACATGGTCGACCCCGACTCGATCCCGAAGCTCATGGCCGCCGGCACGATCGAGGTCGCACCCCTCGCGTACATGCGCGGCCGGACCTTGAACGACGCGTTCATCATTCTCGACGAGGCGCAGAACTCCTCGGCCGAGCAGATGAAGATGTTCCTCACCCGGCTCGGCTTCAACTCCAAGATCGTGGTGACCGGTGACGTGACGCAGGTCGACCTGCCCTCGGGCACGGTCAGCGGGCTGCGGGTGGTGCAGGAGATCCTCGAAGGCATCCCCGACATCCACTTCGCCCGCCTGTCCAGCTCCGACGTGGTCCGCCACAAGCTGGTCAGCGACATCGTGGACGCGTACGGGCGTTACGACGCCATGCAGGAGCCGAAGCGGCTGCAGCAGCAGCGGGGAAGACGACGGGTGAGCGACCGTGAGCATTGAGATCAACAACGAGTCTGGCGTCGGGGTCGACGAGGAGAGCATCGTCGCCCTGGCCACGCACGTGCTGGGCGAGATGGGCATCAACCCGCTGGCCGAGCTGTCGATCGTGGTGGTGGACGAGGACGCCATGGCCGAACTGCACGAGAAGTGGATGGGCGAGCCCGGTCCCACCGACGTGCTGGCGTTCCCGATGGACGAGCTCCGTCCGGGGGGCGGGGCGCGCGGTGAGTCCGACGCCCCGGCCGATCCGGCGCTGCTCGGTGACGTCGTGCTCTGTCCGCAGGTGGCCGCCCGGCAGGCAGAGGAGGCAGGTCACAGCGCCGCCGACGAGCTCGAGCTGCTGTGCACCCATGGCATCCTCCACCTGCTCGGCTACGATCACGCCGAGCCTGAGGAGCACAAGGAGATGTTCGGACTGCAGGCCGGGCTCCTCGAGTCGTGGCAGGAGGTGCGCAACTCGCGGTGAACGCCTGGTTGTTGTTGGCCATCGCACTGGTGATCGTCGGTGGCCTGATCGCCAGTGCGGAAACGGCGCTGACGCGCATCTCACGGGTGCGCGCCGAAGAGTTCGTGCGTGAGGCGAGGCGGGGGGCCGAGCGGCTGCAGGCCATCGTGACCGACCCGCCTCGCTACCTCAATCTGCTGCTCCTGCTGCGGTTGAGCTGTGAGCTGGTCGCGACGGTGATCGCGACGCTGCTGTTCATCGATCTCATGGACGATCAGGGCTGGGCGTACGTCTGCGCGGCCGCGGTGATGATCGTGACCAGCTACGTGGTGGTCGGGGTCATGCCCCGTACGCTGGGGCGCCAGCACGCCGAGCCGGTGGCGCTGGCCAGTGCTCCCGCGGTCTACGGCCTGACGCGCATCTTCGGGCCGCTGCCGAAGCTGCTGATCCTGCTCGGCAACGCGCTCACGCCCGGCAAGGGGTTCCGCGACGGGCCGTTCACGTCCGAGGCGGAGCTGCGCGACCTGGTCGACCTGGCCGAGGAGCGCCGGGTGATCGAGCCCGACGAGCGCGAGATGATCCACTCGGTGTTCGAGCTGGGTGACACGCTGGTGCGCGAGGTCATGGTGCCCCGTACCGACATGGTCTACATCGAGCGCGGCAAGACGCTCAACCAGGCGCTGTCGCTGGCACTGCGCAGCGGTTTCTCCCGCATCCCGGTGGTGGGGGAGAACGAGGACGACGTCGTCGGCATGGCCTATCTGAAGGACGTCGCCCGCAAGATCCACGAGGGCGGCAACGGCGGCGGCGGGGAGACCGTCGAGTCGATCATGCGGCCGGCCGCGTACGTGCCGGAGAGCAAGCCCATCGACCAGCTGATGCGTGAGATGCAGGCCCGTCAGACGCACATCGCGATCGTCATCGACGAGTACGGCGGCACGGCCGGGCTGGTGACGATCGAGGACGTCCTTGAGGAGATCGTCGGCGAGATCACCGACGAGTACGACCAGGAGGCGCCGCGCGTGGAGCCCATGCCCGACGGCGGTCTGCGGGTCACGGCCCGCATGCCGGTCGACGAACTGGGCGAGCTGTTCGACACGGAGATCGAGGTCGACGACGTCGAGACGGTGGGCGGTCTGCTGGCCCACGCGCTGGGACGGGTGCCGATCGCCGGTTCGCACGCGGAGGTGGCGGGGTTGTCGCTGACGGCCGAGAGCCTTGCGGGTCGCCGCAATCGCATCAGCACGGTCGTGGTCCGTCGCGCCGAGACGCCGTCGGGCGATGTCGTCCCCGCGGCGGCCGAACGCGACTGACCGGAAAACGGGGCAGATGCCGCAAGTGTTCGACAAGTCTTCTGCAACCCGGCTCCGGCACTCTGAACTCACGGCATCCAGTGCGGTGGGTGTCCATGGGGGAAGCGCCCGAGGGCCGGGAGGGGTTCACGGCCCGAGGGTGTTCTCTGGGGGGACGACGGCGTCCTGACGCCGATCGGCGTAAAGGGTGCTCTGGTCCGACAAAGTCGGACCAGAGCACCCTTTTTGCGTATTGGTAGAGACCTTGGTGGATTGCGGCATTCGTCGCTCGGGCACGCTGCGATCCATAGGGGGGATCTTGACCTCCTCCCCCTCGTGAACGAGGGGGATTCCCACGGTTGCCCGTGAGGTTTCCTGCTTCACTGCCGGTTGCCCGCCCGAGAGGACTCTCGTTGAGGTCTTACACCAGCTCCACAGGCGTTTCAGCGCTCCGCCGGCCCGGCGGCGAGGATCTTTACGATCGTTCGTCCGGTGGTGTCGCCACCGCCGAACGGATTACCGAACCGTGCGGTGGCGCGCGGCGTTTTGACACCGGTTCGCCTGACGGCGAATCGGCTGCCCCTGTCCTGCTCCGCAGGGGTCCGATTCCTCCCCCGCCTGAAGGCGGGGGTCTCCTCGGAGGCATGTGATGAGACGACAACCGGGGATCGTCACCGGAGCGCTGCTGGCCGGCGTGCTGGCGGGATGCGGAGGAGGCGGAACCGGGAGCGCCCACGACCCGCGCGCCCAGGCCCATCTGAGCCAGCGCGTCCAGCAGGGCAGCCCGCACCTGCCCGACGGGTTCGCCGACCGGCCCGAGCAGGCGTGGCAGATGCCGTTCACGAAAGGCGACGCCGACTGCCGGGCGTTGCTGGAGCCCGTCGGCGGCCAGGCCCCTGGGGAGGCGCTCACCGCCCAGGTCGCGGTCAGCTACCGCGGCTTCGACCTGGGCGAGCAGGCCGGGGTGGGCCTCGCCAGGTACGCGGACGAGCAGGCCGAGGGGCACCTTGAGGCCCTGGCCGCGGCGATGCGCTCGTGCCGGGCCGTACGGACCGCCACGGGGACCGACCTGCGACTGCGCGAGCTGCCGATCGGCCGGGTCGGCGACGAGACGCTGGGCGCGCGGCTGCGCGGCCGGCTGAACGGGTACCCGTACGCGCTGGACCTGGTCCTGACGCGGGTGGGGGACACCCTCGTGTCGGTGGTGCACACGGGCCTGCCCGACGTGGACCACGGCCGCACCCGCGAGGTGGTGGACGCGGCGGTCTCCATGGCGAGCGCCTAACCTGGATCCCGTGACTCTCGATCCTGAAGACAGCAAGATCATCACGCTCGCGCGGGCGTCCAGGGCGCGCAACGGCTCGGCGGAGGGCGCCGCCGTGCGCGACGAGACCGGCCGTACGTACGCGGCGACGAACGTGGCTTTGGGCGCGCTGACCCTGTCGGCCGTGCAGGTGGCGGTGGCCATGGCCGTCTCCAGCGGGGCGCGTGCGCTGGAGGCAGTCGCGCTGGTGAGCGACGGCGGGCCGAGCGCGGACGACGAGGCCGTGGCGGCCGAGCTGGGCGTCAAGGCGCTGCTCGTGGCCGGTCCCGACGGCACCCTGCGGGGCTGACGTGCCGATGTCTCCGTTCCTGGCGCGGCTGCGCGAGAAGGTCGGCAACGATCTGATCATGCTGCCGTCGGTGTCCGGGTTCGTGTTCGACGGCTCGGGCCGGCTGCTGCTCGCCCGGCACGGCGACGTGGGCCTGTGGGCGGCCCCCGGCGGCGGCGTCGACCCCGACGAGCGGCCCGAGGACGCCGTGGTGAGGGAGCTCAAGGAGGAACTCGGCATCGCGGTCGAGGTGCGCGGCCTGATCGGCGTGTACGGCGGCCCCGAGTTCCGCACGCTGTACCCCAACGGCCACGAGGTCGGATACGTCATCGCCGCGTACGCGTGCACGGTCGTCTCGGGCGAGCCCGAGCCCGACGGCGTCGAGATCAACGACTTCCGGTGGGTCGCCGAGCCCGGCGTGCGGGAGCTGGACGTCACCCCCTGGATGCCTCATGTGGCCCCTCAGGCGTTCGCATGGTGGCGTGAACACACCCGCTGATGGGACACAATGCACTAGTGACTTCGCCAGACAGCCATCGCGCCGGATTCGCCTGCTTCGTGGGAAGGCCGAACGTCGGCAAGTCGACGCTGATGAACGCCCTGGTCGGCACGAAGGTGGCGATCACCTCGTCGAAGCCGCAGACGACCCGGCGCGTCATCAGGGGCATCGTGCACCGTCCCGACGCCCAGTTGATCGTCGTCGACACCCCCGGCCTGCACCGCCCGCGTACCCTGCTCGGTGAGCGGCTCGACAGCCTCGTGCTGTCCACGCTCACCGAGGTCGACGCGATCGGTTTCTGCGTGCCGGCCAACGAGCCCATCGGCAAGGGCGACCGGTTCATCGCCGACAAGCTGTCCGCCGTGAAGAAGACGCCGGTGATCGCCGTCGTGACCAAGTGCGACCTCGCGACCAAGGAGCAGATCGCCGCGCAGCTGCTCGCCGTGTCGCAGGTGGCCGAGTTCGCCGCGATCGTGCCGGTGTCGGCGCAGTCGGGCGAGCAGCTCGACGTCGTGGCCGACGTGCTGATCGAGCACCTGCCGGAGTCGCCGCCCCTCTACGAGGGCGGGCGGCTCACCGACGAGCCGGAGCAGGTGCTGGTCGGCGAGCTCATCAGGGAGGCGGCGCTGGAGGGCGTACGCGACGAGCTGCCCCACTCGATCGCCGTCGTCGTCGACGAGATGCTGCCCCGTGAGGGGCGCGACGACCTGCTCGACATCTACGCCCACATGTTCGTCGAGCGTCCCTCGCAGAAGGCGATCGTCATCGGGCACAAGGGCGAGCGGCTGCGCGAGGTCGGCACCACGGCCCGCAAGCAGATCGAGGCGCTGCTCGGCACCCGCGTCTACCTCGACCTGCGCATCAGCGTCGCGAAAGACTGGCAGCGCGACCCCAAGCAGCTGCGCCGCCTCGGCTTCTACGACTGATCTGCCTCAGCCGCGCCGCAGCAGGGCGAGCACGGCGAGCACGGTGACCGTCACCGCGCTCGCCAGCGCGGCGAACCAGCCGAACGCGATCACCGGTTCGATCGCCAGCAGGTCGCCGAGGCGGATCGAGATGCGGTCGCGTCTGCTGCCCTCGGTCACGAACAGCACCACCAGCAGCACGGCCGCGCCGCCGGGCAGCACGGCCAGGGCGGCCAGCCGGGGCCGCCCGCGCAGCCCCGCGACGCCGCACGCCACCGCCGCGAGCCCGGCGATCAGGGTGCAGACGCCGTACACGTCGTCGACGCCGCGCACCTCGCTGGTCAGGGCGCTCGTCATGCCGGTCAGCAGGCCGCCGACGAGGCCGCTGGTGGCCCGCAGACCGGCCCACGGCAGGACCGCGCAGAAGACCAGCAGCGCTCCGGCCGCCGTCACGGCCAGCGGGAGCCCGCGACGTGCCCGCCGGCTGGGGGCTGGCCTGAGGTCGTCCACAGCCTCACTGTAGGACGGGCCCGCCGGGTCCACCACCGTACGCGACGGAGGCGTCACCGGGAGGCCAACCGCTCGCCCTGCTCCAGGCGGGCCCGCAGCTCGACCGCGTCGGCGGCCAGGGCGGTGACGAGCGTGCCCGGCCCTGACAGCGGCAGCACCGCGAGCCCTTCGGCCACGTACGGCTCCGCGGCGCGGGCCGTCAGGAAGGTGGTGCCGATGCAGCGCGCCGTTCCGTAGAGGGCGGGGGAGGAGTCGAGGGCGGGATCGCCCGCGGTGAACTCCTGCCGCAGCAGCGGCAGGCCGTCGAGGGTGGCGTCGAAGCGGGCCAGGCAGCGTCCCGAGGGCTCGCCGTGGCGGCCGAGGACGATCTCCTCCCGCCAGGACACGTTCGCGCCCGCCTCGACGGTGAGCCGGACGGCGACGCGGTGGTCGCAGCCGGTGGCGAGCACCGTGGGTTCAGGAGCGAACCTGAGCGTCGCGCCCGCGCCCACCCGGGCGGTCACCACCAGCTCCGACGGGCCGTCGCCTGGCAGCACGAGCGTGCTCGCGACCGAGCCGAGCTCCAGCGTCGTGCCGGGGGCGACGTCCACGTCGAGGGCGAGCCGGTCGCCGCCCAGCGGGCCGGCCGCGGTGGAGACGAGGTGGACGGTGTGGGGGCCGGTCTGGCGCAGCGTCAGCGGCGGCGCCGAGGCCAGCCGGCTGACGACCGTACGGCCGTCGGCGCGGGCGGTCGCCACGGCGGCGCGGGCCCGCATCGCCCGGCGCGCACTCGCGCCGGCGGTCAGCAGACCCGTCACGAGATCCGGGGCCAGCCCTGGAGCTGGGCGCGGACCCAGGCGGTGACGTCCACGGCGGTGGGGTCCTGCCGGACGGCCGTGAACAGCACCGGCCGCTCGCCGCGTACGGCTTTGGCGTCGCGGGCCATCACGCCGAGGTCGGCGCCCACCATCGGAGCCAGGTCGGTCTTGTTGATCACCAGCAGGTCGGCGGTGGTGACGCCGGGACCGCCCTTGCGGGGCACCTTGTCGCCGCCGGAGACGTCCAGCACGAAGATCTGCCGGTCGGCCAGGCCCCGGCTGAACGTGGCCGTCAGGTTGTCACCGCCGCTCTCCACGATCACCAGGTCGAGCGGGCCGTGCCGGTGTTCCAGGACGTCCACGGCGTCGAGGTTCGCGGCGATGTCGTCGCGGATGGCGGTGTGCGGGCAGCAGCCGGTCTCGACGGCGATGATCCGCTCCTCCTCCAGGACACCCGCCTTGCGCAGGAAGTCGGCGTCCTCGGTGGTGTAGATGTCGTTCGTCACCACGCCGAGGGACAGCGTCGGGCCGAGCGCCCGGCACAGGGCCGCCACGAGGGCCGTCTTGCCGCTGCCGACCGGCCCCCCGATCCCGAGTCGCAGCGCGCGGCCGCGCGCGTCGGGAGAGTGATGGTGGTCGGCGTGATGAGCGCCCATGTCGTGGTCCTTCCTTCAGGAGACGAACATCCTGGTCTGCGCCCGCGCGTGCGCCTCGGCGAGCAGGTCGAGTGCCGGGGCCGCCCCCGCGGGCAGCGCCGCCCAGTCGGCGGGGTGGGGTGTCCGCGCGGCGGCGGCGAGGTCGGGGGCGAGGCCGGCCAGCACGCCGTGCACGTCGACCGGGTCGAGACCGAGGAGGCGGACCGCCGCCGTGGCCGGGCCGGCGACCGCGTGGTAGGCCGCCGCCAGCGCGGCCTCCTCGGACGTGGCCCCGGCCGCGTGCGCCGCCGCCCCGAGCGCGAGCGGATGATGCGGACTCGGTACGGCCCCCGCGAGCTCGTCCAGCACGGGCGAGGGCCACACGCGGCGGGCCACCCGCAGCAGCAGCCTGCCCTGGGTCCGCGCGGCGTCCCGCTGGGCGGGCGAGGCCGTCCTGGCGTCCGCCTCCGCGTCCAGCAGGGGCCACGGGCGCCGGGCACAGGCGGCCAGGGTGTGGGCGGCGGCGGTCAGGGCGGCGGCGGTCGCGCCCGCCGTGCACAGCCGTCCGCGCAGGAACGCCTCCAGCGACGCCACGTCGTGCACCACCCCGGTGGTGACCGCCTGTTCCGCGCCGCCCGAGTGGGCGTGGCCGCCCGCCGGGAGCCGGGAGTCGGTGAGCAGGAGCAGCGCCGGGTTCAGTGCACTCAGCTCCTCAGAACAGGAAGTACCGCTGCGTCATGGGCAGCGTGGCGGCGGGGGCGGGCTCGACGAGGTCGCCGTCGATGCGGACCTCGAACGTGTCGGGCGCGACCTCGATCCGCGGCAGCGCGTCGTTCAGCGGCATCGACGACTTCCCGCGCCCGCGTACGTCGGCCACCGGGACGAGCTCGCGGCGGACGGCCAGCCGGTCACGCAGGCCCGCCTCCAGGGCCAGGGGCGAGACGAAGTGCAGGGAAGTCGCCGCGGCCGCCGCCGGGGACGCGCCGAACATGGGACGGGGCAGCACCGGCTGCGGCGTCGGGATCGAGGCGTTGGCGTCGCCCATCTGCGCCCAGGCCACCATGCCGCCCTTGATGACGAGGTCGGGCTTGACCCCGAAGAACGCCGGGCTCCACAGGACGAGGTCGGCGAGCTTGCCGCGTTCGACGGAGCCCACCTCGGCGTCCAGGCCGTGCGCGACGGCCGGGCAGATGGTGTACTTCGCCACGTATCGCTGGGCGCGCAGGTTGTCCGCCGGGCCGCCCAGGGAGCCGCGCCGCGCCTTCATGACGTGGGCGGTCTGCCAGGTCCTGATGATCGTCTCGCCGATCCGGCCCATGGCCTGCGAGTCGGAGCCGATCATCGAGATCGCCCCCAGGTCGTGCAGGACGTCCTCGGCGGCCATCGTCGCCGGGCGGATGCGCGACTCGGCGAAGGCGAGGTCCTCCGGGATCGAGGGGTTCAGGTGGTGGCAGACCATGAGCATGTCGAGATGCTCGTCGAGGGTGTTGACGGTGTGCGGCCTGGTCGGGTTCGTGGACGACGGCAGCACGTTGGCGTACGCGGCCACCCTGATGATGTCGGGAGCGTGCCCGCCGCCCGCCCCCTCGGTGTGGTAGGCGTGGATCACCCGGTCGCCGACGGCCTGAAGCGTCGACTCGACGAACCCGGCCTCGTTGAGGGTGTCGGTGTGCAGGCTGACCTGCACCCCGGTGGCGTCGGCGACGCGCAGGCAGGCGTCGATGGCCGCCGGCGTCGAACCCCAGTCCTCGTGCAGCTTGAACCCGGACGCGCCCGCCGCGAGCTGTTCGAGCAGGCCCTCCGAGCTGACCGTGTTGCCCTTGCCGAGCAGGGCGAAGTTGAGCGGATGGGCGTCGAGCGCCTCCAGCATGCGGCCCAGGTACCAGGTGCCGGTGACGGTCGTGGCCTTGGTGCCCTCGACGGGTCCGGTGCCGCCCCCGACGATCGTCGTGACACCGGACCCGATCGCCTCGTCGAGGAGCTGCGGGCAGATGAGGTGGACGTGGGAGTCGACGGCCCCGGCGGTGAGGATCTTGCCGTTGCCCGCCAGCACCTCGGTGCCCGGGCCGATGACGATGTCGACGCCGTCCATCGTGTCGGGGTTGCCGGCCTTGCCGATCGCCTGGACGCGGCCGTCGCGGACGCCGACGTCGGCCTTCACCACGCCCCAGTGGTCGAGGATCACCGCGCCGGTGATCACCAGGTCGGCGGCGTCCTCGGCGCGGGTGGCGCGCGCCTGGCCCATGGACTCGCGGATCACCTTGCCGCCGCCGAACACGGCCTCGTCGCCCGCACCGGCGGGGCCCATGGACAGGTCGTCGGTGATTTCGATCCACAGGTCGGTGTCGGCGAGGCGGACGCGGTCGCCGACGGTGGGCCCGTACAGGGCCGCGTAGCGGTCGCGCGGGATCAGGGGCGCGTCAGGCATCGAGCGGCCCCGCGAGCTCCGGACGCAGGCCAGGCACCACCCGGCCGCCCGCGATCGGCACCAGCGTGACGTCGCGCTCGACGCCGGGCTCGAACCTGATCGCGGTGCCGGCGGGCACGTCGAGCCGCCTGCCCCAGGCCGCCTGCCGGTCGAAGTCCAGGCCCGGGTTGGCGGCGGCGAAATGGTAGTGGGAGCCGACCTGCACCGGCCGGTCGGCCGTGTTGACCACCCGGACGGTCACCCGCTCGCGCCCCGGGTTGAGCTCGATCGCCCCGTCGGGGTGGGCGTACTCGCCGGGGATCACGGGATCGGCCGATGGACGGTGACCAGCTTCGTGCCGTCGGGGAACGTCGCCTCGACCTGCACGCTCTCCAGCATCTCGGGGACGCCTTCCATGACGTCGGCGCGGCCGAGCACCGAGCGGCCGGCCTCCATCAGGTCGGCCACGGTGCGGCCGTCCCTGGCGCCCTCCAGCAGGAAGGCCGCGATGACGGCGGTGGCCTCAGGGTGGTTGAGACGCAGGCCCCGCGCCCGGCGATCGCGCGCCACCCCGGCGGCGACGTGGATGAGCAGCCGCTCCTGCTCGTGTGAGGTAAGCCTCATGGCCGGACCTTAGGAACCGGTGGTTTCCACGCTGTTGCCAGGTGATGTCGTGTCGGTATCCCAAGGCGACGACTACCGACATGTCGCTGTACGTGCCGTCCAGGCGTGGGCCAGGCGGACGATCTCCTCCAGGTGGCCGCTGTGGGCGCCGTGCCAGTAGACCTGCCCGCAGTCGCGGCACCGGCCGTAGGCGTCGTAGCTGCGGCTCGTGCCCGCCCGCAGCAGGGGCGCGACCTCGTCCTTCGCCGCCGGCCCCAGCTCGCCGTTGCAGGCCGTGCAGCGCGTCCACGGGCGCAGCGGGGGCGCGAAGCGCTCCAGCAGGTCGCGCAGCTGGTCGGCGGGGTCGGAGCCGCGTACGTACGCGCCGAGCCACAGCGCGCGGCGGCGCAGCAGGCCGCGATCCTGGGTCAGCAGCACGCGCCGCTCCGCGTTGGCCTGCACCACCAGCGACGGGTCGTCCATGTCGTTGTGGTAGGCGGTGTCGAGGCCGAGCAGCCGCAGCCGGCGCGCCAGCGTGCCGAGGTGCACGTCGAGCAGGAAACGCGGCTCGTCCGGCAACGGCTGGGGCCGCGGCACCGGGTGGACCTCCACCACGTCGCCGTCGGCCAGCTGGTGGGACGGCGGCACGCCCCGGCCGCCGACCACGAGCGGCCCCACCTCGGTCAACGGGACGCCGAGCGACTCGACATGGTGGCCCAGCGTCGAGGAGCCGTCGGGCGCCACCTCCTGCCACGCACGGCGGCGGCTCACGGGCAGGAACATCCTCAGCTCGGGCGCGATGTGAAGGCGAGCGGTCACATGTCCATTCTGTGTCAGCCGATACCGTGACTTCATGCCAATATCCCGGCGCGGCTTCCTGGTGCTCGCCGCCACGGCCGGGTGCTCAGGCGCCGGCCTGCCGGAGCTGCGCCTCGCGACCGGCCTGCCCGGCGGCCCGTACGGCGCGCTGGGCGACCGGCTCGCCGCCGAGCTCAGGGCCGGCGGGCTGCGCGTGCGGGTGCTGCCCAGCGGCGGCAGCGTGGAGAACCTCATGATGCTCGCCGACGGGCGGGCCGACGCGGGGTTCGCGCTGGCGGACAGCGCGGGCGACGCCGTACGCGCGCGTCACCGGCCGGTCTCCGCCCTGGCCCGGGTGTACCTCAACTACGTGCACCTCGTCGTCGCCGCCGACTCCGACGTCACCGAGGTCGCCCAGCTGGCAGGAAGGGCGGTGTCGCTCGGGGCGGAGGGGTCGGGCACCGCCGTCACCGCGGCCCGCGTGGTCGCCGCCGCCACGCTGACCACCCCGCCCAGAACGGTCCCGCTGGACCTGGACGACTCCGTCAGGGCGCTGCGCGGCGGCGAGATCGACGCGTTCTTCTGGTCGGGCGGCGTGCCCACGCCCGCCCTGGCCGCGGCCGGCGGCATCCGCCTGCTGCCGCTGGCGCACCTGGTGCCGGTGCTGCGCCGCGGGTACGGCCCCGTCTACGAGGACGCCACCGTCCCCGCGGGCGCGTACGGCGCCGTCACCGCGATCCCCACCATCGGCACTCCCAGTTACCTGATGTGCCGTACCTCGCTCTCCGCCGACCTGGCGGACACCGTCACCGAGACGCTGTTCCGCGCCCGTGACCGCCTGCGCGCCCCCTCGGCGCCAGGGGCGCGGCTCGACCCCCGCTACGCCATCGGCACCGGCGTCGTCCCGCTGCACCCGGGCGCCGCCCGCTACTACCGTTCTGTGTACGGCTGAGGCTCCGGCAGGAGCAGCTCCACCACCAGCCCGTGCGGGGTCGCGGGAGTCAGCCGCAGCGTGGCGCCGCAGGCACGGGCCAGCTCGGCGGCGATCGCCAGGCCGAGGCCGCTGCCCGGCACGTTCGCGTGCGCGGCCGACCGCCAGAACCGGCCGGGCGCCTCCGCCAGCTCCTCCTCGCTCAGCCCCGGTCCGTCGTCGGCCACCCGCAGCACGCGGTCGTCCAGGGTGACGGTGACCGTGCCGCCCGCGGGCACGAACTTCTGCGCGTTGTCCAGCGCGATGTCGGCGAGCCTGGCCGCGGCCTCCGGCACGAGTGCCTTCTGCTGGACCCGCGTCACCAGCGCGATCTCCTTGGCCGCGTACACCTCCCGCCAGGCGGCGAGCCGCGGCTCCAGCTCGGTCTCCTTGACGGCGACCTCCGCGCCCGCCTCCACCCGGGCGAGCGCGAGCAGCTCCTCCACCAGCAGCGTCATCCGGTCGAGCTCGGCCATCGCCTCGTCGAGCTCGGCCCGGCCCTCGGCGTTCAGATGCGGCTCCAGGTTCTCCATCCGCAGGCCGAGCACGGTGAGCGGGGTGCGCAGCTCGTGGGAGGCGTCGGCCACGAACGCCCGCTGCCGTTCCATCGCCCCCGAGACCGCGTCGGCCATCGCGTTGAAGCGTTCCTCCAGCCGGCGCAGCTCCGACGGCCCGGCGCCGGGATGCGCCCGCGCGTCGAGCCGGCCCTGCGCTATCGCCCGCGTCGTGCGGTCGAGCTCGGTGACCGGCCGCAGGATCCAGCGGGCCAGCCGCCTGGCCGCGAACGCCGCGTACGCCAGCACGACCAGCGCCACGGCCGCCAGCGCGCCCCAGACCAGCGCGACGTCCAGCCGGGCCCGGCCGGCGGGCGCCTGCAGCAGCACCACGCCCGACAGCTGCGCGTCCCGGCCGGACGGCTCGGCCAGCAGCACGGTGTCCGGACCGAACGGCGTGACCAGCGGCAGCTGCTCGGTGGTGCGCCCGGCCAGCGCGAGCCGCACGGCCTCGCGGTCGTCGGTCTCGAACCGGCCCGCCGTGTAGAGGGCCACGCCGTCGCGGTCGCGGACGCGTACGGCGGCCCCGTACAGGTCGGCGTAGCGGTTCAGCTCGGAGGCCAGGCCGCTGCGGTCGTCGTCGCGGGCGGCCTGGTCGGCCAGCTCGGCGAACCGGGTGGCGTCGGCGCGGCGGTCGAGCAGCAGCCGGTTGGTGCGGTGGGAGGCGTAGGCGAGCCCCAGCGGCACCGCCAGTGCCGCCACGATGACCACGATCAGCGTGGTGAACGTGACCACCAGCCGGCTGTTCACGCCGGTGAGCCCAGTCGGTAGCCGGTGCCGCGCAGCGTCTCCACCAGCCCCGGCCTGCCGGTCTTGGCACGCAGGTTGGCCACGTGCACGTCGAGCGAGCGTGAGGCGGACAGCAGCGGGTCGCCCCACACCTCGTCGAGGATCTCCTCCCTGCCGCGCACCACGCCGGGCTCGCGGGCCAGCATCGCGAGCAGGTCGAACTCGCGTCTGGTCAGCGTCACCGCCTCACCCGCCACGGTGACCTGGCGCGCCTCCAGGTCGATGCGGACGTCGCCGACGCTCACCACGTCGTCGCGCCGCGGCCGGGGGCGGGTGCCGCGCCGCACCACCGCCTCCATCCGGGCCATCAGCTCGACCGTACGGAACGGCTTGACCAGGTAGTCGTCGGCGCCCGAGCGCAGGCCGCGCAGCACGGCCCGCTCCTCGGTGCGGGCGGTGACCACGATCAGCGGCACCGCGGATACCCGTCGCAGGCGGCGCAGCAGGTCGAGGCCGTCCATGTCGGGCAGGCCCAGATCGAGCAGGACGAACCCGACGCCGCCCGCCAGGCGCAGGGCCTCGACGGCGAGCCCGGTGCGGACCACCTCGTGGCCGTGGCGGGCCAGGGCGGTGCCGAGCGCCGAGGCGAGCCGATCGTCGTCTTCGACCAGGAGAACCCGCATGCCGCTCTAGGTTAGACGCGCTCGGCCACCGCCGCCTCGGCCGCCTGCTCGGCGCGGGAGAGGGCCACGTCCCTGGTCTCGCGCATCGTCAGGTAGACCACGAGGGACACGGCGGCGCAGCCGGAGACGTACCAGAAGAAGCCCGACTCGATGCCGCTGTCCTTGAACCACAGGGCGACGTACTCGGCGGTGCCGCCGAACAGGGCGTTCGCGATCGCGTACGGGAGCGCCACGCCGAGCGCCCGTACGTGCGTCGGGAACAGCTCGGCCTTCACCACGGCGTTGATCGACGTGTAGCCGGTGACGATGACCAGCCCGGTCAGCGAGAGCACCAGCCCGCCGCCGAACCCGCTGACGCCGCCGAGCGCCGTCATGAGCGGGACCGTGCCCACCATCGACCCGATCCCGAACGTGATGAGCAGCGGCCGCCGCCCGATCCGGTCCGACAGCGCCCCCGCCAGCGGCTGCAGGCACATGAAGACGAACAGCGCGCAGAAGCTCACCAGCGTCGCCGTCTCCTTGGCGAGGCCCGCGCTGTTCGACAGGTATTTCGTGAGGTACGTCGTGTAGGTGTAGTACGCGACCGTGCCGCCCATCGTCAGCGCGATGACGAGCACCGCCTCCTTCTTGTGGGCGAGCAGCTCGGCGATCGTGCCGCGCCTGGCGTTCTCGCTCGCGCGCTGCTCCTCGTCGTAGGCCTCGGTCTCCAGCAGGTTGCGGCGCAGGTAGAACACCACGGCGGCACCGAGCGCGCCCACCACGAACGGGATGCGCCAGCCGTAGGAGGCGAGCGTCTCGGCCGACATCGTGTTCTGCAGGACGATCTGCAGGCCGAGGCCGACGAGCTGGCCGGCGGTCATGGAGACGTACTGGAAGCTCGAGGCGAAGCCGCGCCGGCCGGGAGGGGTGGCCTCGGTGAGGTACGTGGCGCTGGCCGCGTACTCGCCACCGACGGACAGGCCCTGCAGCAGGCGGGCCACGACGAGGACGAGGGCGCCGGCGTAGCCCACGGACTCGTACGTGGGGGCGATCGCGATCAGCAGGGCGCTGGCCGACATCAGCGTGACGGTGAGGGTGAGCGCCGCCTTGCGGCCTTTCCTGTCGGCGTAGCGGCCGAGCAGCCAGCCGCCGAGCGGACGCATGAAGAAGCCCACGGCGAAGATGGCGGCCGTGTTGAGCAGCTTGGCGGTGTCGTCGCCCTCGGGGAAGAACGACGCGGCGAAGTAGACGGCGAAGCTGCTGTAGACGAACCAGTCGTACCACTCGACCATGTTGCCGACGGAGCCGCCGGCGACGGCCTTCCACGGCACGCGTGATTTGCTCACGGAGAACCTCCTGGGGGGTGTAGTCGCAGGTCAGAGCCTTACCCCAGAAGGTTGTTCGGGCAAGTGGGCCCGCCGGAGATCTAACCTCCGCTTAACATGCGGATCTCACGTTCACTGCCGGTAGTTCTCCACCTCGTCGGCGGGCCTGGGCGCCGCGTTGTCGGGGTCCTCTCCCACGCCGCGCCTCGCCCGGCGCTGCCGGAGCAGGTCCCAGCACCGGTCGAGGGCTGACTCCAGGTCCGCGATGCGTGCGCGTTCCTCGTCCGAGGTCACCTCTCCCTCGGAGAGCCGGGTACGCAGCTCGTGCTCCTCCGAGACCAGCGAATTGATCCTCGTGAGTATCTCGTCGTCCCGCATGCCCGTGACTCTACTCACCGCGTGATAGAACACGCCCTATGTACGGTATTGCGCTGGTAAGGAAGCCCGGCCCCCGTATCGCCGAGGGCATCGTCACCCACCTCCGGCGCGAGCCGGTCGACCCGGTTCTCGCGGAGTCCCAGCACGACGCGTACGTGGCCGCGCTGGCCGAGGCCGGCTGGCGGCCCGTGTACGTGCCCCCGGCCGACGACCTGCCCGACGGCCCGTTCGTGGAGGACACGCTGGTGGTGTCGGGGGGCCTCGCCGTCCTGACCAGGCCAGGGGCGGAGGAACGGCGGCCCGAGGTCGAGTCCGTCGCCCGGGCCGTACGGGAGCTCGGCATGAAGGCGGTCGCGATCGCGCGGCCCGGCACCCTCGACGGCGGCGACGTGCTGCAGACCGGATCCACCGTGTACGTCGGCAGGTCCGCCCGCACCAACGACGACGGCATCGCCCAGCTCGCCGCCCTGCTGCCGGAACGCAAGGTCGTGCCCGTGGAGCTGAAGGGCGTGCTGCACCTGAAGTCGGCCGTCACCGCGCTGCCCGACGGCACCCTCATCGGCGACCCGCGGCACGTGGACCTCCCCGACCTGCTCGTGCCCGAGGAGGAGGCGGGCTCCCACGTGGTGCCGCTGGGCGGCGACCGCGTCCTGATGGCCGCCTCCGCCCCCCGCACGGCGGCCGCGCTCGAGGCCCGCGGACTGTCCGTGACGACGGTCGACATCTCGGAGTACGAGAAGCTCGAAGGCTGCGTGACCTGTATGAGTGTGCTCGTCGCCGCCCAAGATCTCAGTATCTGAGATCAACGGCAGCGCATCCCGAGACGTCTGGTAACGTGCAAGACATGCTGCGCGGACTCCTTCTTAGCCGCCGCGGCGGGGGCCTCTAGGCCGGCTCCCTCGCCGCGGTGCGAGTCATGCGCGTCGGCCGCTTTCTTCAGCAGACCGACGAGGAGCATCCAGAATGACCGCCCAGCAGCCGAGCCGCATGCCGATCCAGCGCTACCAACCCTTCGAGCCGATCCGGCTGACCGATCGCACCTGGCCTGACCAGGTCATCACCAAGGCGCCCCGCTGGTGCGCGGTCGACCTGCGCGACGGCAACCAGGCGCTGATCGACCCGATGGACCCTCACCGCAAGCTCAAGATGTTCGAGCTGCTGGTACGCATGGGCTACAAGGAGATCGAGGTCGGCTTCCCGGCCGCCTCACAGACCGACTTCGACTTCGTCCGGCAGATCATCGAGGAAGACCGCATCCCCGGCGACGTGGTCATCCAGGTGCTGACCCAGGCGAGGCCCGAGCTCATCGAGCGCACCTTCGAGGCCATCGAGGGCGCCGAGCGGGCCATCGTCCACCTGTACAACTCGACCTCCACCCTCCAGCGCCGCGTCGTCTTCGGCCAGGACAAGGACGGCATCACCGCCATCGCCGTCGAGGGCGCCAAGCTGGTGAAGAAGCTGGCCGACGCCACCGACGTCGACGTGCACTTCCAGTACTCTCCCGAGTCGTTCACCGGCACCGAGCTGGAGTACGCGGTCGAGGTCTGCGACGCCGTCAACGACGTGTGGCAGCCCACGCCCGAGCGCAAGGTCATCATCAACCTGCCCGCCACGGTCGAGATGGCCACGCCCAACGTCTACGCCGACCAGATCGAGTGGATGCACCGCCACCTGCGGTACCGCGACTCGATCATCCTGTCGCTGCACCCGCACAACGACCGCGGCACCGCCGTGGCCGCCGCCGAGCTGGGCTACATGGCGGGCGCCGACCGCATCGAGGGCTGCCTGTTCGGCAACGGCGAGCGCACCGGCAACGTCTGCCTGGTCACGCTGGGCATGAACCTGTTCTCCCAGGGCGTCGACCCCGAGATCGACTTCAGCGACATCGACGAGATCCGCCGGGTCACCGAATACTGCAACCAGCTGCCCGTCCACCCGCGCCACCCGTGGGGCGGCGAGCTCGTCTACACCGCCTTCTCCGGCTCCCACCAGGACGCCATCAAGAAGGGCTTCGAGCACCTCGAACGCGACGCCGCGGCGGCGGGCGTGCCGGTCGACGAGTTCACCTGGGCAGTGCCCTACCTGCCGATCGACCCGAAGGACATCGGCCGCACGTACGAGGCGGTCATCCGGGTCAACAGCCAGTCGGGCAAGGGCGGCGTGGCCTACATCATGAAGGCCGACCACCAGCTCGACCTGCCGCGCCGGCTGCAGATCGAGTTCTCCAAGGTCGTGCAGGCACGCACCGACAGCGAGGGCGGCGAGATCACCCCCGCCCAGATGTACACGATCTTCCAGGACGAGTACCTGCCCAACCCGGCCAACCGGTGGGGCCGGATCAGCCTGATGGCCCACCGCTCCGAGTCGACGATCGACGGCAAGGACCGCATCAGCGCCGACGTACGCGTCGACGGCGAGATCCGCGAGATCGAAGGCGCGGGCAACGGCCCGATCTCGGCCTTCATCGACGCGCTCGCCGGCATCGGCACCCACGTCCGCGTCCTCGACTACGTGGAGCACGCGATGAGCGCGGGCAGCGACGCCAAGGCCGCCTCCTACCTGGAGTGCGAGGTCGACGGCAAGGTGCTGTGGGGTGTGGGCATCGACGCCAGCACCACCACCGCCGCGCTCAAGGCCGTGATCTCCGCGGCCAACCGAGCCGCCCACTGATCTCCCCCAGCCCGCCTTCCGGGCCCCGCACGATCTGCGGGCTCGCCCGGGCACTCGTGACGCGCCCACAAGGCACCTCACCCCCACCGCGCCCATAAGGCACCGGACACCACGCTCGACCGCGCCCTCCCACCAGGGGAGGCGCGGTCGAGCCGTTTTCATGCTCATCTCGCGGCTGTCGCGACGTCCGTGCCCCGAGCAGTGCCGGGGCAAGCGTCACTGAGCAAGGCCGAGGGTGGTGGCCGCCAGGCTCATGGCGTGGTCGAAGGCGCTGCGGTGGTGCTGGAGCGTGCCGGTGAACTGGCCGAAGACCTCGAAGCTGAGCCACCCGTACAGCGCGGTCCAGGACAGGACGGCCTGCCAGATCGCGCGGTCAGGAACGCCCGGCATGTGCTCGCGCAGCCCGGCGACGTCCGCGTCGAGCTCCGCGGGCGGGTCGGTCGCCGGCGGGGTGAGTGCGCCCGCGCTCCAGGCGTCGGAGACGATCCGGCCCAGCACCGCCACGTCGCGCACCCGGGCCGCGACGGTGTCCTGCGGGGCGTGGTAGCCGGGCACGGGGGAGCCGTAGAGCAGGGCGTACTCGTGCGGGTGCGCCACCGCCCAGTCGCGCAGGGCGTGGCAGGCGGCCATCCACCGTGCGCGGAAGTCGTCGCGCGGGCAGGCGGCCTCGGCCTGCTCGACGGCCTCCCCGACGGCGTTGTAGGCGTCGATGATCAGCGTGGTGAGCAGATCATCGCGGCTCGGGAAATAGCGGTAGATGGCGGACGACACCATGCCCATCTCTCGCGCAACGGCCCGCAGCGACAGGCCGCCGGCGCCTTCCGTGGCGAGCTGACGTCGCGCGATGTCGGTGATCTCCCGGGTGAGTTCCGCCCTGACACGTTCCCGGGCGCTGCGACTGGCTGTCATGCGTGCAGCCTAACAGAGCGGTGAAAGAAAACGAGAGCACTGCTCTTGACGATTGGCGCTCTGTTGAGAGAGCATTGCTCTCGAACGAGAACGCCACAGCCCTTCAGGAGCGCCCCTCATGCTTGCCGCCGCCAAGAACCTCAACGCTCTGCTGATGTTCGTGCTCGAAGTCGCCGTGCTCGCCTCCGTGGGGTACTGGGGCTTCACCGTGAGCTCCAACTGGGGCCTCAAGCTGCTGGCGGGCCTGGGCGCGCCGACGTTGTTCATCACCGTCTGGGCACTGTTCGCGGCGGGTGGCGGCGAGAACGCCATCTACCCGCTCACCGGCCTGGCGCGCGCCGCACTGGAGATCATCTGGTTCGGCGGCGGCGCCCTGGCTCTGTACGCCGCGGGCAGGACCGTTCCCGCGGTCGTCCTCGCGGCCCTCTTCGTCGTCAACGCGGTACTCCGCATCATCTGGAAGACGGTTTGATCATGGGTAAGCATGTCGTCGTCGGATCCGGCCAGGTCGGCACGCACCTGGCCCGCAAGCTCCTCCAACAGGGGCACGAGGTCACGGTCGTGACCAGGTCGGGCAGTGGTCCCGACGGGGCGCGCAAGGTCGCCGCCGACGTCGCCGACCGGGAGCGGCTCACCGAGGTCACCCGGGGGGCCGACGTCCTGTACAACTGCGTCAACCCGCAGTACCACCGCTGGCTCACCGACTGGCCGCCGATGGCCGCGTCGTTCCTGGCCGCCGCCGAGGCCACCGGCGCCGTCCTCGCCATCCTCGGCAACCTCTACCCGTACGGGCCGGTCTCGGCGCCGATCACGGAGGACCTCCCGCTCGCCTCCACCAGCCCCAAGGCGCAGGTACGGGCGCGGATGTGGACCGACGCGCTGGCCGCGCA
This sequence comes from Nonomuraea maritima, assembly GCF_900100395.1. Lineage (GTDB taxonomy): Bacteria > Actinomycetota > Actinomycetes > Streptosporangiales > Streptosporangiaceae > Nonomuraea > Nonomuraea maritima. Next base: position 500,055 of record NZ_FNFB01000001.1, on the reverse strand, counting down.
CGAGGCGGGCCGGATCAGGGTGACCGAGGTGCGCGGCTCCGACTACTACGGTCCTGGCGCCAGCGACCAGTCCTACCTCGGCGACCGCTTCCTGGTGCCGCTGCGGGCCGGGCGGCCCGTCATGCTTCCCTGGCCGGCCGACATGCCGCACAGCTGGACCTACCTGCCGGACGTGGCCGAGGCGCTGATCGTGGCCGGCTCCGACGAGCGGGCCTGGGGCCGCGCCTGGCACGTGCCCACCGCGGAGCCGCTGACGTTCCGGGAGATAGGGGAGCGGATGGCCGCCCTGCTGGGTTGCCCGCCGCCGCGACTGGTGACGCTGCCGTGGCCGGTGGTCAGGGCGGCCGGGCTGTTCTCGTCGATGCTGGGAGAGTTGCGGCACGTCCGCTACCAGTTCGTCGCGCCGTACGTGCTCGACTCCTCGGCCTTCCAGCGCACGTTCGGCGTCGTACCGACCACGATCGAGCAGGGGTTGAAGGCTACGCTCGACGGGTGAAGATTGCCATGATCGGCCTCGGCGACATCGCGGAGAAGGCCTACCTGCCGGTACTGAGCGCCCAGCCCGGCCTCGACCTCCACCTGTGCACGCGCGACATCGGGCGGCTGACCCGGCTGGGCGACGCCCACCGGGTCGCCACCCGCTCGACCAGCGTGGACGACGTGATCAAGGCCGGGGTCGACGCGGCCTTCGTGCACGCCGCCACCGCCGCCCACCCCGAGATCGTCGAACCGCTGCTCGCCGCGGGCATCCACGTGTACGTCGACAAGCCCATCGCCTACACGCTGGCCGAGTCGGAGCGCCTCGTCGCCCTCGCCAGGGCCGAGGGGCGCTCGCTCATGGTCGGCTTCAACCGCCGCCACGCCCCCGGCTACGCGGCGCTGGCCACGCTGCCCCGGCACCTGGTCGTCATGGAGAAGAACCGCGACAACCTGCCCGAGCCGGTCCGCCAGGCGATCTTCGACGACTTCGTCCACGTGGTCGACACCCTGCGGTTCCTCGTCCCCGGCCAGGTCACCGCCACGACGGTCCGCACGCGCGTCTCTGACGGCCTGCTCGAACACGTCGTGCTGCAGTTGTCCGGCGACGGCTTCACCGCCCTCGGCGTGATGAACCGGGTGAGCGGGGCGTCCGAGGAGAGCTGCGAAGTCATGGGCGACGGCGTCAAGCGCCGGGTGACCAACCTCGGCGACGTCGTCGACCACCGGGGCGGCGAGACGCTGACCCGCAGGCCCGACTGGGTGCCGGTGGCCCGGCAGCGCGGCATCGAGCAGATCTGCCTGGAGTTCCTCGAGGCCGTGCGCGACGGCCGCCGCATCGACGCGGGGGACGCGCTCGCCACCCACGCGCTCTGCGAGGAGATCGTCAGCCAGGCCGCCTGAGCCGCATCTCGCGGTCGGCCCTGGCGAGAAGTTCCTGGAACGGCCTGGTGCCCAGCCGGGTCAGCACGGTGTAGCCGTGCGCGTCCTTCATGGGGCTGGAGGACGACACGACGCCGGCCACCGCGCCGCCGTACAGCGCGGGGCCGCCGCTGCCGCCGGCGGCGGCGTGGCAGTTGTGGGTGACCATCAGCCCGGGGCCCTGCTTGACCGCCTCGACGGTGTCGCCGACGCAGCGGTAGAGCGAGGTTCCGGGGTAGCGCCGTCCGACGGGGTAGCCGAGCAGCTCCAGGCCGCGCAGGGCGGTGCCCCTGCGGGTCGGCATGGCGCGCAGCCCGCGGCCGGTGACCGCCTCCAGCGGCTTGTCGCCGCGCGCGACGCCCACCAGGCCGACGTCGTACGGCAGCAGGTCGGCGGAGTACGGCTGGTGGTGCCAGCGGGGCGGCACCCACGCGTCCACGGCCTGCCAGGCGCCGAGCGGCGGCCGGCCCCGGTCGAAGGCCGGCAGGAAGGTCAGGCGCTTGAGCATCCGGCCGTCACGGTAGATGCAGTGGGCAGCCGTCAGCACCAGGCTCCGGCTGCGCGAGTTGATCACCGTCCCTCCGCACTGGACGTCGCGGTTGCTGACCGGGTCGGTGCCGAGCAGCACCCCGGTCAGCCGCCGCGGGCCGACGTACGGACGCGGGACAGGCGCGTAGCCGAGACGGTCGCCATGGGGAGTGAGGATGTGAGGGTCAGCGACGTCGCCCTGGGACACCTCGGCGACGGCGGCGGGGTCGAGCAGGGCCAAAGACAGCACCAACCTGAGCACGATCACACTCTACGGGGACGATGATCAGTGCTCTGACCTGCGAGGTCAATCGTTTACCTCAACTTGTGTAGGCCGAACCCAGGGCACGCAACCGGGCGTGCGCGGAGTCGTAGACACCCGTGGCTCCGAGGTACGCCTTGGCCATTTTCGCGACCATCGTGTAGTTGGTGTCGCACACGTTGCCCACCGGCGCCTGCCCGGCCTGGCTGACGAGCTGGTAGGCGTCGAGGGTGTCGAGCCCGGTCAGCTCCGAGGTCCAGGTGACCAGGTCGTGCTGGCTGATCCGGTAGGCGTCCTCCAGCGGCCTGGCCGAGCCCGTGGACATCAGGTGCAGGTCGTCCTCCAGCCGCGGCCACGGCGTGGCCACGCCCTTGATCAGCTCGACCGCGACCACGGTGTTCATGGCCGACTCGACCGCGGTGCCGCACACCTCGCCGTGCCCCTGCAGACCGTGGCCGTCGCCGATCGAGAACAGGCCGCCCTCGACGTTGACCCCGAGGTAGACGGTGACGCCGGCGCGCAGTTCCGGCGTGTCCATGTTGCCGCCGTGCGCGTCGGGAGTGATCGTCATGCGCGCCTCGTTCGCGGCCGGGGCCACGCCGACCGTGCCGTGCATGGGGTCGAGCGGCAGCTCGACGTCGAAGTCGCTGTTGCGGGCGTGGTAGACGGCCACGCCCTTGGCCACGTCGATGTCGTAGCGCCAGACCCGTTCCTCCAGCGGCGGCTGGAGCATGGCCGTGGTGTGGGTGCCGGTCAGCGCGCCGAAGTGCGGGAACGTCGTGGAAACCGCCCAGTCGCGGGCCGGGGTGATCGAGATGAAGTGCAGGGCGAGCGTGTCGCCCGGCTCGGCCCCCTCCACGTGGAAGGGCCCGGTCACCGGGTTGAGGTACGGGAACTCGCACACCCGCGACGGCAGGTCGTCCAGGTCGCGGACCCGGCCGCCGAAGCAGTCCTCGGTGTACAGCTCCAGGATCGTGCCCGGCCGCACCTTGGCGAGCGCCGGGCGCCCGCCGAAGGTGAAGCTCAGCTCTTCGGGCTTGGGACGGAACGAGACGACGTTCACTGAGCCTCCGAGGGAAGGACGGGACGGCGGCCGGCCGCGTAGGAGAATCCGAGAACGACCAGGCCGATGAGCAGCCAGATGCCGCCCACCCACTGGGCCGCGACGTTCTGGTTGATCACGACGGAGACCAGGACGACGAAGCCGACCGCGGGCACGACGAGGTGCATCCAGTAGTTCTTGCTCCGCTTGCGTACCACGTAGTGCACCACCACGGCGATGTGCAGCAGCAGGAAGGCCGCCATGGCGCCGAAGTTGACCAGTGAGCTCAGCTCGTTGATGCCGTCCACCCTGGCGCTCATGAAGATGCCGATGACCAGCGAGATCCCGGCCACGAGGAAGGTCGCGTTCACCGGCACCTGGTGCTTGGGGTCGACCTTGGCGAGGAAGGAGGGCAGCTGCCGGTCCCGGGCCATCGCGTACAGCAGGCGCGACGTGGCGGCCTGGGCGACCAGCGAGTTGGCGAAGCCCCAGGCGATGGCGGTGGCCACGGCGGTGAGCACCGACAGCCACGGGCCGCCGGCGAACTCGGCCATGGTGTAGAACGCCTGTCCGGCGCTGTCGCCGTGGGCGATGAGCTCCTCACGGCCCGGGGTGAGCAGCGCCGCCATCCAGGTCTGCGCGACGAACAGCACGGCGGCGAGGCCGAGCGCGGCGATCATGGAACGGCCGAGCCGGCGGGCGTCCTCGCGGTTCTCCTCCGCCAGCGTCGAGATGCCGTCGAAGCCGAGGAACGACAGCACGGCGACGGACGCGGCCGCGAACACCACGCTCAGGTGGAACGACGAGGGCTCGAAGAACGGGGTGAACGCGCCGGTCTGCGCCTTGCCCTGCGTGAGCGCGATGCCGCCGACGATCAGGAAGATCGCCAGCACCACGAGCTCGGCCACCAGCATGACGCGGGTGATCTTGGCGGTCATCTGGATGCCCAGGTAGTTGACCACGGTGTTGAGCGCCACGAACGCCACCAGCCATAGCCATACCGGGATCACCGGGATGAAGGTGTGCATCGCCACGCTGGCGATCAGGTAGAGCAGGGACGGGATGAGGATGTAGTCGAGCAGGATCGCCCAACCGGCGATGAAGCCGACAGGGGCGGCGATGCCGCGTCCCGCGTAGGTGTAGACCGATCCCGCCATCGGAAAGGCGCGGGCCATCTGGGCGTACGACAGCGCGGTGAACGCCATCGCGACCAGCCCGACGACATAGGCCATGGCGACCATGCCATGCGAGATCGCAAAAACATTACCGAAGATGCCGAAGGGGGCGATCGGCACCATGAAGATCAATCCATAGATCATCAGGTCGGCGAAGCCCAGGCTTCTCTGGAGTTCCTGGCGATAGCCGAACTGTTCGATCGAGCTCATGCTGGCTCCTAGCTGCGTGTCTGGCGATATGCACCTTAGAGCCAAATTTTTCTATTGAAAAGGTTTCTCCAGAAAGAATTGCAATCCGTCCGCCCTGCCGAGGTGGACGAGGTGCCTCACCTGACGGTTGCGCAGCGTCAGCGTGCCCCGCGCGCTGGCGATCGTCGTGCCGTCTGACACGGCGTCCAGCGCGGGCACCGCGAGCGAACTCGCGCGGGCCACCAGCGCGGCCAGCATGGCGATCGCCTCGTAGCAGCCGTGGCCGTGGGCGTTGAGCATAGGGGCCTCGGGGCCGAACCTGGCCGTGTAGCGCTGCGCGAAGCGGACGCCCGCCTCGGTGGGCAGGCCGCGGAAGTAGCCCATCGACGCGTACAGCAGGCCGGTGGCGTCGCCGCCGATGCCCAGCAGGCCGTGCTCCTCGAGCGCGCCGCACAGCCGCACCGCCTTGAGCCCGGCGGCGGCGTACGCGCGGTTGAACGCCACCAGGTCGCTGCCGATCAGTGTCAGCAGGATCGCGTCGGGACGTGCGTCGGCCACCCGTCCCAGCTCCCGCACCGCCTGGCCGTGCCGGACGAGGCTCTCGCCCACCACCGTGGCCCCGGCGTCGCGCAGCTTCCGGCGGGCGCGGGCGTGCGCCAGGCGCGGCCAGATGTAGTCGTTGCCCATCAGGTACCAGCGGCGGGCCCGTCCGGTGCCGGCCAGCCAGGCGATGCCGGGCCCGAACTGCCGGTCGGGGGTCTCGCCGAGGAAGTAGACGCCCGGCGCCTGCCCCCCGCCCTCGTACGGCGGCGCGTAGACGAACGGGACCCGCCCGGCGATCGCGGCCACCACCGCGAGACGCACGTCACTGGCGTGCGCGCCCGCCACGGCCTGCACCGCGCCCGCCGCGACCAGCCCGGCCACCTCCGCAGCCACCTCGCCCGCGGGCCGCCCGCCGTCGACGAGCACCAGCTCGAGGGTCCGGCCGAGGACGCCGCCCCTGGCGTTGACCTCCTCGGCGGCCATGAGGGCGCAGTTGATCGCGCACGGACCCATCAGGCCGAGCACCCCCGACACGGGGACGACGAGAGCGATTCTCACCTGGTCGGAAGGAAGGAGCCGCGCTTCGAGCGGGTCGACAATCGCCGCCACGTTACGAGTATGCTCCTGGGTAACCCCCTGACGAAAGGACCGCCTGGATGACCGTCACCGGCCTCGGGTCCTCACTCGCCTATCTGCTCAGCCGTGCGGAGCGGGGCGTCAACCGCGGCCTCGCCGTGGCACTGGCGGGCGAGGACGTCACCGTGGAGCAGTGGCGCATCATGCGTGCACTCGCCGACGGCCGTGGCGAGTCGATGGGCGAGCTGGCCGAGGCGGTGCTCATGCCGCACCCGACCCTGACCAAGGCGATCGACCGGCTCATCGACCGGGCCCTGGTCTACCGGGGGCCGTCGAAGGGCGATCGGCGGCGGGTGGCGGTGTTCGTCTCCGAGCGCGGCGCCGAGCTGCTCGCCCGGATCGACGGAGCGGTGGCCGAGCAGCAGGGGGCGATCGCGCTGGCCCTCGGCCCCGACCGCACCGCCCGGCTCATGAGCGACCTCGAGGCCCTGGTCCAGGCCCTCGACGAGACCGAGTCCAAGGCCTGACGGCCCCGGTCGGGGCGAACACGCCCACGTGGTGCTGGTCGCCACCTTCCTGCTGGTCGCGGCGGCCCTGGCCCCTGCGAGCCGCCGCGGTGGGTGCTGGCCGGCCGACTCGTCGGCAGCCGGCACCCGCTCAGGTGACGGGCATGCCTGCGGTGCGGCGTGTCACGGGTAGAGGCCGCGCATCTGGTGGGCGTCGGCCACCCGGCCTACGCCGATGACGTGCGCCGCCTGGCGCAGCGTCATGGCGCGCTCGGCGGCCACCGACCGTACCTCGGTGAAGGCGTTCAGCAGGAGGTCGCGCATCTTCCCCTCGACCTCGCCGGCGCTCCACGAGTACGCCTGCATGTTCTGCACCCACTCCAGGTAGGACACGATCACCCCGCCCGCGTTGGCGAGGATGTCGGGCACGACCGTGGTGCCGGACGCGGCGAGGATCTCGTCGGCCGCGGGTGTCGTGGGCCCGTTGGCCCCTTCGACGATCAGCCGGGCGCGGATCCTGGGCGCGTTGACCTCGGTGATCGCCCCCTCCAGGGCGGCCGGGACGAGCACGTCGACGTCGAGTTCGAACAGGTCGTCGTGGCTCATCGCGTCACCGTGGTGGAAGCCCCGCACGCCGCCGGTCTCGGACACGTAGGCGCGCAGCCGGGCGATGTCGAGCCCGCCGCGGGCGTGAACGGCGCCCGTGACGTCGGAGACCGCCACCACCTTGCAGCCGGCGTCCGACAGGTGCTGCGCGGCGAGCGCGCCCACCTTGCCGAAGCCCTGCACGGCCACGGTGACGCCCTCGGGCGAACGGCCGAGCGCGGCCAGCGCCGCGATCTGCACGCCGAGCGAGGTCGCCCCCGAGCGGCCGAGCGAGCCGCCCAGCGTGGCCGGCTTGCCGGTGACCACCCCGGGCACCGCGTAGCCCGCGCTGACGCTGTAGGTGTCCATGATCCACGCCATGGTCTGCTCGTCGGTGCCGACGTCGGGCGCGGGGATGTCCTTCTCGGGGCCGATCAGCGGCATGATCTCGCTGACGTAGCGGCGGGTGAGCCGTTCGAGTTCGCGGGTGGTGAGCCCGGTCGGGTCGACGGCCACGCCACCCTTGGCGCCGCCGTACGGGATGCCGACGAGGGCGCACTTCCACGTCATCCACATGGCGAGCGCGGTGACCTCGTCGAGGTCGGTCGTGGGATGAAAGCGCAGGCCGCCCTTGGCGGGCCCGCGTGAGACGTTGTGCTGGACGCGGAATCCCTGGACGACGTCGAGCCGGCCGTCCTCGCGGCGCACCGGGACCGAGACGGTCAGGGAGCGGCGCGGCGTGGCCAACATCGTGCGGAGCCCGTCGTCGAGCCCCAGGTGTTCGGCGGCCTGGTCGAGCTGGTGTAGAGCGGAGTCGAGCGTTTGACGGCCCGGGGGGATCAGGGCCGGCGTCGTTGACGGCACCATGATGCTCATGGAAGAGAATCCTCCTGTTTGTACGCCCGTTTTATGGGAAAGGCGCCATTGCCTTCCCTATTTGGGCGATCTTGTTACGATCATCCTAGAGCGGGGCGTTTTACCTTGCCTAGTAATTGGTCGAAATCCAGGCCGATGACCGAGTGCTGTCCGTCCCTGCCACCTTCGCAGCCTCGCGAGTAAAGTGTGCCCGGATCGTCGAACAGGGGGTTGGATGCCCGCACTCGTGGTTGGGCCAATGCTGCGATACGTCGACTCAGGCAGCGCTTCGATCTGGGTGGAGACCGCCGAACCCTGCACGGTCGCCGTCGAGGCGGACGGCAGGACTTACCGGTCGCCTACCTTCACCGTGCACGGTCACCACTATGCGATCGTGGATCTCGTCGAACTGTCCCAGGATATCGCGTCGTACTCGGTCAGCCTCGACGGGGAGCAGGTATGGCCGGTGGCGGGTCGGCCGCCGAGCCGCATCAGGCTGCTGCCCCCGCAGGGCGCGCGCCGGTTGGCGTTCGGCTCCTGCCGCACGAGCGTCCCGCACGACGCCTCGAGCGTCCGCACCCACGGCCACGACGTGCTGCGTGCCTACGGGCGCACCCTCGCGGAGGCCGACGAGGACGACTGGCCCGACCTGCTGCTGCTCCTCGGCGACCAGGTCTACGCCGACAGCCCCTCGCCCGAGATGCTTGACTACATCCGCTCCCGGCGCGACACCGAGCCCCAGGACGAGATCGCCGACTTCGAGGAGTACGCCGAGCTCTACCGCCGGGCGTGGACCGACCCCGAGATCCGCTGGCTGCTGTCCACCGTGCCGACCGCGATGATCTTCGACGACCACGACGTCCGCGACGACTGGAACACCTCACAACCCTGGCGCGAGCAGATGGCCGCGACGCCGTGGTGGCGGCGCCGGGTGGTGTCCGCGCTCGGCGCGTACTGGGTCTACCAGCACCTCGGCAACCTCTCGCCGGCCGAGCGGGCCGAAGAGCCGCTGCTGCGCGCGCTCCTGTCGGGTGAGGGTGACGCCGACGCGGCGCTCGACGCGTTCGCCGAGAAGGCCGACACCGAGCCGAGCAGCAACCGCTGGAGCTACGCCCGCGACCTCGGCCCCGCCCGTCTGATCATGGTCGACACCCGCTGCGCCAGGCAGCTCACGCCCGGCGACCGCCGCATGCTCGACCCCGCCGAGTGGGAGTGGCTGGAGGAGCAGGTCAAACGGCCGGCCGAACGGCTCATCATCGGCTCTTCTATCCCGTTCCTGCTTCCCGAGGGCGTCCACGGCGTGCAGGGCTGGAACGAGGCGCTGTGCGACGGCAGGTGGGGGCCGCTGGTGCGGCGGTGGTCGGAGAAGTTCCGCCAGGCCGTCGACCTGGAGCACTGGGCGGCCTTCCACAAGTCGTTCGACGACCTGTCCCGGTTGCTGGTCGAGGCGCGGCGGCCGGTGCTGATCCTCTCCGGCGACGTGCACTTCTCCTACCTGGCCGAGGCCCGGGTAGGGCGCATCCACCAGATCGTGTGCTCGCCGATCCGCAACCCGCTCGGCCCGCTGCTGCGCTGGGCCAACGTGGTCACCCAGTTCGCCGTCGCGACGCTGGTCGGCGGCCTGCTCGCCCGCCTGGCGGGTGTGCCGCGCCCGCTGTTTCGATGGCGCATCACCAAGGGCCCCTGGTTCCAGAACGCCGTCGCCACGCTCACCCTGCCGGGCCGCGTCACCTGGTACACCACCGACGGTGAATCCGTCCAGCCCATGGGTTCTGCCGATCTACCCTGACCCTCATGTACGTTGACCCCCTCGCCGCCGCCGTACCGTTCTACGACCTCCTGCACGAGGACGGGCACGTGCCCCTCGTCCGCGAGCTGCTGCCGCCGCTGCTGGACGGGGTGCGGCACGGCGTCCTCGAGATCGGCGCGGGCACGGGGCTGGTCACCGAGGTCATCGCCCGCTCGGCCCCCGGCGAGATCTACGCCCTGGAGCCGTCGCTCGGCATGCGTTCCGTGCTGCTGTCGCGCCTCGCGGCCGATCCGCCGCTGCGCCGCCGGGTGACCGTCCTGCCGTGCGGCGCCCTCGACGCCGACGTGGACGAGCCGGTCGACGCCGTCGTGATGATCTCGGTGCTGCAGAACTTCCCCGCAGCCGAGCGGGCCGGGCTGTGGGAGGTGCTGGCCCGGCAGCTGCGGCCGGGCGGGCGGCTGGTGTTCAACTGGCGCGACCGCGCCGCACCCGTGCCGGGCGGGCTCGAGCCGATCGGCTCGTACGAGGTCGGGCGGCACACGTACGAGGTCGCGGCGCAGGTGCTGGACGTCGCGGGGGAGAGCGTCACGTCCCGGTTCGTGTACCGGGTCAGGCAGCGCGGGGTCGTGATCAGCGAGGAGGAGACGATCGGCACGAACCACCGGCCGCCGGCGGCGGTCCTCGCGACGGAGCTGAAGGAGCGGGGTTTCACCTGGTCGCCGGCCCCCGACGGCATGCAGCTGTGGCAGCTGCCCGGTGCCTGACCGGCCACCCGGACGGTGACCGGGCGCCGTCGCGGCGCCCGGTCATGGACGCCCGAGGAGCGTCTCCCTGGACGGGGCCCGGCCCCGTGCGGTGGGTGGGGCCGGGCCGGGTGACCGTGACTACGAGGTCTTGAGCTCGTAGATGGCGTCGGCGAGCTGGTCGATCGCCCAGAGCAGGTCGTCCTCCGAGACGACGATGGGCGGAGCCAGGCGGATCGTCGAGCCGTGGGTGTCCTTGGCCAGCACGCCGCGCTTCATCAGCGCCTTCGACACCTCGCGGCCGGTCGCGATCTCGGGATCGATGTCGACGCCCGCCCACAGGCCGCGCCCGCGGACCTCGACGACGCCCTTGCCGACCAGCTCGCGCAGCCGCGCGTGCAGGACCTCGCCCAGCTTCCCGGCCCTCGCCTGGTACTCGCCGGTGTTCAGCAGCTCGATGACGGCGATGGCGACCGCGCACGCCAGCGGGTTGCCGCCGAACGTGGAGCCGTGCTGGCCCGGGTGGATGACGCCGAGCACGTCGCGGTTGGCGGCGACGGCCGAGACCGGTACGACGCCGCCCCCGAGGGCCTTGCCGAGCACGTAGATGTCGGGCACGACCCCTTCGTGGTCGCACGCGAACGTCTGCCCGGTGCGGCCGAGACCCGACTGGATCTCGTCGGCGATCATCAGGATGCCCTCGGCCGTGCACAGCTCGCGCACGTCGGTCAGGTAGCCGTCCTGCGGCACGAGCACGCCGGCCTCGCCCTGGATCGGCTCGACCAGCACGGCGACGGTGTTGGCGTCGATCGCCTCCCGGATCGCCTCCGCGGAGCCGTACGGGACGATCCGGAAGCCCGGCGTGTACGGGCCGAAGTTGTCGTGCGCGTCGGGGTCGGTGGAGAAGCTGATGATCGTGGTGGTCCGGCCGTGGAAGTTGCCGTCCATCACGATGATGTTGGCCTGGTCGGGCTCGACGCCCTTGACCTCGTACCCCCACTTGCGGGCCACCTTGATGGCGGTCTCGACGGCCTCGGCGCCGGTGTTCATGGGCAGGACCAGGTCCTTGCCTGTCAGGTCGCCGAGCCCGGCGCAGAACCGGGCGAACTGGTCGTGGTAGAAGGCCCGGCTGGTCAGGGTGAGCCGTTCGAGCTGCTCCTTGGCGGCGTCGATGATCTTCTGATTGCCGTGGCCGAAGTTGAGCGAGGAGTAGCCGGACAGGCAGTCGAGGTACCGCTTGCCGTCGACGTCGGTGACCCAGGCGCCGTGCGCCTCGTGGATCACGACAGGCAGCGGATGGTAGTTGTGCGCGCTGCGGCGCTCGCTCACTTCGATCAGCTCTGCGCTGGTGATCATGTCAGTTGTCCCCCCTGATCTCCAGTGTGCAGCACTTGGGTCCGCCACCCGCCTTGCGCAGCTCCGACAGGTCGACGGGGATCACCTCGTACCCGCGCCGCTTGAGCTCCAGCTGGAGGTCGGCGGCCTCGGCGTTGATCACCACGTTGGTGCCGTCGCTGACCGCGTTGAGCCCGAGCACCTCGGCGTCCTCGGCGGTGGCGAGCACCGCGTCGGGGAACATCCGCCGCAGCACTTCCTGGCTGCCGGGGGAGAACGCGCCCGGGTAGTACGCGACGTTGTGCCCGTCGAGCGGGAACAGTGCCGTGTCCAGGTGGTAGAAGCGCGGGTCGACCAGGGTCAGGGAGACCACGGGACGGCCCAGGTACTCCTGCGCCTCCAGGTGGGCGACGACGTCGGTGCGGAACCCGGTGCCGGCCAGGACGACGTCGTCGAGGGTCAGGAAGTCGCCCTCGCCCTCGTTGACGTGGGTCGGCTCCATCGCCGGGTAGCCGCGCTCGGCGAACCAGCGCAGGTATGCGGGGCCCTCGGCGGCGCGCTCGGGGAAGGCGAAGCGGGCGCCGTACACCTTGCCGCCCACGACCAGGGCGCCGTTGGCGGCGAACACCATGTCGGGCAGGCCGTCGATCGGGTCGATCAGGCTCACCCGGTGACCGAGCTCCTCGTACGCCGCCTTCAGACTCTCCCACTGACGGACCGCCAGGTCACGGTCCGCGCCGGCCTCGGGGTCCATCCACGGGTTGATGGCGTACTCGACCGCGAAGTAGTCCGGGCGGCACATGAGGAAGTGTTTGGGCATGCAGGGCTCCATCACGTCAATGAGCAGGGAAGATTTCCGCACAGAAGGGATGGAGACAGAGTAGAAATGTCGGATTATGCACGCCAAGAGGGCGGCATTGCGTGTTGACGCGAGTCTGTTGCGACTTTCAGCTGATGACAGGTGATTCGTTGCGCGTGTCCGGGACGGCTCCTGGAGGCGTGTCCACGAGCCTCGACAACACGATGGAACTCTTGGTCCGCACCACGAACGACTCGGCCGCGATGCGCTCGATCACCCGCTCGACGTGGCGCACGTCGGTGGCCCTGATGTGCAGCAGCGCGTCGGCCTCGCCGGTGATCGTGGCCGCCGCCACCACCTCGGGGAAGCGGGTCACGGCCAGCGCGATGTCGGACGGCTTGGTCTTGCCCTGGCAGAACAGCTCGACGTACGCCTCCGTCGTCCAGCCGAGCGCCTGCGGCGCCACCCGCGCGCTGAAACCGGTGATCGCACCCGTCTCGCGCAGCCGGTCGACCCGCCGCTTGACGGCCGACGCGCTCAGGCCCACCTGCTGGCCGATCTCGGCGTAGGTGGCGCGGGCGTCGTCGACGAGCGCCGCGATGATGTCACGATCGAGCCGATCCAGTTCCACGCGCCCCTGTATACCGCCTGGCCAGCCCGGCGCGCGACGCGGCAGGCCCGAAGCGGCAGGGCTCGGGAACGACGAGCGGCGCCGCACCAGTGGTGCGGCGCCGCAGGAGGAAGCGACGGAGGCGCTCAGCCCTTGTCGGCCTCGCCGGTGGCCTGCTCCATGACCTCTTCTGGAGAGGCCTCGAGGTCCTGCTCGGCGTCGGCGCCGGCCTGGGCGGACGCCTTGTCGAGGCGCACCCAGCTGGTCACGCTCTCGACGGCGAACAGCACGAACAGGTAGGCCGTCAGCACCGCCAGCACCGGTGTGAGCACGCCGAACGCCGCGCCCACACCGATGATCAGCAGCCGCAGCTCCCAGCCGAGGCCGGCGCGGAACACCCAGGCGGGCGGCCAGATGCTCTGGCGGGTGCGGTAGACGGTGTCGTAGGTGTGGTAGCCGATCACGTAGACCAGGACGAACAGCAGCCACTTCGGCGCGTCGGCGGCGAGGCCGACCGCGATGATGGTGAAGAACTCGGCGGCGCGCACCAGCGGCGCGGTGAGCCAGTCGAGGCGGCCGAGGTGGTCGCGCGGCGCGGTGGGCAGCACGAGCAGCAGCACGATCGCGACCGGGACGAGCAGCACGGGGCCCGGCTTGAGCACGCCCGCGACCGCGACGGCGATCACGGCCAGCAGGGCCACGAGCGTGGCGGGTGTGGGGGACAGGCCAGAGCGGAGCTTGCCGGCGAGAGCGGTGGCGAGGGGGCCGTCGTCACGGTAGGCGACGAGGCGGGCTGTCTGGATGCGGCGGCGCTCCTCGTCGGGGTCCGGCGTGGGGGTGGCCATGGCCTGCGGGTGGGTGATCATACGAGCGACCTCATGAGGCGTCCGGTGAGGGTGTAAGCGGCAGCGACGGAGCCCCAGATCACCAGGGTGATGAAGGTGATACGGGCGTCGAAGAGGGCGGCGGTGATCGCGATGGCCGCGAACCGCTCGCCGATGGGGAACACGATCATCTTGCGTGCCCAGTGGACCGCCCGGAACCTGCCGGCCTTGGTCCATGCCTTCAGCACGGCCCGCAGACCCTGGTCGCGCTCGACCTTCCGGCGTACGAGCGCCTGACGCAGCTCGCGGTCGTCGGGAGCGTCGAGCGAGATCGTCGGCAGCTTGGCCGGGGGCTTGCGGCGGTTGGAGGCGCCGAAGGAGAAGTCGAGCAGGTGCCGTACGGACTGCAGGCCGAGGGCGGCGAGCGCGAGGATCCAGATGTCGTCGCTGTTGCCCGCGACCACGTAGCCGATGGCGAGCCCGGCGAAGACGACGTACTCCTTGAACCGGTCGAACGTGGCGTCGAGCCACGCGCCCAGCACGCCGAACTTGCGGGCGTAGCGGGCGACCTGTCCGTCGACGCAGTCGAAGACGAACGCGAAGTAGATCAGCACGCCGCCGAGCACCATCCACGGCCGGTCGCCGGTGGCGAACGCGGCCGCGGCGGCCACGCCGAGCGCGATCGAGATCATCGTCACCTGGTTGGGCGTGAGCCCGCGCCGGGCCGCCCAGCGGGCGATGAACCGGCTGTAGGTGGAGACGAAGAACGTGGTGAAGAAGCCGTCGGCGCCCTTGACCGCGTGGTTGAGCCGGGCGCGGTCCTCGTTGATGCCGACGATCTCGGCGCCCGCCTCGTTGACCTCCTCCTGGGTGGTCACGCGGCGGTAGAACAGGTCGCGGCGGCCGCGGATGCCGACCGACACGCCGTTGCGCACCAGGCCGAAGACGATGAGCTGCACCAGGTCGTCGTCGGGGCCGAAGCGGTCGGCCATGTCAGCGAGTGCGCGGCACGTCTCGGCCAGGATCGGCGCGTTGCGCGCGCTGACGTGGAGGGGACCGAGGACGACACCGTTGGGCCGGGTCACGGCATGGGTGGCGGTGCCGACGGAGACCACGCGGTTGGACTTGCCGATGCGGACGCGGACGGGCAGCCCCTCGACGCGGTTGTGACCGATCTCAGGTTCGGCCTCGTCGACGGGGATGCGCTCGACGACGGTGTCGTCGAGCTGGTCGCTGTCCTCCTCCTCGGTCGCCTGAGGACGCGGTTCTTTCGCGACGAGCGCCAGCGCACCGCGCTTGGTCTTGGTGATCTGGTAGATCAGCTCGTCGTGGACGACCGAGTTCTCCGGGATGATGAAGAGGCTTTCCGATGCGGACTCGGCGACATCGGCCACGGCGCGCAGAGCCGCGGCCACGTCACCCGACGGGATCGTGGCGAAGCGGGGATCCATGGCGGCGAGCTGACCGTGCAGTCGCTCGGCCACGGTGGGGTTGCCGGGCAGTGCGGCCAGCCTCAGGCCAGTCGGAGAGATGTCGGGGCCGGGCGAGGCGCCCAGCAGGACCACGCGGGTCATGACTCCCTTTCGAGGCGGTAGCGGGGGGTTGAACACCGGGTAATGCGGGGACAGAGGTCAAAGTCTAGTGAGACGGACGTAAAGTCGTGCCACTGGAGCATCCCGGTGCCGTCCGGGCCGCCCGTGACACCGGGCGGTCGTAAGATGTCCGAATGAGTCTCTACCGTGACGAAGGCGTGGTCCTGCGCACGCAGAAGCTCGGTGAGGCTGACCGGATCATCACCATCCTGGCCAGGCGTACCGGCAAGATCCGGGCCGTGGCGAAGGGCGTCCGGCGCACCACCTCGCGCTTCGGAGGCCGGCTGGAGCCGTTCACGCACGTCGACGTGCAGCTGCACACCGGGCGCACGCTCGACGTCGTCACGCAGGCGGAGACGATCAGGCCCTACGGAGAGGCGCTGGCCAGCGACTATCCCCGCTACACCGCCGGCAGCGCGATGCTCGAGACGGCCGACCGGCTGACCCACGGTGAGAAGGAGCCCGCGCTGCGGCAGTTCCTGCTGCTGGTGGGCGGGCTGCGCACGCTCGCCGAGCGCGAGCACGAGGCCAGGCTCGTCCTCGACGCCTATTTCCTGCGCTCGCTGGCCGTGGCGGGCTACGCCCCCGCGCTGGAGGCCTGCGCCAAGTGCCAGGCCCCGGCGATCAGGGCGTTCGCCATCGTGGCCGGTGGCGTGGTGTGCGGGGCGTGCAAGCCGGCCGGCGCCGTCGTCCCGGCAGGTGAGACGATCAGGCTCATGACGGCGCTGCTGCGCGGCGACTGGGCCACCGCCGACGCCTCCGAGTCACGCCACCGCGGTGAGTGCAGCGGGCTCGTCGCCGCCTACCTGCAGTGGCATCTCGAGCACGGCATACGCTCTCTTCGACACGTTGAAAGGGAGCCAGTGTGAACGTACGTCCTCCGACCCCGCACCCGTCCGGCGCGATCCCGCCGCCGATCCCCGGCGATCTCGTGCCCCGCCACGTGGCGATCATCATGGACGGCAACGGCCGGTGGGCCAAAGCGCGCGGGTTGCCCCGCACCGAGGGGCACAAGGCGGGCGAGGCCTCGTTGTTCGACGTCATCGAAGGAGCTCTCGAGCTGGGCGTCCCCTATCTCAGCGCCTTCGCGTTCTCCACGGAGAACTGGCGGCGCTCGCCCGACGAGGTGCGCTTCCTCATGGGGTTCAACCGCGATGTCATCCGGCGGCGGCGTGACGAGCTCAACGCCATGGGGGTGCGCGTCCGCTGGGCGGGCCGGCCCGGCCGGTTGTGGAAGAGCGTCATCGGCGAGCTGCAGGCCGCCGAGGAGATGACCGTCGCCAACACCAAGCTGACGCTGCAGT
Organism: Nonomuraea maritima; assembly: GCF_900100395.1. Classification (GTDB taxonomy): domain Bacteria; phylum Actinomycetota; class Actinomycetes; order Streptosporangiales; family Streptosporangiaceae; genus Nonomuraea; species Nonomuraea maritima. The sequence continues at coordinate 483,439 of NZ_FNFB01000001.1, read as the reverse complement.
TCTGCGTCAACTACGGTGGCCAGGCCGAGATCGTGCAGGCCGCGCTCAAGCTGGCCGAGGACATCGCGGCCGGACGGGTCAAGCCGTCGAAGGTCGACGAGGACGTGTTCGCCCGCTATCTCGACGAGCCCGAGATCCCGCCGGTCGACCTGTTCGTGCGCTCGTCGGGTGAGCAGCGCATCTCCAACTTCCTGCTGTGGCAGTCGGCGTACGCCGAGATGGTCTTCCTCGACCGGCTCTGGCCCGACTTCGACCGCCGCGACCTGTGGGAGGCGTGCGAGATCTTCGCCAAGCGCGACCGCCGCTACGGCGGCGCCATCCCCAACTCGGTCACCCCTGCCGACCGCCGCTAGCCGCCGCCCCCGCCGCGCGGATTCTCGTCGGACGGTCTCTCCGCCCGTCCAGGAGCAGACATCGGCGGCGTGGCCGCCGACCCTCGGCCCTGAAGGTGGACGTTTCCCGCCCACCTTCAGGGCTCCTGAGCGGCGCGTTCCCGGCCTGGCCCGGCGGACGGGGACACGGAGCACCTGCTCGGACAGTTCCTGCGGGCCCGCCACGGCATGCCGGTCGGCGCGCGCCGCCGGCCGGCCGCTTCCCCCCGCAGGACCGCCGCAGCGCGGTTAGGATCTTCCTCGTCGTACGATCCGCGCGCGTCGGAAGGCGAGCCGTGTCCGCTCAGCCCGACCAGGAGCAGGCATTGGCGGCGTTCTGCGCTGCCGTGCCGCACTTACGGACGTTGTTACGCGGCCCCGCCTCGGCCGGCCGCCGAGCCCTCATGGCGCAGGTGTTGCGGGCGGCCCGCCGCGGCGAGCCCGTCGGTGCGCTGCTCGACCAGCTCGGCATCGACACCGTCCCCGCAGCCGAGGAAGTGGACACCCGATCCGCCCTGCCGACCCCGGTCGACGGCGAGCGCAGGCCGATCACGGGCGTGTATGTGTGCCCGAAGGAGACCTGTACGCGCGTCGTGCACCGCGAGGCCGACGCGGAGGTCCCGAGCTGCGAGATCCACGAGCAGGCGCTGCGTTTCTCGGCCGAGGGGTGAGCGCGCGCCATGACGGGCTTCCTCGCCGAACTCGGCAAGAAGGTCGCGGAGCGGTGGGTCGCGCTGCTCGTCCTGCCGGGGCTGGTGTTCACGGCCGTGGCCGCGGCGGCGCTGGTGCTGGGGCAGCGCGACTGGGCCGACACCGCACTGCTGTGGCGCAGGCTCCTCGCGCTCACCGCGGCGGCCGGCGCCCAGCAGGACGGCCCGCTGCGCACCGTCGTGGTGCTGGTCGGGCTGCTCGTCGCGGCCACGGCCGGCGCGTTCGTCGCCAGAGCGCTCGGCAGGCCGGTCGAGCACCTGCTGTCGGGCCGCTGGCCGTTCTTCGCGCGCCGGGCGGCGAGAGCGCTCACCGAGCGGCGGCGCGGGAAGTGGCGGCGGCTCGACCGGGAGTACCGCGACGCCCTGGACGGCGGTGATCACCCCCGCCTGGGCGAGCTCGCGGAGGCCAGGAACGCTGTCGCTCTCACCGAGCCTCGCTGTCCCACCTGGATCGGCGACCGGCTGCACGCTCCCGCGCGGCGGACGAGCAAGCAGTACGGCCTCGACCTCACCGCCGCCTGGCCCCGGTTGTGGCTGCTGCTGCCCGACTCGGCGCGCGAGCCGCTCACGGAGAGCCGGCGGCGGCTCGACGAGGCGACCGTGCTGGGCGGATGGGCCGTGCTGTACGCGGCGCTGGGCGTGGTGTGGTGGCCGAGCGCCGTCATCGGGCTGGTCGTGGGCCTGGTCGCGTGGCGGCGGTCGAGGGACGCCGCCGAGGTGTACGCCGAGCTCGTCGAGGCCACGGTCGACGTGTACCTGCACGAGCTGCTGGAACGGTTCGACGACGAGACCCGGCCGGTCCGGCCGGCTCGCGGGAAGACGGTCAGCGAAAGGTTCAGGAAGTCCACCTAACTGCGAGGCGCCCATGCGTGACCAGTTGCTCGCCACCCTCCAGGCCCGGCTGTTCACGCCGGGCGGAGTGCTCGAACCAGAAGCGCTGGACGAGGTCGAGCGGCTGCTCGACCACCTGCCCGTCCCTGACGGGGCGGACGGGCAGGTGCTCCACACGGCAGGCCTGGTGTACTGGCTGCGTGCCACCGCCCTGCCCGCCGCGCGTGAGGAGGACCGCGAGCGGGCGGCGCTGCTGCTCATGCCGCTCTACCTGTCACAGCCGGACACGCTGCCGGACGAGGTGCGCTCGTGGTTCGACACCCTGCAGCTGGTGGGGGAGGAGCTGCAGCACGCGTACCTCGAGACTCTCGCGGAGGTCGCGAGGTTCGTGCTGCGGCGCTCCGCCGACCGGGGCCGCGGCGAGGATGCCCCGTGGGCGGTCGCGCTGCTGCGCATGGTCGCCTCCAAGCTCCCCGTGGGATACCCGTACCGCCTGGTCGTCCTGTGCGATCTCGGGTACGCGCTCCTGCTGGGCCTTCCTGCGGAGCTGCCCGGCGACGTGCCTCCGGAGCTCGACGAGGCGGTCGCCGTCCTGCGTGAGGCGTTCGACGGCATGCCCGAGGGTGACGCGCACCGCGCGCGCTGCGCCAACGGGCTGGCGCTGGCGGTGCGGGCCAAGGCTGTCGCGACGCGCGACCCGGCGCTGCTGTCGCAGTCCGCCGCGTTCTCCAGGATCGCCGTCGACGCGGCGACCAGCCAGGACGGCAACCTGCCGCAGATGCTCGCCGACCTGGGCGCCACGCTGATGCTTCTGGCACGGACCGGCGACGGGCCGGCGGCAGAGGAGGCCGTCACCGTGCTGGGCAGAGCGATGCAGCTCACCCCTGACCCTGTGCGGCGGCAGGAGCTGCTGAGGAGGCTCGCTGCGGCGGAGCTGCTGCGGACCGGTCGGGCGGGGCCTGTCGCGCCGCGTCCCCCGCTCAGCGTCGACACCAGGCGGCAGATGGAGGAGATGACCGCCTTGTTCCGGCGGGTGATCCCGGCCACCGGCGACGGGGTCCCGGACGAGCCGGACAACTTGCTCGCCGTCATGCTGCGGTTGATCGGCATCGGGCCGTCCGAAGGCGAGGGGCAGAGCGCGCAGCTCATGGACGGCATGGCCCGCCTGCTGCGTACCTCGTCCGGCCCCCAGCTGGAGGAACTCGTCGACGAGCTCGTGGGCAGGCACTTGGGCCGCCTGAGCCCCGAGGACCGGCTCAGGGCCGTGCTGCGCGGCCCCGCCGACCCGCCGGAGGACCGCACGGACCACGCCGAGCTGGACGAGCTGCTCGACCTCCACGAGCGGCTCCTGCGCGAGGTGCCCGGCGACAGCCCTGAGCATTCCATGCTGGAGCTGGGCCTGCTGCTGACCCAGTTCTTACGGGCGCGCCAAGGCGGTCCTGACGAGCGGTCGTTCGCCCTGCTGCCCCGCATGATGGAGACGACCCAGGCAATCATGGCCAGGGCGGACCTGTCCGCGTCGATGCTGGGCTCGATGACGCAGATGAGCCAAGCTGTGGTGTCACCTTTCGAGACGCTCGCGGTGTTCGAGGACGCGGTGCGACGCCACCGCGAGCGGCTCGCCGCCGCGCCGGACGACCTGACCGCGCTGAAGGAGCTCAGCCTCACCCTCTTCCAGCGTTACCAGCTCACCTACGAGGAGCCCGCGTACCGGGAGGCCGTCCGGCTCGCCCGTCAGGTCGTCGCCCGGGACCTGACGCAGGCCGCGTGGGTCGTGTGCGTGTGGGGATCGGCGATGCGGCTGCGTGCCATGGGCGCCGTCCCCGACGAGGGGGACGAGCTCGGGTCGGGGCTGGCGCGCATGGCGTCGTACCAGGCCGCGGCCGCCGCCGACGGCGGCGACCCGGCCGCGGCGCTGGAGGCGCTCGAAGAGGGGCGCGGGCGGATGCTCACGAGCGCCGTCAACGCGCGCGTGGAGCTGGAGAACCTGCGAGCCGCGGACGCCGGCCTGGCCGCCCGGTTCGTCGCCGTACGGGAGCGGGTACGGCCGCTCCTCGAGAACCCGGGCCGCGAGGCGGGGCCCGGCGAGCAGGCGGCCCTACGCGCGGTGACCGAGGAGTGGACCGAGGTGTCCGGCCGGATCCAGGCGCTGCCCGAGTTCGGACGGTTCCTGATGCCGTTGCCGCTGGGCGTGCCCGACCTGCGGCCGGTCGCCGCCGATGGGCCGGTGGTGGTCGTCAACGTCAACCGGCGCCGCTGCGACGCGCTGATCCTGACGACCGACGGCGTACGGCTGGTGCCCCTGCCGTACCTGCGTGCCGCCGAGCTCGCTGACCAGGCCGAGGCGTTCCACGACGCCGTCCAGGCCGCGCACGCCTCTTCCGGGCTGCTGGCCGGTCAGGCGGAGCGGGTGCTGCTCGACACGCTCGGCTGGCTGTGGGACGTCGTGGCCGAACCGGTCCTCGGCGAGCTGGGCCTCACGGAGTCTCCTGAGGGCCTGCTTCGGCCGCGGCTGTGGTGGTCGCCCACCGGACCGCTCACCTTCCTGCCGCTGCACGCCGCGGGCCGTCCCGACGTGCCGGGCGCGTCCGTGCTCGATCGGGTGGTCCCGTCGTACACGCCGACGCTGCGGGCGCTGATGCACAGCCGCTCGCGCGCCGTGCCGGCGGCACGCAGCGGGCTGAGCGTGGCCATGCCGGTGACTCCGGGACAGGCGCCGCTGCCGCGGACGGCGGCCGAGGCGGTCGAGGTCGCCTCGCTCGTCCGCGGTGCGACGCTGGTCGGTCCTGACGCGTCCCGCGAGGCCGTGCTGGCGGCGCTGCCCCGCGCCGCCGTCGCCCACTTCGCCTGCCACGCCGGCAGCGACCCGCGCGACCCGTCGGCGAGTCACCTGCTGCTGCACGACGGTCCGCTCGGCCTCAGCGAGATCGGCCGGCTCCAGCTGGACGGCGCCGAACTGGCCTATCTGTCGGCCTGCGCGACCGCCCGCGGCGGGAGCTCGCTCGCCGACGAGGCGATCCACCTGGCCTCGGCCTTCCAGCTGGCCGGGTACGGGCAGGCGGTGGCCACGCTGTGGGAGATCGGGGACGACGTCGCCGCGCGGACGGCCGCCGCGTTCCACCGCGAGCTGGGTGCGGCGCTCGACGCCCCGGAGCGGCTTCCCGGTGCGCGGGCCATGCACGCGGTGACGCGCCGCCTGCGCGAGGCCATGCCGGACCGCCCGTCGGCCTGGGCGGCCTTCCTGCACGCGGGAGCATGACGGCCGCCCTTCCCGCGTGCGGTGCTGTGCTCTGAGGGTGGGAGTTTCCCGCCCACCTTCAGGGCTCCTGAGCGGCGCGTTCCCGGCCTAGCCTGGAGGACATGGACACGGAGAACCTGCTCGGGCAGTTCCTGCGGGCCCGCCGCGAGCTGCTCCAACCCGAGGACCACGGCATGCCGGTCGGAGCGCGCCGCCGGGTAACGGGGCTGCGCCGCGAGGAGGTGGCGCGGCTCGCCGGGGTCAGCACCGACTACTACATCCGCCTTGAGCAGGGCCGCGAGCGGCACCCGTCGGCCCAGGTGGTCGACGCGCTGGCCAGGGCGCTGAAGCTGGAGGACGACGCGACGGCCCATCTGCACCGGCTGGCCCACCCGGCCATGGAGGACAGGCGCCCGTCCTGCGGGCCTGAGCGCGTCGAGGACGCCCTGCTGCGCATGATGGCGGCCTGGGCGCAGACGCCGGCCGTGGTGCTGGGGCGCCGCATGACGGTGCTGGCCGCCAACGCGCTCGGTGAGGCCCTGTTCGCCGGGCACACCCACAGCGGCGATCTGATGCGGCTGGTGTTCCTCGATCCCGGCGCGCGCACGTTCTACCCCGACTGGCACCAGGTCGCGATCGACACCGTGGGCGGGCTGCGCTCGTCCATAGGCACCGACTACGACGATCCCGAGCTGGTCGAGCTGATCGGGGAGCTGTCGCTGAAGAGCACCACGTTCCGCGAGTTGTGGGCCCGCCACGACATCCGCCAGAAGACCCACGCGACCAAACGGTTCCATCACCCGCTGGTGGGCGAGCTGATCCTGCACTACGAGTCGCTGGCCGTGAACAGCGCGCCCGGGCAGCAGCTCGTCGTCTACCAGGCCGACCCGGGCAGCCCGTCGGAGGAGCGCCTTTCCCTGCTGGGCAGCCTCACGGCCTGACCCGCACCATCTGACCGACCCACGTTCACATCCGCGCGCGACCGCGACCGCCGTCGCGCCATCCCGGCATGCCCGCGTACCGACGACGACGCACCCGCGAGTGCGCCGCGGCGGTGCCGGCCGGTACCGACACCCCATTGGAGTCTCATGAGCATCGACCACACCCCTGTCTGGTTCATCACCGGCTGTTCGAGCGGTCTCGGCCGGGCACTCGCCGCCGCCGTGCTCGGCCGTGGCGGGCGTGCCGCCGTCACCGCCCGATCCCCCGAGCAGGTGGCCGACCTGGTGGCCGCGCACCCCGGCCGTGCTCTCGCCCTGCCCCTCGACGTCACCGACCGGCACCAGGTCGAGCGGGCGGTGAAGGCGGCGGCGGCCGGGTTCGGCAGCATCGACGTGCTGGTCAACAACGCCGGTCACGGCTATCTCGCCGCCCTTGAGGAGGGCGAGGACGACGAGGTCAGGGCGCTGTTCGCGACGAACGTGCACGGCCTGGTGGACGTCACCAAGGCCGTCCTGCCCGGCATGCGCGCCCGTCGCGCCGGCCACGTCGTGAACATCTCGTCGCTGGGCGGACTGGCCGCGTTCGGCGCGACCGGCTACTACCACGCCACCAAATTCGCCGTGGAAGGGCTGTCGGAGTCGCTCGCGGCCGAGGTGGGCCCGCTGGGCATCAAGGTCACGATCGTGGAGCCGGGCGCGTTCCGTACGAACTGGTCCGGGCCCTCGATGCGGCAGTCAAGGACCCGCATCGCCGACTACGACGAGACGGCCGGCGCCCGGCGCGCCTCCACCCTGGCCACCTACGGCAGCCAGCCCGGCGACCCCGATCGCGCCGCCGCGGCGATCATCACGGCGGTCGAGTCGCCGGAACCGCCGCTGCGGCTGCTGCTCGGCAAGGCCGCCTACGACGTCGCCACCAGGCGGCTCACCACTCTCAAGGCCGGCTTCGACGCCTGGCGCGAGCTGACGCTCAGCGCCGACTACCCGGTCGACGACTCGAAGGAGGAAGCATGAGCAAGGTCGTACTGATCACCGGCGCGAGCAGCGGCATCGGCGAGGCCACGGCGCGGCGCCTGGGCGCCGAGGGGCACGTGGTCGTGCTCGGCGCCCGCCGCGAGGACCGCCTCGCGGCGACCGCGAAGGCGATCGAGGCGGACGGCGGCACGGCCGAGGTGCGCCGGCTGGACGTGACCGACCGCCGGGACGTGGCTGCCTTCGCCGACGAGGCCGCCGAGCGGCACGGCCGCATCGACGTGATCGTCAACAACGCGGGCGTGATGCCGCTGTCCCGGCTGGAGGCGCTGCTGGTGGACGAGTGGGACCGGATGATCGACGTGAACGTGCGCGGCCTGCTGCACGGCATCGCCGCCGCGCTGCCGCACTTCCAGCGGCAGGGCTCGGGCCACTTCGTCACCGTCGCCTCGACCGGCGCGCACCAGGTGGTGCCGACGGGGGCGGTCTACTGCGCGACCAAGTACGCCGCCTGGGCCATCACCGAGGGTCTGCGCCTGGAGCTGGACCCGGCCATCCGCGTCACCACGGTCTCGCCCGGCGTCGTGGAGTCGGAGCTGGCCGACTCCATCACCGACCCGGGCGCGCGGGAGAAGATGCGGACGTATCGGGCGAACAGCATCTCGCCGGACTCCATCGCGGCCGCCATCTCGTACGCCATGGGCCAGCCGCCCGGCGTGGACGTCAACGAACTGATCATCCGCCCGGCCCGGCAACGCTGACCCCGTCGGCGTTTTCGCACGTGGGAGCCGTGACATCGGCCCTTTCCCGCGGCGTCCACGCGCCACGCTGACGTACGGACGAATGAGCTAAACGTCACATCATGGGATGATTGGGATTATCTACCTAAGAGGGTTGGTTAACCCCCCTGTAACACAACAACGTCGGCCCCCTGAAGCATCCAGAGCATCAGGAGTGGGTCGGCGTATCAAGGGGAAATTCGCGATCATGAACAAGATCGTTAAGCGTTTGAGCACGGCTGCCGCGACTCTGGCGGTCACGGGTGGCATTCTGATCGCCGGCACGGGGGCCGCGTCGGCGAGCACGAATGTCCGTGCGGGCGACAGCATCGTCGTCACCCACGTCGGGGACCGGCAGGAGTCCGCTCTCCGGCACTGGGACGGCCACCGGCAGTGGTACCGCCACAGCAGCCGCGGCTACTGGTACGGCACCGACCACGGTCGGAAGTTCCGCTACGACGGCCACCGCTTCTGGGTTTGGAGCGGCGGCAAGTGGCGTCCCGTATCGACGAAGTACGCGCTGCGCTACGCGCTGTACCGCTTCGGCGGCTACCACGGCGGCCACTACTACTACGGTGGCAACCACGGCGGCCACGGCAACGGCCACGGTCACCACAGCGGTCGCTGACCATGTGAACAACGGGGGTCGTCGGCCCGGCGTCCAGCCGGGCTCGACCTGACCGCCGGCCGGTTCCGGTACGGAGCCGGTCGGCACGTCGCCCCCCGAAGAGCCGTCCTTCCGTGACGGCACTTGATCGCCCGGGATGCGGGGGCATCCCGGGCGTTTTCATGCTCTGCGGCGGGCGCGGTAGGCGGCCACGTGCATCCGGTTGCCGCAGGTGCGGCTGTCGCAGTAGACGCGCGACCGGTTGCGTGACTCGTCGACGAAGACCCGGTCGCAGTCGGGGGCGGAGCACGTGCGCAAGCGCTCCGCCTCTCCCTCCACCAGCAGATGGGCCAGCGCCACCCCGCAGTCGGCGGCCACGTGCTCGGCCAGCGTCGCGTCGTTGGCGAAGTAGTGGACGTGCAGCGCGTGCCCGTCGTGCTCGGTCAGCCGGGGCGTGATGCGGGTGCCGGCCAGCAGGTTGTTCAGCGTGCGCACCGCCGTTGGCTGGTCGGTCGCGGTGAAGACGCGGTGGAACGCCTCGCGGACGATGCGCACCTGGCCGAGGTCACGCGTCGTGAGGGTGTGGACCCCGCTGATCTCACGGGACTCCACGAACGCCTGCAAGTCGGCCAAGCTGGACAGCCCCTCGTCGCCGCGTGTGCTGGGTGAGGTGTTGACCAGCTCCACCACGGTGGCCAGAGAGTGGACCATGTCATGGCCGAACGGCATCTTGACTCCTGTCTGCGCCGGGTCCTAGCGTGATCGCAGCGTATCTCGTACGCGGGCATCGGGGGGTTTCCGTGCGTGCACATCGCCGTACCGTGCTGATCGCGATCGTGGGCGCACTCGTCATCTCCACCTCGGGCCCGCTGGTCCGTCTGTCCGAGGTAACCCCTGCCACCTCGGCGTTCTTCCGCTGCCTGTACGCCGTACCGCCGATCGTGCTGCTCGCCTGGCTGGAGCGGCGCAGGCTCGGGCCGATGCCGGGCAAGGCCGCCGCCGCGGCCTGGGCGGCCGGGCTGATGTTCGCGCTCGACCTGCTGTTCTGGCATCACGCGATCGAGTACGTGGGCGCGGGCCTCGCGACCGTGCTGGGCAACCTTCAGGTGTTCATCGTGGCGTTCGCCGCCTGGGCGCTGTTCAAGGAGCGGCCGTCGCGGCGGTTGATGATCGGCACTCCGGTGGTGTTCACCGGGGTCGTGCTGATCTCCGGGGTGTTCGACAGCGCCGCCTACGGCAGTGATCCCGCGGCGGGTGTGCTCGCGGGCGTGGCGACGTCTCTGTGCTACGCCGTTTTCCTGCTGCTCATGAAGGGGTCCTCGGGTCGCGCGGCTGGGCCGCTGGCGCACGCGACGGTGGTGGCCACGGTCGTCATCGCGCTGCTCAGCCCGATGTTCGGCGGCGCCGACTTCGTACCGCGATGGCCGGCCCACGGCTGGCTGCTGCTGCTCGCGCTGGGGCCGCAGGTGCTGGGATGGTCGCTGATCACGTTCTCGCTGCCGCGCCAGCCCGCGGCACTCACCGCGCTGCTGCTGCTCATCCAGCCGCTGACCACCGTGGGGATCTCGGCGCTGGCCCTCGGCGAGCACCCGTCGCCGCTGCAACTCGCCGGGTGCGCCGTGATCGTCCTCGGGGTGCTCTACGGGTCGCGCCGTCCTCAGCCGACCTTGGCCGGCGCGGAGCAGGACGCGCAGGTGCCGAAGACCTCGACGGTGTGAGTGATCTCGGTGAACCCGTGCTCGCTGCCGACCATCTCGGCCCAGCGCTCGACGGCGGGCCCGGCCACCTCGACCGTACGGCCGCACCGGCGGCACACCAGATGGTGATGGTGGGTGTCGGTCGCGCACGCGCGGTAGACGGACTCGCCGTCGTCGGTCCGCAGCACGTCGACCTGGCCGCCGTCGGCGAGCGCCTGAAGGGCGCGGTAGACGGTGGTCAGACCGATCTTCGCGCCGTGCAGGCGCATCTCGGCGTAGACGTCCTGCGCACTGCGGAAACCCTCGCTCCTGCGCAGGGTGTCGTGCACGGCATCGCGTCTCGTCGTCATACGACCTCCTCGACGCGCGCCTGCGGTCGATCTGTCACGGTTGACTCCTGAGTCCGGCTTCGCCGTACGAATTTACCGACCCCGAGCGCCAGGACGAAGCCTGCGAGCGCAAGTAGCACGATCGCGGCGCCCGGCGGGACCTTCGCCGAGTACGTGGAGGCGAGCAGCCCGCCCACGGAGGCCAGCACCCCGAACAGCATGGCCAGCCCCATCGTGGTGCGAAAGCCCCGGGTGAGCTGCTGGCTGGTGGCCACCGGGATCACCATGAGCGCGCTGACGAGCAGCAGGCCGACCACCCGCATGGCGATCACCACGGTGAGCGCGGCGGTGACGGCGATGAGCAGGCTCAGGAAGCGCACCGGCAACCCGCTCGCCCTGGCCATCTCCTCGTCCTGGCAGAGCACGAACAGCTCCCTGCCGAAGACCACGACGACGCCGATCACGGCGACGGCCAGCGCGGCGATGACCCAGATGTCCTGCGGGGTGACGCTCGCGATGGCGCCGAACAGGTAGGAGTTGAGCTTGGCGTTGCTGCCGCCCGGCGCGATGGCCATGAGCATGACACCGCCCGCGATGCCGCCGTAGAACAGCAGGGCGAGCGCCACGTCGCCGCTCGTGCGTCCGCGGGCCCTGACCAGCTCGATCGCCACGGCCCCCGCGACGGACACGAGCACCGCGGTGAGCACGGGAGCGGTGCCCGTCAGGAAGCCGAGGGCCACGCCGGTGAGCGCCACGTGCCCGACGCCGTCGCCGAGCAGCGCCAGCCGGCGCTGCACGATGAACGTGCCGACGGCCGGGGCGCACAGCCCGACCAGCAGCGCCGCGACCAGCGCGAGCTGGAAGAGCTGCTCCTGCAGAAGTTCAATGATCATCTCGGGTCCCCCTGCCACCCGGTGAGCGGTCCCGCGACGGACTCCGTCGCGTGCGGGTGCTGGTGGTCGTGCCCCGGGCGGGCGCACTCGCCCTCGGGACGCGGCGGCGGGCCGTCGTGGGCGACGACGCCCTCGCGGATCAGCACGCCGCGCGTGATGATCGGCTCCAGCGGGCCCAGCTCGTGGACCACCAGCACCACCGTCTTGCCACCGAGCACCAGCCCGGCCAGCGTGTCGGCGAGCAGCTGCTGCGTCTCGGCGTCCACCCCCGCCGTGGGCTCGTCCATCACGTACGTGTCCGGCTCGCCGGCCAGCGCGCGGGCGATGAGCACCCGCTGCTGCTGCCCGCCGGAGAGCGACTGGACGGGGTCACCCGCGCGGTCGCTCAGCCGTACGGCCTCCAGCGCGTCCGCCACGGCGGCCCGGTCGGCGGCGCTCGTGCGGCGCAGGCGGCGCTGGCGGGCGATCCTGCCCGAGGCGACGACCTCGCGTACGGTCGCCGGCACGCCGCCGCCCACCTGGAGGCGCTGCGGCACGTAGCCGATGCGCCACCAGTCGCGGAACCTCGCCGGAGCGGCGCCGTAGATGAGGGTCCGGCCGCCGCTCAGCGGTGTGAGCCCGAGCAGCGAGCGGACCAGCGTGGACTTGCCCGAGCCATTGGCGCCCAGCAGCGCCACGACCTCCCCGGAACTGACGGTCAGGTTGATCCCCCGAAGGACGGGCTTGCCCTCGAAGGAGACCCGGCCGTCGGTCATCGCGAAGGCCGTTTCGCTCATGCCGTACACCCCAGTGCTGTTTGAAGGGTTTTGAGGTTATCGCGCATGGCGGACACGTAGTCGCCCGAGGGCTTGCTCTCCAGCGGGTCGAGCACCGCGGTCCTCGCGCCGACCTGGCTCGCCAGCACCTCGGCCACCTTCGGGCTGACCAGCGACTCGGTGAAGATGGTGGTGACGCCCTCGGTCTTGGCGAGCTTGGCCACCTCCGACAGGCGCGCGGGCGACGGCTCGCTCTCGGGGTCGAGGGTGATGCCGACCTGCTTGAGCTTGTAGCGGTCGGCCAGGTAGCCGAACGCCTCGTGCGCGGTGACGAGCGTCTTCGTGCGGCACGACGCGAGGCCGCGGCCGAACTCCTGGTCGAGGTCGTTCAGCGTGGCGGCGGTCTTGGTGGCGCGGTCGCGGTAGCCCTGGGCGTGGGCGGGGTCGGCGGCGGCCATGCGCTCGCCCAGCTTCGCGGCGACGGTGGCCAGGCGGGAGGGGTCGAGCCACAGGTGCGGGTCGTAGGGGACGTCCGCGTGCTCGTGTTCCTCCTCCTCGGCGTGCTCGCCGGCGGGCAGCGTCGTGACGGCGGTGGCCGCGTCGAAGCTCGTGTCGGGCTCGACGGCGTCGTCCACCGCGGGCTGGACGCCCTTGATGTAGACGGTCAGCGCGGCGTCCTTGAGGTCGGTGACCTGCTTGATGGTCAGCTCCAGGTCGTGCGGCTCGACGCCGGGGGCGGTCAGCACGGAGACCTGGGCGTCGGGACCTCCCACCTGCTCGCTCAGCCACTGCAGCGGGTAGAACGCGGCGATGACCTGCGGCTTTCCGCTCGCGGATACATCGGTGGCGGAACCGGTGCCGCAGGCCGCGGTGGTGAGCCCCACCGTCAGCAGTACGGCTCCGGCCAGGGGACGAGCGGCGTAAGACCGGGAAAATCCTGACATCATGTGACCCAGTATGCGCTGAAATGAAAACGGTTGTCAAAATCCATCCAACCTGCCTGGCCAACCACGCTAGTGCTCCCATTTCCCCAGCTCACCAGCGGGGTCGGCATTGTTGTCGGCAAACCCGACCCACACGGGGCAACCGGATTCCCGCCGCTGGATCGCCGCTCGGACGGGCGTGAAGCAGGGCCGCGCACCCTGAGAGGCGGCCCCCGGATGGCGCTGACCGCGTGGCGGTCCTCCCGTCCATCGCGGCAATGGTGATCCTCTCGGGCATGGCGAAGGTCTGGAAGGCCGGCGCGAGCTGGAACGACGGCAAGCCGCTGATGCGTGACGTCGTGGCCGCCAACGTGCGCTACTGCGCCGAGGTCACGCACGCCGTGCCCGCCGACGCCGCCCCTGGCTCCGCCCGCGGCGCCGGCTCCACCAGCTCCGACCTCGCCGGGTGGTGCGGCTCGTCAACACCCTGCGCGGCTCGTACTCCTCGGGCAACCCGGCCAAGTACGGGCGGTCACGCTCACCGAGCACGGCCACACCCCGCTGACGGTGTCCGGAGCGGCGACGCTCGGCAGGGACAGCGTCCTGGAGATCCGCCTCGACCACCTGCGCCCGCACGGCAGGCACGCGACCGTCCCGGTCATCGCCGCCCGCCGCCTGCGCGGCAGGATCGGCAGGGTGAAGGTGCACGGCGGCGCCTACCACGCGGTGCCCGTGCACACCGCCCGTGGCCTGTCGGTACGGATCACCGCCAGGTAGGCCCCCGCGAGGGAGCCGCCGTCGCCTGGAGGAGCGGGGGAAGGCGGCGGCATTCAGGGGCGACCGAGCCGGCCCCGCGGAGCGGGGCCCATCAGACACAGAGATGCCGATCGGCGGCTGGGGGCCCGGCGCGCCGATCGGCATCCCTTCATCACCCCGGTGTTCTCGCGCCGGCAGAGCCGTTGCCGACGCCCGGGGTGAAGCCCTACACGGCCACGACCGCGCTGTCGCGCAGCCGCGGCTCGCCGGTGTAGACGTTCATGGAGTTCCCGCGTAGGAAACCGATGAGCGTCAGCCCTTCCTCGGCGGCGAGTTCCACCGCGAGGGAGGACGGAGCGGAAACGGCGGCGAGCACCGGCACGCCGCCCATGACCGCCTTCTGCACCAGCTCGAAGGAGGCTCGCCCGGACACGGTGAGCACGGTGCCGCGCAGCGGCAGGTGCCCGTTGCGCAGTGCCCAGCCGAGCAGTTTGTCGACGGCGTTGTGCCGGCCGACGTCCTCGCGGACGCACAGGGGCTCGCCGTCGGCGGTGAACAGGCCGGCCGCGTGCAGGCCGCCGGTCCTGTCGAAGATCCGTTGGGCCGCCCTGAGGCGGTCCGGCAGGCTCGCGACGGTCGTCTGCGCGACCTCCACGGGGTCGTCGGCCACGCTCCAGCGAGCCACGGTGCGTACCGCCTCCAGCGACGCCTTGCCGCAGACGCCGCAGGAGGAGGTCGTGTAGAAGTTGCGTGGTTCCGGCGCAGGGACGCCCGGCGCGAGTCGTACGTCGAGGACGTTGTAGGTGTTGCCGCCGTCGGCGGTGGCGCCCGCGCAGTAGCGGATGGTGGCGATGTCGTCGGCCGAGCCGACCGCGCCCTCGCTGACGAGGAACCCGGCGGCGAGGTCGAAGTCGTCGCCGGGGGTGCGCATGGTGACGGTCAACGGCGTCCCGTCGAGCCGGATCTCCAGCGGTTCCTCCGCAGCGAGGGAGTCGACCCGCTCGACGCGGGCCGACTCCTTGACGCGCAGGATGCGGCGCTTGACGGTGACTCTAGGCATGACCTGACCAGGGACGGCCGGTCGTCGTACGCGTGGACCAGGAGGACCGCGTCCGGGCGCCGGGTTCGTGCGGGTCGCGGAGAAGACCCGCTGCCGGCTTGTCCAGAGCATCCTCCCAGGTGGCATGACGTGCAGGTGGACGGGTCAGGCGGTCAAAGCTCATGATCCCTCCATGCAGTATGCAATGTACGGTATTCCGCGCTAACTCGCACGTACAAGACTTTCGTTCAGCAGGTCGCTCACCGCGTGGATCGCACGCAGCGTCGGGACGTCGGCGCCGGTGAGGTCGGCCAGCTCAACCACGGCCGCCAGGAGGACGTCGAGCTCCAGCGGCTTGCCCTTCTCGACGTCCTGGAGTGTGGACGTCTTGTGCTCGCCCGCCCGCTCGGCCCCCCGGATGCGGCGTTCGATGGAGATGCCCGGGTCGCAGCCCACGCGCCGGGCGACTTCGACGGTTTCCTCCATCATGGCGACGACCAGCCCGCGGGCGCCGTCGTGGCGGCAGATGCCCGCCATGGTGGCCCGGGCGAGGGCGCTGATGGGGTTGAAGGCGATGTTGCCCATGAGTTTGATCCAGATGTCCCGGCGGAGGTCGGTCTCCACCGGGCACTTCAGGCCGCCCGCGACGGCGGCCTCGCTGAAGGAGGCACAACGTTCCGTCAGCTCGCCTCTGGGCTCGCCGATGGAGAAGCGGGTGCCTTCGAGGTGGCGGATCACGCCAGGTTCCTCGATCTCGGTCGCGGCGTAGACGACGCATCCGACGGCGCGGTGCAGCGGCAGTGACGCCGTCACCGAGCCTTCGGGGTCCACGCTCTCGATGCGGTAGCCCTCGTAGGGTCCCTTGAGCCCGTGGAAGTACCACCACGGGATGCCGTTCTGTGCGGCGATGATGCTCGTGGTCTCGTGGAGAAGCGGCCTGATCATGGGGCCCGCGGCGGCGTAACTGTTCGCCTTGAGGCCCAGGAAGACGTGGTCCACCGGACCGACCTCGGTCGGGTCGTCGGTGGCATGTGGATGGGCGGTGAAGTCGCCCCTGGGGCTAAGCACCCGGACACCTGCGCGGCGTATTGCATCGAGATGCGCACCTCTCGCGATGAGATGCACCTCGACTCCCGCCCTGTGGAGGGCGGCCCCCACGTATGCGCCGATGGCGCCGGCGCCAAGAACAGCCACCTTCATGCTGCGCTCCGTTCTCGCGTCGGAGGGTTGAACGGGCCCGTTACGGCAATGGGCCGCTAGATGCGGCCCACCGTGTATTCGGTATACAGTATGGAAAAAGTCGGGTCAAGGAGTGTGCCTGTGACCGTTCTGCGCCATGCGGCAGTGGTCGGAGCAATGCCGTGGGCGTCGGCGCGCGCGGTCGCGGCGCAGGCGGCGAGCCCGCCCGCGCCGGCGTGGCAGCCGCTGTCCGAGGCCCTCGGCTGCCGCCTCGCCGCTCCACTGCGGGCCTTGGTGGCGGTGCCCGGCGTGGACGTCTCCGCCATGGACGGCTACGCGGTGGCGGGTCCCGGCCCGTGGCGGATCGCCGGGCGCGTACTGGCCGGAGGGGCTCCGTACGGGGCGGCGCCGGCTCCTGGCGAGGCGGTGGAGGTGGCCACGGGCGCGCCCGTGCCCGAGGGCGCGGAGTCGGTGCTTCCGTACGAGCTCGCGGACGCCGACGGTGTGCGGGTCGCGGGCGACCCCGAGCCGGGCAAGCACATCCGGCGGCGCGGCGAGGACGTCGCCGAGGGCGCCGTCGTGCTGTCTCCCGGCACGGTCGTGACCCCCGTCGCGCTCGGCCTGGCCGCCGCGCTCGGTCACGACGAACTCCTCGTCCGCCCCCGCCCCAAGGTGGCCGTGGTGGTCACCGGCGACGAGGTGGTGGACCGCGGGATCCCCGGGCCCGGTCGGGTGCGCGACGCCATCGGCCCGTTCCTTCCCGGGCTGGTGGCGTGGGCCGGCGGCCGGGTCACAACCACGACCCGGCTCGCCGACGGGCCAGAGGCCCTGTTCGCCGCCCTCGACGGCGAAGCGGACGCCCGCGCCCCGCGCGCCGCCGAGCGCGGCCGCGGGGGCGCGCGCGGGTCCGTGCACGGCCGTCTCGTCGATCCCGTCTCGGAGGCCGGGGTCGTCGTGGTGTGCGGGGCCTCGTCCAGGGGTCCCGCCGATCACCTGCGCGCGGTGGTCGCCGAGATCGGCGCCGAGGTGCTGGTCGACGGGGTGGCCGTACGGCCCGGCCACCCGCAACTCCTCGCCCGTCTGCCCGGCGGCCCGCTGCTCGTGGGCCTTCCTGGCAACCCCTTCGCCGCCCTGTCCGCGTCGCTCACGCTGCTCGTCCCGATCCTGCGGGCGCTGACCGGCGGGGCCACCGCCCACGGGACGAGCGCCCTGGCCGGCGTCGTACGTCCCCACCCGCACGACACCCGCCTGGTGCCGGTGCGGCGGTCGGGCAGGGGAGCGGTTCCCGTGGGGCACGACCGGCCCGGATCCCTCTGGGGAGCGGCCCTGGCCGACGCGCTGGCGGTCGTCCCGCCGGGGTGGTCGGGTGGCCAGGTGGAGCTCATCGAGTTGCCCCAGGGGGCTGGACAGTCCGTTCAGTGAGGAGTAAGCATTGCGTTCATACGGTATGCAGTATGCGGAAGACAGTCGCCGGGAAAGGGTGGCATGATGTCAGAAACGATCTCTGGCGGTCATCTCGTGGCCAAGGCCCTCAAGGCCGAAGGCGTGGATGTGATCTACACGCTCTGCGGTGGTCACATCATCGATATCTACGACGGTTGCGTCGATGAGGGCATCGAGGTCATCGACGTACGTCACGAGCAGGTTGCCGCGCACGCGGCGGACGGTTACGCGCGCATCACCGGCAAGCCCGGCTGCGCGGTGGTCACGGCGGGTCCTGGCACCACGGACGCGGTGACCGGCGTGGCCAACGCCTTCCGCGCGGAGAGCCCCATGTTGCTGATCGGCGGCCAGGGCGCCCTGAGCCAGCACAAGATGGGCTCGCTGCAGGACCTGCCCCACGTGGACATGATGACCCCGATCACGAAGTTCGCGGCCACGGTGCCCAGCACGGAACGGGTGGCCGACATCGTGTCGATGGCCTTCCGCGAGTGCTACAACGGCGCCCCTGGGCCGTCGTTCCTGGAGATCCCGCGCGACGTGCTCGACGCGAAGGTCCCCCTGGAGAAGGCGCGTATCCCGCAGGCCGGGCAGTACCGCGCCTCCACCCGTCAGCTGGGTGACCCCGAGGCGGTCGAGCAGCTCGCGGACCTGCTCGCGCACGCCGAGAAGCCGGCGATCCTGCTCGGCAGCCAGGTATGGACGTGCCGGGCGACCGACGCGGCCATCGACTTCGTCCGGGCGCTCAACATCCCGGCGTACATGAACGGCTCGGGCCGCGGCACCCTCCCGCCGGGAGACCCGCACCACTTCCAGCTCAGCCGCCGCTACGCCTTCACCGAGGCCGACCTCATCATCATCGTCGGCACCCCGTTCGACTTCCGGATGGGCTACGGCAAGCGCCTGTCGCCGACGGCCAAGGTCGTCCAGATCGACCTCGACTACCGCACGGTCGGCAAGAACCGCGACATCGACCTCGGCATCGTCGGCGACGCCGGCCTCATCCTCTCGGCCGCGGCCCAGGCCGCGAGCGGCCGCATCGAGAACGGCGTGGCCCGGCGCAAGGCGTGGCTGGACGAGCTGCGCGCGGTCGAGACCGCGGCGTACGAGAAGCGTCTGCCCCGCCAGCACTCCGACGCCCAGCCCATCGACCCGTACCGGCTGGTCCACGAGATCAACGAGTTCCTCACCGAGGACACGATCTACATCGGCGACGGCGGCGACATCGTCACCTTCTCCGGCCAGGTCGTTCAGCCCAAGTCGCCCGGCCACTGGATGGACCCGGGACCGCTCGGCACCCTCGGCGTCGGCATGGCCTTCGCGATGGCCGCCAAGCAGGCCCGTCGCGACAAGGAGGTGCTCTGCCTCTTCGGCGACGGCGCCTTCAGCCTCACCGGCTGGGACTTCGAGACGATGGTCCGCTTCGACCTGCCGTTCATCGGCGTCATCGGCAACAACTCGTCGATGAACCAGATCCGCTACGGCCAGGCGGCCAAGTACGGCGAGGACCGCGCCCGCATCGGCAACACCCTCGGCGACATCCGGTACGGCGAGTTCGCCAAGCTGCTCGGCGGTTACGGCGAGGAGGTGCGCGACCCGGCCGAGATCCGTCCCGCCCTGGAGCGGGCACGGGAGTCGGGCAAGCCCTCGCTGATCAACGTCTGGGTCGACCCAGAGGTCTACGCCCCCGGAACCATGAACCAGACCATGTACAAGTAGGGGAGTCCCGACATGAAGGCTCTCGAAGGTGTTCGCGTCCTCGACATGACCCATGTCCAGTCGGGCCCGTCATGCACCCAGCTGCTGGCCTGGCTGGGCGCCGACGTGGTCAAACTGGAGGCCCCGACCGGCGACATCACCCGGCAGCAGCTCCGCGACGTGCCCGGCGCCGACAGCCTCTACTTCACGATGCTCAACTGCAACAAGCGCAGCATCACCCTCAACATGAAGAGCGAGCGCGGCAAGGAGATCTTCACCGAGCTGGTGAAGGAAGCCGACATCCTCGTCGAGAACTTCGGCCCGGGCGCCGTCGACCGGATGGGCTTCCCGTGGGAGCGGCTCCAGGAGCTCAACCCGCGCCTCATCTACGCCTCCATCAAGGGCTTCGGCCCCGGCAAGTACGCCAAGTTCAAGGCGTACGAGGTGGTCGCCCAGGCCATGGGCGGCTCCATGAGCACCACCGGCTTCGAGGACGGGCCGCCGCTCGCGACCGGCGCGCAGATCGGCGACTCGGGTACCGGCGTGCACGCGCTGTCCGGCATCCTGGCCGCCCTCTACCAGCGCACCAACACCGGGCGCGGCCAGCGCGTACAGGTGGCCATGCAGCACGCCGTGCTGAACCTGTGCCGCGTGAAGCTGCGCGACCAGCAGCGGCTGTCGCACGGGCCGCTCAACGAGTACCCGAACGAGCAGTTCGGCGACGAGGTGCCCCGTTCCGGCAACGCGAGCGGCGGCGGGCAGCCGGGCTGGGCGGTCCGCTGCGCCCCCGGCGGCCCGAACGACTACGTCTACGTCATCGTGCAGCCCGTCGGCTGGAAGCCCATCTCGGACATCATCGGCCGCCCCGAGCTGGCCGAGGACCCCGAGTGGGCGACGCCGGAGGCGCGGCTGCCGAAGCTGGACAAGATGTTCCAGCTCATCGAGGAGTGGACGATCCAGCACGACAAGTGGACGGTCCTCGACCGGCTCAACGCGGCGAACATCCCCTGCGGGCCGATCCTGTCCACCAAGGAGCTGGTCGAGGACGAGAGCCTGCGCGAGGAGGGCATCGTCGTCACCGTCGACCACCCCGAGCGCGGGGAGTTCGTGACCGTGGGCAGCCCGCTGCAGCTGTCCGACTCGCCGGTGGACGTGCGCACCCCGCCGCTGCTCGGCGAGCACAACGAAGAGATCTACGGCCGGCTCGGCGTGAGCGCCGAGGAGCTGGCCGAACTGAAGTCGAACGGAGTCATCTAGGTGAGCACTGTCAGGGAAGTCATCGACAAGGCGCTCGCGGAAGGCCGCACGGCCCTGACCGCCCCCGAGGGCCGGCTGCTGTGCGAGGAGTACGGCATCGCGACCCCGGGCGAAGGTCTCGCCACCTCGGCCGCCGAGGCGGTGGAGCTCGCCGAGAAGATCGGGCTCCCGGTCGTCCTGAAGATCGTCTCACCGGACATCCTGCACAAGACCGACGCCGGCGGCGTGCTGGTCGGCCTGAAGACGGCCGAGGAGGTGCGCGACGGCTACGAGACCATCCTGGCCAACGCCCGCGCCTACAACGCCGACGCCAAGATCGACGGCGTACAGGTGCAGCAGCTGGTCGGCGGCGGGCACGAGGTCATCATCGGAGCCGTCACCGACCCGACGTTCGGCAAGGTGATCGCCTTCGGTCTCGGCGGCGTTCTCGTCGAGGTTCTGAAGGACGTGACCTTCCGGCTTGCCCCGGTTTCGGGTAATGATGCTCTGGCGATGCTGGACGACATCAAAGCGGCGGAAGTTCTTCGCGGGGCACGCGGGGCCGAACCGGCCGACCGGGAGGCCTTAGCGTCGATCATCGAGCGCGTCGGCAGGCTCGTCACCGACTACCCCGAGATCACCGAGGTCGACCTCAACCCGGTCTTCGCCGACGCGAACGGGGCCGTCGCGGCCGACGTCCGCATCCTCATCGGCGACAAGCCCGCCGAGGTCAGCCGGCTGTCGCGGGAGGAGATCCTCCGGCAGATGACCCGGATCTTCAAGCCGCGCTCGGTCGCCGTCATCGGCGCCTCGGCCGAGGACGGCAAGATCGGCAACTCGGTCATGAAGAACCTGATCAACGGCGGCTACCGGGGCCAGATCTTCCCGATCAACCCCAAGGCCGACGAGATCCTGGGACTGAAGGCGTACAAGAGCGTCTCCGACGTGCCCGGTG
Source organism: Nonomuraea maritima (assembly GCF_900100395.1). Lineage (GTDB taxonomy): Bacteria > Actinomycetota > Actinomycetes > Streptosporangiales > Streptosporangiaceae > Nonomuraea > Nonomuraea maritima. The sequence goes on along the minus strand of NZ_FNFB01000001.1, from coordinate 462,090 downwards.
ACGTCGACGTGGCCGTGTTCGCGATCCCCGCCAAGTTCGTGGCGTCCGCGCTGGAGGAGGTCGGCGCGAAGGGCGTGGCAGGCGCGGTCATGATCCCGTCGGGCTTCGCCGAGACCGGCAACGTCGAGGGCCAGCAGGAGATCGTCGAGATCGCCAGGCGGCACGGCGTGCGCATGCTCGGCCCGAACATCTACGGCTACTACTACACGCCCGAGAACCTCTGCGCGACGTTCTGCACCCCGTACGACGTCAAGGGCAGCGTGGCGCTGACCTCGCAGAGCGGCGGCATCGGCATGGCCATCCTGGGCTTCAGCCGTACGACGAAGATGGGCGTCTCGGCCATCGTCGGCGTCGGCAACAAGGCCGACGTGGACGAGGACGACCTGCTCACCTTCTTCGAGCAGGACGAGAACACCAAGGCCGTGGCCATGCACCTGGAGGACCTCAAGGACGGGCGCGGCTTCGTCGAGGCCGCCCAGCGGGTCGTCAAGGAGAAGCCGGTCATCGTCCTCAAGGCGGGCCGCACCGCCATGGGCGCCCGCGCGGCCGGCTCGCACACCGGCGCCCTCGCCGGCGACGACAAGGTGTACGACGACATCCTCCGCCAGGCCGGCGTGGTCCGCGCGCCCGGCCTGAACGACATGCTCGAGTACGCCCGCGCGCTGCCCATCCTGCCCGCCCCCAAGGGCGAGAACGTCGTCATCATCACCGGCGCCGGCGGCTCGGGCGTGCTGCTGTCGGACGCCATCGTGGACGCCGGTCTGACCCTCATGGACATCCCCGAGGACCTGGACAAGGCATTCCGCGCCTACATCCCGCCGTTCGGGGCGGCGGGCAATCCCATCGACATCACCGGCGGCGAACCCCCCTCGACCTACGAGAACACGGTCCGCCTCGGCCTGACGGACGAGCGCATCCACGCGCTGGTCCTCGGCTACTGGCACACGATCGTGACGCCGCCGATGGTCTTCGCCGAACTCATCGCCCGCGTGGTGGAAGAGGAGCGAGCGAAGGGCAATGTCAAGCCGGTCGTGGCGTCCCTCGCCGGCGACACCGAGGTTGAGGAGGCATGCGAGTACCTGTTCGAGCATGGCGTGGTCGCGTACCCGTACACGACAGAGAAGCCCGTGGCGGTCCTCGGCGCTAAGTACCGCTGGGCCAGGGCGGCCGGTCTGCTGAGCTAAGAGCCGAGCGCAGCAGCATCAGGCGAGGGGGCAATTCGGGGCGCAAAGGTAAGGCAACACACCCCCCAGGAGGTCCGTAGGTGGACACATCGAACACCCCGCCGGCGACGGCCACGCCGCCGGTCGAAGATGGACGAGTATGGAAAGCGGGCCGGCTCGAGCCGATGCCCATCAGGAAGCTCCCCGATGCGCCTCCCTCGGTGCACCTGCTCGGGCCGACGGTCTTCCTCGTCGCACTCGGCGTGGGCATGGGCGAGTCGTACATGTGGCCGCGCCTGGTGCTGCTGTTCGGCCCTGAGATCAGATGGCTGTTCCTGGTCGGCGTCACGCTCCAGGCCGTGGTCATGCTGGAGATGGCCCGCTACGCCATGGCCACCGGCGAGAGCATCTTCACCGGCGCCGCCAGGGTCTTCAAGCCGCTGATGTGGTTCTTCTTCATCGTGGCGATCGCCGTCTACATCTGGCCGGGACACCTCTCGGCCGGCGCGGCGGCACTGGAACAGATCACCGGAATACCGTGGATGATCACAGCGATCTGCGGTCTGCTCCTCGTCGGCGTGGTCTTCACTCTGGCGAAGGTCATCTACAACCTGCTCGAGAACGTGCTCTCGCTGCTCATCGGGGCGCTCGTGCTCGGCACCGCCATCGTCGCGGCCATGGTCGGTCAGTGGTCGGACGTGGTCAGCACGATCAGCGGCATGTTCGCGGTCGGCTACCTGCCGGACGAGGCCATGACGGCCGCCTGGTTCCCCGTCATCGTCGGCGCCTGTGCGTTCGCCGGTCCTTCGGGCATGCAGCAGATGTGGTACACGCTGCACCTGCGTGACTCCGGGGCCGGCATGGGCGCGCACATCCCCAAGGTGCGCGGCCTGCGGCACGCCGGCGAGGAAGAGGAGATGCCGAACCGGGGCTTCATGTTCGACACCGAGGACCCGGCCGAGATGGCGAAGTGGAAGGGCTGGCGGCGCTGGGTCACCTTCGACGCCCTCCTGCTCTTCTGGGGCATCACGATGCTGGTCACGATCTCCTTCACGGTGATCGCGCAGTCCGCCGCACGACTGAACCCGGGCGTGCGCGAGGCGCTTCTCGCGGACGACCAGGAGGCGGCGCTGACCGCGATGTCCAACGCCGTCTCCTCGGCGGGCAGCTCGGTGCTCGGGGTGGTGTTCCTCGGGTTCATCGCGCTGATCGGCCTGAACGCGACGCTGGGCCTGTTCGACTCGTTCTCCCGCGGTCAGGCGGACATGACGTTCAACTTCGTCCCGGGGGCGAAGAAGCTCGGTATGTCGCGCCTCTACGCGATCTTCCTGTGGGCAGTGATCGCCTTCGGCATCCTGATCCTGCTCTTCGGACCGGCTGACGGGCCGGCGTCGATCCTGGACACGCTCGCGTTCCTGTCGACGTTCGCGATGGGCGCGTACTGCGTGACCCTGCTGCTGGTGAACAACCGCATGCTGCCCAAGCCGATCAGGCCGAAGTGGTGGAGCAACGCGATCATCGGGTTCGGCGCGGTGTTCTACCTGGGCATGCTCTTCTACAGCATGGTCGCCTTCGGCGTGGTCGTGGGCTGATGATCGGACGGCACAGCCTCGAACTCGCCCTGCCAGGGGCGTCGATCGGAGCCGTCGCCGGTGCTGTGGCCGGTGGGCTGACCCTGTTCGCTGGGGCGCCCACCGGCATGGCCACCCTGTCGGCCCTGGCGCTCGCCGTACCGCTCGCCTTCTTCGGCGGTCTGTACGGCGTGCTCCTCGGCCACGGTGTGTTCCGCCCCGGCACCTTCGGCCCCGTCGGTTTGTACTGGATGGCCGCCTTCCCCGTCTCCCGGCTCGTGCAGGAGACCCTGTACGGCGTCGGCACGGCGGACGGCGTGCTCACGTTCCTCGCCTACCAGGCGATGGTGAGTCTCGGTTTCGCGATCGGCTTCCTCTGGATGCACGAGCGGCTCATGCCGCACTGGCTGATGCGGCGGGCCGCCGACAACCCGATCGCCGAGCAGTTGCTCGGCACCTACCTCCGCTACGCCCGGCTGGTCTCGGCGCGGAAGGGGGCACGTAAGTGAACCTGCCCATGTGGATCTGGCTGGCCACGATCGGCGGATTCTGCCTGGTCCTCGCGTTCGACTTCTATCTCGTCGCCCGCAATCCCCACGAGCCCGGCTTCAAGGAGTGCGTCGGCTGGGTGTCGTTCTACGTGGGCCTGGCCGTGGTGTTCGGCATCGGTCTGCTGGTGCTCTCGGGCCCCGCCCATGGGGGCGAGTTCTTCGCCGGCTGGATCACCGAGTACTCGCTGAGCGTGGACAACCTCTTCGTCTTCCTCCTGATCATGAGCCGGTTCCAGGTGCCGCGGCAGTACCGCCAGAAGGTGCTGCTCATCGGTATCGTCCTGGCCCTCGTCCTGCGCGGCGCCTTCATCGCGGCCGGCGCTGAGGCGATCACCAGGTTCGACTGGCTCTTCTACATCTTCGGCGCCTTCCTGATCTACACGGCGTGGAAGCTGATCGGGCACGAGGAGGAGGAGGCGGAGTTCTCCGAGAACGTCGCCCTCCGCACGATCCGCAAGGTGCTCCCGACCACGGACACCTACCAAGGCGCCCGCGTCACGGTGCGTCACCTGGGCCGCAGGATGGTCACCCCGATGCTGATCGTCATGGTCGCCATCGGCACGACCGACCTGCTGTTCGCGCTCGACTCCATCCCGGCGATCTTCGGTCTCACCAAGGAGCCGTACCTGGTGTTCACCGCGAACGCCTTCGCCCTCATGGGGCTGCGGCAGCTGTTCTTCCTCATCGGCGGGCTGCTCGACCGGCTCGTCTACCTGAGCAAGGGCCTGTCGGTGGTGCTCGCCTTCATCGGTGTGAAGCTGATCCTCGAAGCCCTGCACCACGACGGCGTCTCGTGGGCGCCCGAGGTACCGATCCTGGTGTCCTTGGGGGTCATCGTCGGCACCCTGGCCATCACCACGGTGCTGAGCCTGATGAAGTCGTCGCGTGACACGAAGGCCGAGGCGGCCGGCTCCGAGAACGGAAAGCCTGAGCAGGCCGGGGAGGACGAGCCTGCGGGGGAACGTTCACACGGGCGCTGAACCGGGCCGCGTGCGAGGGGTGAGGGCTGCCACGCGGCCACGCCCCTTGCCGCGGCTCAGTGCCGCGGGCTCTTGCGGAGCTCGTGCTCCGCGCTCCACTGATCCAGGTGACGTTCCGCGTCGTCCGCGGAGTAGTACTTCTTGAGCGCGGCGCTCAGGCCGATGCCGATGGACCGGCCGTCCGCGGGGTGACCCGGGGGATCACTGATCAGAAAGCGCCAGAACGCTTTCACTGTCATGCACCTCCAAGCGGTATGGCTCCCACCCTCTACCCCGGGTGTTTCGGAGCATGTCGTCTTCTGTGAACATCACGTCAACCGACGATCATCGCGCGTACGGGGTGCGCGGACGCCGCCGGCGGACGGGCTTGGGCGCGGGCTCGACCGGCTCGTTCTCGCGCTGTTCCATGTAGGAGGCGCGGGTGTGCTCGGTGTGCTCGCGCATGATCTTCGCGGCCCGGTTGTCGTCGCCGGCCTCGATCGCGTCGATCAACTGGGAGTGCTCGACCCACGAGGCCATGCCACGCTGACGGGCCACCGGCGTGTGGTACCACCGCACCCGCCGGGCCACCTGGGAGGCCAGTTCCGCGAGGACGCTGTTGCCCGACAGGGCCGTCACCAGGGCGTGCAGCTCGGAGTTGAGCGCCACGGCGGTCTCGACGTCGTCGTCCTCGACCGCGGCGATGCCACCCTGGCACAGCTCGCGCAGCCGCCGTACGCCGTCCTTGCCGGCGTGCTTGGCGGCGAGCCTGGCCGACTCGGTCTCCAGCAGCGCGCGCACGGCCAGCAACTGGTCGGCCTCCTGGACCGTCGGGACATGGACGAACGCGCCCTGCCCCGGATGGAGATCGACCCAACCCTCACCGCTGAGCTGCTGCAGAGCCTCGCGGACGGGCTGCCGGGACACGCCGAGCATCTCGGCCAGCTCGCTCTCGACCAGGTGCTGGCCGGGCTTGAGCTGGCCGGAGACGATGAGTTCCTGAATGGCCTCGATCACGCTCTCACGGAGCGTGGCCGGGCGGGGAATCTTGGCGGCCGCCGATCGACCGGCTTGTTCCGACAGCAACATGGGTCACATCTCCATAAAGTAACGGTCAAAGGTATTTGGTCGACTGCCTACAGCATACCGTTCGGGGTGGCCGAACGATGGTGAGTCTCATCACAGAGTGCGATGTGTGACACTCTCATGCGCCTGTTGGTGCTGCTGTGACATGCGCGAACGCCCCCTGTTGCGCATCAAGTGTCTCATTTCGCGGTGCCCCCGTCCGCGAAACGGTCAGGGGGAGCGCCGGGCACTCACCCGGCGCCCGCCGTACAGAAAGGTCACAGAGGGATGGTGGCGGGCAGGCCGGGCAGCCGTAGCCGGGGTGCGGCCAGCGCCGGCAGGGCCGCGAGCGCGGCGGCGGCGAGCAGCGCGCCGACAGGAGCCGTCAGCGCGGTGAGGGCGAGCACCACCGCCACGACGCCGGCCACGGCCTTGGCGCTGTAGACGACCGCGTGGATGTCGCCGCCCCGCTCCGCGCCGAAGAACTCGCGGACGAGGCCGGCGAGCAGCGGGTAGAACGCGCCCCCGCCCAGCCCGGCCGCGACCGCCCCCAGCCACAGCGCCGCCGCCGCGGCGGCGTTCTCGGCGGCGTTCTCGACGGCCACGGCGAGCAGGACCTGGCCGAACGCGAGCGAGCCGAACACGGCGGCGAGCACCCGCCGCCTGCCGAACAGCTCGGAGGCCCGCACGGCCACCGAGCGGCCGGCGCCGTTGAGCGCCACGAGCAACGCGACCGCGCCCCACGACCCCGTGCCGGCCACCACGATGACGTCGAACATCGACACCGCGCCCGCGCAGGTCAGCAGCAGGGCGAGCGTCGGCATCGTACGCGTCCGCATCGCCTGGGCGAGCCCGAACTGCCGGACCGACTCAGGAGCCGTGCGCAGCCGGGCCGCGTCGAGGGCGTGGGTGCGCGGGTCGACGTCGTCCGGCCACCACAGGGGCGGCGGCAGCCGCAGGTGGACGGCGGCGACCGCGATGACGGCCGTCGCGAGGGCCGCGGTGACGAGGAAGGCGGCCGTCGTGGCACCCGGGGCGATCCCGGCCCACAGCAGCAGGGGGACCGCGCCGTACCCGAAGGCTCCGGTGATGAGGCCCACCCGGGCGGCGGGGCGCTCGGGGAACCACAGGGAGACGACCTCGCCGCAGATGCCGTAGACCAGGCCGCCGCCGAGGCCGCCGAGCAGGGCGTAACCCACGAGGGCCGGCGGTCCGAGCCCACCGGACAGCGCGGCCGTCGCCAGGCCGACGCCGCTCAGCAGCGCTCCGGCTGCGAGGCCGGCGCGCACGCTCAGGCGCCCGCGGCGAACGAGACGGAGCGCGGGCAGCGCACCCGCTGCCTGGCACGCGATCCAGACGGCGAGCAGGGTCAGGCCGCCGGGCTCGCGGGCGAGCAGCGCCGCGTAGCCGTACTGGAGCGGGCCGATGGCGGCCATCGCGGCCAGGGCCAGCCAGAACAGGCGCATCCGGTCGGCGGGGACGGGCCCGGGACGGTACGGGCGGCCCCGCCAATCTCTGATTGCATTCTCCATACTGTATGGAATATCCACATACGCCGACGCCTGTCGAGACCCTAGACGGAGGATACTCCATACGGTATACCGTAGACAAAGGAGGCTCGAATGGACCTGTACGAGTACCAGGCGAAGGAGCTCTTCGGGCGTCACGGGATCCCCGTTCCCGCAGGCAGGGTGGCGACCACGCCGGCCGAGGCCCGCGCGATCGCCACCGAGCTGGACGCGCCCGTTGTCATCAAGGCTCAGGTGAAAACCGGAGGGCGCGGCAAGGCGGGCGGCATCAAGCCCGCGGCTGGACCCGCGGCGGCCGAGACAGCGGCCGAGCACGTCATCGGAATGGACATCAAGGGGCACATCGCGCGCCGCGTGCTGGTCGAGGCCGCGACCGTGCCGTTCGAGGAGTATTACGCGGCGTTCTTAGTCGACCGGGCCGAGGGCGGATTCCTGGCCATGGTGTCGGCCCAGGGCGGCATGGAGATCGAGGAGCTCGCCGCGCGTGACCCCGACGCCATCGTGAAGCTGCCCATCGACCCCGTGGCGGGCGTGGACGCCGACACCGCCCGGCTGCTGGCCGGCAAGGCGGGCCTGCCCGAGCAGGCGGCCGAGGTGCTCGAGAAGCTGTGGCGGGTGCTGGTCGAGGAAGACGCCGTGCTCGTCGAGGTGAACCCCCTGATCAGTACGACCGACCAGCGCGTCATGGCACTCGACGGCAAGGTCACCCTGGACGACAACGCGGCCTACCGCCACTCGTGGGAGTACGCGGACGAGTCCGTCACCTTGGAGGCCCAGGCCAAGGCCAAGGGGCTGAACTACGTCAAACTGGACGGCAAGGTCGGCGTGATCGGCAACGGCGCGGGGCTCGTCATGAGCACGCTCGACGTGGTGGCCGGAGCCGGCGCCGCACCCGCCAACTTCCTCGACATCGGCGGCGGCGCGTCCGCCCAGGTGATGGCCGACGGCCTGGAGATCATCCTCGCCGACCCCGACGTGAAATCGGTGCTGGTCAACGTCTTCGGCGGCATCACGGCCTGCGACGCGGTGGCGAACGGCATCGTCACCGCACTCCAGCTGCTCGGCGAGCGCGGCCACGGCCGCCCGATCGTCGTACGGCTGGACGGCAACAACGCCGAGGTGGGACGGCGCATCCTCAGCGACGCCCGTCACCCGGCGGTCCGCCAGGTCTCCACCATGGACGGCGCCGCCGAGCTGGCGGCCAGACTCGCGGCAGGTGCGTAATGGCGATCTTTCTGACCAAGGACAGCCGGGTTCTCGTCCAGGGCATGACGGGCGCGGAAGGCACCCGGCACACGGCCCGCATGCTCGCCGCGGGGACCGACGTCGTGGCCGGCGTCACCCCCGGCAAGGGCGGCAGGTCGGTCGACTTCGGCGAGCGCACCGTGCCGGTGTTCGGCTCGGTCGCCGAGGCGGCCGAGGAGACCGGGGCCGACGTGTCGGTGGTGTTCGTGCCGCCGAAGTTCACCGCCTCGGCCGTGGAGGAGGCCGTCTCGGCGCGGGTGCCGCTGTGCGTGGTCATCACCGAGGGCGTCCCCGTGCACGACGCCATCCGGTTCCGCGCGCTCGCGGCGGCCGCCGGCATCCGGATCATCGGCCCCAACTGCCCCGGCCTGATCAGCCCCGGCCAGTCGTCGGCCGGCATCATCCCCGCCGACATCACCTCGGCCGGCCGCATCGGCCTGGTGTCGAAGTCCGGCACGCTGACGTACCAGCTCATGTACGAGCTGCGCGACCTCGGGTTCTCCACCGCCGTCGGCATCGGCGGCGACCCGGTCATCGGCACCACGCACATCGACTGCCTCCAGGCGTTCCAGGACGACCCGGCCACCGACGCCATCGTCATGATCGGCGAGATCGGCGGCGACGCCGAGGAGCGGGCCGCCGCCTACATCGCGGAGAACGTCACCAAGCCCGTCGTCGCCTACGTGGCCGGCTTCACCGCGCCCGAGGGCAAGACCATGGGCCACGCGGGCGCGATCGTGTCCGGTTCGTCCGGCACGGCCCAGGCCAAGAAGGAAGCGCTGGAGGCGATCGGCGTCCGGGTCGGCAAGACCCCCACCGAGACCGCCCGCCTCATGCGCTCGGCCCTGGGCTCCCGGTGAAGGGCGGTGTGCGCCCGTGAGGGCTGACGTCAATCTGTCGATCCTGTTCACCGACCTGCCGCTGCTCGAACGGCCGGCCGCGGCGGCCAAGGCCGGGTTCGACGCCGTCGAGCTGTGGTGGCCGTTCTCCGGTCCGGACCCGTCCGGCGCGGAGCTGCTCGCGCTGCGGCAGGCCATCGAGGACGCCGGGGTGCAGCTGGTCGGGCTCAACTTCGACGCCGGCGACATGGCTGCGGGCGAGCGCGGCCTGCTGGCCCGCCCGGACGGCTCGGCCCGCTTCCTGGCCAACATCGACGTCGCGGTCCAGCTCGCGGGGGAGCTGGGCTGCGGCGTGCTCAACGCCCTGTACGGCAACGACCCCGGCACCGACCGGGAACTCGCCGTGGCCAACCTGCGCAGGGCGGCGGACGTGGCGGCCGGCATCGGCGCGACCGTGGTGGTCGAGGCGCTCAACTCGCACGAGAACCCGCACTACCCGATCACGTCGTCGCAGCAGGCCTTCGACCTGATCGACGAGGTGGGCAGGGACAACGTGGCCTTCCTCGCCGACCTCTACCACCTGAACCGGATGGGCGAGGACGTGCTGGAGCTCATCGACCGGCACACCCCGCGCTTCGGGCACGTGCAGATCGCCGACGACCCCGGGCGGGGACGGCCGGGAAGCGGGCGGATGCCGTTCCCGGAGATCTTCGCGCGGTTGGAGGCGGCGGGCTACCGCGGCCACATCGGCCTGGAGTACCGGCACGAGGGGCCGGGCGCGTTCGACTGGAGGCACCAATGAACATCGGGTTCGTCGGCCTGGGGATCATGGGCAGCCCCATGGCCGCCAACCTCCTCAAGGCCGGACACTCCGTGACCGGGTTCGACGTGAGCGCCGAGCGCGTCGAACAGCTCTCCGGCCTGGGCGGCAAGGGCGTCACGGGCGTCGTGGACGCGGTCGCCGGCGCCGACGTGGTGATCACGATGCTGCCCGACTCGCCGCAGGTGGAGCAGGTCGCGCCGCTCGTCATCGAGTACGGCAAGCCCAACCTGCTCTACATCGACATGAGCACCATCAGGCCCGAGACGTCCCGCTGGGTGGCCCGGGAGGCGGCGGCGGTGGGCGTACGCGCTCTCGACGCCCCGGTCAGCGGTGGCGAGCGCGGCGCGATCGACGGCACATTGTCGATCATGGTCGGCGGCGAGGCCGAGGCCTTCGAGGCGGCCGTGCCGGTGTTCGACGCGCTCGGCAGGACCGTCGTCCATGTCGGTCCGGCCGGTGCGGGCCAGACCGTGAAGGCGGCCAACCAGCTGGTCGTCGGCGGCATCTACGGGCTGGTGGCGGAGGCGATCGTGCTGCTGGAGGCGTCCGGCGTGGACGCCGTCGCCGGGCTCGACGTCCTCGCGGGCGGCCTGGCGGGCTCCCGGATCCTGGAGCTCAAGCGGCACACCATGGTCAAGCGGGAGTTCACCCCCGGCTTCCGCATCGACCTGCACCACAAGGACATGGGCATCGCCGTCGCCGCCGCCCGCGAGGCGGGCGTCAGCCTGCCGCTCACCGGCCAGGTCGCCCAGCTCGTGGCCGCCGCCCGCGCCCAGGGGCACGGCTCGCTCGACCACTCCGCCCTGCTCAAGGTGATCGAAAGGCTGAACGGATGACCCGCGTCCCCTGCATGGAAGCCGTGGTCAAGGTGCTGGAGTCGGAAGGCGTCGACACCGTCTTCGGCATCCCAGGCGCGGCCATCCTGCCGCTCTACGCAGCCCTGCAGAACAGCTCGATCCGGCACGTCACCGTACGCCACGAGGAAGGCGGCACCCACGCCGCCGACGGGTGGGCGCGGGTGACGGGCAACGTCGGGATCTGCATCGGCACCTCGGGCCCGGCCGGCACCAACATGATCACCGGCCTCTACACCGCGATGGCCGACTCGATCCCGATGATCTGCATCACCGGCCAGGCGGAGACCTCCAAGCTGCACCAGGAGGCGTTCCAGGCGGTCGACATCGTGGAGATCGCCCGGCCGGTGACGAAGTGGGCGGTGCAGCTCAAGGAGCCCGCGCAGGCGCCGTGGGTGTTCCGCGAGGCGTTCCGGATCGCCCGCTCCGGCCGGCCGGGGCCGGTGCTCATCGACCTGCCCATCGACGTCCAGCGCGGCACCTGCCTGTACGACCCCGCCCTGGACGGGCCGCTGCCCGTCGAGGTGCCGGAGCCGCTGCCCCAGGCCGTGCGGGCCGCGCTCGACATGGTCGAGCAGGCCAAGCGGCCGATCATCCTGGCCGGCGGCGGCGTGATCAACGCCGACGCCTGCGACGAGCTGCGCTCGCTCGCCGAGCACCTCCAGGTGCCGGTGCAGGTGACGCTCATGGGCAAGGGCGCCTTCCCCGAGGACCACCCGCTGTTCGCCGGCATGGCGGGCATCCAGACGCAGACCCGCTGGGGCAACGCCGCGTTCCTGGAGAGCGACCTGGTGCTCGCGGTCGGCGCCCGCTTCGGCGACCGCCACACCGGCAACCTCGACGTCTACCGGCGCGACCGCAGATTCATCCACGTGGACATCGACCCGCTGCAGATCGGCCGGGTCTTCGAGCCCGACCTCGGGGTCGTCGGGCACGCCCGTCCGGTGCTCGCGCAGCTGCGCGACGAGGCCCGCCGCCGCGGCGGCCCGCGCGAACCTGGCAAGTGGGTGCGCAAGGTCGGCGAGCTGCGCAGCACGCTGCTGCGGCGCGACGACTTCGACGACGTGCCGATCAAGCCGCCCAGGGTGTTCAAGGAACTGAACGAGTACTTCCCGCGGGACACCACGTTCGTCACCGCCATCGGGCTCTACCAGATCTGGTCAGGCCAGTTCCAGACGACGTACCTGCCGCGCCGCTACCTCGTGTGCGGGCAGGCGGGGCCGCTCGGCTGGGAGGTGCCGGCCGCCATGGGCGTCAAGATCGCGCATCCCGAGCGGCAGGTCGTGGCGGTGTGCGGCGACTACTCCTTCCAGTTCCTCATGGAAGAGGTCGCGGTGGCCGCCCAGTACCGCATCCCGTTCGTGATCGTCATGGTCAACAACGAGTACCTGGGCCTCATCAGACAGGCCGAGCTCCCGTACGGCATGAACTACGCCGTGGACCTGCACTACGGGGAGGGTGGCATCGACCATGTCAAGGCGATGGAGGCGTTCGGCTGCCCGGCGCGCAGGGTCGAACTGCCCGGCGACATCCGTGACGCGCTGGCCTGGGCGTCCGCCGAGGCGGAACGCGAACGGCTGCCGGTGCTCGTGGAGGTGATGGTCGAGCGTGAGGCGAACGCCGCCATGGGGCCGTCGCTGGAGGCCGTCAAGGAGTTCGAGCCGCTGCCCGAGCTCATCACCGCCGACTGGTCCGACTGAGGAGGAAGCATGCAGTTGAAGCCGGGGACGTCCTGGCGGGACACCTACGAACGGTGCTGCTCCGTGGCGCCGGAAGCGTTCCACGACGACCGGGTGCTCAACCACTGGGGCGGCATCTGGCACCGCGACGGGCGCCCCGTGCCCGGCTTCTCCCCGCTGGACGGCACCGCCATCGCCGGCCTGCCCCGCCTCGACCGGGCCGGTGCCGGGCGGGCCGTGGCGGGCGCGGTGGAGGAGCACCAGCGCTGGAGACACCGGCCGCTGGCCGAGCGCAAGGCGATGGTGTCGGCCGCCGTGGAGTCGATGGCCGCCCACCGCGACCTGCTGGCCATGCTGCTGGTCTGGGAGATCGGCAAGCCGTGGAAGACGGCCTGCGCCGACGTCGACCGCTGCCTCGACGGCGTGCGCTGGTACGTCGACCACATCGACGACATGGTGGCCGGGCGCACCCCGCTGCCCGGCCCGGTCAGCAACATCGCCAGCTGGAACTACCCGATGAGCGTGCTCATGCACGCCATGCTCGTGCAGGCGCTGGCCGGCAACGCGGTCATCGCCAAGACGCCCACCGACGGCGGGCTGTGCTGCCTCACCCTCGCCACCGCGCTCGCTGTACGGGAGGGGCTGCCGTTCACGCTGGTCAGCGGGGGAGGGGCGGAGCTGTCGCCGGTGCTGGTCGGCGGCCAGTCCCTCGGGTGCGTGTCGTTCGTCGGCGGACGCGACGCGGGGGCGCAGGTCTCCACCTCGCTCGCCGACCTCGGCCGCCGGCACGTGCTGGAGCAGGAGGGCCTCAACTGCTGGGGCGTGTGGGAGTACGGCGACTGGGAGCTGCTCACCAGGCAGATCCGCGGGTCGTTCGACTACGGCAAGCAGCGCTGCACCGCCTACCCGCGGTTCGTCGTGCAGCGCTCGCTGTTCCACGAGTTCCTGGGCGCGTACCTGGAGGCCGTGCGGTCACTGCGCTTCGGCCACCCGCTCGCGGTCGCCGACCCCGGCGATCCCCTCCCGCAGCTCGACTTCGGCCCCCTCATCAACGCCTCGAAGGCCAAGGAACTGGCCGACCAGGTGGACGAGGCCGTGGCCAGGGGCGGCGTGCCGGTCCACCGGGCGTCGCTGGAGGCCGGACACTTCCTGCCCGGCCAGGACACCTCCGCGTACTTCGCCCCGACGGCGCTGCTCAACCCGCCGCGTTCGTCGCCGCTCCACCACGCCGAGCCGTTCGGGCCGGTTGACACGATCGTGCTGGTGGACACCGAAGCCGAACTGCTGGCCGCCATGAACGCCAGCAACGGCGCCCTCGTCGCCACCCTCTCCTGCGACGAGGAGGAGACCTTCGACCGGCTGGCGCCCGAGGTGCGGGCGTTCAAGGTGGGTCACAACAGGCCGCGCTCGCGCGGCGACCGCGAGGAGCTGTTCGGCGGGCTCGGGGCGTCGTGGCGCGGCGCGTTCGTCGGCGGCGAGCTGCTCGTGCGCGCCGCCACCGCCGGCCGCGACGGCGAGCGCCTCCCGGGCAACTTCCCCAGCTACACCCTGCTGCCGGGCGCCGCCTGAGCGGCCGCTCCCAAGAGGTTCCGCGCTGGTGCGGCGGTGACGCGACGCCGCCGGCCGGCGCGGAATCCGGGGCCGACCCCCGGTAGGTACGCCGGTGACAATACGGTACAAACCGTGTCACAAACCACCATTACTATCCTCGTCGGCTGCATCGGCCTGCTCTTCGCTCTGGTCGGGGGCAAGCTGACGATCGGCGCCCTGAACTTCCGCAAGCGGGCCCGGCGAACCCACGGCCAGGTCGTGGGGCTGCGGCCGCGACGATCCGGTCAGGGCGTCACCTATCACCCGATCGTCAGGTTCGTCACCGCGTCCGGCATCCCGGTGGAGGCGGAGACGCCCTCCAGCGGCAACCCGCCGCCCGCGCGGCCCGGCCAGCAGGTGGCCGTGCTCTACGACCCTGACGCCCCCACCAGGATCCGCCTCGACACCGCGACGGGAGACGGGTTCCTCTTCAGCCTGATCTTCCTCGGCATCGGGATCGTCCTGCTCGTCTTCGCGGTCGTCACCGCCTTGACGCGGTGAAGGACCGCGCGCCTAGAAGGCGCCGAAGCGGGTCGCCACCAGCAGGACGAGGAACGCCAGCATGGCGACCCGCACCAGCTTGGCGCCGAGCCCGAGCGACGGCCACGACAGGTAGGCCAGCCAGCCGACGAACGCGATGACCGGCAGCACGGCCACGCCGCCGAGCGGGTTGGCCACCGCGAACCCGACGAGCAGCAGGATCACCAGCAGCGCGGGCGCCACCCACCGGGGCACCTGCGAGAACAGGAACGCCATCGGCACCGCGCTGCGCCGCTCGACGGCCTTGCGCAGGCCGGTAGCGCCAGGCGTGAAGAACTGCTCGCCCTGGGGCAGCGGGCGGCGCTTGTTGTCAGGGGCCACGTCCCGAGCCTACGGGAGATCGCGCATGGCCGGGCGGGTTGGGCACGGACGACCGGATGTGGCGGGCCGCTCGCGCCTCTAGGCTGTGTCGCGTGCTCGCCGTCATCCGCTACACCGTCCCCGAATCGCAGTCGCAGGACTTCACCGAACAGGGCAGGACGATCCTCGACACGTTCGCCGACCAGCCCGGCTACCTGCGCGGCAGGCTGGCCCGCTCGGTCGACGAGCCCAACCTGTGGGCGCTGGTCTCGGAGTGGGAAGGCGCCGGCTTCTACCGCAGAGCCCTCTCCGCGGCACGCATGGTGATGTATCCGTTGATGACTCTCATGGTCAACGAGCCCAGCGCGTACGAGGACGTCTACCCCCGCGACGGGGCGTAACATCTACTCGCGCGCCAGACAGGGGGCCCTTCCCCTAAGCTGGGAACTCATCACCAGCCTCGCCGACCTCCAGCCGGAAAGAGAACCTACCGAAATGGCACGACGCAACGACGTCATGGACACCATCGTCAGCCTCGCCAAGCGCCGCGGGCTCGTATACCCGTCGAGCGAGATCTACGGCGGACTGCGCGCGTCGTGGGACTACGGTCCGCTGGGCGTTGAGCTGAAGAACAACGTCAAGCGGCAGTGGTGGCTGTCGATGGTCCAGGCGCGCGAAGACGTGGTGGGCCTCGACTCCTCGGTCATCCTGGCTCCCGAGGTGTGGCGGGCCAGCGGCCACGTCGACACCTTCACCGACCCGCTGACCGAGTGCCTGTCCTGCCACAAGCGCTTCCGCGCCGACCACCTCGTGGAGGCGTACGAGGAGAAGCACGGCAAGGAGCCCGAGGGCGGCCTGGCCGAGATCACCTGCCCCAACTGCGGCAACAAGGGCACCTTCACCGAGCCGCGGCAGTTCAGCGGCCTGCTGAAGACCTTCCTCGGTCCGGTAGAGGACGAGTCGGGCCTCGCCTGGCTGCGGCCCGAGACCGCGCAGGGCATCTTCATCAACTACCTCAACGTGCAGCAGTCGGCCCGCAGGAAGATCCCGTTCGGCATCGGCCAGATCGGCAAGTCGTTCCGCAACGAGATCACGCCGGGCAACTTCATCTTCCGCACCCGCGAGTTCGAGCAGATGGAGATGGAGTTCTTCGTCAAGCCCGGCACCGACGAAGAGTGGCACCAGTACTGGATCGACGAGCGCTACCGCTGGTACCACGACCTCGGCATCAACAAGGACAACCTGCGCCTCTACGAGCACCCGAAGGACAAGCTGTCCCACTACTCCAAGCGCACGGTCGACGTCGAGTACCGCTTCAACTTCGCCGGCTCCGAGTGGGGTGAGCTCGAGGGCATCGCCAACCGCACCGACTTTGACCTCACCGCCCACTCCAAGGCCTCGGGTGTCGACCTCAGCTTCTTCGAGCAGGACACCGGGGAGCGCTACGTCCCCTACGTCATCGAGCCCGCGGCCGGTGTCGACCGCGCCACGCTGACGTTCCTGCTCGACGCCTACAGCGAGGACGAAGCGCCCAACGCCAAGGGCGTCATGGAGAAGCGCACCGTCATGCGGCTCGACCACCGGCTCGCGCCGGTCAAGGCCGCGGTGCTGCCGCTGTCGCGCAACGCCGACCTGTCGCCGAAGGCCCGCGACCTGGCCGCGCAGCTGCGCCGCCGCTGGAACGTCGAGTTCGACGACGCCGGCGCGATCGGCCGCCGCTACCGCCGCCAGGACGAGATCGGCACGCCGTTCTGCATCACCGTCGACTTCGACACCCTCGACGACCACGCGGTGACGATCCGCGAGCGCGACACCATGAACCAGGAGCGCATCGCGATCGACGGCGTCGAGTCCTACCTGCGTCAGCACCTCAACGACTGACCGTACGCACTGAGGAAGGGCCGCCCGCCGTACCCACGGCGGGCGGCCTTTCCTATGCCGCCGAATGATCGTGTCAAGGCGCCGGTTACCGGTCATGGCCGAGGGCCAGGTCAGCATCGGCGGCGTCACCCACAGGTCGTCACGCTGCAGCGCCGGGCCGAGGATGTCTTCGTGCACGACGCGGTCGTCGAGTACGCCGTCCGCCCGGTGTACGCCACCCGGGAACCGGAACGCCTCGGCGTGCCCGACGTACGGCGGCTGCCGGCCTTCGGCGCCGGCCCGCGCGCCACGCTCGGGCCGCTCGCGGCCGGACGGGCCCCGGCCCTCATACGCGGCCGGACGGGCTCCGGCCCTCGTGCGCGGCCGGATGGGCTCCGGCCCTCGTGCGCGGCCGCGACGGCGTCCTGCCCGAGGACGTACGGGACCTGGCGCACGACGTGATGGCACACCGCCTCGTGCTGTCCTTCGACGCGCTGGCCGCCCGCGTACCGGCGCGGGAGATCGCGGACCGGCTGACGGCCGCCGTACCGCCGCTGATCATCGCTCCTTGGCCGCCGACCGCGAGCTGGAGGTCTGGGCGCTGCTCGACGCCACCGAGGAGCTGCTGGAGCGCGTCCCGGACGAGCACGCCGCCCCGTTCACCAGCACCGTCCGGGCGACCGGTCGCACGGGGCCGCGTGGTGGTGTACTCCCGTCTCGGCCAGGGCGCCATGTCGTCCGCTGGCTCCAGCGCCGCGACAGCACCCCACCGAGCCCCCGAGCCACAACCCACTGGAGAAGCGAAGGCCCCGGAACAGCGCCGCCTGGTCACGACGTGCCGGAATGCGCAGTGGCCCGGAACAGCAGCCTCACTGGTCACAGGCCGCTCGTCCGGCGCGCCGGAATGCGGAGGGGGCCCCGCGCGGGCATTCTTCGCGCGTTTGGAAATTGGTTTAAACCAATTGGTCTAATCCAATTCCCGGCGAGCGGGCATACAATTGGATTAGACCTCTAAGGCGGCATTCACCTGCGGGAATGTCAATTCAAGGGAGTGGTGCAGTTTCATCATCAATTTCACCGGTAGAGTCCGGGGCAGAGGCGTTTGATTGGAGCTGGTGGTGGCCAAGTACGTTTACGACTTCACCGAGGGCAACAAGAATCAGAAGGATCTGCTGGGTGGTAAGGGCGCGAACCTTGCCGAAATGACGAACCTCGGGCTGCCCGTCCCCCCCGGTTTCACGATCACCACCGAGGCGTGCCGCCACTACCTGGCGGAAGGCGCCGTACCGGACGGTCTGGACCAGGAGGTGGCGAAGCACCTCTCGGCACTCGAGACGGTGATGGGCCGCAAACTCGGGCAGGCGGACGACCCGTTGCTCGTGAGCGTCCGCTCGGGGGCGAAGTTCTCGATGCCGGGGATGATGGAGACGGTCCTCAACATCGGACTCAACGACGAATCGGTGCACGGCCTGGCCAAGCAGGCGGGCGACAACGAGCGCTTCGCGTGGGACTCGTACCGCAGGCTCATCCAGATGTTCGGCAAGACGGTGCTCGGCATCGACGGCGACCTGTTCGAGCGCGCGCTCGACGCGCTCAAGGGCGAGCGCCAGGACACCGAGCTCGGCGCGGCCGAGTTGCAGCGGCTCGTGGAGACGTACAAGGGCATCGTGCGCGAGCGGACCGGCAGGGACTTCCCCACCGACCCGCGCGAGCAGATGCGCCTTGCCGTCATGGCCGTCTTCGACTCGTGGAACGCCCCGCGCGCGATCCTCTACCGCCGCCAGGAGCGCATCCCCGCTGACCTGGGCACAGCCGTGAACGTCATGGCCATGGTCTTCGGCAACTACGGCGACGACTCCGGCACGGGCGTCGCCTTCACCCGCGACCCCGGCTCAGGCCGCCGGGGCGTCTACGGCGACTACCTGCAGAACGCCCAGGGCGAGGACGTGGTGGCCGGCATCCGCAACACGATCCCGCTGCAGGAGCTGGAGCGCATCGACAAGCACTCGTACGACGAGCTGCTCGGGATCATGGAGGCCCTGGAGAACCACTATCGCGACCTGTGCGACATCGAGTTCACGATCGAACGCGGCAAGTTGTGGATGCTGCAGACCCGGGTCGGCAAGCGCACGGCGGCGGCGGCCTTCCGCATCGCGACGCAGCTCGTGGACCAGGGCCTCATCACCATGGACGAGGCGGTCATGCGGGTCACCGGCGACCAGCTCGCGCAGCTGATGTTCCCCCGCTTCGACGAGGGCGCCGACAGGAAGCGGATCGCCAAGGGCATGAACGCCTCGCCGGGCGCGGCCGTCGGCAGGGTCGTCTTCTCCTCCGAGCGCGCCGTCGAGCTCGCGGGGCAGGGCGAGGACGTCATCCTCGTCCGCCGCGAGACGAACCCGGACGACCTGGCGGGCATGATCGCCGCAAGGGGCGTCCTCACCAGCCGGGGCGGCAAGACCTCGCACGCCGCCGTGGTGGCGCGCGGCATGGGCAAGACCTGCGTGTGCGGCGCGGAGGAACTCGACGTCGACACCGCGGGGAAGCGGTTCGTCGCCCCCGGCGGCGTGGTGGTCTCAGAAGGGGACGTGCTCTCCATCGACGGCACCACGGGCGAGGTGTTCCTCGGCGAGGTGGCGGTGGTCGACTCGGCCGTGGTCGAGTACTTCGAGGGCGCCGAACCCGCTGACGACCTGGTCAGGGCCGTCGACCGGATCATGCGCCACGCCGACGGGGTCCGCCGGCTGGGGGTGCGCGCCAACGCCGACACGCCGCAGGACGCGGCCCGGTCCCGCCGGTTCGGGGCCGAGGGCATCGGGCTGTGCCGTACGGAGCACATGTTCCTCGGCGATCGCCGGCAGCTCGTGGAGGAGCTGGTGCTGGCCTCGACCGCCGAGGAGCGGCGGTCGGCGCTGGACAAGCTGGAGCCACTCCAGAAGTCCGACTTCATCGGGATATTTCAAGCGATGGAGGGTGCGCCGGTCACCATCCGCCTCATCGACCCGCCGCTGCACGAGTTCCTGCCCGACATCGTGGACCTGTCCGTCAAGATCGCCACGTCGCGGGACGTCACCGACAAGGACCACCGGCTCCTCGCCGCCGTCAAGCGCCTGCACGAGCAGAACCCCATGCTGGGCCTGCGCGGCGTACGGCTCGGCCTGGTGATCCCCGGCCTGTTCGCGATGCAGGTCAGGGCCATCGCCCAGGCGGCCGCCGAGGTGCCGGGGGCGCGACCGGAGATCATGATTCCGCTCGTGGCCTCCGTACAGGAGCTGGAGGCGGTACGCGAGGAGGCCGTCAGGATCCTCGCGGAGACCGGCGTGGAGGCACTGATCGGCACCATGATCGAGGTGCCGCGCGCGGCCCTCACAGCGGGGCGGATCGCCGAGGCGGCGGAGTTCTTCTCCTTCGGCACCAACGACCTGACCCAGATGGCGTGGGGCTTCTCGCGCGACGACGTGGAGGCGTCGTTCTTCTCCCGCTACCTCGAGCTCGGCATCTTCGGCGTCTCCCCGTTCGAGACGCTCGACCGCGAGGGCGTGGGCCGACTCGTGGAGATCGCGGTGCGGGAGGGCCGTGCCGCGCGTCCCGACCTGCATCTCGGCATCTGCGGCGAGCACGGTGGCGACCCCGACTCGGTGCACTTCTGCCACGAGGTCGGCCTGGACTACGTGTCGTGCTCGCCGTTCCGCATCCCGGTGGCCCGCCTGGAGAGCGGCCGCGCGGCTCTGTCAGGAGGCGACTCCGACACCCGCTGACGACAGCCGCGCGGCTCTGTCAGGAGGCGACTCCGACACCCGCTGACGACACGGGCGGGGGTCCGCAGGGCCGGCCCCCGTCACGTGCCGGGCTCGGCCACCACGAAACGGGTGGCCGTGTCGTCGCCCTCGACGACCACCGCGCCCGGCCGGGCCTGCTCGACCCATTCGCCCGGCACCGCGGACAGCACCAGCACCCGGTCGTACGGCCCCTTCGCCGGACGGTCGCGCCCGTCGCCCACCAGCAGGTGCGGACGGATGCCCGCCGCCGCCAGGTTGCGGGCCGCGGTCTCGGCGACCTCGGGATCGGGCTCGACCGACGTCACGTTGCCCGACGCGCCCACCAGCCGGCAGAGCAGCGCCGTGATCCAGCCGCTGCCCGTGCCGACCTCCAGCACCTGCTGGCCGGGCCGCGGGTCGAGGAGTTCGAGCAGGTCGACGACGGCGCTGGGCGCCGGATTGACGCACGTGTACGACGAGCCGCCCACGCGGGCCGCGATTGGCCTGCCCGAGTAGACGGCGTCCCACCAGGCCGGCGGATCGGTGTCGCGGTCGATCGGCACCGCCCCGCCGTCGTCGTCGAGCGCGAGGCCGACAGAGGGGACGAACCAGTGCCGGGGGACCTTCCGCAGCGCCTGCGCTATCGCGCCGGTGGCGGGCGCCCGGCGCTCGGCTATGGCCGCGATCATCGCCTCGAGCCGCCACGCGATGTGCGGAAGCATCGCCGGGCGCCGCTGGGTCTCGCCGTCCTGCCTGTTCACAGCGCCTCCTCTTGACCATGCGAACGCTAAGGGTGACCGTATGGCCACGCATCGCGGTGTGCAAGGCGCTCAGCGGAAACCGGTTGCCGCATCTACCGGACGGCTGCGGGCGTCAGCCCGGACGGGATGTAGTCGTGGCGCATGCCGTGGTCGCCGAGCCAGCGCCGCAGCCCAGGCACGGCCCCCGGGTCGGCCGCCACCTGGGCGGCGTACTCGGCGAGCGCGACCTCCTCGCCGTCGTCGTACAGCAGCCGCGCGGGGCCCGACCACGACAGCGTCCACCGGGCCTGGCCGAGCTGGATCAGCACCGCCTCCAGCGCCTGCACCAGCACGTCGGCCAGCAGCGTCTCCGACGGCTTCCAGTCCAGCTCGCGCAGCTGCGCCTCCAGCTCCGCCTGCCGCCCCCGGGCGATCGCCTCGAACGCCGCGTCGAGGTACGGCAGCGACGCCCCCATGACGCGCTGCCCGGCGAGGGCCAGGTCGTGCAGCGCCTCGGCGTTGCGGACGGCGTACATGCCCTCGGCCACCAGCTCCTCCCACGACACCGGGCGCAGCTCCTGCAGCGCCTGCGGCGTCCACAGGGAGTGCTCGACGGCCTGCATCGCCACGTTCGGGTCGCGCAGCAGCGCCAGGGACGAACGCGGGTCAGGGGTGTGCGGCAGCTCCGGCAGGCGCTCGATCGCGGCCAGCCGCTCCTCGAGGCTCGGGTGCGAGTCGTACGGGGACACCTCGGCGGGCCGCCGGTCGAGCTCCGCGAGCTGGGTCTGGCGGACGGGATCGCTCAGCAGCTGGTGGAACCCGCCGAACACGGTCGCCGGCCGGACCCCGCCGACGCCGGCCAGGCCGAGGTAGCCGGAGACGTACACGTCCCAGGCGAGCGCGGTGCTGTGGACCTTGCGCAGCGCGCTCGTCATGGCCTGCCGCCCGCCGATCGCGACGGCGAACTCGTCGGCCTCCAGTTCCTGCCTGCGCGAGACGGCCTGCGAGACGCGTAGGTAGAACCGGGCGTACATGGCGAAGACGCGGCGGATGACCGGGTGGTCGCCGAGGCTCTCCACGGCCGCGACCAGCGCGACCCGGCCCCGGTAGACCGCGCCTCCGAGGCGGGTGTGGGCCCGGCTGTAGTGGCCGAGCTCGTGCCCGAGCACCGCCCTGAGCTCGTCGACGGTGAGCGTCTGCAGCAGCGGCAGCCCCACGTACATCCGGCGGCGCGTCGCCCGCAGCCCCAGCAGCCGGGTGTCCTCCGACACCGCCGCGTTCACCTCGGGGACGAGCCGGATCTCGGCGGGCGGCGCCGTGCGCACCTGCTGGGCGAGGTCCTCGACGGTCTGCCAGAGCACGGGCTCGTGCTCGCGTCCCACCGCCACCCCCGGCTGCTCCCCGCCGCCGCGGCCGGCCACGATCAGCGCGCGCACGAGGCTCGCCGCCGCCAGGCTCAGCGTCAGCGCGAACGCGAGCATCCGCGGGTGGAAGTCGACGAACAGCATGACGTCGAGGAAGACCGCTGCCGCCAGGACGAGGCCGACAAGCACGGAGAAACCGGTGAGCAACGCGAACGCCAGCACCGCTCGTAAGGCTGTGGTCATGGGGGAGTCGCTCCGGGGAAGGGGTTCTTCCGAGCTGACCTTAGCGGACACCTGAAACTCGATAAAATCACCCGACCGATGCGTACATACGACGAACACGACCAGCAACGCTGGGTTCCGGAGTCCTCCGGCAACCCGCGGCGATCGGCGTTCGAACGCGACCGCGCCAGGGTGCTGCACAGCGCCGCGCTGCGCAGGCTGGCAGCGAAGACGCAGGTCGTCGGCCCCGGCGAGACGTTCGGCGGCGGCCAGCACATCCCGCGCACCCGGTTGACCCACTCCCTCGAATGCGCCCAGGTCGGCCGCGAGATGGGCGCCGTCCTGGGCGTCGACCCCGACCTGGTGGAGACCGCCTGCCTGGCCCACGACCTGGGGCACCCGCCGTTCGGTCACAACGGTGAGGTGGCGCTCAACGCGCTCGCGGCCCTGTGCGGCGGCTTCGAGGGCAACGCGCAGAGCCTGCGCCTGCTGACCAGGCTGGAGGCCAAGGTGCTCACCGAGGACGGGCGCAGCGCCGGGCTCAACCTCACCCGCGCCGCTCTCGACGCCTCGATCAAGTACCCGTGGACGCGCGGCGCCTCGCCCAAGTTCGGCGTGTACGACGACGACCTGCCGGTGTTCCGGTGGATCAGGGAGGGCGCTCCCGAGGGACGGGTCAGTTTCGAGGCGCAGATCATGGACTGGGCCGACGACGTGGCGTACTCCGTCCACGAC
The DNA here is from genome assembly GCF_900100395.1 of Nonomuraea maritima. Lineage (GTDB taxonomy): Bacteria > Actinomycetota > Actinomycetes > Streptosporangiales > Streptosporangiaceae > Nonomuraea > Nonomuraea maritima. The sequence continues at coordinate 438,706 of NZ_FNFB01000001.1, read as the reverse complement.
CTGGAGGACGCCCTGCACTCGGGCCACGTCGTCCCTGAGGCGCTGCTGTCGCCCGACGAGCGCCGCGAGGTGTGCAGGACCGCCCGCACCTGGTACGCCCCGCAAGCCGACCTCGGCGAGCTGGAGGACATCTTCGCCCGCCTGATCACCCACCCGCTCTGGCCGCGCCGCTTCGAGGCCACCCTCGCCGACCTGGCCGGGCTGAAGGCGCTCACCAGCGGCCTCATCGGCCGGTTCTGCACCTCGGCCCAGGCCGCCACCGAGGAGGCGTACGGCGCCAGGCACCGGGCCGACCTCGTCGTGCCGGACGTGACGAGGCTCGAGTGCGCGCTGCTGAAGGGCGTCACCGCGCACTACGTGATGACCACCGAGGGCCACCACGCCAACCAGGCCAGGCAGCGCGAGCTCATCACCGAGCTGGCCTCTCTGGTCATCATCGGCGCGCCGGGCACGCTGGAGCCCGCCTTCCGTCCCGCGTGGGGCGCGGCCACGGACGACGCGGCCCGGCTGCGCGTCGTCATCGACCAGATCGCCTCGCTCACCGACACCTCGGCGGTGGCCTGGCATCGCAGGCTCCGCCACTGACCAAGCTTCGTCCACGGAGGCGGTGATTCGGCGCAACCCGCTACCCGATCGGGCACGCCGGGCGGATACTGCGCCCATGGCCACATTTGTGATCGTCGGCGCTGGGCTCGCCGGGGCGAAGGCCGCGCAGACGCTGCGCGAGGAGGGCTTCGCCGGGGAGGTCGTGCTGATCGGCGCGGAGAGCGAGCGGCCCTACGAGCGGCCGCCCCTGTCCAAGGAGTACCTCCAGGGCCGGGCCGAACGCGACACGATCTACGTGCACGAGCCCTCGTGGTACGTGGACAACGCCGTGGACCTGCGGCTCGGCACGCGGGTGACGCGCATCGAGCGGGATGACCACCTGGTCCGGCTGGACGACGGCTCGCGGCAGCCGTACGACAAGCTGCTCATCGCGACGGGCGCGGTGCCCAGGCGGCTGCCCGGCCCCGCCCACTACCTGCGGACCGTCGAGGACAGCGAGGCGCTGCGGCAGCGCTTCGCCCCTGGCGTGAGCGTGCTCGTCGTGGGCGCGTCGTGGATCGGGCTGGAGACCGCGGCGGCGGCCCGCACGGCGGGCTGCGACGTCACCGTGGTCGAGCCGGAGCCGACCGCGCTCAACAAGGCGCTCGGCCCCGAGCTGGGCGCCATGTTCGCCCGCCTGCACGCCGGCAAGGGCGTCGAGCTGCGCTTCGGCACGGCGGCGGCGGAGGTCACCCCGACCGGGGTGCGGCTCAGCTCGGGGGAGCGGCTCACCGCCGACCTGGTGGTGGCCGGCATCGGCGCGGTGCCGGAGGTCGGTCTGGCCAGGGACGCGGGGCTCGACGTGGGGCAGGGCATCCTGACCGACCCGGCGCTGCGCACCTCGCACCCCGACGTGTTCGCCGCGGGCGACGTGGCGGAGTTCTTCCACCCCCTGTACGGACGGCACATCCGCGTCGAGCACTGGGCCAACGCGCTGCACGGCGGCCCCGTCGCGGCCCGCTCGATGCTCGGCCATGAGGTCGTCCACGACCGGCTCCCGTACTTCTACACCGACCAGTACGAGCTCGGCATGGAGTTCTCCGGCGACGTGGAGGGCCACGACGAGGTCGTCTACCGCGGCGACCCCGCGAGCCTGGAGTTCGTCGCGTACTGGCTGCGCGAGGGCCGGGTGGTCGCCGGGATGAACGTGAACGTCTGGGACGTCGTGGACGAGATCCAGGAACTGATCAGGTCGGGCGTCAGTGTAGACCGAACGAGTCTATGGAAGGGGTGATCACGACCACGGCGCCGCCGCCGTCGTCGCCCCCGCCGCGCTTCTTCTTGCGCGTGGGACGCGGGGTCGGGGTCTCGCTCGGCTCGGTGGTCGTCGCCGGCGGCTGCACCGACGCGCACATCACGGTGCACGGCGGCGTCTCGCCGAGCTTGGCGCGCAGCTTGAGCGTCTCGGCGCGGGGGGAGAGCGTGCGGTTGCCGCTCTTCCACGCGTCGAGGTAGTCCCAGGGCTCGACCATGCCCCGGCGCACCCACCAGGAGGAGGGGCCGGTCTTCCACGAGATCGCGAAGTAGAGGTTGGACGCGGTGTCGCGGGCGTTGCCCGACCGTCCGACCCGGCCGAGCACCCGCCCGGCCTTGACCCGCAGGCCGGGCTTGACGCCCTTGGCGATCGAGTCGAGGTGGCCGCCCAGGTAGCGGACGCCGTCCTCGCCGATGATCGTGACGAACTTGCCCTCGCGGTCGGGGCCTGCGTCGGTGGCCGGGTTCCACCGGTTCTCCGTGTTGACCTCGTCGACCACCCCGTCGACGGGCGCGACGAACGCGCACCCCTCCTTGGCCCAGATCGTCGTCTTGGGCAGGACGAGGAGCTTGCGCTGGTAGGTCGTCTTGCAGTCCTTCACCGGGAACGTGTAACTGTGCTCCGACAGCTTCGGCGGCGGCACCATGACCGGCGCCTCGCCGCCGGGCGGCCGCTCGACCGCGCCTGCCTGGTGCTCGGCGACCGGAGTCGCTTCAGCGGTGGGTGCGGTGGTGGCGGGTGCGGTGGTCTGCTGGGCCGTCACGGGCGACGTCGCGCCGACGCCCGCCACCCCGCTGACCTGGCTGCAGGCGCCGGTCAGCAGCACGGCGCCCGTGACGGCCGCCAATCGTCCGATACGCCCCGAATGCATGGTCTCCACCTGTGCTCACTGTTTTCGCCGGTTCCACCGGCAACTTTTACCTTTGTAGCCCACCCGGAGCCCCCGCAGAGCCGCTTTCGGTCTTTAGCGGCCTGCGGGTAACCTTCGCCTTCCCTCCCGGCCGCCAGGACGTACCGCGTACCCGGAAACACCCGGCGCGTCGGAACCGTCGGCCGGGCGGAATAGACTCACCGACGTGGCTGGCCGGATCCGAGATGTCGACATCGCACTCGTGCGCGAGCGCTCCCCCATCGCCGAGGTCATCGGCGAGCACATCCAGTTGCGCAACGCCGGAGGCGGCAACCTCAAGGGGCTGTGCCCCTTCCACGACGAGAAGAGCCCGTCCTTCAACGTGACCCCCGAGCGGGGGATGTTCTACTGCTTCGGGTGTTCCGAGGGCGGCGACGTGATCACGTTCGTCGAGAAGATCGAGCACCTGTCGTTCGGCGAGGCCGTCGAGCGGCTGGCCCAGCGGGCCGGCATCCAGCTGCAGTACGAGCAGGGCGGCTACGTCCCGCGGCGCGACCACGGCGAGCGCGCCCGGCTGATCGAGGCCCATCGGGCCGCGGCCGAGTTCTACGTCGGCAAGCTGATGAGCCCCGAGGCGGCGCCGGGCCGGCGCTTCCTGTCCGAGCGGGGCTTCGAGCGGGCCGACGCCGAGACGTTCGGGGTCGGCTACGCGCCCAACGAGTGGGAGGCGCTGGCCCGCCACCTCATGGCCCGCGGGTTCAGCGCCGACGAGCTGGTCAAGGGCGGCCTCGCGAAAGAGGGCCGCAGGGGGCCGATCGACCGGTTCAGGGGGCGGCTGATCTGGCCCATCAGGGACGCCACGGGCGATGTGATCGGATTCGGCGCACGCAAGCTGCTCGATTCCGACGACGGGCCGAAATACCTGAATACCCCTGACTCCCCGCTTTACAAGAAGAGCCAGGTCCTTTATGGAATCGATCTCGCCAAACGCGAGATCTCCAAGCGGGCGCAGGCCGTGATCGTCGAGGGATACACCGACGTGATGGCCTGTCATCTCGCCGGTGTCCCCACCGCGGTCGCCACCTGCGGCACGTCGTTCGGCGAGGAGCACATCAAGATCCTGCGCCGTTTCCTGTTCGACCAGGCCGAGTTCCGCGGCGAGGTCATCTTCACCTTCGACGGCGACGCGGCGGGGCAGAAGGCGGCGCTGCGGGCGTTCGCCGACGAGCAGAAGTTCGTCACACAGACCTACGTCGCCGTGCAGGGTGACGGGCTCGACCCGTGCGACCTGCGCGTCAAGCAGGGCGACGCGGCCGTGCGCGACCTGATCGCGAGCCGCGAGCCGCTGTTCCAGTTCGCGATCAGGAGCACGATCGCCCGCTACGACCTGCGCAGCAACGAGGGCAAGATCGCCGCTCTCGACGCCGCCGCGCCCATCGTGGCCTCGATCAAGGACGTCGGGCTGCGCAAGCGCTACGCCATCGACCTCGACCGCTGGCTCGGCTTCATGGACGAGCGGTTCGTCATGCAGCGCATCGCCGAGGCGCCGGGCGTCCAGCAGGGCCGCCGCCGGAGCGCCCCCCAGGCCGCGCCGCTCGACCCGAGCGTGCGCGTCGAGCGTGAGCTGCTGAAGCTGGCCGTCCAGCGTCCCGCGCTGCTCGGCCCCTCGTTCGACGCCCTCGACCCGCAGGCGTTCACCACGCCCGACCACATCGCCCTGCACAAGGTCATCACCGCCGCCGGAGGTCTCGCGGGGGCCGCGCACGGCGGCCGCGAATGGGTCGACCGGCTGCTGGAGCACGCCTACGAGGAGGGGTCGCGGGTGCTCGTGACCCGCTTCGCGGTCGAGCCGTTCCAGGCGGACGCCGAGGTCGAGCAGCGGTACGCCACGGGCATCCTCGCGCGGGTCGAGACCATGGCGGTCGACCGCGCCATCGCCCAGGCCAAGTCGCGCCTGCAGCGCATCAACCCGGTCGACGACGACCAGGAGCACCGCCGCCTCTTCGGCGAGCTGCTCGCGCTGGAGAAGCAGCGCAAGGTGCTGCTGGAGCGGGCGACCGGCAACCAGTGACCTTTTCCGCGGCCCGCCCCGCCGCGTGACGGCGGGGCCGGGTGCCGTGCGCAGAAGCGGGCCCGCGTGGTGTCCGCCGGGTAACAGTTCGGCTGCGCAGATAGCTGGGCAACCGGCCAGTTCAGTCGGGAATGTGGCGCGTTCCCATGCCCGCAGGCGGCGATATCGGGGCAGGTCAAGCGTGGCGTCCGGCTCGGGGGACCGCCGGACGCGGGAATGCCGACCGCGTAATTCACTTTACTTTCCTGATCAAACTCAGGTTAAACCTTTTATCGATCTCAATTCGGTGGGGACTGCGGCCTTACCTTCGGTGACAAAAATGGGTCTGCCATTTGCCGGAACCAATACTGCAGACTGTGTCCCGTGGGTGCATCGGTGCTGTCAAGCGGACCGCCATCGGTCGATCAGGTGGCGGACCTCGTCGCGAAAGGAAGAGAGCGCGGAAGCGTAACCGTCGATGACGTCGCAGCCGCGCTTGACCGATCCGAGTTGCCGTCCGACGCGCTGGAACGCGTCGTGCGCATGCTCGCCGAGAACGGCGTGGAGGTCCTCGAGCCCCAGGGCGACGAGGAGTCCTCCCGCGCCGATGAGGAGGACGTAGGCAAACGGGCGCCGACCAGCGATCTGGTCCGCATCTACCTGCGGGAGATCGGCCGCGTGCCGCTGCTCACGGCCGAGGAGGAGGTGGAGCTCGCCAAGTCGATAGAGGCCGGCCTGTTCGCCGAGGACAAACTGGCCAACGGCGTCTCGCGGCTGGCCTTCCCCGAGTTCCGCGAGCTCGTCTGGCAGGGCACGAGAGCCAAGCAGCGGCTCATCGAGGCCAACCTCCGGCTGGTGGTGTCCATCGCCAAACGGTACGTGGGCCGCGGCATGCTGTTCCTGGATCTCATCCAGGAGGGCAACCTGGGGCTCATCCGGGCGGTCGAGAAGTTCGACTACACCAAGGGTTACAAGTTCTCCACCTACGCCACCTGGTGGATCCGGCAGGCGATCACCCGGGCCATCGCCGACCAGGCGCGGACGATCCGCATCCCGGTGCACATGGTGGAGACCATCAACAAGCTCGTACGGGTCCAGCGGCAGCTCCACCAGGATCTCGGCCGCGAGCCGATCCCCGAGGAGATCGCCAAGGAGATGGACCTCCCGGTCGATCGTGTGGTGGAGATCCAGCGCATCGCCCAGGAGCCGGTGTCGTTGCAGTCGCCGATCGGCGAGGAGGACTCCGACCTCGGAGACTTCATCGAGGACGCCGACGCGGTGGTGCCGATGGAGGCCGCGGCCTTCATCATGCTGCAGGACCAGCTCGACGACATCCTGGCCACGCTGTCCGACCGCGAGCAGCGCATCATCCAGTTGCGCTTCGGCCTGGCCGACGGCCATCCGCGCACGCTCGAAGAGGTGGGCAGGGAGTTCGGCGTGACGCGCGAGCGCATCCGCCAGATCGAGTCGAAGACGCTGGCCAAACTGCGTCACCCGACCCGCGCCCAGATGCTGCGCGACTACCTCGACTGACCCGGCCGACCGCCGATCCGATGGCCCGCTCCGGCGGGCCATCGGCATGTCCGCTCAGAAGAGGGCACTGATCGGCAACAGCAGGAGCAGCGCCACGACCGAGGCGACGGAGACGGCGAACGTGGTGGTCTTGAGCGCGCCCCTGGTGGTCTGGCCGAGCAGCGACTGCAGCAGCCAGAACGTGTTGCTGGTGACGTGGACGCAGAACAGCGAGCCCGATCCGGCGGCGAGCGCGATCAGCACGGGGTCGACGCCGAGGGCGGGCGCGACGGGGGCGAGGATGCCCGCCGCGGTGATGGCCGAGATGGTGACCGAGCCCACCGCGACGTGCAGGACCGCGGCGACCAGCCACACCGTCAGCAGCGGCAGGAACCGGTCGGCCTCGAAGTAGTGCCGCAGGATGTCGCCCAGGCCGCCCGCCGCCACGACGGCGGCGAGCGAGCCTCCGACCGCCGTGAGGATGAGGATCTGACCGCTCTCCTTGAACCCGTTGGCGACGGCTCTGTCCACCCCGCTCCTGCCGAGGGACAGGCGGGTGACGACCAGGGTGCCGATGAGGCCGATCAGCAGGGCGACCACGGGGTCGGAGAAGAACGACACGACGGCGTTCTCCCGGTTCGCGGCCTGGGCGACGGCACCGCCCGCGATCAGCAACAGGGCGACGACGAGCGGCGCGAAGCAGGCCGACAGGCGGGGACCGGCGGCGCCGCCGCGCGGGCCGGCGGGAAGCTCGGCGCCGCCCCGAGCCGGGACGCCGGGCGCCCCGCCCCCGGCGACTCCCACGCCGACAGGGGTTCTGAGCTCTTCCCGTACCTGCTCCGCCGGGACGGGTTCGGCGATCTCGTCGCCGGCGACGTCCCAGAACCCGTGGCGGAACAGGAAGGTCATGATCGCGACGGAGATGACGATCGTCGGGACGACGAGCAGCAGACCCCAGAGCAGCATCGTGCCGAGCGGCACGTCCAGCAGCGCCGCCAGTGCCAGGGTGCCGACGCCCGGCACCATCAGCACGATCCCGCACTCGAGCCCGATCGCCATCGAGGCGGCCATGCGCGGCGTGCCGAGGGGGCCGATCTGGCGCGCGGCGGAGCGGGCCAGTGGCGCCGAGATCACCAGCAGCACGTCCAGGTAGATCGACTGCAGCAGCGTGCCGATCGTCAGCGACATCGAGTACGGCAGCCGCCCTGGCCCGAAGACCCGCAGCAGCCGGTCCACCAGGCGCTCGATCGCGCCCATCTCCTTGAGCATCGAGCCCATGAGCACGCCGAAGGCGATCAGCAGGCCGACCTCGGCCATGATGTCGCCGAACCCCTTGGTGATGGTCTCGACCGTCCTGCCGAACCCCAGGCGGTTCATCAGCCCCAGGGCGAGCGACCCGAGCACCAGTGAGATCACCGGGTTGACGTGGCAGCGCACGATGAGCACCACGACGGCGACGATCGCTCCTGCCGTGCTCGCGAGTACGGCGACGTCTGACATCCGCTGCTCCTTCGATGGGAGGCAGGGGGGCGGCGGCGGCTTCTCGCGTGCGGTTCACGGCGGGCAAGCAGTCCACGACTGGGATGAGAACCCATCATGCGGCCGATCGAAGAGCACGGTCAAGGGGAGTTAAGTGCTGGTTTTGCATGTTTTAATCCCATTTTTTACATATAGGAGCACTTGACGGCTCGGATGGCAAACTCGCATGCTGGGATACAAACCCACATCGTGGGCCAAAGGGGAGGGTCGTCATGGGTGATCATGGCAGCGGGGCACTGGCCGGGGTGCGCGTGCTCGAACTGGGCAACTTCATCGCCGCCCCCTCGGCCGGCCGCCTCCTGGCCGACTTCGGGGCGGACGTCGTCAAGGTGGAGCGCCCCACCGGCGGGGACGAACTGCGCCGGTGGCGGCTCCACGAGGGCGAGACCTCGCTGCTGTTCCGCGTACTGAACAGGAACAAGCGCTCCGTCACGCTCGACCTCGGGCATCCCGAGGGGCAGGCGGTCGCGCTGGAACTGATCCGCCGCTCCGACGTCGTCCTCGAGAACTTCCGGCCCGGCACCCTGGAACGCTGGGGCCTGGCCGTCGAGCGCATGCGCGAGGTGAACCCCGACGTGATCGTCGTCCGCGTCTCCGGGTACGGACAGAGCGGCCCGTACCTCGACCGGCCGGGGTTCGGCGGCGTGGCCGAGGCGGTCGGCGGGCTCCGCAACTTCACCGGCTACCCTGACCGCCCGCCCACCCGGGTCGGCATCAGCCTCGCCGACTCCGTCGCCGGCCTGTACGCCGTCATCGGCGCCCTGATGGGCCTGCACCGCCGCACCGCCACCGGACAGGGCGAGGTCGTGGACGTGGCCCTGTACGAGGCGGTCTACTCCCTGATGGAGTCGCTGACCCCCGACCACGACGCGTTCGGCGTCGAACCGGAGCGGGCCGGCAGCGCGCTGCCGGGCATCGTGCCGTCCAACACCTACCTGTGCGGCGACGGCCGGTACGTCGTGATCAGCGGCAACGGCGACGCCATCTTCCGCAGGCTCATGCGGGTGATCGGCCGCTCGGACCTGGCGACCGAGCCGCGGCTCGCCGACAACGCCGGCCGGGTGGAGCACGCCGCGTCCATCGACGCCGCCATCGCGGCCTGGACCCGGCTGATGCCGCACGAGGAGGTCCTCCTGCGGCTGGGGGACGGGCAGATCCCCGCGTCCCCCATCTACACGGCGGCCGACATCGCCAAGGACCCCCATTACGCGGCCCGCGGCATGCTGGAACGGCACCGCGTCAGGATCGCCGCGGGCGACGAGCGCGAGGTGCTCTTCCCCGGGGTCGTGCCGAAGCTCGCCGAGGAGCCCGGGCGCACCCGGTGGCTCGGGCCGGAGCCGGGCGAGCACACCGACGCCGTACTGGCCGAACTCGGCATCGACGACGCCCGCCGCGCCGCCCTGCGAGAGCTGCAGGTGATCTGAGTGGACGCCACCGACCAGGTCCTCATCACCGACGTCCTGCTCAGGGACGGCTTCCAGATCGAGCCGGTCGTCATCCCGACCGCCGACAAGCTCCGGCTGGCCTACGGGCTGATGGACGCGGGGCTCACCTCGCTGGAGGTCGGCTCGTTCGTCCACCCGGACAAGGTGCCGCAGATGGCCGACACCGACACGCTGGTCCGCCGGCTGCGGCCGGGGGAGTCCGTGGCGCTGCACACCCTGGTGTTCAACGAACGCGGAGCGCTCCGGGCGCTCGCGGCCGGAGCCCGCCACGTCCGCTTCGTGGTCTCCGCCTCCGACGGCCACAGCAGGGCCAACGCCGGAGTGCCCACCCGGGACGCCCTCGCGCGCCTGTGGCCGGCGGCCGGGCTGCTGAGCGAGGCCGCCGTCCATGTCGAGGCGACCATAGTCACCGCGTTCGTCTGCCCGTTCGACGGCGAGACCGGTCCCGACCGGGTGGTGGAGGTGGCCGAGGAGCTGATCGCACTCGGCGTCAAGGTGATCCACCTCGCCGACACGATCGGCGCGGCCGGTCCAGCGCACATCCGCAGGACCGTCACCGCCGTGCGCGCCGCCTTCCCTGAACTGCCGATCGGCCTGCACCTGCACAACACGTACGGCATGGCCTCGGCGAACGCGTGGGAGGCGCTGCGGCTCGGCGTCCGGCGCTTCGACGCCTCACTCGGCGGCGTCGGCGGCTGCCCGTTCGCCCCCGGGGCCGCCGGCAACATCGGCACCGACGACCTGGTCAACCTCTGCCACCAGGTGGGCGTCGCCACCGGGATCGACCCCGGCAAGCTCGTCGCCGTCCGGGACGAGCTGCGCGCGCTGCTGGGCCGCCGCCTCGACTCCGCGCTGTCCGCCGTACCGGCCTGGCCGGTTGCGCTGCGCCCGGGGCCGGGCGCGTGACATGGGGTAGGTTCGCGTAGGTGATGGGCGAGAACGACGAGCGGGGCGCCGCGTCGGTGCTGGTCCTGCGGAAGGTCCGCCAGATCCTCGAGTGCTTCACCATCGAGCGCGCCGAGCTGACCCTCCAGCAGATCACCAAGGCCACCGGGCTGCCCGCGAGCACCTGCCAGCGGCTGGTGACCAGCCTGGTGCGCGAGGGCTTCCTCGACCGGCACGGCGACGTCTACCGCATCGGCCTCGCGCTCGTGCGGTGGGCCGCCCCCGGCACGCTCGGCCTCGACATCGTGCAGCTCACCCGTCCGGCGATCCAGTGGCTGCGCGACCGCACCGGCGAGTCCGCCTGCCTGTACGTGCGCGACGGGCCCTTCCGCACGGTGGTGAGCCTCGCCGAGACCCGCGCCGCCGTCATGCGCATCGCCACGGTCGGCATGGTGATGCCGCTGCACGCGGGCTCGGCCGGCAAGGTCTTCATGGCCTTCGACCCCGAGGCGCGCCGCGCGGCGGTCGGCCACGGTCTCGTCCGCCACACCGCCCGCACCGTCGTCGACATCGACGTGCTGGACGAGCAACTGGCCGAGGTGCGCAGGAACGGCTATTCAGCGACGTTCGAGGAACGCGACGCGGGCGCGGCCTCCATCAGCGCCCCCGTCTTCGGCAGCTCGGGCGAGCTGGTCGCGGTCCTCGGCATGCTGGCGCCGACGCAGCGGCTCACCCCCGCCGACGTGGGCGAGATCGCGCCGCAGGTCGTGGCCGCGGCCGAGGACGCCTCCCGGCGCCTCGGCCACCGCCCGGCCGCCGGGTGACCGCACTCAGGAGCAGCCCTCGAACTGGGGGACGGCGATCGTGCTGAGGTCCAGGCCCGACGCGTCGAACCACGTGTGCAGCAGCTTCGCCGCCGTCCCGTCCTGGTACATGTCGGTGATCGCCCGGTTCACCGCCTCGCACCCCGGCACGTCGCCCCGGGGCAGCCCGATGCCGCTGCGCTGCTCGTTGAACCGCGCGTTGCTCAGCCGCAGCCCCGACCCGTCCTGCATGGCGAGGCCCGCGAGGATGACGTCGTTGGTGGTGACGGCGTCGACCTGGCGGTTCTTCAGCCCGGCCAGGCACGCCTGGTAGTCGGCGAACGGCACGACCTCCGCCGCCACCTTCCGCTCCTCGACCACCCGCTGGGCCGCGTTCGCCCCTCGCACCTCGCAGATCTTCCGCCCAGCGAGCTCCCGCACGTTGCCGATCGGGTCGTCCCGCCGCGTCAGGATGTCCTGGTACGAGATGTGGTACGGCCCCGCGAACAGCACCGTGGCCTTGCGGTCCTGGCTGATCGTGTACGTCGCCACCACCATGTCGGCCCGGCCGTCCACCAGCACCTTCTCCCGGTCGGCCGCCAGCACGGGCACGAGCGAGAAGTCCTTGCCCAGCTTGCCGGCGACATAGCGGGCCACGTCCACGTCGAAGCCCTCGAAGGAGCCGTCCGGCTTGCGGAACCCGACGTACGGCAGGTCCGAGCGCACCGCGATGACCAGGGTGTCCTTGTCCACGATCGATTCTGGGCCGCCCGTCCCGCAGCCCGCGACCACGGCGACCATGGCGACAAGGGCGGCGACCGCCGACAGCGCGCGCTTCACCGGTACTCCTTGAGTCGAGGCCACACCCCGGTGACCACCAGCAGGCCGATCACGCCGGCCGCGAACGGCAGCAGCAGCCACAGGCCGCCCAGCGTGCTCTCACCGCGGTCGATGGCGCGGTCGAACACGCTCTCGTGCTCGTCGGCCAGCGCCACGAGGGAACGGTCGTAGGCGCCGAACGCCGCGCTGACCGGGTCGAGCCGCGCCGCGACCGCCTCGCCGACCCTGCCGTCCGCCGCGAGGGTGCGGAAGGTCGTGTCCGCGGCCTGGAACCGCTGGTACGCCTCCTCGACCTGCGCGCCCTTCGCGCCGACCAGTTCGGGGCCGAGCAGGCCGCGGAAGCCGCCCGAGTTGTCGGCCACCTTGGCGTGGTAGGTCTCGAGATTGCCCGCCTCGACGTACAGCAGCGACAGCGACTTGTCCAAGTACGTGTGCTCGTAGGTGTCGGCGCGCTCCTTGTCCAGCAGGTAGCGGCTCTGGTCGCCCTGCATGCTGTTGCTGATCGCGCGGGCCCTGGCCAGGGCCAGCACCGAGTCGAAGCCCGCCGACTTGGCCTCCCGCAGCGCCTGCTCGTTCTGCCCGAGCGCGGCCGCGCCGACGACCGTGGACGCCGCGACCGCGAGCGTGGCGATCAGCAGCGCGGGCCCGAACACCCGCCGGAACCTCCTGGCCAGGTACACCTGCAGCCAGACCAGGCAGCCCACGGCGAGCAGCCCGGCCAGCACCACCGTGCCGCGCAGCAGCGGCACCGTCGTCGCCTTGTCGTCGTAGGTGCGGCGCACGATCGTGCCGTTCTCCAGCGTCAGGTTGTACGCCTGCGGCAGCAGCATCAGCCGCATCAGGTCGGTCGCCTGCCGGTAGAGCCTGACGACGGCCTCCGGCGGCGGCCCCGGCGGGTGCGGCGACCGCTCGTTCAGCAGCAGCGCCTGCCCGGCCAGCCGCTCGTACGCGCCGAGCCCGTCGAGCACCGACTGCACCGTCCGCCGCTCGGCCTCGTTGTCGCCCGACAGCTCGAACGCCTTCAGCAGCGCCTGGTTGGCCTCCGACCGGCGCTGCTCGTACCGGGCGGTGGCCTTGTCCCGCTCCCGCTCGTACGCGTCGCCCATGACGAGGACGTCGGCCACCACGGCGTCCATGTCGCTCAGCGCCAGGTACAGCCCGGCCGTGGCGACGACCTGCGGGCCCGCGTCGCGGCCGATCACCTGCAGCCCGTCGCGCACGGTCAGTCCGCCGGCCGCGAGCGCCGCGAACAGCAGCACCAGGCAGCCGGCCGTGACGCCGGAGATCACCCGGATCCGTCCGGGAACGCTGCGGCGCGCGGGTGCGGGGGGAACGCGCACGCTCACGACCGTCACGGCGCCCCCTCCCTCAGGGTGAGGACCGTCCACGCGCCGAGGTGGATGCGGTCTCCCGCGCCGACCGGGACCGGCACGTTGACCCCGATCGGACGGCCGTTCACCTGGGTGCCGTTGGCCGAGCCCGGGTCCACCAGCAGCCAGGTGCCGTCCGGCTGGGCCAGCAGCACGGCGTGCAGGTGGGAGATGCCGGTGTCCTCCGGCGGACCGGTGAGGTCGATCTCGGGGGTGAGGTTCCTGGCCCGGCTGCGCCGTCCGATGCGCACCTGCTCGCCCTCCAGCGCGAACGAGCGCTCCGGGCAGTAGGGCGGGAACGACACCGCGCCGGCGTCCGGACCGCCCGCGCCGACGACCCGCTGGTAGTAGGCGTGATCGGCCGCGGCGACGGCCTCCCACCGCACCTGCGTGGCGAATGACGGGGTGTTCGCGCCGGTGCCGGCGTAGTCGTGGCCGCACACCTCGCAGAACTGTCCGGCGCGCGGCGCCCGGCAGACGGGACACTCGGCGGGCGGCGTCTCCGGCGCCAGCACGCTCGTGGGCCCGCCCCCGGGTGTGCCCGCGCTCATGCGGGCCCCGCAGACGTCGCAGTAGTCGTCGGCGCCGGACGCGTGCCCCTGCGGGCAGGTGGCCATCAGCGGTCAGTCCCCTCGTTCCGCTCACGCAGCCTGCTGGTCCGCACCGACCCGGTGTCGAGCGCGATCGCGTCGGCCTTGGCCACGTCCCTGCGCAGGCGGGCGGTTCCCGTCTCCGGGTCGCGCTCGATCACCTTGTTCAGCAGTCGCAGGGTGTCCTCCCTGCCGGTGTTCTCGGCGATCTGCCGCGCCTCGGCCAGGCGGGCGGTCGCGGTGTCGACGTCGCCGGCCGCCCGCGCGCCGAGTCCCTCCTGGATCAGCTCGTGCAGCTCTTCCTGGCCGGTGTAGTGGGCGACCTTCCGGTTGATCCGGGTCGACTGCGCGAGGTCGTCGCTCCACTGCGCGAGCACGTTCCCGCCGGCCAGGACCTCCTCGGTGTCGGGGCGGACGAGCTTGATCCAGCTCGCCCTGATCTCCTGGCCGACCTGCCCGGTGGGCACCTCGACGCAGACGTGGTACTCGCGCTCCTCCGCGCCCCACGAGCCGGTCGGGTAGTCGCCGGTCAGTGGGTTGACGTCGGCGCGTTTGCCCGTCAGGTCGAGCAGCGTGGGGGAGACCTGCTTGACGTACTTCAGCACGGCGGCCTGCGGCACCCACACCCGCAGCGACACCTCGGCCACCGTCTTGCTCATCGACGTCTGCGTCAGCCGCCGGAAGTACTCCGGCAGGTCGGCCTGGTCACGGACGAAGTCGAACGTGCCGAGCAGCGCCTCGGCGACCTTGCGCAGTTCGGCGGGCACCCAGTCGTCACCGACGCCCAGCGCGTCGCACACGAACGCGCCGCTCCACGAGCGCAGCACGGAGTCGAACACGTCGGGGCGCTCGTTGTTCTGGCCGTCGGTCATCAGCAGCGCGTGCCGGATCGCCGACGGGCGCGTGCTCAACAGGCGTCCCGCAAGGTCGAGCCACGAGCCGATGGCGGTGCCGCCGTGCGCCAGCAACCGGCCGATGGCCTGCTCGGCCTCGGCCCTGGTGGCCCGGTTCGCCTCGACCAGCCCGGCGCCGCGGCCCGGATAGACCAGGTGGGCCGACTCCGTCCCGGCCACCACGGCGAAGTGCACCCCGTCGCGCAACGTGCGCACCGCCGTCGCCGCGGCCTGCCGCGCCTCGCGGATCTTGCTGCCGCTCATCGACCCCGACGTGTCAATGATGATCACTTCAGCGGCCTCGGCGGGCACGTCCTGACGCACGACCGGGCCGCCCGCCGACGCGACCGTCACGATCGCGTGCACCTCGCGCCCGCCGAGCGGCAGGTACTTGTTCTGGTCGATGGTCATGGTGAAAGCGGGCTGGTCAGTCATGCACTTCTCCTCGGGGGATCAAGGCGATCGTCACGTTGTCCTGGCCGCCGCGGTCCAGCGCGTGGCGGAGCAGTTCGCGGGCCGTCTCGACGGGCGTCCCTGCGGCGGGGACGGCGTAGCCGTCCAGGTAGCGCCACAGCCCGTCGCTGCAGACGAGCAGCAGGCCGGGTTCGGGCGGGACCAGGGTGCGCACGTGGGGGCCGACCGCGCCGGCGTCGGCGCCCAGCCAGGCGGTGATCTCCCCGGTCGCCACGGTGTCGTCCACGGTCAGCGGCACGGGTGCCCCGGAACCGCCGGGCAGCCAGTACGCGCGGGAGTCGCCCGCCCAGGCCAGCGACACCCGCCCGTCCGGCTCCACCACGGCGGCGACGTACGTGCAGGCGGGGGCGTCCTCGGGGGAGGTGGCCAGCTCGGCAACCGCGCGGGCGGCCAGCCCGAACGCCTCCGCCTGCGACACGCCTCCGGCCAGCGCGGCGGACGCGGTCCCGGCCGCCGCCGCGGACGCCTCGTCGGCCCTCGGCGACGACCCCACGCCGTCGCACACCACGACCACGACGGCGTCGCCCGCCTGGACCAGGGCCACCGCGTCCTCGTTGCGGGGGCGGCGCAAGCCCCTGTCGGTCACCGCCGCGGCGCCCCCGTCCAGCGTCGTCTCCACGTGGTCGCGTCCGGACGGCTGGCGAAGGCCGCACCGCTCGCAGTAGCCCTCGGCGTCCACCGCAGGAGCGCCGCACGAGACGCAGGCGGGAGCGTTGAGCGCGTGCCCGCACGCCTCGCAGTAGGAGTCGCCCACGAGCACGGGAGCGCCGCACACCGGGCAGCCCGCCGCCTCCTGGGCTGCGCCCGTCACAGCCAGGTCCTCGGCCGTACGGTGTTGGCCCGGTCGACGAGGGCGTGGCGCTCCTCGCGGGAGCCGGCCGCGAGCGCCAGCCGCCGGAAGATCGTCTCCAGCCGCCGCCGCAGCCCCACCTCCGTGAACGGCGCCCCGGAGAGCTCACCGAGCTTCGGCGGTGGGTTCGACTCCAGCCACGTCAGCGCCCCTTGCAGGATCTCGGCGGTGAGCAGGTCGCGGCGGCGGGTGTCGAGGTTCGTCTGCGCCGCCAGCCGGCCGGCCGCCCGCGTCAGCTCGTCAGGACCCAGCGCGGCCACGTCGGGCCGCCGCACCGCCGAGGCCGCGAGCGCCACCTGCGCCGCCGTCCGGTACACCGACGAGGCGGGCACCTCGTCGAGGACGTCCATCCGACCCGCCCTCGCCAGCCCGAACGCCGCGCTGACGAAGGAGCGGTCGGTCCGCCAGACGAGGTCGTACCAGGAGGCGGCGGGCCGGCCCGCGCACTCGAGCGCGAGGCCGAGCGCCAGCTTGGGCGCGAGCTCGCCGGGCAGCTCCGACAGGCACGCGTCGAACAGCGCCACCGCCTCGTCGTGGTGGGCCGTGGTCAGCGCGAGGACCGCCCGGTACCACGTGACCCGCCAGTCGCCGGGCAGGTCCCTGCTGAGCTCGTCCAGCTCCGTGACGGCCTCGGCCGCGCCCTCCTCGGCCAGCAGCCGCGCCCGCGTCAGCCGCGTCTCCGGCGTCGGCGGCAGCTTCGCGAGCTGCTCGACGAGCTCCCTGCCGTCACGCCCGGCGAGCCCCACCAGCGCGCCGGCTCCCGGGTCGGACGGGTCGACCTGCGGAGCGGGCAGCGCCGTCGCCACCGCCACGGGGTCGAGCGGCCCGAACACCTCGTGGGGGTCCTGCGACAGCGCGGCGCCGACCGCCGCGCGCTCCGGCCCGAAGAACCGCGACAGTGCGGGGTACGGCACCCCGGCCTCGAGCGCGCTGATCTCCCGCAGCACCCCGAGGAGCTGCTCCTCCATCTCCCACGCGCTCTGGAACCGGTCGGCCGGGTCGGGCGCGGTGGCCCTGCGCAGCAGCCGGGTGAACGACGGGTGCCCGCAGTCGGCCGGCAGCGGTGCGGGCCCGCCGCCCTGCCACGGGCTGAACCCGGGCACCGCCAGCACCGCGAGCGTCCTGCCCACGGTGTAGAGGTCGGCGGCGACCGACTGCGGACGGTCGCGCAACTCGGGCGCGTGGTAGCCGGGCGTGACCCACGACGAGCCCACCGGGGAGCCGAGCTGCTGCACCGCGCCCAGGTCGATGAGCTTGAGCCGCCGGCCGACCCTGATCACGTTGGCCGGTTTGAGGTCGCAGTAGACCAGGTCGCTCTCGTGCAGGTACGCGAGCGCCTGCAGGATCTCGCGCCCGTACACGAGGGTCTCGCGCAGCGAGAGCGGGCCCTGGAGGCGCAGGTCGTGCAGCGACTGCCCGCCCAGGTACTCCATGACGATGTACCCGAGTCCGGACGAGCGCTGGAAGTTGAAGATCTTGACGATGTTGGGGTGGTCGACCGTGGTGAGGAACTTCCGCTCGGCCTCCGCCGCCGCCAGCGCCTCGGCGTTCATGGAGTTGAGCAGGCCCTTCAGCACCACCCAGCGGCCGTCGAGGTTCTCGTCGGAGGCGAGGTAGATCCAGCCGAGCCCGCCGTGCGCCAGGCAGCCCAGCACTCGGTACTGGCCGCCCACCAGATCCCCTTCGCGCAGCTTGGGGGTGAACGAGAAGCGGGTACGGCAGTGCGGGCAGAACCCCTCCGTCAGCCCCGGCCGCCCGTCACGGGACCGGCCCACCTCCTTCTCGCACGCGGGGTTCGCGCAGAACCGCTTGTCCTCCGGCACCTGGGGGTCGTCCAGCACCGCGTCCGCGGGGTCGCGCTCCGGCACCGCCGGCAGGTCGGCCACGGTGTCGGGCACGCCCGTCCGCGACCGTCCGGTGCCCCCGGTCGGCCTGCCCGCGGGACGCGTCTCAGGTCCGGACCCCGGGTCAGGCCGCGACGGGAGCGACGACGGCTGTGACGACGGGAGGGGCGGCGGGCTCTCGGCGTGGCCGCACAGGTCGCAGTAGCCCTCGTCGATCGTTCCCGCGCAGCCGGGCTGCGTGCAACGGCTCATGCGGCACCTCCGTGGATCGCGCGCCGGTAGTCGTCGACCGCGGCCGCCGCACGCGTCAGGTCGCAGGGGGCGCTCCACAGCAGCGCCCTGGCTCGCTCGTACAGGCGGGTGGCGTCCGGGGCCTCCGCGAGCCCCTTGCGCGCCGCCATCACCTGGAAGGCGCCGAGCCGGCCGCGTAACTCGTCGCGGCGGACGAGCAGCCCGTACAGTGCCTGGGCGGCGGCCCGCGCCTGGCCGGCGGCCTCGCGGGTCTCGTCCTCCAGCGCCGCCAGCCGCCGTCCCCGCCGCACCCAGGGTTCGGCTGACACGTCCAGCGCGTCGAGCGCGGCGGCCAACGCGTCCACCCGGCTGCGCGGCTGGGCCTGCGGCGGCAGGGCGATCTTGACGACGACCTTGCCGTGGGCCAGCCGCGCCTCGCTCTCGGCCGCCCGCACCTCGTCGAGCGCGGCGGTCAGGTTCTCGCGCCGCTCGGCGTACTCGTCCCTGGCCGCGCGCGCGAGCTCCAGCTCCGCGCGGCGGTCGCCGAGCAGCCGGACCAGCCGGTCGAGGTCCTGCTCGACGGACGGCCCGAGCGGGTCCTCCACCACCGCCGCCCGCAGCCGGGCCGGTTCCTGCGTCGCCTCCAGCGTGGCGTCCTCGCCCAGCAGGGCCGCCAGCTCGCCGATCGCGCGCAGGTCGGCCTCGGCGGCGTCGAGACGGGGGAGCAGGACGTTCCAGACGGCGTCGATGTCGTTCAGCGCGGACGTGACCTCGCCGAAGGCGCCGTTCATCCGGACCACCGCCTCGTCGAGGGTCAGCCGCTCGTCCACCGGAGGGAGGAGCGAGCGCCGCTCGACCGGCTCGACGGCGGCGGGCAGCACCACGGACGGGCCCGACAGCAGTTCCGTGAGGCGGGCGAGCTGCTCGGCGCCCATCCGCTCGCGCTCGGCCCTGACCCGCTCGGCCTCCCGCAGCACGGCCCGGTAGGCGTCGTTCAGCACCCACAGGACGGCCAGCGACTCCTGCGCCGCCGCCCACCGCCTGCGCGTCTCGCCGCGCAGGGCCGCGCCCTTGAGTAATCGGTACGTCGTGTGGGACTCGAGGTCGAGCAGGTGGCCGGAGACGCGGTCGCGTTCCTCGGCACGGAGGCGCAGCGCGTGCTCCGCGCCCTCTCTGCTCATCGGCGATCTCAGGATCATCACGCTCCCGTGGAGGCGGCCCCCCTGCCTCACCGGATCAACGGGCGGTACGGCTCGTCGGTTCCTTCGGTAGGGATAGCCCTGGTTCGTCCCTGATTCAACCCTGGACCGCCTGCAATCCGCTTAAAAGATCTCATAACGTTCGAGTCATGGGACGCATTCTTCTGATCGTCGCGGCCGTCGTGGCCGCGCTCTTCCTCCTCGGGCCTCTCGTGGGCCTCCTGTTCACGCTGCTCAAGTGGACCCTCATCGCCGGTCTCGTGACGCTCGGCGTCGTCCTCGTGGCGAAGTGCGCCAAGAGGACATAGCGTCCGAGGGCATCGCCGGTCATAGTTGGGTGATGGAGGCTCGGCCCGCGGTCGACGACGCCGCACTCGGGCGAGAGGCGATGGCCGTGCTCGAGGCCAACTGGACGGGCTGCGGCACCGTGCCCGCGCCAGGTCTCTACCCGCACCAGTGGGGCTGGGACTCCGCGTTCGTCGTCATGGGCCTGGCCCGCCACCATCCCGACCGCGCCCGCGCCGAACTGCTCAGCCTGCTGCGCGGGCAGTGGGCGACCGGGATGCTGCCGCACATCGTCTTCCACACCAGCGAGGCCTACTATCCCGGCCCAGCGGTGTGGCGCTCGCAGGAGCACGAGTCCGCGCCGAAGGTGCTCACCTCAGGGCTCACCGCGCCACCGCTGCACGGCCTCGCCCTCTGGTGGCTGTACCGGCACACCGGCGACGCGGCGTTCGTCCGGCGGGCCTTTCCTGCGCTGAGCGCCCAGCACGACTGGCTCGCCGCCACGCGCGACCTCGGCGGCGCGGGGCTGGCCGCGATCGTCCACCCGTGGGAGTCCGGCATGGACGACAGCCCCGCCTGGGACGACCCCCTCGCCGCGCTCCCCGCCACCGGGTACGGCCGGCCAGGTGCCGACCCGGCCGGCGGCCGCCCCGACAGCGACCACGACCGCTACGTCTGGCTCGCCATGCGCTACCGGGACGCCGGGTACAGCCCCGCGTACCTGCGCGACGAGCATCCGTTCGCGATCGAGGACCCGTTGTTCAACGGGATCTGGCTGGCCTCCTGCCAGGCGCTCGCCGACCTCGCCCCGCTGGCCGGCGCCGACCCCGCGCCGCACGCCGAACGGGCCGAGCGCATCAGGCGGGCGCTCCTCGACCGCCTGTGGGACGACTGCTTCTACGCCAGGGACCTGCGCGCCGACCGGCTGATCAGGGTGTGCACCGTCGGCTCGTTCGGGCCGCTGCTCGACCCCGGCATCTCATCCGACCACCTGCACGCCGCCCTGGACGTGCTGGAGTCGGCCAGGTTCATGGGGGCGACCGGCTACCCCGTCCCGAGCTGCGAGATCCGCGCCACCCAGTTCGACCGCACCCGCTACTGGCGCGGCCCCTCATGGGTGAACACCAACTGGCTGTTGCGCCGGGCCGCCGCCGTCCACTCCCTCGACCAGCTGGGCCGCCAGCTCACCAACGGCACCCTGCGCCTCGTCCGGCAGGCCGGGTTCCGCGAGTGCTTCGACCCCTTCGACGGCAGCGGGCGCGGCTGCCGCGACTTCTCCTGGAGTGCGGCTCTCACCCTCGATCTGCTCGCGGATACCGTGGTGGAATGAGTTTTTTCCACCGCCTGCCCGGTGAGGCGCGCCGATCCCTGCAGCTGGAGCGCGGGGAGCGGGTCCTGACGTTCGCCGCCTCGAAGGACGGCCACGTGGTGGCCACCAACCTGGCCCTCCACCTCTCGGACGGGACACGCGTGCCGTACGAGACGATCGACAAGGCGTCCTGGGACGAGGACGGCGTGCGCGTGCTCACCGTCGACGGCCTGTGGCACGCCGAACGGATCGCCGAGCCGCGCATGCTGCCGGAGACCGTACGCGAGCGGGTGAACTCGACGATCGTGGTGAACAAGCACGTGAGCCTGCCCGGCAGGGGTGGGGTGCGGCTCGTGGCCAGGCGCCCGCCCGGCGGCGAGGTGGCCGGCTGGACGTTCGTCTTCGACGACGGCCTCGACCCCGACGACCCCGGCCTCCGCGCTCAGGCCGAACAGGTCCTGGAAGGCGTACGCCGCAGCATGGGCGTCTGACCCTTGAGACTCACGCCGCAGGCCCGCACGGGCCTCCGGCGAGCACGTGCCACAGCCTGCCCGTCCGGATCTTGCGGTGAGGAAGCCGCCTCACCCAGCCGACCTCGAAGGACGCGCCGAAGTGTGCGGGTCCTGAGGCCTGCGGTGGGACGTGGATGCGGCGGTGTGCCGAAGGGCCGGGCGGTGTGCCGAGGGCATGGGGCCGGCGACCGGCCCCATGCCCTCGTGCGTCAGTAGGGGATACCGCTCTCGCGGGTCCTGGTCTCGGCGACCTCCTCGTCGGGCCACCCGGTGCCGGTGTCGTGATCATGACCTCCGAGGAACGGCATGCGCTGCTGCAGCGTGTCGCCCATCCTCGACCGGACCATCCCCGCGTACTTCGACGCCTGTGCCCCCATCACCCCGGCCATCTCCTGCATCCGGGGATTGTCGGCCACGCGCTGCGCCACTCGCTTGATCTGCTCGTAGCGTTCCCGCCCCGCCCTGCTGCCCAACACGTACCCGACAGCCAGGCCAACGGCGAATGTCATCCGATAACGCATGTTGCACCTCCGCTGTTTCCGGGCCTACCCCGCTCACGATGCGACACGCACTCCAAGAGTGCGCTAATCTATTCCTGCGCGCCACGGAGGGGCCCGAAAGGGCCCGCCGAAGTGCGCAAACGAGCGGTCCCGCGTAGCTCAATGGCAGAGCAGCCGGCTGTTAACCGGCAGGTTATTGGTTCGAGTCCAATCGCGGGAGCTTCGTCAGAACTGAGAACACACGGCTCGGGCCCCTTTCCTGGATCAAGGAACAGGGGCCTGAGTCGTTCCGGGAGTCACCCGGGGAGCCGCTGTCGGGTTCGGTCACTGCCGAAGACGGCGTCCGTGGTCTCCGCTCCACGGACGATCACGGGCCTGATCTGGTGTCGATGGACGGTCTGGGTCGGGTGCCCGACGAGATCAGCGATCCGTTCCGCTGAGGCGTCCCCGTCACTCAAGATCGAGACGAAGGGGTGCCGAAGCTCCCGGACCTTCCAGCGGCTTCCGATGCCCGCCTGATCACTCGCGGGCCCACCACGCAGCGCACGCATGGGATCGCGCAAGATGTCCGCCCGTTCCGCCGTCCGTCCCGGTCCTTCGCGCCGATCGGGTCGGGGGGGGACACCATGGCGTGGAGACCTGACCCAAGGAGAAGGTCGGGTATCACCGCGGTCGCGCCGGACGTGTCGTGGTGCGGCGACGTCACCGAGATCGTCACCGGCGAGGGCCGGCTCACCGCGCGGGGCGAGGGCTCCACCTGGCCACGGCGGAGGATCTTTTCTCCGCCGGCTGCTCGGTTACGCCATGTCCGAGCATCGGGGCGCCGACCGTCGCCTCGCTGCAGAGGGCCGCCGTCACCTGCGGCGGGATGCACTGCCCGCGACAGTGAATACAGTGCCGCGCGCTTCGAGGACGCCTGCCGGTTACTCGGTGAACGCGGGGAATGAGCGCATCCTGTCGAAGCGGCCGGCGGCCAGGTCGTCGAATCTGATCAAAAAGCGTCCGAAATGACAGAAGTGTTCGGTGGGGAACTGGGCGAGCGGCACCCATTCCCGAATCAGCCGGGATTCCTCTTCGCGGCGCCAGCGGATCCTCTCGGGGCGCGGAAGGTCAGGCTCGGTCTCCAGCCGGGCCCGGAGGCCGGCACGCGCCATCTGCTCCTCCGGAGCGTACGAGCCTCCGATTCTTTTCGTGTATCCACCGACGTACAGGGATGACAGGCCCGTCTCCGTCGGCCAGAGATCCTGGACCAGTGCGATGAGTTCTTCGGTATGCGTCAGCTCACCGACCAGCTGCTTCACGGTGTCCGACGCGAACATGAGGCGGTCGTTCATGTCCTCGTCGTCGGGCTCGAGCCCGGGGGGCAGCTGCGGCACGACCTCGGCATGAAGCCTGTACTCGGGGTAAGGGACCTCACCGTCGGACGGCAGCTGCCGGACCGCTGTCTCCGTGCCTGCGGGGACGTACAGGACCCGCGCGAACGCGTCGTAGCCGCGACTGCACGCGTCGAAGGCTTTCTCGGGATCCAGGAAGAAGAGCAGCGAGCCGTCCACCGGCAGGGGAAGCTTCTCGACCCTCGGTAGGGCCGCGCAGTCGAGGGATGCGACGAACGGCAACGGAATCCCTTGCTCGGACGGCCACTCCGTGCCGGCAGGTAGCCGGGGCAGCCCGCCGCTCTGCCCGACGACATCCTCGCCGCGGTCACCGCCACCTAACCAGATCGCGAATCGCAGCTGCTCGGCGAATCTGTCAATCTGATCCGCCGGAATGCCCCGCTCAATCGCCTCGCGGCGAAACCGCCCGTATCGTTCCATAGCGGAGCATCATCGCAGACGGCTGTTCCGGTTCCGCCGCAGGCCGATCAGGCACTTCAACACGGCCCCTGGATCTGATGGATGCGCACTCCGCCTCAGGTGGCATTCTGTTGTTGCGTCTGCGGAGCCGCGGAGGCTGCTCTTCGCCAACGACCCGTTGGTCCGGCTCCGGGCGCCATGGGTTCTGCACATGGCCGAGCACAGCGAGCATCGGGTTACGCGCACCAGCCGGCGGCGTCGGCTCAATGCCGGGTAAGGGACCTGCCGGGTCTCACTTGATGCTTGACAGGGCGGTCAGGCGAGCGCCAGGCGTTGCAGGGTGCGGCGGCCCATGCGGGCCATGGCCGGGTTGGTGGTGTCGTAGTACCAGACGAGGCCCATGGCCTGCTGGAACGCCCACGCCTTGCCGCGTTCCCACTCCACCTCGCCGCAGTCGAGCTCCTTGCGGAGCACCTCGCGCGGCCCCTCCTCCAGCAGGTGCCAGGCGCTCACGAGGTCGAGTGCCGGGTCGGCCGGGCCGAAGCCGCCGACGTCGAGCACCCCGGCCAGCCGTCCGCCGGAGACGAGGACGTTGCCGGGGATGAGGTCGCCGTGGTTCATGACGTCGGGACCGGTGGGCGGCAGCTCGCGCAGGCGGGCCCACATCGCGCGCAGGCGCGGGACGTCCAGCAGGTGCTCGCTGTGCCGGAAGCAGGTCTCCATCCACGCATCGTGGTCGCGCAGGTCGCCGCCGCGCCCCCGGCCGGGGAACGTACGGCCCCGCGTGTCCACGGCGCGCAGGTCGGTGATGAGGGCGGCCAGGTCGACGGCGAACGCCTCGGACCATCCCGGGTCGTCGTCGGTGGCCACGACGCCGGGAAGCCAGGTCTGGACCGCCCACGGCAGCGGATAACCCGCTCCTGGCTCGCCGATCGCGACCGGCTCGGGGGTGGGGAACCGGGTGCGGCCCGCCAGCTCGCGGGCGGCGGCCGCCTCGGCCTCGAGCGCGTCCCTCGTCCAGCCCGGCTGGAGCGGGAAGCGGGCGCAGAGCCGGTCGCCGAGGCGGAACAGCGCGTTGACCGTGCCGCATGAGGTCACACCGCTGACGGGCAGGTCGCGCCACTGCGGGAACTGCTCCTCGACGAGCGCCTGAACCGTCGCGACCGAGATGTGCAGCTGGTCTTCGTGCATGTTCACGCGGTGCAGGCTCTCGTGCCGTCCGTGCTCCAGGCAACCGAATTCATCGCGGGCTAGCGGCGGACACGGTCGGCGACGGTGCGGGCGCACGTCAGGGACTCGGTGTGCGTGGTGTCCACCACCAGGTCGTAGCGCACGCCTTCGTGGACGATCTTCGCCTGTGACTCGGCCATGCCGACGACCCGGTCGCCCCGGGCCTTCTCACGGCCGGCGGCGGTCGCCGGGTCGCACGTGACGCCCACCCACAGGACGTCCAGTCCGTCGAGGGCCCGCTGCCACCGCTGCTGGGACGCCGCCCCGCCGAGGAAGACGTCGTCGATGATCACCGGAGCCCCGGCGCGGACCGTCGCGGTCAGGCCCTTCATCCAGGCCGCCTCCAGCGTCCGGAACACGGGGCCCACCGTGATGCCGCCGTCGGGGGCGAACGCGATCCCGGCGTCCGACTCCTGCATGGACAGGGGCAGTGCGTCGACGAACGAGTCGACCCCGAACGCGAGCCACGGCTCGGGCAGGACCTCCTGGAGATGCCGGACGATCGACGTCTTTCCCGCGCTGGAGCCGCCGTTGAGCACAATCACCTGAGTAGCCACGGCGGCCAGGTTAGAACCGCCGCCCGCCGCGACGCGACCCGATTTCCCCCGAGAGCCGGATACGCCCGCCCCGTCCGGCCCGCTACGCCGAGCCCCTACGCACGGCAGAGGGTGGCGCGGGCTGGTATTTCACCCTATGTGATTCGTTCATCACATGATTTCTGCATTTCTGGGACAAGGAGGCGTGAGGCGGGTGAAGATGAGGGCGCCGGTTCCTCGGGGCCGGTGCCGCGGGAGTGTCGTGATGGGGGCGAGGAGAGGGCGCCACCAGCAAGGACGTGTCGCCGACCCGGAATCGGCGGGGCGATCCGATGACGGAGAGTGCTGATTGCCGCGTGCCTACCTGGATCAGGTCCCTGCGTCCCTTCGACGTGCCCGCCGCCCGCCCGGTGGCCGCACGCTCCATCGACCTCCGCGAGGCGGAGCGCTTCATCAGGCTCTACCACGCCGAGAACCCCTCCGTAGGGGGTCTGCACGCTCGCCTGCGCGACATCGCCAGGGACGTGGCCCGCTACGGCACCTACACGCACTCCTTCGAGGAGCTCGAGTTCGGCGCCAGGGTGGCCTGGCGCAACAGCAACCGGTGCATCGGCCGGTTGTACTGGCGTTCGCTGAAGGTCCGTGACCGGCGGCTGGTGAGCGCGCCCGAGGGCGTGGCCCTGGAAAGCGTCGCCCACCTGCACGAGGCCACGAACAAGGGCAAGATCCGTCCGACCATCACCATCATGGCCCCCGACACGCCGGCCCTGCGCGCCCCGCGCATCCGCAACGACCAGTTGATCCGCTACGCCGGATACCGCACCGAGGACGGCGTCGTGGGCGACCCGCGCAACGTCGACCTCACCGAGTACGCCCAGAAGCTGGGCTGGGAGGGCAAGGGCGGCCGCTTCGACGTGCTGCCGTTGATCATCGAACCGCCGTTCGGCGAGCCGCTGCTGTGTCACCTTCCGGGTGACGCCGTGCTGGAGGTGCCGATCGTGCATCCCGAGTACGCCTGGTTCGAGGAGCTCGGGCTGCGCTGGCACGCCGTACCGGCTATTTCGGATATGTGTCTGGAGATCGGCGGCATCTGCTACCCGTGCGCGCCCTTCAACGGGTGGTACATGGGCACCGAGATCGGCGCCCGCAACTTCGCCGACACCGACAGGTACGACCGGCTCGGGGCGGTGGCGGAACGGCTCGGCCTGGACACCTCCACCGAGCGCTCGCTGTGGCGCGACCACGCCCTGGTGGAGCTGAACGTGGCCGTGCTGCACTCGTTCGAGCGGGCGGGCGTCACGATCACCGACCATCACACGGAGTCGCGCCGTTTCCTCGCCCATCTGGCGAAGGAGGAGAAGGCGGGACGGGTGTGCCCGGCCGACTGGTCGTGGATCGTTCCGCCGATGTCCGGCGGCGTCACGCCCGTCTTCCACCGCTACTACGACACCCGCGAGCTGACCCCCGCGTTCGTCCACCATCACTAGGCATCCGGCGGGGGCCGCGCGGCCCCCGCCGCTCCTTGCCTTCGAGGGCTAGAACATGATTCTGTACGAGGCATGGCGGAACTCGTGCTCTCGACGCTCGACCGGGGCGTGCTCACCCTGACCTTCAACCGTCCCGAGAGCCTCAATGCCTGGACCGACGCGATGGGACGGCGCTACTTCGACCTCCTGGCCGAGGCCGAGGCAGACCCCGAGGTGCGGGCGGTGGTGGTGACCGGCGCGGGCAAGGGGTTCTGCGCGGGTGCCGACTTCAAGACGCTCACCGCCATCCAGGCGGGCTCGTACGAGGAGAAACCCGACCCCCGCCCCGCCACGTTTCCCACGACGCTCGGCAAACCGGTCATCGCCGCCGTCAACGGCGCCTGCGCCGGCCTCGGCATGGTGCACGCGCTCGTCTGCGACCTCGTCCTCACGGCGGAGGAGGCCAAGTGGACGACGGCCTTCGCCCGCCGGGGCCTGATCGCCGAGTACGGGCTGTCGTGGGTGCTGCCGCGGATCATGGGCCAGCAGCGCGCCATGGACGTCCTGCTGTCGGGGCGGATCTTCACCGGGCGTGAGGCGTACGAGCTGGGGCTGGCCAACCGGGCGGTGCCTGGGGAGTCGCTGCTGGAGCAGGCGGTGTCCTACGCCAGGGAGCTGGCGGCGCACAGCTCGCCGGCGTCGATGGCGGTGATCAAGCGGCAGCTCTGGCACGACTGGGACGTCACGCTGGAGGCGTCGGCCAAGGCGGCCACCCAGGAGATGGCCGCGTCGTTCCGGCGCCCCGACTTCGCGGAGGGCGTCGCCAGCTTCCTCGAGCGACGCCCGCCGAACTTCCCGCCCCTGTAGGGGTCAGGACACCCCGACGCGGTGCGCGCCCTTCGCCGGGACGGCGGGCAGGAAGCGAGGGGCGCTGAACCCGCGCTCGTCGTACGCGCGCGACACCGACTCCTTGACGCTGTCGAGCCGCTCGACCGGCACCAGCGCGATGGCGGAGCCGCCGAAGCCGCCGCCCGTCATCCGCGCGCCGCGCGCCCCGCCCCTGACCGCCGCCTCCACGGCGACGTCGAGCTCGGGGGAGGACACCTCGTACTGGTCGCGCAGCGACAGGTGGGAGGCGTTGAGCAGGGCGCCGATCTCGGTGACGGCGCCCGCCCGCAGCAGGCCGATGAGGGCCTCGACGCGGTGGTTCTCGGTGACGACGTGCATCACGCGCTTGCGCTCGTCGCCCTGGAGCTGCTGGAGCGCCCCTGCCAGGTCGGTCACGTCGCGCAGCGCGGCGACGCCGAGCTTGCGGGCGGCCGACTCGCACTCGGCGCGGCGCTTGGCGTACTCGCCGTCGGCGAGCTCGTGGTGCACCTGGGTGTCGATGATGAGCATGCTCAGCCCGTGGGCGCCCAGGTCGAGCGGGATGTTGCGGGAGGCGAGCGAGCGGCAGTCGAGGAACAGCGCGTGGCCCTCCTGGCCGAGCGCGGAGGCGGCCTGGTCCATGATGCCGCACGGTATGCCGACGAAGTCGTTCTCGGCCTTCTGGCTGAGCAGGGCGAGCTCCATCGGCGTCATGCCGAGGTCGAGCGCGTCGTTGAGCGCCGAGGCGACGGCGACCTCCAGGGCGGCGCTGGAACTGAGCCCGGCGCCCTGCGGCACGTCGCCGTCGACGACGATGTCGGCGCCCGACACCGCCTCGCCCATCATGGCGAGGACGCCGACGACGTAGCGCGTCCAGCCCTTCGACTGGTCGTAGCTGGTGAAGGTGGCCGGCTCGCCGGGCGACTGCAGCGACAGGACCCGGACGACGCCGTCGGTGCGTGGCGTGACGGCCGCCGTCACGCCCCACGGCACCGCGAACGGCAGCACGAAGCCGTCGTTGTAGTCGGTGTGCTCGCCGATGAGGTTCACCCTGCCGGGAGCGTGCCAGACGGTCTGCGGCGACCCGGCGTAGGCATCACGAAAAGCTTCAACAACGCGCATGAACCAACACTCCTCAACAAGGACCCGTCCGTAGACTAGCGCCATGGAGGAGCTGGTGGAGCCGGGTCTCGGGCCGGTCAGGGTGTTCCTGATGCACGACGACAACAAGCCGCGCAAGCTCAGGTACAACCTGGGGCACCGGCGGCTGCTGACGTTCGGGGGGGCGTACTCCAACCACATCAGGGCCGTCGCGGAGGCGGGGGCGCGGCACGGCATCGAGACCGTCGGCGTCATCCGCGGCGAGGAGCACCTGCCGCTCAACCCCATGCTCGCCCGCGCCGCGGCCTGCGGCATGACGCTCACCTACCTCGACCGGGCCACCTACCGCCGCAAGCACACCGAGGAGGTGCAGGCGCGGCTGCGCGCCCGCTGGGGGGCCGACATCGCGATCCTGCCCGAGGGCGGGAGCAACGCAGCCGCCGTACGCGGCTGCGCCGAGCTGCCGGGGGAGATCACCGTCCCGTACGACGTCGTCTGCTGCCCGGTCGGCACGGGCGGGACGCTGGCCGGCATCGCGGCCGGGCTGCCGGACGGCAAACGGGCGCTCGGCTTCGCGGTGCTGAAGGGCGCCGGATTCCTGGAGGACGAGGTCGCCCGGCTGCAACGGGAGGCGTACGGGCGGACGTGGTCGAACTGGTCGGTCAACCTGGACTACCACTTCGGCGGGTACGCCAAGTCGACGCCCGTCCTTGACGCCTTCATCGCGAAATATCGGGTCGAAGGGGTCTATGTGGCGAAGATGCTGTACGGCATCCTCGATCTCGCCCGCCAGGGTGCTTTCCCCGCGGGCACCCGCATCGTCGCCGTGGTCACCGGCCGCCCGCAGCCCGTCGGCCCGTAAGGACTTCTCCGGTCGGACCGCGACCTCACGCCACCTCCCCGGGTGTCGTTCCGGTCAGCCCTCGACCCCGGTCGAGGAGTGCGCCGCGCCGACCGGCTTCGACTCCGGCGAGCCCCGCTGTCGCAGGTAGATCGACAGCACCACCATGGACAGCACGGCCAGCATCTCCGACTGCCAGTTCTGCAGGCTGCGATTCCAGAATTCCGCCGAGGTCACGTACGAGCCCCAGGGGACCGGGTCGAGCAGGTCGACGAGCCGCTCGGAATTGTAGGCCACCTGCCCGCCGACCGACTGCGCCAGCCACGACAGCACGAAGATCGTCCCCATCACGATCCCGAGCGAGTTGCTCAGCAGCCACAGCCGGATGCCCGTGGCCCGGGCCCAGCTGGGGGAGTTCTCGTCGGCGTAGCGTCCGATCTGCTGGCGTTCGTCGGACTCGGCTCCGGCGGCGTCCATCTCCTTCGACTCCGGCGAGCCCTTCTGCAGCAGCCAGACGGTGAGCATGATGAAGAGGAAGAACTGCAGGTACTCCGACTGCCAGTTCTCGGCCACGTCGACCGCGTACGGGGCGGACGTCACGTAGTCGAGGAAGGAGATCCGGTCCAGGTGCTGCGCCAGCTGCTGGTCGTTGAAGTCGTGCCAGCCCGCCACCGCCTGTCCCCCCACGCACGCCAGGAACAGGATCAGGAACGTCAGCGACAGCGAGTTCTCCTTGAGCCACCTCACAGCCTCGACCACCCCAGCACGAAGGCCCAGATCAGTCCGGCCGCGATCAGCAGCAACGTCAGCGTGAACATCACCCGCATCAGTCCTCCACCTCGCAGTCGTACGGCAGGTCGCGCACCGACTCGCAGCCCGCGGCCCTGACCCGCCAGACGTCGCCGAAGCGGTGCAGGAAGAGCGTGTCGCCGGTCAGTCGCACCTGCGCGTCACCGCCCCAGACGGACACCTCGGTGACGTCGCCGCCGGGGCGGAGGCGCAGGGCGCGCAGGGCCTCGGCGCAGCTCTGGCCGGGGCCGGGCAGCCTCTCTGCGGTCTCGGCGGAGAGCATCGCGCACGCGTTCTCCATCTGCCCCGCCGAGACGGCGGTGTGGAAGCGCACCGCCGTCCGCGCGGGAGCGGTGGTGTCGACGGCGCAGCCGGTGACGAGGAGTGCCGACGCCAGCACCATGAGCCGCAGTCTCATGGCAGGCTGCTACCCGCTGCCGTTACCGGCATGCTGCCCGATCACCCGGATGGATCAGCCGAGCTGGTCGAGCACTGGGGTCACGAGCGCGTTGAGCTCGCGGGCCAGCACCGTCACCGCCCGGTGGGCGCTCTGCTCGACCTCCTCGTGCGGGCCCTCCGGCTCGGGCGGCAGGTCGTCGAGCGGCAGCGGGGCCTCGACCAGCAGCGTCGCGCGCAGGAACGGGCTGCGCGCGAGATCCTGCTGGGTGGGCTCGACGTACTGGCCGAAGGTCTCCTGCCAGCCCTGCCAGCCGCGGTCGCGCCACCAGGTGCGCGAGCGCCGTAGTTCCTCGGGCAGCGGCGAGACGATCCGGACGCGGGCGTAGAGGGTGCCGTCCCAGGTGTTGCGGTGGCAGGTGGCCTCGAGCACGCGGCGGTCCCACCGGACGAGGCCGGGGTCGAGCGACGGCGGCGTGGCGAGCCGCCAGGCCGTGCAGGCGAACCGCACGGGCGCGATGTCGCCCCACTCGAACTCGTCGAGGTTCTTGCGCACGTGCACGGCGTAGCGCCCGTCACGATCCCTGTCGAACTCCTGGTCGATCCAGAACGCCTTGGACATGGCCTCTACGCTACGGCGCTCGCCGCCCGTACCGGACCAGGATGGGGAGATCTCGGAATGCGCTGTGACGCGGCTCTCACATATGTAGCTTTTTCACATTATTGGACGGCATTGGGGTGACGTATGGCGTCAGAGCAGCTCGACGCGGCCATGGACCACTGGAGAGCGGGTGATCTCGACACGGCCGCCGCGCTGTTCCGGGAGATCGCGGCCACGGGCGATCCGGAGGCGTCCCACCTGCTGGCGGGCCTGCTGCACGAGCAGGGCGACCTGGACGGGGCCGAGGCGGCGCACCGCTCGGTGGTCCAGTCGGGAGACCCGGTGTTCGGGCAGCGTTCGGCCATGGCCATGGGGATGATGTTCATCCACGCCAAGGAGTGGCCCGCCGCGCACCGCGTGCTGTCGATCGCCTCTGACGGGGCCGACTTCGAGGTGGCCGCGCTGGCCGACACGGCGCTGGTGCTGGTCTGCTCCCAGCTGGGCGACGCGCGGGCCGCGCGCGAGGCGCTGGAGCGGGCCCGCAGGTGCGACAGCCCGGCGGTGGTGGAGCTGTCCGCGCGGCTGGAGCTGCCCGACTTCCCCGACGAGCGGGTCCCCGCCCACGACCGGTACGCCGCCGCCGAGGACGAGGACGACTTCCTGGCGCTGCTGACGTGCGGCGACCCCGAGGTGGTGGCGCTGGCGTCGTTCCGGCTGCACCGGATGTACGCGGACGCCGGCCGGTTCGCCGCCGCCCGCGAGGTGCTGGAGCACGCCGTCGCCGCCGGCGACGAAGGCCACCGGGCCGAGGCGTACGGGCTGCTCGGCGCGGTGCTGGCGGAGCTCGGCGAGGACGGCGAGGCGGCCGCCGCCTACCGCGTGGCCGCCGAGGACCCGCGGCCAGGTGTCCGGCTGCCCGCCATCGTCGAGCTGGCCGAGGTGACCGCGCGGCTCGGCGGCGAGGGCGAGGCGCGGTCGCTGCTGCACCGGGTGGTCGCGAGCGGCCACGCCGAGCACGGCGTACGCGCCCGTGCCGTCCTGGCGCGGATGCAGGCCGAGACCGGCGAGGCGGCCGCGGCGCTGGCGTCCGTGCGGGCCGTGCTGGAAGCGGCGGACGGCACCTGGGCGCCCGCCTGCGTCGCCCTGCTGGCCACGCTGCTGGAACGGGCGCCGGACGCCCGCGACGAGATCGCCGAGCTGGCCAGGACCGCCGCCCGCCACCCCGCCCGCGACGCCGCGTTCCTCGGCGCGCTGCTGCTGGGGCACGACGCCCTGCGCCCGCCGCCCGACGCGCCCGCCGAGGGGCCCGCGCTCCCGGACGTCGACGCGGGGCTCGAGCGGTTCAGGTCAGGCGACCTCGACGGCGCGCGGCGGTTACTGCGCCGGGCCGCCGACGCCGGCGCGCCCGTCCAGGCGCCGCGCGCCATGCTGGCGCTGGCCGAGCTGGAGATCGGCGCGGGCGACCGGGAGCAGGCCGAGGAGCTGCTGACGTACGTGGCCGAGGGCGACGACGTGGCGCAGGGCTTCCAGGCGGCCTTCCTGCTGCACCTGCTGCGCCTGTCGGGCGAGCAGCCGCACCCCGTGCTGGGCGCGCTGCTCGACCGCCGCCGGCTGGGGCGCGAGGAGTGGCTCGCCCGGCACCGCGCGGTCGCGCGGCACCCCGACCCGGCCGTCTCCGCGATCGGCGCCGCCGTCTGCGGGCACGTCCTGGCCTCCAGCGGGTACGACCTGCCGGGCGCGGCGGCGATGCTGCGGGCGGCGGCGGACGACGGCGACCCGCTGGCGCTGTCGTACGCGGCGGTGGCCTGCAAGGACGCGCCGGGCGAGGCTTCCGCGCTGCTGCGCCGGGCCGGGCAGGGCGGGCATCCCGCGCTGGCGCCGTGGGTGGCGTATCTGCTGGGCGGGCTCGTCGCGACCGGCGAGGCGCGCGAGGCGTACGGACCGGCGCTCGAAGCGGGCAGCCGCGGGCTGCGCGTCGCCGCGGCCACCGAGCTGGCGGCCAGGTACGAGCGCGAGGGCGACCTGGCGGCCGCCTGCCCGATGTACGAGCGGCTGGCCGCCGAGGGGGAGCCCGCGCTCGGTGCGCTGGCGCTGGCCCTGGTCAGGCTCGACGACCTCGAGGGCGCGCGGGCCGCGTGCGCGCGCGACTCAGGGGCGGTGGCCGCGTTCGGCGCGCTGCTGCTCGACCGGGACTTCGCGGGCGCGGCACAGGCGTTCCCCGCCGGTGACGCGACGGCGACCGCGTTCGCGCTGGAGTGCGCGTACGCCTGGCACCGCGCGGGCGACGCACCCGCCACCGCCCACACGCTGACGCTGCTCGCCCCGGTCGCCCCGGTCGCCCCGTCGCGGACGGAGCCGCCCGCCGAGCAGTCCGTCGCACCGCTCGCGCCCGGCGACCGGGCGCGGACCTGGTCGCCTGCCGCGCTGCTCGCCGGGCTGTTGGAGGAGCGCGGTGACGTGGCCGGGGCACGGCGGGTGCTGGGCGAGGCCGCGGCGGGCGGTGACCTGGCATGCCGGCGTCGGCTCCTCGTCCACCTGCTCGTCCAGGGCGACCTCGACGCCGTGGTGGCCGAGGCGGAGCGTGCCGTGGCGGGCGGTGACCCCGAGACGACGGCGACCGGCTACCGGACGTGGGGCGCGGCCCGACGGGCGAGCGGCGACCTGGAGGAGGCGGCCCGCCTGTTCCGCAGCGGTGTCGCGGTCGGCTTCCCGGACGCCACGCCGGGGCTGCGCGTCGAGCTCGCCCGCGTGCTGCGGGAACTCGGCGACCACGCCGGGGCCGACCGCGAGATACGCCTGGCCGTCGAGTCGGACGACCCCGCAGCGGTGGCCGGGGGCGGGGTGCTGCTCGGCGGCTGGCTGCGTGAGGAGGGCGACCTGCACGGCGCGGCGCGGGCGTTCGCCGCGGCGGCCGGGGCAGGCGTCGGCGGTACCGCGCTGGACGACCTCGACGCACTCGCCCGCGAGGCGTGCCTGCGCGGCGACCACGGGCTGGCCCTGGACGTGCTTGATCTGCTGGGCACACACCTGCGGGCGGGTGTCGCCGGGCTCGCCGTCGAGCTGGGCGACATGTGCGCGGACCCGGCCGCCGTACGGCGCTATTACGAACTGGCCGGTACGGACCCGTTCACCGAGCTGAGGGCCGCCGAACGCCTGGAGGAACTGGGCGAGGCGGCGCAGGCGCGCGCCGTCTACGCGCGGCTGAGCGACCACGAGGACGCCGACGTGCGCTTCGTGGCCACGGGCGCACTCGCCGCCCAGCCCGTGATCCCCGCCCCGCCCGTGATCCCTGTCGCGCCCATCATTCAGCCCGTCGTCCCCACGACACCCGTCGCCCAGCCGGTCACCCCCGGCGCGCCCGTCGCCGTGATCGTGCCCGAGGCGGCCGTCAGCGGGGAGGGAGCGTTCGACCGTGCCGGGGACCTGCTGGGCGGCGGGCGGGTGGAGGAGGCCCGGCGGGTGTACCTGGGGCTGGTGGACGGGCCCGACGGCGACCTCGCCGTACGGGCGATGATCGCGCTGGGGCGTACGTACCGCGACGAGGACGCCGACCGGGCGCGCGCCTGGTACCTGAGGGCCGTGGAGGAGGGCGGCGGGCACGAGGGCGCGATGCACCTGGGCGCGCTGGCCGAGCGCGACCACGACTTCCCCGAGGCGCTCACCTGGTACCAGCGCGTCATCGACGCGGGCGGCGAGCAGGCGGGGTCGGCGGCGGCGCACCTCGGCGGGCTCTGCTACCACCTGGGCGACCGCGACGGCGCGCTGCGCTACTACGAGCTGACGCTCGGACTCACCGAACAGGGCGACCTGGTGGCCGAGGCCGCCTGCCGCCTGGGCGAGATCCGGTACGAGCGCGGCGACCTGGAACCGGCCCGGTACCTGCTGCGACGAGCGGCGGCGACCGGCCACGCACCCTACGCGACCGAGGCCACGACCCTGCTGACCAAACTCACCTGACCCCACGTCCGCCTTGGCGGGGGTCCACGGACCCCCGCGTGAGCGCTCGGTGGATGGCGGCGTACTATTCAATGACCGGATGAAGTCATCCGGTCAAACAATGGAGGCATGGTGACAGGGCGACCGCCGCTTGATCCCGTTCGCCAGATCGAGCGGGCGCACCGCATCCTCGACGCCGTGAGCGAGCTCGTCCTGCGGTGGGGCTACGACAAGACCACGATCGACGACATCGCCAAGCGCGCCGGCGTCGCCAAGGGCACGATCTACCTGCACTGGAAGACCCGCGACGACATCTTCGCCGCGCTGCTGCGCCGCGAGCGGGTCCTCATGCTGGCCGAGGTCCGCGAGCAGGAGCCGGCCACGCCTGGCGAGCTGTTCGGCGGCTACGCCAGGGCGCTGCTGCGCCGCCCGCTGCTCCAGGCGGTGCTGTCCGGCGACTCGGAGGTGCTCGGCAAGCTGGCCCGACAGAAGCGGCGCGCAAGGGGCACACCGCCGGTCGGCTCGGTGTTCGCCTCTTACGTGACCGAGCTGGTCAAGCACGGCGCGATGCGAGAGGACCCCGGAGACCACCTTGTGGTCCTCAGCGCGATCCTCAACGGACTGCTCATTCTGCCGGACGGCCTGCCCGAGGAGCTCAAGCCCTCCGACGACCGGCTCGCGGAGCTGGTGGCCGACACCGTCGAGCGCACGCTCGGCACCGGCCGCACGCTCCCACCGGCCGCCGCCGACGCCGTCGCGCGCGCCACCCTCGACTTTCTCGACGCAGCGGAGGACGTCGCCCGCGACAGGCTGGCCGTCTCCCTGTGCTCAAAGGAGGCTTCGTCATGAAAACCGTTCTCCCGCTGGACGACGCCGCGGCCGACCTCGCGACCGCCGGCGGCAAGGGCGCCTCCCTCGCGCGACTGGCCAGGGCCGGGCTGCCCGTGCCCCGCGGGTTCCACGTCACGACCCACGCCTACCGGACGTTCGTGGCGGGGTTCCGCGCCGAGGTCCTGCGCGCGGCCGCCTCCGGCGATCCCGAGGTGATCCCGGCACTGTTCGCCGCGCACGAGGTGCCCCGCGAGTTAGCCGCCGACATCCTGGCGGCCTACGCCGAGCTGGGCGAGGACGTGTCCGTGGCGGTGCGGTCCTCCGCCACGGCCGAGGACCTGCCCGGCATGTCGTTCGCCGGGCAGCAGGACACGTACCTCAACGTCAGGGGCGACGGGCTGCTCGACGCGGTCCGGCGGTGTTGGGCCTCGCTGTGGAACGCCCGCGCGATCGCCTACCGCGAGCGGAACGGCGTCCCGCACGATGACGTGGCTCTGGCCGTGGTCGTCCAGGAGCTGGTGGACGCGGACGCGGCCGGCGTCATGTTCACCGCCGACCCCGTCACGGGCGCCCGCGACAGGACCGTGATCAACGCGTCGTGGGGGCTCGGCGAGGCCGTCGTCGGCGGCCAGGTGACCCCCGACACGGTCGCCGTGTCCGGGGGGACGGTCGTGGAGTCGCGCATCGGCGACAAGACGGTCATGACCGTTCGCACCCCGGACGGTACGGAGGAGCGCCCCGTCCCCGGTGCCCTGCGCGGCGCCCCGGTGCTCGACGACGCCGAGCCGGTCGAGCTGGCCCGCATCGGCGCACGTGTCCAGGACCTGTACGGCGTCCCGATGGACGTCGAGTGGGCCCGCCGCGACGGCGCGTTCGCGATCCTGCAGGCCCGGCCGATCACCGGCCTGAAGCAGCAGGTCGAGGAGTGGAACGACAGCCTCGAAGGCGGCTACCTGTGGACCGGCGGCAACCTCGGCGAGGCCATCCCCGACGTGATGACACCGATCACGTGGTCGTTCGTGCGCATCTTCATCGGCGAGGCGATGCCCTCCTCGGCGCTGCCCGGCGTCGACCTGGTCGGCAACATCGGCGGCCGCTTCTACATGAACCTCAGCGCCGTGCACTCCATCGCCGTGGCGGCCGGCATGCGGAGCCGGATCAGCGCCGTCGAGCAGGTCTTCGGCACGCTGCCGCCCGGCTTCGACGTGCCGCTGGTGAACCTCTCGCGCTGGGAGATCATCAAGCGGGTGGCCCCCCTGGCCGTGCGGGTCCAGCTCCGCGTGCGCCGCACCGTCAAGGGCCTGCCCGCCTTCCTCGCCACGGCGCGGCGCACGTCCGAGGACCTGCGCGAGCGCATCGCCGCGACCGGCTCCGGCCACGACCTCGCCCTGCTCGCGGAGCGGGAGGCGCTGCCGCACCTGGTCACCGCGAGCCGCATGCTGGAGGCGGCGGGGCGCCAGGGCGGGTCCACCCTGGTCTTCACCCGGGACCGGCTGCGCCGGATGGTGGGCGACGTCGACGCCGAGGCCATGCTGACCGGTGTCAACGCCGACGGCGAGCTGGCCAGCCTGGGCCCTGTCATGGGGCTGACCCGGCTGGCCCGCGGGGAGATCACCAGGGACGAGTTCGCCCGCGCGTACGGGCACCGCGGCCCGCACGAGTTCGAGGTGTCGATCCCGCGTCCCGGCGAGGACCCGGCCTGGATCGACGCCCAGCTGGCGGGCCTGGCCGACGTCACGGCCGGTACCGATGCGCTGCTCGAACGCCAGCGCCGGGCCAGGGAGGAGGCGTGGGCCCGCTTCGCCCGGCGGTATCCCGGCAAGGAGGCCAGGATGCGCGCCCGGGCCCGGCGGTGGAACGCGGTCGTGCGCGACCGGGAGCAAGCGCGCTCGGAGGTCGTCCGGGCGTTCTGGGTGCTGCGGGCGTTCGTCGTGCGGGCGGGCGAGCTGACCGGGCGCGGCGACGACGTCTTCCACCTCCACCTCGACGAACTGCTCGCGTTGCTGCGAGGCGACGAGGACGTGCTGGGCAAGGTTCCCACGCGGCGGGCCACGTACGAGCAGTACGCCTCGCTGCCGCCGTACCCGCCGCTGATTGTCGGGCCCTTCGACCCCGTGCGCTGGGCGGCCGACCCCGAGCGGCGCTCCGACCTCTACGACGCGCGCGGCGGCAGCGCGCCGGTGAGCGACACCGTGACCGGCTTCCCCGGAGCGCCCGGCGTGGTCGAGGGCATCGCCAGGGTGCTCTCCGGGCCGGAGGACGGCGACCGGCTCAAGCCGGGCGAGATCCTCGTGACGACGCTGACGAACGTCGGCTGGACCCCGATGTTCCCGAGGGCCGCCGCCGTGGTGACCGACATGGGCGCGCCGCTGTCGCACGCCTCGATCGTCGCGCGGGAACTCGGCATCCCCGCCGTGGTCGGCACCCGCAACGCCACCACCCGCTTACGCGACGGCGATCTGGTCAGGGTGGACGGCGAGCGGGGCACGGTCGAGTTGCTGACGTGAAAAGTCTCGGCCAAGTCGTGCCTGCCGGGGGCCGCCGGGAGATCACCCTGGTGCCCATGATCGAACGATGGGTCGTCGAGGACGAACGCGAGCTGGAGGCGCGCTGCGCCCGGTTCAGGATCGCCAAGCTGGCGCTGGACCGCAGGAACGACGTGCAGGACATGGTGGACGCCGCCGGGCGGGCCGCCGACGAGGGGAGTTCCGCGGCGTGAGCCGCCCGTCCTGTCCGGGTGGCGACCCGTGGAGGACGGTCAAACGGGATCGGCGGACAGGATGATGGCGCCCACGTAGCCGTCGCCGTCGGGGACGACGTTCATGAGCATGCTCTCGTCGAAGTCCTCGTCGGCGGCGTTGCCCGTGTCGGGCAGGCCATGCGCGGCGTACGGCGGCATGGCGAGGACCCGTTTGCTGAGCTCCTCGTCGAACATCAGCTGCGTGGTGAGCACCCGTCGCCCGGCGGCGTGCACCATGGCGTGGATGTGGACCGTGCGCCCGTGGTACCAGCCCGGCCAGACGGTGGCGAACTCGACGACGCCGTCCGCGTTCGTCACCTGGGTGCCCCGCAGGTAGCGCGTGCGGTCCAGGGGCTTCATGTCGGTGAACCGGCCGTTCTCGTCCGGCGCGAACGCGGCGCTCAGGGCCGAAGCGGCGGACGCGGCCTCGGCGCCGGAGTACAGCCCTGCCGCGTCGCAGTGCCAGATCTCCACCACGGCGTCGCGCAGCGGCCGGCAGGTCGCCGCGTCCTGCACCTTGATCGCCACCCGTAGCGGCACGCCCGGCTTGCCCTCGCGGATGTCGCTGCGGACCCGGCCGGCCTCGAAGTAGAAGGGGCCCTGCGTGGCGGCCGCCGTCAGCTTGCAGGTGCGGGCCTCGGCGAACAGCGCGTCCAGGTCCGCAACCGGCGCGACCGTGGCGGTGGGGGAGCCCGTCGGGGTCGGGACGGGTGTCGTGGTGGGGGCCGTCGTCGTGCCCTCCGCGCTCGCGCACCCGGCAAGCAGCCCGCCGAGTCCGATCGAGCTCATGCCGGTGATCAGCCCTCGCCGGCTGACGCACTGATCGTCGTGTCCCACGGTGCTCCCTTTCCGTGCTCCGATCCGGGGCTCCGGGGGGTGCTTCGATGCTAGGGAGCGCGCGGCCGTGACCGCGTGAGGAAATACGGTGTCACCTGCGGCTTTGGCCGGATCTTTGGGTGCGATCCGCTCAACGCCGCGCACAGGTGAAGGGACATGTGTCCGATACCGGGAGATTACTCTGCGTCCCCTAATCTGTGCAGGGTGTCCATCCATGCTGTTCACCTGGTCGGCAGCGTCCCCCTGCACGACGCCGAGCAGGTCTTCCGTACCGTCTCCGCCCGGCTCGGTGACAACCTGCGGCGGATCCCGGACGGAGAGACCGACGGGCGGGCCGACTGGACGTCCTGGCACAGAGCGCTGTTCGACCGCACCCCCGGCCTGGTCGCGGACGAGCACGGACACGGACACGGACACGGCGGCCCGGCGCGGTACCGGTTGAGCGGCGGGCCCGGCGACCTGCGCTTCGGCGAACTCGGCCACGCGGCGGCGGCCAGGACGTCGTGGCAGGTCTTCCAGCGCCTGCGGGCCGAGGGCGTGCTGCCGGACCTCCGCTTCCAGGTGTGCCTTCCGACGCCCGTCGCGCCCGTCGCGCTGTACGTCGACCCGTGCGCGCAGGCCGCGGTGGAACCGGCGTACGAGGCGGCCGTGCTGCGTGAGCTGCGCCTGATCGCCGACGTCGTCCCGCACGACCGGCTCTCCGTCCAGTGGGACACCTCGGTCGAGTTCGGCATGCTGGAGGGCGTCGTGCCGAGTTGGTTCCCCGACGTCGAGGACGGCGTACTCAACCGGTTGAGCCGCCTCTTCGAGGCCGTGCCCGCCGACGCCGAGGTCGGCTACCACCTGTGCTACAGCGACCCCGACCACGGCCTTTTTGCCGAGCCGCGCGACGCCGGGCGCCTCGTGGCGGTCGCCAACGCGCTGACCGACCGGCTCGTACGGCGGGTCGGCTGGATCCACCTGCCCGTCCCGGCCGGCCGGACCGACCCCGCCTACTACGCCCCGCTGCACGACCTGTGGCTGCCCATCGGCACGGAGCTCTACCTCGGGCTCATCCACGCCGAGGACGGCCTGGACGGCGCGCGACACCGCATCGAGGCGGCGCGGACGGTCGTCAGCGCGTTCGGGGTGGCCGCCGCGTGCGGCCTCGGCGGCCACCCGCCAGAGGCGGTCCCCGGCCTGCTCGACCTGCACGCGGCGGTGGCCGCGCTCTCTGACTGACCGCCCTCAGTTCGCCGCCGCGCACGGAGGCGCGTACGGACGTCCGGGCACGTACCTGGACCATTCGTCGCGCGTGATCGGCGGGCCGGACGCCTCGCACACGTGCGCGCTCGCCTGCTCGACGTTCAGCCCCCACAGCTGCGCGGCCGTGCCCGACGCGCTCACCAGGAACGTGCCGTCGGGGCCGAACTCCACGTCGCGCTGCACGTCACGCCCGGACAAGACGGCCCAGAGCGCCGGACGGGACGGGACGGCCACGTCCCACACCCGCATGGACATGTCGCGCGAGGCCGTGACGAGCGAACGGCCGTCGGCGGCGAAGGCGACGGCGGAGACGTCCGCGGAGTGCCCGGGAAGGTCCACCAGCCGCTTCGGGGCGCGCGGGCGGCTGACGTCCCACAGCCGGACGCCGCCGTCGGACGCGGTGGTGGCCAGGCTCCTGCCGTCGCGGGCGAAGCCCAGGTCGGTGACGCCGCCCGTGTGCGCCGCGAACCCGCTGAGCGCGCGCGGCTCGGCCGGGTCGGAGACGTCCCACAGCCGTACGGACGAGGTGCCCGAGCCGACGGCGAGCACCTTGCCGTCGGGGCGGAACACCGCCGCGCTGACCCGCGCGTCGGCCGGGCCCGGCGCGGCCACCCGCTGCGGCGCGGCCGGGTCGGAGACGTTCCACAGCAGGGTCCTGCCGTCGCGGCCGGTGGTCACGACCAGCCGCCCGTCGCCGCTGTAGGCGACCGTGCGCACGCCGCCGGTGTGCCCGGTCAGCGTGCCGAGGTGTCTCGGGGCCGCCGGGTCGGACACGTCCCAGACGCGGCCGGTGCGGTCGAGGGAGACGGTGACGAGCCGGCTGCCGTCGGGGCTGAACGCGGCCGCGGTGACCTGGCCGGTGTGCCCGCTGAGCACCGACAGCGGCCTGCTCACCGCGGGGTCGGAGACGTCCCAGAGGCGTACGGTCCTGTCGTCGGAGGCGGTCGCGACGACGCGGCCGGCCCTGTCGATCGCGAGGCCGCCCACCGGGCCGGTGTGCCCGGCCAGCCGGGCGCGCGGGGTGACCCGGGCGGTGTCGGCGGCGTCCCAGAGGCGGGAGACGCCGTCGGCGGACGACGTGGCCAGGTGCCGGCCGTCGGGGCTGAACGCCACCCCCGTCACGGCGTCGGGGAAACCGGCCAGCGACGTGACGAGTTCGGGCGCGCCGGGGTCGGTGACGTTCCACAGACTCACCGTGGCGTCGGCGGAGGCGCCGGCCAGCATGTCGCCGTCGGGGCTGAAGGCGATGTCGTCCACGGAGCCGTCTGGCCCGCGCGCCGTGCCGACGAGCCTGGCCGCGGTGACGTCCCACAGTTCGACGGCCCCCGTGCCGGAGGAGGTGGCGAGGTGCCGCCCGTCGGGCGCGAACGCGACGCCGCGCACGCCGCCCTGGCCGGAGGTCAGCACCGCCAGGCTCTCTGGCGCGGCGGGGGTTCGTACGTCGAGGAGCGTGACGGTGCCGGCGGCGGACGTGAGCGCGACCATGCTGCCCTCGGGACTGAAGGCGGCCCTGGCGAGGCCGGACGGCTGGGCGCGGACGGAGACCTCGCGGGCGCGGGCAGGCGCGGAGACGTCCCACAGCCGCATCGACCCGTCGAGTGACGCGGTCGCGAGGGTGTCGCCGTCAGGGCTGAACGACACCGAG
Organism: Nonomuraea maritima; assembly: GCF_900100395.1. GTDB lineage: Bacteria > Actinomycetota > Actinomycetes > Streptosporangiales > Streptosporangiaceae > Nonomuraea > Nonomuraea maritima. The sequence continues at coordinate 396,031 of NZ_FNFB01000001.1, read as the reverse complement.
GCGACCTCGTCCTTGTTCCCCTTCAGCGTGGAAAGGGCGCGCGGCGCGGCGGCGTCGGAGACGTCCCAGAGGCGGGCCGTGCCGTCGGCCGACCCGGTCGCGAGCACCCGCCCGTCAGGGTCGAACGCCGCCGCGACCACGCCCGCGGTGTGCCCGTGAACCACGCCGAGCGCCTTCGGACGCAGCACGTCGGCGACGTCCCACAGGCGGGCGGTCGAGTCGGCGGAGACGGTGACGGCGACGCGGCCGTCGCCCCGGTAGGCCACCCGCCGCACCGGCGCGGTGTGCCCGACCAGCCGGGCGCCGACCGGGCGGGAGAGCGCGCCGAGCAGCGCTCCGCGCGCCTGCGGCGTGGCCGACAGGCGGTAGGCGGCCAGGGCGAGCTGCGCCCCGAGCGAGGTGTCGCGCGCGGTGCTCGCCGCGGCGGCCACCTGGCGGGAGAGCGCCTGGTCGCGCTCGGCGGCGGCCGCGGCCGCCCGGCCCATCGCCTGCCTGCCCTGCACCAGCGCCCCGACCGCGCCCGCCGCCGTCAGCAGCGCGAGCGTGGCGAGCGCGGCGATCACGCCCCGCGCCGTGCGCGAACGCCGGTGCCTGCGCACCCGCGAGGCGTCCAGGAACTCCCGCTCCACCGCGCTGATCCCACCGCCGTCGCGCCCCGGGCGGCCCGCCGGCTCGCCCACGACGGCCTGGACGGTCGCCAGGCGGTCACCCGAGTACAGGTACGCCGGGTCGCGGCTCTCCCGCTGCCACAGCTCCGCGTCCTCGGCGAGGCGGCCGCGGACGAGCAGCGCGGCCCGGCCGGTCTCGGCCCAGCCGCCGAGCCGGGGCCAGGCGCGCAGCAGCGCCTCGTGGGCGATCTGCGCCTCGTCGCCGTCGACGGTCACCAGCCGCGCCCGGACGAACTCCGCCAGCACCTGCCCCTCGACGGAGTTCTTGCCCGCCCTCAGATCGGCCAGCGGGACCCGGCGCCGCGAGCCGCTGCCGCGCGCGTCCACGTGCACCAGCCGCACCAGCAGGGACCGCGCCACCGGTTCGTACTCGGGGCCGAGCCGCCGCAGCGCCTCCTCCCCGCTCATCGCGACCGCCCGCGCGACCCCGCCGGCCGACCGGTAACCGGCCATGGTGAGCACGCCGCCCGTACGGCGCCGCCAGGTCGCGAGCAGCGCGTGCGACAGCAGCGCGAGCAGGTCGTCGGCGCCGCGCAGGGCGCGCAGGTCCTCGAGGATGAGGTCGGTGAGCCCGGGCTCGACGGACAGCCCGGAACGGGTCGCGGGCTCCTCGATCGCCCGGCGCAGCTCGGCCTCGGTCATCGGCGCGACGACCTCCGGCTCGCGCACCGCCTCCAGCAGGCCGGGGTAGGCCGCGCAGTGGCCGTAGAAGTCGCCGCGCACGGCGATCACCACGGCCGCCGACCGCGACAGCTCGGCGAGCGTCTCGGCGAAGCGCCGCCGCTCGGCCTCCTCCGAGCAGGCGGTGAAGACCTCCTCGAACTGGTCGACGACCAGCAGCATCGGGCCGGGCAGCCAGCGGCGGGCCGAGCCGGGGTCGGACTCCATGACCGTCCGCAGCCGCTCGGGGTCGCCGTCGCCGGACGCGGCGATCGCGCGGGCCAGCGCGGTCAACGGTCGCGCGCCCGGGGTGAGCAGGGCGCGCGGCGGCTCCTGGCCGCGGCCGTCGCGCAGCGCGGGGATCAGCCCGGCCCGCAGCAGCGACGACTTCCCGCAGCCCGAAGGTCCGGTCACGAGGATGGGGCCGCCGCTCTGCTCCTGCCTGGTCACCACCGGGGGCGCGGCGTCGCGGAGCGCCCGCCGCACGCGCGTGGCCAGCGCCCTGGCGGGCTCCTCGCGACCGAAGAACAGCCCGGCGTGCTCCGGCTCGTACGCCGCCAGCCCGCGGTACGGGCTGTTGCGGTCGCCGGGGGAGGAGCTGGGCGGGTTCCGCCGCCTGCGCGGCCCCGCCTGGGCGGGGTTGGACGCGAGCGGCGGCAGGCCGTCGGGGTCGCCCGCCAGGCGGCGCGGGCGCGGGAACCCGGCCGCCGGCAGCGCGCGGGCCAGGTGGTGGTGCAGGTGATCGAGCGTGAACGCCTCCGGCCCCGCCGGGTCGCCCTCGGCGAGCAGCCGCAGCAGGGCCCCGGTGAGCGCGGTGTGCTGGACGCCGGGCAGCGCCCATGAGTTGGCCTCCCTGCTGGAGGAGGCCAGCACGTACGCGCCGGGCCAGGCGGCGTGGAAGACCCGGTCGACGGCGCGGACGGGGATGGGCCGGCCGCCGCCGGTGAAGCAGCAGTCGAGCACCATGACGACGTGCTCGGCCGACGACGAGGCGAGGATCTGGCGCGCGGTGGCGTACGGCAGCGCCTGCCGGCCGGGCGGGCCCTGCCCGAGATCGGTCGTGGCGTGCGTCGCCAGGTAGAGCTCGTGGTCAGGGCCGAACACGCCGTGCCCGACATAGTGGAACATCAGCACGCTCGTGGCTTCGCGCGCCGCCCGTTCCAGCGCCTCCGACAGGTCGGCGGGGGCCGCCGGGTCGAGGAGCACGCTCAGCCCGGACGCGGGCAGCCCGGCCCGTTCCACCAGGCAACGGCCGAGATCGGTGACGGTCGCCCGGACGGCGGCGACCCTCGGCAGGCGCGAGTCGGGCGCGTGGGCGCCCGTGCCCGCCACCACGACGCGTGCGCCCTCCGACGCCAGCAGCAACGGCGGACCGTTCCACGGGGAGCGCGCCGGCCGGGTTCTCTCGAACGTCGCAGACTCGTCCTCGCTCATCGGGCGCTCCACGGCGGTGAAAGTGGTCGGCCGCGGCGGCCGGGGCGCCGCGCACGGCCGCAGCCCGGCACGGCAGACGAGCCGGCTGCGCCGGACGACCCCCCGATCGGCGCGTACAGCAGGGGAAACCGCGGGAGCCCCCGCGGTTTCCGGTTGTCAGCGTACGCAGGGTGCGCGCCGGGCGTCGCGGTTTCCGCGAGTTCTCACCAGGTTCCGGGTCTCACCAGTTAGGCGGCAGGCCGGGAGTCGTGGCGGGCAACGGGTGGCGGGGCGGGTGGATGACGTACGCGACGCCGCCGCTGCTGGAGCTGCGCAGCCACACCTTCTCGAAGGCGGCGCGCGGGTAGACGCGCCGGACCGCGTCGTTGCCCGACGAGGCCGGATCGTTGGCGACGACGTCGCCCTGTTCGGTGAAGCCGACCACGACCATGAGGTGGCCCTGGGTGCCGTAGCCGGCGCCGGGCAGCTCCTTCTTCGTGAACGACTGCGAGGTGATGACGGGGATGCCGGCCGCGATGAGCCGTTCGAGCTCGGTCAGCGACCGCAGCCGGGTGACGAACGCGTGCATGCCGTACCGGCCGGCGTAGGCGGTGTTGAACACCCAGTTCCCGGTGCCTTTGTAGGCGTGGTCGTAGGTGTGGCGGGCGGCGTGGTCGACCTCGGGGTCGGGGTCGGAAGGGGTGACCCATGAGGTCTCCTGCTCGCTCGGCCACCGCCCCCAGTAGCCCAGCACCATGGTGGTCGAGGTCGGGCTGCACCACGCCTCGCCGCCGCCGTTCCATTCCGGGTAGTGGCCCCGGTGGACGTTCTGCGAGCGGCGCGGCACGGGCAGCTCGACCCCCCAGGCGCCGCCGGTGGGGCTGACCGGCACCGACGCGCGCCGCGGCACGCGCGAGGCCATCACGCCGGCCGTGCGGACCCGCGGCGTCACCGGCGAGCCCGGCCTGCGGTAGAGCGTCAGGCGCAGCTGGTAGGCGCGCAGCCGCCTGCCGGTCGCCGCGACCAGGGTGTCGACCTTGACCTTGGCGTCGGCATCCTGCTGGCCGGGTACCGAGGTGCGCAGGATGTCGCCCTCGGCGTACGCCCAGCGGCCCATCGAGTACCAGGCGGTCAGGCCGTGCGCGTTCCGGCCGCGGAGCTCGACCTGCATCCAGCTGCCCTGGGGGAGGTCGGCGGTCCAGGAGGCGATCAGCTCCGTCGCGGGGAAGCCGATGCGCCGCTCGGGGGCGGTCCACCTCGCGTACTCCCAGGTCCGGTCCTCGTGGGAGACGGTGCCCGCCGCCGTGCCGAACAACAGGCCGTCGTCGGACGCCGTGCCCTCGGCCGTGCCCTCCGTCGTGCCCTCCGCTGTGCCCGAGGTGAAGTCGGCGCGGTGGTAGACCACGTCGGGGACGGACGCGGCCCGTCCGGACGCCGCGCCGGAGGGCGCGGCGTCGGCCGTGACGAGGGCGAGGGTGGACAGGAAGACGGTCAGCGCGCGCATGAACCCCACCTTCTCCGAAGGCGCTTGCTCCGCCCGACCTTAGCCGCGGCGCGTCGTCCGTGAACCAAGGCGTCTGCTCCGGCCGACCTCAGCCGCGGCGCGTCGCCGCCTCATGGGCGCTTGCTCCGAGCGAGTTCAGGCGCGGCATCTGCCGCGATGGTCACCGCGGCGAGACGATCCAGCCCCTCCTGATGGCGCGCACCACCAGCGCCACGCCCCCTGCCAGCGCCGCGACGCCGTAGCCGATCACGAGCGCCGGCGGCATCTCGGCGAGCGGGCTCACGTCGTCCTTGAGCGCCATCCCGATGACGAGGGCCGCGATCGCGGTCACCGCGAGGATCACGGCGAGCACCCGGTACGTTCCTGCGCCCGCCACGGCCGTGGTCGCCCGGAAGATCAGGAAGACCGTGGCGGTCATCAAGAGGACGAAGGCGACCGCCGTGACGACGTCCACCACGGTGACCGGGACGGCGCCGTCGCTCAGCAGCCCGCGTATGAGCGCCATGGTCCCGGTGAAGGAGAGCACCCCGACGGCCAGCTTCCCCAGCGTGTCCGGCACCGGCGCGGGCTTGCCCGACCTGGTGTCGAGCTGGGCGACGACCTTCGCCGCGTACTCCTTGGGGCTGCCGAACGCCGCTCTCGGGTCCTCGCCGGTCTCCTGGACGTGCGACTCGACCTCCGCGAGCACCTCGCCGACCCGCTCGCCGGAGATGTCGTGCAGCCGGAGCGCCAGCATGAGCTCGTTGCGGTACTTCTGGTCCAGCTCGGTCATGGCCTTCCTCATCTCGTGTCCATTCCGCGTTGCACCACGGCGATCGCGGTCCGCGCGAACGCCACCCACTCCGGACCCATGGCCGCGAGCGCCGCGCGACCCTCGTCCGTGAGCGCGAAGAACTTCCTGCCTGGTCCGCCGTCGCCGGCTCGCCACTCGGCCCTCAGCAGGCCGTCGGTGGCGAGGCGGTTGAGCAGCGGGTAGAGGGTGCCGGCCTTCATGTCGGGCAGCCCCGCCTGCTCGAGGTGCTGCAGGAGCGCGTAGCCGTAGCTCTCGCCGTTCTCGGCCAGCAGGGCCAGCACGGACAGGTCGAGCACGCCGCGCAGCCACTGCGTACGCCTCGCCGTCACATCTGTCATGGCATCAAGGTAACGCCAACTAGTAGGTCTCGCATAGTAGTTGGCGTCACAAATCCATAGGGGTTTCTGATCGGGCGGCTCAGCTGACGGGTTCGGCGGCCGGCTTCTTGGCGGAGAGCCGTACGGCCACGTAGTAGAGCCAGGAGCCGAACAGCACCATGACGACCGCGACGATCCACGCGAGCGCGCCGTCGAGATACATGGCCAGGAACCACGACTTCACGTCCACGCCGGACAGCATGAAGACGATCGGCACGACGCCCTGCGGGAAGAGCGCGATCGAGCCGAACGTCCAGCAGGCGACCGCGAGCCAGGCCTCGCGCTTCGGCATCTCGATCTTGACGGCATTGCCGCTGCGGCCGGTGCGCATGAGGAAGAGCAGTTCCGGCCCGCGGGCCAGCAGGCGGCCGATCGCCACCCGGCCGAGCCACCACGCCAGCAGGACGCCCGTGACCACGCCCACCGGGACGGCCGCCCACAGCAGGACGACGTCGTCCCGGACGGTGCCGACGATGAGGACCACGGCCGGCGGGATCGCCATGATGAGCCCGCCCCAGAACATGAGGTTGGCCTGGCCGGTCGTGTCGCCGTGCTCCAGCGGGTTGTCGGGGCGCTTGTGCGCGTCGGGGCCCGGCGCGAGCGCCACCACGGAGATGAGCGCGCCGAGCCCGGCGGCGCCGCCGAGCATCGCCGGCGTCAGCGCCAGCACCCACGGCCAGGTCCAGTGCAGCCCGCTCCACAGGGTGAAGACCACCGCCACGACGAGCGCGATCGGGCCGAAGACGATGAGGTACGCGATCTGCCGGCCGCGCAGGTCCTCGCTCTCGCTGCCGGTGAGCAGGGTCATCCACAGCGCGGTGCCGTCCTGACCGTAGAGGTTGGACGCGGCCGCGCCCGCCATGACGGCGAGCGCCGGCGCCGCCCACGGCAGCAGCAGGACCTCGCCGAAGGTGAGCGGCAGCAGGGCCGTGCCCAGCGCCCACACCAGGGGGACGGACACCGTCTGGGTGCGCAGCGGATCGCGCCACCAGGTGCGCAGCTCCTTGCGCACGACCGTGCCGGTGCGCCCGGACAGCACCCCGCCGCGCGAAGGCGCATGGGCAGTGCCGCGTACGGTGACCCTGGCCCGCCGCGCGGCGCCGAGGCTGCGGCTCCAGCCGAACAGCAGCAGCACGATGACCAGCGCCAGACCGGCGAGCGCGCCGAGAGCCAACCCCCACTCGCCCCGGCCCGCAGCCTCGACGGCGACGAGCCCCCACCCGGACGGGACGGCCCGCACCGTGGTGGCGAACCCTGCCCCGAAGCCCGTCGAGAGCACGCCGGAGACCTGGATCGCGACGATGACCATCCAGCCGGACTGGGCCAGCACGATCATCCCGGCGATGAGGGCGCCGGTGAACGCGGCGCCGGCCCGCGACTTCGCGACGACGCCGAACACCGCCGTGCTGACCCGCGACAGCAGGACCACGAACACCAGTTGCAGCACCACGGCCGGCACCGCGACGAGCGCGGGCAGCACGCCGAGCCGGGCGCCGTACGTGAGCAGGCTCAGGAACGCCAGGAGGGTCACGGCCGTGGTGACGCCGACGAAGGCGGCGCCGAGCAGTCCGACGGCCAGCCGTCCGCGCGGCACGGACAGCAACGCGAAGTGGTCGGTCCGCAGCACCGAGGAGCCGCCCCACACCGGCCCGACGACCCAGCCGAGCGCCCACACGAGATAGGTGGCCGCGAGCAGGTCGGCCACCACGGCCGTGCCGACGCCGTCGACCAGGCTCAGCCAGATCGTGGCGATCGCGAGGACGATCCCGAGCAGGCCGCCGATGACCATCCAGACGGCCTTGCCGCCCGTCATCGAGTGGCGGAGGATCGCCAGCTTCATCCGGATCAGGACGCGAGCCACGACAGCTCCTCCCAGTCACCGGAATCGACGCCGACCAGGCGGACGAAGGTCTCCTCCAGCGTGTTGTCGCCGCGGACGTCGCCGAGGGGGCCGGCCGCGACGACCTTGCCCTTGGCCATCACGGCGACGGTGTCACACAGCTGCTCGACCAGGGCCATGACGTGGCTGGAGAGCACCACGGAACCGCCCGAGGAGACGAACCGCACCAGGATCGACTTGAGCGCGGCCGCCGAGACCGGGTCGACCGCCTCGAACGGCTCGTCGAGCACGAGCAGCCGGGGCGCGTGCAGCAGCGCGGTCGCCAGGCCGATCTTCTTGCGCATGCCCGTGGAGTAGTCGGCCACCAGCGTGCGCTCGGCGTCGTTCAGCTCCATGACGTTGAGCAGCTGCTGCGACCGCTGGGCCACCACGTCGTCGGGGATGCCGCGCAGCTGGCCGATGAACGTCAGCAGCTCGCGGCCGGTCAGCCGTTCTGGCATCGCGAGCCCGTCGGGCAGCACGCCCATGAGGGATTTCGCCCGGACCGGATCGGACCAGACGTCGACCCCGAACACCTCCGACCGTCCCGAATCGGGGCGTAACAGGCCGACCGCCATCGACAGGGCCGTGGTCTTGCCCGCGCCGTTCGGGCCGACGAGCCCGAAGAACGATCCTCGTGGCACGACCAGATCGACGTGGTCGACCGCGACGTTGTCGGCGAAGACCTTGTGCAGTCCGGTCAGCCGTAACGCGGGGACGGTTCCGTCGTCCGGCCGGGTGGCGCTCGTCTCCATCGGGTCTCTCCCGCTGTTCGTCGCGAAGGAGTGGTACGTGGGAGCGGTGCGGGGGCGCCCTGCGGCGTCCGGATCTCCCGGTTCACGTTAGGCGGCACCGGGTGCGGCGGCAAGCGCTTTCACAGTGCCGTAAGGGTCACGCCTCCGACCGCTGGGCGAAGCCGTCGATGCGGACCCGGGCGGCGTGGGTGAACGGGTCGGAGAGCCGCACGTCGGTCACGGTCAGGCGGGACGGCAGCACCGGCGGGGGGAGAGCCGGCGTGAACGTGAGGGCGACGCCGGCGAGGCGTGCGCGCATGCCGGTCACGTACAGGACCACGTCGCCTGACAGGGTCATGCGGGGAAGGTCCTGCCGGGTGGTGCCGCCGGAGTGGCGGAACCGGTGCGTACCCCCGTCGATCACGGCCTCGTCCATGAGGAGCTTGAGGTAGGGGCGGGAGCCGTCCGCGGTGCGGCGGTGCACCACGCCGCCGAAGCGGGCCCCGCGCATCGTGAGCGCGCCGGCGGTGAGCGAGGACGGCGCGGTCGCGGGGTCCTCGTGGCGGGCGCCGACCCCCGGCGCCGGGCCGGTTGCCACGACCACCGCCAGCGGCAAGGCGGTCAGGACGCGCGTCCGCTCTGCCCTGGGGGCCGGCTCGCGGTCACCGGACGGCTCCGGCGCGGCGGCGGGCAGCCAGGCGAGCAGCAGCGCGCCGCCGACGAGGCCGCAGGCCGTGCCCAGGCCGAAACCGCCGAAGTTCGCCGTCACGATGGACGCCAGCGACAGCAGCATCGCCACGACCCCCAGCAGCACCCGCTGCCGCGGCTGCGCCCAGGCGAGGACGCCGACCGCCACCAGCAGCAGGCCGAACAGGGAGCCGGACACGCCCGCGACGCCCTGCTGGACGATGAGGGGAAGCGAGGCGAGCGGCGCCACCACGAGGACGACGCCTCCCACGATCACCCACAGACCGCCCCAGAAGGGACGGCTGCCGCGCCACCGCGCGAAGCCGCCCCGGCGACCGTCTCGCATGAGTTGTCCCATGTCGTCAGAAGCACTCGTGCGCGCCGCGCCGCAGCGTCATCGTGAGCCCGGTCAGGGTGAACGTCCCGGCGTTCACCGCGTACGCCGTCTGCCGCAGCCGCGTGATCCGTACGGTGTCGGACTGCTGGCCGAAGCCGCCGCGCCGGCCGGTCGAGCCCGTCGCGTTCTCCAGCGTGGCGGCGTCGCGCCCGATCTGCAGGTTCGTGAACTCGGCGTCGCCGTCGAGCTGGGCCAGGTCGATCACCATGTTGCGCACCCTGACCGGTTTTCCGCCCTGTCCAGCCTGGACCAGGAAGGTGACCTTGCCGACCGGCGTGTCCATGAGCACCGACTGGCACAGGTTGGTCAGCGTCGCGTCGTCGATCACGGACATCGCGACCGGGTGCCGCTCGCCGCCGCTGGTGGTGACGACGTCGCCGTACTGGGCGAAGCCCTTGCCCTCCAGGACGTCCGCGGACACCTTGAAGCGGTGCCCGGAGACCGCGAGGGAGGCGGCGAGGCCGCCCTGGCCGACCAGGCCCACCAAAAGCGCGGCCACCACGGCCGCGGGCAGGAAGGCGAGGAGGAATCTCCCCCAACCCGTGCGGCCGGACACGGGCGCGGCCGTCTTCTCGTCGGACATGGATCTCCTTGGTGCGTCCCGGTCAGGCGCCGGGAAGTGGTGAGGTGCGCAGGAACGTGCGGATGGCCGGGACGAGGTCGTCGTGCGCGTCCTCCAGCAGGTAGTGGCCCGCGCCGCGATACAGCCGCGGCACGACCGAGGGGAACCGCCGCCGCCACTCGTTCAGCACGGCGCGGTCGAAGACCGGGTCGCCCAGCCCCCAGGCGATCAGTACGGGCAGGTCGGCGAACCGCGCCAGCGCCGCGCCCGCCGCCTGCAGCTCGGGCCACGACCGGTCGCGCGGACGCAGCGGGATGTCGTGGACGAAACGCTGGATCGCCACCCGGTGCTCGGGCCGGTCGTAGGGGGCGAGGAACGCCGAGCGCACCGCGGCGGGCATCCGGCGCCGCACGCCCAGCGGACGCCAGGTGGCGCCCCGGGCGAAGAGATTGTGGCGCAGGAACAGGCGGGCTCCGAGCCGGGTGTCGCGCAGCACCCGGAGCGGCAGCCGTAGCAGGGGCCGCACGCGCTCGCCGCGCGGGTGGGGGAAGGCCGCGGTGTTCAGCACGACCAGGCGGGCGACGCGGTCGGGGTGGCGGCGCGCCCACGCCATCCCGATGGGGCCGCCCCAGTCGTGCAGGACGAGCGTCCACCCGCGTTCCGGGGCGCCGCCGGCGGTGATGAGGTGCTCGGTCAGGACGTCGAGGTCGTCCACGCGGGCGGCCAGGTCGTACGGGTAGCGGTCGGGTCCCGGCTTGTCCGACAGGCCCATGCCGATGTGGTCGGGGGCGATGCACCGGAACTCCTCGCGCAGCGCCAGGACCGGCCGCCGCCACAGGTAGCTCCAGGAGGGGTTGCCGTGCAGGAACAGCACCGGTTGCCCGGCGCCTTCGTCGAGGTAGTGCTGACGCAGCCCGGCCCGCCCCGAGTGCGCGAACCACCGGGACACGAACGGATAACCAGGAAATTCGGTCACCGCGCGCTCCGGGCGGACAGGTGGGAGGCGAGGCGGGACAGGCCCTCCGCCATGCTCACCCGTGGCAGGTAGCCGAGCTCGCGGCGGGCCGCGGAGAGGTCGAACCAGTGCGCCGTCGAGGCCTGCTCCACCAGGAACATCAGCGGCGGCAGCCGCCGCGCCCCCGGCAGTCGGCGGCCGTGCTCCAGCAGCCGGGCCGCCCGCAGGACGGGCCCGACCGGCACCCGGCGGGTCACCGCGGGCCGTCCGGCGGCGGCCAGGAGCAGGTTGAGCCATTCGCCGAAACCGCAGGGCTCACCCTGGGCGATGAAGTACGTCCGTCCGGGCGGCGAGCCGGCGGCCAACCGGTCGAGGGCGAGCACGTGGGCGTCGGCGGCGTTGTCGATGTAGACGGTGTCGATGGTCTTGTCGCGCTCGCCGAGCAGCCACAGCAGCCGGCGGTAGGCCACCAGCTTCGGCAGGAAGTGCGGATCGCCCGGCCCCCAGATCAGATGCGGGCGCAGCACGACGGCCGGCACCCGCCCGGCCGCGGCCCAGCCGAGCACGAGCCGTTCCGCCTCGGCCTTGGTACGCGGATAGGCGGCCAGGAACCGGCGGGCGTAGGGGGCGGACTCGTCCACCCCCTCCAGGTCGCGCCCGTCGTGGACGACGCTCGGCGAGGACGTGTGGACCAGGAGCGCCCCGTGGCGGGCGCACGCCTCCAGCACGTTCCGCGTCCCGGCCACGTTGATCTCCGCGTAGTCATGCTCGCGTCCGTGGACGCCGGCCTTGGCGGCGCAGTGCACGACCGCGTCGCACCCGGCGACGGCGGCCATGACGGACGCGCGGTCGCGGACGTCGGCCAGGTGCTGGGTGACCCCGAGCGCCGCCAGCGCGGGGCTGCGGCGGCGCTGGAGCGCGTGGACGGTGTCGCCGCGCGCGGCCAGCCGCCGGCAGACCGCCTCTCCCAGGAACCCGCCGCCCCCGGTCACGAGGACCCGCATCACCCATCCGTCCTGACGCGTCGCGCGGCCCACGCGGCGAGCTCGTGCCTGCGGATCTTGCTGTTGTGCCGGGCGTCGACGGGAAACCCGGGATGGAACAGCACCTCCCGCAGCGCGGCGGTGTGCGGATGCCGGGCCGCCGTGGCCAGGATTCCGGCCCGTACGCGGGCCACGTTCCTGATGCCGGGCTCGCACTCCACGACGAGGACGGGCTGCTGTTCGCCGGTGGGACCGACCCCGACCAGCGCGGTACGGCGCACCCCCGGCACGGCGGCGAAGACGGGTTCGACCCGGTCGGTGTACAGGTCCCCGCCCGCGGCGCTGACCCGTTCCGACCTGCGGCCCGCGAACCACAGCCGGCCCTGCTCGTCGAACGCGCCGGCATCGCCCATCCGGTGCCAGACGCGGTCACCGTCGGGGATCCGGGCGAGCGCGGTCGCCTCCGGGTCGTCCAGGTAGGGGTCGCCGACGGTGGGTGCGGCCACGACGATCTCGCCGACCACGCCGGGCGGCACCACCAGGTCGTCGCTCCAGGATTCGATCGGGTCGTCGCTGACGGCGATGACGCGTACGTCGGTGCCGGGCAGCGGGCGTCCCAGGCAGGTGCCCGCCCCGGCGGCGATGTCCGGGGCGTGCTCGGCCAGTTCGCGGCTCTCGATCGCGGCCACCGGCATGCACTCGGTGGCGCCGTACACCGACAGGACGCGCGCGTCGTCGCGCAGGCAGCCGCGCAGCCGGTCCATCACCGGCATCGGCAGCGGCGCCCCGGCGGACACCACGTCGCCCAGCGTGTCGAGCAGCACGCCATGGGCGGCGCAGTGCCGGGCCAGGCGGTCGAGCAGCGCGGGAGCGGCGAACATCCCCGCCACCCGGTAGCGCCGGATGTCGGCGACCAGGGTGGCGGGGTCGGTCCGCACCGGATGCCGGAGGTCCATGTTCGGCATCACGACGGTCGCGCCGAACGCCGCCGCGCCCAGGGCGAACGGCGCGAACGTCGACAACACCGGTGTTCCGGGTTGTACGGTGCCGAGCGGGGCGAGCAGGTCGAGCTGCGCGGCCAGGTGCCGGTGACGCAACGGCACGCCCTTGGGCGGCCCGGTGGATCCGGACGTGAATGCGATCAGCGCCAGGTCGTCGGGGCCGGGGGCCGGCAGCTCGGGTGGCGCCTGCCCTGCCGGGGGCCAGGCGCGTCGCGAGGGGACCGTGACCGTGACCTGGACGTCAGGGGCCCAGCCCAGCAGCTTCCTGGCGAGGTGCACGGCGGGGATCGCGACGAACGCCTCGGGCGCGGCCCGGCGCAGGCAGCGCCTGATCGCCTCCAACGGCAGGCCGGGATCGACCAGCACCGGCACGGCGCGGAGCCGTACCAGTGCGAGGGCCAGCGCGCCCAGGACGGGACCCGGCGGCACCAGCAGGACCGTACGCATGCCCGGCCGCACCCCTGCCCGGTGCAGGGCCGCGACGGTCCTGGCCACCAGCTCCGCCATCTCGCCGTAGGTGGTGGCCGCCGGCGCGCGGCCACCGACCTGACAGGCGACCACGTCAGGCTGGTCACGGAACCACTGCTCGGCCCGCGCGACGAGCGCGCTGACCTGCGCGTCAACCTGCTCGCCGTCCTGCGTGCGGGCCTGCTCGCCGGTCCGGACGCTGACCTGCTCGCGGGTCTGCGCGCCGGGCTGTTCGTGGGCTTCCTGGCCGGTCGGTGAGGTGGACTCGGTGGTCATGAGGTCGTCACCACCGTACGACCACGATCCCGGCGCTCGCCCCGCTGGCCAGCCCGACCAGGGCGACCAGGTCGCCGCGCTTCACCTGTCCCGAGCCGACCGCCCGCGCCAGCTGGACGAGCAGGGTCGCCGCGACGAGGTTGCCGTGCTGGACGATGGTGACGACGACCTTGCCCGGCGGTATGCCCACCTGGTCGCAGAACCACCACAGCGTCGGCAGCGTCGCCTGGTGCACGCAGATGGCCGCGAAGTCGTCCCAGGTCAGGCCGAGGTCGGCGAGCGGTTTGTGGAAGACTCCGTAGTCGATGCTGCCGATGCCGCGCACCAGCTCACCGGAGTCGACGATGAGCGGCCCGAGGCTCGGCCGGTCGGGCAGGAAGTCGGTGGTGAGGTTGTCGACCGCCGCCACCGCCGCCTGCCACCCGGCGGAGTACGCGGCGAACCGGTGGGCCAGCACCCCCGGCTCGTCGGCGGCCTCCAGCAGCAGCGCCGCGCCGACGTCCGACACGGTGTAGGACGCGGCCACCCTGACGAACTCCTCGTCGCCGGCCACCGTCCACGGTGTGCCGGCGGTCGGAAGTTCACCGCAGCAGATGAGGACGCGCCGATGATGTCCGCCGGTGATCAGGACATCCGCCACCTGGAGCGCGTTCAGCACGCTGTTGCAGGCGTTGCGGATGTCGAACACCGGGCAGCAGGCGCCGATCTTGGCGGCGACGATGTGCCCGGTGGCCGGCTCCACGGCGTCGGACGACACCCCCGCGTAGATGATCAGATCGAGGTCGGCGGCCTGGACGTCGTTGTCCTCCAGCAACCGGCGGGCGGCCTGCGCCGCCAGGTCGGACGGCTTCTCATGGGGAAGGGCGATGTGCCGGCGGCGGACTCCGCTGTGGTCGTGGATGAGCCCGCGGCGCAGCGGCAGGTCGGGGTTGTGCGCGGCGAGCCGGTCTTCCAGCTCGGCCGTGGTCAGCGTGGTCTCCGGCAGGTGGGCGGCCACCCCGACCAGCCGGGTGTGCGACACGGTCATTGCAGACCTCTCTTCTGTGCCGAGACGAGGGGACGAGTCTTCTGTGCCGAGACGAGGGGACGGGCGGGGCCTGCCGGGGCAGGCCCCGCCCGTCGGACCTGGCCGGTTACCCGGCAGGCGCGGAGTCACGCAGCCCGAGCCGGAGGAGCAGGCTCTGGGCGATGTCGGTGACGGTCCCGCCGCCCCGCATCAGCTCCATCGGCGGGATGTCGACCCCGAACCGGCCGCGGATGGACGTCAGGAGCTCGGTGGCCATGAGCGAGTCGAGCCCGTACTCGTCCAGCCGCCGGTCGAAGGCGATCTGGTCGGCGGGCACGAGCAGCACCCCGGACAGCAGCTTGACGATCTCCTCGGTGAGGGCCGCGTACGCCTCCTCGTAGCTCATCTGCGCGAGCATCGGCAGCAGGCCGGGCCCCTGCTGGTCGACGCCGGGCGGCATGACGGGGGACAGCCACGGACGGCCGAGGCTGGGCAGGACCTGCCGCAGCCGGCCCCAGTCGCAGCGGCCCACCATGGCGACCTCGGCACGCTCGCCGAGCATGTGCTCGACGGCGTCCAGCGCCCGCGCCACGGACATCGGCGGGATGCCGACCTTCGCCAGCACCTCACCCTGCCGGCCGCGGGTCAGCACGCCGGTCTCCGCGAGCGCGCCCAGGCAGGCCGTCAGCCCGGCGCGGCCCTCCCGGTTGCGCCGCCGGGCCAGCGCCTCCAGGAACAGGTTCGCCGCCACGTACGACGTCTGGCCGATGTTGCCGATGGTGGTGAGCGAGGAGTACATGACGAACAGGTCGAGGGGGCGATCCCTGGTGAGCTCGTCCAGCACCATCGCCCCCGCCACCTTGGGGTGGAGCACGGCGCGGATCCGGTCGTCGCCGAGGTCGGCGAGCGGGCCGTCGTCGAGGTGCATGGCCGCGTGCACGACGCCGCGCAGCGGGTGGCCGCCCTCGTCGAGGTCGCGCAGGATCCGCCGCACGGCGTCGCGGTCGGTCACGTCGGCCGCGTACGCGCGGACCTCGACCCCCGCCCTCCGCAGGTCGTCCAGCAGGGCGGGAGCCTCGGGCGACTCGGCGCCCCGGCGGCCGACCAGGGCCAGGTGGCGGGCGCCCCGCTCGGCCAGGCGGCGAGCCGTCGCCGCGCCGAACCCGCCGAGCCCGCCGGTGACCAGGTAGGTCGCGTCCGGCTCCAGCCGCGGCTCGGCCCGCAGCGGCTGGACGGTGACCGGCTCGTCACGCGGGTCGAACGACACCACGACCTTTCCGATATGCCGGGAATGGCGCATCATCGCGAAGGCGTCGCCGACGCGCGCGGCCGGGAACACCGTGTGCGGCAGCGCCCGGAACTGCCCCGACTGGTAGTAGGGCGCGAGCTTCGTGGAGTCGGCCATCAGATGGGGCGCCTTCCACATGAGGCTGCCCACGTCCACGCCGTGGAACGAGATGTTCTCCGAGAACGGGCGCAGCAGCAGCGACCTGTTCTCGTAGATGTCCCGCTTGCCGAGCTCGACGAACTGGCCGCCGTGCGCCAGGCATTCCACGCCCCGGGTGATGGCCTCACCGGCCAGCGAGTTGACCACGATGTCGACACCCCTGCCGCCGGTCAGGTCTCTGACCTGCTCGGCGAAGTGCAGGCTGCGGGAGTCGAGGACGTGGTCGGCCCCCATCGCCAGCAGCAGGTCGCGCTTGACGGCGGTGCCCGCGGTCGCGATCACGTGGGCGCCGTGGGCACGGGCGTACTGCAGGGCCGCGAGGCCGACCCCGCCCGCGCCGCCGTGCACCAGGACGGTGTGACCGGACTGCAGGCGTCCGCAGTACTTCAGCGCATGGTGAGCGGTGGCGAACGCCATCGGCAGGGTGGCGGCCTCGGTGAAGGCCATCCGCTCGGGTACGGGGACGGCCGCCCACGCCTTGACCGTCGCGTGACTGGCGAACCCGACTGGCCCGGCGGCCATGATCCGGTCACCGGGCATCAGACCCGTCACCCCGGCGCCCACCGAGGTGACGATCCCGGCGAACTCCAGGCCCAGCTCGTGCCAGCCGAAGACGGCCTCGATGGCCTCGGTGGGCAGCAGGTTGACCGCGCGCATCACGTCGCGGTAGTTGAGCCCGATCGCGCGTACCTCGACCACGACCTCGTCGTGACCGGGCTGCGGCATCGGCATCTGCTCCCAGGCCAGCGTGAACGACAGGCCGGGATCGCACACCTTGAGCCGGTAGGCGACGTCCGATCCGACGGGCACGCTGCGGACGGGCGCGTCCGGCTCCACCAGCCGGGGGACGAACCGTCCGCGGCGGGTGAGCAGGATCTCGTCCTCGTCCCCCGGCGTGCGGAACTCCGCCGCCAGCCGGTCGGCGTCGCGCGCGGCGTCGCCTGAGGGGTGCAGGCAGATGCGGCGGATCGACAGGCGCGGCTGCTCGTTGCCGAGCGAGCGCGTCGTTCCCCAGGTCGCCGCGTCCTCGGGGTGGAGGGGGAGGTCGTCGAGGTGGGGTTCGGGCAGCGCGCCGCACGGACGGGCCACCAGCCACACGTTGACCTCGACGTCCTGCGGCAGCTGCTCGCAGGCCAGCGTGACGGCCCGCAGCGCGGCGGCCCGGCGGGTGATCCGCTCGACGGTCGCCTCGGGGTCCGTGCCGGACGCCCCGCCCAGGAGGACGGCGACGTTGACCGTACGGGCGGCCGGCGTGAGGTGGCAGGTCCAGTGGTCGAGGTCGTCGCTGAGCGGCGAGCACACCACGTCACCGCCGCCGGCCCGCAACAGGGCCCGCAGTTCGGTGCTCAGCTCGCCGGTGCCGTCCTCACCCGCGAGGATCCACGCCCCCACCACCTCCGGCTCGGGCTCCGCCCGCCCACCGCCGGCACTGCTGTCGACGACGGCCCTGTCTCCAGCGACGGCCCTGTCTCCAGCGACGGCCCTGTCGTCGGCGGCGGCGCTGTCGCCGGTGCCGGCGAGCAGGACCGAGAAGTCGCCCGATGCCCGCTCGTCGTCGTCGCCGGTCTGGGCGACCTCGGTGAACCCGGCCTCGGCCAGCACCTGAGGCCACCTTTCCCGGGCGAGCAGCGGCGCGTCCGCGCGCAGGCCGTGGTCGGTGAACCCCCAGAACTGCTCCGTCAGGCCGAGGAACGGGAGCAGGGTGCCGACCCGGTGCGGTTCGGTGACGAGCAGCCGGCCACCCGGCGCGAGCAGGCCGGACAGGCGCCGCAGCGTCGCGGTCAGGTCGCGGGTCAGGTGCAGGGCGCCCGCCGCGACCACGAGGTCGTACCCACCGGCGAGCTGCCCCTGCTCGACGAGGTCGGCGTCGAGATCGAGGAGGTCGAAGTCGGCGAAGTCGCAGGCGGAGAAGCGCTGCCGCAGCCGGGTCAGCGCCGTCTCGTCGCGGTCGGTGACCAGGTAGCGGGTACGGTCGGCGGGCAGGACGGGCAGCAGCATGGCCGTGGTGCCGCCCGTGCCCGCACCGACCTCCAGGACGCGCAGCGGCCGGTCGGCCGGCCAGTGCCGGACGATCTGCTCGACGAGTGCCCTGGCGATCCGGTTGGTGAACAGGTTGACCGGGCCGATGTCGTGGAACTGCTCCATCAGCTCCTGCCCGCCGCCCCGCCCCAGGACCTCGTCGGCGGTACGCCGTCCCGCCAGCAGGTCGGCGAGGCACCGCGCGGCCCGCACGGACAGCGCGCTCTGCGCGGCGAACGCGGCCCCCTCAGCGAGCAGCTCCCGCTGCAGCTCCACAGGGTCGGGCCGCAGGCCCCCCGCACTCGAAGGGCCGACCAGTCGGTGCGGGTCCGTCTGCCCGTGTGAGTCCGTCTGTCCGTTCCGCTCCAGGAGCCCGTGCCGGTCCAGCAGGGGCAGCGCGGCGCGCAGCATCCTGCGGTGGTGCTGGGCGGGGCACGCCTCGATCACGTCCTCGACGTCGACGGGACGCTCCGGCCGGCCGGTCAGCTCGCCGAGCGCGCGGGCCAGCGAGTGGGCGAAGACCTCCTCGAGCCGCGCCGCGTAGCGCGGGTAGTCGAGCTCGTGCCAGGCGGACCGCACCCGGTCGATCTGCTCGCCCGCGACGGAGAGCAGCTGCGCGGGGCCGGCGGCCGGCCACGGCTCGGCCGGCGCTCCGTTCAGGGGCGCGGCCTGGAGCACCGTCTCGTACCGGGCGACCGGGGTGAGGTGCACGGCCGGCATCCGGCGCAACCGGCAGCCCGTCACCTCGGCCGCGACGCGCCCGTCGGGGTGGGCGACCACGATGTCCCAGCAGACCTCCTCGACGCTGCTGGAGCGTTCCCGCACGTGCACGATCCCCTGCGGGGACGGCGTCCCCCACAGCCGGACGGATCCGATCGCGGCGGGCATGTAGCCGCGGCCGGCGCGCAGCGCGTCCACCAGCCAGAGCACGCCTGCCTGCAGCGCGCTGTCGAGCACCACCGGGTGCAGCTGGTAGCGCCCCTCACCCTGCTCCGGGCAGGCGTAGGCGCCCAGCACCTCGCGCTCGCCGCTCCACAACTCGGTCAGGACCCGGAATTCCGGCCCCCACACCATCTGTCCTTCCGCGGCCCGCGCGTAGTAGTCGGGCACGTCGACGGGCGTGCTGATGCGGGCGCGCAGCGCGGCCACGTCGAGTGGCGGCGGGGCCTCGCGCAGCAGCGGCCGTACGCGTGCCCTGAAGTGCTCGCGCGGTTGCTCGGCCGACCGGGCGGCGCTGGCCACGGTGACGACCCCGGTCTCGGCGCTGAGCGACGTCTGCGCGTAGACGGGGTCGCCGTCGGGGGGCGACGGCACCACCATCGCCCGGCTGATCTCGACCCGGTCGACCTCCACCGCCTCGGCGGCGTCGGGCACGGCCAGGCGGGCGGCGGCGATGGCCATCTCCACGTATCCGGTGGCGGGCATGACGGCGGCGCCGCCGGCCCGGTGGTCGGCCACCCAGGGCACCCTGACCCGGTCGATCTCGCCGTGCCAGGTGGGGTCGAGCACCGGCATCCGCTGGCCCAGCAGCGGATGCTGGATCGCCGAGTCGACGCTCGTCAGCTCCCAGGTGTGCGGACCCCCGATCCAGTGCCGTTCGCGCTGCCAGGGGTAAGGGGGCAGCGACCGCACTGCTCCTGGACGGGGGAAGTAGCGGTCCAGGTCGAACGTCGCGCCGGTGGCGAGGAGTTCGGCCACCGCGCCGCGCACGCGTGCCTGGCCCGGCTCGTCCCTGCGCAACGTCGCCACGACGGCAGCGCGCGCCCGCTCGGTGCCGCACACACGGCGCAGGTAGGAGCGCAGCACCGGGTGCGGGCCGACCTCCACCAGCACGTCGAAGCCGTCGCCGAGCAGCCGCTCGACTCCCGCCGCGAACCGCACCGGCTCGCGGACGTTGCGCCACCAGTACGCCGCGTCGAGGTCGTCACCCCGGATCACCTCGCCGGTGACCGTGGAGACCAGCGGGATGCGGGTGGACGAAGGCCGCAGGTCGGCGAGCCCCTCGGCCAGCGGCCGGCGCACCGGGTCCATGGCGCTGCTGTGGAAGGCGTAGTCGAGGTCGAGCTCACGGAAGAAGATCTCGCGCGCGGCGAGGTGGGCACCCAGCGACCGCAGCGACTCGACGGGCCCCGCGATCGTGACGTCGCGGTCGGAGTTGACCGCGGCGAGCTCGAGCCGAGGGTAGCCGGCCAGCATCTGCCGGGCCGCGGTCTCGGAGAGCCCGGCCGCGGCCATCCGGCCCATGCCCCGGGTGACCGACTGCGCCGCGCCGCGCTCGGCGATCACCTGCGCCGCCTGGGCCAGTGACAGGGCGCCGGCGGCGTAGGCCGCGGCGACCTCGCCCACGCTGTGCCCGAGCACCGCCCCCGGCCGTACGCCCGCCGCCTTCAGCATCTCCACCAGCCCGACCTGGACGGTGAACAGCAACGGCTGGGCCACGTCGGTCGACGACATCCGGGCGGGGTCGGGCAGGGCGAGTTCCTTCAGCACCGACCAGCCGAGCCGGTCGGACAGCTCGGCGTCGACCGCTTCGACGGCCGCGCGGAACGTCTCGTCGGACAGCAGATCGGCGCCCATCCCGGCCCACTGCGAGCCGTTGCCCGAGAACACGAACGCCACCCGTCCGTGCTCCACCGCCTCACCCACGGCCACCGGTTCGCCGTCGGCGCCCTGTGCGGGCGACGCGAGGCTCTCCAGCGCCCGAGCCGCGGCTCCCGCAGAACCGGCCAGCACCACGGCACGGTGCCGGTGGGCGCCGCGCCTCCGGGTAGCGGTGTAGGCCACGTCGTAGAAGTCGCGTTCGTCGAGCGAGGCCAGGTGGGCGGCGGTTCGCCGGACGGCCTCGTCGAGGGCGCCTCGGCTGTGCGCGGACACCACGACCGGCAGCGCCTCGGCGGGCAGGACCTTCGGATCGGCTCCGGACGCCTGCGGAGCGGGCGGCGGGGCCAGCGCCACGTGCGCGTTGGCGCCGCCGAACCCGAACGAGTTGACGCCGACCACCACGCGCCGGCCCGTCTCGCCCAGCGGACGCGGCTCGACGGCGACGTTCAGGCCGAGGGCGTCGAAGTCGATCCGCGGGTTGAGGGTGTCGGCGTGCAAGGAGGGCGGAATCATCCCGTGCCGCAGCACGAGCAGTGCCTTGAACAGCCCCGGCATGCCGGAGGCGGGCTCCAGGTGCCCGAGGTTGGACTTCACCGATCCGATCGGCAGGGCTCCGCGCGTACGGCGGGTGCCCAGGGCGCGGCCCAGCGCCTCGCATTCGGCAGGGTCGCCGGCCTGGGTGCCGGTGCCGTGCGCCTCCACGTAGGCCACCTCGTCGGGGCTGATGCCCGCCGTGGCGTACACCTGCCGTAAGAGCGCTTCCTGCGCGTCGGGGTTCGGCAACGCCAGGCCCATGGTGTGGCCGTCGTTGTTGGCGGCGGCGCCGACGATGACGCCGTGGATGCGGTCGCCGTCGGCGATCGCGTCGGACAGCCGCTTCAGCACCACGACCCCGCCGCCCTCGGCGCGGACGAACCCGTCGGCGTCGCGGGAGAAGGCGCGGCAGCGGCCGGTGGGGGAGAGCATCGAGGCCTGGCTGAACCCGACATAGGGGCCGGGGCTGAGCAGCAGGTTGACGCCGCAGGCGAGCGCCACCCGGCTCGACCCCTCGGCCAGCGACCGCCAGGCCCGCTCGACGGCCGTCAGCGACGAGGAGCAGGCGGTGTCGATGCTCATGCTCGGCCCGCGCAGGTCGAAGACGTGCGACAGCCGGTTGGCCGCGATGGACAGCGCCGCGCCCGACATCGAGTACGGGCCCAGCCCTCCCGGCTCCATCGCCTGCATCGTGCCGTAGGCGGGGTCGGAGATGCCGACGAACACCCCGGTGGCCGTACCGGCCAGCAGCGCCGGGTCGATGCCGGCGTCGTCGAGGGCCTCGACCGCCATCTCCAGGAGCAGCCGCTGCTGCGGGTCCATGGAGGCCGCCTCTTTGGGGGAGATGCCGAAGTAGGCGGCATCGAAAGTGGTGATGTCGGCGTCGAGGAACCCGCCGGCCCGCGTGTAGCTGCGGTTGACCCTCGGCAGGGTCTCGTCGACGAACCGGTCGGCGTCGAACCTGCTCGCGGGGACCTGACCGACCAGGTCGGCGCCCCGCAGCAGCGCCTGCCACAGTTGATCGAGGTTCACGATGCCGCCGGGCAGGCGGCATCCGACGCCCACCACCGCCGCCGCGTGTTCCGGCCATTCCCCGGCCTTGTCTTCTGAGACGTCCTCCGCGAAGTCTTCTTGCACGCTCACGCCGCCGCCTTTCTGCTCAGGTCCACCGCGAACTGGGCACTTGCACGTCGGCCGGCTTGCTCGTCTCGGCCAAGCTCCGCCCAGCACGCCTGGCGAGGGGGACTAGGCGGGTCGGCCACCATGTCATCACAACTCTTGGTGCATGCCTAGACACTCTATGTATTTGCCCTAGAGAATGGTGATATGTGAAATAGATCCTCTCGGAGTCCACGCGCTCGACCACGTCTACCGGGAGTGGAACGACAAGGCCGCCGGCATCGTCAGCTACGGCGGATGGGCCGCGGGCGTCCGGGCCGCCGAGACGCTGCGACTCGTGCTCGCCGAGCTCCGGGTCGCCACGGTCCGCGCTCGCCCCCTGAGGCCCTCTGCCTCAGACCCGCCGCCATCTCAAGATGCCGAAGCGCCAGCCAGAACTCCGACGCATGTAACGCGGCTTCCCGAAGCGCGCCGTCCTCAATACCACTCAGCCTGGGCGTGCGGATTCACCTCGCCTGGACGAGGCGTCCGTTGTCCCCGCGCCTTGGCTTCCCGCCGTCTTTTCGCATACGCCTGAACTTCGGCATGCCGCGCAGCGCGACTGGCCTCGACGACCTCGAGGGCAGAAAGCAGCGCTGCCTCGTCTCTTTTGAATGATCCGGCCCGGTACTCGAGAAAACTCAACGTCGCCTCGAACCCCAGCGGCTGATACAGCTGCACGTACGAACGCAGCGCCGACACTCGCCACCGAAAAGGCAAACCAGAATCACGCACCCGCCGCGCCAAGCCGCTGTAGCTCACGACCGAAGGCTAGCCACAATCGCCTCACATGCATATTCGGGCGCGTAAAAAGACGCGGTGGCCTTTTGCGGAGCGTGGCTGACTTCCGAAGGAAGGAAGGGAATCGATACGAAAGGCCGTGGACGATGGCGGGCAAATGTATGTCCGGCGACAAGGTAGCTTGGCGGAGGGCGGGTGCTTCGCGCGCCCGCCCCCTCGACGTGGCCTAGCTGATCCTGCCGGTCCAGAAGCTCGCGGCGTTCCGATAGACGATGAACAGGTCGCTGTCGAAGTACGGCGAGATGCCGGTGTCGTACCGGTTGTCGCCATCAGTGTCGGCGACGCCGATGGTGATGCCGTTGAGCTGTCCGGTGCGGCTGCCGCTCGCGTACCCGGTCAGCCACGAGGACCCGAGCGAGCCTTGCGCGGTGAAGGGCGAGGCCACACCGATGGGACGGTCGGCCCGGGGAACCGTGGTGCTCATCGCGAACGTCGATCCCGTCGAACGTTCTGGCGTCTCGCCCGTGTACGGCAGGCTGCCGTCGGGATGGGGGCCGGCCGGATAGCCGAAGACGTCCACCGTGGGGGCGAGCGGCTGGTTGATCACGATCCCCTGAGCCCCGACGTTGTCGGCCAGCCTGCCGACACTGCTCAGCACGCCGGAAGGCGACAGGACGACCCCGTAGTACACGTTGGCGAAGGCGTAGTCGTGGTCGTAGTCCCGGGCGCCCTCGAAGTCGGAGTGAACGGCGGCCCGCTTCCCCACGTACAGGCCGAAGGGCAGCTCGCCGTGGGAGTAGCCCGGAACGAAGACCCACTTGCCGAGCGAGCCCATCGGCGCCTCGATGTCCAGCAGGCAGTGCCCCGCGGTCGCGACGAGGTTCCGATACTGGGAGTTCACGACCGTGCCGCTGCACCAGTGCGGCTCGTTGTCGCTACCGATGAAGAACACCCTGCCGGAGGCCGCGGGCGCCGCCCCTTCGTGCAGAACGGGCCCTTCCAGCGGCGGAAGGGAAGTCGGCGGCCCATCAGGAACGACGTCCGTGGCCAGCCGCTCCCCGAAGCCCGCGGCCCGCACGGCGTACGGCGTGGCGTTCCTGAGGCGAGCGCCCCCGTCCTCGAGCCAGAACCTCGCGACCTCCTGAGCCTCCGCTGTCGTCGGGGCCAGCGGTTCCACCCACACACTCGCCGCCTGCGCCGCCCCAGGGGCGACAGCGGACCCCAGCAAGCTCAAGCCGATGCCTAACGCGACCATCGCACGCCGCAACGTCGATCTCCGTTCGATCGGAGGAGAACCGGCTCAGTGAGGCCGGCACGAACACCGAGATCGTAAGCATGATCGACGCTCGCGTTCCAGAAATATTAGATCACATGTTCGAAACGGGAACCGCCTCCGCCTGACCGGATGGCAGCCGACCCGGTGACCTCCGCCGTCCTCGACGCGATGCCCCCGAGGACGGCCGCACCGAACGGGTCCTCGGCCCGGTCTCCGGCTCGCGCGGCGGAGTAACGGACGGTCAGTGGCGTTCTAGCGGCAGGTTTTCGTCTTGACCGAGCAGTGCTCGACCTCCGGGTAGCGGGTCGAGGGGCCGTCGAGCAGAGGTTGGGGCTTCTTACGTAGGTGCAGGTCGAAGAAGGCTGCGACGTACGTGCGGGTGATCTGCAGGGCGCGGGCGCCGGAGATGTCGGCTCCGTCTTCGATACCGAGTTGGTCGACCAGGACGCCGAGGTCCGTGAAGGACGTGTGCTCCGCCCCGGTCACCAGGAGCCAGCGCTTCCACCCCTTCAGCCGCTTCCAGTCGCGTTCCCAGGTGGCGGCCGCCTCTCCCTGCCCAGGCGTGTAGGTGGACGGTTTGCCGAGGAACAGGAACGGACGTGCCAGTCCGCTGCCTGGAATCGTGACCTCCGTGGTCCCGTCGATGTCGATACCGGCGCGTACCCGCGAGTCCTTGAGCATGGCGGCGATGGCGCTCGCGCCGCCGACGGAGTGGCCGGCCATCGCGATGCGGGACGGGTCGATCAGCCGGGCGCCCTTCCACGCCGGACGCGACCCGGTCAGCTGGTCGAGCACGAAGGAGACGTCGGCCGCCCGGCCCTTCACCAGCTTCTCCCACCATGCCGGAGTCTTGTCCATCTCGCAGGTGACGCACGTGGTGACCCGTCCGTCGGGGAACGTGGTGGCGACGTTCTCGTAGGTGTGGTCGATCGCGGCCACCACGTAGCCGCGGCTCGCCAGATCCTCCGCCAGCGCGGTGAGTTCCGACCGAGGCTTGGTGTGGCCGGGCGAGAGCACGACGAGGGGCAGACCGTGCCTGCGACCTGCCGGTTGGGCATCGGTGTAGGCGTTGGTCCGCGTCCTGCTCAGCGTGTCGGCCGGCACGCTGGTGATCTCCCCGCTCTTCAGGAGGAGCTCGGACTCCTTGGGCGTCATGTACGGTGCCCGCTTGCGGCCCGGCGATCCGGCCGGGTACCACAGGGAGACCATGAGCTCCCTGGCTCTCACCGAAGGGACCCAGGGGTCGGGGCGGGAGGTGTCCTTCAGGTACAGGGACGTGGTGCCGACCGGATGCGGACCGGTCGGTTCGGGCAGGTAGGGCGCGCTGCTCCGAGCGGGCGCGGACGAGGCGGACGCCGCCGGCGTGGTCGCCAGGGTGGCGAGCAGCCCGACGGCGACCGCCCCGCCGCACAGGACCCGGCCCACCCGCGCAGGCCCCCCGCTCCCGGGCCGCGCCGCGCAGGACCTGGCTCACCGGCGCAGGCTCCCTGGTCCGGGCCCCGGTCATTCCCTTGGCGATGCGCGCGCCGGCGCCGCCGTACTGGCTGTCCGTTCTCACATGGCCCACGAACATGTCCATCCTTCCGATCGTCAACGGCCGCGGCCGGCCTCGTAGCAGTGCCGAGGCTAGAAGCGGCCGAGGTCCACGCGCGTCGGCCGTCGTGCCCCTGTCGGATGCTTCCGGGGAACGATTCGTCCACGGCGTCATCCCTGCGATGTACTCCTCACGGACACTGCCGTGGTCAGCGAGGACGATGTGCGACGATCCGCGTGAACGCGACAATGTGCCGGTGACAGCAGGCGAACGACGACTTTGGCGGCAGTACGTACAGGACTTGTTGCGGCCTGAACCGCCAACGGGCCGTCCGTCTCGCCGGGCCCTCGCCGCCGACGTGCTGCTCGCGATCGTCCTCACCGTCGCCGCGCTGATGGCGGCGGAGGGGCTCCCAGGCCAGGCCCAGCGCGTCGACGTGCAGTCGAGCCCGCTGATCGACCTGCTGCAACTACGGCCGTCCCCGGCGCTGCCGGAGATCCCGCCCCCTCCGACGGTCCCGACTCTCCCGGCGACACCGGACGCGAGCAGTGGCGTCCGGCCGTCCCCGGACCTCGGTTCCGAGAAGCAGCCGCCCGTGCTCCTGGTGGCGCTGACCGCCTTGCCGCTGGCGGCCCGGCGCAGGTATCCGCTCGCCACGTTCTGGACGGTGGTGCTCGCGACGCTGGCCATCAGCGGCGGCGAGACGTGGATCACCGTGCTGACCTGCGCCGTCGCCGGCTACAGCGCCATCGCCCACAGCCGCAACCGCGTGCCCGCGGTGGTCGGTCTCCCGCTCGCCGCCCTGCTCGCCGGCGTCGTGGACCGGGACATCGCGGCCGGCCTCCCCAGCCTCCCCGGCTGGCTGGGGCCCTACGTCGTCCTGCTGAGCGCCGGGGTCTGCGCGAGCGTCATCAGGTTCCTGCGGCGGAGCAGGGATCGGCTCATCGAACTCCAGCAGGCCCAGGAGGACGCCATGCGGAAGGCTGTCGAGACAGAACGGTCCCGGATCGCGGCCGAGCTCCACGATGTGGTGACCCACAATGTGAGCGTGATGGTGATCCAGGCGGGCGCGGCACGCAAGGTGATGGACGCCGAGCCGGAACTGTCCAAGCAGGCACTGCTCGCGATCGAGAGCAGCGGCCGGGCCGCCATGGCCGAACTGCGCAACGTCATGGGCCTGCTCGCCGCGACGGAAGGCGGGCGCGCGGACAGCCGGGACGACGGGCTCGAACCCCAGCCCGGACTCGACCAGCTCGATGGCCTCGTCGAGCGGGTGCGCGCCGCGGGGGTGCCGGTGGACGTCACGCTCTCGCCGCCGGACTCCCTGCCCGACGGGGTCAGCCTCACCGTCTACCGCGTCGTCCAGGAGGCTCTGACCAACACGATGAAACACGCGGTCGGCGCGGCGGCGTCCGTCGTGATCGGACACAGCGGCGACCGGCTGGAGATCGAGGTCACCGATACCGGCGGCGCGCCGGGCCCCCAGTCGCGGGCGGGCAACGGCCGCGGGCTGATCGGACTGCGTGAGCGGCTGGCCCTCTACGACGGAACCCTGATCGCCGAGCCCGTCGCCGGAGGCGGGTATCGGGTCACGGCCCGCATCCCTTGGAGCGCCACGTGAGCGGGTCGCTGCGCGCGGTCATCGCCGACGACCAGGCGCTGGTCCGCGCCGGGTTCCGGATGATCCTCGCCGCCGACGGCATCGAGGTGGCGGCCGAGGCGGCCGACGGGGCAGAAGCGGTCGCCGCCGTACGGAGCACCAGGCCGGACGTCGTCCTCATGGACATCCGGATGCCGCGGATGGACGGCATCGAAGCCACCCGCCACATCATGAGCAGTGGACCGAACGACACCCGCGTCATCATCCTGACCACGTACGACCTCGACCACTACGTCTACGCCGCTCTCACCGCCGGAGCCAGCGGCTTCCTGCTCAAGGACGTCAGCCCGGAGCACCTGGTGGCCGCGGTACGCCTGGTGCGCTCCGGCGATGCCCTTCTCGCGCCGACCATCACCCGCCGCCTCGTCGAGCGCTTCGCGCCCCGTGACGAGGTGAGACCCGATCTCCGTCGTGATCTGTCCGAACTGACGCCACGCGAACTGGAGGTGCTGCGCCTGCTCGCCACCGGCCTGAGCAACGCCGAACTGGCCGATCGCCTGACCCTCAGCGCGACGACGGTGAAGACCCACGTCGCCCGGATCCTCTCCAAACTCGGCCTCCGCGACCGCGTCCAGGCGGTCGTCCTGGCCTACGAAACCGGCGTGATCACCCCCGGCACCCCACCCGACCCCGCGGAAGACACCGGGATGACGCCGGCCACCACCCGCTGTGGGGCGTAGACGAAACCCGTCCCCTCGATCCTCATGGCACACGACGGCGCTTCTCCCGAGACGCGAACCACGCTGCGCTCCCCGCCGGGAGCCTGCGGCGGGACCGCCGCCTCGCCGGCTGCAGGAGGCGCCGTGGCCGAGCATCCGGCCAGGACGAGAACGACAAGCAACCAGAACCCACGCATCACGCCCGCCACTCCCTCGTGGGACGCCTCCGCTCCGAGCCCGTTCCGGCGACGTGACCCGCCTCAGCGTGGGCGAGGACGGCTCCCGATGGACCGACCGCAGCGGCGGTGCCCCATTGAAGACCTGTCGGAGCAGGTCAGCGGATGAGGGCGCGGGTGAGGAGCTGGTGCAGGACGTCCTGCTCTTCGGGGGCCAGAAGGGCCAGGGGGGAGCCTTCGGAGAGCAACTCGAGGAGGTGCTCACGGATCTCGGTGCCCTTGGGGGTCAGGACGAGCTGCTTGGCCCGGCGGTCGTCGGGGTGCGGATGGCGTTCGAGATAGCCCTGCTCTTCGAGTCGATCGGCGACGAAGGTGGCGTTGGAGGGCTCGCAGCTCATCCGTTCGGCGAGTTCGCGCAGGGTCATGGGGTGGGCCAGCTCGCACAGCGCGGTGCCCTGCGAGGCGGTCAGGCCGAAGGTCGCGGCCCGTGCCCGTACGTGGTCGTCGACGCGACTGGCCAGGCCTTTGACCAGCCCGCACAGCAGGCGGTCGGCTTGGGCTCGGGTCTCGCTCTCGGTGTCCACCGCCAAATATTACTACAACTCGAATGCTTGCAATTATAACTGTTCTAGTTGTAACTTTTCGCCTGTGCCGCCGCCCGGCGGCACCTCTTCGAGCACGAAGGCGGACCCATATGGCCCCGACGACTGATTTCGACCGCGTACGGCTGACCAGCGCACCGCGCGTTCGTTCGGTTTACCTGGGAGAACTGAAGATCACCTACGTCCCGGACGGGCTGTGCCTGTGCAAGCCGCGCGGCTGGCTGACCGGCACCACCGACGCCGACTGGGCGGCCAACCGCGATCACCTCGACGGCGCCGGCTTCCTGCCCGCAGCCATCGGCGGGTTGCTGGTCGAGCTGGGTGACCGGGCGCTGCTCATCGACACCGGGTACGGACCCGAATCGCAGCCCGACGACCCGGACAACCCGATCATCGGCAGCATCCACGGCGGTGAGCTGCTGGACGGCCTGCGACGGCTGGGCCGCGAGCCGCACGAGATCGAGGCCGTCGCCATCACCCACCTGCACCTCGACCACCTGGGCTGGGCCTGGAGCGCCGAACCCGGCACCGATGCGCCGCCGTTCGCGCACGCCACCCACTTCGTCGCGGCACCCGAGTGGGAGCGGCGCGACCTGGCCGCCCAGGCCGGGGCGACCGAGGAACGTCTGGCCGCCTTCGCGCCCCTCGTCCGTACGGTCGAGGACGGCGAGGAGATCTTCCCCGGCGTGCGGGTCTCCTACTCGATCGGCCACACCTTCGGCCACACCACGTACACCATCACCGGCGGCGGCCGGCGGCTCGTCGCGTTCGGCGACGCGATGCACGCGCCGATCCAGGTCACCCACCCCGAATGGGGCTGCGTGCTCGACCACGACCCCGCCGAAGCCACCGAGCACCGCCGCCGCCTGGTCGAGGAGCTGAGTCGCCCCGACACCATCGGCTACGGCAACCACTTCGCCGACGTCGTCTTCGGACGCGCCCAGCGCCGCCCCGACGGCCGGTTCACCTGGGTCCCCGTAGCCTGATCGTTTTTGGAACGGTCCACATCATGCGGCGGAGTCGTTCGCGGTGCGCAGCACGCCGTACACCTTCCTGGAGAAACAGAGAACTGTCATGAAACACATCAAGCTGGGGGACCTGGCTGTCTCCCGCATCGGCCTCGGCCTGGTATCGATGTCCTACGCCTACACAGGAGCCGGTACGGACGACGCCGAGTCGATCCGCACCATTCACCGGGCCCTGGACCTGGGCGTCACTTTCCTCGACACCGCCGAGGTCTACGGCCCGTACATCAACGAGGAACTCCTCGGGAAGGCGCTCAAGGGCCGCCGCGACCAGGCCGTCGTGGCGACGAAGTTCGGCATGATCTCCCATGCGCAGGGCGGGGCAGCAAAGCTCGACAGCAGTCCGGCCAACATCCGCGCCTCCGTCGAAGGCTCGCTCAAGCGGCTGGGCACCGACCACATCGACCTGTACTACCAGCACCGGGTCGACCCGAACACGCCCATCGAGGACACCGTCGGAACGCTGGCCGAACTGGTCACCGAGGGCAAGGTCCGCCACATCGGCCTGTCCGAGGCCGGGCCGGAGACGATCCGCCGCGCCCACGCCGTGCACCCGATCGCCGCGCTGCAGTCGGAGTACTCGCTGTGGACCAGGGACCCGGAGGCGGAGATCCTTCCGCTGTTGCGCGAGCTGAACATCGGGTTCGTCCCCTACTCCCCGCTGGGCCGCGGCTTCCTGACCGGCCAGATCCGCTCCACGGGCGGCTTCGACGACACCGACCTGCGCAAGAACAACCCGCGCTTCACCGGCGAGAACTTCCAGCACAACCTGCGCATCGCCGACGAGGTCCAAGCCATCGCCGCCGAGGCGGGCGCCACCGCGGCGCAGATCGCCCTGGCCTGGTTGCTGACCCGAGGCGACAACATCGCCCCGATCCCCGGCACCAAGCGCGTGGCACGCGTCGAGGAGAACACCGCCGCCGACGCCGTGGAACTGACCGCCGAACAGCTCCAGCAGCTCGACGATCTTCCGCCTGCCGTCGGCGCCAGCCACGACGAGGCCGGCATGCGCATCATGGAGCGCTGACCCCGGCCCAAGGCCGCGATCCACCACCCGTTCACCGACGAACGCGCCCGTCGCCGCCGGCGACTCCGACCGGCAGCGTTCCCACCCGAGCTGAGGACCTCGTCATGCTGACTGACATTCGCTGCGCCGTACTGGACGACTACCAGGGGGTGGCCCTGGGGCTGGCCGACTGGTCCCGCGTCCGGGCCACCAGCTTTCGCGAGCACTTCGCGAGCCGCGACGACCTCGTGGCCGCCGTCCGCGACTGCGAGATCGTGGTCGCCATGCGGGAGCGCACGTTGTTTCCCGCCGAGGTGTTCGAGCGGCTGCCCAACCTGCGCCTGCTCGTCACCACCGGTATGAGCAACGCCTCCATCGACCTGGAGGCAGCGCGGGCGCACGGTGTCACGGTGTGCGGCACCGGCGGCGGCTCGGCCTCGACCGTCGAGCTGACCTGGGCGCTCATCCTCGGCCTGGCCCGCCACCTGGTCTCCGAGACGACCGCCATGCGCACCGACGGCCCCTGGCAGAGCACCGTCGGCGCCGACCTGCACGGCCGTACCCTCGGCCTGCTCGGCCTCGGCCGCATCGGGTCGGCCGTGGCGGCGGTCGGACGGGCGTTCGGCATGGAGGTGCTCGCCTGGAGCCAGAACCTGACCCTCAGGCGGGCCTTCGAGCACGGCGCGCGGCTCGCCCCCGGCCTGGACGCCCTGCTGGCCGGCTCCGACGTCGTCTCCGTCCACCTCGTGCTCGGCGACCGGACCCGGGGACTCGTCGGCGAACGGGAGCTCGCCCTCATGAAACCCACCGCCTACCTGGTCAACACCTCGCGGGCGGCGATCGTCGACCAGGCCGCCCTCCTGCGCGCACTGCGCGAGCGACGCATCGCCGGAGCCGGGCTCGACGTCTTCGAGGAAGAACCGCTCCCGGCCGGGCACGAGTTCCGCACGCTGCCGAACGTCCTGGCCACCCCGCACCTCGGCTACGTCAGCGAGGCCAACTACGCGACGTTCTTCCGCGAGGCCGCCGAGGACATCACCGCCTACCTCGACGGCTCACCCATCCGCGTACTGACCTGAGCCAAGCGAACCCCGCCTCCCGACGCAGAGACGCCGTTGGCGAAGTAGATCAAAAAGCAGCGGCCCCATGATCACGTCTGTGATCATGGGGCCGCTGCTGTCGTTCCTGCTCGCGGATGGAGTCGTGGGTGTCGCTGCCTTCGACTGGTACAGATCAGATCCCGGCGGCCACCCTGGCGGTAGCTCGGGCAGCCTTCCCGAAAGGCAGCCTGGCGATCCGCATCCGAGATGCGTTGGGTGTCCTGTGTGCGCTTTTCGATGCGTGACTGCAAGCACTGTCCCAGCTGGGACCTCTGCACTCGCGGGGCCAAGGGCCGACGAATCACCCTGCGTCCACAGGAGGAACATGAAGCCTTGCAACGCGCCCGGCAGCGGCAAAGCACCGACGAATGGCAGCGGCGCTATGCCCACAGGGCAGGCGTGGAGGGCACCATCGCCCAAGGTGTCAAAGGCTTTGGCCTGCGGAGGTCCCGCTATCGCGGGACCGCCAAGACCCATCTCCAGCACATACTCATCGCCGCGGCGATGAACCTGACCCGGCTCGACGCCTGGCTTACCGGAACGCCGCTGGCTGCCACTCGTACCTCTCGGTTCGCCGCCTTGCGGCTCGCAGCATGATGCCCCTTGGGCCGGTTGATCGATCGCCTAGGGGCTGCCAGAACGCTCCGTGCCATCGAGGAAAGAAGACGACCTAAAAGGGACCTAGCGTCGGCGGCACATTCCGGCACGCAAGGAGGCATTCGATATGTCTGTCAAGGCCATTCCCGAGGGCTACACCACCGTCACGCCGTGGATCATTTCCCGCGACACGGCCGGAGTCATCGACTACATCCGCAAGGCGTTCGGTGCCGAGGAACTGGGCCGCGTGATCGACCCGCGCGGGGTTATCGGGCACGCGGAGGTCCGTATCGGCGATGCGATCGTGATGCTGTTCGACGGTGACCCGAGTTGGCCGGCGACGCCCGCGTTCCTCCGGCTGTACGTCGAGGACGCCCGTGCAGTGCACCGCCAGGCGGTTGAGGCGGGTGGCGTCTCCATCTCGGAGGTTACCCACCTGGCCTTCGGCGACCTGGTCGGGCGGGTGCGCGACCCCTTTGGCAACGTGTGGTGGATCCAGACCCACATCGAGGACGTGACGCCCGAGGAGATGGAGCGGCGCGTCGGAGACCCGGAGTTCACCGCAGCGATGGAGTACATGCAGCGCCCCGAGACCGAGATCTTTCCCGGGAACTGACGAGTCCGGGCCGGGTGTTCTCTCGACGATCCAAGGCCTGGCGAGCACTTTGAACGCCGCCTGAACCCTTGATCGGCCCTGTGATCACAGAGGTGATCACCGGGCCGTTTCCGTTCGGCCTACTTCGCCAACGGTGTCCCGACGCAGAGAGGCGGGGCATCACAGGAGTCACTGGGCGCGTCCCACGGCAGTACTGGCCATACGCGTCAACGCCCCGCCCAGAACCCCACGAGCCACGGCAACCGGCGCATCGCTGATGCTCCGCAGGACACGCCTCCACACGTGGTCTCCGAAGCGCTCGGGCACGCCATCATCACGATCACAAAGGACGTCCTCGGGCGCTCAAGCGGCCCTGCTCAGTAGACGGTCACCCGCTACCCTCAGTCATCTTGATCATTTCTGGGGGATGGTGCTGTATGCAGGAGCCCCGCACGGAAGCGCCATTCCCGGTGCCAACGGCGCTGCGCTTCGGTGCGGTTCTAACCTCGTCCGGACCGGTGATCCTGACGACCTTCGGGGCCGGCAGGCAGAGCATCGGCTGGTTCTGTTCCGTGATGGGCTCGGCTTCCCATCCGATGGACGGTCCGTACGCGCTGGAGACCGTGCCGGGGGAACTGCTGTTCTGGGGCGTTCTCCTGCTGCCGGTCATCGTGGCCGGCCTCCTCCTGCGAGGGTCACGCCGGGCCGCGCTCGCCGCCATCGTCGCAGTCGGCGCCGTGCTTACGTTCGGGCTCGTCACCGCGTTGTTTCTGCCGGGCCTGGACCCGTGCACGGGGGAGGAGCGCGCTGTCGTGCTGCCTTGGCCCTTGCTCGTCTGTTATCCGATGGCCGCAGGGGCGCTGCTCTCGGTGGCCCGGATGCCCCTGCCCAGGAGACCGTACGCGACCACCTTGTGGGCGGGCGCCGCCGGTGCGGCAGGGTGGGTGGCGATGTTCGATCGCCGGCCCGCATACGAGGAGCGGGGGCTTACGGTCGCCTATATGAGGATCCCGGAGTCTTTCTGGGACGGCCTCGCCTGGTGGTCCGGTGAGGCCAACGCAATTGGCTTTCCTGTCGTTCTCGTCGTATTGGCCGCGGCAGCGACAGCCACCGTTTCGATGCGATGGGAACACGTGGCCGGCACCGCGGCTGCGGCGGTGCTTCTCCTCTTCCCGCTTCTCGACGTCGCGATGTACATCAGCCGGCACAGCGGCGACTTCGACATGTCTCTCGCCGACTGCGTACGGTGGTCGCTGCTTGTAGCGGCCGTCCTCGTCGCATCGGCCACGTGGAGCCGTCAGGTACGTGTCTTGGCGCGAAGCATGACGAAACAGGTGGTCGCCGGCCGGGCGAAGGGACTTGCCGTGGCCGCTGTGGTCGCGGTCGGCGGCATCTGGCTGATCGCCTCGTCCTTCACGCCGACGCGGTAGGAGCACAATGACGCAAATGAACCGCCGGCGTGGCGTCTACGCGGGACATGGCGAGTGAGAAAATGATCGTCCAGCGTGTTCACAGGCGCCTGCTCGGCGGCACAGTATGTGGGGGACCGTATCGGGGCACCAGAATGGAGCCTCGGTGATCGCTTGGGGCCAGGCACCCGCCCTCGCCGAGTAACCGGCCGAAAGTATGATCTCGGGCGCTGCGGACCCTGCTTGCGACCGGTGCCATCCCCTGGGCGGCCCCTGCAGGATGAGGCCTCGTGCCACACGAAGATCTCCCTCAGCAACCGCCTCCCAAGGGGCCTGCCAGCCGTCCCGGCCACCGTCTCCCGCACGACGGGCCCGCCGTCTCCCCTGATCCGCCTCGAACCGCCGCGCTCTCGTCCGGCCGGCCTCAGACCACTGTGCTCTCCTCGGGTCGGCCCCGGATCATCGCGCTCGACGTGCTGCGCGGGTTCGCGCTGTGCGAGATTCTGCTCGCCAACATCCAGCTCATGGCCACCGGCAGCTCCGCCGTCGTGGTGCAGCCCATGGGCGACTGGGACCCTTGGCTCGGACTGCCGGTCTTCTCCCTGCTGTTCGGCATCGGGTTCGCGCTGCTGCTGGACTCCGCCGAGAGCCGCGTCTCCCGTCCACGCCTGGTCCTGCTGCGCCGGCTTGGGGCGCTGCTCGCAATCGGCCTCGTGCACAAGCTGCTGTGGCCGGGCGAGATCCTGACCCACTACGCCGTCGTCGGCATGCTGGTGCTGCTGCCCTCGACCTGGCTGCCGCGGTGGGCCATGGCTGGCCTCGCCGCCGCACTCATCCCGGCGGCGCTGATTTTCGGCGGAGGTGGGCCCCTGCTGATCGCCGGGCTGTTCCTGCTGGGTTCGGCACTGGTCCGTTACGGGGTGATCGAGCAGATCGAGCGGTCCACCCGAGGGCCGCTCCTGCTGGGCCTGGTCTTCGCGGCGGGACTGGCCTCCGTCCTGTGGGTACAGGCCGGCATGCAGACCGTGGCGGACCCCATCTCCAGCCTTGCCGATCTGCTGCTCGTCGGCGTGTACGTGTGCGGCCTGCTGGTGCTGCTCAGAACGCCTGTGCGACCGGTGCTGCAGTTCCTCTTCGCGCCACTGGGCCGGATGGCGCTGACCAATTATCTGGCCGCCACACTCCTCGTTGTGGTGGCCAGTCACGTCCTCGGCCTGCCGATCGGCCAGTCCTTGACGGCGGCGTACTGGACCGTGGGAGCCATCCTCACGGCCCAGTGGCTGTTATGCACCCTTTGGCTGCGCCGTTACCGTCAGGGCCCCATCGAGTGGCTCTGGCGCTGGGCCACCTGGGTCCGCCGCCCGCCCCTCAGCCGGGCCAGGGCGTCATGAGCTCGGGGCCGACGTCGGTGATGACGACATCGTCCTCCTGATCGGCGCCGCCGTGCTTGGGCACGGCTTTCGGGGGATTGGCACGGGAGATGTCGAGCGTGTGATCAGATGCGTCCTTGTGGACGATGTGGCGTTGAAGGCGCTTGCACAGCGACTGGCAGAGATCCCGGGGGTAGTCGCGGTGGTCCTCGGCGGTAGCCGGGCCCGCGGCACGCACCGCCCCGATTCAGACATCGATCTGGGGCTGTACGTTCGAGGTGATCTGGACGTGATGGCGCTGCGGGCGCTCGCCGTACAGGAGGCCGGCGAACAGGCCAGCGTCACCGCGCCCGGTGGCTGGGGGCCATGGGTCAACGGCGGCGGCTGGCTGACCATCGACGACTGGCGAGTCGACTGGATCTACCGCGATCTGGACCGGGTCCGCCGGGTCTGGACCGACTGCCAGGAAGGTCGCTACGAGGTCGGAGTCCAGGCCGGACATCCGCTGGGGTTCTACTCCCACGCCTATGCCGGTGAGGTGGCGCTGTGCCGGGTGCTGGCCGATCCCGGCGGGGAGCTCACCGCCCTGCGGGAAAGCACCCAGATGTACCCTACGGCGCTGAGCACCGCACTCGTGGACGGGCTGTGGGAGGCGGACTTCTCCGTGGGGCTGGCGCGGTACGGGGCGGTCGGCACCGACCCCGCTTATGCGGCCGGCTGCCTGTTCCGCGCTGTCGGCGTCGCCTGCCAGGCACTGCACGGTCACGCGGGCCAGTGGCTGATCAACGAGAAGGGCATGGTGGCCTCGGCCGGTCGGCTGCCCCTCGCCCCGCAGGACTTCGCCGCACGGGCGCAGAGGCTACTTGGCCACGTTGGCGAGTCAATGCAGCAGATCGAGCAGACTGTGGCCGACGCGGCGACCCTGGTACGGCAGGTACGGACAGCTGTTGGTCACTGACCATGGTCCGCGCTACGCCACCTTCTCGATGTTCACCGGAAGTCCATCGGTGTCATGACGACGTGGGTAGAGCGGACTGCCAGCTTGGGAACTGCATCGATCACGGCCTGTCGGGGCGCTGAGCCGGGCGGAAGGCAGGCCCCGAGTGAACTGCGCCGGGTTTCGTGGTTTCTGCCGCGTTCGCTGCGGCTTGTTGGTGACGGTAGTGGATCGCTTCGTACTCTGCGGGTGGGATGTCGCCGCAGGCGGTGTGCAGCCGGCCGAGGTATCTGCTGCGGGAGCAGACTCCCTACGGCCGGGGCTGCTCGCGGCGGGCTTTGATCCGCTGGTAGTGCCGGGCCGCCTTGGCCCGGTTCCCGCACCCCTCCTTCGTGCACCAGCGGCGCACGTGGCGGCGGTCGAGGAAGAGCCAGCCGCACCGGTCCGCCTGGCAAATGGACACCGTCCGCAGCTCGGGTGAGGCGAGCAGGTCGGCGCCCTGCCGGGCGACGGTCCACAACACAATGTCCGGCGAGCCCCGGTCGTCCCACCCCCACGTAAGGTCGCGGGTCAGCCGGGCATGACCCATCGCGACGCGTACGTGTCCATTGACGATCTCCAGGTCGCCCGGCTCCGGCGGACTCTCCGCCACGGCGGCCAGAAGCGTCCGGTAGAGGGCCTCACGCAGCTCCCGGGCCGCGGCCAGGGTGTCGGAAGTGCCGGCAGGCGCCGGGATGGACGCCTGGCCACCCCAGTCAGCGAGGTCCCGGGCCGTGCGCAAGTGATCGTAGGGCTCCGGACCGGTGTGCCAGCTCACCGTGTTGGTGAAGTCGAGCGGGAGTGACCCCGCCACGAACATGAACGGCATGAATCTAACTATAGGAGTTGACACAAGGGGTTAGAGCCGATGATTCTAACCCCGTGATACCGCAACAGAGGGTTAGAAGGCCGCGTAAGCTCGCGGGAGGCTCTGCCGAGCCGCTGGAGTCCCGGAGAGGGGCCTTGACGGCGGCGCCGGCCCAGCACCCCGGCGGGTGTGGGAGGGATCTGTGACGGCGACGTCCTTAGGACCGGCCTACAACCGGCTATGGCTGGCGACAGCGCTGTCCAATCTCGGCGACGGGATCCGGATGGCCGCGCTGCCCCTGCTGGCGACCGGCCTGAGCGCCGAGCCGGTCGCGGTGGCCGGAGTGTCCGTGGCCGGGCAGGCCCCGTGGTTGCTGTTCGGGTTTTTCGCGGGCGCCGTCGTCGACCGGTTCGACCGCCGGAGGCTGACCGTTCTCGTCGACGTGACCCGCGTCCTGCTGCTGCTCGTCCTGGTGGCCGCGCTGGCTCTCAACGTTGCGGGCATAGCCCTGGTGTACGCGGTGGCCTTCGCGTGCGGGGTCGGTGAGACCCTGCGCGACACAGCGACGGCCACCCTGCTACCTCCCCTGGTCAGTGACGCCGACCTCGACCGGGCCAACGGCGGACTGGTCAACGCCGAGGTCGCGGGCAACGAGCTGGTCGGACCGCCGCTCGGCGGGTACCTGTTCGGCGTCGCGATGATGCTGCCGTTCGCGGTCAACGGCAGCATCATGGCGCTGGCCGCGGCCCTGATCTTCAGCCTGCCGAGCGTGTTGGCGCTCAAGTCCGCGCCGGCCGGCGGAAAGGGGCAGATCTGGGCCGACACGCGGGCGGGCCTACGGT
Organism: Nonomuraea maritima; assembly: GCF_900100395.1. Taxonomy (GTDB): domain Bacteria; phylum Actinomycetota; class Actinomycetes; order Streptosporangiales; family Streptosporangiaceae; genus Nonomuraea; species Nonomuraea maritima. The sequence continues at coordinate 357,533 of NZ_FNFB01000001.1, read as the reverse complement.
GGCTGATGGCGCACCGGCGGTTGCGGGCGCTGGTTCTGCTGGGCGGCCTGTTCGCGCTGCTGGACAGCGCCTGGTTCTCAATTTTCACGCTCTACGTCCTCCAGGTGCTCGCATTGCCCGCGTGGGCGTACGGCGGGTTGCTGGGCGTGGGCGCCGTCGGCGGGCTGGCCGGCGGGTATTTCGCAGCGCGCGTCACCCGCCTGGTCGGGTCTGGGACGGCGTTGACGGGGTGTCTCGGATGTGCCGCGGCGGGCCAGCTGATGCTGGGGCTCACGACTTCGGTCCCCGTCGCGGCGGTCGGCCTGGCGATCACGAGCGCCGCGTTCGGGGTGTGGGCGGTTGCCGGTCGTACCCTCCGCCAGCGGCTCACCCCGCCCGAATTGCTGGGTCGGGTCAGCAGCGCGTCGATGACGATCGTGATGGGCGCCGCGCCGCTGGGGGCGCTGGCCGGTGGGTTCGTCGCGGCCGGCTGGGGACTGACCGCGCCCATCCTGGCCGGAGTACCTGCCCTGACCGTGGGCGCGCTCGCCTGCCACCTGGCACTTCGCGAGCCCCACTGAATCCGCGCCCGTCAGCCGCCCGGCCTCCGCAAGCCCAACACGGCGAACCCCGCTTCCTCGCATCGGAAGGCGGGGTTTTCGCATGTCAGAGGCTGGTCGGCCAGATGCCTGCCGATGACGAGGCGGTGGATCCGGTCGGTGTCTTCGAAGATCTGCTGGTGTCGCTTCCCTGCTCACGCCCGGACGCCTGGTGGGGAGAACGGACGATGGCCGTACGGCCGGCGACAGGTCGCCACGAGTATCCGCCGCCTCGGGTCGTGAGCGTTCCGAGACCCGGAAACGGGAAGTGGTACGACAGCACTGTGCGGCCGCCATCAACGATGCCGCGGTACACACTCTGTCGCTGAGCAACTGCCGCTTCCTTGTCGCCGTCGAAGACGAAGGCCCACTCCGGGTGTTCCAGCAGAACGACGTGGTGACACAGGTCACCCCAGACGACGAGGGTCTGCCCTTCGCTGGTGATCTCGTAGACCAGATGCCCGGGACTGTGTCCTGGCGTGGCGATCGCGGTGATGCCGGTGGCAACGGAGTACCCGTCCTCCGCGAGGACGAGCCGGTCACCGTAGGGCGACAAATTCGTCCTGGCTCCGGTGTACTGGTTGCGGATGTGCGGGTCCGTCACCTGGGCGGCCTTGTCAGGGTCAGTGAAGTGGGCATGGTCGGCGGCGCCCACGACAACACGGGCGTTCGGAAAGGCGGGGGTGCCGTCGGGAGCAAGGAGACCCCAACAGTGATCCGGATGGGCGTGGGTGAGAGCCACTACGTCGATGGCGTTCGGGCTGATGCCCGCGGCCTCCATGTTGGCCAGTGCCTGCCCGGCCTGCGGACCATAGACGCGTCTGCCGAGGTCGGGCATGGCTCCCACGCCGGTGTCGAAGAGAACGAGCGTGCCTTCCGCATCGACGATCAGCAGGTTCTGGTCCAAGGTGACGTGGTCCGTGGGTAGCCCATTCCTGAGGAGGATCGCGTCGACCTCGTTCGGGGTCGACCCGGGGAAACTGTTCTTGGCAGGGCCGAGGCGGAGCGGCCCGTCGGATACGACGGTGCAGGTGAACCCGCCATGCGTGAAGCGCGTCCAGGTCTCGTCGCTCATCGATGGTGCCCTTTCTGCTTGAAGTGTGACTCGGTGGATGCCACCGGCGCCTGTACGCATGCCAGGCGGTGGCCGCTCATTGCGCGCCAGAGGCGGCGGCGTCGCACAGCCTTCGGCACGGTCGCGGGCAGCAGCGATGCGTCGGCGCGACATACTGCCCGCGTTGGCCGGGGGCTACTCGACGGACAGCCCTGCCCATCCATAGACCTGCCGGTAGAGGTCGTTGACCTCGTCAGGCCGATCCATGCCGTAGCGGTCGGACCCCACCGGATGCCCACGCTCTGTCAGCCAGAGCGACAGCATCCGGTAAGAGGGACGGAAGTCCGCGACATCCGCGTGGTCGATCGTGAGTTCCGCGCCGGGGAACGTGGGGGTCAGCGTGTCTCGCTCGAAGACGGCGTTGGACGCGAGCAGCCGCCAGTGGCCGTCGCGGCGCTCGATGCGGTGAAGGAAGCGGATGTAGACGGTCACATCCACCTCGACGCCGCGCAGCAGTCCGCGGAACTCGATCGTCATCGGCGCCTCGGCCACCGCGCGGTCGCCGTTGACGCGCACCACGGGCTGACCGAGGCGATGGTTGGACGGGTCCTTGGCTGCCATGGTCTTGGAACGTTCGATGTATTCGGGAATCGAGCCGTTGAACCAGCTCGTCTGAATCTTCGCCTCAGGGTGGTAGAAGGCCGGCAGTTGCTCCCACCAGCCACGGTCTCGGGCTTGCCTCTCTCCTGTGACGACCTGAAGCACCCGCATCGCGTCTGTGGCGGTGTCCGTCGCGGTCATGACATTCTTCTTTCTAGATAGGTTTCTTGGAAGCTATCACGGTAGCTTTCTAGTGACAACACCGGTACACTCGCCAACCGTTCCCGGTCTGCGCCCGAGAGAGGACGAAGTAGACGGTGGCTGAGGATCTGATCGATGGAGTTGTGGCCGCATGGCGCAGCAAGCTGCCCGGACTGGCGAAGCGGGAATTCGAGCTGATCAAGCGGGTGGCTCGGCTACAGGTCCTCCTTGAGGAAGCGCTGCTCAGAGAGATCACGCCGTACGGGCTGAGCAAGACCGAGTACGAGATCCTCGGGACGCTCCTGTCGGTGGGCGCGCCCTACCGGCTACGGCCAACCGACCTGACCTCGCATCTGCTACTGACCTCTGGCGGCACAAGCAAGATGCTCAAGAAGCTGGCGGTCGCCGGCCTTGTCGAGCGCGAGCCCGACCCAGCGGACGCCCGGACCTCCTGGGTACGCCTGACCCGCCACGGGATGGACATCGCCCGAGAAGTCGTCGAGGCTGCCGCCGGCGCCCAGTTGGCTGTGCTGCAGCCAGTCGATCGCACGGTCGTCAACGAGGCGGCCGACTCGCTCCGGGAGATTCTGCTCGCACTCGGAGACCGCCCCGCACGAACGCCCAAACGCGGCCGCTGATCCGGACGGAAGCGCCACGGCGCGTGCTGCCGATCATCGGTCTTTCGGGCAGCCGTTGGCCATGGTGTCGTGAGTCCGCATGGCCGGCGTCCACGTTCGTGAAGGCTCGGTGCCATGGGCATCGGTGTCTTGCCGACATGGACCCGTGGATGCATCACGGGCCTGGCAAGCGCCCAGGTCTTCGGCCTCGGTCAAAGAGCAGCGGCCACAGACCGGATCGTTCGGCGCAGCCGGCGGTGAGCGGGGTCGTCGTCGAGCCGGGGGTGCCAGTGCATGGCGTACATCAGGCTGCTGGTCTCCGGCGGCGCGGGCACGAAGCGGCTGTTCCGTCCGCGCGAGCTCTCTCACGGAACAGTGATCATTCAGGGCCGCAAGCCCAACACGGCGAACCCCGCTTCCTCGCGTCGGAAGGCGGGGTTTTCGCATGTCAGAGGCTGGTTGGCCAGAGCTCATCACCGTCGATGGCACCGTGTTCCGCTGGCGCGTCCGCCGTAAGCCCACGTATTGCCAGGGGAACAGCTGGGGCCCGATGACGTTCGCGGTGGAGTCGGCCGACGCGTCGGGTCGCGTCCTTTTGGTGTCGCTTCCCTGCTCACGCCCGGACGCCTGGTGGGGAGAACGGACGATGGCCGTACGGCCGGCGCTCGTGACGGCGACCATACGCATGGCTCTGAATCACGGCTGGGATCCGCGACAAGCAGGCAACGCCTTCGAGCTTGCCCTCACTGATGAGGATCTGGCCAAACTGATGAACGACCAACCGCCTGCCTACGCCGTCCCTTTCATGCGGAGATAAGTTGCTCCGCGACCGTCGCTTTTCAGGCGGACCGATCACCCTGCCCAGGTAGCGGAGACCTGATCAGAAGATGGTGGACGGTAGCCGAAGTGAGCCCGTGTGCGGGGACGTTGCTGTCAGCGCTGCTGTCATCGCCCATGCGGGATCACGACCTTCGTCCGCTACTGTCGCCCGAGTCGATCTGCCGGCAAGCGGGGGAGCGGAGAGGCCGTCGTGACGCAGGCATCTCATGCGGAGACGCGCCTTTCTGCAGAGGCACTCCGCGTCGGGGCCATCCTGGCCGCCTCCGGGCCGGTCAGCCTGAAGACCTGCGGTCGGTGAGGGGGTGGGTGCCGGACGGGAGGGAGATCGCGAGCAGCCTAAACACGAGGACGGCACAGACCAGGTCCAAGCGTCTCGACTTTGGATACGCCCGCTCTCCGTATGGCTGAACGCGGGGAGTTCGTTGTCAGTGCCCAGGTGACCGCAGCAGCGCCTGGCGGGCCGAGTCGGCCATCCACTCCTGAGCGCGGTCGAAGCTCCAGCCTCGCTCCCCGACGAGCAGGAACCAGGCGCGCTGGCCCAGGAAGAACCAGAGGAGGTCGACGGCCAGCGCGTGATCCAGCTCCGAGCGAAGCGCGTCCAGGCTGACCAGACGATCAGCCACCGTGGTCAGGGCCTTGAGGTACGCGGTGATTCCCTCGTTGTAGACCTCCGTGGCGCCGTGGTCTCCGAGACCGTCGTGGAGCAGGCCGTACAGAACGTCCCAGTGCCGCTCATGGGCACGGCGAGTGCCCTCGGCGATGACGTCGATGATCGCCCCCGGATCGGTGCACGTCGCCACCGCTTCGAGGCATTCGGTAACGACGGGGTCGTTCACGGCGGAGGCCAGGAGCGCGGCCAGGATCGCCGTCTTGCCTCCCGTGCTGCTGTAGACCGTCTGTACCGCCACTCGGGCCGCCGCCGCGATCTGGGCGACCGTCACGTCCGGGTAGCCGCGGGAGAGGAACAACTCCCGCGCACTCTGCATGATCGCCGTCCGGGTGTCTGCGGCCGCGTCCGTGCGACGGGGAGAGTAATACCTGCTCATGTCCGCATCATCCCATTATTGTGTGGCCATGACCATATTGACTAGAGAGGTCTCTATTGACTAGCGTCCTCAATCGTGCTGAACATGCCTGCTGAACCCATAGCCGTTCTGGAGACCCGTCTCGTGCACAACGTGCACCGGCAGGCGACCGCCTTGCTGGTCGAGGCCGCCGGGCGGCCCTCGGTGCCCGCCGCCGAGCTGGCCGAGCTGCGCGACTTCCTGGTCGCGCACCTGCATCACCATCACGAGAGCGAAGACGACGACCTGTGGCCGATGATCACCGCCGTCGCTCCCCAAGCCGCCGAGGGACTCGCCGCGCTCAGCGTCGAACACCACCAGCTCGATGCCGCCCTTGACGCCCTGGGCAAGGCGGCGGTAGCGGACGGCGCCGACCGGGCCGTTCTCCGGGAGGCCGCCACCGTCGTTCGCGACCTGGTGCTCCACCACCTGGAAGACGAGGAACCGCTGCTCTTCCCCGCTTTGCGTGATCAAGTGTCCCCGGAGGCCTGGGCGGATTTCTCCAAGAAGGTGATCGAGACGTCGCCGACCCTGGCAGCGCACCTGCTGGTCGGGTTCTTCGACCGGGTGGGCACTCCCGAGGAGGTCGCGCTCGCGCTGCCCCCGATTCCCGAGCCGGTCCTGGCGGCCATGCGGCAGCAGGCTCAGGCGACCTTCAAGGCGCTGGGGGAGACCGGCTGAGAGCCCGCCGGTCAGCCGGCCTCACGCGGATCCTCACGATCGCCTGGGCGGGGGCCAGGCGACGTGTCGGTGACGCGGGTTCGGTTGCGGCGGGTGACGTGGTCGTGGTGAAGTGCGCTGCTGGACGGCCGGCTGGTCGTGCAACCGATGTCTCCCGCCTCGCCCACGTGGCGGTTGCTGCCCAGCGCACCGTCACCAGCGTCATCGTCGGCCCTCGCAAACTTGAACAGCTCACGGAAAACATCGCCGCCGGCGACCTGACCCGCACCGAACAGGGTCTCGCCGAACTCGACGAGGTCAGCCGGTTGCCGATCGCCTACCCGAACTGGATTCACAAGTGGTTCGCTCCGACACGGATCCCGGCCGGCAACCTGGCCTGATCAGGACGTCGAACATCTGGCGTAGCCGATCAGTTCTCCCACCCGCACCAGGACGTCCTGTCCGCCCGCCCAGAAGCGGCGACAGGAAACAGAAACGATGGTGCAAAAAGTGGCAATTGATACGGCATTAGGGAACAAATCATGAGGGCGTCGCCGGGGCGGTCCATCAGATCCGACTGGGTGCTGCCTGTCACGCCGACCGCTCCGGGGAATCTCCGCATGGAGAGCCGGGGCCCTGGCCTGCCTCCTGGTCCGTATATCGATAGAGCAATGTGAGCTGCGCCGGCGCGGATCGCCGTGGCTCGCACGAGCAGGGTGCGTACAAGGAGTAAGTGAATGACATTCGATATTATCCAGGCAACATCAGACATGTCGCCTGACGTGCGCACGGGCATCTACGTGCCGAGCGGCGGCGGAGTGACCAAGTGGTTCTCGGGCGATGTTTACTCGGTCAAACTCACCGCTCAGGAGACCAACGGCTCGGTGGGCGTCGTCGAAGCGTCGGTCCCTCCAGGCGGCGGTCCGGTGGCACACACTCATGCGGACCAGGACGAGACCTTTTACTTGCTCTCCGGTGAGCTTGAGTTCCTCGACGGCGAAAGGACGTTCATGGCTGGGCCGGGAGACCTCGTCCACTGCCCACGCACGAGTCGCCATCGTTTCAAGAACACGGGCCTCCACACGGCCAAGATGCTGTTCTTCTACACCCCTGGTGGTTCTGAAGGACTTTTCCTCGATGGAGGGGATGATCCGAAGCCGGGGGTTCCGGTTCCTGGTTGGGGGCCTGAACGCTTCCAGGGGCCCATGCTCGATCTGTTTGCGAAGTACGGCCTTGAGGCACTGCCTGAGTAATTGTCATAACCGGACTCCGCAACAAGTTCACGATGAGTACCTGATCGCAGTGTGAACTCGTCCAACGTGATCCCGGCACCGGACAAACACCCACGTCAGCGGAAGCGCTACACCACCTCCCGCAAGGAGGGCCTGCACCAGCTCCGCCACTACTACGCGAGCGTCATGCTGGCCGGCGGCGTCTCGATCAGAGAACTCGCGGAGTGCCTCGGCCACGCCGACCCCGGATTCACCCTCCGTGTCTATGCCCACCTGATGCCCGGCTCCCACGACCGCGCCCGCAAGGCGATGCGCGAGGTCTCTCACGGAACAGGGACGGGGCAGTGATCGTTGAGCCCGATCCCAAGACAGCGAACCCCGCCTCCCAGCACAGGGAAGCGGGGTTTTCGCACGTCAGGGGCTACTGGGCGAGGTGGCGGCTGATGACCAGGCGTTGGATCTGGTTGGTGCCTTCGAAGATCTGCATGATCTCTGATGCCCTACGCAGCCACCAGCGAAAATCTGTCGATCAGAAGCCTGGCCAGGGGTTACTGTTGCGACCGGCTCTCGTCGTTTCTCACTGTTCTCGACCCTCCCACGGAACAGCGACGGAACAGAGCAGGAGGTTTCTCATGGCGATCCCGAAGAAGGGTTCGCGACTCATCACCGTCGATGACACCGTATTCCGCTGGCGCGTCCGTCGTAAGCCCACGTACTGCCAGGGGAACAGCTGGGGCCCGATGACGTTCGCGGTGGAGTTAGCCGACGCGTCGGGTCGCGTCCTTCTGGTGTCGCTTCCCTGCTCACGCCCGGACGCCTGGTGGGGAGAACGGACGATGGCCGTACGGCCGGCGCTCGTGACGGCGACCATACGCATGGCTCTGAATCACGGCTGGTATCCGCAACAAGCAGGCAACGCCTTCGAGCTCGCCCTCACTGATGAGGACCTGACCAAGCTGATGAACGACCAACCGCCTGCCTACGTCGTCCCTTTTATGCGGAGATAACCTGCTACGCGACCTGCACAACCGTCGCTTTTCAGGCGGACCGATCGCCCTGCTCGGGCGATCGAGACCGTGCTCAGGCGCGTGTGGACGGTGGCGAAGATGCGTCGGCATGTGGGACGTTGCTGTCAGTGCTGCTGTCACCTCAGCCGCGGTCACCCGGTGCCGATTCCCGACGAAGGAGGGCCTCGGCGTCGATCGCCCCAACCGCAGTCGGCGGGTCGCGAAGGGTTGCGTTCGTCACGCGTTGACCACTTCAATGCGAATTGTAGGCAGTCCCACGGGGAGACCCTGCCATGCAGATCGAGCGTGCGCCGCCATGCGACGGAGGTAGGCGCTGTATGACGCTGTTGCTGCACGAACTCCTGTACAGCACCTCTACAAGAGAGCTCGAGCTCTACAGAATCCAGCTTGTCCGCTGGCGGCGATATATAGACGCTGATCGATGTGCGTTTGGCTCATCGGCGACACCCCCCCTGCACCCACCGCATAGAGAATGCATTTCCTGATCAAGGCCATATCGTGCCAGAGGGCTGCAGAACACCCCGCTATCGTCCATCACGTGAGACGATGTAATACCAATGCCCCCTGATTGGTGCGTTGCTCACAACCACTGGAGTTCTCAGCCATATCGGTTCCTTGAACTTGATCGGGGTGCCGCTCGGGCCGGCCTAGGCGCAACCTCGGGCCGAAACGCACAGGCTTGCGAGACGGCAAGGCCTGCACATGCTTAGCGCGGTTGACTCCGTCGCAAGTCAAATCAGGAGAGCATGGACCAGGAAGCCCTAGTGATTGGGGCTTCCAATATCGCTTTCACGGCGACGGGCCGTCAGGACAACAATGACTGCCGCAAGTACAAGATTCAGCAGCATGGCGACATTCAGATGGTTGAATGTGGCAATTAGCGAGTACGCGCCGAGTACGCACTCGACCACTAATATTAGAATCCTTCCCTGTCGTACAGTTCGAGAAAAAGCGAGTGCCAGATAGAACGGAAAAATCACGCTTGCAACGGTGAATATTGAGATCGGTGGGAGCGCAGCAATCTCCCAATCGGCGACGCTAGCATTGGCGATCATGAGCATTTTAACCACGAGGCCACCGGCCATGAGCGCAGACTGTATCAGCATAAGAATACGCGCCGGCCGTGTGGAGTGCGGTACCAATGGAGTCATGTAAAGGTCCTCCCGCTATAGGTAATCCGCCGGTGAGTCCCTATGGACTCACCGGCGGATTAGTCTACTAGTTAAATGGATTATAGTCTGTAGATGCTCTGACCCAGCAACTTTGCAGGGTCATGGGATCGGTGAAGGTTGGCCCGCCCGTCGGCTTGAACTCTACCGTGGCGCTCATGGCATGCCGCAAGCTGTCGAACCAGCAAAGGCCTAATATCCCCTCGCATTCCACAGTGAATGGCCTCATAGCTCCGCCAACTGGCGTCTGCACGCCATCCTTATCGCCCTCGGCCGTGTAAGTGGCTGAGTCGGCCGTCTTGCTGAAGCCGACGCCACCAACTCCCGTGTCTATGCTGACGCTTCCAACTGTCAGCGAGAACTTTGCTGTGGTGGCGAGTTTTAACTTGAGATTCTTCGCTACGTTTGGGTTTGCTTTCTTGAAAGCTGTGGTCATTTTGATTGAACTCCAGCCCTGAAGCTCATCGACCCGCACGCTTGTAGGACCGCCGAGCGTATAGTTATGCTCACCAGTCCAGCGCAGGACACCGCCCGACTCGAAGGTCATCCCAGACATGACGCTTTGCTTGCCGTAGGTGCGGACGGAACACTGAGTCGAGCTGCAGTCTACGATGTAGTCGTAGACCGTATCTCCCTTCTTGACTGACTCACGACATTTGTATCCGTCTGCGGCTGCGGTCTTGATACGTGCTGCCGAGGCGTTGTCTGTACAGGTACTCTGCTCTGAGCCGTCGAGAATCATATCCATGTCACTAACGTCAACGTCTACCACCACGGATACGAGCCTCACGTGGCCACAGTCCGTGAAGGAGTAGTCGAACGTGTCGGTCAGATCAGTCGGCTTCGACTTTTGGTTGCCATCTTGATCTGTTGTGACATCAGTCCAACTTCGAGTGACGGTAGCCCGAAGTTTTGGAATGCCATCTGGCGACATGTAGGCGACCGTATTACTGAGAGAGACGGACGCATTTGTACGCTCGGTGTTACTCCCCTCCAGGCCTTCCCTCTCGCTGATCAGAACGGGATTGGTGAGAGATACCTTAGCTGTTACCGGACTGCGTGGGTCCAAGCCGTCCGACTGTGTCTGTGCCTTTGCGGTGCTTAGGGGGCTTGTCCAAACATCGGGGTAGCTGCCATCCACAACACCGCTCTGGCGTAGATAATAGTCCTGCACCGTCACTTTGAGAGACCCGGTGCTGTTGCCAGATCCGCACCCGGCAGCAGCAGGAGGGTCGGGAAGTGCTCGTGGGGTCAGTGAGATGCTTTCCCATTCTCCCCGGCCGAAGGCGGTCTTCGCGGCAACCTTGATCGTGTAACTCTCGCCATTTGTCAAGCCTGTAATGGCGGCTGATGGCTCCGTCGTTTGTACGGAGCGGACGCCTTCACCTGCTGAAGAGACCGCTTCGACATCGTAGCCGTCCAGCAGCGCGAGGGAACCAGTGCTAGAAGGGATAGCCCAAGTGACGATAACACCGCCATCACCAGGCTGGCCGGACAGATCCTGTACCTTACTGGGTGGACCAGCGGGCGTGTAGCCAATCCTTAGGCTGGGTTGCGCCGCAGTGTTCGGCTCTCCGAAAGTAATCGGAGTGAGATTGTCGGTTTTCACCAGTAACCATGAGTACTGGTCTCCGACGATGTCGGCCCTGGGCTCGGCCAAGTTCACTGAATACTTTGAGGCATCGTTCGTGGTCTCGATGACGGCGGCGATCGTGGTCTCGCTTGTGACTGCAGAATCCAAACGCGTGATCGTTATTGGCGTGTCCTGAGGACACAAACTTTCTGAACATGTAGGTGCGCCGAGGTCCAGCAACGCCTCGACTGGAACGGCGTCATTCGGAAGTTCCTCCAGTCGGAATCCGATCATAGCGGCGGTTTTATCGGCACCGCTACCACCGATCCGTATCGCTGAATCATCGGTGACCGTACAAGGTGACCCGCTACAGGCGGTGGGGTCAGTCTTCGCCGTCTTAATGACGAAACTGTCCTTGCCCAGTGTCAGATGCCGCAGGTCACCAGTGGAGGGCGGTGGGGATGTCCCAGGAGTGGTGAAGGAGACAGCAGCTGTCTTGGATGTGCATACCTCTTCGAGGCCAGAATCAGCAGCAGCGGTGGCCGTGGTTGCTGATTCTGGCGCTGCGGCTGGCATTGCGGTGCCGCCAAGGGAGGTGCTCATGTCGGTAGTGATTTCGGCGGAGGTCAGCGCGCGGTTGTAGATGCGGACTTCGTCAATGATGCCCTTGAAGTAATCGCCGTAGGTGGTGTTGCCACCGATGTGAAGTTTTCCGGTATCGATGCTGATCGGACCGCCTACAGCCGCCTGGCCGAATTGGACGCCGTTCCGATATAGGCGGGCGGTGGTGCCATTGTAGGTGACGGCGAGGTGAGTCCAAGTGCTCGTGGACAGATTACTGGTTGCTTCGACGGTTTCGAGATATTCATCGTTGATGATGAAGTTGCTCTGGGGTGGTCCTTCGGCAGCAGCGTACAGGTTGTAGGACATGTCATCATAGAAGTCGTAGTCCTTGGCGATGACGGTCCGGTAGCCAGTCAGAGCGCTGGGGTTGACCCATGCTGACAGGGTGAGCGCGTTGGTCTGCTGCAGGGAGGCGGAGTTGTTAACGGTAACCCAGCTGGAGGTACCGTTGAAGGACAGGCCCTTACCGTATTTGCCGTCGACCCAGGTGGTGCCGCTGGCAGTACCGTTATTCTTGCCGGTGACGTCAGTAACGGCAGTGCCGGCGCCCTCGTTCATCCCGTAGGCCGCGACGAGCCCGGTGGGCAGCGGAGTCGGGGTTGGCGTTGGGGTCGGGGTGGGCGTTGGGGTCGGCGTGGGGGTTGGTGTGGGATCCGGGCCTGGATTCGTGCCGCCGTCTTGCGGACCGGTGACACAGGCAGTCATCTGCCATTTGTAGGTGGTGCCAGCTTGCACGGTGTTGGGCGGGAGCTGGTAGGAAGCACGTTGGCCGCCGTAAATGGTGCGGGCGCCGATGGGTGCGGATCCTACTGGTATGCCGTTGCTGTCGTAGAGGTAGTACTTTGCGGTCACCTTTCCGCCGGAGGGACGGTTGACCATGCCAGAAAGAATCGGCTGAGTAGGTTCGGCCATACCGGTCTCAGTGTCGGACGGCAGGACGGGGGCGTCGCTGGTGATGCGGTAGGCCGGGCTCTCATTGCAGGCAGGCGGGGTGACTCCGCTGCGGCAGGCCTTGACCACGAACTTGAAGCTCGCCGGATTGTCCAGCGTGAAAACCTTCTCCAGCGACTGGCCAGACGGGATGTTGTTGTGGGTGGTGGTGGTCGGGACTCCGACCATGGTGCGGATGTCGGCCGCACTCAGCACCCGCTGATAGACATGGATGTCATCGATGGCGCCGTCGAGGCCGTCGTTATCGGGGTCGAGGCCATCGGTGAAACCGTCGCCAAGCTGGAAACGGCCGCGCGCGTTCCAGCCGACGCTGACATCCCGTTCGGCGGATAGCTCACCATCAACGTAGAGCCTCATCTTGTGGGCGGATGCGTCGTACTGGGTTGCCAGGTGCGTCCATTGGCCAACCTTGGCGAGGTTCTTGGATTGGATCAGCGTGTCTCGGTAACTGTTCGCATTATCTTCCGTGGCCAGCGACAGCAGCCAGTGCTGGTCGAACTCGGGCGCGGTGCTGGTGGCGTAGTACAGAGAGAAGGCGGGATTGTAGGTGCCCATCTGAGACCACACGGCTTGGTCTCGGCCGGTGCTGTCCAGGCGGACCCAGCCGGCTACCGTCCAGCTCTGGTTGGTGTTGAGCACCGGACCGCTGGTCGCGGCCTGGGAGGTGCCGCCGGAGAGTTTGACGGCCTGACCGAGCTGGCCGGGCACGCGGCTGTAGGTGCCAGACAGGGTGGCGGCGCGGTTGTTGCCGGAGGCATCAGTGAGGGTGGCACCAGAGGTCTCGTCAAGCTTCCAGTAGGCGGCCTCACCGGTCGGCAACTGCGGCGCGGGCGGCGCCATGGTGGAGTCGTTAACGGTCACGGTGTAGTCCAGCGGCGTCGCCTCGGGCACGCTGGACTTGTAAGTGACCTTGACGTTAGTACTGCGGGCAATGGCGTCGTTACCGTCGATGGAGTCGATCGACTCGGCGGCCACGCTCGGGATCTCGGGCGGCAGCACCCAGTCTACGCTGAGCTTGGGTACGTTCTGGCCCCAGAACTGTGGCCAGAAGCTGTAGCCCTCTGTCGTGTAGAGCTCCATGGGCAGTTCTTGGCTGAGGCTCAGCATCACGCCGTGGTTGGGCGTGCCGGTGGCCCACAGCCGACTCATCGCGGTGAGGTCCCAGCTCCACACTGACCCCTCAGAGTGTGGCAGCGCACAGGGGTCGACCAGTGCCCGCCCTTCATCAGTGGTGTCGGGCTGGTTGCCCCACCAGGTGTCGTCGGCCTCCCAGGAGGAGGTGATCCGTCGAGCGGCGACTCCCTGGAACTCATCGCACAGGGCCTCTTCTCGCAGCGTCAGCTGCATAGTGGCCTTAACCACCTGACGTCCGGAGATCGGCGCGGTGTCGAAGGCCATCATGGTCCGGACGAGGGTCTCGTTCCCCGGGAAGGAGTACCGTTCGACTCTGCCCGCGGTTGCCGTCTGTCCGTCCGGGGACATGATGCCGACCTCTTTGGTGACGCCGAGGGTGGTAGTCGGGTCCACCGTCACGGGGTACTGAGTGGCTGGATCTGCCAGCCACTTCGGGTCAGGCTTGAGCACCAGTACGGTGTTGCCGTTGTCGGCTTGCACTTCTGCCTCGACTTTGGCCTGCCGACCTCGCCTCTTAGCATCGGTGGTCGGGGCTGCCTGCGCGGCAGCAGCGTCCCACATGCGCGGCGCGGGCGCGGATGCCACCTTCTTGCCCTTGGCTCCGGTCAGCATGAGCATCCCGGACTTGGTCTCTTTGAGCTTGAGGCTTGGGGCATGCACTGGCAGCCGGAACTCCACCGGCCCAGTAGGCCGCTCGCGCAGCACCACGTCGTGCCGGAATCCAGTGGGCAGCGCGGTAACCACCAGGTCCGCAGACGGGCCGGCGGCTCCGACGTAGGTGGCCACATTGCCCTTGATCTGCGGCTTGGGAAGTGTAGTGGGCCAGGACAGGCCGAAGCTGTCGGTACGCCCGATCCGCATAGTGACGAAGGGACCGGTGCCGCCGACTGATAATCGTAGGTGGGACTTGGCCAGGCGAGGCTTCAGTATGCCGTTCTCTTCGACCAGGGTTGTGTCGATCCATGCCCAGGAGCCGTCGGCCTGCCGCAATTGCGCCGGGCCTGTGTAGGACTGGGTGGACAAATGCCCGTCCGGGTATGCCCACGTGCGCGATGTCTCGGTGAAGGCCGCCTCAACCGGCACCGGCTTGTTCTGTTTGATGGCCTCCTCAATAGCCGCGCGTAACGGCGCGTCCGGATCCTCGGGACGGGGGAAGGCAGTGATGGACGGCCTGCTGGGGACCTCGGTGGGTTCCGGTTCCGCCTGGGCGGCACGGGTCACGCCCGCGACCAGCAGCGATGCTGCCACCGTGAGCACCGTCGCCATCGCTACCTGCCGGGGGGCCGGTCGGCCGCGTTTTGGCGTGCTGACTAACTTGTTCACTGACACCCTCAATCTGGTGTGGGTATGAAACAGCAAACAAGCTTTACCTTTTTTGAAGATCGCTTAGCAATGTGAGAAGAGTCACTATAAGTGTGCTAGATACATGTGTAACGTGTTCGCCGGAGAAGACGATATGTATGGCCATGAAGCGAAAAAGAGTGGAAACTCGCGCTCTCCATAAACAGATTGAAGATTGCCGTTACGAGATGCGTGGTGACGAGGTAGAACCGGGTCGGCTGGTCATGCTCACCCCGATACAGCTTCAGAACGTGTCCACCGTTGCATGACAATCCAGGAACGCGACTCCACCGAAGTTGAGGCACACCAGCGTCTCCACAAAACCCGGAGCAGTTCAGTGCAGGCGATCAACCGATTGCAGGGACCCCGGTGTGTACACATCGGAGATTTGGGACCGCCGCGCGCGGCCGGTCGCCAGGACGCCGCCGCCCGCTCTGCCGACTCCGGGCACGCGACCACGCAGCGTTTCCGGATCCACCCCAGACCCGGCCCTGCCCCAGGATCCCACGGCACCCGTATTTACCGCCCAGGGCTAATGACATGACTTCTCGTCTGAATCGCACCGCGTTGCGGCAATGGCGCGCGGCGGTGTGGGCCAGCTTGTTAGACGTGGTCGACGTCGTCGTAGCATGACCGGTTCTCGCATGGCATTCTTCGTTCTAAACGTCGAGAGCAACCACGTCACCCGTTGGCAAGCGGACCCGAAGTGCAGGGCCGCTAGGCCCGAGTACGGGGAGCCGCGCGGCAGCCGATCGCCCCAACCAGCGTGGTGTGTACCGAAGTGAGCGATCGTCACGGCCTTCACTGGTGGCTTCTACCGGCCTCTCGGGCACGCAGGGCGGTGCGTGCCCGGACCGGCCGAAGAGCCGCAGCCGGGCACGCAGACCGGCCAGCGCGCCCGGCGGGCCGCGCAGCGGACCGCCTTTAATCACGTGTAGATATGTTGCTTTCTGATCTTGATGGGTCCAGTGTTGCGCCTGTTCAGCCTGTATCCATGTATGAGGTTGCGGTGGCCCAGACGCGTTCGAAGCTGGTCAGATACATCGCTGCTGCGCCCTGCTGCTCGGAGGCTCGCAGATGGATGACGGGAGCTTGGGCTGCGGGTGTGCCGTAGGCATGGGTATTGATCAGGAGGTTGCAGTCGGCGCGGTAGATCGAGTTGTAGAGCACCGTGCCATGTAGCCGGATCTCTGCATCGCCGCTTCCGAGCACGGCGCGAAAGAGCGTGAGAGCGTTTCTGACGCGGGCGGCCATGACGGGTGCTCCGATGGCCTCGTCGATGCCGCGCGTTGCCACTTCCTGGGCATCGGGATCGCCGAGCAGGATGCGTACGTTGACGCCGGCCCGAGCTTGGGTGGCCAGGAGGCGAATGATGCCGGTGTCCTCGGCGAGGAACAGACCGCTGTAGGTGAGGATGCCGATTTCGCGGGTGGCGGACTCGAAGTGGTGTCGCCAAGTGTGCTGAGGGACGGCCCAGCGGTGCGGGTAGACGGCCTGGACCTCGTCGGAGATGACGCGGTAGCGCTGGGTCGCCTCGGGCCAAAGATCGGCTTCGTCGACATGGAGGAGGTTGGCGATGGCCCAGCGGTGGCGGGGGTAGGGCACGCGCCCTTTCAGCCATCGGTGCACGGTCTTGGGATCGACGGCCAGGCGAGCGGCGACGTCGGCCGGCTGGAGGCGGGCGTTGGCGAAAGCGTGGCGAAGGTTGTCGTTCAAGGCGCACCTCCGGCGGGGACGGGGTGTTCTGCCTGCGAAGCTAACACGAGACGTCCCTAGACGTCCCCGAGTTGGGGTGTAGAGGTTCCGCTCTGAAGGCGAATCTCGACATACACAGACGGTGACAGCGAGAGGACGCCTCGGCGATGAAGAGCATCAAGGAGCAGCAGGCCGCCTATGCCCAGCGGTTGCTGACCACTCTGCGGGACGAACTGGTCGGGCGACAGATCACGGCGGTACTGGTGGTGGCCGCCGACGGTCGGCCCGGACTGGACGTGACCGACAGCCGGTTCCGTACGCGGCGGGTCTACGCCCATCTGGCGTTCTGCTGGTTCTACTGGGGAGATCGGGAGGACGAACGGGTCACATCCCTGCGCATGCCGGCAGCAGTCGACCGAATCGAGCAGGCCGCGCAGGACGGCTGGCACGAGGGCGAGCAAGGCGAACTCGGGATGGACCTGAGTCGTATCGTCGACGCCTACCGTGCCTGACCTTCGATGGCCGAAGAGCGGGCCTCGCTGACGGGCGGACGCGTCTATACGCAGCTGGCGGACCGGCTGCGGGAGCGGATCACCTCCGGCGTCTACGCAGTGGGCGATGTGCTGCCCTCGGAGGCGGCGTTGTGCCAGGAGTTCAGGATCGCCCGCAACACCGCGCGTCGTGGGCTGGCGATCCTCGAAGACGAAGGCCTGATCGTGACGGCGCCGTCCAAGGGCCGCATCGTCACAACGGCCTCTGCCCCGTCGTCGGATGCTCCATACAACTACCAGCGGATCGCGGGCGAGCTGCGCGAGCGTATCCGCAGCGGAGAGCTGGCCGGTGGGGCGGTCTTGCCGAGTGAGCTGATGTTGCGGCAACGCTTTGCGGCCTCGCGCAATACGGTACGGCAGGCTCTCGCGCTGCTGGAGCGAGAGGGCTTGGTGGTGGCCGAGCAGGGGCGGGGCCGGTTCGTTAAGGGTGAGACGTCCTAGGACGTCCTAGCGGACAGACTGGCACGCACCCGGCATCCCATGCCTATCGTAGACGGCGTGGGACAAGCTGAATGGGCTCATGACCTGGCCAAAGACCTGCTGGAGACGGATCTTCCTCGGCGCTGGGCGCACACCCAAGGAGTCGCCGCGCGAGCTGTGTCGCTGGCCCCGATCCTCGGCGACGCGACCGACACACTGACCGCCGCCGCCTACCTGCACGACATCGGTTACGCCCCCCGCCTGGTGGTGACCAACTTTCACCCCCTCGACGGAGCCCGCTACCTCCGCGATGTGCACCACGCCGACGAGACGCTGTGCCGCCTGGTCGCCCATCACTCCTGCGCGGTCAATGAGGCCCTTGAGCGTTCCCTGTTCGACGCGCTCAGTACGGAATTCGGCAAGGAACAGCCGGACCTCGTTGGCGCGCTGACCTATTGCGACATGACCACCGGCCCCGACGGCACGCAGCTGGACGTCCACGACCGGCTCGCCGAGATCCACTCCCGTTATGGCCCCGATCACCTCGTCTCGCGTTCGATCACCAGGTCTACACCGTGCATCTTGTCGGCGGTGCAGGCGGTGGAGGCGGCGCTCACAGCCAAAGCGGGATCCGCAGCCGCGCCCCACGACCGTCCAGAGGCAGTGCCACGCGGGCGGGCGTGATCCGCGGGGTATGAGGATGGTGTCCCGCCACGTGGGCCACGCGGCCGGGAGAGGGCATGCGGACGGCTCCAAGGGAACTGTAGGCGTCCGGTTCGCGCAGGGGGTGCTCGTTGCTTGACCAGTTCGAGGACGAGGACCCCAGGGTGGTGGCCGACGAAGGACGCCGCCGGCCACATACCACCGCTCCTATTCGCAGCGGCCGCCTGGAGTCTCGAAAATCGAGAGCCCGTATTCCGACGACAGCCTCACCCCTTGGAGCGAACGCTTCTGGTCGTATGCCACGTACACCCCCGGCATCCGCGCCAGCCGCCGGCACGGGGAGTACCAGTCGGCCTCGGGTCGCATCGACAGCCGGTACGACTCCGGCACCTCCGACTCCTTGGTGGCCTCGACGATCGCTTCGTTGTCGGCGTACTCCTCGACGAAGTTCCGGTAGGCCGTCGCCTGGTCCTCGTACTCGTACGAGAGGAGCCCGGGGATTCGCTTGATCGCAGCGACGATCGCCTGCTTCTCCTTGACCGTGGCCTTCGACTTGTTGGCCTTGCCGCGTCCCCGGACACAGGAAGGCATGAGCGAGCCCTTCACGCACAGATACACGGATATATCCGGCTCTTGAGATTCCTTCGCAGCAAGGGCACGGTCCTCCGCCTGGTCGGTGGCGAACCTCACTCCTGGCCGCCGGTTCGCCAGGGCCGTGATTCGGGTGCGGTCGGCCACTCCCGATACCCGCACGCGGAAGGACTCCGGCACGTCCTTGGCCCGCACAGCCGCCAGCACGTTCTTCTGGCCGGCGAACTCCTTGCGGAAGCTCGCGTACGACGCGGCCCGGCTCACGAAGCGCACCTCGGTCACCTCAGGCGTGGCCTTCAGGAATTTCTCGAGGTCCTGTCGCTGCTTGGCCGTGGCGTACCGCTTGTCACACCTGTACGCGGATGGCGTACAGAGGAAGACCGCGATCTCCGGGTTGTCGATAACGGTGATGTCCGGGTTGGCCGGGCTCGCGATGGCTGACCCGGTCAGCCCGGTCATGCCTGAGAGCGCCACCACGGCCGCGGCCGTCACCCGCCATAACCAGCTCTTCACTGAACTCCTCGCTCAATGATCAGGGACTCGGGAACCTGGTGCCGATATCAACGCCCCGACCGCAACTCGAAGCGGGTAGACGTTCGCCGCCGGCTGTTCCAGACAGTGCATGATCGCATCAATTCCCCATAGCGTCCTCTCTGGAGTGGAACTCGGCGTTGATGACGCGAGATCACGAATGACACACACCAGCCGAGGGCATCGCTACCCTGTACGCCCTAAAAGCTTCGCTGTCAGAGGCATGGGCGTGCTCGTGGAGGCACACCGTAAGCAGCGGGTACGGGTTTCAGCCGACGTATGGGATGCCGACACCAGCGAGGTAGTGCTCGATTCGCATCCGCATCGAGCGATCCATTCTCAATGCGACCACCTGATCGCGCGATACCCAGCGGACTTCGCGGGACTCGTCGCTAGGGGTCGGTTCGCCGCTGACCGCGCGGGCAGTCAGGACCAGGGAGAATTCCTGCCGCGCCTCGCCGTTGGAGGTGTAGAGGATGACGTGGCGGGGGTCGCTGTAGGTGCCGACCAGGCCGGTGATCTCACAGGTGATCCCGGTTTCCTCCAGCGTCTCCCGTACGGCGGCCTGCGGGATGGACTCGCCCAGGTCGATGGCGCCGCCGGGGACCGCCCAGTTGTCGTTGTCGGTGCGGCGGATCATCAGTACCTCGCCCGCGTCGTTGGTGACGATCACGTTGACGGACGGTACGAGGCTGTTGGCCGCGGGGGCGTCGGGGTCGTCGTAGTAGTCGATCCGCTTGGCCATGGTTCAGGACCCTATCGGCCGGGCGCCGTCCCAGACGCGTTCGAAGCTCTCGGCGTAGGTGGCGACCATGTCGCCGCCGGCTACCTTGCGCAGGTGGAAGACCGGCGCATTGCCCGCCGGCACTCCGTAGACGTGCGTGTTGACGAGGAACTGGTCGTCGGCCTGGTAGATCGAGTTGTACAGGACGGTTGCGTGCAGCCGGAACTCGATGTTGTCCCGTCCGATCAGCTCCCGGTACAGCACGAGGACGTTGCGGATCTTGGCTGCCATGCCGTCGTCGATGCCCTCGTCCCGGCCGCGCTGGGCTACCTCCGCGGAGTCGGGATCGCCCAGCAGCATGCGTACTCTGACTCCGGCGTCGGCCTTTTCGCCGAACATCCGGACGAGGCCGGTGTCGTCGGCGAGGAACAGCCCGCTGTAGACCAGTACGCCGATCTCCTCGGAGGCGGAGGCGAACAGCCGTCCCCACACGTCCCTGGGCACGGCCCAGCGATGCGGGTACACGGTGACGATCTCGGATTCCGACGCTGAGGCCACCTGGTCGCGGGTCAGCGCTGAAGGCCAGAGGTAGGTCTCGTCGGTGTCCAGGTACGAAGCCACCGCATATCGGTGTTTCCGGTACGGCGCGCGGCCCTTGGTGACCCATCGCTCGACCGTCTTCGGGTCTACCGCGATGGCCTCCGCGAGCTGGGCGATGCTCACGCCTCGCTGCAACAGCGCCGCGCGCAGTCTCTCGTTCGCCATGTCACCTGCCAGCAGGACGTCTGGGGACCTGGCCATCGTAGGACGGACGTCTTGAACATGTCCCGTCGTGTAGTGATCTCGTCCTGGCTCTCCGTCGCATTCTCGGTTCGCAAGCAAGAACCGAGATCCGAAAGGAGAGGTGATCACATGACTGACGAGATCTACCCGGAGCCCACCTGCGAGTGCACCGCACGCCTGGAGGACGGTCAGACCCAGTGCCGTAAGTGCCAGTCCCGGGGCCGCTGGATCAGGAAGCAGGCGGGCAAGCACCGCCGGCGTGCCGGACGGCGCGACGAGACCCGGCGTCCGCCGCGCGGCCCGCGCGGCCTGGCCCAGGCGGGGGTGATCTGGTCATGACCGCTCTGCCGCTGATCATCGCCGGTCTGCTCGGCGTCACGTTGCTGGTGGGGTACGTCGCCGTGCTCATGGGCATCCGGCGTGAGGACAAGGCGCTCAGTCTGCGTCAGGGCCCGTCGACCGCGTCCGCGTCGCTGGCGCGGAAGGTCACTGGTTGCTACGTCCGGAACGAGGCGTCGTGGACGTAGCCAACTGCTCTTCGACCTTGGCCAGGCGTACCGACAGGTCCTGCACGGTGGCGCGCAGATCGGCCAGCTCGTCGCCGGCGGGCGCTTCCCCGGCGTCGGCGACGAACACGCCCTTGCCCTGCTGGCCGATCACCAGGCCCTCGTTGCGCAGGATGCCGACGGCCATCTTCACCACCGACAGCGAAGCGTCGTACTGCTCGGCGAGTTGGGCGGTGGACGGCAGCGGCGTGCCGGGCGCGAGGGAGCCGCCGCGGATCTGCGTGCGGAGATCGTCGGCGATCTGCAGGTAGCCGGGGCGCCCGGTGTTCTTGACCATCGCCGTCCATCACACCACGAAAGTTCGACCAAGCCAACCTAGGGAGCATTGACAACCAAGCCAACTAGGTTAACTATGTTGCTCACGACGAAAGAGGAGGTCACAGCCCATGCGTTCCGTCCCGATCCCCGTGGATGTCAGCAAACTCGCCATCACCTGCGTCAAGGCCCCGCGGCCGCGGGTGCTGAACAAGGACACCGGCGAGATCAAGACCGACAAGAACGGCAACACCGTCTACGAGGTCACCGTCTCCGTCGAGGACGAGTTCGGCAGGATCGAACTCGTCAAGATCGGCATCACCGGCGAACCGCCCATCACCGTCGGCGACCAGGTCAACGCCATCGGCCTGCTCGGCTACGTCTGGGAGATCGCCGGCCGGTGGGGCATCGCCTACCGCGCCTCGGCGCTGCTCCCCGCACGGGAGACCGCCGATGCGTGATGCGCTGGAAGCGCTCACAGTCCTGGCCGCCGTCGCGGCCGGGCTGTGCGCCTGGCGCCGCTACCACCACCCCTCCTTCTGGCTCGCGATCGCCTTCCCGCTCGTCGCCCTCTCCGTCCGCGCATCGTGGCGACGGGTCGCACTCGGCTGCGGCCTGACCAAGAAGCGGCAACGCTGGTGGTTCACCACCGTGCCCGGCGCGATCGCCTCCACCGGCCTGGTCAAGGTCCGCCGCCGCTTCCAGCGGGTCGCCGTCGACACCAAGCCGTTCATGTGGCTGCCCTTGCCGACCCGGCACGGCTGGCGCGTCACCCTGCACACCCTGGAAGGCCAGACGCCCGGCGACTACGCCGACGCCGCCGAACGACTCGCTCACTCCTGGGGCATCCACGCCATACGCGTCTCCTCACCCCGACCCGGCCGCGTCGTCCTCATGGCCACCATGCGCG
The DNA here is from genome assembly GCF_900100395.1 of Nonomuraea maritima. Taxonomy (GTDB): domain Bacteria; phylum Actinomycetota; class Actinomycetes; order Streptosporangiales; family Streptosporangiaceae; genus Nonomuraea; species Nonomuraea maritima. Next base: position 335,178 of record NZ_FNFB01000001.1, on the reverse strand, counting down.
ACCCACTGGTCAAGGTCGACCAACTCCCGCCCTCACCCGACCTGCTCAAGGTCACCGTGGGACGGCTGGAGACCGGCAAGCCATGGATCATCGACTTCCGCACGGTGCCGCACTGGATCAACGCCGGCGCGACCCAGTCCGGCAAGTCCAACCTCGCCAACGCGCTCATCGTCGGCCTCGCACCGCAGCCGGTGGCGCTGGTCGGCTTCGACCTCAAAGGGGGGGTGGAGTTCACCCCGTACGCACCCCGGCTGTCAGCCCTGGCCACCTCCCGAACCGAGTCCGTCACCCTGCTGTGCGACCTGGTCGGGCTGATGATCGACCGCATGGGCCTGTGCCGCCAGGCCGCCGCCCGCAACATCTGGCAACTCCCACCCGCCATCCGCCCCGTCCCGATCGTGGTCCTGGTCGACGAACTGGCCGAGCTCTACCTGATGGCAGACAAATCCGAGAAAGACGAAGTCGCCAAGACCTCCACCGCACTCCTGCGCGTGGCGCAACTCGGGCGGGCCTTCGGCATCTACCTGTTCTGCTGCGGCCAGCGCATCGGCTCCGACCTCGGACCCGGCGTCACCGCGCTGCGCGCCCAGTGCTCCGGCCGGATCTGCCACCGAGTCAACGACCCCGAAACCGCCACGATGACCCTCGGCGACCTCGACCCCGCCGCGCTCGTCTCAGCCCGTTCCATCGCCGCCGAGACACCCGGCGTCGCCATCGTCGCCGGCCAGGACGGCCAGTGGTACCGCGCCCGCTCCTTCTACGTCACCGAGCAGACCGCCGAACACGCCGCCCGCACGCACGCCCACCTCGCCCCGTCCTGGGACGACATCACCGCCCACCTACCCGAGCCCATCACCGCCTGAGACCCGAAGGGAGGAACGATGCGACGCTTCGCCTGCTGGCTGCTCGACACCGGCCCGGTCCTCGTCCTGGCCGCCATCGCGGGTGCCGGATCGTTCACCCACATCCGCGACACCGCCAGCCAGCACGGCCAGACCGGTTGGATGTCATGGGCCGTAGCCGTCTGCATCGACCTGACCTGCGTCATGGCCGCCCGCGAACGCCAACGCGACAAGAACACAGGCAAGGCCCGGCCTGGCCGCGTCACCTGGCCCGTCCTCGTCCTGACCGGCGGCATCACCCTGTCCCTGGCCGCCAACCTCGCCCAAGCCGACCCGACTGTCTGGGGCTGGATCACGGCCGCCACCCCGGCCGCCGCCTTCCTCATCGCCATCTCGATGCTGGAACGCCGCGCCACCCCGCCCGGACCGTCCACCACTCCGGCGACCTCGCCCGTTCCCGTCTCAGCTCCGGAACTCGTTCCGCACAACGCCCAGGATCAGGACCACATGCAGAACGAGCGGGAAAGTGACCTTGCCCCGGCGCTCATCGACTACGCCCGCCGTATCGCCGCCGAGCACCACACCCGACACGGCAAGCCCATCACCCGCGACGCCCTACGCGCCCACCTGGGCGTGTCGGGCCAACTCGCCTCTGACCTGCTGCGCGCCCTCGCCTGATCAGGAGGACTACTCATGCGCATCCGCATCGACGGCACCCGAGCCGAAATCGTCGACGCCCTGTTCCGCCTACGCCTGCACTTCACCGTCTGCGGCGTCTCCCGCGTCTACCCCGACCGCACCCACCCGCGCCAGTGGCGCATCTACCTCACCACCCGCCCACGAGAAAGGAGCTGACCCTTGCCCGGAACCCTGCTGTTGACCCACTACCGCTGCAGCACCTGCAACGGCACCGGCATCGACTCCGAAAGCGCCCGCTGCCTCGACTGCGACGGCACCGGCATCGACAACTACGGCGCATAACGCGCAGCGCCCCCGGCCTGGCCGTACATCCGCCAAGACGCCTGCCAGGTCGGGGGCCATCCCTTCACCCGAACGAGCGAAAGGAGGCCTCCATCTTGCCCACAACCATCGCCAACGCGCACGCCAAAGCGGGCATGATCGCCCGACTCAACCACCCCGACTACGACCGCTGGGCCGCCCAGATCCACGCCACCGGCGGCTGCCACCAACCCATCCACCTGCGCGGCAAGGTCGAACACTACGACCGCGCCACCGGCCAACTCCTGCACCGCTACACCACCCGCACTGAGCCCGACGGCATCCTGCGCGTCCCGTGCAAGACCCGCCGCGCCTCCCGCTGCCCTGCCTGCGCGGAGACCTACCGCGCCGACACCTACCACCTCATCCGCGCCGGCCTGATCGGCGGCAAGGGCGTCCCCGAGTCCGTCGCCGGCCACCCGACGCTGTTCGTCACCCTGACCGCTCCGTCATTCGGCGCGGTCCACACCCGCCGCGAGCACGGCGGCAAGATCCAGCCCTGCCACGCCCGCCGCAACGCAGCCACCTGCCCGCACGGCCGCACCATGACCTGCACCACCCGCCACAGCAAAGACGACCCACGCCTCGGCGAACCGCTCTGCCCCGACTGCTACGACTACACCGGCTCGGTCCTGTTCAACGCCCTGGCTCCGCTCCTGTGGAAGCGCTTCGCCGACTCGCTACGTCGCCGCCTGGCCAAGCTCGGCGGCCTGACACTCAGAGAGCTCCGCGAACACCTCACCGTCTCCTTCGCCAAGGTCGCCGAGTACCAGCGGCGCGGCGTCGTCCACTTCCACGCCGTCATCCGCCTCGACGGCCCTGGCGGTCCCGCCGCACCACCACCGCCCTGGGCCACCGAAGACGTCCTGACCCAAGCCGTCCAGCACGCCGCCCAGGTCGTCAGCGCACTCGTCCCCGCCGTCGACGATCAACCGGCCCGCCTCTTCAAGTGGGGCCAACAACTCGACATCCGTCCCATCACCCTGAACGGCGACCTCACCGAGCAAGCCGTCGCCGGCTACATCGCCAAGTACGCCACCAAGGCCGCCGAATGCGTCGGCACCCTCGACCACCGCATCAACCCACTCGACGACCTGGAGCGGTACAACCTCCGCGACCACGCCCGCCGCCTCATCACCACCTGCATGCGCCTCGGCGCCCACCCGGAGCTCGCCGAACTCCGCCTCACCGACTGGGCCCACATGCTCGGCTTCCGCGGCCACTTCTCCACCCGCTCCCGCCGCTACTCCACCACCCTCGGCGAACTCCGAGCCGAACGCGAACACCACGCCCGCGACAACGAGATCACCACCGGCCGCCTGCCGCTCTTCGACGAAGACACCGTCCTGGTCATCAGTGAATGGGAGTACGCAGGCAAGGGCCACTCCCTCGGAGACCGACTCCTCGCCGCTGCCATCACGGGTGGGCGCCCATGAACACCCTCACCAAGCTCTGGACTGTGGAGGACGTAGCCACCTTCCTCGGTGTCCCGGTCGCCACGCTCTACCAATGGCGACACCACCGCACAGGCCCCAGAGGCCGCAAGATCGGTCGTCACCTGCGCTACGTGCCTGAGGACGTCCTGTCCTGGGTGCAGGAGCAGGAGTAGCCCATGGCCTTCGTCAAGGACCTGTGGATCAGGACGGTTCGGGACTCGGACGGCAAGACGCGGAAGGTCAAGACCGTGCGGTACGGCAAGGGCAAGCGCTGGCTCGCCGTCTGGGTGGACCCTGAAGGCAACGAGCGCTCGACCGCCTACGAGCGCAAGGCTGACGCCGAGCGGAAGATCGCCACCATGGGCGCCGACATCGCCCGCGGCGACTACATCGACCCCAACGCCGGCAAGGTGCTCTTCGGCGAGTTGGCCGAGCGCTGGCTTGCCTCGCGTATCGTCGACCCAGCAACGAAGATCCGGTACGAGTACATCCATCGGCTCCACGTCGCCCCGGCCTTCGCCAAGCGCCAGGTGAAGAGCATCAAGCCATCGCACATCCAGGCGTGGATCAGTGACCTGAGCAGCCGCTTCGGCACCTCCACCGTGCAGACGGCCTTCCTGGTCCTCCAGGGCATCCTCAACCTGGCCGTCGCCGACGAGGTGATCAAACGCAGTCCCGCCAAGTCGCCGGTGGTTCAGGTGCCCAAGCGCGCTGCCGAGGAGATCACCGCCTGGTCGGACGAGAGAGTCAGCGCGGTGATCGACGCCCACCCTCCGCTGTTCCGCCTGCTCCCGATGATCGGAGCCGCCTGCGGGCTGCGGCAGGGTGAACTGTTCGGCCTCGCCCTGGAGGACGTCGACTTCGAGGAGTGCGTTCTCCGGGTACGTCGGCAGATCAAGAAGCTGGGCAGCGATCACGCCTACGCTTTGCCGAAGAATGACCGTGAACGGGTCGTTCCGCTTCCCGATTGGGTGGCCGGGGCCGTCAAGCGGCACGTCACGGTCTACCGCCCGCTGGTCTGCTCACTGCCCTGGGAGAAGCTGGATGGTAAGCCGCGTACGCACAACCTGCTCTTCCGGTGGACAGATGACCGCTACATCAGGTCCCGGACCTACAGCGAGACCGTTTGGAAGCCCGCGCTCGTCCAAGCGCGTGTGATCCCGCCACCAGGCAGAGACCCACGTCAGCGGAAGCGCTACACCACCTCCAGGAAGGAGGGGCTGCATCAGCTTCGCCACTACTACGCCAGCGTCATGTTGGCCGGCGGCGTCTCGGTCAGGGAACTCGCGGAGTACCTCGGCCACGCCGACCCGGGGTTCACTCTCCGTGTCTACGCCCACATGATGCCCGGCTCCCACGACCGCGCCCGCAAGGCGATCGACGACCGGTTGTTCCGTCCGCGCGAGGTCTCTCACGGAACAGGGACGGAACAGTGATCATTTAGGGCCACAAGCCCAAGACAGCGAATCCCGCCTCCCAGTACAGGGAAGCGGGGTTTTCGCAGGTCAGGGGCTACTTGGCCAGGTGGCGGCTGATGACCAGGCGCTGGATCTGGTTGGTGCCTTCGAAGATCTGCATGATTTTGGCTTCGCGCATGTAGCGTTCGACGCGGAACTCGCGGGTGTAGCCATAGCCGCCGAGCACCTGGACCGCGTCCGTGGTGACCTTCATGGCGGTGTCGGTGGCGATCAGTTTGGCGACGCTCGCCTGGCGGCTGTAGTCGAGGCCCGCGTCCCTGCGCCGCGCCGCGTCGAGGTACGTCGCCCGCGCGCTGTCCACCCCGGCGGCCATGTCGGCCAGCAGGAAGCCGAGCCCCTGGTGGTCGATGATGCGCTTGCCGAACGTCTGCCGCTCCTTGGCGTACGCCACGGCCTCGTCGAGCGCGGCCTGGGCGAGGCCCGTGGCGCAGGCGGCGATGCCGAGGCGGCCGGAGTCGAGCGCGCTGAAGGCGATCTGCAGACCCTGTCCCTCGGCGCCGAGCAGCCGGTCGGCGTCCAGGACGGCGCCGTCCCAGTGGGCGCTGGTCGTGGGGACGGCGTGCAGGCCCATCTTCTCCTCTGGCCGCCCGAACGTCAGCCCATCGGCCGAGCCCGGCGCGAGGAAGCACGAGACGCCCCGCGGGCCCTCGCCCGTGCGGGCGAACAGCGCGTAGAAGTCGGCGATGCCGCCGTGGGTGATCCACGCCTTGTTGCCGGAGACGCGGTAGCCGTTCTCCACCCGTTCTGCCTTGCAGGTCAGGGCCGAGGCGTCGGAGCCGGCCTGCGGCTCCGACAGGCTGTAGCCGCCGATCAGGCGCCCGGACAGCATGTCGGGCAGCCACCGTTCGCGCTGCTCCGGCGTGCCGTACGTGGCCACGGGGAAGCAGGCGAGCGTGTGCACGCTGGTGGCGACCGCCACGGCCGCCCACCGCATCGCCAGCTCCTCCAGGACCTGCAGGTACACCTCGTACGGCTGCCCGCCGCCGCCGTACTCCTCGGGGTAGGGCAGGCCGAGCAGCCCGGTGGCGCCCAGTGTGCCGAACAGTCCTTCCGGGTACGTCTCCGCGCGCTCGTGCTCGTCGACCCGGCGCGCCAGTTCCTTGTCGGCGATCTCCCTGGTCAGGTCGATGAGGTCGCGGGCGTCCTGGTCGGGCAGCAGACGGTCGACGGTCACGGTCAGCTCCTGGGCGTGTGGGGGGTGGGCTCGGTCAGACGGCCGAGGGCGGACGTGGCCCGCTCCCGGAACTCTGCGACGCGGGCGAGCTTGATGTCCTCGTAGCCGCGGATGACGTCGGGCAGGGCGGCGATCTCCTCGACGACGCCCGCGTTGCCCGTGGACAGCCGCTCGAGGGCGCTCCGCACGAAAGCGCGGTACTCGCCGACGAGGGCGCGTTCGACGCGGCGCACCTCGGCGCGGCCGAACACGTCGAACGTGGTTCCGCGCAGCACCCGGGCGGCACGCAGGCCGCGGAACAGGACGCCGGCCGAGCGGCCGATCTCGATCTTGCGCTTCATGCCCATCGCCCGCAGCACGGGCGGGTGCAGCAGCACCGACACCTTCGCGTCGCGGCCGAACTCCCGCTCCCGCCGCTCCTGCTCCGCCGGGTCGAGGTGCAGGCGGGCGACCTCGTACTCGTCCTTGTAGGCCATGAGCTTGTGCAGGCCGTGGGCGTAGGCGAGGGCGATGGCCGCACCCGCCTCGGAGCCCGCGCGCTCGGTCGCGAGCGCCGCCACGCGGCGCACGTCCTCGGCGTACGTACGGGCGTAGGCGGCGTTCTGGTAGCCGGTCAGGTCGGCGACCCGGTCGGCCACCACCGCGTCCAGGCCGGCGGGCTCGGGCGCGTCGGGCGTCAGGAGCTCGCGCACCGCCTCGGGGGCGGCGACGGCGGCCCTGCCCCAGCGGAAGGCGGCCAGGTTCTGCTCGACGGCGGCCCGGTTCAGCCTGATGGCCCGCTCGATCGACTCCTCCGCGACGGGCAGGCACCCCAGCTGGTACGCGGCCCCGAGCAGCAGCAGGTTGGCCGGCATGTGGTCGCCGAACAGCGCCTCGGACAGCGCGTGGGCGTCGAGGCAGAACTGCTCGCGGGTGGCGGACTCGACGCGGGCGACGGCGTCGGCGTGTCCCGGCACGGAAGCGCGGCCGGTCACCATCGCGGCGGTCGGCACCACCGACGTGTTCAGCACCGCGATCGTGCGGTCCGGCGCGACCACGGCGAGGGTGCCGTCAGCGGCCGCGCCCAGCACGTCGAACCCGATGAGCACGTCGGCGCCGCCGTTCGAGGCGCGCACCGACCCGGTGGCGGGCCGCTTGGAGATGCGCACGTCGCTCACCACGGGGCCGCCCTTCTGCGCGAGCCCGGTCTGCTCCAGCCCGGAGGCGTGCAGGCCGTCGAGGTGGGCGGCCATCTGCAGGATCTGCGAGACGGTGACGACGCCGGTGCCGCCGATGCCGGGCATCCTGATCAGCACCTCGTCGCCGACCCTGGTGGCCGGCCGCGGCGGGGTCACGGTCAGGGCGGGGGCCTGCCTGGGCTCGCGGGTGCCCGGTTCGACCAGCAGGAACGAAGGGCAGTCGCCCTTCAGGCAGCTCAGGTCGGTGTTGCAGGACGCCTGGTGGATGCGCGTCTTGCGGCCGTAGACGGTCTCGACGGGCTGCACGGACAGGCACGTCGAGGCCTCGCCGCAGTCGCCGCAGCCCTCGCAGACGCGCTCGTTGATGACGACCTTCCTGTCGGGGGTGGGCAGCTTGCCGCGCTTGCGCAGCCGCCGTTCCTCCGCGGCGCACCGGTCGTCGTGGACGAGCACGGTCACGCCGTCGAGCGCGGCCAGTTCCTGCTCGACCTCGGGCAGGTCGTCGCGGTGGCGTACGGAGGCGATCGGTGCCAGCCGCACCCCTCGGTACGTCTCGGGCTCCGGCGTGGTGATCACGATCTTGCGAACGCCCTCGATCGCCAGCTCGTGGGTGAGCGCGGGCACGTCGAGCCGCCCCTCGGCGCGCTGGCCGCCGGTCATGGCGACGGCGTCGTTGTAGAGCAGCTTGTACGTCATCGTCACCCCGGCCGCGACCGCCGCCCTGATCGCCAGGGAGCCGGAGTGGTGGTAGGTGCCGTCGCCGAGGTTCTGGACGAAGTGCCGGTCGTCGGTGAACGGCGCGAGACCGATCCACTGCGCGCCCTCGCCGCCCATCTGGGTGAGGCCGATCTGCGTCCCGCGCCCGTGCCCGTCCAGCGCGATCATCGCGTGGCAGCCGATGCCGACGCCGACCAGCGTGCCGTCGGAGGCGCGGGTGGAGGTGTTGTGCGGGCAGCCGGAGCAGAAGTACGGGGTGCGCGTGGCCACGAGCGGGAGCATGCGCCGCGCAGGACGGGCCCGCACGACCGGACGGGGCAGCCGTTCCTCGCCGACGCAGGCGGCCACGGCCTTGGCGACGTCCTCGGCGCTCAGCGTGCCGCGGGCCGGCAGCAGCTCACGGCCCACGACCGCGGGCACCCGGTCACGGCCGTAGAGCGCCTGCTTGAGGTGTCCTTCCAGGAACGGCACCTTGTCCTCGACCACGAGCACCCGGTCGAGGTCGCGGGTCATGGCCGCCAGGTCGTCGTACGCGAGCGGGAACGGCATGCCCACCTTGATCAGCCGCAACCCGAGCTCGTCCCTGGTCACCTCGTCCAGTCCGAGGTCCTCCAGCGCCCGCTCGACCACGGCGTACGTGACGCCCGATGCGATGATCCCGAGCACGGTGTTGCGCGCACCGGAGACGACCCGGTTGAGGTTGTGGGCGCGGGCGTAGGCGCGGGCCGCGTCGAGCCGCCGGGTGAGCATGTCGTATTCGGCGTCCAGGGCGGCGGCGCCCAGCAGCAGCGGGGACGGCCCGCGCGACACGCCGTCGGGCACGGGGACGTCCGCGCGCAGCTCGCCGAGTTCGACGGTGGCGGAGGCGTCGGCGATGTCAGCGACGATCTTCATGGCGGCCCACAGGCCCGTGCCCCGCGACAGGGCGACCGCGTGCAGCCCGTACTCGATGATCTCGCCGACGGTGCTCGGCGCGAGCAGCGGCATCGACAGGCTCTGGCACATCGGCTCGCACGAGCTGGGCAGGGTCGAGGACTTGCAGCCGGGGTCGTCGCCGATCCAGGCGACCGCGCCGCCGAGCGCGGCGGTGCCGGCGGCATTGGCGTGCCTGATGGCGTCGGCGGCCCGGTCCAGGCCGGGGTTCTTGCCGTACCAGTAAGCGGTCACGCCGCTGTGGCGCCGTCCGGGGACCTGCTCCAGCAGCTGGGTGCCGGCCACCGCGGTCGCCGCGAGCTCCTCGTTGAGCCCGGGCCGGAACACCACGCCCGCCTGGTCCAGGAACCGCTTCGCCCGTCCCATCTCCAGGTCGAGGCCGCCCAGGGGCGAGCCCTGGTAGCCGCTGACGAAGCCGCGCGTGTCCAGGCCGCGCGCCTCGTCGAGGCGGCGCTGCTCCAGCGTCAAGCGCACCAGGGCCTGGATCCCGGAGATGAGCACCCGGCCGTCGGCGGCGGTGTACTTGTCGTCCAGCGACACTGGAACGGGAGTCTCGCTCACGTTGACCCGAACCTCCTGGCTTCGTACGTGCTGGTCACTCGTACGTGTGATTCCCAGCACAGCAATGCGGGCATGATGTGCGCAAGTATTAGACGAAAAACCAACCTGAAGACGCAAACAAGATGAGTTCATGCGCTTCGTGGCTTGTGTTCTTTGCGCCGGAAGGGGGCGTTCTCGGTGCCCGAGCTCGACGAGATCGATCACAGAGTGTTACAGCTGCTACGGCAGGACGGCCGCAGGACGTTCTCCGAGATGGCCGAGCAGATCGGCCTGTCCGTGGCGGCGGTCAAACGACGGGTCGACCGGCTCAAGGACCTCGGCGTGATCACCGGGTTCAGCGTGCAGATCGACTACGGCAAGCTCGGGTGGGGCATCGAGGCGTTCACGGAGCTCAGGTACCAGGGCACCACGCCGGTCAGCGAGATGTTCCGCACGGCCGCCGACGTGCCCGAGGTGCAGGCGGTCTACACGACGGCGGGAGACCCGGACGCGCTCATCCACATCCGGGCGCGCGACGTCGGCCACCTGCAGCAGGTGATCGACCGGATGCGCCGGGCGGGCGACGTGACCGGCACCAAGACGCTGCTCGTGCTCGGCTCGTGGTCCCGCGACACGGCGCTGCGTCCCCACCGACGCTGACTCTGCCCTTGTGGCCACCCGACCCTGCGGCCGTCCCGCGCCGGCTCAGCGCCTGCGGCGGCCGGTGCTCTGGCGGGACAGGCAGCTGACCACCAGCGCGCCGCCCAGCAGCAGCGCGGCGCCGAGGCCGAGCAGCCGCCAGGACGTGCCGGCCAGCGGCAGGGTCGCGGACACGGGCGCGTCGGCGGGCTCGGCGTCGTCGTTCGCGACGGGGCGGGATCGCCGGCGTTCCTCGCGGTGCGGGGCCCGGGGCTCCTCCAAGGGGACGACGACCCGCTCGTCCTCCGGCAGCCGGTCGGCCTGCTCGGCGGTCGTCTCCTCGGCTTCTCCTGAGGCGGATTTCGGCGACCGGGCCTGCTTGACCGTCGTTCGCGCGCAGGAGCTGTCGTTCGCGGGGTTGCCGTCCCGGCCGCCGGTGCGCACGGTGGCGCACCCGCCGACCCGGCCGGGGGCGTCCGAGGTGACGGTGTAGCGGAACGTCCGGCTCTTGTTCGGGCCGAGCGCGCCGACGGTGCAGACGACGTCGGCCCCGGTCCCCGGGCACGCGGCCGGTCGCTCGGCGAGCGTGCCGCCGGGGGAGTCATGGACGCTCACGCCGGTCGCCCGCGAGGGGCCGCGGTTGGTGACGGTCAGCGTGTACGCGATCCGGCCGCCGGCCCGAGCCGCGCGCCGCCCGCGCTTGACGACCTCGACGTCGCTCATGCTCCTGGTGGGGGTGACGAACTGGACGGCGTCCCCCGCCTGCCCGGGGGCGGTGACCTCGGCGCGGTGGACGATGTCCGTCTTCTCGGGGACGGCCGCGCCGGTCGTGAGCGGGATCTCGTACGTGACGGTGTGACCCGCAGGCAGCTCCAGCCCGGCACAGGTGACGGTGCGCGCGACGAGCCGGCACCCACCGGGCAGCGGCCCCGGCGAGACGTGGCGGTCGAGCACACCGGTGAGCATGACATCACGGGCGTCCCCGGCCCCGGCGTTCGTGACGGTGAGCGTGTAGACGGACGTCGCCCCGGCCACCATGGGATCCGGCGCCACGGACCCCCTGACCCGCAGCTGGGCCGCGGCCGGCGAGACGAGCGGCGAGGCGAGCGGCACAGCGACCGCCCCCGGCGCATCAGCCGGCGGAGTCGCCACCGCCTCTGCGGCGGCCGACGCGCTCGCGCCTGTGGCGGTCAGTACGGCGAGTGCGGCGACCGCCGCGAACCCAGGCCTGCCCATCAGCGGCTCCCGAGGGGACCGGCGGCTTCAGCCGTCGGGGGAATCGGGAGCGGGAGGGCCGTCAAAGCCCGAGCGTGCAGTGACATAACCTCACGCATGCGTCGTCTCCACCGGATAGAGTCGGGTTCGTGCCTTGGAGCATCGGTCAGGGCTTGGCCGTCGCCTCCCGTGGAAGCGGGAGCGAGAAGCCGCTTCCTTTCAGGGAGCGGAGGAGTCACGTCCGTAACCCCCGCCTGAACGTCGCGTGCCAGCTCGACCCGCAGCGATCCTCCTCCGCGCGGGCCGTCCGGTGACGCCGTCCAGGCCACAACGAGACGTCCCCATGGGGCACTCTTTGCCCAGGCAGCGGCGCGCCCGCCGCCCCGAAGAGGACGGCGGGCGCGCGATGGGTCAGGAGCTGGGGCAGGTGTGGCGGTACTCCTCGATGGCCGTACCGCTGGGCGGCGGGCAGAGGAACTGCTCGTAGCGGGTGTCGTCGTCGACGAACCGCTTGAGCCAGGCCACCATCGACTTGGCCATGGTGGTGTTGGTGGTCTGCGGGAAGAAGTGGCTGGCGCCGTTCAGCTCCAGGTACGCCTTCTCCGCCGACGACGGGATGCTCTCGTAGAACAGCTGAGCGTGCGTGGCCACCGGGGCGATGCTGTCGCTCTCCCCACCGATGATCATCGTGGGCACCTGGATCCCGGGCCACGTCTTGTCGGTGTTCCACGGCGCGATCGGCACGGCCGCCTGCAGCGACGGCCGGTCGTCCGCGGCCTCCAGCGTGCCGCCGCCGCCCATCGAGTGCCCGGCGACCGCGAGCCGGCCCGGGTCGATGCGGCTGCGGACGGCGAGCGGGCTGTCCTCGACCAGGTAGTCGAGGGCGGCGAGCAGCTGACGTCCCCGGCTCGCCGGCTGGTCGTAGAGCGTGTTGGTCTCGATGCCGATCACCACGAAGCCGTGCGAGGCGATCCGCGGGCCGAGCCATGCGAGGCTGGACCACCGGGCCGTGTACCCCGGCGAGATGGCGACGGCGCCGAACGTGCCCTGGCTGGTGTCGGTCGGGTAGTAGATCTCGCCGCCGCCGAAGCCGAGCACCAGCGAGGAGACCCGCTGCGTCGCGACCGAGAACGGCCCGCGGGAGGCCTCGAGGACTGCGTCGGTGGGGTCGGGGCCGCGGTCGTACGGACCGGCGGCCTGGGCGGGGGAGCCGATGGCGAGGGCACCGGCGATGAGGGTCACGGCGAGGGCGGCCTGGGTCATGAGCCTGGTGAACGTTCGCGCGCCGGTTCGGGGGGACAAGAGCTGCACGTCGTTGACTCCTGCTCGTCGAAGGGTGACTGTCTGCCGCCATTGTTCGAGCGGGCGCACGCCCGTGCATCGGTGAAATCACCGGTCCCCTGATCAGGACATGAGCCGTACCAGATCGACGCGGGAGCGGATGCCGAGGCGGCTGAAGATGTTCCTGAGATGGTGCTCGACCGTGCGGTGGCTCAGGAAGAGCTGTTCGGCCACCTCCTTGTTGGTGGCGCCATCGGCGACCATGCGGGCGATCTGCAGCTGCTGGGCCGTGAGCTGCCCGGTGGTCGCCTCCCGCACCGGGCGGACCGGCTCGCCGGAGGCGCGCAGCTCGGCCCGCGCCTGCTCGGTCCACAGCCGGGCGCCGTAGCGCTCGAAGGTCTCGAGGGCGGCGTGCAGATGGGTCCTGGCCGCGCCGGGGTGGCGCTCGCGGCGCAGCGCGCCGCCGTACAGCAGGCTCGTGCGCGCGCCCTCGAACCCGTACCCGGCCTGTCCGTGCAGGTCGAGCGCCTCCTGGAACAGCTCCTCCGCCTCGCCCGGCGGGGCGAGCAGCGCCCGGCAGCGGGTCACGACCGCGCGCAGCGCTGGGCTGCGCGTGCTGCCCACCCAGCGTTCGAGCACCCGCAGCGCCGTACGGGCCCGCTCGCGGTCGCCCGTACGCGCGCACGCCTCGATGAAGTGCGGCGTGGACATGACCCGGATGACGACGTGGTTGCTGGTACGCCGCCCGGCGAGCAGCCGGTTGGCCGCCTCGGCGGGACGCCCGGCGGCCAGGTCGAGGTAGGACAGCGCCCAGGTGCCGACGGCGCCCGCGAGGCCGAGCCCGTGCGCCTCGGCCAGGTCGATGGCGGCGTCGGCGCGGACCCGGCACGTCTCCTGGTCACCCTCGACGGCCGCGGTGATCGCCAGCCAGGCGAGGTGCTGGGCCGCCGTGTTGAGCTGGCCGGTCTGCCGGGCCAGGTCGAGGCCCTGGCCCGCGGTCGCCGCGACGGAGGCGTAGCGGCCCGTCCAGATCTCCGGGTAGATCGCGTACTCCAGCAGTTGCGGCACGGCCGAGGCGGCGCCGCGCAGCCGGGCCGCCTCGACGGCGCGCACCGACAGCCGGTGGGCGGTGTCGTCCTCGCCGAGCAGCATGCTGGCCACGCACGCCCACGCCAGCACGGCGGGGTCGCGGACGCCTCCGGCCAGCTCGACGACCCGCCGCAGCGGCCCCGCCGCCTCCTGGTGCGCGCCGCTGAACGTGGCGGCCATCCCGGCCAGGTACTCGAACATCAGCTGCGTCGCCACCGTCTCGTCGGGGCGGCGCAGCGCGGCGGCCTGCCGCGCGATGGCGATGAACGCCCGGTTGTCGCCCGCCCGGTAGCTGGCGTCGGCGGCCCGCACCAGCGCGCGCACCCCGAGCATGCGGTGGCTCCCCAGCAGCCAGGCCGAGGCCGCGAGCAGTTCCTCGCGGGCGCTCCCCGTCTCGCCGCCGAGCAGTTCAAGGCTGCCGTGCAGGAGCTGGACCCGGCCGCGCAACCCGTCGGAGGCGGCCGTCAGCGAACGCAGCCCCGCCAGCAGTGAACGGGCCGCCTGCGGCCGTCCTGCCACCCACGCGTGGCGGGCCGCGGCGGCCAGCCGTTCGGCCTTGGCGGCGTCGTCACGGGTCAGCTCCGCCGCCTTCTCCAGCGCCAGGTACGGCTCCGGATGCCCGCCGGGCCTGGCCTCGAGCGCGGCCCCGGCCAGCTCTGCGGCCAGGTCCTCGGCGGGTCCGTCGAACGCGAACGCCCGGTGCCAGGCCAGGCGCAGCCGCCGCCCGGCCTCGCGCGGCGCGGACTGCTCCAGCAGGCCGGCCAGCCGGCGGTGGGCCGCACGGCGGTCCACGAGAGAGGCGCCGTGGTAGGCGACCGCCCGCACGGCGGGATCGGGGAAGTCGTAGCGGTCGCCGGCGCAGCGCAGCAGGCCGGCGCGTTCGGCGGGTTCGAGTGCGGTCAGCGCGCACGCTGGGTGCGCCGCCCGGATCAGCGTCCCGGCCTCGACCCCGGGGTCGGCGGCGACGAGAAGCAGCAGCCACCTGGTCGGCGCCGGTAACGCGGCCAGGCGGGCGGCGTGCGCGCGCCACAGCCGGCCGTCCCTGGGCGGCGCGGCGGGCGGGGCGGCGAGGCCGCCGAGCTGGGCGGGGGTGAGCGCGCCGATCAGCTCCGCCAGCGCGAGGGGGTTGCCGCGGGCGATCTGGTCGAGCGCCGCCAGCAGATCCTCGGCGACCCCGTCCGGCGCGAGGTCGCGTGACAGCTCCCTGACGGCCGTCGCGTCCAGGCCCTCCAGCACCCGGACGGGCAGCCCGTCCAGGTCGCGGCAGCGGTCACGGGAGGCGAACACCACCGCCACCGGCTCGTCCGCCAGGCGCCGGGCCGCGAACGACAGCACCTCGCGGCTGGCCGGGTCGAGCAGGTGGGCGTCGTCGACGCAGGCCAGCACCGGCTGCTCGGCGGCCACCGCCGCCAGCAGCGAGAGCACGGCGGCGGGCAGCGCCAGACCGTCCTGGCCCGAGCCGGACTCCAGGGCGGCGGACAGGGCGCGGGCCTGCGCGGCGGGAAGCGCGGGAGCCGCCGCGGCGATCGGGCGCAGCAGGCCGTGCAGCCCCGCGTACGGCAGCCGCGACTCGGCCGCCACGCCCGA
Organism: Nonomuraea maritima; assembly: GCF_900100395.1. Classification (GTDB taxonomy): domain Bacteria; phylum Actinomycetota; class Actinomycetes; order Streptosporangiales; family Streptosporangiaceae; genus Nonomuraea; species Nonomuraea maritima. The sequence continues at coordinate 320,070 of NZ_FNFB01000001.1, read as the reverse complement.
CACCCGCAGCACACGGAAGCCGGGGCAGGAGTGCGTGGCGGCCAGGTCGAGCAGGGCCGTCTTGCCCATGCCCGGCGCGCCCACCAGCAGCAGAGCCCCGCCGGACCCGGCACGGGCGCCGTCGAGCAGCCGCCGCAGGGCACGTTCCTCCTCGCCGCGCCCGCGCAGCGCGGCTGATCGTTTGACAGGGGGCACACCGTCCAGTGTCACCCGCGAAGTCATGGCCGAGAAGGGCCCGCCGGTGAACTCACCGATACGACGGCTCGCGCCGCTTCTTTCCCGACAGCCGGGAGGAGACGGCGGGCACGAGGCCCTGCGGCATGAACAGCACCATGCCGATGAGCACGACCGCGTACACGGCGTACGACAGCACGCTCGGCGCGTACGACGGCATGCCGGGAAGCGTGGCGAGGCTGTCCAGCCCCTGCACGAGCAGCGTGATCGCGCCCGCCCCGACGAGGGCGCCCCAGACGGTGCCGAGCCCGCCGACCACGGCCATGACGATGTACTGGATGGAGATGAGCACCGGGAACGAGCCGGGGGCGACGTAGCCGGTGTAGAAGCAGTAGATGCCGCCGGCCAGCCCGGCGAAGGCCGCCGACAGTGTGAACACCACGAGCTTGTAGCGGCCCACGGGGATGCCGGAGGAGGCCGCGGCGGTCTCGCTGGTGGCCAGCGCGCGCAGGGCGCGGCCCGGCCGCGAGGCGATGACGTTCCTGGTCACCAGGATGACCAGCGCGAGCCCGGCCCACGTCAGGTACGCGTAGGCCGCCGCCCCGCTCGCCTCCCACGAGCCGACGCCGAACTGCGGGATGCCTTGCAGGCCGATGTCGCCGCCGGTGAACTCCAGCTGCCCGGTCACCGAGAGCAGGATGAGCTGCACGGCGAGGGTCGCGAACGCCAGGTGGTGGCCGCGCAGCCGCAGCAGGGGCGTACCGATGACCATCGCCGACACGGCCGCGGCCACGGGCGCGGCGACCAGCCCCACGAGCGGCGGCGCCCCGCCGAGCGCGAGCAGCGCCGCCGTGTACGCGCCGATGGCGTAGAAGGCGCCCTGTCCCAGCGAGACCTGGCCCGCGTACCCCATGAGCAGCGACACCCCGACGGTGACCATCGCGGCGAGGCCCAGCAGCACGTAGACGGCCAGCGAGCTGTCGTCGAGCACCGCGGGCAGCGCGAGCGTCACGGCGGCGACCGCGAGCACCGCCACGCGCCCGATCATGTGACCTCCTGGGACAGGGCCGAGCGGCGGCTCGCCTGAACGATCATGACGACGATCATGAGACCCAGCGCCACCTCCAGCTGGTGCGACCCGTAGCCGTAGCCGGCGGCCATGGTCTCGGCCACGCCCAGCAGCAGCGCGCCGACGAGCGTGACGACCGGCCGGGTGAGCGCCCCGAAGACGGCGGCGGCGAAGCCGTTGACGATGAGCGTGACGTCGGTGTCGAACGAGATCGGCCGCAGCGGCGTCACCAGCACCCCGGCCAGGCCGCCGAGCAGCCCGCCGAGCGCGAACGCCAGCAGGCCCATGCGCCGCACGTCGATGCCGACGACGCGGGCCGCGTACGGGTTGGAGGCGCACGCCGTCAGCGCCTTGCCCAGGTAGGTGCGTCCGAAGAAGAGCGCGAGCAGCGCGAACGTGGCCGCGGTCACCGCGATGACCAGCAGGTGCTGGGTCTGGATGCGGGCGCCCGCGAGGCTCAGCGAGCCGGCGAGTCCGGGCGCCGAGCGCGGCTGGTCGCCCCAGAGCACGATCTCGACGGCGTACGCGAGCACGCCCACGCCCAGCGTGACGATCAGCGACGACAGCGGCGTGGTGCCGCGCCTGCCGACGGCCGCCACCCCGGCGAGCAGGCCCGCGAGCGCCGCCACCGCGACGGCGGCCAGCTCGCTGACGCCGTGCGGCAACCCGAGCCCGAGCAGCGACGACACGCACAACCCGGCCACCACGGCGAACGTGCCCTGCGCGAAGTTCACCACGCCGGTGACCCGGTGGATGACGACCAGGCCGCTCGCGATGAGCGCGATGGCGCAGCCCACCGCCAGGCCGTTGAGCAGGTACGTCAGGAACGCGCTCATGTGATCGCGCCTCCCAGGTAGGCGCCGGCCACCCGGGGGTCGTCGGCCAGGTCGGCGCACGCCCCCTCGGTCACCAGCCGCCCCGACTCCAGCACGTACGCCCGATGGCACAGGTCGAAGGCGAGCCGCGCGTTCTGCTCGATGAGCAGCACGGTGAGCCCCCGTTCGCGGTTCAGCTCGGTCAGGTGGGCGGCCAGGCCCGCGGTCACGTTGGGCGCGAGGCCGAGGGAGAGCTCGTCGACCACGAGCGCGTCGGGGTCGGACATCATCGCCCGCCCGAACGCCACCATCTGCTGCTCGCCGCCCGACAGCACGCCCGCCCGCCGCCCGGCCAGCTCGGCCAGGCGGGGCAGCAGGTCGTAGACGGGGGACGGGTCGCGCCGGCCGGACCGCCAGCCGCCGAGCGCCAGGTTGTCGGCCACCGTCAGGTCGGGGAAGAGCTGGCGGCCCTCCGGGATGAGCGCCAGCCGTCCGCCGATCGCGACGGTGCCCGCCGCCGGCGTGATGAGCCCGGCGAGGGTGTTGGCGAGGGTGGACTTGCCGGCTCCGTTCGGGCCGAGCAGGGCGACCATCTCGCCCGCGGCCACCGTGAGCGTGACGTGCTCGAGCGCGGTGGCGGTGCCGTACGAGACCACCAGGTCCTGGACGTCGATCATGAGGCTTGCCCGAGGTAGGCGGCGCGCACCAGCGGGTCGGCCCGCACCTCGGCGGGCGGGCCGTCGGCGATGACCTGGCCGAGGTCGAGCACCGTGACGCGGTCGGCGAGCCGGGTCACGAACGCGACGTCGTGCTCGACGAGCAGGATCGTCAGGCCGCCCGCGCGCAGCTCCTCGACCAGCGCCGCCAGGCGTTCGCGCTCCTCGGCGCGCAGCCCGGAGGCGGGCTCGTCGAGCAGCAGCAGCCGGGGCCGCGCGCACAGGGCGCGGGCCAGCTGCAGCGCCCGCTGCTGCCCGATCGGCAGCCGGTCGGCGGGCCGGTCGGCCCACTCGGCCAGGCCGACGCGGTCGATGGCGTGCTCGGCCTCGGCGGCGATCTCCCGCTCGTCGCTCCGGTGCCGCGGCAGCCGCAGCGCCGCCGCGACGAACCCGGCCCGCGTACGGCCGTGCATGCCGACCATGACGTTCTCGCGGACGGTCATGCCGTGGAACACCCGGGCCGCCTGGAAGACGATCGACATGCCGAGCCTGGCCCGCCGGTGCGGGGCCAGCCGCTCGACCCGCCGGCCGCCGAACGAGATCTCGCCGCGGTCGGCCGTCAGGTGCCCGGTGATGAGGTTGAACAGCGTGGACTTGCCGGCTCCGTTCGGGCCGATGACGCCGCAGACCTCGCCGTCGGCGACGGACAGCGAGACGTCGCGCACGGCGTAGACGCCGCCGAAGGAGCGGGAGAGCCCCGTGACCGTCAGCACGCGCTCACCCGAGGGCGGTGACGGTCTTGGTCAGCTGCTCGGTGGCCCATTCCGTGGGGACGAACGCCCCGTCGCGCACGGTGTTGACCGAGATGAACTGGGGGCCGAGCCCGGAATGGTCGGTGGGGGAGTACTGGAAGCGCCCGTTCGGCGTGATCAGGTCCATGGTCTCCAGCGCCTGCTGGACCTTGGTCTTGTCGGTGCCGTTCGCCTTCCTGATCGCCTCGAACAGCAGCAGGCTCGCGCTGTAGCCGTCCTGCGCGAACTGCGGGGGCGGGTAGCCGTGCTTGTCCTTGTACGGCACCGCCATCTGGTCGATGACCTGCTTCTGCTTGCCCGCGGGCAGGTGCTCGCCGACCACGCCGATGGCGCTCTGCACGGTCATGCCCTCGGCGTCCTTGCCCATCGGCTCCAGCCACAGCTTGCTGGCCTGCGACGCCGTGAGGTAGAGCGGCGTCTCCAGCCCGGAGGCCACGTACTGCTTGGCCGCCGTCACGCCGGGCGCGCCCGAGCCCCAGAACACCAGCGCCTCGGCGTCCGAGTCGCGCACGTGCTGGAACAGCGCGCTGAAGTCGGAGGTGGTCGTCTCGTACGGCTCGTCCAGGCCGATCGTCACGCCGTACTTGGAGGCGAGCTCGACCATCGCGTCGTGCCCGGACACCGAGTAGGCGCTCTTGGAGTCCCAGGCCACGGCGATCGTCTTGATGCCCTGGGCCTGGATGTACTGCAGGTAGTTCTCGGCGTACATGCTGGACAGCGCGGGCGTGACGAAGATGTACGACTTGATCGGCTCGACCTGTTCCTGCGCCGGGGCCAGCGACAGGTACGGCATCCGGTCGCGCTGCGCGAGCGGCTCGATCGCGAGGGCCGAGTTGGAGAACACCGGCCCGATCAGCGCGTCGATCTCGCCCTTGATCTGGTTGTAGGCCACGATGCCCTGGTCGGGGGCCGTCTTGTCGTCGCGGACGACGAGTTCGACCTTGCGGCCGAGCAGCCCGCCCTGCGCGTTGACCTGTTCGACGGCCAGCTCGACGGCCTTCTTGTCCTCGCTGCCGAGCGGCGTGTAGTTGCCGGTCAGCGAGACGATGAGGCCCACCTTGATCGGGTCGTCGGCGCCGCCGCCACCACCGCCTCCACCACCCCCGCCGCCGCACGCCGTCAGCGCCAGGACGAGACAGGCGAGGGACGGAAGAAGCCTGCGCATCAGGACCTCCTGGACCGTGGGGTGGCCCCACTGGGTGAGGTGCTCGGTCGCCGGGGAATCGGCCGCTCCGATCGCCTCTTTCGCGGCAGGTGGCGGCGTTCCCCTCGCGTGGCCCCCCGAATGTAGGCAGGTACATTACGGCTGTCAATAGTCTGCCCAATATGCCCCTCGACGTGGGAGGTAAGGTGCCATGCGGCCCCAATCGGTGATTCTGACCTTCCTCGGGGATCATGTATACGGACGCGACATCTGCGTCTCGTCGCGAAGTTTCATCGACGCCTTCGCCCGGGTGGGGATCTCGGAGGAGGCCACCCGCTCGACGCTGTCGCGGATGGTCCGGCGCGGGCTGCTGCGTCGCCACCGGGTCGGCCGCCGCATGTACTTCGGCCTCACCCCGGCCAGCACCGCGGTGCTCAAGGACGGCGAACGCCGCATCTGGCACAGCGGCGTGGTCAACGACGCCGACGAGGACCGCTGGACGCTCATCGGCTTCTCGCTGCCCGAGTCGTGGCAGCGCCAGCGGCACGAGCTGCGCTCGCGGCTGGTCTGGGCCGGGTTCGGGCCGCTGCGCGACGGCCTGTGGATCGCCCCCGGCGAGGTGGACGCGACCGACCTGGTCGCCGGCCTCGGCACCGGCGTGAAGGTCTTCTCCGCCGAGCCGCGCACGCCCACCGACATGCAGGCCGTGGTCGCCGACGCCTACGACCTGACCGGGCTGGGCGCCCGCTACCGCGCCTTCATCGACGAGTGGGACCGGGCCGACCCCGCGCCCGACGCGCCCGACGACCTGGCCCGCTCGCTGCTGCTGCTCACCGGCTGGCTCCAGCTCATCAGGGCCGACCCGCGGCTGCCGCTGCGCCATCTGCCGCACGACTGGCCGGCCGAGCAGGCCCAGCGGGTCTGCCACACCCTGCACGAGCGCTTCCGTCCGGAGACCGCCGAGATCGTGGCCCGGCTGATGGACGCCGTACCCGACGAAACCTGGACGAAGTGATCGCAGCGACCTAACTTGAGGTTTTGACCCCGTGGAGGAGTGCCGATGCGGAACCAGGGGATTGGCTCGTGGCCGGCGCGCAGGGCCCGCATGACACCCGACCGGATCGCGATCAGTCACCGCGGCCGGCATCACACCTACCGTGACCTGCGCGACCGCGCCTACCGGCTGGCGTCCGCGCTCGACGTCGGGCGCGGCGACCGGGTCGCCTTCCTCGGCGCCAACCAGCCCGCGTCGGTCGAGACGTTCTTCGCGGCGGGGTTGCGCGGCGCGGTGTTCGTCCCGCTCAACACCCGGCTCGCCCCGCCCGAGCTGCGCTTCATCCTGGAGGACGCCGAGCCCGCGCTGCTCGTGCTGGGCGAGGAGCACGACGGCGACGGCTTACCCGGACGCCACCTGCGGGCCGCCGACTACGAGGACCTGCTCGCCTCCGGCTCGCCCGAGCCGATCGACGAGCCCGTCGGTCCCGACGACGGCTGCCTGATCATGTACACCTCCGGCACGACGGGCCGCCCCAAGGGGGCGCTGCTCACGCACGGCAACCTCACCTGGAACACCGTCAACCTGCTGGTGGACGTGCCGCTGGCGCACGACGAGGTGACGCTGGTCAGCGCGCCCCTGTTCCACATCGCGGCGCTGGCCCAGACCCTGCTCCCGACCGTGCTCAAGGGCGGCCGGGCGATCCTGGAGCCGTCGTTCGACGTCGACCGGACCTTCGACCTCGTCGAGTCGGAACGCGTCACGGTGATGTTCGGGGTGCCGTCGATGTTCGCGTTCCTCGCGCGGTCGCCGCGCTGGGCCGGCGCCGACCTGTCGAGCGTGCGGCACCTGCTGTGCGGGGGCGCGCCGGTGCCCGAGCCGCTGATCAGGACGTACCAGGAGCGCGGGCTGTCGTTCCTGCAGGGGTACGGCATGACCGAGACGTCGCCCGGCGCGCTGTTCCTCGGGCCGGAGTACTCGGTGGCCAAGGCAGGGACGGCCGGGGTGCCGTGCTTCTTCTCCGACGTCCGGCTGGTCACGTCCGAGGGCTCCCCGGCCGCGCCCGGCGAGCCCGGCGAGGTGTACGTGCAGGGCCCCAACGTCACGCCCGGCTACTGGCGGCGGCCCGAGGCGACCGCGAAGGCGCTGACGCAGGACGGCTGGTTCCGCTCCGGCGACGTCGGCATCGCCGACGAGGACGGCTACGTGCGCATCACCGACCGGATCACCGACGTGATCATCTCCGGCGGCGAGAACATCTACCCCGCCGAGGTGGAGAGCGCGCTCTACGAGCACCCCGCGGTGGCGGAGTGCGCGGTGATCGGCGTGCCCGACGAGCGGTGGGGCGAGGTTGGCAAGGCTCTGGTGGTGCCCAGCCCCGAGACGACGGCCGAGCCTGAAGAGGTGCTGAAGCACCTGCACGGCCGCCTCGCTCGTTACAAGATCCCGAAATACCTTGAATTCGTCGCCGATCTACCGAAAAACTCGGTCGGCAAGCTGCTCAAAGCACCCCTCAGACAGCTCCACGGAGGATGACCATGCGTACCGCGCCGCCTTTCCGTGCCGATCACGTCGGCAGCCTCCTCCGCCCTGCAGCGTTGCTGCGCGCCCGCGAGACCCTCACCGGCGAGGCGCTGCGCGAGGCCGAGGACGCGGCGATCAGGCAGGTGGTGCGCCGTCAGGAAGAAGCCGGCCTGCAGAGCGCGACCGACGGAGAGTTCCGCCGGGCCTCCTGGCACATGGACTTCATCTACCGCCTGGGCGGCATCGGCCAGGCCGACGACGAGCGCATCACCGTCCGCTTCCACAACGAGCAGGGCGACATCGAGTTCAGCCCCGCCGCGCTGCGCGTGCACGACCGGATCAGCCTGGAGGAGCCGGTCTTCGCCGACGACTTCACGTTCCTGCGCGACACGCTCGCCGCGAACGGGTCGAGCCTCGTGCCCAAGCTGACCATCCCGTCGCCCAGCATGGTGCACTACCGGGGCGGCATGGCCGCCATCGACCCCGACGTCTACCCCGACGTCGAGGAGTTCTGGCACGACCTGAGCGCCGCCTACGCCGAGCAGGTGCGCGCGATCGGCGCGCTCGGATGCACCTACCTGCAGTTCGACGACACCAGCCTCGCCTACCTCAACGACCCGGCGCAGCGGGCCGAGCTGGCCGGGCGCGGCGACGACGCCGACCACATGCACCTGCGCTACATCAAGCAGATCAACGCCGCGCTCGCCGCCAAGCCCGAGGGCATGACGATCACCACGCACATGTGCCGCGGCAACTTCCGCTCCTCCTGGGCGGCTTCTGGCGGCTACGACTACGTCGCCGAGGCCCTGTTCAACGAGCTGCAGGTGGACGGCTTCTTCCTCGAGTACGACGACGAGCGCTCGGGCGGCTTCGAGCCGCTGCGGTTCGTGCCCAAGGGCAAGATGGTGGTGCTCGGCCTGGTCACGACCAAGCACGGCGAGCTGGAGTCGAAGGACGCACTCAAGCGGCGCATCGACGAGGCGGCCAAGCACATCGACCTCGACCAGCTCTGCCTGTCGCCGCAGTGCGGGTTCTCCTCGACGGTGGAGGGCAACGAGCTGACCGAGGAGCAGCAGTTCGCCAAGCTCCGCCTGATCGCCGAGACCGCCCGCGAGGTGTGGGGCTGATCAGAGCCTGACCGCCGGGCCCCGTCCGGGGGCCCGGCGGCTGCTCGTCATCGCCACCGTGCCCCGGCGGCCCTCGCCGTCGTCACCCGTGCCCGCCGCCGCTGCCGTGCGCGTTCCCGTGCGCGTTCCCGTGCCCGGCTTCTTGGGCCCGTGCTTCGCCGGGGCGGGTGGGTGCGCCGTGGGTCATGTGGAGGTCGCGGCGCGGGGGGCCGTAGCCGAACAGGCCCATCATGCCCTGTTCCTGGTGGTACAGGTTGTGGCAGTGGAACATCCACTCGCCGGGGTTGTCCGCGTGCACGTCGATCCACAGGCGTTCGCGCGGCAGGATGTTCACCGTGTCCTTGCGCGGCCCGCGCCGGCCCGTCTTCCCGCGCACCTGGAAGGTGTGGCCGTGCAGGTGCATCGGGTGCCACATCGGCGACTCGTTCTCCAGGACGATCCTGATCGTCTCGCCCTGGTCGACGCGCAGCCGCAGCGGGTCGTCGTACAGCCGGCCGTTGAGCGTCCACTCGTTCCCTGACGGCTCCATGCCGAGCCGCACCCGCACGCTCCGCGCGGGCGCGGGCAGGTGGTCGGCGCGGTGGGCGTCCAGGTCGCGGTAGGCCAGCATCCGCCCGTTCAGCTCCGGCACGCGGCTGCCCCGGCGGGGCGCGGCCGCGCGGCGCGACGTCCGGACGACGGCGTACGCCTTCGCCCGCTTGCCCTCCGCCACCGCCATCATCGGGAAAGCCCCGTCCCCGAGCGTCACGAGCAGGTCGTAGCGCTCGCCCATGCCCAGCATGACCGTGTCCACGGTGACGGGCGTGCACGGGAACCCGTCGGTGTGCGTGACGGTCAGCCGGTGCCCGCCGATCGCGAAGCGGAACGCGGTGTCGGCGGAGGCGTTGATCACCCGGAACCTGGCCCGCGCCCCCGGCCGGCCGGCGAACGTCACCGGGTCTCCCTTCGGACGCCCGTTGACCAGGTAGTACGGATAGAGCGTCTCGCCCGCGACGCCGCCCAGCGCCGAGCTGCGGATGGTGTCGTCGTGCTCCTCTGAGGCGTTCAGCCGGCGCAGCTCTTCGTCCGGGGTGCCGTTGACGCCGTCGAGCCAGTCGTCGAGCACGACCGTGTACTCCACGTCGTAGCCGAGCGGCTCGTGCGGGTCCTCCACGATCAGCGCTCCGTACAGGCCGCGGTCGTTCTGCATCCCGACATGCGAGTGGTAGAAGTACGTCCCCGCGTCCGGGACGGTGAAGACGTAGTCGAACGTCTCCCCTGGCTGCGTCGGCCGCTGGCTGAGGCCGGGCGCGCCGTCCATCGGGAACGCCAGCCTGATGCCGTGCCAGTGCACGGTCGTCGGCTCGGGCAGGCCGTTGACGAGTCGCGCGCGTACGGTGCCGCCCGCCGTCGCCCGGATGACCGGGCCGGGGACGCCGTCGTTGTAGGCCCAGGTGCTGACCTGCCGCCGGCCCAGCTCCATGCGCGTGGGACGGGCCCGTAGCAGCGTCCCCCAGGGCCGCTGCGCCCTGGTGGCGGCGTCCGCCGCGCGGTCCAGCACCGGTGCGCTGATCGCGGCGAACATGCCGGTGACGAACGATCTGCGGGAGACGCGCCCGCCGGGTCCCCATACGCGTGCCGAACCATTCACAACAGACCCCCTCATCCCCCTCGCAAGGTAACGGAGAGTGACGGAGGGATTCGTACGCCACGCTGATGGAGATATGCCCGCGCGGGACGTCAGCCCATCGCGCGGATGACGGCGTCCCTGGTGATGGGCAGGTCGCGGACGCGGACCTCGACCGACGCGGCGACGGCGTTGGCGATCGCCGCGGCCACCGGGCCCTGCGCCGCCTCGCCCGCGCCCACGGACGGCTGCGCCGGGTCCTCGACCAGCTCCACCACCACCTCCGGCGTCTCGCTGAACCGCAGGATCGGGTAGCTCTCCCAGTCGCGGCTGGTGATCGCGCGCCGGTCGAACCGCACCTGTTCCTTGAGTGTCCAGCTGGTCGCCTGGATGGCGCCGCCCTCGATCTGGTTGCGCACCCCGTCGGGGTTGACGACCAGGCCGACGTCCACCGCGATGGTGAGCCGGCGCACCCGCAGCTCCTCCTCGGCCTCGACCTCGGCGACGGCCGCGCAGTACGCGCCGTACCCCTTGTACTGCGCGAAGCCGATCCCGAGCCCGGGCCGTCCCCAGCCGGCCGCGTCGGCGGCCCGCCGCAGCACCTCGCGGCCGCGCGGGTCGCTCAGGTGGTCCAGCCGGTACGCAAGCGGGTCGCGCCCCGCGGCCAGGGCCAGCTCGTCCATGAACGACTCGATGGCGAAGACGTTCATGAACGCCCCGAGCGAGCGCAGCGCCGACGAGCGGATCGGCGTGCGGGTCAGGCGGTGGCCGGTGATCCGGGCGCGCGGGAAGTCGTAGATGGGCTCGGCGTTGCGCGTCATGCCCGCTCCGGCCTGCGGCGGCGGGTCGGTGGCGGCCCGGTAGGTCCACGGGCGCTCCAGGTGGGCGCCCGCGAGCAGGTTCGGCTCGCCTCCGTACGTGGGGCGGCTGATGTGGCCCTGGCTCCACACGTCGTACTCCCACGAACGCACCGACCCGGCCGCGTCCACGACCGCCGAGACGTCCACGGACATGGCGGAGCCGAACGGCGACCACGTCAGCTCGTCCGCACGGCTCCACCGCACGAGCACCGGCCGGCCGCCGCACTCGCGGGCCAGCAGGGCCGCGTCGAGCGCCACGTCGTCGGCGCCGTTGTGGCCGTAGCAGCCGGCGCCCTCGACGTGCCGCACCACGACGCGTCCGAGGTCGAGGCCGAGGACGTCGGCGAGGGCCCGGCGCAGCAGGAACAGGCCCTGGGAGTGGGTCCAGACCTCCACCGTCCCGTCCGGGTTCCAGCGGGCCGCGGCGGCGCTCGGCGCCATCGAGGCGTGCGCCAGGAACGGCCTGCTGTAGGTCGCGCCGACCACCTCGCCCTCGGGCGGCTCGCCGGTCGCCTCGCACACCGGCACGGTCTCGTGTGGGCCCGCCCGCAGGTACGTGCGCAGGTCGCGTTCGTCGGGCAGCGTGTCGTGGTCGTCCCACTCGGTCAGCCGGCGCAGCCGGCCGAGCGCCCGGTCCGCCTCCGCCTCGGTCTCGGCCAGCACGCCGAGGAACGAGCCGTCGCGCACGACCCGCAGGTCCTGCGGCAGGGGCGCCGGCCGGGCCAGCCGCGCGGCGGGGGAGGGCGGGCGGAGCACACGGCCGTACAACTGGTCGGGCAGCCGCAGGTCGTGGATGAAGCGGGGTCGCCCGGCCACCTTGTCGGGCAGGTCGACGCGGGGCACGCTGGTGCCCACGTAGTCGCGCTCCTCCTGGACGGCCCGCACGTCCTCCATGGGGAGTTCGAGGGCCTTGGCCAGGTCAGCGTACGTGGCGGTCAGGTCGCCGGAACGGAACTCGCCCCGCCGTACCGTCACCTCGTCGGGGGAGACGCCCCAGCGGCGGGCGGCCTCGGCGACGCAGGCGGCGCGCACGCGCGCGCAGGCCTCGCGCAGCGGCGGGCCCCCGCGCTGGATCGACAGGCTCCCCGCCGTGAGCCCCTCGTCAGGCCCTCCATCGGTACGGGCGGCCACCAGCCGCACCTGCGCCAGGTCGGCGCCGAGCGCGTCGGCGGCGATCTGCGACAGCGCCGTCAGCACCCCTTGGCCGAGCTCCACCTTGCCCGCGATGACCGTGATCACGCCGCCGGACGAGATCGAGACGCGCTCCTCCACCGGCGTGCTCATCGCGCCACCTCCGCTCCTGCGGCCCGCAGCACCGCGCGGACGACGCGGCGCTGGACGCCGCAGCGGCACAGGTTGCGGTCGAGAGCCGCGATCACCGCCGCCTCGTCCGGGTGCGGGTCGCGGGCCAGCAGCCCGGCGGCCGAGACCATGATCCCTGACAGGCAGTACCCGCACTGCCCAGCCTGCTCGTCGAGGATCGCCTGCTGGACGGGATGCAGTTCGTCCCCCGGCGCGAGCCCCTCGACCGTCACCACGTCACGACCCTCGACGGCCGACAACGGGGTGGTGCAGGAGGCCACCGCGGCGCCGTCGAGCAGCACGAAACACGCCCCGCACGCCTCGGCCCCGCAGCCGAACCGGGTGCCGACCAGGCCCATCTCGCCGCGCAGCACGTCGAGCAGCGGCGTGCCGGGATCGGCGGCGGCCTCCACGGGAGTGCCGTTCAGATTCAACCGCGTCATCGTGGTTCCCCTTCCGCGAAGACCTCAGGGCGGCGCGCCGGTCACCCGCCTCACCCGGCAGCGGGCGCAGCGTCACGCTGCGCGACGGCCCTCATGCGACCGAAAAGTACGCTTATTTCACCCCGACGAACCGTTCGGCTCCAAAGTACTCCGCGACACCGCCCCGAACCCGGGGAGGCCCCCTGTTCTGTTCGCCGTAGTGCCGCCTGGACGGGAGACGGCCCTTCGCGTCCCCATGTGATCGTCGTCCTCACCGACCAGCAGCGCTGGGACACCGTCGGCTGCCCCGGCACGAGCACACCCTGGCCCACCACTCCGCTTCGGCCACCAACGCCGCCACTGACCACTCCGGAGCGCGGGCCCTGTGTACGACCCCCTGTGTTCCAGGGGGCCGTGGCCCCGTGTGTCCCGGCGGGGCCGCGGCCCCCGGGTGTCCCGGCATGCGGAAGGGGCCGGGACGTCCTGGATGGCGATGGCCCGGAGGGCCTGGTACGGCGGAAGGGGCCGGCCTCGCGGTGCCGGCCCCTTCCGCGCGAGGTCAGCTCGCGGCGTCCGCGGGCTTGTGGGTGTGGCCGTGGCCGGCCGCGGCCTTCGCCGCCGCCGGGGCGCGCTCGGCGGTGCCGATCGTGCCCGTGTCGAACGCGTACGTCGCCGCCAGCGTCGCGATGGCGTCGGAGTTCACGTCGAGCGCCTTGTCACTGATGTTGGCGATCGTGTCGCACGCGCTGTGGTAGCACGGGTCGAGCGGGATGCCGGCCGTGCCGCCGAAGATCGCGGCCTCCTCCTCGGTCTTGCGCACCTCGGCGCCGGTGAACAGGCCGCCAGACGGGATGCCGACCGCGATGAAGGGCCCGTAGTCGGAGCGTCCGGTGAACGCGGTCGCCGTGAACGGCTGCCGGTTCGCGGCGAAGAACTTCTCGAAGTCCTCCTCGATCACGTCCGACCCGGCGGGCCCGGCGGTGCCGAACGCGTCGCCGTCACCGTCGTAGATGCCGAACGTGTAGTTGGTCGAGGCGATCATGTCGAAGTTGAGGTACAGCGCGATCTTGGCGCGCTCCTCCTCGGACAGGGTGGCCACGTAGTGGTCGGAACCGAGCAGGCCGAACTCCTCGGCGCCCCAGAAGGCGAAGCGCATCTGGTTCTTCGGCTTGGTCTTGGCGAACTTCAGCGCGACCTCGAGGATGCCGGCACTGCCGGAGCCGTTGTCGTTGATGCCGGGCCCCTCCTGGACGCTGTCCAGGTGCGAGCCGAGCATGACGACGTTGTTCGGGTCGCCCTTCTTGCTCTGCGCGATCACGTTGTAGGTCGTCCGCTGCTCGACGATCGGGTCCCAGTTCATGCTGATCGCGGCGCCTGGGGTGGCCGCCAGCTCCTGGCCCACCGCGAAGCTGGTGAAGAACGCGGGGATCGTCACGCCCGGCCCGCCGAGCGTCGGGTTGAGGTCCACGTCGGTACGGCCCGGCTGGCCCTCGTTGAACACGATGGCGGCCGAGGCGCCGGCGGCCATGGCGTTGTCCACCTTCACCCGGAAGTTGCAGACGCCGCGCTGCATGAGCGCCACGTTGCCGGGCACGAAACCGGCGAAGTCGCTCGGCTCACACCCCGACGTCGAGGTGTTGTCCGGTCCCGGCGGAAGGGTGAGGTCCACGGCCTGGACGGTGCCGGCGGCCGAGCCCGCGGGCGCGTCGCCCATCGCCACGTAGTCGGAGAAGAAGCCGAACGTGTACGTCTTCTGCGCGGGGGCGGTCTGCTGCAGCACCGGCGGGGTGATGTAGCCGTCGAAGGTGAACTCGAAGGGCTGGATCGTCACGTCGTACCCGGCGGCGCGCAGCTTCTTGGCCACGTAGTCGCGTGAGGCGTCGAACCCGGGGCTGCCCGCGACGCGGTTGCCGCCGTTGGCGTCGGCGATGGCCTGCAACGCCTTCAGGTGCTTCTTGACGTTCTTGCCGGAGACGGCCTTGACCAGCTTGCGGACGGCGTCCTTCCCGTGGTCCTTCCCCGGGCCCTTGCCCGGGTGGTGATCCTTGCCGTGCTCGTGGGCGGGTCCGCCCGGGGCGGCGCTCGCCGTGCCCGTTAAGGCCAGCGGCGAGACCGCAACGGCCACGGCAGTGAGAGCGCCGAGCACGCCCTTGCGCAGTCGGGAACGCATGGTTGCTCCTCGAAGGTGGAGGGTGAGCCAGGAGTCGTAAAATTGCGCGTAGCCGGAAACGTATTCATGAAATGCAAAATAGGGAAGATTGACTCAGATATCCGTTAGATCACGGACCGGAAACGGCCCACGTCCGACATACGAAACGGGGAACCCATGTCGATAGATCTCGCGTTGACGGGCACGCTGACCATCGCCGGCAAGACGGTGCACCGGCTCGGCTACGGAGCGATGAGCCTCACCGGGCCAGGCGTGTGGGGGCCTCCGCGCGATCACGACGAGGCCCTGCGCGTGCTGCGTCGCGCGGTCGAGCTCGGCGTCACCTTCATCGACACCGCCGACTCCTACGGGCCGTACGTCAACGAGGAGATCATCCGTGCGGCGCTGCACCCGTACCAGGAAGGGTTGCTGATCGCGACCAAGGCCGGGTTCGTGCGCACCGGGCCGGGGGAGTGGCACACCGTGGGACGCCCCGCCTACCTGCGGCAGGAGGTCGAGATGAGCCTGCGCCGGCTCGGCGTCGAGCGGCTCGACCTGCTGCAGCTGCACCGCGTCGACCCCGAGGTGCCGCTGGAGGACCAGGTGGGCGAGCTGAAGGCGCTGCAGGACGAAGGCAAGATCGCCGCCATCGGCCTGTCGGAGGTGACCGTCGAGCAGCTGGAGCAGGCCAGGGGCGTCGCCGAGATCGTCTCCGTGCAGAACCGCTACAACGTCACCCTGCGCACCTCCGAGGAGGTGCTGCGGCACTGCGAGCGCGAGGGGATCGCGTTCATCCCCTACAGCCCGATCGGCAAGGGCGCGCTGGCCGGGCACGGGAGCCCGCTGGAGCACGTCGCCAAGGCGCTCGGCGTCACGCCCTCCCAGGTCGGCCTGGCCTGGCTGCTCGCCCACTCACCGGTGACCCTGCCGATCCCGGGCACCTCGTCGGTCGCCCATCTGGAGGAGAACCTGGCCGCGTCCACGGTGTCGCTGAGCCCTGACCAGCTGGACGAGCTGAGCGCCCTCTGACATCCGCCGCGCGCGGGCCGCCGGCACGCTTGATCGCCCGCACCGCGGGGCAAGCCACACTGTGCGGTCCGCCCGCGGGCGGGC
Source organism: Nonomuraea maritima (assembly GCF_900100395.1). Lineage (GTDB taxonomy): Bacteria > Actinomycetota > Actinomycetes > Streptosporangiales > Streptosporangiaceae > Nonomuraea > Nonomuraea maritima. The sequence goes on along the minus strand of NZ_FNFB01000001.1, from coordinate 304,303 downwards.
TCGCGTGTCGGCGAACCGGGGCGCGAAGGAGTGTCAGGCATGGCCGTGTTGTTGCTCGGGACCTTCGACACCAAGGGCGGCGAATACGCCTACGTCCGCGACCTCGTCGCGGCGGCCGGACAGGACGTCGTCCTGGTCGACGTGGGCGTCATGGGAGGCGGCACGCTCGCCGCCGACGTCGGCCCTGAGGCGGTCGCCGCGGCGGGCGGCGCCGACCTGGAACAGCTGCGGCGCTCGGGAGACCGCGGCGCCGCCCTGCGCGCGATGGCGGACGGCGCCGCCGCGGTGACCCGTGACCTGCACGCCCGCGGCCAGGTCAGCGGGATGCTCGCACTCGGCGGCAGCGGCGGCTCGTCCGTCGCTGCCGCCGCCATGCGGGTCCTGCCCGTCGGGCTGCCCAAGGTGCTCGTCTCCACCATGGCGGCCGGCGACGTCTCCGCGTACGTCGGGCAGAGCGACGTCACGCTCATGTACAGCGTCGTCGACATCGCAGGACTCAACTCGATCTCCCGTCAGATCCTCGGCAACGCGGCCGCCGCCGTCGCCGCCATGTCCGCCGCCCACGAACAACGCCGGGCCGCAGGACCGCCCTCAGGCGACAGACCGCTGGTCGCCGCCACCATGTTCGGCGTCACCACGCCCGCCGTCGACGCCGCCCGCGCCCGGCTCGAAGAGCTCGGGTACGAGGTGCTCGTCTTCCACGCCACCGGCTCGGGCGGGCGGGCCATGGAGGCGCTCGCCGCCGCCGGGCACTTCGCCGGGGTGCTCGACCTGACCACCACCGAGATCGCCGACGAGCTGGTCGGCGGCGTCCTGACGGCCGGTCCCGACCGGCTGACCGCGGCCGGGGCGGCCGGCGTGCCGCAGGTCGTCAGCCTCGGCGCGGTCGACATGGTGAACTTCGGCCCGCTGGACACCGTCCCCGGGCGGTTCCGCGACCGGCGGCTCCTCGTCCACAACCCGACCGTCACCCTCATGCGCACGACCCCGGCCGAGTGCGCCGAGATCGGCCGGACGATCGGCACGAAGCTCGCCGCAGCCACCGGGCCGGTCGCGCTGCTCGTCCCGCGCGGCGGGGTCTCCGCCGTGGACGTCGAAGGCGGGCCCTTCCACGACCCCGACGCCGACGCCGCCTGCTTCGAGGCCGTGCTGAGCGCCGTCGCCGGCAGCGACGTCCAGGTGACGGTGTACGAGCAGGACATCAACGACCCGGGGTTCGCCGTTGCCGCGGCCGACCTGCTGAACGAACTCATCCGGGGTGCGGTGGCACCCGTACCGACACAGAGAGGAAGCGTGTGAACCGCGACGAGGCAATCGCCAGGCTCCGTGCCGAGCAGCAGGCCGGCCGGCTCGTCATCGGGGCGGGCGCCGGCACCGGGCTGTCCGCCAAGGCGGCCGAGGCCGGCGGTGTCGACCTGATCATCATCTACAACTCCGGCCGCTTCAGGATGGCAGGACGCGGCTCGCTGGCGGGCCTGATGCCGTACGGCGACGCGAACGCCATCGTCGTCGAGATGGCCGGCGAGGTGCTGCCCGTCGTCAGGGACACCCCCGTGCTGGCCGGGGTCTGCGGCACCGACCCGTTCCGGCTCATGCCGCAGTTCCTCGACGAGCTGGCCCGGATGGGGTTCACCGGCGTCCAGAACTTCCCCACCGTCGGCCTCATCGACGGCGTCTTCCGGGCGAACCTGGAGGAGACCGGCATGGGGTACGACCTTGAGGTCGAGATGATCCGGCTGGCCGCCGAGCGCGGCCTGCTCACCGCCCCCTACGTGTTCACCCCCGAGCAGGCCACCGCCATGGCGCGGGCCGGGGCCGACATCCTCGTCCCGCACATGGGGCTGACGACCAAGGGCAGCATCGGCGCGAAGACCGCGCTCACCCTCGACGAGTCGGCCGTCCGCGTCCAGGAGATGCGCGACGCGGCCGTGGCCGTGAACCCCGACGTCATCGTCCTGTGCCACGGCGGGCCCATCGCCGAGCCGGACGACGTCCGCTACATCCAGGAGCGCACCACCGGGATCGCCGGGTTCTTCGGGGCCTCCTCGATGGAACGGCTGCCCACCGAGCGCGCCATCGCCGGCCAGCTCCGCGCTTTCAAGAGCCTGTGACCCCCGAGAAGGAGAGCGTCATGCACCGCACACCCGACTCCCTGCCCACGATGGTGTTCGACTGGGGCTCGATCAAATGGCACGTGACGCCCTCGGGCGTCGAGGGGGCGTCGTCCTCGCTCGGCGAGGTGGTCATCAACCCGGGCAAGGGGCACGACCGCCACGAGCACCTGCACTCCGACGAGGTCCTCTACATCATCGAGGGAGAGGGACGCCAGACGGTCGGCGACGGGCCCGAGTTCACGGTCAGGGCCGGCGACGCCGTCTGGATCCCGATGGGGACGCTGCACTCGACGTTCAACACCGGGTGGCGTCCGCTGCGGATCATCGCCACGTACACGCCGGGCGGGGCCGAGGAGGCGCTGCGCGACCTGCCCGACTTCGTGGAGCTGGCCCCGGGCGAGCACCCGGTATGGGCGGTGGCGTCCGAATGACATTGCGGGGGCCGGACGAGCTTGATCGTCCGGCCCCCGATTCTGTCGGTGGCCTCGGATAGTTTCCCGGATCATCGATCAGCCGTACGCCGAAGGCGCGGGCATTCCCGCCTGCGCTCATGAGCCGGCTGGGGCGGGAGGTTCTGAGGTCGTGGACGCGGAAGAAACCGCGTGGGAGCAGCGCAGTGTCGTGCGGCTGGTGCCCTCCGTACGGCCGCGCAAGCTGGCGAAGGTGCCCTTCGTCGAGCTTGCGGACGGCCGGTTGCAGGGAGTCGTGTCGAGCGGGTCCGACATCGAGCGGGTCTACGTCTCCTCGATCGGCGCGGGCACGCACGAGCTGAGCTGCAGCACCAACAACAACCGGCCGTGCGGCGGCCTGTACGGCGCGGCGTGCAAGCACATCCGCCTGCTGGCCGACGAGGCGGTCGTGCAGTACGGCCTCGACCGGGTGGCCCGCTACCTGAGGGTCGAGGTGCCGGAGGGCGGCGACCTGATGGCGCACCTCAACGGTCATGTCGAGCAGACCCCGGCGGCCGTCGTGTTCAGCCGGTTCCTGCGCCACCTGGCCTACCTCGAGGTGCCCGGCAGCACCGATCCGCTGCCTGAGCTCCACTGGTTCCCGGCGACGAGAGCGGCGGCGCGATGACGACGACGCAGCGGAACGGTCGTGCCGCGAAAGGGAGCGCCGATGCTTGACGTGCAGCTGGACGAGTTACTCGCCGAAGTGCCTGCGGGGGCCGGCGAGGCGCTCGACCTGGTGACGGGCTTCGACGACGCGCTCGTGTACGGGTTCGCCCGGGTCGCCGAGGAGCCGGCCGCCGCGTTGTCCGCCCTGGCGGCCGCGCTCGCGGCCACTCCTCTCGGGGAGCGGGTGGGCGAGGCCGTGGCGAAGGTGACCGCGGGGTCGGTGACCGACGAACACCTGGCCGTCCTGGCCGGTGCCCGCGCCGCCCTGCTCGGCGCCGTCCACGACGCCCTCCTCACCCGCTTCGACACCGCACTCGCCCGCGCCCGCGCCCCATGGGACGCGCCGGCTTCCGACGCCACCCCGTCCGATGCGACGGAGACCGCGAGCGGCCCGGCCACGAACCGCGCCGGGGGCGGCGCGGCGGCGGGTGCGCCGGGAGGCGGCGCGGCGGGCGATGGGGCGGTGCGTGGGCAGGCGGCGAATCTGCTGGCCGGGTGCCGGGGGTGGCTGCGGGAGATCGCCATCGTGGGGTGGCGGGGCGTCGACCACGACCTCGTCTCCTCGGCCGACCGCGTGATCGAGGCGCTGCTGACCGTGCCCGAGCTGCGTGGCCTCGCGGTGCTGCTCGACGGCCTCGCCACGGAGCTGCGCGCGTCGAGCCCGGTCGCGACGATGGGCCGGGTGCCGGCCCGCCGGTGGGCCGACCTCTGGACGCGCGCCCTGCTGCTCGCGCAGCAGGGCCCGTGGCAGGCCGCGCCGGGCGAGGGCGAGCTCGTGTCGGGGCGGCTGCTCATCCTGGGCGCCGACGTGCACGAGCACGCCACCGCCGTACGCCTCCAGGTTCACGCCGTCCTCGAACCGACGGGCGGAGGGCCGTCCAGGCTGGTCCGCACCAGCGTGGCCGCCGCCAAGGTCGACACCATCGTGGGCCCGACCGTGTGGCGGATGCTGGCCGGGCACCCCGTCCTGCTCGGCGCGCTCGCCGGCCACCTCGCCGTCGAGATCTCCGGCATGCCGCTGCTCCCAGGCGGCGACCTGGTCTGGCACGACGACCGGGCGAGCGCGGCGGACGAGGCCGACCCGTTCGCGGTAGCGCGGGTGCGGCTCGCCGACGCGACGGCGCCCCCGGTGACGCCGCTCGACCGCCATTCCGTACGCATCGCCGAGCCCGTCCTCATCGAGGGCTACACCGTCGAGGGCGACACGCTCGCCCTGGGCGGCAGCACCGTCCGGTTCGACCTCGACCGGCTGCCGTCCTGCGGCCCGCTCACGCCCGAGCTGGTGGCCGCGTCCACGGCGTGCGTCGGGTTGCTGCGCTGGGACGCCGGGCAGTGGCGCGTGCAGCCGCTCGGCGTGCAGGCGACGGTGAAGAAGAAGCCGGTCACCGCGCACACCGGCGACTGGGCGCTGGGCCCCACCGACCCCAAGGTGGTCAAGGCGGAGGCCAAGGCCGGCGACGTGGTCGCCGTGCTGCGGGAACGAGCAGGACGGCTGCTGCGCCGATGACCGACGACCAGCGGAACGAGACGACGCACGACCACCCCACGACGGGCACGCCGGCGGCCGACGGACTGCCGCACGACCACCCCGCGACGGGCATCCAGGCGGCCGACGGACTGCCGGTCGCCGACCAGAGCAGGCGCCAGGTGCTCTACTGGCGGTTGCTGTCCCGGCTGTTCGGCGCCGACGAGCAGCCCGCGCTCGAGAACGCGGGCGTCGGCATCGTCGGCGACCTCGGCCTGCCGCTCGCGCTGCTCGACCCAGGCGTGTCGATCGACACCCTGGTGCAGCGCTTCCCCGAGCTGGGGCCCGAGTTCGAGGGCCTCATGACCGGGCACGGCGACAGCGACAGTGACGGTGACGGAGCGGCTGACGGTGGAGAGGTGCGGCGTGCCGCGCTCGTTTCCAAGCTGCTGCTCAACGTGTTCACGACCGGCTCGGGCAGCGTCACCGCCGGCCGGCTGGAGACCTGGAAGAAGGACGCGGCCTGGTTCCAACGCGCCATGGGCGGCGCCCCAGGCGACGCGGACGACGAGCCGGGCGACGTCCCCGGCGAGGGCCACGGGCAGGTGGGTGGTGCTGGCGGGGCCGGCTTCGGGCAGGGCGGTGGTGCCGGCTCGGCTGGTTCCGGGCCGGGCGGTGGTCCTGGTGGGGCCGGTCGTGGCGTCGGGCCCGGTGGTCACGGGTTCAGGCTCGGCGACGAGGAGCTGGCCAAGGTGCTCGCCGACCTGGAGGCCGACCTGGTCAAGCGCATGCGCCTGCGCGAGGTGCTCGCCGACCCCGGGCTGGCCCGGCAGCTCACGCCCAGCATGTCGCTGATCGAGCAGCTCCTGCGCGACAAGTCCAACCTGTCGGGCGTCGCGCTGGCCAACGCCAAGGCGCTCATCCGCAGGTTCGTCGACGAGGTCGCCCAGGTGCTCCGCACCCACGTCGAGAAGGCCGGCGCCGGTGTCATCGACCGTTCGGTGCCGCCGAAGCGGGTGTTCCGCAACCTCGACCTCGACCGTACGATCTGGAAGAACCTCACCAACTGGAGCCCTGACGACCAGCGGCTCTACGTCGACCGGCTCTTCTACAAGCGAACCGCCCGCCGCACCACGCCGGCGCGCCTGATCGTGGTGGTCGACCAGTCGGGCTCGATGGTCGACGCGATGGTCAACTGCACCATCCTGGCGTCGATCTTCACCGGCCTGCCCAAGGTCGACGTGCACCTCATCGCGTACGACACCCGGGCGATCGACCTGACCCCGTGGGTGCACGACCCGTTCGAGGTGCTGCTGCGCACCACGCTCGGCGGCGGCACCGACGGCACGGTGGCGATGAGCCTGACCAGGCCGAAGATCGCCGACCCGCGCAACACCGCGGTGGTGTGGATCTCCGACTTCTACGACAACCGGCAGCTGATGAGCGACTTCGAGTCGGTGCACCGTTCGGGGGTGAAGCTCATCCCCGTCGGCTCGGTGAGCAGCTCGGGCGTCCAGTCCGTCGACCCGTGGTTCCGCCAGAGACTCAAGGCCCTCGGCACCCCGGTGATCTCGGGCCACATCCGCAAGCTCGTCTTCGAGCTCAAGAACTTCCTCACCTGACACGACCAGGAGAAAGACCCCCCTATGAGTGACGACATGCTCCGCGCCCCCGCAGAGGTCAAGTTCGCCGACGAGCTCGACTGGCTCGAGTCGATCGACGACGGCCCGAAGCCGTTCTCGTGGCGGCTCAGCCCCCGCATGGTGCGGCTGTTCATCCTCGGCTCCGAACGTTCCGACGGGCTGGAGCGCGAGATCCCGCAGAAGTGGTTCGGCGACCGCAGCTTCGTCGAGCGCAGCATCGTGACCCTCGCCTCCGACCGCGGCCTGCTGCTGATCGGCGACCCAGGCACCGGCAAGAGCTGGCTGGCCGAACTGCTGGCCGCGGCCATCTGCCGTAACTCCACGCTCGTCGTGCAGGGCACCGCAGGCACCACAGAAGACCACATCAAGTACTCCTGGAACGTCTCCATGGTCATCGCCAAGGGCCAGTCCCGTGAGTCGATGATCCCCTCGCCGATCATGACGGCGATGGAGCGCGGCGTGATCGGCCGCTTCGAGGAGCTCACCCGGTCGACCAGCGACGTCCAGGACGCGCTCATCTCGATCCTGTCGGAGAAGTACGTCTCCATCCCCGAACTCGACGACGACAACATCGTCTTCGCCCAGCCGGGCTTCTCCATCATCGCCACCGCCAACAGCCGCGACCGGGGCGTCAACGACCTGTCGTCCGCGCTGAAGCGGCGCTTCAACTTCGTCCGCATCCCGGTCGTGACCAGCAAGAAGAGCGAGGCCGAGATCGTCCGGTTCCGTACCGAGGAGCTGTTGCGACGCCACCGCATCGAACTCGACCTGCCGCCCTCGCTGCTCGACATCCTGCTGCAGAGCTTCGCCGACCTGCGGTCGGCGGCGGCCTCGGCCACCAGCGACGACGACAAGCTCGAGTCGGCGCTGTCCACCGCCGAGCAGATCGGCGTCCTGGAGGACGCCATCCTGCACAGCCACTTCTTCGGCGACCGCGTGCTGCGGGCCCAGACCCTGGCCGGCTCGCTGGTCGGGTCGCTCGCCCGGCGCAGCCCCGAAGACCTCGCGATCCTCAACAAGTACTGGCACGGCGTGGTCGAGCCCCGCAGCAAGAGGGACGGGGGCCTGTGGCCCGACTTCCTCGAGGGTGGCCGCGAGGCGATCTCGACGCTGTCTTGACATCCTCCCCCTCGTGAACGAGGGGGATTCCCACGGTCGCCCGTGAGGTTTCCTGCTTCACAGCCGGTTGCCCGCCCGAGAGGACTCTCGTTGAGGTCTTACATCAGCTCCACAGGCGTTTCAGCTCTCCGCCGGCCCGGCGGCGAGGATGTTCTTGGCCGCGTTCACGTCCCGGTCATGGACGGTGCCGCAGGCGCATGTCCAGTCGCGGATGCTCAAGGGCATCCTGTTTTGCAGAGCACCGCACGCCGAGCACAGCTTCGACGACGGGAACCAGCGGTCAACTGCGACGACGGTCCGCCCGTACCAGGAAGCCTTGTACTCCAGCATGGTCCGCAACTCCCGCCAGGAGGCGTCGGAGATGGCGCGCGCCAGGCTGTGGTTCTTGACCAAGGTGCGGACGGTCAGGTCTTCCACGGCGATCACTTGGTTCTCGTGAACAAGCCGTGTCGTGACCTTGTGCAGGTGATCTCTTCTGCGGTCGGCGATCCGGGCGTAGACGCGGGCCACCTTGCGCCGGGCCTTGGCCCGGTTGTTCGACCCCTTCTCCTTACGGGCGAGAGCACGCTGCGCCTTGGCGAGCCTTCGCCGAGCACGACGCTCGTGCTTCGGGTTGAGGATCTTCTCTCCAGTGGAGAGTGTGGCCAGCGCCGTGATCCCGGCGTCGATCCCCACGTTCGCCGCGACGGGCGGCAGGGGACTGATCTTCTCCTCGACCAGCAGGGACACGAACCAGCGACCCGCCGCGTCCTTCGACACGGTGACCGTGGACGGCTCCGCACCCTCAGGAAGAGGACGCGACCACACGATCGTGAGCGGCGCGTCCATCTTCGCCAGCGTCAACCGGCCGTCCCGCCAGCGGAACGCCGACCGGGTGTACTCCGCCGACAGGCGCGACTTCTTTCTGCTCTTGAACGTCGGATATTTGGCGCGCTTGGCGAAGAAGTTCGCGAACCCCGCCTGAAGATGCCGCAGCGCCTGCTGAAGAGGGACCGACGACACCTCGGACAGGAAGTCGTACTCTCCGCTGCGCTTCCACTCCGTCAGACGCGCAGAGGACTCCACGTAGGAGACGCGTCGCCCTTCCAGAGTGTAGGCGCGGGTGCGCTCTTCCAGAGCCTTGTTGTAGACGAGGCGGACGCATCCGAACGTCCGGGCAAGCTCTTCGGCCTGCTCGGGGGTCGGGTGGAAACGGTACTTGTAGGCCCGCTTCACCAGCTGCGCCATGCCGCACATCCTAGGACGCGATCAGCTCAACAATCGTGTGTTTGTTCGAAACGGTGGCTCGCCTGGCGGCGAATCGCCTGCCCCTGTCCTGCTCCGCAGGGGTCCGATTCCTCTCCCGCCTGAAGGCGGGGGTTTCCTCGGAGGTATCTGATGAGCGACGAGACGAGTCCGTTCGGCGCGCTGCGCGGGCAGCTCCTCGACGCGGCGGAGACGTTCGCGAACAGCCCGGCCGGGGTCTCCGGCATCCTGTCGGAGATGGTCGACGACGTCGACCGGGCGCTGCGCGAGGAGCTGGAGATCTTCCCGGTCTGCCACCACTCGCCCGCCTCGGCGCTGGCGATGGTGCGCAGGCTGCGCGAGAAGCAGCCGAAGGTCATCTACCTGGAGTTGTGCGAAGACCTGCAGCCGCTGCTCACCGAGCTGCGCAACTGCCGGCTGCCGGTGGCCGTGCAGGCGTTCGCCACCGACCTCGACGGCTTCCCGAAGGACTGGGCGCCGCTCAGCGTGGTGGCGCCCATCACCGAGGCGTCGGCGGAATACCAGGCCATCGCGTACGCGCTCGACACCCCTGGCGTCGAGCTGGTGCTGGTCGACCGCTCGACCGACCACGTCTACCAGTGGGCGCCCGAGCAGCGGCCCGCGGCGAAGGGCGAGGAGGCCGGCCTGCACGGCGACGCGGTCGGCGTCGAGCTCGGCGACCTGCGGCCCCGCTTCGCCGAACTGGAGGAGCACCTCCTGCGCCACGGCAAGGTGCGCCACTGGTCGGAGTGGTGGGACCAGTACGTCGAACAGCCCCTCGCCGGGGCAGACTACGACACCTACCGCCAGGTCATGGTGATGATCGGCAGCCTGTTCCGCCGGCTTCGCCCCGAGGACGACGACCGGACGGCCGTCGACGAGGAACGCGAACGCTACATGTGGACCAGGATGCGTGAGCACCAGGCCGCCACCGGCGCCGATCCCGCCGACTGCCTCTACGTCTGCGGCGCCTTCCACGCCGCGAGCCGCGTCGAGCAGTTCGGCGTGCGCTCCACGGCCCCCTACGAGATCAGCCCGCGCACGGGCACGACCTGGCTGTACGGGCTGATCCCGTCCAGCCACTCGGCCATCGAGGCGCAGTTCGGGCTGGCCCCCGGCTCGGTGTCGATCGCGGCGGCGACCTGGAGCAAGGCGCTCACCCGCGGCGGGCTGAAGCCGTTCCGGCTGGCCGGGCAGAAGGGAGCGCCCCAACGCCCGGCCAAGCTGCCGGTGCCCGCGCCGGCGGGCGAGGTGGCCGACCGGCTCAGCGGGTTCCTGTCCCGGCCGCCCGCGCTCGACGCGCTCGACGAGGCAGAGCTGCTCGGCTGGTGCGTCGACATCGTCCGGCTGGCCCGCCGCAACGGCTACCTCGCGAGCACGGCCGACGCGATCGCGGTCTACGAGACCTCGATCCTGCTGGCCGGCCTGCGCAACCGGGCCAGGCCCACCCCGTACGACTTCCAGGACGCGGCCGTCACCTGCATCGAGAAGGACACCGTTCCCGGGCGTCGCGACGTACGGCACCTGTGCGAGATCCTGCTCGGCGGCGACCGCGTCGGAGAGGTCGGCTACGACGCGATGCCGCCGCTGGCCAGAGACGTCCTCGACCGGCTCGCCCCGCTAGGGCTCGACCTCGAGCGGCGGACGATCCAGCGGGCGCTCATCGACCTGCACGCCCACCCCGAGCTGGCGCCCTGCTCCGACCTGCTGTGGAAGCTGCGCTACCTGCTGCCGGCCGACGCCGCGCGGCCCATCATGGGCGAGCGCAGGCTGGGCGAACGCTCGATCCAGGAGAGCTGGGACCTCGCGATCGGCAAGTACCAGCGCGCCATCATCGAGCTCGGCTACGAGGGCGTCACCGTCGAGCAGGTGCTGGAACAGCGGCTGCGGCGAGCCGTGCGCGCCCCCGACGCCACCGCGGCCGTCGCCCTGGCGGCGGTCGAGGACGCCCTGCTGTTCCTCGGCAGCCGCCGCGTCGCCGACGAGCTGGGGGCGCGGGCGGTGGAGCTGCTCGCGGCCGAGCGCACCGTCGACGACGCGCCTGAGGTGCTGCGCCGCATCCGGGGGCTGCTCGCCTACTACCGGACGGTCGAGCCCGAGCTGCCGGCGTGGTGCGGGGCGTTCGTGACGACCGGGTACGCCCACTACTGCACGCTGCTGCCGACCGCGTTCGTCGACGACGACACCGGCGTGCGGCAGGTGGCGGCCATGCTCGGGTTCCTGTGCACGATGGAGAGCCTCGCACTGGCCCTCGGCTGCGAACGGGCCCAGCTGGAGCTCGCGGTGCGGCAGTCGCATCCGGAGTCGCCGGCGAAGGTGGCGCTGATGTGGGCGGCCCGCCACCAGCTGGGGTTGCTGTCCCTGGCCGAGCTGCGGGCGCGCTGCGACGAGCTGCTCGCCAACCCGCTGGTGGTGCCGGCCTTCCCGCACTACCTCATCGGGTTCGTGCATGCGATGGAGCCGGTGCCTGCGCTGTCGGGGTTCGTGGTGGAGGTGATCTCGAAGGCGTTCGGGCGGCTGCCCGACCCGGTGCTGCTGCCGTGGCTGCCCAAGCTGATCGTCGCGCTGCGCGACGGCGCGGGTGAGCTCATGCCGGCCCTCGTCAAGGAGGCAGGACGCACGTTCCCCGGCTCGCTGACCGCCGTGGACGCCTGGACGCCCCCATGGTCGTCCGCCAAGCCCGTCCCCACCTCCGCCGCCGCGCAGCCGATGGCGGGACCGGCGACCGATCTCCTCGCCGGCCATCCGGCGGCCTGCGACGCGGTGGCCGAGCTGCTCGGATGCGCGGGGGAGTGGCGTCCCCGCACCGCCGCCCCACCCGGCGTCCAGGAGGTGACCGCCCTCCTGACCACCCATCACCACACGGCCACAGCCGTGGCGACCCTGCTCACCTGACCACGTGCCCGCCCCTGCTGCTACAGGGGCGGGTCCCGCCTCACGGCACGGTGCCTCGTCGAGGTACGCCCGGCGCGCGTCGGCATCGGTGGTGCCTCGTCCTCTTATGGCTGGCGCGCGGCGGCATCGGTGGAATGCTCCCGATGCCGTGATCTGCTGTGCGGCCGGCGGCCCACTGGTGTCCTTGGAGTCCGCGAGTTCGCCGCGGGGCTGCAGGCCAAGCTGCTGGGGCAGGTCGCCCTGGCCCGGCGAGCGCTGCGTCACCTCCGTGACGGAGGCTCCGTCGTGCTCACCGGCGGCACCTTCGCGGCTCCGCTGGCCGGCGGCTCGTTGGGAGCTCTGGTCAACGCCGGGCTGGAGGGCTTCGTCCGCAACGCCGCCGCCGAGCTTCCACGCGGACTCCGCATCAACGTGATCAGTCCAGGCTGGATCCGCGAGACCCTGGAACACCTGGGGATGGACGGCTCGACCGGCACCCCGGTCGCCGACGTGGCCGAGGCCTACGTCACGGTGATCGAAGGCGCCGACCAAGGCCGGACGATCGTCCCGTGATGAGTCCGCCTCACGGAGTGCTCGCTCACCGGGCGTGCCGGCGAGCTGGGATCGGTGGGTCCCGGCATCCAGCAGGCTGAAGGCATGGAGAAGAGAAGAAGGGCGGCTTACGCCGGACGGTGACGTTGCTCGTCCTGGGTGTGGGCGTCGCCATGTTGCTGCGAGTGTTCGTGGCCGGTGCGTTCTCCGTCCCGTCCGACTTGCTCGTAGCCGGCCTGATCCTCGTCCCCACCCTCACAGGCGCGTTGTCCCCGGCGCGGAGCCGGGGACAACCGGGTGCTCAGCCGTGATGGCGCGACTTCGGTCGAGGCAGGACCGGGGTGCTTGGTTCGGGTGGATCAGTTGTGGAGGGGTTCGTCGGCGGGCTGCTGCGGCTGCCAGCGGCAGATCTTCTTCGATGTGAGGGTTGCGCCGATGCGGTGGTAGAAGCGTTGCGCGCCGGTGTTGGCTTCGGCCACCTCCCAGCGGATGACCTTGCCGTCGGCGGTTTCGGCGATGGCGTGCATCAGTTGCTCGCCCACGCCGTTGCCGCGTTCGGCGGCGGTCACGTACAGGTCGTCCAGATGGAGGTAGTCCTGACCGGACCAGAAGCTGATGCGCTGCAGCCAGGAGACGTAGCCGATGGCCTGGCCGTCCCGTTCGGCGATCAGGTAGCCCACCTCCGGGAGGGCGAGCAGCCGCTTCAGATCCTCGACGCTCACCGTGACGCCCCAGCTCTGGCTCTGGTGCTCTGCCAGACGGTGGATGAGGGTGTGCACGGTGGCGGCGTCATCGGGGGTGGCGCGACGGATATTGATCACGGTGACCCTTCTTGTGGTGCGGGTAGTTTGCGGTGAGGCCAGGGGCGGGTCAGGGGTTGGTGGGTGGGACGGAGGCCAGGCGGCGGAGGGCCAGTACCGCCGCGGCGGCGGCGATGACCGCGGCGATGGCGGCGGCTGTGGTCAGGCCGCTGGTGAAGGCCTCCCGGGCGGGGGTGAGCACGGCCGCGGCCAGTTCGCCGGGCAGGGTCTGCGTGGTGGCGATCGCGGCGTCAAGAGTGTCGCGGCCGGCCGCGGCGGCCTCGGGCGGCAGGCCCGCGGGCAGTTCGGTGCTGATCCGGACGCGGTAGACGGCGGCGGCGACGCTGCCGAGGATCGCGATGCCGAGCGAGATGCCGAGGTCGCTGCAGGTGGTGGCGAGCCCGGACGCGGCGCCGGCCTTCTGCGGTGGGACGGAGCCGACGACGAGGCTGGTGGTCAGCGCCATCGAGGGGGCGACCGCCGGATACAGGACGATGAAGCCCGCGACCAGCAGCGGCAGCCCGCCGGTGGCGCCGACCTGGGTGAGCATCAGGTAACCGACCACCTGGATGACGAGCCCGGCGGCGATGAGACGTCCCGGCCGGAAACGCCGGGCCAGGAGGGGTGAGCCCGTCGAGACGACGACGAGCAGCGCCGCGGCCGGTAGCACCCACAGGCCCGCCTGCAACGGCGACAGCCCCTGCACCAGCTGCAGGTACTGGGTGACGAGCAGGTACACGCCGCCGAGCGCGGTCGCCGAGAGCAGGAACACGCCCAGGGCGCCGCCGACCACGCGGTTGGCGAACAGCCGGACGTCCAGCAACGGCTCGGGCAGGCGCAGCTGGCGCCTGACGAACCAGGCGCCGAACGCGAACCCGACCACGAACGCGGCTACCGCGACGGCCGGGTGGCCTCCCTTGCCGACTTCTTTGAGGCCGTAGACGATCGGCAGCAGCGTCGCCAGCGACAGCAGCACGCTCAGCAGGTCGACGCGGCCTGCGCCGGGGTTGCGGTGGGCGGGCAGCAGCAGCGGCGCACCGATCACCACGATCGCCATGACGGGCACTGCGACCAGGAAGGCCGCTCGCCAGGAGAACGCCTCCAGCAGCGCGCCGCCGACCACGGGGCCGATCGCGGTGCCGACCGAGATGGCGCCCGACCACACCCCGACGGCGACCCCTCGCCGACGATGGTCGGTGAAGGTCGCGAAGATCATCCCTAGCGTGGCAGGCATCTGCGTGGCCGCGGCGACTCCCAGGACGGCCCGCCAGACGATCAGCCAGCCGGGGTCGGAGGTGCCGGCGGCGAATAAGGAGGCGACAGCGAAGACGGCCGCGCCGATGACGAGCAGCCGTCGGTGGCCGAGCCGGTCGGCGAGGGTGCCCATGGTGACCAGCAGGCCGGCCATCAGGAAGCCGTAGATGTCGATGATCCACAACGTCTGGGTGCCGCTCGGCCGCAGCTCGGCGGCCAGGTGTGGAATGGCGAGAAACAGGACTGTCAGCATCATGAACAGCAGCAGCACGGGCAGGACCAGCACACCCAGGCCCAGCCACTGTTTCAGCGCGGCGCGTCGGCCGGCGTCGGTGTTCGCGATCGTCACGAGAGGGGTGTCCTTTTCGTCGTGGGACTCGGGAAGGCGTCGAGCTCTCGATCTCAGAACCGTACGGCGGTAGGGTATCCGTCAGCATCGAACGGGAACCGTACCCCCGAAGGGTATACAGGTATGCGGGCTCTGCGGAAGAGCGGACAGAAAGTGGATCGGGCGCGTTCGGCGCGCTGACCGTGGGTTCGGGTGTACAGCCGTGATCAGGTCAGCGGTGGTGCAGGTGCTCCTGGCGCCGGCCGGGTGTAGCAAATGTCGGTGGTGGCGAGCGAGCAGGCGTGGATGGAGGCGGGGCCGCCGCGGAGCTCGCGGCCTCGGCTGTCAGGGTCGCCCCCAACCACGTACGGCGACCGGCCATGCAGTGGCGATCGTAGGGCTGCATCTGTGCGCGGACGAGTCTGTCCTGTTGAGCGTCTGCCGGGTCGCGGGAGATGACCGCCCGCGCCCGTCGCCGGGCGCCGGGGTGCGCTCGACCCGGCCGCGGTTGATGAGCTGTGTGACCAGCCGGCTGGTGGTGCTCTTCTCCAGCCGGAGCCGCTGCGCCAGCTCGCTCTGGCGCAGCGCGCCGTCCCGCGCCGGTTCACCGCAACCGTCGGCCTGTACGGCGGACGTTTCAGAGGCGAGGGTCGCGGGCGTAGGCGACGTCCGGGGTCTTGCCGTCGAACAGCTGGCTCACGGTGACGAAGTGGTAGCCGCGCTTCGACAAGGTGTCCAGCACATGCGGCATCGCCCGGACAGTTGACAGGTGGATGTCGTGGAACAGGATGATGCTGCCGGGCCGTACCAGCTTCAGGGCCTTGCGGGTCACCTTGGCGCGGTCGCGCAGCTGCCAGTCGAGGGTGTCGACGTCCCACATCACGAGCGGCCGCCGCATCTGCCGCAGCACGAACTTGTTGAACGCGCCGTACGGCGGCCGCACCAGCTGCGGCGTGATCCCGATGGCCGCCTTGATCGCGTGGTCGGTGCGGGACAGCTCCTTCCGGATTCCGGCGGCCGACAGCCTCGTCAGGTCGGCGTGCGACCAGGTGTGGCTGCCGATCTCGTGCCCCTCCAGATAGGTTTCGCGCAGGATGTCCGGGTGCTCGGCGACGTTGCGTCCCACCACGAAGAACGTGCCGAGCGCCCGGTGGGCGGCCAGCTCGCGCAGCAGCGCCGACGTGTACGGGCCAGGGCCGTCGTCGAAGGTGAGCGCCACACACTTGACGTGCCGGCAGTCGACCCGCTCCCCGAGCTCCGGCGGGCCGGCCTTGGTCTCCGCGGACGCGTCCGGCGCCGCGGTGGGGGTGCTCGCCGCGCCTTCGGGACCTGACTCGGGGCCGATCGGCGGGTCGTCCTCGGGAAGCTCGGTGGACGCGCTCGCGGCCGGCCGGGTGAGAAGCGCTGAACTGTACGTCGCCACCAGGCATGTCGCCAGGGCCACGATGCCGATGAGGTGCTTCCGCCGTCGCCGCGCGCTCGTGTGGCTGTCCATGAGATCCCCCTCGCGTACCGCCCCGGTGCCTTGTCCTGACTGCCGGCGCCGGTGGGCCGGAACCCTTTCCCCGATGCGTTCGACAACCGATTTCCGTACATGGTTCGCGGAATGTCGGCGCCGGCCGGGAAAGGTTACGTCGAGGGATGGAAAAGGGCCGGGCGACGACGGGGTCCGCCCGGCGGGAGGACGGGGTTCAGGCGAAGCGTTCGATCGTGACGGGGATCAGGCCCTGGTCGCGGACGGCCTGGCGGTGGTGGTGCAGCAGCGCGCCGAGCGCGGTAACCGGGCCGGATCCGAGCCGGGCGGTCACGTCCACGCACCAGGCGATGCCCGCGCCGATCCGGCGCAGCTCCCACGTGAAGCCGTGGCCGCCGGCGTCGGTGGAGGCGGCGCCGACCACGCGCGGGTCGCCGGTCGGCTCCAGGCGCAGCGCCTCGCGCGCCCTGGCCAGGCCGTCGGCTCCGAGGTCGCCGGCGAACAGGATCCGGTAGCGGCGCGCCGAGCTGCCGCTCATGTTGAGCGGGGAGGAGGTGGGCAGCGACCGGCGTTCCTGGAACAGGGTGCGCAGCCCGGCCTCTTCCGGCAGCTCGCCGCCGCCGAGCAGCCGGAAGGCCTTGCACGCCTCCTGCCGGCTCACGGGGGTGACGCGGCCGCGCAGCGCCCGGTCGGCGCGGATGGCGCGGCTCGCCTCGGCGGAGGAGGACCAGGCCCTGTTCTCCGCTCTCCACTCGGCGCCGTCGATGCCCGCCGCCGTGTAGTCCTCACAGAGGACGAATTCCTCCACGAGAAGGCCCGTGGGCGCGCGGTCGCCCTCCCTCGCGGAGATCACGTAGTAGTCCACCGGCCAATGATTGTGGGCGGCCGAGCGCCGATCAAGCTCATCCGTTCGCGCCGCGGCGACGCGGTGGCGGCCGATGCGGCGTCGGGGCGACACGCGGCCTGTTGGCGAACGCTATGCCCAGATCACGCCCGTTTTCGGCATTACCGTCCCACTTCGCCGGGAAGTAATCCGCCTGATCAACCTTTAGGGGCATAAAGCGATTTATTGTTCGCATATCGGGTGTTGGAGGCCAGACAATGTGGAGCGGCCGGACCGTCGCCGTAACCGCGAGCCTGCTCGCGGCGGCGCTTCTCGTGACCACGGGGTGCAGTTCCCCCAGCGGTGAACAAGTTCCTCCCAGGGCGCCGGCCAAGGACGCGCCCCCGGTGGCCAAGCTGGCCATCACGCCGGTGAACGGCACGAAGAAGGTGGCCCCCGACACCGAGGTCGCCGTCAAGGCCACCGCAGGGAAGGTCACGAAGGTCACCGTGGCCGACGCCAAGGGCCGCGCCGTGGAGGGCGCCGTGGACGCCGACGGCATGTGGCGGCCCCGGTGGTCGCTGCGGCCGTCGACCACGTACACGGTGAACGCGTCCGCCACCGGCACGGACGGCAAGGAGGTCACGGGCAGCGCCACCTTCACCACCCTCAAGCCGAAGCGGGTCCTGGAGACCGGCATGGCGCCGCTGAACGGGGAGAAGGTCGGCGTCGGGATGCCGGTCCAGCTGCTGCTGTCCAAGCCGGTCGCCTCGGCGCAGGACCGCGCCGCCGTCGAGCGGTCGCTGGAGGTGCGGATGTCGGAGCCGGTCGAGGGCGCGTGGAGCTGGGTGAGCGACCGGGAGGTGCAGTTCAGGCCGCGCGAGTACTGGCCGGTGGGGCAGAAGGTCACCGTCATCGCGCACCTGGCGGGCGTACGGGCGGGCAACGGGCTGTGGGGCGACCAGAACCGCAAGGCCAGCTTCACCGTCGGCGACGAGCACATCACCAAGATCAGCGGCAGGACGCACAAGGCCGTCGTCAGGAAGAACGGCAAGGTCGTCCGTACCATCCCGGTGAGCCTCGGCAAGCCGGGCGACGACAGCTGGTCGGGCACCATGATCGCGCAGGAGAAGTCGCCCTCCGTCCTCATGGACTCGGCCACGATCGGACGGCCAGGCCTGTACCGCACCAACACGAAGTGGAACGTCCGCATGACCTACAGCGGCATGTTCTTCCACGCCGCGCCGTGGTCGACCGGCTCGCAGGGCCACTCCAACGTCAGCCACGGCTGCGTGAACGCCAGCATGGGCAACGCCCGCTGGTTCTACAACTTCACCCAGCGGGGCGACATCATCCAGGTCACCGGGACGTCCAGGAAGCTGAAGTTCGGCAACGGCCCGACCCCGTGGGTGAAGACGTGGAAGCAGTGGCTGGCGGGCAGCGCCGTCGGCACGTCGGTGAACGGGTAAGCCGCCGCGTGGCCTCAGAAGAGGAGCGAACGGAGGACGTCGTGGTGGCGCGTGACTGCTGACCGAACAGTCAGGAATCTGCTCGCCGTCGCCCTCTGGCTGCTCGTGTGGCTGCTGGACCTGTACGAGTTCCTGCGCTCGCTGTGAGAGCACGGCTCAGGAGCCCGGCACCACCAGTCCGGACTCGTACGCGAAGACCACCAGCTGAGCCCGGTCGCGCACGCCCAGCTTGACCATCGACCGGCTCACGTGGGTCTTCGCGGTGGCCGCGCTGATCACCAGGTGGGCCGCGATCTCGTCGTTGGACATGCCGCGCGCCACCAGGGCGACGATCTCGCGCTCGCGGCCGGTGAGCCGCTCGAGGCCGGGGAGGCCGGGCCCGGCGACCGGGCGGGGCGGGGTGCTGACGTACTCCTCGATCAGGCGGCGCGTCACGGACGGCGACAGCAGCGCCTCGCCGCGCGCGGCCACGCGCACCGACTGCAGCAGCTCGCCCGGCTCGATGTCCTTGAGCAGGAAGCCGCTCGCGCCCGCCCTGAGCGCGGCGAAGACGTACTCGTCGAGCGCATAATTCGTGAGGATCACCACCCGCACGCCGTCGAGCGAGGGGTCGGCGCCGATGCTGCGGATGGCCTGGATGCCGTCGAGCCGCGGCATGCGCACGTCGAGCAGTACGACGTCAGGCCGCAGTTCGGCGGCCAGCTCCACCGCCCGCACACCGTCGCCCGCCTCGCCGACCACGGCGATGTCGTCGGTGAGCTCCAGCAGCGCACGGAAGCCGGCGCGGATCAGCGGCTGGTCGTCCGCCAGCAGCACCCGGATCACGCGGCCACCCGCACGGGCAGCTCGGCGCGCACGCTGAACCCGCCGCGCGGGCCCGGGCCTGCGGCGAAGGCGCCGCCGAGCGCCACCGCGCGTTCGCGCATGCCGATCAACCCCATCCCGGGCGGGGCCGTGCCCGGCTCGCCGTCGTCGTCCACCGTCAGGACGATCGCCGAAGGATCGTAGGCGACGGTGAGCGTGACCGCCGCCGCGCCCGCGTGCCGCAGCACGTTGGTGAGCGCCTCCTGCGCGATCCGGTACGCGGCCAGGTCGACCTCCGGCGGCGGCGCGTACGGCTCCCCGCGCACCGTGTAC
The DNA here is from genome assembly GCF_900100395.1 of Nonomuraea maritima. GTDB lineage: Bacteria > Actinomycetota > Actinomycetes > Streptosporangiales > Streptosporangiaceae > Nonomuraea > Nonomuraea maritima. The sequence continues at coordinate 284,888 of NZ_FNFB01000001.1, read as the reverse complement.
GCCATCCGCAGCCCCGCGCCCTCGGCCCGCGACACCAGGCGCGGCAGCTGCGCCAGCCCCGTCTCCGCGCGGTCGTCACGGCGGAGCACGCCGAGCGTGGCGCGCAGCTCGTCCATCGCCTCGTGGCCCGATTCCTTGATCGCGACCAGCGCCTCCCGTACCCGCTCCGGCTTGCGGTCGAGCAGTTCGAGGGCGAGCGCCGCCTGCACGTTGACCACCGAGATGCTGTGGGTGAGCGAGTCGTGCAGTTCCTGCGCGATCCACAGCCGCTCCTCGCCGGCCCGGCGCAGCGCGGCCTCCTCGCGGGTGCGCTCGGCCTCCTCGGCGCGCTGCTCCACCGCCCGCAGGTACGCGTGCCGGCCCCGCGTCACCTCGCCCGCCACGATCATGGCCATGAGCCAGCCGGTCAGCAGCGGCATCCAGTTGCCCGCCACGGGGTCGTCGGCCGCGAGCGCCATCAGCGTGTAGACGGGCACTGACATCGCCAGCGACAGCCAGATCGCCGTCCGGCGGCGCCCCAGCGAGGCGAGCGTGTAGACCGACGCGAGCGCCGGGGCGGCGGCGAACACGCCCGGGTAGTGGGCGGCGTAGTAGACGACCGCGCACGCCGCCGCGACGACGCCCGCCGCCGCCGGCGCGGTGCGCCGGAGGACCAGCGACAGCGCGGCGACGGTGATCAGTGCCAGGCCCGCGGGGTCGAGCGGACGCTCCAACGGGCCGGTCCACGAGATGTTGCCGTACGTGGCTCCGACGATCGCCGCGAGCGCGCCCACCGCGACGAACGTGTCCGTCCTGCGGATGCTCATGGCACACACCGTAGGCGAGCGCGGCGACACCCGGCGTCCTCCGCAGGGCGTACGTCTCCTCCCTGGGCCGCCCGCCGTACCGCAGGGGGAGTAGATCGAGATGCCGCCCACCACCGGATGTGCGCCCGGGCCGCGGAAGGCACCATTCACGGCATGACCTCCTCAACCTCCCTGCTGGAACAACGCGCGCCGGTGCGGGCGGCGCCGCCGGGCTGGATCGTGTGGGCGCTGCGGGTCACGGCCACCGGGCACCTGATCGGGGTGCTCGGGCAGGCCGTGCTCGCCGGGATGTTCGTCACCGGTGACGTCGACCTGCTGGCCTGGCACCGGGACAACGCCGGATTCACCTACGTCCTGCTCTTCCTGCAGCTCGTGGCCGCCGTCCTGCTGTGGCGGCCCGCCCGGTTCGCCGGATGGCCGGCGCTGGCGACCCTCGGCCTCGTCGTGGCGGAGACGGCGCAGGTGGCGCTGGGCAACGCGCGGATCATCGCGGCGCACTTCCCGCTCGGCATGGCGATCTTCGGGATGTCGGCGGTCGTCACCGTCTGGACGTGGCGTGGCCTCCGTACCGCGGGCGGTGCGGCGTGAGGCCGCGACCGGCCGGTCTGTCGCGGCGCGGCTTCCTCGGCGTGCTCGGCGGGACCGCGCTCGCGGCCGCCGGATGCGGCCAGTACGCGGGCGAGCTGCTCGTCGGCAAGGCGCCGACGCCCGAGCCGTTCCGGGTGCCGCTGTCGATCCCGCAGGTGGCCGCCCCCGTCGCGCCAGGACGGTACGAGGTCACGCAGCGGGTGGCGCGGGTCGAGATCCTGCCAGGCCTGCGCACGGAGGTGTGGGGGTACGGCGGCACGTTCCCCGGCCCGACGTTCGAGCTGCGGCGCGGCGCGCCGGCCACCGTCCGGGTACGCAACGAGCTACCCGTGCCCACCTCGACTCACCTGCACGGCGGCGTCACCCCGTCGGACTCCGACGGCTACCCGACCGACCTCGTCATCCCGGCCGGAGGCCACGCGGGAGGCCACGCGGGGCATGCCGCCCGGATGACCCACCCGGGCGAGGTCCACCACGAAGGGGCGCGGGACTACCACTACCCGGTCGGGCAGCGGGCCGCCACGCTCTGGTACCACGACCACCGGATGGACTACACCGCTCCCGCGGTCTGGCAGGGACTCGCCGGGTTCGCGCTGGTGCGCGACGAGGAGGAGGACGCGCTGCCGCTGCCCGCGGGCGAGCGGGAGCTGCCGCTGATGATCTGCGACCGCTCGTTCGGCGAGGACGGCTCCTTCCTCTACCCGCGCAACCACGAGGGCCACGACGCCGCCTACATGGCGGGCGTCGAGGGCGACGTGATCCTGGTCAACGGCGCGCCCTGGCCGGTGGCCGAGGTGACGGCCACCCGTTACCGTCTGCGGCTGCTGAACGCCTGCAACGCGCGCAGGCTCAACCTCCGGCTGGCCCCTGGCGGCCGGTTCACGCAGGTGGGCAGCGACGACGGGCTGCTGGCCGCGCCCCTGGAGCACGACGCGCTGCCGATGTCACCCTCCGAGCGGTACGACGTCGTGGTCGACTTCTCCGCCTACCCGGTCGGCAGCACGGTCACCCTGGTCAACACACTGGTCGACGGCGCGGCCGGGAACGTCATGCGGTTCGTGGTCGCCCGCAGGGCCAAGGACGACAGCGTCGTGCCGAAGCGGCTCTCGCGCCCGCCGGAGCGGCCCGCCCCCGTCGCCACCCGCTCCTTCGACTTCCGCCGCACGGACTCCGGCTGGACGGTGAACGGCCGCCTCTACCGGCCGGGCGACCTGCTGGCGAGACCGCGGCTCGGCACCGCCGAGGTGTGGCGGCTGACCAGCGACTTCCACCATCCCGTGCACGTCCACCTGGCCCACTTCCAGGTGCTGGCGCGCAACGGCCGCGAGCCCGCGCCCACCGACGCGGGCTGGAAGGACACCGTGGACGTGCGACCGTACGAGGTGGTGGACGTGCTGGCCCGCTTCGAGGGGTACCGCGGGCGGTACATGCTGCACTGCCACAACCTGGAACACGAGGACATGGCGATGATGGCCGACTTCGAGGTGATCTAGCGGGAAGATCGTCCGGTTCATGATTCTTTTGCTGGAATGAGGGGAAATTTCGTCGAATAACACGCTTGAGGTGGATTGAGGAGCAGGCATGCGCATCGTACGGTTCGTCAGCCCCCTGACCGGTGCCGACGCGGTCGGCGTGGACGACGGCGAGCGGCTGGTGGAGCTGTCCGGCCTCACCACCGTGGCGGAACTGCTCCGGCTGCCCGCCGCCGAACTGCGTGAGCGGTGCGAGAGCGCCGACGGCCCCGCGCACCCGTCCGCGGACGTGCTGCGGCTGGCCCCCGTCGACGGCCGTACGGAGGTGTGGGCGTCCGGCGTGACCTACCGCCGCTCGCGCGAGGCGCGCGTGGTCGAGAGCGAGCGCGCCGCCGACGTGTACGAGCTGGTGTACGACGCCGAGCGGCCCGAGCTGTTCTTCAAGTCGGTGGCGTGGAAGGTGAGCGGCGACGGCGAACGCATCGCGGTACGGGACGACTCCGAGATCGACGTGCCGGAGCCGGAGCTCGGCCTGGTGCTGAACGCCTCCGGCGAGATCGTCGGCTACACCGTGGTGGACGACGTCAGCTCGCGCAGCATCGAGGGCGTCAACCCGCTCTACCTGCCCCAGGCCAAGATCTACCTCGGCGGCTGCGCGGTGGGGCCGGACATCAGGCCCGCCTGGGAGGTGGCCGACCCGTACGCGCTGGACATCGTGCTGACCATCACCAGGGCGGGCGAGGTCGTCTGGGACGGCAAGGCGAGCACGTCACAGCTCAACCGCCGCCTCGACGACCTGGCCGGCTACCTCTTCCACGCCGACGTCTTCCCGGACGGCGCCGTGCTCGCCACCGGCACCTGCCTCGTGCCCGACCTGCCGTTCACCCTTGCCGACGGCGACACGGTCACCATCGGCATCTCGGAGGTCGGCACCCTGGCGAACACCGTCGTCCGCGGCCTCGCCAGGATGCTCTGACCCGCCGCGCGGCAGGGAGGCTCAGCCGCGCTGGGGCACCGCCATCTCGCCCAGTTCCGACCAGCCGTCCTGGGCGATGGTGGTGTTCACGATGCGGGGCGTCTCGGCCAGATACTGCGGCAGCTCCTGCTGGGCCTGCTTGAAGTGCCCCGACTGCACGTGCGCCGCCCCGGCGTCGTCGCGGAACGCCTCCACCAGGACGTACTCGGTGGCGTCGTCGAGGCTGCGCGACCAGTCGAACCACAGGCAGCCGGGCTCGGCGCGGGTGGCCTCGGTGAACTCACGGGTGATCTCCGGCCACCGGTCGGCGTGCTCGGGCAGGACGCGGAACTTCGCGGTAATGAAGATCATGTGATCGGGCTCCCTCGCTCGTCTCGGCGTTACGTGACGAGACTAGCCCCGGGTTCGTGATCATGATCGCCCGCCTCCGCCCCTGCGGGGCGGCACGCGAGGTGCAAAAGCGGCATTTTTTCCCGCCCATACATGATATTTCCGGCTTTACAAGATCTTGTCAGTACTGATCGGCCGGTGTTTCCTCGTGCGGAGATGCGCGTTGTCTGAGCGTTCCTTGACACTCAGGAGGAAAACGTGTCGACCAAACCCTGGTTACGCAGCACACTCGTCGTCGCCGCGCTCATCGCGTCGACCCTCCCCCTCGCCGGAACAGCCCTCGGCGAACGCGGTGATCCGCCCTCGGTGGTGCACGACTTCCAGGCGGAGAACCACGGTCAGCCCGACGTCGACAACCGTCAGGGCCGGGTGCCGCCCCCGGCAGGGGCCGAGGCCCGCCGCGCGGGCCCCGCCGCCGACATCCGGTGGAACAACCTCGGCACCCCGGCCACCGTCACCAGCGCCCAACCGCTGGCCACAGGCCTCGGCTCCGACCCCGTCCAGGCCGCGAGGACCTACCTCAAGGACAACGAGAGCATCTTCGGGCTGACGGCCGAGGCCGTCGACGCGCTCGAGACGCTCGCGGTCAACCCCATCGGCGAGGGCCACGCCGTCCTGCTGCGGCAGCGCTTCGGCGACCTGCCCGCCGGCGTCGACGGCCTGGTCGCGCTCGGTGTACGGGGCGGCGAGGTCGGCCACGTCACCTCCTCGCTGTCGCGGGAGACCGCGGCGCCCCCGGCCGCCACGATCACCGCCGAGCAGGCGCTCGAGATCGCGGCGCGCGACGGCGGCATCGACCTCGCCACCGCCCGGACCAAGCAGGCCACGCCGGTTGCGGTGCCCGCGCCCGACGGGGTGCACAGCGCGTACCAGGTGGTCCTGATCGGCGGGGCGAAGGGCGCCGAGGCCGGGTACACCACGCACGTGGACGCGGTCAGCGGAGGCATCCTCACCCGGGAGAACCTCGTCGACCACCACACCGACCCCGACAACCCGCGCTGGGAGGTCTTCCCGGCCAACCCGAGGGCCGACTACTCCTCCAAGGACACCCGCGAGACGTGGTGCTTCAAGCCCGGCCGGGGCTGCGACCACGTGCTCGGCGGCGACCCTGCGGGCGGCAAGCCGTGGGACGTCGACCACGCGACGAACGAGCCGACCAACACGAGCATCGGCAACGCGGCCAGGACCGTGGAGAACCGCGCCAGCGGCGACCCGTTCACCGTCGGCACCAGGTCGAACGTCGTGACCCCGAGCCGCACGTACGCCTACCCCTGGAAGAACACCTGGTACGAGGCCAAGTGCGACCCCGCGGTGTTCGACCAGCCCGGCGAGGGCGACCTCGAGGCCGCCATGGCCAACCTGAACGCCATGCACAACCGCATGCACGACTGGTCGTACCGGCTCGGCTTCACCGAGACCGCGTGGAACATGCAGAGCGACAACGGCGACCGCGGCGGGCTCGGCAACGACCCCGAGCGGGGCAACGCCCAGGCGGGCGCCCGCGTGCTGTCCGTACGTGACAACGCCAACCAGATCACCGGACCCGACGGGGTCGCGCCGATCACCAACATGTACCTGTGGCAGCCGATCGCCGGGTCGTTCTACTCGCCCTGCGTCGACGGCGACTACGACATGTCGGTCATCGGCCACGAGTACTCGCACGCCATCTCCGGCCGCATGATCGGCGGCCCCAACGCCGGCTGGAGCGGCGCCCAGGCCGGCGCCATGAACGAGAGCACCTCCGACCTGTTCTCCATGGAGCAGCTCCACGAGTACGGCACCCCGCCCGCGGGCGACACCCCGTACGTCACGGGCGGGTACGTCACCGGCGACAAGGCGCGCGGCATCCGCAACTACGACATGTCGAAGTCGCCGCTGAACTACAGCAACCTCGGCTACGACATCGTCGGCACGCAGGTGCACGCGGACGGCGAGATCTGGTCGGCGACGCAGTTCGACGTGCGCGAGGCGTTCGTCAAGCGCTACGGGAAGGGCACCGCCAAGCAGCAGCTGGCCTGCGCCGAGGGCCGGACCCCGGTCGAGAGGTGCCCGGGCAGCCGGCGCTGGGTGCAGCTGTCGTTCGACGCGCTGCTGCTCATGGCGTCGGGCGCGGTCGACTACGTGGACCACCGCGACGCGCTGCTCGCCGCCGACCGGATCCGCTTCGGCGGCGCCAACCAGGACATCATGTGGCGCGCCTTCGCCGAGCACGGCCTGGGCAGGGACGCCGCCAGCAACGGCCCCGCCGACGCCGACGCAACGCCGAGCTTCGTCAACCCGGCGGGCAAGAACGGCTCACTGCAGCTGAAGCCGCTGGGCGAGGCGAAGGGCGCCGCACTGCGGCTGTACGTCGGCGACTACGAGGCCCGCGCGGTCCCGGTCGCGGACACCGACCCGGCGACCCCGCTCGGCGACACCATCGAGATGACCCCCGGCCGGTACGACTTCGTCGTGACGGGCGACGGCTTCGGCCACAAGCGCCTGACGTTCGTGGTGCTGCCCGGCGTGAAGCTGCCGCTCCCGCTGCCGCTGACCCGCAACCTCGCCTCGGCGGCGAACGGGGCGACGGCCACGGGCGACGGCGTCAACCAGGCCAAGCTGATCGACGACACCGAGGCCACGAACTGGGCCTCGCTCACCGGCGCTCCGGCGGGCAGGTCGGTCGTCGTGGACCTGGCGGGCGACCGGCCGGTCAGGGTCAGCAGGGTCCAGGTGAGCGCGATGCTGCGGCCCGCGATCGGTGACCCGGCCGACCCGGCCACGCAGAACCGCTTCTCCAGCCTGCGCTCTTTCGAGGTGCTCGCCTGCAGCTCCGGCTGCGACGACCCGGCGAACTACCGCAAGGCATACACGAGCAAGGCGAACGCGTTCGAGACGAACCTGCCGCGGCCGAGGGGCGCGGACATGCTCGTCAAGTCGTTCGACATCCGGACCGTCAACGCCACCCACCTGATGCTCCGTGCGCTCACCACGCAGTGCACCGGCAACCCGCTGTACGCCGGGGAGCAGGACAACGACCCCAACTCCGCGACGGACTGCGCGACCGCCAGCCCGCAGCGCGACCACCTCCGAGCGGCCGAGTTCCAGGCGTTCTCGCACTGACGCCCGGGCCGTCGGCCACGAGCCCGCGCTCCGCATCGCCTGCCGGAGCGCGGGCTCCCGCCCGTCACCGACGCTTGACCAGCAGCCGGTCCGTGGCGAACGGCGTGACCGGCTGCGCCGCCTTGGCCCGGACCGCGTCCGGTCCGCACACGCCCCGCACCACGTGCTCGTAGACCGCGAAGTCGATCGGGCTCGGCACGAGGACGCCGTTCTCGTCGATCTGCTGGTACTTGGTGAGGTTCATCCCTACCGACAGCTGCCGCTTCCCGTCAGGGGTCGACAGCGACTGCGTGGCCATGCCGAACACGCTGCCGTCGTGCCCCCAGAGCGGGCCGCACCCGAGGTCGATGGTGTAGATGCCGAGGCCGTAATCGATGGGGGCGCCGCCGATCAGCACCGGCACCGTCTTCTGCATCTCGGCGAGTTCGGCGCGGCCGATCAGCTCGCCGCGCAGCAGCGCCCGGTAGAAGCGGTTGAGGTCGTCCATGGTGGACACCACCGCGCCCGCCGTGGTGACCCACGACATGTCGTACACGCTGAAGTCGCGCGGCGGGTCGAAGGAGCCGTACATCGACTCGTACGCGCGCGAGTGCGGGCCGGGGATGTGCGGCGAGCGGGGGAACGAGGTGTGCCGCAGGCCCGCCTTGCGGATCACGTCGCGGGTGATGAGCTTCTCCGCGTCCTCGCCCGTGACCCGCTCAAGGAGCAGTCCGGCCAGGAGGTAGTTGGTGTTGGAGTACACCCCGGGCAGCGCTCCTGCCTCGCCGGTCGGCGGCAGCTCCAGGGCACCCCTGACGAGCTGCGCCGGGTCGAACGTACGGAAGCGGTTGTCCTCCAGGCTGCTCACCGACCCTTCGAGCAGCGAGGGGAACGCCACGGGGACGTGGTCGAAGATGTGGCTGGTGTGGTTGAGCAGCATCCGTACGGTGATCCGCTGCCCGCGCTCGCCGGGCACCAGGTCGGGCAGGTAGCGGCCGACGGGGGCGTCCAGGTCGATGGTGCCGCGGGCGACCTGCTGCAGGACGGCCACCGCGGTGAAGGTCTTGGTGATGCTGCCGACACGGTGCTCCATGTTCGGTTGCACGCGGCGGCCCGTGTCCACATCGGCGACGCCCGCGGCGTCGCGCCAGCTCTCGTTCCCGTCGCGTACGGCCGAGTAGGCGCCGTACATGCCGGCCTCGTGGACGGCGTCAAGGGTGCGGCTCAGCTCTGCCCGGTCGAGCCGGGTGCCGGCCGCGGCCGGTGTCACCACGGTGCCCGCCGTCAGCAGCGCGCCCAGCGCTGCGGCGACCACGGCTCGACGGCTCGGTGCGACGTTTCGTAACCCGCGATTCGTCATGACAGCCATCATGATCCGGTCGGCTCTGTCGATTCAGTCGCCGCTGTCACCGGCTTGTCATGACATGTGTCATGACACATGATCGTCGGATGGGTTTCGAGGAACTGGTCCGTACGGCGTCGGAGACGGCGTTCGAGGGATGGGACTTCGACGTGCTCGGCGATCGCGTCACCTATGACGGCGACCTGCCGTGGCGCTACGAGGAGCTGGTCGGACGGCGGCTGCCCGGGGCGGCGTCGCTGCTCGACCTCGGCACCGGCGGCGGCGAAGCGCTCGCGTCGTTAGCCCCGCTGCCGCCGCACACCGTGGCCACCGAGGGCTATCCGCCGAACGTGCCGGTCGCCCGTCGCCGCCTGGAGCCGCTCGGCGTCACGGTCGTCGAATCCGCGGCGACCGGCCCGCTGCCGTTCCCCGACGGCTCGTTCGACCTCATCGTCGACCGGCACGAGTCGTACCGGCCGGACGAGATCCGCCGCCTGCTGGCGCCCGGTGGCGTGTTCGTCACCCAGCAGGTGGACGGGCGCGACCTCGACGAGATCAACGCAGCGCTGGGCGCGCCACCGCACGCCGCCGCCGGCTGGCGCCTCACCACGGCGGCCGCCGCGCTCGCCGACGCCGGGCTGGACGTCTCGTGGCAGTGCGAGGCGGGCTTCGCCACGACGTTCCACGACGTCGGCGCGCTCGTGCTGTTCCTGCGGGTCGTCCCCTGGCAGGTGCCCGGCTTCGCGGCGGCCGCGTACGCCGATCGGCTGCGCGCCGTCCACGAGGACATGGAATGCGGCCGCCCGCTCCGCGCCACCGCACGCCGCTTCGCTTTGACCGCCGGGCGACGCTGACAGCACCCGGTTACGCGGTACGGCGGACGGCTGGTTGGTCGGTGCGGGCCGGGTCGTCGTCCTGCCATCGCTCCAGCGCGGCGAGCGCGGCCTCGGTGTCGCGGACGAGCGAGTCCATCAGGGAGCGGTAGAGCGCGCCCACCGCGCGTTCGCCGAGCGGGCCGGAGCGGGGGAAGCCGACGGACCTGCACTCCTGGAAGACCTCGCGCGCCTGGGTGAAGGCCGGCAGCAGGTCGTCCCTGATGCTCCGCCGGACCTCGCCGATAGCGTCGGGATCGCTGTAACGGGTATCCGGGTTCACGCTCCCACCATGCAGCATGCGACCCCTGAGCAGCAGGGGGATCATCCAAACATCACTGATCGTTCTCTTGGCATCCTCCACCTCGTCAACGGGGGGATTCTCACGGTCACCCGTGAGGCTTCCTGCTTCACCGCCGGTTGCCCGCCCGAGAGGACTCTCGTTGAGGTCTTACACCAGCTCCACAGGCGTTTCAGCTCTCCGCCGGCCCGGCGGCAAGCACGTTCCTGGCCGCGTTCACGTCCCGGTCATGGACGGCGCCGCAGGCGCATGTCCATTCGCGGATGTTCAACGGCATCCTGTCTTGCAGAGCACCGCACGCCGAGCACAGCTTCGACGACGGGAACCAGCGGTCAACCGCCACCACGGTCCGCCCGTACCACCGCGCCTTGTACTCCAGCATGGAGCGCATCTCTCGCCAGGAGGCGTCAGAGATGGCGCGCGCCAGGCTGTGGTTCTTCACCATGGTGCGGACGGTCAGGTCTTCCACGGCGATCACTTGGTTCTCGTGAACAAGCCGTGTCGTCACCTTGTGCAGGAAGTCTCTTCTCCGGTCGGTGATCCGGGCATACACCTTGGCGACCTTCAGCTTCGCCTTGGCCCGGTTCGCGCTGCCCTTCTCCTTGCGGGCGAGTGCCCGCTGCGCCTTGGCGAGCTTGCGCCGGTCACGATACTCGTGACGAGGGTTGACGATCTTCTCGCCAGTGGACAGCGTGGCCAGCGCCGTGATCCCGGCATCGATCCCCACGTTCGCCGCGACGGGCGGGAGGGGACTGGTCTTCTCCTCGACCAGCATCGACACGAACCAGCGGCCCGCCGCGTCTTTCGACACGGTGACCGTGGACGGCTCCGCACCCTCCGGCATCGGACGGGACCACACGATCGCCAGCGGAGCATCCATCTTCGCCAGGGTCAACCGGCCCTCACGCCAGCGGAACGCCGACCGCGTGTACTCCGCACTCGCCCGCGACTTCTTCTTGCTCTTGAACGTCGGATATTTGGCGCGCTTGGCGAAGAAGTTCGCGAACCCCGCCTGAAGATGGCGAAGCGCCTGCTGGAGCGGAACCGACGACACCTCCGACAGGAAGTCGAACTCGCCGCTGCGTTTCCACTCCGTCAGGCGGGCGGACGACTCCACGTAGGAGACGCGGCGCCCTTCGAGGGTGTAGGCGCGGGTGCGTTCTGTTGTAGACGAGGCGGACGCAGCCGAACGTACGGGCAAGCTCGCCGGCCTGCTCGGGCGTCGGGTGGAAGCGGTATCTGTAGGCCCGCTTCACGATCTGCGCCATGCCTCACCTTCTCCCGTACGACCAGCCAAGGGTCGCATGCTTGTTCCCATTCCGTGCCCTGTTAAGGACGCTGAGCGTCCTGGGCTGTCCCGGCTACGCCGGGTCACCCCTGGCGGGGCTCCGATTTCTCCCGTTCCTGTAGGACCGGGTTTCCTCGGAGGTGTCCGATGACGGAAGCCATCGCGCTCCTGTTCCGTCGCCACCGCCAGAAACCGCGCCCCGAAACCGGGCCGCATGCCGCTCTCCGGCATGCGGCCCGTCCTCACCCGCGACCGGACATCAACGCGGTGATCGCCTCGATGTCGTCACCCTGCCCGGGGTCGTCCGCCAGCCGGTTGGGGCGGACGAACCCGCACACCACGCACCGATGGACGACCACGAGCCCCTTGCGGCCACGGTGGTCGATCCGCTGCGGGCGCATCAGCCCGCGGCACCCGGCCGCTCGGTCTCCCGGTACGTCGTCGACGTGCTTGGACCACAGGCACGCCGGACAGTGGTTGCGGTAACCGCCGTTGGTCAACGGCGCCACCACGGCGCCGCAGTTCTCACATGTGAAGCCCTGGTTCTGGGCGGCCCTGCTGATGGTCTCTGCCTCCGGATCGAAGAAGTGATCTTCAATCGGAGTGCAGGGTTCCGTTCTCTCTCTCCGTCGTGCCGACGGCTCCCAGGCTCGATGCGGGCGAGGGACCGGTTCACCGCCTGTTCCCCCTCGTCAGAGGTCGGCGATTAGTTCCGCTTCCGGCTTCACCGGGGCGTGTCTCATCCCGCGGATCCGTTACCACGACCGGGTTTGCGTGATTGTCCCGGTCACTGTCGGCCGAGCCTCCTCAGCCGCCAGCGGTAGGTGTCGTCCCGCACTCACTGGCGTAGGCGTCGTCCCCTGACCTCAGAGTTCAGCAGAGCGACCCGGACGTTTCCGACGCACCACCCCTCCTCGCGCTCGGGAGCCTCGATGACAGCACGGCCGCCGTCACCGGGCAAGCGGTTTTCGCCGGGGTGGATAAGACAGTCGCCCTCAGGTTGGTTTCGGCGGTGGGGTCTTGGGAGAGCCGGTGGCCGACTTGGCGGGGAAAGTGGAAGGCTGCCGGCAACCGTCCCGTCTGTCCTCGATGGGGGCCGGGGTGGTGACTCCGAACACCGAACGAGAGGAGTGCCGCAGATGACGCGAGACGTCGGCCGCATCGCGGCGAAGCGCATCAACGACCACGTGGAGCTCGTCCACGAGGACTACCCGGACACGGTGCTGTTCGTGCCGCGCCGCGACTGGGAGGCGTTCACCGCGGCCGTCAAGTCGGGCGCGTTCGACCTCGAGACGCTCAACCGGCAGGCCGAGGAGAGCCTGACCTGACCTGACCTGCCCGCACCGACAGGCGCCCGCTGTGCGCGGCGGGCGCCGCCTGCGGTTCATGGCCTGAAATCTTTCTGCCAGGGTGGACCCTGTTCGCGACCGATGGAGGGACGATCTGCGGTCAGCCAATTGTCGAAAATTTCGGGACAACGTCGAAATATTCTTGACGGCGTCGTGGAGGGCACTTAAAGTCCGGGCGTACTGATCGGGATCGCTCGAAGGTTGCAGCCATGACATCTGTCAACGCGCCGGGCGTGGCGCCCTGGCGGGACACCGCCCGCACGGTCGGCGAGCGCGTGGAGAGCCTGCTGGCCGAGCTGACGCTGGAGGAGAAGGTCGCCCAGCTCGGCTCCGTCTGGGTCCAGGACGACGACCCCGGCGGCGTGGCGCCGCTGCAGGACCGGTTCGCGACCTCGGCCCGCCTGGAGGACCGGCTCGCACGCGGCCAGGGCCACCTCACCCGCGTCTACGGCACCGCCCCGATCAGCCCTGAGGAAGGGGCGGAACGGCTGCGGTCCCTGCAACGGCTGGTGACCGCCGCCAACCGCTTCGGCATCCCGGCGATCGCCCACGAGGAGTGCCTGACCGGGTTCGCCACGTACGGCGCCACCGCCTACCCGACACCGCTCGCCTGGGCGGCCACGTTCGATCCCGGCCTGGTCGAGCGCCTGGCGGCGGCCATCGGCGCCGACCTGCGCGCCGCCGGCGTCCACCAGGGGCTGTCGCCCGTGCTCGACGTCGTCCGCGACTACCGGTGGGGGCGGGTCGAGGAGACGCTCGGCGAGGATCCGTACCTGGTGGGGCAGCTCGGCGCCGCGTACGTGCGCGGGCTGGAGGGCGCGGGCGTCATCGCCACCCTCAAGCACTTCGCCGGGTACGCCTCCTCGCGCGCCGCGCGCAACCACGCGCCGGTCAGCGTCGGCCCCAGGGAGCTGGCCGACGTGGTGCTGCCGCCGTTCGAGACGGCCCTGCGCGAGGGCGGGGCCCGCTCGGTGATGAACTCCTACACCGACCTCGACGGCGTCCCCGCGGGAGCGAGCGCCCAACTGCTGCGCGGGTTGCTGCGCGAGGAGTGGGGCTTCGAGGGAACGGTGGTGGCCGACTACTGGGCGATCCCCTTCTTGGCGTCGATGCACGGCGTGGCTGAGGACGACGCCGAGGCGGGGGCCGTCGCCCTGCGCGCCGGCATCGACGTCGAGCTTCCCGAGACCGTCTCGTACGGCGAGCGTCTGGTGGCGGAGGTCCGCGCGGGACGCGTCGCCGAGGCGCTGGTGGACGAGTCCGTACGCCGGGTCCTGCGGCAGAAGGTCGAACTCGGCCTCCTCGACGGCGGCGTCCCTGAGGCCCGGCCCGTGGAGCTGGACGGCCGGCGCAACCGCGCGCTGGCCCGCGCCGTGGCCGAGCGTTCCGTCGTGCTGCTGCACAACCCCGCCGCGACGCTGCCCCTCGACCCCCGCACGACGGCCCGGATCGCGATCGTCGGACCGTGCGCCGACGACCCCCGTACGCTGCTCGGCTGCTACGCCTTCCCCAACCACGTGCTCGACCGGTACCCCGGCCACGGCATGGGCCTGCCCATCGCCTCGATCGCCGACCGCCTGGCGGACGAGTTCCCCGAGGCGCTGCTGGAGCACGAGGTCGGCGCCGACGTGAGCGGCGACGACACCTCGGGGATCGCCGCGGCGGCGGCGCTCGCCGCGCGGTCCGACCTGGTGCTGCTGTTCGTCGGCGACCGGGCGGGGCTGTTCGGCGGCGGCACATCGGGGGAGGGCTGCGACGCCCCCGACCTGCGGCTGCCAGGACCGCAGCCGGAGCTGGTCGAGGCGGTCCTCGCCACCGGGACGCCGGTCGTGCTCGTGGTGGTGTCGGGGCGGCCGTACGCGCTGGGCCAGTACAAGGACCGGGTGGCGGCGGCCGTGCAGGCGTTCCTGCCGGGGGTGGAGGGCGGCGCGGCGCTCGCCGGTGTGCTGAGCGGCCGGGTGAACCCGTCCGGACGGCTGCCGGTCCAGATCCCCGTCTCGCCCGCGATCAACCCCTCCACCTACCTGCAGCCGCCGCTCGGGCGGCGGACCGACGGCATCACGGTGCTCGACCCGACCCCGGCGTTCGCGTTCGGCCACGGACTGTCGTACACGCCGGTCGAGTACGTCTCCCTCGCCGTCGACCGCGCGGAATGCGCCACCGACGGCTCGGTCGGGGTGACGGTGACGGTCCGCAACGCGGGTGACCGGCCCGCCGAGGAGGTCGTCCAGCTGTACGCCTCCGACCCGGTGGCGGAGGTGGCCCGCCCTGTCGCGCAGCTGGTGGGCTTCGCCCGCGTGCCGCTGGAACCGCGCCAGACCCGTACGGTCACCTTCGACGTGCCGACGGACGCGTTCTCCTACACCGGCATCGACCTGCACCGCATCGTCGACCCCGGCGCCATCGTCCTTTCGGCCGGCCCCTCGGCGGAGGCCCCGCTACGCACCACCATCCACCTGAGGGGCGACACGGTGGTCCTCGACCACACCCGCCGCCTCACCACCCGCACCCGGCTGGGCTGACCTATCGGCGGGCGCGTAGGAGGTCGGCGGGGTCGAAGGTGAGGGGGAAGGGGGCGGTCAGGTCGGCGGGTTCACCGGGCTTGAAGACGGCGGGGTCGTCGTAGCGCTTGCCGTTGAGCTGGTGGACGTGGAGGGTGGGGCCCTCCGCGGGGTCGATGCGCCAGTAGGTGGGGATGCCTGCTTTGGCGTACGCCTCCACTTTGAACAGTTCGTCGCGCATCTTGGTGCTCGGGCTGACGACTTCGGCGGCGAGCAGGATGTCGGTGGGCGAGAACATGAGCTCGACGTTCCTGGCGACGTCCTCGCGGACGACGACGAGGTCGGGAATGTAGAAGTCCTTGTCACTCACCCGCACGTTCACCGTGGTCAGGGCCACCAGCGGTGGCGGCATCACGTGTTGCAACATGAGCAGCGCATTGGTGATGATCAGCTGGTGCAGGGGGGTGGGGGCAGGGCTCACCAGAAGGCTCCCGTTGAAGAGCTCGTAGCGGTTCCCGTCGTCGGGGAGTTCGAGCAGGTCGTCGACGGTGAACGCTTGCGCACTCGATGGAAACCCGCGCCTGGTGCTCGGTTCGATCGTCGCCATCGCGGTCACCCACTCAGTATCGGGAGTCACGCCTTCGCCGACATGCTACTTCCCCGAAATCGGCCACTCCGAGTCACGGAGTGATCACGCGAAGGGGAGGTCGGGCGGGTCGCCTCTCCCCGTCCCACCTCATGTGTCCGAGCGATGCGGTGCACAGCAGGCTGCTGGGGGTAGTGGTTTTCCGCCGTTCTTGTTCACGTCGGGCGGTGTGCGCGCGTTCGCGGCGTGTTCCGCCGCCGGGCGCCATGGCTCGCCGAGTTCGATGGGTAAGCCATGACATTTCCTGTTTTCACGTCCAGTCAGTCCGAACCCCTCGCCCGGGGCAAGGAGCTCGGCACCCACCTGCGCGACCAGATCCTGCGCAACCTGTCCGGCTACACCGACCTGTTCACGGTGGCCGGCGCGAGCGGCGCGCGGGTGCGCGCCTGGGGGGAGCGGGCGCTCGACCGCAGCGCCGCCTGGGCGCCCCGGCTGGCCGAGGAGATCGCCGGGATCGCGTGGGGTGCGGGCCTCGAACCCTGGCAGGTCGCGGTGGTCAACGCCCGCACCGAGATCCTGGCCGCCATCGACGCGGGCGGCGCCGCCGACGTCACGGGCGACGGTGAGTGCTCGACCTCGGTCGTGCTGCCCGCCTCGGGCCCGGCGCGCACGGTGCAGACCTGGGACTGGCACGACCACCTGCGCGACGCGCCCGTGCTGTGGGAGTACGAGCCGTTCCCCGGCCACGTGGTGCGGACGTTCACCGAGGCGGGCGCGCTGGCGAAGATCGGCGTCAACACGGCCGGGCTCGGCGTGCACTTCAACATCCTGCGTCATGGCTCCGACAGCGCCGACATGGCCGTGCCCGTCCATCTCATCGCGCGCCGGATCCTGGACGAGGCGGCCACCGTCGCGCAGGCGGCCGACATCGCCCGCTCGGCCGAGGTGTCGGCCTCGACCGTCATCACGGTCGTCACGGAGGGGGACGCGGGGGCCGTCGAGATCTCCCCGGCCGGGGTGTCGGTCATCCCGCCCGGCCCCGACGGGGTGCTGCTGCACTGCAACCACTTCCTCGACGCGGGCCTCGCCGAGGGGGAGCGGCACGCCACCGACCGGCCCTTCACGTACGACAGGCAGCGGCACCTGCGCGACCACGTCGACGGGCTGAGCGACGCCGACCTGACCGTGCGGGCGCTGGCCATGCTCGGCCACGGCCCTGACGACGCGCCCGTCTGCGCCCATCCCGACCCGGAGATGCCGATCAACCAGCGATGGGAGACGATCGCCACGATCGGGCTGGACGTGGCCGCCGGGCGGATGCGGGTGCACCAGGGCGGACCCTGCCGGGTGACCGAGGCGACCTGGCAGGAGTTCTAGGACGAGGACGGTCAGTACGCACGTCCGGCGAGAACAGGTCAGCTCGCGCGGTCGGCGAGGTCCGCCACCGCGGTGATGAGCTCGCGGCCGTTCAGCATGACGAGGTCGTTGTGGCCGGCTCCGGCGATCCGCACCTCCTTCGCGCCGGCCGCCTCGGCGACCGCCCGGCTGAGACGCGGGGGCACGATCGTGTCGCCGGTCCCGTACGCCACGACGACGGGGGCCCGTACCCGGCCGATGTCGGGGACGACGGGGAAGCGGTCGCGCAGCAGCGCGCGCACCGGGAGGAACGGGTAGTTGGCCTGTCCGGCGTCGGCCAGGTCGGTGAAGGGGGAGCGCAGGACCAGCCCGGCGGGCGGGCGCTCCAGCGCGAGCCGGGTCGCCACCGCCGCGCCGAGGCTCTCGCCGAAGTAGACGACGCGCGGGCCGTCGATGAACTGGCGGGCGGCCAGCGCGTCGAGGTGCAGGCCCTCCTCGGTGGGCGTGCCGGGGTTGCCGCCGTAGCCGCGGTAGTCCATCAGCAGCACCGGCAGCCCGTACGCCGACAGCGCGAGGGCCAGTTCCGCCCGGTGCAGCCGGTTGCCCGCGTTGCCGCCCAGCACGAGGACGGTCACGTCGCGGTGGCCGGGCACGTACCAGGCGGCGAGCCGCAGGCCGTCGCTCGTCGTGAACGACACGTCGCGCGCGCCCGGGATCACCGACGCGGCAGGCGGCACCGGCCCGCGGTCGGGCAGGTAGACGAGCCGCCGCTGGAACACCCACAGCAGCGCGAGCAGCAGGACCAGCACCGCCACGACGACGAGTGCGGCCCGTGTCAGCGTCGTCACCCTGTCCACGCTACGCACCGTTCCGCATCCAGGACAGGCAGGTCAGACGACGGCGCCCGCCTGGACGACGTGGCGCAGGTGCTTCCGGTCGGCCAGCACGCCGGCGTCCATCAGCGGGTCGCCGTCGAGGACCAGCAGGTCGGCGTGCGCGCCGGCGTCCAGCGTGCCGATCTCGCCGCTCATCCCGAGCAGCTCGGCCGCCCCGGACGTCGCGGCGCGCAGCACGTCGATCGGCGCCTGCACCTCCGCGCGCAGCCGGAACTCGTGGCTCTGGTGCCGGTGCATGCCGCCGAGCAGGTCGGTCCCGAACGCCAGCCGCGCGCCGCCGCGGGCGGCGCGCTCCAGCGCGGCGAGCCCGGCGTCCAGCACCTCGTCCACCTTGCGCCAGCTGTCCTCCGGCAGCCCGAACGCCCGCCCCTCCTCCTTCAGCGCCCAGTACGTGACCAGCGTCGGCACCAGGTACGCGTCGTGCCGCAGGAACAGCTCGACGCTCGTGTCGTCGATCAGGTTGCCGTGCTCGATGGAGCGCACGCCCGCTTCGAGCGCCCGGTTGACGGCCCGCGCGGTGTAGGCGTGGGCGGCGACGTACCGGTTGGCGGCCTCGGCCTCCTCGACGGCGGCGCGCAGCTCGTCCATGGAGTACTGGGTGGAGTCGATGCGGTCGGTCGGGGAGGCCACGCCGCCGGAGGCCATCACCTTGATGTGGTGGGCGCCCTTGCGCAGCTCGTCGCGGGCGGCCACGCGGACGGCGTCGACGCCGTCGGCGATCCGTCCGACGCCGGCGCAGCACGGGTGGTCGTCGGTGAGGTTCTCGCCGCGGCCACGGAAGTCGGCGTGGCCGCCGGTCTGGCTCAGGCCCTTGCCGCAGAACAGCAGCCGGGGCCCGCGGATCAGTCCCTCGGCCTGCGCGTCGGCCAGCCCGTGGTCGGCGCCTGAGTTGTCCCGGACCGTGGTGAACCCCCGCCCGAGCATGCCCGCCATGATGCGGGCCGCGTGCGCGGTGACGTACGACGGAGCCATGGCGCGCAGCGCGCCGAGGTCGGCGGTCGAGGCGGTGACGTGCACGTGGGCGTCGATCAGTCCAGGTACGACGTGGGCACCCGCGACGTCGAGGACCCGCGTGCCGTCGGGGGCGCGAAGGCCCGTCCCGGTCTCGGCGATGCGCCCGTCGGCGCAGCGCAGGTCGCCCTCGGTGTACTCGCCCGTGGCCACGTCGAGCAGCAGGGCGTTACGCAGGAGCAGGTTCACGTGGCGTCTCCGAGCGGTCTCACCGTGATCAGTACGTTCAGAGCCAGCTCGCGCGGACGCTGTCGGCGGACTCGGCGCCGGCCGGGGGAGCGGGATCGGTGGCGCGGATGCGCTCCAGCAGGCGGGAGACCGTCTCGACGATCTCGGGAGCGCGTTCGCGCAGGCCGCTGACGTCCTCCTGGGTCACCTCCTCGCGTCCGACGCCCGCCTCGTCGAGGACGCCCTCCAGGTCGGCGAGCCGCTCGCCGAGCCAGGCGAGGGGGTCCTTCGACAGTCGCTCGTCGAACGTCCGCCGTCCCGGTTCCCAGCCGCGCATGCCCGGATGGTGGTGGGTGCGGTCGAAGCTGCCCGGTGTGCCCTCGACCGACTCCAACAGGTCGACCCGCCAGAGCGGACGCTCGACGGTGATCGGGCGGGCGGAGTAGATGGAGCCCTTGAGGTCGCCCTGCTCCAGTTTGCGCAGTTCGAGCCGCACTCCTCGTTCGGCGCCCTCCTGGCCGGGCATGGGGGCGGGGTCGACGAAGTAGATGTCGCTCACTGCCACGCCGATCCGCTCGAAACCGAAGAGGTAGAGCACGGGAACCACGTCCTTCGCGAGTGTGCGGGCACGCTTCCCACCCAACGTAACACCGCATATCGGACGATCAAGGCCATGTCTGGTGGGGTCCGGGCGATCAGCGCTGTGTCGTGGCGAGGGGGCCGCTCCGTCGAGGGCGGGGCGTGGCATGATCCCCCCGAAGCTTGACCGAACCGTATGAAACTGGAATCCGATGATGCGCATCGACGCCCACCACCATGTCTGGGACCCCTCCGCACGCCCGCACACGTGGCTGGACCCGGACGAGATGGCGCCCGTGCGCCGCGCGTTCACGCTCGACCAGCTCGCCGGTCCGGCCGCCGCCGCCGGTGTGACGCGGACCGTGCTCGTCCAGGTGCTGCCCGACCTCGCCGAGACGCGGGAGTTCCTCGCGCTGGCCGCCGCGTCCGACCTGGTCGCCGGGGTGGTCGGCTGGGTGGACCTGACCGCGCCGGACGTCGCCGACACGCTGGCCGCGCTCCCGGCGGGGCTCGTGGGGGTGCGCCACGGCGTGCAGGACGAGCCCGATCCGGCCTGGCTCACGCGTCCTGACGTGCGCCGCGGCCTGGCCGCCGTGGCCTCCGCCGGGCTGGCCTACGACCTGCTCACACTGCCGCACCAGCTGCCCGCCGCCATCGAGGCGGCGGCGGCGCTGCCCGAGCTGACGTTCGTGCTCGACCACCTGTCCAAGCCGCCGATCGCCTCCGGCGAGCTGGAGCCGTGGCGCGGCCTGGTCCGTAGGCTCGCCGCGCTGCCCAACGTCCACTGCAAGCTGTCGGGCCTGGTGACCGAGGCGGACTGGGGCTCGTGGCGGGTGGCCGACCTGCGGCCGTACGCCGAGGTCGTGCTGGAGGCGTTCGGCCCTGAGCGGGTGATGTTCGGCTCCGACTGGCCGGTATGCCTGCTCGCCGCCGAGTACGAGCAGGTTGCAGGCGCGGCTGACGAACTGTGTTCCGGGCTGTCAGACGACGAGCGGGCCATGGTCTTCGCGGGGACGGCGCGGCGGGCGTACCGGCTGGAGGGGTGAGCGTGGCGGGGCGGGGCGGTGGCGGCCGGAGGCGCGACACCTCCGACATCTCCGGCCGGCGCGCTGGTCCGGCGCTCGCGGACGCGAAGTGGATCTCTTTGCCAGCTTGGAAACCTTTGTCCAGATTCTGTGACAATGGGTCCCGGCAAGGCGTCTTGTCGGCTACCCTGCCCGCCTGCATTTTCCCAGCTAGCCCCGGCGGAGCCAGGGTATCGGCCCGGCCGCGAAGATCATTTACGAGTGACCTGACCGTTATATACGTCCGTTTCTGACTGTTATATTTTTGCTTATATTCTTGCGCCCTGATCGCCACCCCGTCGTCAGCTGACACCCCAGTCGTCGGACGACGGGTTTACGTTGCGGGGGCGCCTCTCCCGGCCGGTAGTTCGCGCCCCCGGTCAGCGCGAACGGAGAGTAATGGGCAAGTACCTGCTCCGCAGGTTGGCAATAAACGTCATTCTGGTCGTGATCGCGTCCAGCCTGGCGTACATGCTCGCGGCCACCACCATGAACCCGCGGGCGGCGTACCAGGGACGGCAACCTCCGGTCCCCGAGGCTGTCATCGACAAGACCCTCGACGCCTACAACCTGAACGACAAGACGCCGGTTCTGCAGCGCTACGCGACCTGGGCCACGGGTGTGGTCACCGGAGACTTCGGCAAGACCTGGAACGGCGCGTCGGTCAACGATGAGCTGGGCCGGCGGATGTTCGTCAGCCTGCGGCTGCTGATCCTCGGCACGCTCCTCGGCTTCGCGATCGGCGTGGCACTCGGCGCCTACTCCGCGGTGAAACAGTACAAGTTCGGTGACCGGTTAATCGGAGTCGGCTCCTTCGTGCTCATGGCGATACCGGTGTTCGTCCTCGCCACCCTGCTGGCGATCGCGACGTACAACCTGAACCGGGGGCTCGGCTTCACGCTGATCGAGTACACCGGTGAGTACAACCCCAAGCTGTCCGGCTTCGACCAGTTCCTCAACCGGCTGAACCACCTGATCCTGCCGACGATCTCCCTCAGCATCGGCGGGTCGGGCGCGGCCTTCTACAGCCGCATCCAGCGCAACATGATGCTCGACGTGCTCGGCCAGGACTTCGTCCGCACGGCCATGGCCAAGGGCCTGCGCCGCAGGACCGCGCTGATGAAGCACGCGCTGCGCACCGCGCTGATCCCCTCCGCGACGTACTTCGCCTTCTCCGTCGGCACGGTGTTCACCGGCGCCATCTTCACCGAGAAGATCTACAACTGGCACGGCATGGGCGCCTGGCTGGTCGACTCGATCAACGCCAACGACGTCAACTCCGTCGCCGCGGTCACCGCCTTCACCGCCGTGTGCATCCTGTTCGCCTCGCTGCTGTCCGACCTCCTGGTGGCGGCCCTCGACCCCCGGGTGCGGGTGAGCTGACATGCGTTCGAAAGTCGTCCTCAGGCGCCTGTTCCGCAACAACCAGGCCCGCTATGGCTTCGTCGCCCTGGTCGCACTGGTGCTGGTGGCCTACGTCGGCCCGTACATCGGCAAGTACGACTGGACCGAGAAGGACTTCATGGCCTTCCTGTCGGCGCCCAGCGCCGACCACTGGTGGGGAACCACCTCCATCGGCCAGGACCTGTACGCGGTCACCCTGCGCGGCATGCAGAAGTCGATCCTCATCGGCCTCATGGTCGCCCTCATCTCGACCGGCCTGGCCGCGATCGTGGGCGCGTTCGCCGGATATTTCGGCGGATGGGTCGACCGGGTGCTCATGTGGGGCGTGGAACTGCTCCTCGTCCTGCCGAGCTTCCTCCTGATCGCGATCATCTCGCCCCGCCTGAAGTCCGGTAACTGGCTCTGGTTCGTGGTGCTGCTGGCCGCGTTCTCCTGGATGATCACCTCCAGGGTGGTCCGCAGCATGACGATGTCGCTGCGCGAACGCGAGTACGTGCAGGCCGCCCTCTACATGGGCATCCCGCGCTGGAAGATCATCTTCCGGCACATCGTGCCGAACATGTCCTCCCTGCTGATCATCGACGCGACGCTCAACGTCTCCTCGGCGATCATCGGCGAGGCGGCACTGTCCTTCTTCGGCTTCGGCATCCAGCCGCCGGACGTCTCGCTCGGCACGCTGATCGCGACCGGTTCCGACAACGCCACCGGCTATCCGTGGCTGTTCGTCTTCCCCGCGGGCCTGTTGGTGCTGCTCGTGCTCAGCGTCAACCTCATCGGCGACGGCCTGCGTGACGCACTCGACCCGGGGAGCAACTCGTGAGCATTCTGGAGGTCAAGGACCTCACTGTCACCTTCCCCGGCGGCGTCCAGGCCGTGCGCGGGGTCTCGTACGAGGTCGAGCGCGGCGAGGTGCTCGGCATCGTGGGCGAGTCCGGCTCGGGCAAGTCCGTCACCTCTCTGGCGATCATGGGCCTGCTGCAGCAGAACTCCGTGGTCAGCGGCTCGGTGAAGCTGCACGGCCAGGAACTGATCGGCATGAAGGAAGACGAGCTGGTCAAGGTCCGCGGCAAGTCGATCAGCATGATCTTCCAGGACCCGCTGTCGGCCTTCACGCCCGTCTACACCATCGGCGACCAGATCGCCGAGGCCGTGCGCATCCACCAGAAGGTGAACAAGGACAAGGCCGCCAAGCGGGCCGTGGAGTTGCTCGACCTGGTCGGCATCCCGCACCCGGACGTGCGCGCCAAGGCCTTCCCGCACGAGTTCTCCGGCGGCATGCGCCAGCGCGCGATGATCGCCATGGCCATCGCCAACGACCCCGACCTGCTGATCTGCGACGAGCCCACCACCGCGCTCGACGTCACCATCCAGGCGCAGGTGCTGGAGGTTCTGAAGACCGCCCAGCAGGAGACCGGCGCCGGCATCGTGATGATCACGCACGACCTGGGCGTCATCGCCGGCATGGCCGACCGGGTGCTCGTCATGTACGCGGGCAAGCCGGTCGAGCAGGGCTCGGTGGACGACATCTACTACCGGCCGCGCATGCCGTACACGATGGGCCTGCTCGCCTCGATCCCGAGGATCGACGGCGAGGAGGGGGCGCTCGTGCCGATCGAGGGCAACCCGCCCTCGCCCGCGTCGCTGCCCCCCGGCTGCCCGTTCGCGCCGCGCTGTCCGATGAAGGTGGACATGTGCGACGAGCAGGAGCCGCCGCTCGTGCCCTCCGGTGCCGGACGGCACGTCGCCTGCATCCGCGCGCAGGAGATCGAGCACAAGGGCCTCACCGGCGCCGACGTGTTCCCCGTCCCGGTGATCCCGCCGAGCGACGTGGTGCGCGTGCCGCGGGCCGAGCGTCCCACCGTGCTGGAGCTGGACAGCATGATCCGGCACTACCCGCTGATGAAGGGCGCCGTGTTCAAGCGCCGCGTCGGCACGGTGCACGCGGTCGACGGCATCAGCTTCGACATCGCAGAGGGCGAGACGCTGGCCCTGGTCGGCGAGTCCGGCTGCGGCAAGACCACCACGCTGCAGCAGATCATGCAGCTCGCGCCCCCGCAGGGCGGCCGGGTGGTCGTGCTCGGCAAGGACAGCTCCACCATGGACGCGGCGACCCGCAAGGCGCTGCGCAAGGACCTGCAGATCGTCTTCCAGGACCCGATGGCCGCGCTCGACCCGCGCATGCCGGTCGGCGACATCATCGCCGAGCCGCTGCGCGCCCACGGCAGGAAGGACGTCGAGGCACGGGTCGCCGAGCTGCTGGAACTGGTGGGGCTCGCGCCCGAGTACGCCGAGCGCTACCCGCAGCAGTTCTCCGGCGGCCAGCGCCAGCGCATCGGCATCGCCCGCGCCCTCGCGCTGGAGCCGAAGCTGATCGTCCTGGACGAGCCGGTGTCCGCGCTCGACGTCTCCATCCAGGCCGGTGTGATCAACCTCCTGGAGGAGCTGAAGAACACCCTGGGGCTGTCGTACCTGTTCGTCGCCCATGACCTGGCCGTGGTAAGGCACCTGGCCGACCGGGTGGCCGTGATGTACCTGGGCAAGATCGCCGAGATCGGCACGGTCCAGAGCGTCTACGACCACCCCGCCCACCCCTACACGCAGGCGCTGCTGTCGGCGATCCCGCTGCCGGACCCGGAACTGGAACGCAACCGGAAGCGGATCCTGCTCGAAGGCGACCTGCCCAGCCCGGCCGACCCGCCATCGGGTTGCCGGTTCCGCACCCGCTGCCCCAAGTTCGCCCGGCTCAGCGCCGACGAGCAGCGGCGGTGTGTCGACGAAGAGCCCTCGATTGCTCGGCTCGCGAGCGCCGTCGACCACGGCGCCGCCTGCCACTACGCAGAGGAAGTCGAGGTCATCACGGCCTCGGATGATCAGGAGGAAAAGTGAAGGTTCGTTACCGGGCAGCCGCTGGTGTCGCGGTCCTGGCCCTGGCCGTCGCGGCGTGCGGCGGAGGTGGCGGCGAAGGCGGCAACCAGCCGAGCGCGGAGCAGTCGCAGCAGGCCCAGCAGCAGATGGCGGCCGTACCCGGCTTCGCCATCAACCCCGTCGCGTACGACCAGGTCAAGGACGGCGGTACGCTGACGCTGGCGGTCGGCCAGTGGCCCACCCAGTGGAACAGCAACCACGTCGACGGCAACCAGCGCGACACGAGTGACATGCTCGCGCCGGTCATGCCGCAGCTCATGGTGTTCGACGAGGAGGCCAACTACAAGCCGAACCCCGACTTCGCCACCTCCATCACGAACGAGATGAAGGACGGCAAGCAGGTCGTCACCTACACCCTGAACGACAAGGCCACCTGGTCCGACGGCACCCCCATCACGTGGAAGGACCTCGAGGCCAACTGGAAGGCCAACAACGGCTCGAACAAGGACTTCAAGCCGGCCTCCACGGACGGCTGGGACCGCATCGAGTCGATCACCAAGGGTGACACCGACAAGGTCGCCGTCGTCACGTACTCCAAGCCCTACCCCGAGTGGATGGGCCTGTTCTCCGGGTCGCCGTACCTCACGCCGGCCAAGTACGTGGAGACGCCCGAGGCGTACGACAATGAGTACAACCAGAAGATCCCGGTCACCGCTGGTCCCTTCAAGGTCGAGAAGATCGACGAGGGCACCAAGACGCTCACCCTCGTGCGTGACGACAAGTGGTGGGGCCAGAAGGCCAAGCTCGACAAGATCATCTTCCGTGCCATCGAGACGCCCGACGCGCAGGTGAACGCCTTCGCCAACGGCGAGATCGACTCGGTCGAGATCCCCTCGGGCGCCCCGGCCGAGCTCAAGCGGGCCAAGGAGGTGCCGGGCGTCGACATCCGCAAGGCGCTCAGCCCGAACTGGCGGCACTTCACCGTCAACAACCAGAGCGAGATCCTGAAGGACAAGAACGTCCGGCACGCCGTCGCGTACGCGATCAACCGTGACGTGATCACGCAGTCCGACCTGAAGGACATGGACTGGCCGCTGCAGACGCTCGGCAACCACATCTTCATGAACAACCACAAGGCCTACGTCGACAACTCCGGCGACCTCGGCAAGTACAACCTGGAGAAGGCCAAGCAGCTGCTCGACGCGGCCGGCTGGAAGCAGGAGGGCGAGTACCGCAAGAAGGACGGCAAGGAGTTCGACCTGAACTTCGTCATCCCGACGGCGACGCCGGTCTCCCAGACCGAGGGTGAGCTGACCCAGGCCATGCTCAAGGAGGCCGGGATCAAGGTCAACATCAAGGCCGTCCCGCTCGACAAGTTCTTCACCGACTACGTCAACAAGGGCGACTTCGACATCACGCCGTTCTCGTGGATCGGCACGCCGCTGCCCATCGGCAGCCTCGCGCAGATCTACAAGACGGGCTCGGAGAGCAACTACCCGAAGGGCAGCGACCCGGCCCTCGACGCCGCCATCGACGCCGCGGTGAGCGAGCTGGACCCGGCCAAGGCCCAGGAACTGGCCAACGCCGCCGACAAGCTGATCTGGGACATGGTGCACACCATCCCGCTGTACCAGCGTCCTGAGATCCGGGCGACCAAGAAGACGCTCGCGAACTACGGCGCGAAGGGCTACAAGACCTACGACTGGACGAGCATCGGCTTCACCGGCTGATCCGCTGAGATGACGAACCCCCGGCCGCTCGCGGCCGGGGGTTCTTTCATGCCCGCGTACGGTCAGCGGCCCGGCGCGTCCAGCGCGAGCATGACGAAGTCGTCCACCGGGCGGAAGCCGATGCGGGTGTAGAGCCGGTTGCTGACCGGGTTCGTCACGTCGGTGAACAGCAGGACGTCCGGGGTGCCCGAGCCCAGCGCGGCCGCCGAGACGGCGGACGTGACCGCCGCGCCGTACCCATGACCACGCTCGCCTGGCGGGGTGTAGACGGGCGTGATCCGCGCCATGCCCGAGACGCTGCGGGTGATGCCGGCCATCGACACCGGCCGGCCGTCCACCTCCCACAGCGTCCAGCCGGAGTAGGCGAGCCGATCGTCCACGAACGCCGTCGGGTCGGCGGGCATGTCGCCCGCCTCCTGGGTGAACGCCGTGTACCAGTCCGTCAGCAGCGGCCGGTCGGCCTCCTTGGCGAGCC
Organism: Nonomuraea maritima; assembly: GCF_900100395.1. GTDB lineage: Bacteria > Actinomycetota > Actinomycetes > Streptosporangiales > Streptosporangiaceae > Nonomuraea > Nonomuraea maritima. The sequence goes on along the minus strand of NZ_FNFB01000001.1, from coordinate 257,788 downwards.
GGGACCGTCCCCGTGGCTCGGGGTTCGGCGGGGTCAGCGCGTCGAGCCGGAACAGGCGGGACGCCAGGCGGGTGTGCGTGCCAAGGCCGGTGTGCTCCGTCCAGGCCGCGGCGAAGGCCCGTCCGCTCCGCTCGTCGGTCATCAGGTTCGCCGCGGTGCGTGAATCAGCGGCCACCAGGCGGGCCAGCTCCTCCTCGGCGCCGTCCGGCAACGACGACAGGGCGAGCAGGAACGGGGGCGTCCACACGAACGCCGCGGTGACCGCGCCGTCGCCGTCCTGCCCCCACCAGCCGAACAACGGGCCGTCACCCTGCGGCGGAGCCGCGTGACGCACGCCGGCGAGGGCCGAGAGCAGCATCGTGTGGCGGTCTGTCCGGGAATGGACGAAATCCCCCGCTACGGACAGAAATTTCGCAACGTGATCGGTGGTGTTCCAGGGCACTGCCGTCTCTCCTCATGACTGTCGGGGCGTCCAGTATCGAGGAGGGGTTCACCGCGGATCCTGGCAGGTGGGAACGTTCCTATGCCGGTGCCATGCCCCAGCGGCCGGCGCCCAGCAGGTTGAGGTGGTGCGTGTGGAAGGCGTTCAGCGTGCTGCGGTGGCCGACGCTGACGACCATGCACATCGGCAGCTGTTCGCGGACGAGCCGGTACAGCGCGTACTCCAGCCCTTCGTCCATGGCCGACGTGGCCTCGTCGAGGAAGACCAGCTGCGGCCGGCTCAGCAGGATCCTGGCGAACCCGAGGCGCTGCTGCTCGCCGGGCGACAGGATGCGCGACCAGTGCGCCTCGTCGTCGATCCGGAGCTCCAGGTGGCCGAGCTGTACGCGGTGCAGCGTCTCGCGCGCGAGCTCGTCGTCGATGTGGGCCGACGCCTCCGGATAGGCCAGGGCGGCGCGCAGGCTGCCCATGGGCAGGTACATCTGCTGCGACAGGAACAGCGTGTGCCCGCCGGTGGGCCTGCGGATGACGCCGTGCGCGTGCGGCCACAGGCTCGCCATGCTGCGCAGCAGGGTCGTCTTGCCGCTGCCCGAGGCGCCCTTGACGAGGAGCGCCTGCCCAGGGCTCATCGTCAGTGACAGCCCCTCGATCAGCGGAACGCGGTCAGGACGCCAGACCCGCAGGCCCTCGATGACGAGCGCGTCCGGACGGTGGGACACGGTCGGCGACGGCAGCCGGCGCGACTCGTGGTTCACGTCCATCAGGGCCGTGAGCCGGTTGAGGGCGGCACGGTAGCCGGCGAAGGTGTCGTAGGAGTTCCTGAAGAAGGACAGCGAGTCGTGCACCTGGCCGAACGCGTCGGCGGTCTGGGTGACGTCGCCGAGCGTGAGCGTCTTCGCGAAGAAGCGCGGCGCCTGGATGATGTACGGGAAGACCTGCGCCACCTGGGTGATCGAGTCGTTGAAGCCCAGCAGTTTCAACCTGCGCAGCGCGATGGCCCACGTGTTGGCGATGACCGCGGCGAACTTGCCGCACAGGGCCGCCCGCTCCACCCGCTCGCCGCCGTAGAAGGCGATGCACTCGGAGTGGTCGCGCAGGCGGATCAGCGCGTAGCGGAACGACGCGGACAGCCCCTCCCGCAGGAACTCCAGGCTGATCAGCGGGCGGCCGACCCTGAAGGCGATCACCGACGCCACCAGCACGTAGACGTACGAGATCACCACCATGGCCCGTGGCACCTCGAAGCCGAACACCGGGATCGGCCCCGACAGCCCCCACAGGATGGCGGTGAACGACACCAGCCGCAGGGCGGCGTCCACCGCGCCGATGGCGAGGTCGCAGGACTCGTCGACGAACTGCTGGACGTCCTCCTGGATGCGCTGGTCGGGGTTGTCGACGGGCTCCTGGACGAACTGGCCCCGGTGGTAGGCGTGCCCCTTCAACCAGTCGGCGATCATGTGGTCGGTCATCCACGTCCGCCAGTCGATGGTGAAGCGCTGGGCGACGAGGTAGCTGGCGAGGGACCCTGCCACGTACAGACCGGCGAGGACCGCGAAGACCACGATGGAGGTCCAGAAGTCGTGCGCGTCCAGCCGTCCGAGTGCCGTGAACATGCCGTTCAGCGCGTAGGAGATCAGCACCGACAGGCGTACGAGCAGGACCGTGAGCGCGAGGATGAGCAGGACCGTGACCAGCGGCACCAGGCTGCGCCGCGGTTCGAAGTAGGGGAACGTGAGCCGCCGGAACTGGCGTCCCCACCCGGTGTAGCGCACGAGCAGCCAGACCACCACGGCGCACGCGACGAGGGTGACGAGCGAGGCCGCGGCCGTCCACGTGAGCGTGGGAAGCCACAGGTGACGCCAGTCAAGGCTTACTGTCATGGTTAATAACTGTAAGTCCGATTAATGCCTCTTTGTAGGGGTAAAAGGTAATTTGTCGTGATCAGCCTGTGATCTGCGTCCATCCCACGCGCCCCTGGCCCAGCGGCCGCCGCAGCCCGACCCCACCACCACACAGCCGACGAACAACACCAGAAGCGCCCACCCCACCGAGCCCCCACCGAAACCGACCGCCCCTCCGAGCCTCTCAGGGCTGCCACCGAAACCGACCGCCCCTCCAAGCCTCTCAGGGCCGCCACCGGAAGCGACCGCCCCTCCGAACCTTTCGGGCCGCCACCGAAAGCGCTCGACCCTCTCAACCCCTTTCAGGACCGCCACCCGAAATGGCCGCTGCGTCCGTTGCGGGCCGCACGGGAGGACGGCCGGGCGGTAGGAGTCCGGCAGGGTGTGCTCGCGGGAACAGAAACTGTCGGTGCCCGCGTACACACTCTCAGCATGCAGAATGAGTCCCTCGAACTCGGCGAGATCTCCTTCCCCAGCTGGAGCGTCCACACCGATCAGATGGCGCAGGTCGGCTTCCTGACCATCGCCAGAAGGCTCCCCTCGCTCGTCTCCCAGGCGCTGCGCATGGCCTGCCAGGCGAGCAGGCGCGACACGCTGGCCGTCGTCGCGCTCAACCTGCTCGGCGGCGCGTTCACCGCGTTCGGCCTGCTGGCCACCACCGGCGTCCTCGGCGCGCTGTTCGCCGATGGCCCTACCCCCGACCGCGTCGTCGCCGCGCTGCCCAGCCTCGCGCTGGTCGCCGTCGCGGCCGCGCTGCGCGCCACCGTGCAGGCGGGCGCGGGCTGGGCGGAGTCCCGCCTCGCCCCGCAGATCGTCCGCCTCACCGAGGAGCGTCTGTACGGCCTGACCAGCCAGGTGGAGCTGGTCGCCTACGACGACCCCGACTTCCACGACTCCTTGGAACGCGCCAACGCCCGCGGCGTCTACACCGCCGAATACGTGGTGTCGGCGGCCGCCGACGTGGTCACCGCGCTGGTCGGCATCACGGCCGTGGGCGGCGTGCTGGGCATTCTCCACCCGGTGCTGCTCCCGCTGCTCCTGCTCGCGGTGCTGCCCGACGCCTGGGCGGCGGTGCGCAGCGCCCGCATGCGCTACGCGACGATGTACTCCCTCATCCCCGCCCACCGCCGCAAGTGGATCATCGGGCGCCTGCTGGCCGAACGTGAGTCCGCGGCCGAGGTGCGCGCGTTCACGATGCGCGGCTTCCTCATGCGCCTGTACGACGCGGTGGCCAAGGCCGAACAAGACATCATGCTGACCCTGGCCCGGCGCCAGACGTCCGCCCGGCTCGTCGGCGAGGCGCTCGGCGGCCTCGGCACCGCCCTCGTCTACGTGGTGCTCGGCATCCTGCTGGCGGTGGCGGCGATCCCGCTGGCCGTGGCCGGCACCGCGGTCCTCGCCATCCGCACGGGTCAGACGTCGCTGGCCAACCTCATGTACGCCACCAACCGCCTCTACGAGCAGGGCCTCTACTTCACCGACTTCCTCGAGTTCTGCGGCGAGGCCGAGCGGCGGCTGACCCGCCCCCGCTCGCTCGCCGCCCCCACGCGCTTCTCCGCCGTCACGGCGCGCGACGTCGTGTTCACCTATCCGGGCACCGAGACGCCCGCCCTGGCCGGCGTCTCGGTGGAGATCAAACAGGGTGAGGTCATCGCGCTCGTCGGCGAGAACGGCTCCGGCAAGAGCACCCTCGCCAAGATCCTCGCGGGGCTGTACGAACCCGACTCGGGCACCGTCCACTGGGACGACACCGACCTGCGCGAGGTCGACCCCGACGAGCTGCGACTGCGCACCGCCGTGATCGCGCAGGACCACACCCGCTGGCCCCTGACCGCCCGGTACAACATCACGATGGGCACCGACAAGGGCGAGCCGGCGCTGCACGCGGCCGCGGCCGTGGCAGGGGCCGACGAGGTGGTCGCCGGCCTGCCCAACGGCTACCGCACCCTGCTCGACCGCCGTTTCAAGGACGGCCACGAGCTCTCGGGCGGTCAGTGGCAGCGCATCGCCGTGGCGCGAGGCTTCCATCGCGACGCCGTCCTGCTGATCTGCGACGAGCCCACGGCCGCCCTCGACGCCCGGGCCGAACACGCGCTCTTCGAACGCATCCGCGCCCATTCCGACGGCCGCACCGTCCTGCTCATCACCCACCGCCTGGCCAGTGTCCGCTACGCCGACCGCATCTACGTCCTGGCCCACGGAAAGGTCACCGAGGAGGGTGACCACGAGACGCTCATGTCCCTGAACGGTCTCTACGCCGACCTCTACACCCTCCAGGCCAGCGCCTACCGCTGAGTGGATCGCGCTGTTCCGTCGATGAGGGCGGCCAGGTCACCCGGCTGTGACAGGAACGGAGAATGACCGCTGACGAGGCGGCGCGTCTCGGTGGCCTGGGCCGCCATTTGCTCCTGCAGCGCGGGCGGGATGGCCCTGTCGTGCTCGGTGAGGATGTAGGTGGACGGGATGTCCTGCCAGGCAGCAGCGTCGACCTTCTCCGCGAACGAGCGGATCGTCTGGTTGACCAGCATGCTGAGGGCCTGCTCGGCCTTGGCGTCGGGCAGATCGCCATAGAGCGAGGTGCGTGGTTCGTCGATCAGGGGAAACAGGCCGGTGGTGTCCTCGGGGTCGGGAAGGCCATGGATCGCGTACATCGACTGCCCCTTGGCCGGCATGTACGCGGCCAGGTAGATCAGCCGCTCGACGTTACCGGCCCCCGCGGCGGCCTCGGTGATCGGGATGCCCCCGTAGGAGTGACCCAGCACTACGACCGGCCCGTCGGTCGACGCCAGCACCTCGCTCAGCAGGGCCGCATCGTCGTGCATGCCCGCAGTGGGATGTTTTCCAGCGCTCAGCAACGAAGGCGCCAGAGAGTTCGAGTTCATCAACGGACATGAGAAGATCACAGCCGGTACGAGCGACTTCCTCTACATCCCCAAGGGCACCCGCCACGCGTTCAAGAACATCAGCCAGAACACGGCCAGGCTCCTCGTCTTCTACACGCCCGCCGGGCCCGAGTCCTTCTTCCTGACCCACGGCGAGACGGACCGGGCTCCGGAACCCTGGCCGGAGGAGAAGTTCAACGAACTGGTGGACATCCTGGGGGCCCACAACATGGTGCTGCTCCCGAGCGACCACGACTGGGACTGAACCTGGGCCAGCGGGCCTGTGAGGGCTGCGGGCCCGGCCTGGCACCGGATGGCCAGGGGTATGTTGCGCGCCGGCAGTGGTGTCGCGATCCGATGGAAGGCCGGCCATGAAGGGGCACGATTCATGGCCGGCGTCTCCGGCACGCTCGACGCTTCCCATGCGGATCCGCAGCCGCTCCACGCGGGTTCTTCCGGATGTCCGGTGGTCGAAGAAGCTCGGGTGGTCACCGGACGATGTCGAGTACCGGTTGGTGGACTGCGCGCTTGACGGCATGAAGGAGGGCGGTTGAACGACAGCTATGACGCCCGTAAGAACGCGGATCCGTGAGGGTTATCAACCTGAAGCCGCAGGTCGAGGGCATGCCATGCGGGTAGGCATGATCGAGGCTCTGGCAGAAGGATTGTCGACCAAGATCAACTTTTACAACCAGAGGCTCCGAGTTGCTGTTCTATCGTGCCGCCGTCGATTTGTTGCCTCAGACCCTGAACTACGTCGCCGGGCTGATCCGCCGGCACCGCAAGGCGATCGGCTGGCCTTGGCGGCGGCTGAACCCGGTCAGCAGGCGCTGCTCGTGCTGGTCTACCTGTGCAAGGGCGAGTCATTCACCGAGGTCGTGCCGGTTTCGACCATCTGGGGACCTCGGGTGCGCTGCCCGGCAAGGCCCACGACCTGAGCGCCGCCCGCATCTGGGGCATCCTGCGCGCCCTCGAACGGGCCGGGAAGGTCCTCCGCAAGCTGCGCTGCAGCCCCTCCAAGGTCGGCCACCTGTGCAAGGCCGTCGCCGTCCTTCACAACCACCGCGTCGCGCAGGCCGCCTGAGGATGAAAAACGTTCAGTGGTGAAATGATCACCATCTACGTCGACAGCTACGGAAGGTCCGGACCAAGCCAGCCCGATAGGGTCATGATCTATGGCTACGCCGGATCGACTATCACGACGATCCTCCAGCCCCGAAGCCCAACATCCTCGTCCCCCTCGGTCAACGTCGTGGTCACCAAAGATGCCGGCGACATTCTCATGATCCGGCGCAGCGACAACGACAGGGCTGAGCAGCCGGGATAACGCCCGAATGAACATTTCTTGACACTCTGGGCGGTGTCGCTGAACTGAGCATGAAGCTCGCGGGAAGACTCGTGCGTCAAACGACTGTGCTGCTAAGTGTGGCCTTAAGTTCAGTTTGTTACCAGATGTCTACCTTGCGAGTCCTTGCTGTGCGTTCTTCCGTTTTTGTCGTACCAGGCGGGCGGCGGCTGTCGGTTGTTGCGGCCGTGATCGTTACGGTCGTGATCGTTGCAGTGAGTGCGGTGTTCGTGTCGCGGACCTTCGGTGCAAGTCGGGAGCCGTCTACGCCTTCGGCGGGCGCGATAGCGGTTGTGAACGGCTTCGATGCATGTGGTGACGGCTGGTCGGGTCCGGCCACCGGCGGCGCGTTCGATTTCGCGGTGTCGAATTCCACCATCGCCGGTGAAGCGGTCTACCTCGAAGGGGCCGATGACCGGAAGGTGTATGCCGAGGCTGAGGGTCTGGGCCCGAGCACGGTCTACCACCTGCGGGTCACTCTCGCCGACGGCCGGTACCGGTTCGTGTGTATGCCGGCTGGTAACGATCCGATCGCCGGGCCGGTGGTGACGGTGCGCGATTCCCCGGCTGGGCTTGTCCCGACTCCTGGCATCGAGGTGGTGACCCGAGCGGATTTGCTTCCCGCCGCTCACACCTACAACGAGTGGGTCGACTCCCGTATCAAGGGACTGGCGAGCGACGCGCAACGACTCGCCACAGCGATTGTGAGTGGCGACCGTGCTGTCTCACAGGCGGCTTGGCTGACGGCCCAGCAGGACTACTCGCGCCTCGGTGCGGCCTACGGGGCGTTCGGGGATCTGGCCGACGCTGTTGATGGTGATCCAGCCGCCGGTAGCTCGGCGCTGGAGGACTCCGATCTGCACGGGCTGCGCAAGATCGAGGCGCTGTTGTGGAGCGATCGACCGATCGCCGACGCCGCGCCGGTTGCCTCGCGGCTCATCACCGATATCGGATCGTTGACGGCGACGCTGGCCAAGACCCCGGTGAACGCCATCGATCTCGGTCTGCGTTCGCATGAGATCTTGGAAGACGCGATCCAGTTCACCCTCACTGGCGCCGACGACGCCGGTTCGCACACCGGGTTGGCGGTGATCGCTGCCGATATCGAGGCGACCCGCGCGGTGCTCGAGCCGATCCGCCCCCTCGTGACACCCCGCTACGCCGGGCTGAGCGACGCGGACGCATGGCTGGCCCGCACCGCGACCTTGGTTGCCTCCTACCAGACCGGCGGTACCTGGCGGGCGCTGGATTCGCTGGACCGCGCCCAGCGCGAAGCGCTCGACGCCGACCTGGAGCGCACCGTGGAGTTGCTCGCCCCGATCGCCGCGATCACCGACCCGAGGGTGGCCGACCAGTGACCCGGAACCGGAACGCCGGCACGGGCGGAACCGGCCCCACGCGGATGGTGGGCCGGCGTGGGTTCCTGGGCGCGGTCGGCGCGAGCCTCGGCACCGCCGCCCTCGGCGCGGGGATCGGTGCGGCGGCCGTTCGCGCCGACGCAGCGCCATCGGCTGCGGATTCGTCGGCCGCGCCCAGGCGGTTCGCCTTCCACGGCGAGCACCAGCAGGGCGTGCTCACTCCGCCCCAAGCCGCAGCGGCATTCCTGGCGCTCGATGTCACCGCAGCCGATCGTGCCGAGCTGTCCGAGCTGTTCCAGGCGGTCACTGGCCGGGCACGGTTTCTGGTTGCTGGTGGTGCGCCGCCGTCGGTCGGCATCTCGGCGCCGCCGTCGGACTCCGGCGTCGTGGGGCCCGACATCAGCCCGGATGGTCTGACCGTGACGCTGTCGGTGGGCGCGAGCTTGTTCGATGACCGTTACGGGCTGGCGGATCGGAAACCGGCCCGGCTGGTGACGATGCCGGACTTCCCGAACGACGCGCTGCGCCGCGACATGTGTGACGGGGACCTCCTGCTGCAGTTGCGCGCCGACCATGCCGACACCGTGATCCACGCCATGCGCGACATCACCCGCGCCACCCGCGGAGGCATGGCTGTCCGGTGGCGGACCGACGGGTTCATCTCCCCGCCTCGCCCGACCGGAACACCCCGCAACCTGATGGGGTTCAAGGACGGCACCGCGAACCCGAACATCGACGACCCGGCCGAGATGGCACGGCTGGTCTGGGCCGCGACCGACGGTAGCGAACCCGCCTGGACCGCGGGCGGCAGCTACCACGTCGTCCGGCTCATCCGCATGCTGGTCGAGTTCTGGGACCGGGTTTCGCTGCGCGAGCAGGAGAACATGATCGGCCGCTCACGCGACGTCGGCGCGCCCCTGACCGGAGTCAACGAGACGGACACTCCGGACTACCTCAACGACCCGAACGGTGACGCGATCCCCACCGGCGCCCACATCCGGCTCGCCAACCCGCGTACGCCCGCGACCGACTCTTCGCGGCTGCTGCGTCGCGGCTACAACTACAACGCCGGCACCGACACCAACGGCCAGCTCGACATGGGCCTCATCTTCACGACCTTCAACCAAGACATCAAGCGGCAGTTCGCCGCCGTGCAGCAGCGGCTGGCCGATGAAGCCCTGACCGACTACATATCGCCGTTCGGCGGCGGCTACTACTTCGCGCTGCCCGGTGTCCGCGACTCCAACGACTGGCTCGGCCGGACCCTGATGAACTGACCGGCCCGCCGAAGCACCAACCAAAAAGAAACCCGAAAGGCACCATGCAATGAGCTCCATCGGTCATAAACGCGCCGCCATCGCGGCCGCGTCGGTTGCCGCCCTGGCCGCGACCGTGTTCGGCGTCGCTAACCTCGGCACGTCAGCCAACGCCGCACCGAAGGCCGGCAATTCCGCCAAGACTGCGACCCCGATCAAGCACGTCGTGGTGATCTACGATGAGAACAACTCCTTCGACCACTACTTCGGCACCTACCCGCATGCGGCCAACACCGACGGCACCACGTTCACCGCCAAGGCGGGAACGCCGATCCCGAACAACTACATCTCCCACCCGGACCTGCTCACCAACAACCCGAACGCGTTCAACCCGCAGCGTCTCGACGCGGCGCACGCGCTCACTTGCGACCAGTCCCACTCCTACGGCAGTGAACAGAAGGCCTTCAACGGCGGTCTGATGGACCGCTTCGTCGAGGAGACCGAGACCAGCAGCTGCAGCCCGTCCACCCTCTACGGCACCGACGGACTCGTCATGGACTACTACGACGGCAACACGGTGACCGCGCTGTGGACCCTGGCCCAGAACTACGCCATGAGCGACAACAGCTTCAGCACCGGCTTCGGCCCGTCCACGCCGGGCGCTCTCAACCTGGTCTCGGGCAACACCTCCGGCGCGCTCAGTGTGAACTCCGTCACCGGGGTCCCGACCTCGACCACCACGACGACCGTGACGAGCGACCCTGACCCGTTCTACGACGACTGCGCCGACAGCAACCACACCAAGACCGGCAACCTCACCAAGATGACCGGCAAGAACATCGGCGACCTGCTCAACGCCCGCGGCGTCAGCTGGGGATGGTTCGAGGACGGGTTCACGCCGACCACGACCGCGGCCGACAGCCCGACCGGCTACGCCGTCTGTGGCGCCCAGGTGCCGATCACCGCGCAGAACGCGAACTTCCCGCTCGGCGCCTATGTGCCGCACCACGCGCCGTTCGCCTACTACGAGTCGACCTCCAACCCGCACCACCTCCTGCCCGCCTCGCTCGACGAGGTCGGCCACGACGGCCAGGCAAACCACAACTACGACGTCAGCTACTTCTACCAGGCGCTGGCCGCCGACAAGCTCCCCGCGGTCTCCTTCGTGAAGGCCGCGGCCGCCCAGGACGGACACCCCGGCAGCTCCAACCCGGTCGACGAGCAGATATCCCTCGTCAAGGAAATCAACGCCATCGAGGCCTCGCCCGCCTGGGCCGACACCGCGATCGTGATCGCCTACGACGACTCCGACGGCTGGTACGACCACGTCGCCGCCCCCATCACCAACGGCAGCGCCGCCAGCGGCAACTCCGCAATCTGCACCGACGCCGCCACCCTCGACATCGGCGGCCAGATCAACCGCTGCGGCCCCGGCACCCGCCAGCCGCTCCTGGTGATCTCGCCCTACGCGAAGAAGAACTTCATCGACCACACCCTGACCACCCAGTCCTCCATCCTCAAGTTCATCGAGGACAACTGGAAGACCGGAAGGATCGGCGGTGTCTCCGCCGATGCCACCTCCGGAGACCTGGACAACATGTTCGACTTCAAGGCGCCCCCGGGACAGGCGATGCGCCTCACCCTCGCCGCCAACGGCACCGTCGCATCCGAGACAAGGGTCCACGGTAACGGAAACGGCAACCGCAAGAACTAGCAGAACTCCTACGAACCACTGAATGGAACACCTCAAAGTGGGCGGGGTCAGCTTCTGCTGACCCCGCCCACTGAGCTGTTCGGCGCACCTCCACAAGCCATCGGCCGGATCGTCGCAGCCGCCCTCGTACTGCTGCACAACCACCACGACCGGACCACCTGACTACACCAAGTGATCAATTCGTTGCGCGGAAAGACTCGACCTCTTGGAGGTGCTCGACGACGGTAAGTCGGACAAACTCATCCTGCCGGTGCTGGCGCTGCTCGCCTTCGTGTGGATCAGGGACCGCAATCGGCAGGCCCGGGTGGGCGACACTCGGCACCCGGATGGACGTCTGCTCCACGATCCTCGCCGCCTGCTGGTTCCGGCAGCACAACTCCCATCTTCCTTGGAACTTCGAGCTGGAGAACAGCCTGGAGCGATCGCGGGTGCTGGAGCTCGGCAAGGCCCCTTTGCTCAGCTCCCCGCCGACGGTCGTGGAGACGAGGCAGCTGTTCGCGGCGCTGGGCATCCCGCTGACGGACCACTTCAAGGACTCCGACGTGGTGAGCATCGTGCGTGCGGCCCTCAGCAGGATCGACCCGTACGAGGGACGGGTGCCGGCCACCGCCACCTCCGTCGGCTGACCACCCCAGGCGGTTCAGGACATGGTGTTCGCGAGGGGTTCGTCGGTGGTGCCTCTATCGCGTGCGGTCGGGGAGGAGTTTGATCGAAGGACGACCCGACCCGAGGAGACGGACCGTGGCTTACCAACTCGTCGTGCTCTACCACCACCCGGAGAACGCCGAAGCCTTCGACAAGCACTACGACGAGACGCACGCGCCGCTCGCGGCCCGGCTGCCCGGGTTGCGCGCGTACTCGGTCATGCGGCCCGCGGCCGGGCGCGGTGAGCGGCCCGCGTACCACCTCGTCGCGGTGCTGACCTTCGACGACCAGGACGCCTTCAACGCGGCGATGTCCGGGGAGGAGGGCCGCGCCGCGGTCGCCGACCTGGCCAACTTCGCCGGCGCGGGCACCACGATGCTGACCGGCCCAGCCGGCACGATCCTGTGACGTGCGCCGGTCGTGCCGTCCTTTCGGGCGGCACGACCGGTTGGTGTCAGCCGAGCCAGCCCGGGACGACGAGGACGGCCCAGGCGGCGAGGGGGCCTGCCACGACGACTCCGGCGCCGTACGTGAGGAGCTTGCGGTAGAAGAGGTCGCGTTCCATGCCGCGGACGTTCGCCACGAGGAGCGCGCCCGTGGTGGAGAACGGGCTGACGTCCACGATGGCCGACGAGACCGACAGCGCGGCGATCATCGCGATCGGGCCGAGGGTTCCCTGCGACAGCAGCGGCACCGCCAGTGGCACCAGCGCGCCGAGGATGCCGACCGTCGAGGCGAACGCCGACACGACGCCGCCCACGTAACAGATGAGCAGCGCCACGAGCAGCGGGATGCCGAGGGCGGCCACCGACGCGCCGACGTAGTCGACGGTGCCGATCTCCTGCAGGACGCCCACGTACGTGACGACGCCGCAGATGAGCAGCACGGTCGGCCAGGCCACCCGCTCGACGGCGCCCTTGTTCGCCTTGGGGGAGGTGAGGGAGAGGACCACCGCGACGGTGACGGCGGTCAGGCCCACGTCGAGCTGGAAGGCCAGCACGGCCACGCAGAGCGCGAGGATGCCGACCAGGGTGAGCGCCTGGTGAACGGTGAGCCGTAACCCACCACCCGCCACGGTGCTCGCGTCATGGGTGGTTGCAGGGCCGGTTGCGGGGGCGACCACGGCGGCCGCTCCGCCCTCATCCGCCGCAGAGCCCGACCCGGACACGGGGCTGGAGGCCGGGACGGGGGTGCTGGGAGCGAGGTCGGGGGGTGGGTCGGTGCGGTGGAGCAGGTGGTGGCCGCCGAAGAGGAAGAAGACGATCACAGCCGCCGCGGCGTTGAAGGCGAAGCTCGACAGGAACAGCACGAGGTTGTCGTACGGCAGGCCCGAGTCGTCGGTGACGCCGTTCACGATCCCGCCCAGCACGCTGATCGGCGAGAACGCGCCCGCCTGGGTGCCGTGCGCCACCATGAGCCCGATCAGCATCGGATGGATGCGGTAGTCGGCGGCGAACCCGAACGCGATCGGCGCGAGGATCGCCGCCACCGCCGGTGCGGGCGCGCCCACCGCGGTCAGCAGCGCCGAGATGGCGAAGACGACGAGCGGGATGGCGGCCAGCCGTCCCCGTACGAGGTGCACGGCGGCCCGTACGAGCCAGTCGACCGTGCCGTTGTTGGTGGCGATCGCGAACAGCAGCGTCACCCCGACGAGGATCACGAACAGGCTGCCGGGGAACGCGCCGAGGATGTCGTCGGGGCTCATGCCGGCGGCCAGCGTGCCGACGAGGAAGGCGCCGACGAGGGCCAGCGCCCCCAGGTTGACGGGGAAGACGGTGGCCACGACGAACATCACGATGAGGGCGAGAATGGACAGGAGTTCTGCGGACAAGTGCGTACTCCGTTCTCCCCCGAGCGTCAGTGCAGTCCGGCCGCCTGGTGGATCAGTTCGACCGGGTGGCGGGCGGCGCGTCCCGTCCCGTGGGCGATCTGCTGGCGGCAGGAGACGCCCGTGGCCGCGAGCAGGGTGCCGGGTGCGGACTCGGTGATCGCGGGGAAGAGCCGCAGGCCGCCGATCTTCATGGACAGGTCGTAGTGCTCGGCCTCGAAGCCGAACGATCCGGCCATGCCGCAGCAGCCGGAGTCGATCTCGGTCACCTCCGCCCCGGGGATCTTGGACAGCAGGCCGCGGGTGGCGGCCGTGCCGGTGACGGCCTTCTCGTGGCAGTGGCCGTGCAGGAGGATGCTCCGCCCGCTCAGCGCGTCGCCGAGCACGAGTGAGCCGTCGTCGATGGCCTCGGCCAGCAGTTCGGGGACGAGCCGGGCGCGCGCCGCGACCGCCGCCACGCGCGGGTCGCCGGGGAGCAGGGCGGCGTACTCGTCCTTCAAGGTCAGCAGGCAGGACGGCTCGACGCCGACGATCGGCGCGTCGGAGGCCGACAGCCGGGTGACCATCGCCTCCGCCTTGGTGCGCGCGTCGTCGAGCAGGCCCTTGGAGATGCTGGACCGGCCGCAGCAGCCCTCGGCCTCCAGCCGTACCGTGTAGCCGGCGTGTTCCAGCAGCTCGACGGCGGCGCGCCCGATCGCGGGCTCGCTGAAGGCGGTGAAGGAGTCGGCGAGCAGGACGACCTCGCGGCCGCCTGTACGGGGGGCGGGTCTGCGGGCGTACCAGCGGAGCAGGTTGTCGCGGTGGAAGCGGGGGAGCGGACGTCGGCGGCTCAGCCCGAGCGGGCCGCGGACGGCGCCGGCCAGCCAGTTCGAGACCGGCGCGGTGGCCGAGCCGAGCCGGTTGAGCGTCCTGATCGCGCCGAACACGCGCGAGCGCAGCGGCACGCCGTGGACGTCGTGGTACTGGTGGAGGAACTCGCTCTTCAGCGCCGCCATGTCGACCCCGAGCGGGCACTCCGACTGGCACGCCTTGCACTCGAGGCACAGGTCGAGGATGCCGTGCAGCCGCTCGTCGCCGAGCGCCCGCCGCGGGTCGGGCGACGACAGCGCCTTGACCAGGGCGTTGGCCCGGCCCCGGGTGGAGTGCTCCTCCTCGCGGGTGGCCATGTACGACGGGCACATGACGCCCGTGTCGTCCTTGCGGCACACGCCGATGTTCATGCACCGGTCGGCCGCGGCGTGCATGCCGCCGGCGAAGCTCAGCGTCGTGGCCAGGGGACGCGGCTCGGGCCTGGCCGGGTCACGCAGGTGCTCGGTCATCGGCGGCGCGTCCACGATCTTGCCGGGGTTGAGCCGGTTGTCAGGGTCGAAGACGTGCTTGACCTGCCGCATCGCCTCGTAGATCCGGTCGCCGAAGAGCCGCCGGTTGAACTCGGAACGGGCCAGGCCGTCGCCGTGCTCGCTGGAGTTGACGCCGCCGTGCCGGGCGGTCAGCTCGGCGATCTCCTCGGCGACCGCGCGCATCGTGTCGATCTGGCCGGGCGCGCGCAGGTCGACGAAGGGCCGGATGTGCAGGCAGCCCACCGAGCAGTGGCCGTAGAAGCCGGCCCGCAGGCCGTGCCGGTCGAGGACCTGCGCGAACTCCTCGACGTACGGCAGCAGCCGCTCGGGTGGCACCGCCGTGTCCTCCACGAACGCCAGCGGTCTGCGGCTGCCGACGCTGGAGGCCATGAGCAGGCCGAGCCCGGCCTTGCGCACCTTGAGCACGGCCGTCTGCTGCTCGTCGGTGACCGCCTTGAGGGTGTGGTAGCCGTGGCCGTTCGCCTTCCAGGTGGCGGCCAGCCGGTCGACCAGGTCGGCGACCTCGCCGGGGGCGTCGCCGAAGAACTCGACGAACAGCAGCGCCCCTGGTTCGCCCTCCAGGATGCCGGCGAGCCCGGCGTAGTCGACGCGCTGTTTCGACAGGTCGAGGATGGCCTTGTCGAGCAGTTCGACCGAGGCGGCGTCGAAGGAGAGGGCGTCGGCGGTGGCGGCGACGGCGGTGGCCGTCGAGGTGAAGTGGCCGACGGCGATGGCCTTGGCGCGCGGCCGGTCGACCAGCCGCACGGTGGCCTCGGTGACCACGGCCAGGGTGCCTTCGGAACCGACGAGGAGCCTGGTGAGGTCGGGGTTGCCCGTGGCCAGGCCGCGGGCGGCGGCGTCGAGGCGGTAGCCGCCGGAGTGCCGCCAAAAACGCGGGAAGCCCTCCAGGTCGAGGCCGCGCAGCACCTCGGCGACCGCGGCGTTCAGCCGGGTGTCGGTGGCGAGGTCGGGGGTGGTGGCGTCGGCGAGGACGACGCGCAGCGCCTCGACGTGGTCGATCGTGGAGCCGTAGCGGACGGAGTGACTGCCGGCGGAGTTGTTGCCGATCATCCCGCCGATCGTGGCGCGGTTGCTGGTCGAGGTGTCGGGCCCGAACATCAGCCCGTGCCTGCGGGCCGCCCGGTTGAGTTGGTCCTGCACCACGCCGGGCTGCACGCGGGCGCTGCGGCCGTCGAGCTCCAGGATGCGGTTCATGTGGCGGGAGAAGTCGACGATCACGGCCGCGCCCACCGTCTGCCCGGCCAGGCTGGTGCCCGCGCCGCGCGGCAGCACCGGCACGCCCAGCTCGCCGCAGGCCGCCACCAGCGCCTGGACGTCGTCGGCGTGCCGGGGGAAGGCGACGGCGAGCGGCTCGATGGCGTACATGCTGGCGTCGGAGGAGTACAGGTGCCGGGTGTAGGGGTCGTCGCGGACGTCGCCCGCGATCAGCGGGGACAGCGTGCGCGCGAGACTCATCGGCCGTTCTCCAGGTAGGCGAGCGCCGCCCGGGTGCCGCCTTCCTTGATCGGTACGCCGGCCGCGGCGAGGCCCATCTCGACGCCGCTCAGCGTGCCCGCGAGCATGAGGTCGTTGAAGTGGCCGAGGTGCCCGATCCGGAACACGCGACCGGCCAGGCGGCCGAGGCCGGTGCCGAGCGAGAGGTCGTAGCGCTCGAGGATCAGCCGTCTGAGCGCGTCGGCGTCGTGCCCGTCGGGCATGAGCACGGCGGTGAGCGAGCTGGAGTGTTCGCGCTCGTCGGCGCAGAGCACGTCGAGCCCCCACGACCGGACGGCCCGCCGGGTGGCCTCGGCGTGCCGGTCGTGCCGGGCGAAGACCGCCTCCAGGCCTTCCTCCTCCAGCATGACGAGCGCCTCGCGCAGGCCGTACAGGAGGTTGGTGGGCGGCGTGTACGGGAAGAAGCCCTGCCGGTTGGCGGCGATGACGGGCTCCCAGTCCCAGTACGACCGCGGCAGGCCGCCCCGATGGGCGAGCGCCTTGTCGCTGACCGCGTTGAACCCGATGCCTGGCGGCAACATGAGGCCCTTCTGCGAGCAGCCGACGGTGACGTCGACGCTCCACTCGTCGTGGCGGTAGTCCATCGAGGCGAGCGACGAGATGGTGTCGACCAGCAGCAGCGCCGGGTGGCCTGCCCGGTCGAGGGCCGCTCTGATCTCGGGGACGCGGCTGCGCACGCCGGTCGAGGTCTCGTTGTGCACCACCATGACGGCGGCGACGTCGGGGGTCAGGCGTTCGGCGAGCGCGTCGGGGTCGGCGCCGTGCCGCCAGTCGCCCGGCACGACGTCGACGACCAGCCCCAGCCGGGCGGCCATGGCGCACCACAGGCCGGAGAAGTGACCGGTTTCGAACGCCACGACCTTGTCGCCCGGCGACAGCGTGTTGACCAGCGCCGCCTCCCACGCGCCGGTGCCCGACGACGGGTAGACGACCACGGGGCCGCTCGTACGGAAGACGCCTTTCAGCCGCTCTTGCAGGTCGAGGGCGAGCCGGGCGAACTCGGGCCCCCGGTGGTCGATCGTGGGCTGGGCGATCGCGCGCAGCACCCGGTCGGGAACGTTGGTCGGCCCGGGGATCTGCAGAAAGTGCCGGCCCACTGTCTCGTCCTTCCGTGCCGTGACGCGGCACGGCGTGCCGCTGTGCGGTTCACTTAACCTTAGGTTCGGCCCATGGAGGAGTCAACGCATGCAGAACGTGGTCACCGCGCTGCGGGTGCTCGAAGAGGTCTCCGCCCGCCAGCCCGTCGGCGTGGGGGAGCTGGCCCGCGAACTCGGGCTGCCCAAGAGCACGGTGCAGCGCTCGCTGCGGACGTTGCACGACGCCGGCTGGATCCGGCCGGCCGGGGGCGAGGTCACCCGCTGGCAGGTCACCAGCAAGCTCCTGCAGGTCGCCCGCCGTACCGAGCTCGGCCTGCGCGACGCGGCCGTGCCGGTCATGGAGGAGCTGCGCCAGCAGACCGGCGAGACCGTCCACCTGATGGTCCCGGAGGGCGAGGCGGTCGTGCTGATCGAACGGCTGGAGACCGACAAGCCGCTGCGCATCGTGCTGCCGCTCGGCATCCGGCTGCCGCTGCACGCCTCGGCCAACGGCAAGGCCGTGCTCGCCCACCTCGACCGGCCGCTCGACGAGCTGCCCGCGTACACCGGCACGACGATCGTCGACGGCGAGGCGCTGCGCGCGGAGCTGGCGGCCGTGCGCGCCAGGGGCTACGCCGACAACCGCGGCGAGTGGCGATCCGACATCGCCGCCGTCGCCTCCGCGATCCTCGGCGCGGACGGCTCCCCGGTCGCCAGCATCAGCATCTCGACGCCGGCCAGCCGCATGCCCGATGACCTGCGCGCCGCGTACGGCGCGCTGGTCACCCGGGCGGCCAGGACGCTGACCGGGTCGCTCGGCTGAGCGCACGTCAGCCCGCGGGCGACGGGGTCGGAGACTCCGCCTCCGGCCACTCGGTGCGGCCAGGAGCGCCCGTGGAGCGCGGCGATTCGGTGAGGAACGGCGAGACGCCCGGGCTCGGCGGCGCGGTGGCCGGGGTGGTCGGCGTCGGGGCCTGCGCGGGCACGGTGGGCAGCTGGGCGTACTCTGCCGCGCGTGGCATGACGGGCACCACCATCCGCGCCGACTCGCCGCCGGAGAAGGTGAACGTCATCGGCACCAGCCAGCCGCGCGTCCCGGTGACCGTGCCGATCGGCCGGCTGTTGGTGCCGACCGGCTGGTTCGGCGGCAGCGTGATCGGCCCGGCGAGCTGCACGGACCCGCCTCCGTCCACGGTGACCTGCTCCAGGCGCGCGGGCTGACCGCCCTGGTTGATCAGTACGGCGAACAGGGCCTGCTGAGGGGTGGGTGAGGCCGCGTCGGTGCCGCTCAGCAGGAAGGCGTTGCGGACCAGCATCGTCTCTCCCGCCTCGGCGTTGGCCCCGTCGTTCGGCGGCGGCCACTGGTTGTCCAGACCCGCCTTGGCACATCCGGTGGCGACCAGCGCCATGACAGTCATGGCGGTGACGATGGGGCGCATCGCTCAAGCCCTCCTCTTGTCGGCTACTGGGAACGTTCCCTCGAACCGTCCATCGCTCGGCAGGCCCCGATAAAGCGGGATTCACGGCTTTTTTAGGCCCGTGACCGTCGATCAACTCTGATGTACCGTCAACGCGGTACGCGTGACCTACCTCGTCCGGAGGTTTGGTAGATGGCTGAGCAGCACGGACTCGACGCGACAGGTAACGACAAGAAACGGCAGCTCGTCCGGGCGGTGGTCGCCTCCGCGGTGGGCACCTCGATCGAGTGGTACGACTTCTTCCTCTACGGATTCGCCGCCAGCACCATCTTCGCTGAGCTGTTCTTCCCCAACAGCGACGCGACGACGGGCCTCCTCCTCGCCCTCGGCACCTACTTCGGCGGATTCGCCGCCCGCCCGATCGGCGCGGCGATCTTCGGTCATTACGGCGACCGGATCGGCCGCAAGGCCACCCTGATCATCACCCTCATGACCATGGGCGTCGCGACCGCGCTCGTGGGCCTCGTGCCGACGTACGAGCAGATCGGCATCTGGGGCGGGATCCTGCTCACCCTGCTCCGCCTGCTCCAGGGCATCAGCGTCGGCGGCGAATGGGGCGGATCGGTGCTGCTCGCCACCGAGTGGGGCGACACCAAGGGCGCCAGGCGCGGCTTCCTCGGCAGCTGGCCGCAGTTCGGCGTGCCGGTGGGACTCGTGCTCGGCTACGGCGCCCTTCAGGTGTTCCAGCCGCTCGACCCGTACTGGGGCTGGCGCATCCCGTTCCTGCTCAGCATCGTCATGGCGGGCGTCGGCCTGTACATCAGGCTCGGCATCCTCGAGACGCCGGTCTTCGCCAAGGTGCTGGCGGAGAAGAAGGTCGAGCGCGTGCCCGTGCGCGAGGTGGTGAAGAGGAACTGGCGCGAGATCGTGCTGAGCGCGCTGCTGCGCACCGGCCAGCAGGCGCCGTTCTACATCTTCACCGTCTTCATCCTCACCTACGCCACGCGGACCCTCGGCTTCGAGGCCTCCGACGTCTACCTGTACGTCATGGTGGCGGGCCTCGTCTCGCTGGTGACCGTGCCGTTCTGGGGCTACATCTCCGACATCACGAACCGCAGGAAGCTGTACATCATCGGCTCCGTGCTCATGGTGGTCTGGTCGTTCGTCTACTGGCCGCTGCTCGACACGCAAGTGCCCGCGCTGGTCTTCCTCGCCATCGTGCTGGCCGCGCCGATCCACGACATCCAGTACGGGCCGCAGGCCACGTTCATCGCCGAGAGCTTCACCGGCCGGTTACGCTACAGCGGCTCCTCCCTCGGCTACCAGCTCGCCTCGATCACCGCGGGCGGCCCCGCGCCGCTGATCGCGGTCTGGCTGTACGAGACGTACCAGAGCTCGTTCGCCATCGCCGTCTACATGGCGGTCTGCGCCCTGATCAGCGTGGTGGCGGCGTACGCGCTGAAGGACCGCTCGCGGCAGGACTACGCGATCGAGTACGACGAACCGCAGGCCACAGGGCGCTGAGAATTTATTCGGTGGACACCGCGTGCCGCCCGCGACCATCGTGGGCGGCATGCGACAGGACGAGATCTGGGACACCGAGACCGCCGAACGCTACGACACCCCCGGCACCGGCATGTTCGCGCCCGAGGTGCTCGGGCCGACCGTCGACCGGCTGGCCGAGCTGGCCGACGGCGGGCGGGCCCTGGAGTTCGCCATCGGCACCGGCCGCGTCGCCGTGCCGCTCGCCGAGCGCGGCGTGCCCGTCACGGGCATCGAGCTGTCGCGCCCGATGATCGCGCAGCTGCGCACGAAGGCGGACGAGGCGCGCATTCCCGTGGTGGTCGGCGACATGGCCGAGGCCACCGCGCCGGGCACGTACACGCTGGTCTACCTGGTCTTCAACACGATCTCCAACCTGCTCACCCAGCAGGAGCAGGTCGCGTGCTTCCGCAACGCCGCCCGTCACCTCGAACCCGGCGGCCGGTTCGTGATCGAGCTGGGGGTGCCCGAGCTGCGCGTGATCCCTCCAGGGCAACAGGGCATGATCTTCCATCACGAGCCCGGCTACCTCGGCATCGACACCTACGACGTCCTGACCCAGCACCTGGTCTCCCACCACGTCCGCTTCGGCGAGGGCCGGGAAGCGCGGATCTCGCGCTGCCCCCAACGCTACGTCTGGCCGGCCGAGCTCGACCTCATGGCGCAGCTGGCCGGGTTCGAGTTCGAGAGCCGGCACGCCGACTGGTCGAAGGCCGAGTTCACGGCCGAGTCGCGCTCCCACGTCTCCGTCTACCGCCTGCCCGCCTGACGTCCCCGGGAGCCGTGCGGAGCGCCCGGGGTGGACCACCCGGAGCGGCTAGAAACGGCGGCACTGGCCTTCCTTGTCGCCGCGCACCGCGTTGCCGCCGCCCGTCACCCGCGAGCGGTTGCCCTCGCACTCCAGGTCGCCCTTCACCGAGTTCCGCGACACCCGCAGGCCCCTACGGTTGTCCTCCAGCTGGACGTTGCCGTCCACGCGGTTGCGCTCGACGCGGACGCTGCCCCGGTTGTCCTTCAGCTGGATGTCGCCGTCGACGCCCGTGGAAAGGACGGTGACCGTGCCGCCGTCCTCGACCTGGATGTTGCCCTCGACGCGCGAGCCGCTGGTCACCGATACGGAGCGGGCGTTCTCGGCCTGGATGTCGCCGTCCACGCGCACGCCGCGAGCGACCAGCGTCGCGTTGCCGCCGACCTTCACGTTGCCGTCGACCCTGGTGCCGAGGAGGGTGCACCGTGCGCCCTTCGGGACGCGGACGTCGTCGACGGACACGGCCCGGATCGTACCCGTGCAGGTGCGCGTGTCGGCGTGCGCCGGCGCGGTCAGGGCGAGGCCGCCGAACACGGTGCCGAGGACGGCGCCGGCCACGGTCAGCTTGATCTTCCTCATGTCGTCTCCTTCAGTCAGCTCCGGCCGGGCTCTCCTCCCGGCCACCAGAAGGATCTCGACCGGCCATTGCCGCAACGTGAGACGGACATGAGGGTCTTCTCATGAGAAAGCCGGGCGTGCCGGGCCCCGGAGGAAGGGGAGAGGCCCGGCACGTCATCGGCTCGACGTCCGGCTGACGTCGGCGCGGGTGCGTCCGCGCCGCCGCCGTCGCCGGCGCGGCCGGTCTACCAGCGGCCGCCCTTGGTGAGCTGGCCGCGCACCGCGCCGTCGGGGAACTCGGCGCTGTGGAAGTTGGCGTACCAGTTCTTCGGGTTCGCCTTGATGCGCTTGAGCAGGCTGCTCTTGACCCGGACGGACCCGGCGGCGGTGTTGCCGCGGATGGTGCCGCTGCCCAGCAGGTCGATGACGACGGGACCGTTCTTGCCCGCCTTGCCCTGGTGGATGTGGAAGGCAGTGGGCTTGCCGGTCCTGCGCCACTGGACGAGGAAGAACAAGCGGTCGCCCTGGATGCGGAACTTGGCCACGGCCACGCCGTCCCGGTCGTTGACCTTCTTGCCCGGCTCGCGTACCTCGTTCCTGCCCAGCAGACCGGCGGCGAAGTAGTACTTCGTGGCCGCGGAGGTGTGGCTGTGGTCGTGCGCGGGGGCGGCCGCCACCGCCGTGGCGGGCTTCGCTGCGGCGAGGGCGAGGGCGGGGGTGGCGGTGGTGACGGCCAGCGCCGCGACCGCTGCCGCCGCCGCACCGCCGGCCACGCGCCGCCACGACATCCGCTCGGCGCTCATCCGCTCAGAGGTGTTCGTCATGAGTGTTCCTTCGCAAGAGGGGCTGGGTGTCCGCGGACCCGCTTCGCGCGAGGCCCTGTGAGGACGCCGCAGGACGGCGCCGGGCCGGTCCGCGGCAGGCGATCACTGCTCGTCCACGGGCTCACTTACTGCCCTGCAAGAAAGAACGATCGTTCTCGCAGGCTCACCGTAGACCACGGCCTCCTGTCGGGCAAATCATCAGAACATTCGCTTGTCGCCCGTGAACACCGCGTGACAAGAGAAAGAACGTTCGGTATAGGCATGAGGTGAACGACTTCCAGAAGAACGATCGGTCGGCGTGGATAGGATGCCGTGATGGCGACTGCACAGCGACCGGCGCCGCGCGACCACCTCCTCGCGACGGCGAGCCGGCTGTTCTACACCGAGGGCATCAACGGCGTCGGCGTGGATCGCATCGTGCGGGAGGCCGGGGTCACGCGTGCCACGCTCTACCGGCACTTCCCCGGCAAGGAGGCGCTCGTGGTCGCGTACCTCGAACGCGAGGACGAGCTGTTCCGGGCGCTGTGGAAGGACGAGCTGAGCCGGGCGGTGTCTCCCGACCACGCGCTGGAGCTGGCCATCGGCGGGATCGCCGAGGACGCCTACAGCGAGCACACGCGCGGGTGCCCGTTCACCAAGGCGGCCGGCGAGTCCCCCGACCCGGGGAGCGCGATCCGCCAGGTGGTCAGCCGGCACCGCGTCTGGTTCCAGGCCGAGATGCGGGCCCTGCTCACCGCGGCCGGTCGTGAGGACGTCGCCGCCAAGGCCGAGACGATCGCCATGCTGCGCGACGCCCTCCTGATCGGCTGCTTCCTCGACGACCCCGACGTCGCCCGCCGTACGTTCGTCCGGACCGCCCGGTCGGTGGCGGGCCTGCGCTGATGCCAGGCGCGAAAGAGGCCGTCCGGCCGTGAGCCGGACCGGACGGCGTCGGACCTCAGGCGCTCTCCGCCACCACCGGGTTGCTCAGCTCGCCGAGCCCCTCGACGGCCACCGTCATGGTGTCGCCGGGCTTGACCGGACGCACGCCCGGCGGCGTGCCCGTCATGATGATGTCGCCAGGCACCAGCGTGGTGAACGCCGAGATGTACGCGATCAGCTCGGGGATGCCGAAGATGAAGTCGCGGGTGCGGCCGTCCTGGCGCAGCTCGCCGTTGACCGCGCAGGTGACGCGGACGTCCGACGGGTCGAAGTCGGTGTCCACCCACGGGCCCAGCGGGCAGAAGGTGTCGAAGCCCTTGCCGCGCGTCCACTGCGGGTCGCTCTTCTGGATGTCGCGGGCCGTGACGTCGTTGCCGAGCGTGTAGCCGAAGACGAGGTCCATCGCGTCCTCAGGGGCCACCCGCCGGCCTCGGCGGCCGATCACGACGACCAGCTCGGCCTCGGGGTCGAGCCGGCCCGACAGGGCGGGGTGGACGACCTCGTCGCCGGGGCCGGCGATCGAGGACGGCGGCTTCAGGAAGATCAGCGGCTCCTTCGGCACCGGATTGCCGAACTCGGCCGCGTGGTCGGCGTAGTTGCGGCCCACGCACAGGATCGTGCTCGGTGTGACGGGGGCGAGCAGGCGTACCGAGCCTGAGTCGCCGACGGCCGCGCCGGGGGTCAGCCCGCCGTCGTACGGGTCGCCTTCGGCGGCGCGCACGGTGCCGTCGGGGTCGAGCACTCCCCATCGCGCGCCACCCTGGGGGGTCTCGTACCTGATGATGCGCATCATGCTCCTTGTCGGGTCCTTGAGGATCTTCAGCCCGAGCATGGCATGCGCTGGGAGGGGCCTCATCCCGCGGGTTGACGACCACCGGGTGTCGCCTTTTCCGTCGGACTGAATCAGAAACTTTCTAGAAAGTAAATGTCCCCTCCGTCCCTACGTCCTGCCGGGAAAACTCCCTTCAGTCCAGTGGCGATCCCCGAAGGGGGAGGTTTGCTGGGCTCTTGACACGTTTCAACATGCCCCCTATGTTTCCGCAAAATAAAACAGATTTTCTCGAAAGTTTCGGTGTCACTTCCGGTTCTCATGAGGCGGGGTGAAGGGACGGCATGAGCGGCCAGTTACCCATCGACAGGAGATCGACCTACGGCGAGACCGAACCGTGGCGAGACCCGCTGCAGCCCCCCGGCGACGTGATCGAGCCCGAGCCCACCCGCCCGACGAGTCGTCCCCGCGGCGCCTGGCGGCGCGCGCTGCGCCGCGACTGGCAGCTGTACTCGCTGGCGATCCTGCCGCTGCTGTTCTTCCTCGTCTTCCGGTACGCCCCGATGATCGGGAACGTCATCGCGTTCCGGAAGTTCGAGCCGGGCGGCAACCTCTTCGGCGAGGAATGGGTGGGGCTGCGCTATGTGCGCATGTTCCTCGACGACCCGAAATTCTGGGACGTCTTCACCAACACGCTGATCCTCGGCGGGCTGATCCTGCTGTTCTGCTTCCCGCTGCCCATTGTGCTGGCGCTGCTGTTCAACGAGGTCAGGAGCCGGAGGATGAAACGGTTCCTGCAGTCGGTGTCGTACCTGCCGCACTTCCTGTCGATCGTGGTCGTGGCCGGCATCGTCATGCAGTTCCTGTCCCTCGACGGGCCGGTCAACCAGATCCTGCGGATGGCGGGCGGCGAGCCCGTCGCCTTCATGCAGAGACCCGACTGGTTCCGCACGATCTACGTCTCCTCCGAGATCTGGCAGACGATCGGCTGGGGCACGATCCTCTACCTCGCCGCCCTGACCACCATCGACGAGCAGCTGTACGAGGCCGCCAGGATCGACGGCGCCGGCCGCTGGCGGCAGATCTGGCACGTGACCCTGCCCGGCATCCGGCCGACGGCGGTCACCCTGCTGATCCTCAACATCGGGACGTTCATGGCGGTGGGCTTCGAGAAGGTCCTGCTGCTGTACAACCCGCTCACCTATCCGACCGGCGACGTGATCTCCACCTACCTGTACCGGACGGGCGTCGAGTCGAGCAGCATGAGCTACGCCGCGGCCATCGGCCTGTTCGAGGCGCTGATCGGGCTCACCCTGATCCTCTCGGCGAACCTCATCTCCAAGCGCACAGTTGGGACGAGCCTGTGGTGACCCACCAGACGACCCGGGGCTACCGGGTGTTCCGGGTTCTCAACGCCGTCATCCTGACCGGCGTCGTCGTCGCGACGCTGTACCCGTTCCTCAACATCGTCGCCCAGTCGTTCAGCCACGAGCGCTACATCCTCGCGGGCGAGGTGAACCTCGTCCCGCGCGGGTTCAACCTGACGACGTACAAGATCATCGCCTCCGACCCGATGTTCTGGACGAACTACCGCAACACGGTGGTCTACACGGTCGTCGCCACGCTCGTCGCGATGGTGCTGACCACCTGTTACGCGTACGTGCTGTCGAAGCGGCATCTCAAGGGGCGCACGTTCCTCATCTGGGTCGCCGTCTTCACCATGTTCTTCAACGGCGGCCTGATCCCCAACTACGTGCTGGTCACCAGCATCGGGCTGAAGAACACCCTGTGGGCCATCGTCCTGCCCAACGCGATCAGCGTCTTCAACCTGCTGGTCATGAAGGCGTTCTTCGAGAACCTGCCCGACGAACTGGAGGAGGCCGCCGCCATCGACGGCCTGAACACCTACGGCATCCTGTGGCGGATCGTGCTGCCGCTGTCGAAGGCGGTGATCGCCACGATGGTGCTGTTCTACGCCGTCTCCTTCTGGAACTCGTGGTTCACGGCGTTCCTCTACATGAGCGATGCCGAGCTGTTCCCGGTGACCGTCTACCTGCGCAACCTCATCGCGGGAGCCACGGGGGCCGAGGGCGCCGGCGCCGCGCTCGGTGACGTCACGCAGGCGGCCTCCAACATCAAGTCGGTGACCATCGTGCTCACCGTCCTGCCGATCCTCGCCGTCTACCCGTTCGTCCAGCGGTACTTCGTCTCCGGCGTCATGCTCGGCGCGGTCAAGGGTTAGCGCTCCGACGCCTCCACCAGCGCAATCACCGGAAAGGAACCCCCCATGCGAGAGATCACGCGGCGCCAGGCCATCGGCCTCGGAGCGTTCACGCTCGTGCTCGCGGGCTGCGGCTCGGACGACACCCCGGCGCCCGGCCAGGCCGGCACCGCCAACCGGGCCGGGGCCATGGCGAACTACGCCGTCGGACAGCAGTTCAAGGCCACGGAGCCGGTGAACTTCTCCATCCTCTACAACAACCACTCGTTCTACCCGATCAAGAACGACTGGCTGTTCTGGCAGGAGCTCACCAAGCGCACCAACGTGACGCTCAACCCCACGGTCGTGCCGCTCAGCGACTACGAGAACAAGCGCGGCCTGCTCATCGGAGCCGGCGACGCCCCGCTCATCATCCCGAAGACGTACCACCCGCAGGAGGAGGCGTTCGTCGCCTCCGGCGCGATCCTGCCGGTCAGCGACTACCTCGACCTGTTGCCGAACTTCAAGGACAAGGCCGCCAAGTGGCGGCTCGAACCCGAGCTGAACACCCTGCGGCAGGCGGACGGGCGCTTCTACCTGTTGCCCGGCATCCACGAGAAGAGCTGGTCCGACTACACCTACGCGGTGCGCACCGACATCCTGGAGGAGCTCGGCCTCGAGGTGCCGAAGACGTACGACGACTTCTACGCGATGCTCAAGGCGATGAAGGAGAAGTACCCCGACCGCTACCCGATGACCGACCGGTGGGGCGTGCCGACGCCGGGTGGCAACCTGTTCAAGCTCGTCGCCCGCGCGTACGGCACCAAGGGCGGCTGGGACTACCAGCACGCGACCTGGGACGCCGCGGCAGGGAAATTCGTCTACACCGGGGCCATGCCGCAGTACCGGCAGATGATCGAGTACCTGCGCAAGCTGGTCGCGGAGAAGCTGCTCGACCCGGAGAGCTTCACCCAGCAGGACGACCCGGCCAAGCAGAAGTTCGTCAGCGGCAGGTCGTTCGTGATCAGCGGCAACGCCCAGGAACTGATCAACTCGTACCGGGGGCCGCTGACCGAGAACATCCCCGACGCCAAGGTCGCCAAGATCCCGGTGCCCACCGGCCCGATCGGTGAGTACAAGCACGACAGCCGCCTGGAGAACGGCATCATGATCTCCAAGGCGGCGCTGGAGAACAAGAACTTCGTCGCCATGATGCAGTTCATCGACTGGCTCTGGTACTCCGACGCCGGCCAGGAGTTCGCCAAGTGGGGCGTCGAGGGCACCACATTCACCAAGGACGCGAGCGGCGCGTACAAGCTGGCCGACGACGTCGACTACGTGGGGCTCAACGCCGGCGCGCCCAAGCACCTGCAGAAGGACTTCGGGTTCGGCAACGGCGTCTTCGCCTACGGCGGTCCCACCAAGCTGCTGCAGTCGACCTTCTCCGAGGAGGAGGTGGCCTACCAGGACGTCATGAACGCCAGGCAGGACTATCCGGTCGAGCCGCCGCACCCGTTCACCGAGGAGGAGCGGGAGCAGTCCACCCTCTGGGAGACGGCGCTGAAGGACCACGTCACCCAGAACACGCTGCGGTTCGTGCTCGGCGAGCGCGACATCAACGAGTGGGACGCCTACGTCAAGGAGCTCGAGGCCAAGAACAGCACGTCGTACATCACCCTCGTGAACACCGCCTACGAGCGGTTCAAGAAGGAGCACGGCTGACCGCATCCTCCGCCGGGCCGTCCGCGACGCGGACGCCCGGCGCCCCCACAGACCAGGAGGGACGCACCATGCACGACACGGCACGCGGCGGCGGACCGGGCGGGGTTCCGGGACGGTCATCAGGTGCGGCGCCGGGCGCAGGGCCGGGCGGGACGCCGGGGCGTGGCGGCGGGCCCGCGGAGGGCGCGGTGGTGGGGGAGCGGCGGTTCGGGACCGGGACGTTGTCGCGGGCCGCGGCGCTCGTCTACAGCCTGCTGGTCGTCGAGCTGCTGCTCCTGCTCACCACCGTCCCGGGCCTGGTGG
Organism: Nonomuraea maritima; assembly: GCF_900100395.1. Classification (GTDB taxonomy): domain Bacteria; phylum Actinomycetota; class Actinomycetes; order Streptosporangiales; family Streptosporangiaceae; genus Nonomuraea; species Nonomuraea maritima. The sequence continues at coordinate 229,422 of NZ_FNFB01000001.1, read as the reverse complement.
GGCTCGTCCTGCTGAACCGTGACCCGTCCAACGTGCCGCTCGCCGCCGTCTGCCTGCTGCCCCTCGGTCCCGCGCTGTCGGCCGCCACGTACGCCCTGCACCGCAGGCAGCGCGAGCTCGCCGGGCTCAGCCCGGCGCGGCTGTTCTGGCGCGGTTACAGGACCAACGCGGCGGGCGTCATGAAGCTCTGGGCCCCGTGGCTGCTCGGGATGACCGTCATCGGCGTCAACCTGGGCAACTTCTCCGCCGCCGGGGTGCCGGGCTGGTGGGCGGCGCTGCTCGTCGTGATCGCGGTGGCCGCCACGCTGTGGGTGGTCAACGCCGTCGTGATCGCCTCGCTGTTCACGTTCCGCACCGTGGACGTGGCCCGGCTGGCGGCGTACGGCCTCGGCCGTTTCCCCGGGGCCACTCTGGCGAACCTCTGCCTGCTCGTCGTCGCGGGCGGCGTCGTCCTGACCGTCTCCGAGGCGGTGCTCGCCCTGCTGGCCTCGGTGTTCGCCGCGGCGTTCCGCTGGAACGCCCGCCCCATGATCGCCGAGGTCACGGAGAAGTTCACCGCCTGAGCCGGCCGGCGCCGCTCAGTGGAGGGGACGGCCATGGGCGTCGGGCACGCCCGACTTGCGGAAGAAGTAGGCGTTGACCTGGTCGCGCCACTCCCGCGCGCTGCGCACCTGCTCGTCGAGCAACTCCCGCACACGAGCGTGCAGCCCCACCGGCACGCCAGGCTCGCCCGTGATGTCGGCGGCGGCCGCCTTCTCCCACGTCGCGCGCATCGCCGCCGCCTCCTCCGCGCCCGAGAAGTGGGTGTCGTAGATGTGCTGGATCACCGTCGTCCCGTCGCTCAGCACGTGGCCGTACGGGACGTGGTGGAAGAACAGCAGCAGCTCGTCAGGGCACGTGTCGAGCGACTCGTACACCTCCGACCACGGCAGCGGGTACTGGCCGGTGAACCCGGTGCCGGTCGCGCGGGTGCGGTCGACGCCCACGCCGTCGCGGTCGGCGAAGTGGTACGTCCCCCACGGCGTGTACTCGTAGCCGTCCACGTCCGGGCCGTAGTGGTGGCCGGGACGGACCATGAAACCGACGCCGAGCGGCGCCGTGTACCGCTCGTAGGTACGCCAGGACCCGTCCATGATGTCGTGCAGCGCGCGCCGCAGCGGCCCGCCCGCGGCGGACGGGAAGGTGAGGCCGATCCACTCGTCGAGGACGGCGGCCGGGTCCAGCTCAGGCGCCCAGGCGAGCCGGCCGAACGCGTACAGGTTGGCCTGCGCCAGCGGGTGGCCCGTCCAGTAGGGGTCGTCGCCCACGTTCGACACCGCGACCAGGCCGCCGCCGGTGGCGACGTCGGCCACCGAACGCCCCTCCGGACCCCAGAGGCGGAACCCGAGCACCTCCCGCCACATCGGGGCCAGGTAGCAGACGTGCTTCTGCTGACCGGTGTACTCCTGCGTCACCTGCAGCTCCACCGCCAGCCGGGTCCGCGGCACGGCCGCGATGACCGGCGACACGGGCTCGCGCGGCTGGAAGTCGATCGGGCCGTACTTCACCTGCACGATCGCGTTGTCGCGGAACCGTCCGTCGAGCGGGGCGAAGTGGTCGTGCGCCGCCCTGGCGCGGTCGGTGGACCGGTCGCGCCAGTCCTGGCGGTGGTCGTAGACGAAGGCCCGCCAGTGCACGACCCCGCCGAACGGCGCGAGCGCGTCGGCGAGCACGTTGGCGCCGTCGGCGTGGTCACGCCCGTACGCGAACGGCCCCGGCCTGCCCTCCGAGTCGGCCTTGACGACGTAGCCGCCGAAGTCGGGAACCGTCGCGTAGACGCGCTCGGTCGTCCGCGCCCACCACGCCCGCACGCCGTCGTCCAGCGGGTCGGCGGTGCCCAGCCCGCCGAGCGTGACGGGGGAGGCGAAGCTGACCGACAGGTGCACGCGGACACCGTACGGACGCAGCTCGGCGGCGATCGCGGCCACCTCGCCGAGCCGGTCGGTCAGCAGGCGCTCCTCGGTGGCGTGCACGTTCACGTTGTTGACGGCGACGGCGTTGATCCCGCAGGCGGCCAGCAGCCGCCCGTACGTGCGCACCCGGGACAGGTCGGCGCGCGGCTCCCCGTCGCGCCAGAAGATCGACCCGCCCGCGTACCCGCGTTCGACCTGGCCCATCACGGGGTGCACGTCGACGTTGTCCCAGTGGTCGAGCATGCGCCGGGGCAGCGCGGGCCGGTGCGTCCCGGCGGGGAGGTCGGCCCCGAACGCCGCCTCGCCCCGCCGGACCACCTCGAACAGCCCGTACAGCAGCCCGGCCGGGCCGCCCGCCGTCACCGACGTGACGCCGTCGGCGCGGGCGAGCACGAACCCTTCCTCGCCGGCGTGCGGCGCCCCGCCCACGGTGAGGGCGAGGTCGTGGGGTTTTTCTGGGTCGGTGAGCAGGACGCCGCCGTGCAGCGCGCAGGCGTAGGCGACCTCCGCCCGCACGGTGTCGGCCAGGACGCCGTCGCCCCGCACGAGCGTGCGGCGCGAGCCGATCGCGCGGAACGCCTCCTGGGGCAGCCACGCCGGGTGGACGCCGTCCAGCTCGGGACCGGCCGGATGGGGAGTGCTCACGGGGCTCCTGCCAGGGTGGGTCGCCGTCCCGCGGTCATCCGGCGGTCGTGTCGGACCTCGCGGGCTGCCCCGGCACCTGATACGGCCACAACGTGCTCCGGGGCACGGCGGGCCGCGGGGTGACCTCCGTCATGGGCCGCCGGGTGCGCCCGGACCACGGATGCACCGCGCTGGGCGGCACGTACGCGCGGGGGACCGTCCGGCTCCTGGAGGGCGCGGCCGGGGCGACCGAGTCGGGGGGCAGGAAGGCGCCCTTCCGGTTCGGCAGCGCGCCCTGTCCGCGTACGGCGCCCGGGGTCGTCGGCGAGGCGGAGGGCGACGGGACGGCCGAGGTGCCGGCGGACGGCTCGTCCGGCACGTCCGGCGTCGGCAGGTCCGGCGCGGACGTGACCGGGGAGGAGGTCGGGCGCGCGTGCAGCGCGGCCTGCGGCCGCCGGACGGGGTCGGCGGCGGGGTCGTCCTCCGGGCCGGGCACCAGGGTGAGGGTGGGGGAGCCGCCCGGCAGCCCGATGAGGATGGCGGCGACGGCGAGCTGCATCACACCGGCCAGCACGGTGGCGATCCGCAACCCGCGCCCCCGGCGTCCGGCACCGTCGTCACCGGACGCGGGGGGCCCGGCGGGGCCGGTGTCGTTGAGGCCCCTGTGGTCGGGGCCCGTGGGGGTGGGGTCTGTGGGGGTGGGGCCCGTGGGGGTGGGGTTGGTCAGCACGGCCTACGCATCCCTGCCGATGCCATGCGCGCGGTCCTCCGGGGGTGGTCTCGGGGATGAACTTATCGATCTAGGCATGGATGACGACGATGGTCAAGTCCACGAACCCCGCAGTTCACGTACGCCGGGCCGTTCACGGGACCCGTGACCACCGGTGGCGAACCCTCAGGAAGCGGTTCATATCCCTACGCTATGATCCCCATTCGACACGCCGTGACCTGGAACGTTCCGTCACCTTGCGCGCCCGATCACCGCGCCGGTCACCCGCGCTGTCACCCACGCCTGCCACCCGCGCCGGCCCCCAGCGTCACGCACCGGACACGAGGAACGATGTCGAGCATCAAAGAGGTAGCCCAGCTCGCCGGAGTGTCCGTCGGCACCGTGAGCAACGTGCTCAACCGGCCCGAGGTGGTGGCACCCGAGACCCGCCGGCGGGTCCAGGAGGCGATCGCGCAGCTGGGATACGTCCGCAACGGCTCGGCCCGCCAGCTGCGCGCCGGCCGCAGCCGGACCATCGGCGTGGTCGCGCTCGACCTGGCCAACCCGTTCTTCATCGACGTCCTGCGCGGCGTCGAGGCCGCCGCCCTGGACGCCGACGTCACCGTCATGGTGGTCAACAGCAACAAGGACGCCGCCCGCGAGGCCGCGCTGCTGGAGACGTTCGAGGAGCAGCGTCCCCTCGGCGCCCTCATCACGCCGGTCAACGACAGCGCGGAGGAGGAGCGGCTCCGCAGGCTCGTCGCCCGCGGCATCCCGGTGGTGCTCTTCGACAGCTCAGCCCCGTACGCCCACGGCTGCTCGGTCGCCGTGGACGACGTGCTCGGCGGCCGGCTCGCCGGACAGCACCTGCGCGAGCGCGGCCACCGCCACATCGCCTTCGCCGGAGGGCCGTCCGGCGTGCGGCAGGTGCGCCAGCGGCACGAGGGACTCGCCTCCGTGCTGGAGCCCGGCGACACGCTGACCGTCATCACGCTGCCCGACCTGACCGTCGCCACCGGCCGCACCGCCGGCAAGGAGATCGCCGAACTGCCGCCGGGCGAACGTCCCACCGCGGTGTTCTGCGCGAACGACCTGGTCGCACTCGGGGTGCTGCAGGAGATGGCGCAGCGCGGCCTGCGCGTCCCTGACGACCTCGCGATCCTCGGCTACGACGACATCGGCTTCGCCGCGGCGGCCGCCGTACCGTTGTCGTCGGTACGGCAGCCCCGAGAACAGCTCGGGCACACGGCGGCGAAGCTCCTGCTCGACGAGGCCAACAACCCCGGCGAGCACGAGCACCGCCAGGTCATCTTCCAGCCCGACCTGGTCGAACGCGCCTCGACCCGCGCCTGAGGTCCGTCTCAGCCGATCCTGACCGGCAGGGAGCGCGGGCCGCGCACCTGCCCGGTGGACCACGTCACCGTCGCCGGGTCGACCAGGGAGAACCGGGGGATCCGCTCCATCCAGACCTCCAGCGCGACGCGCAGCTCCATGCGCGCCAGGTGCGAGCCGACGCAGCGGTGGATGCCCAGGCCGAAGGCGACGTGCCGGTTCACCTCGCGGTCGATGACGACCTCGTCCGGCCGCTCGAACTGCGACGGGTCACGGTTCGCCGCCGGGAACGACAGCAGCACCCAGTCGTCGGCGTTCATCTGCACGCCGTTCCACTGCATGTCCTCCTTGACCAGCCGCGCCATCGTGACCGGCGCGTACGCCCGCAGGAACTCCTCCATCGCGGTCGGCAGCAGCTGCGGCTCGGCGACCAGGCGCTCACGGTCGGCGGGCGTCTTCGCGAGGTGCCACAGCGACGCCCCGATGGCGCTCCACGTCGTGTCGATGCCCGCGATGAGCAGCAGCGCCATCGTGCCCGCGACGTGCGACGGCTCCAGCTTCTGGCCGAAGATCTCGGCCTCGATCAGGTACGTCGTCAGGTCGTCGCGCGGGTTGGCGACGTGGTCGTTGATCTGCACGAGCAGGTAGTCGAACAGCTCGTTCATGCCCGCCATGCGCTCCTCGGGCATCCGGTTGACGCCTTCGAGCGCGTTCTCGATGAACCGGCGGAACCGCGGCCCGTCCTCCGGCGGGAAGCCCAGCATGTCGGAGATGACCCGTACCGGGATGTGCTGGGCGTAGTCGCGGGCGATGTCGACCTCCTCACGCCCCTCCAGCGCGTCGATGAGCGCGTGGCAGTACGCCCGCGTCGCCTCCTCCCGCCTGGCCACCGCCGTCTTGGTGAACGCCGGCAGCAGCAGCTTGCGCGCGTGGTGGTGGAACGGCGGGTCGGAGGAGATGGGCGGCGAACCTCCGATCGGCGCGATGTCGCGCGGCGGGCGGAAGTTGCTCATGATGATCGCCCGCGAGGAGAACCGCTCGGTGTCGTACGCGACCGAGGCGACGTCGTCGTAGCGGGTGGGCAGCCACCCGCCGCCGAACCGGTCGGTGTGCGCGACCGGGCAGCGCCCCCGCAGGTCCTCGATGATCGGGTAGGGGTCGTTGGTCCACTCCGGTTCCATGTGCGAGAAGTCGGTCGCCCAGTCGGAGACCGGCCCGGTGACGATCTCGTTGCGGACGCCGGTCGGCTCCTCGTCCCCGGCGTCGCGTAATCCTCGGGTGAACCGGTCGTCGACAGTCATGCCAGCTCCTCGATCGCCTTCTCCGGACAGTTGACCATCGCCAGGTGCGCCGCCCGCTCCTGCTCCGGCGCCACGTGCCCGTCGCCGAGCACCACGCCGTACCCCTCGTCGTCCTCGCCGAACAGCTCGGGCGCCAGGGTGTAGCAGCGGCCGTGCCCGTGACAGCGTTCGGTGTTGATCTGAATCTTCAATCGACTGGCTCCCTAGGTGCGGTGGTGTCGGAGGGGGCGAGGGCGGCGGCGAACCTGGCCAGCAGCGCGGCCCACTCGTCCTCGTCCACCTCGTGCAGGCTCGGCGGCACGAGCGCGCTGCCCATCGCGAGCAGCAGGCAGAAGTGCGCGAGCGCCCGCGGTGACAGATCGGTGTCGAGCTCCCGGTCGTCCTGCCCGACGCGGACGAGGTCGGCGATCCAGTCGGCGTGCTCGCCCACGTAGTCGCGCATGGGCCGGGCCACGTCCTCGTCGCGGCGGGCCGCGACCAGCGCCTCCACGATGAGGTAGCCGCGGCTCTCGCGGGCGCGCGACAGCTGCCGCCCGGTGGCGAGGAGCACCTCGGTGGCCGAACGGTCGGGGTGGGCGGCGAGCATGTCGGCCAGCAGCCGTTGCCCGTGCGTGCGCAGCGCCGCCACCAGCAGCTCGGCCTTGGAACCGAAGTGCGCGTAGAGGGCGCCGTTGCTCACGCCCGCGGCGGCGGCGATGTCCGCCACCCGCGTGCCGTCGTACCCGCGCGCGGCGAAGGCGTCGGCGGCCGCGAGCAGCAACCGCTCACGCGTCTCGGCGGCGGTGACGCCGGCGATACGTCCCATGACTGAATTAAAAATTCGTTCATTTGCCCCGTCAAGCCCCGATTTCTCGCGGATTCGGTTGTCTGGCGGTCTTGAAGACGACAGTCCGTCACGGCAACTGGAACCCCTGCCAGCCGGTCGGAAGCGAGCGGTTGCTGCGCATCCAGCAGGACCTCCTGGGCCGACTACGCCGCCCACGCGATGGACCCATCGAACCCATCAAGGCGTTCTGAGACCTCTATGAACTGCTGTTCCGCCTGGCGATCTATCTCGGCACCCCGGAGATGCTCCCCGCCGACACCGACATCCACCTGTGGTGGACCTTCCACGAGTTCTGTCACCTGCGCGACCAACTCGCCCTCACCGCCGGACCCACCGCCCGCGAACGCTGCGGCGACCTGCTCTCCTACCAGCCCGGCCCGCTGCTCAGCGCTGCGGCGATGCTCATCATCGACGAACTCGGCTTCACCGGCAGCCTGCTGGAGGCGCTGCGCTACTTCATGGACCAGCGCCGCTACGACCCCTGGGCCGGCACCCTCTGGCACGAATACTGCGCCCACGACCACCCCACCGCAGTCACCAACCGGATCCTCAACCACCTCAAATTCAACAGCCTCTAGCGCGACCAGCTCAAACCGCTCCCTCTCTGGGAACCCGGTCAGCCTCACCACCTGCACCCCGCCGAGACCGTCGACGATCTGGACCTGCCCGAAGCCGCGCTGCTCCTGGCAGGCGAAGGCATGCACCCCTGGCAAACCCCCACAGCCGTCCGGGCATCCTTGAAGCGAGTACGGACATAATGATTGATCTTCAGCTCCGCGCGCCACCACCGCGCGGTGTCAAGATCCAGTAGGTCCCTTGAGCCTTCTCACCTGTTGGTCTTGGGGAACGCTCCTTTGCATAGAAAGGCCATCTAGTCGTGTTGGATGAGGCTGTTGCTCGTTACACCGACATGCGCGATCAGTTCGGTGAGGACATGGCCTACACGGTGACGATTCCCGACTCCGGCGTCCTCACCATCGACGACGCTGTGCGTCGCATGGGATACACCACTACCGACCTGCAGGACCCCGACGACCTGCCACACCCCAGCGGAAGCATCTCACTTCACCAGGTCGGTGCTGGTATCGTCACCCTGGATTGGGCCTTCCCCGTGCCCGAGCGCCGACAGGTGACTGACCAGCTGGGCGGCGAAGATTTCCGGCACTGGTACGTGGCCTTCGACATCAACGGTTACACCAGCATGCACCTCCGTTACGGACAAGCCGAAGGTGACCTTGAAGGTCCCGAGCCGGCCTCCGGACCTTTCACCCCCTGGACCGAGCTTCTCGGACCGTTGAATGCCTATGTCGGTCTCTTCACCAGGTGCTATGACAGCGAGGAGGCGGATGCGTCAGTGGACATCGTCGCAGCCTGCCTGGCCGTGGTCGAAGCGGAAAGCGGCGTTCGCCTGGATTGGGAGCTCATGAACAGTCCCGCCCCAATTCTGTCACTCCCGTATCCACAATACGCCTAGCACACACGGCACCCCACCGCAGAAAGCCTGGAGGTCGCCACCCCCTGATGCTGCCATGCTCCGGCATACCCGGCCTCGCCATCTGAAGGTCGCCTGATCCCTGCGCAGGCTAAGAAGACGATCTTCGGCCGACTACCATCAACTTCGATGACGCGAGCGCCATTATTTCGACGCCCATCGAAGTGACAGTGCCCAGGTCAGGAGCCGGTCCCACTGTCATCTTCGCTGCGTCCAGACATCGGTCGTTCGACGGCCTCTCGGAGCAGCGGAGCCGGCGCGAGGACATTCGGCTGATTCATGACGGGGACTACTCGCAGCCGAAAGGAGCTGAGATCATCGCCGTGGAGGCGAACCGGGGACAGGGCTGTCGCGACGCGCTGCGGCTGCGGTCTCCATGTGTGGGGGCCGCCTGTCCGTCGCGTCACGCCATCTTGTCCAGACAGAGGTGCCGGTGCCGAGTATTCGCCCGCTCTACCGAGGAGAGCCCGAGCAGATCGGTGGCTTCCGCCTGGTCGGCGCGCTGGGGGAAGGCGGCCAGGGCGTCGTCTATCTCGGGGAGTCCCCGTCCGGGGAACAGGTGGCCGTCAAGGTTCTTCATCCCACCCGTGACGCCTCCGTGCACAGGCGCTTCCTCAGGGAGGCGGAGATCGCGCGCCGCGTCGCTCCGTTCTGCACCGCCAGGGTCTTGAGCGTGGGGCTGGCCGGCGATCGGCCTTTCATCGTCAGTGAATACATCTCCGGGGTCTCCCTCCATGACCTTGTCGTGAGCGACGGTCCCCGGCGGGGCAGCGGGTTGGAACGCCTGGCGGTCATCACCTTGACCGCGTTGGAGGCGATCCATCGAGCCGGGATCGTCCACCGCGACTTCAAGCCGGGCAACGTGATGCTCGGTCCGGAAGGACCCGTGGTCATCGACTTCGGCATCGCGAAGACGGACGACCACCACACGACCCGGTCAGGAGCGATCGGAACCCCGGCCTACATGGCACCGGAGCACATCGAGCACAACACCGTCAGTCCGGCTTCCGACATCTTCGGCTGGGCTTGCACGATGGTTTTCGCCGCGACCGGCAGACTGGCCTTTCCCGGTACCACGGTCCCTGCCGTGATCAACGCGGTCCTCACCCGCGAGCCCGACCTCTCCGGGGTGCCCGGTCACCTCTCACCGCTGCTTTCCGCCTGTCTCAGCAAGGATCCCGCAGCGCGACCGGCCACAGCCGACGCTCTTGCACGTCTGACGGGCCGTCAGCCCTTTCCGCCGACGAAGCCACTGACGCGGGCAGCGTCCACCGTGCCTGATCCGTCCCTGACGGCGCGGGCGGCATCCGCCTATCAGGATCGGTCACTGACGGGGCACGCGGATGCCGTCAACGCGGTGGCACCTGGAGAGCTGCGGGGAAGGGCGGTAGCGGTATCCGGTAGTTCGGACGGCACGTTACGCGTATGGGATCTCTTGACCGGCACGCAGGTCGGAAGGCCCTTCGTCGGCCACAAGGACTCGGTCGAGGCGGTGGCGATCGGCGAACTCGGCGACGGCACTTCCATAGTGGTCTCGGGCGGCTTCGACGGGACCGCCCGGGTGTGGGACCTGGCCACCGGTGCACCGATGGGAAAGCCGTTCGCCGCCCACACCAGCTTCGTCTGGGACGTGGCCATAGGCGCGCTCGGAAACAGGACCGTTGCTCTGTCGGCGGGAGCGGACATGACGCTCCGCCTGTGGGATCCCGAGACCGGCGCACAGATCGGCGAACCACTTGTCGGTCACGCCGGCCCGGTGAACGCGGTGACCGTAGGGTGGCTCGATGGCAAGGTCGTGGCGCTTTCCGGAGGCGCGGACAACCAGGTGCGCATCTGGGACGTGATGACGGGCCGACCGGTCGCCTGGCCGCTTCCCGGCCACACCAAAGCCGTCAGGTCGGTCACGTTCGGCCATGTGGGCGACAGGCCCGTCCTGTTGTCCGGCAGCGCGGACGGTACGGTCAGGGTCTGGGACCTGGCCCAGGCAGGGCTGATCGGATCCCTGGTGGGGCATGCCAGGGGCGTGACCTCCGTCGCCACCGGCACGCTGGGCGAGAAGGACATCGCGGTCACGGGCAGCGAGGACAACACGATCGGAGTCTGGGACCTCGCCACCGGCCTGCCACTGGGCCGGCCGCTCACCGGTCACACCGGCGCTGTCTGTGACGTGGCGCTCCACCGGGTGGAGGGACGAGCCGTCGTGCTGTCGGCGAGCAGAGACGGCACGGTCGGCCTGCGCAACCTGCTCCTCCCATAGACGGACACTTCGTCTGTCCATGGCGCTTGCGTACGTCGGTCGCGACGAAGGCGTCGGGCACGGACCCCGAGCCAGGAGCCTGCGCTGCCGCCGAGGTACGCGCATGTCATGTACGCGGTGTTGAGGCGGCTGCGGGCGTCGGCGCGCACGCCGTACACGCGCCGGGACCGTACGCAGCCGGCCCTTCGTCCTGCCCGCGCGCATGCAGAGCATGGATCTCGGCGTCACCGTCACCTCCCTGCCCGAGCAGCACGTCGGCACCCCGCTACGGCTGATGTCCTGGAACCTCTTCGTCGGCGGCACGATCAACGGCCAGGAGAAGACGGGCGAGAACCTCAACCAGATGATCGACTACATGAACGAGGTCGACCCCGATGTCCTGTTCGTCATCGAGGGGTACGGATCGGGGCAGAAGATTCTCGACGGGCTGAACGCCGGACGGCCGGCGGGTCAGCGGTTCACCGGCGTGCAGCTCACCCGGCCGGAGGACTACAGCGCCAACGGCGACAACCTGTGGCTGTACACCAAGCTCGAGGTCGAGAAGGTCTACCCGCGTTACGCGGACGCCGACATCACCTCGTTCAACCTCGGCGGCGCCCGGCTCGGCCTGCCCAACGGCAAGCACGTCCACGCCTTCAGCACGTGGACCTGGCACGAGATCTCCGCCAACTGGGACGTCCACGAGGCGGTCGTGCAGAACCTCTACGGCCGGCCGCGGACGAAGACCGACGAGCAGCTCCTGGACGACGACCGCTACCGCCGCGTCGCCATGGGCAAGGCCATCCTGGAGAAGGCGCTGCCGTCCTTCATCGGCGACGACGACGCCCCCGTGCTCATGGGCGGCGACCTCAACGCCTGGCCGTACCTGGACTGGACCGAGCAGTTCGCCGGCGCGCGCGGGCACGCGGGCCTGGTGCTGCCCTGGCCGCTGACCAAGATGTTCGCCGACTCCGGCTTCGTCGACACCTTCCGCCACGCCAACCCCGACGCCGGGCGCCACCCCGGCCGCACCTGGAGCTCGCAGAGCGGCTTCCGCTCCGCACCCGGCCGCATCGACTACATCTTCACGCGCGGCGAGGACGTCCGCGTCCTCGGCTCCCGCATCGACGACCGCCGCCTGCCCCGCCATCAGGGCAGCGCCCTCGACCAGGCCTACCCGTTCTACTCCGACCACAGCGCGGTCGTCACCGACGTGGTGATCCGCGGCGAGGGAACCGGACCCGACCGGCCCACCGTGGCAGATGAGCCCGAGGACGCCCCTGGCGTCTGGCCTGCTCCCCCTGAGGGCACCCCGGTGCCCCCGGCCGAGCTCACCGCGACGGCCACCACGTTCAGGCCCGGCGTCGGCGACCCGGCCAGGGCGGTCGACGGCGACGCCTTCACCGACTACCACTCCGACGTCGCGCCGCTGCCGCACTACATCACGGTCGACCTCGGCCGGGTCAGGAAACTGTCCGCGGTCAGGTTCCAGCCCACGCTCGCGTACGACATGAACGGCACCGTCGAGCGGGGTGTCGTGCAGGTGAGCGACGACGGCACGACGTTCACCGACGTCGCGCAGGTCGAGTGGCCGCGCATGTCGGCACCCAACGACGTCGACATGAAGGGAGCCTCGGCCAGATACCTGCGACTGCGCGTGAACTACGGTATGGGCGGCGCCTCCGCGCTCGCCGAGATCATCCCGTACGAGCTCTCCTGACGACCGACCTGGGCCTGGTGATGGGTGGAGCCCGCGCCGCGTAGTTTCTGATCATGTCTGATGCCGACTTCACTCCCCTCCGCGTCACCTACCGGAACCTCGATCTCGGCCGCACCCAGATCCGGGACTGGGCGGCGGCGCACGGCTACCCGGTCAGCGACCGTGGCCGGATACCTACCGTGATCTTCGATGCCTTCTTCGCCGCCCATCCCGAGATCCTCGAGCAGGCGAGCACGTACGAGATGGTCCATGTCACCGCGAGAACTCCCGGCGCGTCGCCGGAGGATTACGAGTGGGAGGACAGCAGGCTCGGCGGCATCTACACCGTCGTCTTCGTCCGCGGGCTCGACGAGCGCGAGGTGCTTCGCCGGATCGGGGCCGCGGACGAGGACATCCGGATCATCACGGATGAGGACTACTCGCAGCCGGAAGGGCCGGAGATCATCACGGTGAGAAGAATCGAGGACTGGACGATCGCCGTCGAGGACTACGGCTGGCGAGCCTCGCACAGGGAGGCACTCTGCCCGCTGTCCCTCGACGGCGGACAGGCGGTGGCGGTGATGCGCCATGACTACGCCGCCCGGCACCGTCTCGCCTACGCCGAAGACGGGGAATACCTCACCGACATCAACCCGGCCTTCCCCATCGAGAGGGAGGGTGCGGATCCTGACCGGCTCAACCGCTACCTTCGTGAGCTCGGTATCGATCCGGCCGCGGACGACCGCATCGACAACGCCATCCCGGCGGCCCTGGCGATCGCCGGCCGCATCACAGGCGTCGTGATCACTCCAGAGGTCCTTCGCCGCCCTGTTCTCGGCGCCGCCATGCCCGGGGCTTACTGACCGCGCGGGTTCACCTCCGACCGGCGCAGCGCCACGACATGGCGGGTCAGGGCGAAGGCGGTCAGGGCTGCGACCAGGGCGCACACGCCGGTCCAGCCCGCCGCGTCGTAGGCGCGGACGCCGAGCCACTCGGCCAGCGCCCCGCCGAGCGTCCGCGACAGCAGCATGCCGGCGGGCGAGCCGCTCAGCAGGGTGCCGCTCACCAGCCCGCGTCGCTCCGGGCCCACCAGCCCGGCCGCCATCGGCACACGCCATGGCCAGCAGCAGGATCAGCGGCACCGCTCAGTCCACCGGCCCGCCGGCGACGTACAGCACCTGGCCGGAGACGAACCCCGCGCCGGGGCTGACCAGGTAGGAGGCGGCGTGCGCGACGTCCTCCGGCTGCCCGACCCTCCCGACCGCGATGGACCGCGCCGCCTGCTGCTGGAACTCCTCGAAGGTGATGCCGAGCCTCCTGGCCGAGGTACGGGTCATGTCGCTCACCACGAAGCCCGGCGCGACGGCGTTGGCGGTGATGCCGTGCCGGCCGAGCTGGAGGGCCAGGGACTTGGTGAAGCCGATCAGCCCGGCCTTGGCGCTGCCGTAGTCGACCCGGGCGGCGTCGCCGGTCGCGGAGATGCTCGACATGGTGACGATCCGCCCCCAGCCGGCCTCGATCATGTAAGGGACGACGGCTCGCGTCACGAGGAACGGCCCACGCAGGTTGACACCGAGGACCGTGTCCCACTGCTCGGTGGTCAGCTCCACCAGCGGGGCGCGGGGGCCGACGCCGGCGTTGTTGACCAGCACCGTCGGCGGCCCCAGCTCGGCGGCGACGCGGGCGACGGCGGTGGTCACGGCGTCCTCGTCGGAGATGTCGGCGGTCACGGCCATTGCGGTCCCGCCCGCGCTCCCGACGGCCTCGGCGGTGCCGGTGGCGTCGTCCACGTCGAGCAGGGCGACCGCGAGGCCGTCGCGGGCCAGCTGCCTGGCCACCGCGGCGCCGATGCCGCGGGCCGCGCCCGTCACGAGCGCCGTACGTACGGGATGAGTCGTGTCTGTCACGCGGGGCAGTTCATCGCGAGGCCGGTGCGTCGCCAATCGATTTAGCATGGGGCTTAATGATCAGCTTTGAGCTCAGCGTGGAGGACCTCGCGGACACCCGGTTCGCGATCTCCTCGCTCAACGAGACGATCTTCAGCCTGCGGGTGCTGCGCGACCCCGGGCTGTCCGCGCTGCACCTGCCGTGGCGCCGGTCGGTGCTCGCGCGGCTCGACCCGGCCGACGTCGCCCTGCTGGTGGGCGTGGTGGGGGAGAAGCTCGCGCTGCCCGACTTCCTCACGCCCCGGCCCGCGGTCTTCGCGCCGTCCTTCGAGGAGGAGCTCGCGATCGTGCGGCGGGCGGACCCGCGGGTCGTGCGCCATGATCTGGAGGCGGCGCTCGTGGCAGGGCCGCTCCCGGCCGACGACGCCTCCGCCGTACGGCTCCGCGACGCGGTCTGCGAGGCGCTGGTGCGCTACTGGACGCTCGCCCTCGCGCCCACGTGGCCGCGGATGCGGCTGCTGCTCGAGGCCGACATGACCTACCGCGCCCGGCAGCTGGCCGTGGGCGGGGCGCGGCTGCTGTTCGCCGACATGCACCCCAACCTGCGCTGGCAGGACGGCGTGCTGCGCATCGACAAGATGATCGGCCGGCACCACGTCGTCGTCTCGGGGCGCGGGCTGCTTCTGCTGCCGTCGGTGTTCGCCCACAAGCCGGCGCCGCCGGTCAGCCCGGACGAGCCGCCGTCGCTCGTCTATCCGAGCCGCGGGGTCGCCACGCTGTGGGAGGCGGGGCCGTCCCCCGACCCGGCCGCACTGACCGCACTGCTCGGCGCGCCCCGGGCGCGGCTGCTGCGCCTCCTGGAGGAGCCGCTCGCGACGGTGGAGCTGGCCCGCCGCCTGCGGGTGACCCCGAGCGCCGTCTCCCAGCACCTGCGTGTCCTGTACGCGACGGGCCTGGTCACCCGCACCCGCGACGGCCGCCAGGTGCTCTACCGCCGAACACCCCTCGCCGACCGGCTGGCCGCCCCGCCCAGGTGATCCTCGACCCACCGGACGACCCGCACGCCCCCCGCCGACCGAAATGACCGGCTACGGCGCACAGCTGACAAGGGTGGCCACGCCGGCAAACGCGCGGCGTGCAACAAGGTGATGGTCTCCCTGGACACCACCCTGCGTACGGCCGCGCTCGCGGCGAAGGCCCTCCACGTGAACGCCCGCTTCGTCAGCCCGTACCAGAGGCCGGGCGTTCTGGACCCCGCCTTCAAGGGCCACTCGCTGTGTGAGTCCGCGCCCACGTACTACCGAGGGTTCGACGCACTGGCCGAAGGCGAGGAAGGTCCGGAGGCCGTGTTCCACCTGAACGCGAGCGGACAGGCGGCCCTGGCCGAACCCGTCCAGCGAAAGGTCCCGGCCCTCACGTAGTCATCACCTGGGACGGCCTTGTCCCCAGGGACAAGGCCGTCGTTCCGTGTGTACGGGGATCAGGTCAGGCGCCCGGGCAAGCGACCGGTGGGTCGCGGCGGTAGCCTGGCTGCACGTGGCGTAGGGCATAGGTGGAGGGCATGCGTCCGCCTGGATGGTTCCGCATGATGCGCGCTGGGGGGTTCGCCCTGGTGTGCGTTGGGCTGTCCGAGGCCGGTCACGACCTCATGGCGCCGCACCCCGTACCCCGGATGGTCGGTCGGTGTGGCCTTCGGCCTGCTCACGCTGATCGGCTACCGGCTGGCGGGCCGCGAACGGTCCACCCGGTGGATCCTGGCCGCCGTCGAAGCGGTCCAGCTGTACCTGCACGTGTGGTTCGCGTGGACCACCCCGCAGGCCGCGCCGGGGCCGCACGCCGCCCCTCTCATGGCGCACGGTCATGAGGCGGTGACGGTCATCGCGCACGAGGGCATGTCGACCCCCGCGATGCTGGCCGCTCACGCCGTGGCGGGGGCGATGGTCGCCCTCTGGCTCTCGGCGGGGGAGCGGATGCTCTGGCGGGCGCTCCGTTCGCTCGTCCGCACGCTGTCATCCCGGCTCGGTGGGATCGTCGTCCTCGCCCTGCCCGCGCCGATACCGGATCGGCCCGCCGTGGCGCATCCGGCCGCGGACGAGGACGCCCCGGTCACGGCGTTGCTCCGCCACGCCGTGGTCCGCCGTGGTCCGCCACGGGGAGTCCGTTCCCTCTCCTGTCCCGTCTGACCGGCGCCGATCGCTGCCCGCGTCCGTCCTCCTGGCGTCCTGTCGTGGTCCCCGTCGGTGTGGTCAGGCGGGCCTTCGGCCTGCGCCGCCGTCCGGCGGCCTGCAGCCGGTGAACACTCACCACGTCGCGCGGCGCGAGGCCGCGGCGGCGACCACTGACAAGCATCGCCATGCAGACCCTGGGAGCCTCATGAAAACCTCAGCCCGTGAAAAGCTGCGACAGGAACGGATCCAGCAGGCGCGAAGGGAGAAGCGGCGGCGTACGCTGCGGATCGTCGTCGGCCTGGTGGCGGTCGCCGTCGTCGCCGTCGGCGTCTTCGCCCAGGTGAACCGGTCAACCGCGACGTCGTTCTCAGGCCCGCTCGCCACGGTGACGCCGCAACAGGACGGCACTGTCGTCATGGCGGAACCGGGCGTCTCCGCGCCGGTGCTGGATGTCTACGTGGACTTCCAGTGCCCGTTGTGCAAGGAGTTCGAGCGCGTCAACGGCGGGCTGATCAAACAGATCGCCGCCGAGGGCAAGGCGAAGGTGGTCTACCACCCGATCGCGTTCGTCAACCCGGAAGGCTCCGTACGAGCCGCCGCGGCGGCGCAGTGCGTGCCCGGCTCGTCCTGGATGGCCTTCCACGACGCGGTCTTCGCCGCGCAGCCGGACGAGCGGACCGCGTTCACCGTCGACGACCTGATGAAGATCGCCTCCGACGTGGGGATCACCGATCCCGCCGTGACGTCCTGCATCGAGTCGCAGCGTTACGCCGCGCAGGTGCGGCAGACCACCGCGTCGGTGTTCGCCTCACCCGAGGTGCAGGGGACTCCCACGCTCCTGCTCGACGGCAGGAAACTGACCGACGACGAGGTCTTCACCTCCACCGGCCTGCGCGCCGCCCTGGAGGAGGCGTCCAGGTAGGGAAGCGGTCAGGTCACGGCGCCGCCGTGACCTGACCGGCGCCTCCTGGAGGAGCCGCTCGCGACGGTGGATCCACCGGCCACTCCGCCTCGCCTGGACGCAAGAGGGATGTTCGGCCGATGGACGACGCATGTTTCCGTTGATTTCACTACTCGGGCGTAATGTCCCAAATGCCCCTGTTTGGTCTACTTTGCTTGGAGCGTCATCCCCGTGCTTCCTTCCCTCACGCGTGGCCGGCTGCTTGCGGCCACGGTGGCGGCCGCGACCGCCGCCGTCGTGGTGTCGAACGGCCCCGTCGCCTTCGCCGCGGCCACCGGCCACGGTCACGCCGGACACGCCAAGAGTGTGATCTTCATCAACGGTGACGGCATGTCCGCCGCCCACCGCGAGGCCGCACGGCTGTATCTGGACGGTTTGAACGGGCAGCTCACCATGGACAAGCTCCCCGTCTCCGGGCAGCTGACCACCAGCCCGCACGACCCCAAGGCCACGGTGACCGACTCCGCCGCGGCTGCCACCGCCTGGTCGACCGGTGTGAAGACCTACAACGGCGCCATCGGCGTCGACGCGAAGGGCCGCTCCCTGCCGATCCTCGGCCAGCAGGCCAAGGCCGCCGGCAAGTCGACCGGCCTGGTGACCACGTCGCAGGTCACCGACGCCAGCCCCGCGGCGTTCTTCGCCCACACCACCGACCGCGCCAGGCAGGACGACATCGCCCTGCAGTACATCACCAAGTCCAAGCCGGACGTCATCCTCGGCGGCGGCGAGGACTGGTGGCTGCCCGCCGGCACCCCCGGCGCGTGGCCCGACAAGCCGGCGGAGGACACCACCGAGGAGAGCAAGGGCACCAAGGGCAACCTCGTCAAGAAGGCCCAGGCCGCCGGCTACCAGTACGTCTCCGACGCCAAGGGCCTGGCCCACGCCCGGCGCGGCAAGCTGCTCGGCCTGTTCGGCAACGAGGAGATGTTCCAGCAGCAGGCCGAGGGCGAGGGCGACGTCTACCGTCCGGCGGTCGACCTGGCCACCATGACGCGCAAGGCGCTCGACACGCTGAGCACGAACAAGAAGGGCTTCTTCCTCATGGTCGAGGAGGAGGGCATCGACGAGTTCGCCCACCACAACAACGGCACCCGCGTGCTGCAGGCCATGGCCTCCCTGGAGAAGGCCGTCAAGGTCGCGCGCGACTACGTCGCCGCGCACCCGGACACCCTGCTGGTCATCACCGGCGACCACGACTGCGGTGGCCTGACCGTGGAGGACGCCGTCGCCGACGACGAGACCGGCACCGCGCCGTCGACCGAGGACGGTCCGTTCCCCGTCAAGGGCAGCGACCACACGTTCGTCATGGACTGGACCACCACGGAGCACACCGGCGCGGACGTTCCCGTCACCGCTGTCGGGCCCCTGGCCGAGCAGTTCACCGGCAAGCACCCGAACACCCACGTCCACGACGTGCTCGCGCGGATCCTCACCCGCAAGCACTGACACCGACACCGGCAGGCGCCCCCATGGACTCGCCATGGGGGCGCCTGGCCATGTCCGTCACAACTTCCGTACGTCCGTCGCGACGAAGTCGTAACCGTCCTGGCTGCGCCGGACGGGCTCGAACTCGACGCGGTCACCGGGTTCGAGGCAGCGGTAGCCCTCGGCGAGGATGAGGCTGAAATGCGACCAGGCGTCATGCCCCGGTGGCAGTTCGAGTGAGGCGATCACGCCCCACCCTTCCTCCATGTGCCAGACCTTCACCACTCCGAGCGCCATGCCCGGCATGCTGTCACGCCACCGGGCGCACCCGGGCGGCGCGGGTGACGGCGGCTTCGAGGAGGCGCGGGGCGAGGGCGGCGGCCTGGGTGCGGATCTCCGGGACGGCGGTGGTCTCGTACAGGGTGCCGCGCAGCAACGGGCCGAGGGCGAACAGGTGGTCGCTCGGACGGCCGTCGGCGTCCAGTACCGCGCCGTCCGGGGCCGCGTCGAGGCCGAGCCGGAAGGGGTCGGGCCGGGCCGTCCCGGAGGCGACGAGGCCCCCGAGGAAGGGGTCGGCGGTGACGTCGGAGCCCGGCCCCGTGGCGTTGACCAGCCAGCCGACCTCGAGGTCGGTCGCGGCGCCGTCCAGGTCGGCGCGGACGCGCAGGCCGGCGGCGGTGGGCTCGGCGCCGACGAGGCTGCCGCGCAGCAGCCGCAGCCGCCCGCTCGCCCGCAGGTCGGCGAGGGCGGCGGCGGAGGCGGGCGGGATGCGGTGCCGGTGCACCTCCCAGTAACGCGCCACCCGGCGCAGGAACAGCCGCCGCTCGTCCGGCCCGAGGCGCCGCCACAGCTCCTGGACGTGCGGCCGCAGCCCCTCCATGACGCCGTGCCGGTCGCCCCCGCTCTCCCGTACGGCCTGTCGGACGGCGGCCAGCAGGCCCCTGACCCGCAGCGGTCCGTCGGGGAGGGCCACGGGCACGGGCGCGGCCGGGTGCGGCGGGTGCGGTCGCGGGAGGAGGGCGCGCCGCGACAGCGCGTACACCACCGTGTCCGGGTGCGTGCGGGCGACGGTGAGGGCGACGTCCACCATCGTGAGGCCGGTGCCGAGGATCAGCACCGGGCCGCCATCGCCGACGCGGGACAGGGCGTCGCCCGCCCACGGGTCGGCGACGTGGCGCGGGTGCGCGGGCACGCCGGGCACGGGGGCCGGGCTCCGGTTGCCCAGCGCGAGGACGACGGCGTCGGCCGTGACGCGCCGGCCGTCCGCCAGCCGTACGGCGTGGTCGGCCTCCAGGGCGACGGCGGTGGCGGTGACGCGGTGGAGCGTGCGTGCGGGCGGCTCCTCCGCCGCGGCCAGGACGTCGCGCAGGTAGCGCCCGTAGTGGGCGCGCGGCAGGTAGTCGGGGCCGCTGGCGTCCAGGCCCGCGGTACGGGCCCAGGCCAGCAGATGGTCCGGGTCGTCGTCGAGGGCGCTCATCCGGTCGGCGCGCGTGTTGAGCAGGTGGTGCGGGTCGGTCGTGGAGTACGCCTGCCCGAGTGCGTGCCGGCCACCCTGGTCGAGCAGGGTCACCGTCACGTCAGTGCCGGAGGTGCGGGCGAGTCGCAGCAGGTGGATCGCGGTCAGAGCGCCGCTCGCGCCGCCTCCGACGACGGCGACCGATGGAAGAGCCATGTAACCCAACTATACCTGTGGGGTTTATGGGATAGGCGCACGTGGCAAGCGTGAGGGCCCGCCCCCCTCGTGA
This sequence comes from Nonomuraea maritima, assembly GCF_900100395.1. Classification (GTDB taxonomy): domain Bacteria; phylum Actinomycetota; class Actinomycetes; order Streptosporangiales; family Streptosporangiaceae; genus Nonomuraea; species Nonomuraea maritima. The sequence goes on along the minus strand of NZ_FNFB01000001.1, from coordinate 209,066 downwards.
GGGGACGGGCCCGAATACCGGTGAGCGCGTCAGGTCAGCGCACGACCACCGTCACGGTGACCGGGATCGCCGGGTTGCGCCCGCTCGTCGAGCGGACGAGCAGCACGCCGGTCCGTTCGTCGCCGGGCTTCATGCCCTTGCCGGACGCGGTGACCTCGACCATCGCCTTCTTACCCTTCGCGATCTTGCCCTTCACCGGCGTGGCACGCAGCCAGCCGCTCTGCGCGGGGTCGATCTCGATCTCGTAGGACGCGTCGGCCGTGCCCGTGTTGGCCAGCGTGAGCTTGTCCGACTTGCTGCCGGACCTGCCCCGCACGGTCAGGGTCAGGTGGTCGGTGGACACCGTCACCCGGCCGGTCTTCAGCTTGGCGGCCAGCACGGCCGGCTTGCCCGCCTCGACGGTGACCTTGCCGGTGTAGGCGGCGTAGTTCTCCGCCGAGACCTTCACCGGCAGGTCGCCCGCGGGCACCTGGCCGACGAACGTGCCGTCCGTCCCCGTCGTGAAGGAGGTCTCGCCGACCTCGACCGTCGCGCCCGCCACCGGCAGGCCGTCGTTGGCGTCGGTGACGGCACCGGTCACCAGGCCGTGCTTGCGCGCGGTGACGTCGATGCTCAGGCCGTCCGACAGGACGGGCAGGTTGGCGGAGTACTGCAGCGCGTCCGCGCCGTCGGCGGCCTGGATGCCGACCGTGGTGCTCTCGCCCGAGTCGCGCGTGGTCGCGATCCCGCGGTAACGGAACCCGATCGAGCCGTCCTCGCCGAGCAGCGCCTCGAACGAGAACGTGTCGGGGGCGGAGTAGTACCGCGCGTCACGCCACTCGACCACGAACGTGCGGTTCGGCGCGGTGCCGATGGTGGCGGTGTAGAGGCCGGCCTCGTCGTGCAGGCTCAGGTCGTCCCAGTACGGGAAGATGCCGGCGCTGGTGAGGTTCTTGCTCGGCAGGGTGTCGTTGTTCGGGAAGGAGTAGTCCCCGCCGAACGCCAGGAACCCGTTGGTGCTCACCATGGCGCTGGTGTACGTCTTGCCGTAGAACGGGAAGGCGAACGGCAGCGTGATCGTGTCGGAGTTGTCGTCACCGACGAGCGCCTGCAGCTCGGTGCCCTCGACGTACGCCTCGGTACCGCCCGCGCAGGTGTGGCCGAAGGCGTCGGCGTTGGCGGGCAGCTCGATGTCCTGGGTCATCGTGCCGGTCACCGTGATCGGCGTGGCCGCCTCTTCCGAGCACTCGAAGGCGGGCTTGACGGAGATCTCGTAAGGGAAGTGGGGGAGCGAGATCTCGTAGTGGCCGGCGGCGTCGGTGACGGTCGTGACCGGCGTGCCTGGCACGCTCACGACGGCGTTCTTCTCCGGCGCGCCCGCGCTGCTGACCGTGCCCGACACGATGCTCTGGACCTGCTCGGTCACCGTGAAGTCCGCGGTGGCGGTGCCGTTGTCCGCGACGGTGGCCGAGCCGGACGCGCTGTCGTAGCCGAACTTCGTGACGCTGATCTGGTAGTCACCGGCCAGCAGACGCGGCAGCGAGTACGTGCCGTCCGCGGCCGTCGGGACGCTGCGGCTCAGCGGCCCGGAGACGCTGACGACAGCGCCCGCGACCGGCTCGCCCGCGGAGGTGACCGTGCCGGTCAGGTTGCCGAGCTCGCCGGCCGGGGTCGCCTTGACCGCCTTGTACGCGTCGAGCTTGCCCTCGCCCCAGGTGAGGTTGTCGGCGGCCGTGCCGCCGCACCGGGTCTCGTCGACGTCGGCGGCGGTGCCGTCGAGCAGCGCCCGCGTCGCCTCGATGTCGCGGCGCAGGGAGGGGGAGGCCGACCACATCAGCGCCACCGTGGCGGCGACGTGCGGGCTGGCCATCGAGGTGCCGCTCTTGGCGCCGTACTCGTTGCCGGGGATGGCCGAGCGGACGTTCACGCCGGGCGCGGCGATGTTGGGCTTGATCTCGCCGTCCTCACCGGGGCCGCGGGACGACTCCGGCATGATGACGCCGTTCTCGTCGAACGCTCCCGCGCTGTAGGAGGCGACGTAGCCGCCAGGCGAGCCGGTGGTGCCGCACTCGGGGCCCTCGTTGCCGTTGGAGAAGGCGGGGAAGATGCCCGCGGCCACCCAGGTCTCGACCATCTCCTTGTACCAGAGGTCGATGCCCTTGCCGCCCCACGAGTTGTTGACGATGTCGGGAGCGAGGTCGGGACGCGGGTTCTGGCCGTTCAGGTCGGTGGGGGCGAGGATCCACTCACCGGCGTCGAGCAGGGCGTAGTCGGGGCAGCCGCTGAGGATGCACGCCTTCGCGGTGATCCACTTGGCGCCGGGCGCGACGCCGATGCCGTCGGCGCCGGTCATGGTGCCCATGGTGTGGGTGCCGTGCCCGCGGTCGTCGCAAGGGGTGCGGTCAGCGCACGCGCCGGTCGGGTCGAACCAGTTGTAGTTGTGGTCGGCGGTGCCGTCGGGCTGGGTGCCGCGGTAGCTGGCCTTCAGCGCCGGGTGGTCCCACTGCACGCCGGTGTCGAGGCTGGCGACGACGATGCCCTCGCCGCGGTCGCCGAGCTCGTCCCAGACCTTGGGGGCGTTGATGGCCTCGACGTTCCACTCGACGCCGCCGGCCACCGCGGTGCGGGCGACGCCCGGCTTCGGCTCCGGCAGGTCGACGGTCTCGACCGGGGCGATCGAGGTGACCTCGGGCAGCTCGGCGAGCTCCTTCGCGAGGTCGGAGTCGCCGGTCACCTTGATCGAGTTGACGATCCAGTACGGCGTGAACTCGGCGCCGGCGGCCTTGAGCAGCTTGCGGATCCGGGCCTGCGAGGCGTCAGCGGTCTCCGTCTTCAGCCGGTAGACCTGCCGGCCCTTGTCGGCCTTGCTTTTCGCCTTGCGCGCCGAGCTGAGGTCGGCCTTGTCCTTGAGCCGGACCCAGAAGGTCGCCTTGTCGTCGGTGGACAGGTCGGCCTGCACCGCGCGTTCGATCTTGCCGGACTCGGGGGGTGCCTCGGCGAACGCCGGGGTCTGGGTGGCGACGAGCGCGAGGATGGTCCCCGACAGCAGCCATCGCCAGGGTTGCGAACGAGACACGAATCTCCTTCAGAGGGGGTGCCCTGGGGGAATTTGTGGGATCTTGTGAACCCATCGCGGAGCATCCTTGGGGGATCGTGTCCTCTTAGCAAGTTACGAGAGGTTTGTCGTGCAGTCTCCGATTCCTCCGAAGCTGCCGGCAGGAAGGCCCTACCTGCGGCTTTGCTGATTTTTCCGCCGATATGGCGAGTTCCGGTCACCTGTCCGGAACGCGACACGAACCAACAAGCCGCGATGCCGCCCTGTGAGGCGCGGGCCCCCTGCGCGGGCCCTCCGCGCGGGGCTCCGACCGAGGTCAGACGGGCTCCTCGGTTATGGAAGGGGCCGCTCACGGCCCCTCGGTGGGGGAGGGGCGCTCGTCGGCCCTCTTCGGGTGGGGAGGGGTTGCTCAGCGGTCCGCTCGCGTGGAGAGGCCGCCGTGGATGTCTGGATATAGGCGGACAATCCGCTTATAGGGGGTACCGGGCGCACGGTGGGGAAAACGTCAGAGTGGGGGATTAGCGTGGGCGGGGTGTCGTCCCGCCGCGAGGGCCGCGCCGTCATGCGGTTCCGTCCCCGGGGTAGGACGTCCTGGCGTTCGACGGAGGGGATGTGGTCGTGGGGTCCATCGCGGGCGACGTGCTGCCCCCGGACGACGTCGTCGTCACGGCCCTGCGAGCCGGCGACGAGACGATGTTCGCCACGCTGCTCGACACCTGGTCCCACGGCATGCTCCGGGTGGCCAGGTCGTACGTGTCCACCGATCACTCCGCCGAGGAGGTCGTCCAGGACACCTGGCTGGCGGTGATCGACGGGATCGACGGCTTCGAGGGGCGTTCCTCGGTCAAGACGTGGGTCTACCGCATCCTGGTGAACACCGCGAAGAAGCGCGGGCTGCGGGAGAGCCGTACGCTGCCGTGGAGCGCGTTCGAGCGCGACGGCCAGCCGTCCGGCGGTCACGGGCCGCCGATGACCGGCCGGGCGGAGTTCACCGCCGCGTGGCCGACGCCCGAGGGGGAGGCGCTGGCCGCGGAGGCGCGAGGGCTCATCGCCGAGGCGCTGAGCAGGCTCCCGCTCCGCCAGCGGGTGGTGATCACGCTGCGCGACGTCGAGGGCTGCACCTCCGACGAGGTCTGCGACATCCTCGAGATCTCGGCGGCCAACCAGCGGGTGCTGCTCCACCGCGCCCGCACGGCCGTGCGGGGCTGGCTCGCGGGCTACTACGAGTCCGTGAAACAGCCCGACTGACGACCGGCGCGTGCCATGAGCCCCTCCGGGCGGCACAATAAGTGAAACGGTTCATCTTCCGACAAGGCGGTCAACGTTGTGAAGCGGTTCACCTGCGATCAACTGGTGGAACTCCTCACCGCCTACTACGACGACGCCATCGACCCGACCACGCGCGACGCCGTCCGCACCCACCTGTCGTGCTGCGCGGACTGCCGCGGTTACGAGACGCAGTTCCTGGCCACCGTCCGGGCGCTCGGCGACCGGCCCGTCGAGCCGCCGCCCGCCGCGATGCGCACCCGTCTGCTCGCCGCCTTCCGCGAACGCCGGGCGGGCCGGCTCGCCGACAGCTGACGTCCCGGGACGGGCGCGTGGGCACGAACGTCCTTGACGCGCGCCGGGATCATGGACGAGCATCACCCGCAGCCGACGTCGGGTGCGGCACGCCCCCCAGGTGCCGCGCGGCGCCGGCGCCAGCAAAGGCGAGGTGATCGCGTGTCCCGGCCCGACCAGGCCGACCTTCCCGGACGCACCCCAGCGTGGCGCTACGCCATCGGGATGTTCGGGACGTCCATCCCGATCAACATGATCAAAGGCTCGATGATCCTCTACTACGTGGACATCCTCGGGCTCGACGTCCGCGCCTACGGCGCCGTCATGGTGATCTACGCGATCATCGACGCGTTGGACAACCCGCTGCTCGGCCACCTGTCCGACCGCACCCGCACCAGGTACGGCCGCCGCAGGCCCTGGCTGCTCGTCGGCGCGCCCATGCTCGCGGCCTGCATGATCGCGTTCTTCTCCGCGCCGGCGTCGCTGGAGGGCGTCGGCCTGCTGGTGTGGTTCGCGGTGTTCGCGATCCTGTGCGAGGCGTTCGACTCGATGCTGAACGCCAACTACGGCGCCCTGCTGCCCGAGCTGTACCCGCGCGAACGCGACCGGGCCGTGGCCAACGGCCTGCGCCAGGGCTTCCAGCTCGTCGCACTGGTGATCTCGCTCGCGCTCACCCCGCTGCTCACCACGCAGGTGTTCGGCACCGAGGAGACCACCCAGGGCTTCCAGATCACCGCGATCATCTACGGCGCGGTCGCGCTCGCCGTGATCGTCTTCATGGCGCTCGGCGCGCGCGAGCGGCCCCGCTACTCGACGCGCGAGCGGCCGCGCCTGCTGCCCAGCGTGTGGTCGATCGTCAGCAACCGGCTGTTCTGGACGGTCGGGCTCACCGGCTCCTGCTACGGCGGGGCCATGGCCCTCGTCCTCGCGGGCATCCAGCTGTACGTCCGGTACTCGCTCGGGCTGCCCGTCGTGAACGCGCTCTACCTCCAGGCCGTCGTCATCCTGTTCTCGGTGGCCGGCCTCGCCGTCTGGACGCGTGTCGTCGCCCGCCACGGGGCCCTGCGCGCCTGGCGGCTCTCCTTCGCCGTCCTGGCGGTGAGTTTCGCGGCCCTGTTCTTCGCCACCGACCTCGTCACCGCCCTGGCCGCGGGCGTGCTCGTCGGGGCCGGGTGGTCGGGCATGCTCGCGACCAACGACCTCATCGTCGCCCGCGTGCTGGACGCCGACGCGGCGCGCAACGGGGAGCACCGGGAAGGGCTGTTCCTGTCCGCGTTCGGCTTCTTCGGCCGGCTCAACGGCATCGTGACCGGGCTCGCGCTCACCTCGCTGGGCGTGTTCTTCGGCTACAACTCGGGCGACGACCCCGGCGCCGACCCGGGGCTCGCGTTCCGGGTCTACCTGTGCGCGTACCCGTTCGTCCTGGCGGCGATCGGCGCGGTGGCGGCGCGGATCATCTCCGTCCCGGCAGAACCGCCGCCCGAGGCGGCGCAGACCGCGGAACCACCCGCAGAACCCGTGGAGGACCCGCGATGACCCGGCGCGTCGTGATCACCGCCGACGACCTCGGCCGCGAGCCCGGCAGCACCGAGGTCATCCTCGACCTGCTCGCCGAGGGACACGTCAGCGCGACGACGCTCATCTGCGTCTCGCCCGCGGCGGAACAGGCGGCGGACGAGGTCCGCAAGCTCGGGGTCGTGCCCCGGCTGCACGTCACCCTGACGGGCGAGCGCGGCCTGCCGCGCTGGCGGCCGCTCGCGCCCGCGCCGAGCCTCGTCGACCCCGACGGCGCCTTCAGCGACGACCCGATGGCGCTCGGTGCCCGCGGCGAGCCGCACGACGTCGTGAGCGAGGCGGACGGGCAGTTGCGCTGGATGCGCGAGCGGGGGCTGTTCCCCGAGGCCGCCGACTCCCACGCCGGCACCCTCTACGGCCTGCACGGCAGATCATGGCTGGCCGAGGCGCTTCAGTGGTGCGCGCGTCACGGCTTCGCGTTCCGGCTGCCCCGCGACCCCGAGCCGTACGTCGGCGGGCCGCTGCCGCCCGAGCTCGCGGCGGCGCACGAGAGCGCCGTCGGCCTCGCCGACGAGCTCGGCGTGGCCCTCCCGCAGACGATCGCGACCAACCGCCGCACGGCGTCCGAGCTCGGCGGCTACGAGCGGCTGCGCGACGACTACCTGCGCCGGCTGGCCGCCCTGCCCGAGGGCACGAGCGAGCTGTTCCTGCACCCGTCCCGCGAGGACGCGGTCGCCGGGCCGGACGGCGTCGTGCGGTCCTGGGAGGCGCGGCTGCTGCGCGACCCTGTGTGGCACGAGGCGATCCGGCGGGAGGGCGTCGACGTCGTCCCCGGATGGTGGGACTGACCGCGTACGCGCAGGTGACGGCGGCGTGAGAGGGCGGTGAACTCTTCCTGGCCGCTCTGTCGGCGCGGTGATCGCGTCAGCACAATGGCGCGGTGATCTCTTATGTTCTGACGCGTCTGCGTGTCCTTTTGATCGGTTTCCTGACGGCCGCCGGGCTGCTTGCGCTGCCCGCCGCCGCGCATGCCGCCGACGCCGCCGATGTCGCCGCCCCGCGGGCGGGGCGCCCGCCGTACTCGTTGCTCCAGATGAACCTCTGCCTGAGCGGGTACGCGGGGTGCTTCGCCGGCACCCAGTACCCGAAGGTCGTCGACGAGGCCGTGGAGCGTATCCAGGCCAACGACGTCAACGCGGTGACGTTGAACGAGGCGTGCAGCGGCGACGTGGCCGCGATCGCCGAGCGCACCGGCTACCACTACCGGTTCGCGACGGTGATCTACAACGGCGCCCCGCTGGCCTGCAAGACGCCGAACGGGCGTGGCGAGTTCGGCAACGCCGTGCTGACCAAGGAGGCCATCAAGGCGTCCGAGGACGCGCCGTACTCGGTGTTCAGCGGTGTGGAGCAGCGGCGCTGGCTGTGCGTGACGACCGCGCGCGGCGTGGACGTGTGCGGCAGCCACCTCTCGACGGACGGTGAGGCGGAGGGCAGCGCCAACTCCGTGCAGTGCGCCGAGCTCGGCCGGGTGCTCGCCTCGCGCGGCCGTCCGACCGTCTTCGCGGGCGATGTCAACCGGCACGGCTCCTGCGCCCCGGAGGGCTTCTGGACGCTGACCGACGCCGAGGCCACCCAGGCTCCCGGCATCCAGCACGCCTACGGCAACCTCGCGTCCCCGGTCGTGGAGCTCGAGGCGACCACGTACACCGACCACGACGCGCTCGTGGTCCGCGCCGGACTGCGCAAGTGACCTGACGGGTGGTCCGGCGTCGCCGGGCCACCCTCCCTCACAGACGGGAGAGGTCGCGCCGCTGCCCGAGGTACCAGTCGCTGGTGAGGTTCACGTCGACGGTGGTCCTCAACAGCTCGGGAGCGGCGGACGCGGCCTCCGCGAGGACCTCGCCCCGTGGCGAGACGACCATGCTCGGGCAGTGCCGGAGCGGGTCGGCGACGTTGCACGCCAGCACGAAACGCTGGTTCTCGGCGGCCCGGCTGATCAGATGGCTCCGCCAGACCCCCGCGGGCTCGCTCGGATTGGCGGCGTACGTCAGGTAGACCAGCACGTCCGCGCCCGCGTCGACGAGGTGCCGCCACTGCTCGGGGAAGCGGATCTCGCGGCAGAGCTGCACGCCCACCGTGACGTCCCCGGCCGGGGTGGGCAGCCGCAACGGCGCGAGCCGGTTCCCCGCCCGGAGGCGGCCCCGTTCGTGCATCGCCAGGTTGACCTTGCGGTAGTCCCACCGCCCGCCCTCGGGGCCGAAGTAGAGCGCGGCGTTCCACCACGCGTCGGGGTCCCGGACGAGACCCGCAGAAGACGTGCACCCGGTGCCGCCGGGCGAGCTCGGCGACCTGTCCGGCCGCCCGGTCCACGGCCTGCGCGCGGGACGGTTCGCCGAGCGGCGACAGGTCGTCCCCGTACCCGGACAGCGCGCCTTCTGGGAGGACGACGAGGTCGCCAGGCCGCGTCCGGGACAGGACCTCCGTGATGCGCCGCAGGTTGTCCTCGACCGCCCAGCCGACCGGAATCTGCGCGACCACGACATCCAGAGACCGCGAAACGGAAGCAACATTCGTCACCTCCGCACCTTATGGCCACGTCATGACGCCCGGCAGGCGACGTCCCCGATCCCAGGAATTCACGACTTGTCACGAAAAAGTGGAATTCGTCTGTAACGTTCGCGCGGCTCGCGGCTCTGTACACGCGATGTGCCAGGCGAAGGGACGACGATGATCGGGCTTACCGCCGAGAGCGCGCCGCTGCGTGGCGTCTCGGAGGTGGCGGACTTCGCGCGCCGCTGCTTCCGTCCCGCCGCGGGCGACCGCGTGGGCATCGAGCTGGAATTCCTCGTTTTCGACCGTACGGACCCCACCCGTCAGGTAGCGCTGGAACGGCTCGAGCGGGCCATGCCCGAGCTGCCGGGCGGGAGCCGGGTGACCTTCGAGCCCGGCGGCCAGCTGGAACTGTCCGGGCCCGCGGGGCCGCCTGCGGACGCGGTGACCCGGCTGAGCGCCGATGTGACCGCCGTACAGGCCGCGCTGCGCGGCGAGGGGCTGGCCCTCGGCGGTGTGGGCCTCGACCCCGTGCGGCCGGCCCGCCGCCAGCTCCGCCTGCCCCGCTACGACGCGATGGCCGAGTTCCTCGGCCGGCCGTACGGGGCGCTGATGATGTGCTCGACCGCGTCCATCCAGGTCAACCTCGACCTCGGCGAGCGGCCGCGGACCCGCTGGGCCCGCGCGCACGCGCTCGGCCCCGTGCTGGTGGCCGCGTTCGCCAACTCGCCGCTCAGCGGCGGCCGCCCGTGCGGCTGGATGTCCGGACGCCAGGCCGTCTGGAAGAACCTCGACCCCACCAGGACCGCACCCGTCACCGGCGACGGTCACGATCCCGCGAGCGCCTGGGCGGAGTACCTGCTGGACGCCAGGCTCATGCTGGTCCACGAGCCGGACGGACGCTGCCGCCCCGTACGCGACGGCTCGACGTTCCGCGACTGGCTGGAACACGGCCGCGACCGCCCGCCCACCGCCGAGGACCTCGCCTACCACGCCACCACCGTCTTCCCCCCGGTACGGCCGCGCGGCTGGCTGGAGATCCGCTACTTCGACGCCCAGCACCCGTACCTGTGGCCGGTGTGCGCGGCCGTCACCCACGCGCTCGTCACCGACGACCGCGCCGCCGACACCGCGCTGGCCGCCGCCGAGGCGGCGGAGCACCGGACGGCGTGGGACACGGCCGCCCGGTGCGGGCTGTCCGACCCGCGCCTGCGCCGCGCCGCCGAGACGTGCTTCCGCGCCGCGCTTGAGGCGCTGCCCCGGCTCGGCGCGGGCCCCGGCCTGGTCGGCGAGGTGGCCGCCTTCGCCGACCGGTACGTGTCGGCGGGCCGCTCCCCGGCCGCCGACCTCCTCGACCCCACGCCGGGACACACCGTCCCGGCCTGGCTCAACAGCGGGATCAACGACGAAGGGCGACGGCAGTGAACGACATCAAGGAACGCATCGCAGCAGAGCTCATCGCCGTGCGCGACAGGTCGCTCGCCTACACCGACGCCGACGACGAGATGCTCGTCCGCCAGCACTCCCCGCTGATGTCGCCCCTGGTGTGGGACCTCGCCCACGTCGGCAACTACGAGGAGCTGTGGGTGCTGCGCGAGGCCGCCGGCATCGAACCGGTGCGTCCCGAGATCGACGACATCTACGACGCGTTCAAGACCCCGCGCAAGGACCGTCCCGGCCTGCCGTTCCTCGGCCCGTCCGAGGCCCGCCGCTACATCGAGGGCGTGCGCGGGCGCGTCCTCGACGTGCTCGACGCGATCGACCTGGACGGCGCCGCGCCCCTGCACCGCGACGGCTTCGTGTTCGGCCTGGTGATCCAGCACGAGCACCAGCACGACGAGACCATGCTGGCCACGCTGCAGCTGTCGGGGCTGCCGGGGCTCGTCCGCGACGGTGAGCTGCCGCCCGGCCGCGACGCCGGCCCAGAGGAGGTGTACGTGCCCGCCGGGCCGTTCCTCATGGGCACCGACACGCTGCCGTGGGCCTACGACAACGAGCGCCCCGCCCACCAGGTGGACCTGCCCGGCTACTGGATCGACCGGCTGCCCGTCGGCAACCGCGCGTACGCGGCGTTCGTCGAGGACGGCGGCTACGACGCCGAGCGCTGGTGGAGCCCGGAGGGCTGGCAGTGGCGGCAGCGCAGCGGCGCCACGACGCCGCTGTTCTGGCAGAGCGACGGGCGCTCCTGGTGGCGCACCCGCTTCGGCCGCACCGAGCCCCTCCCGATGGACGAGCCCGTCCAGCACGTCAGCTGGTACGAGGCCGACGCCTACGCCCGCTGGGCCGGCAAGCGGCTGCCCACCGAGCCCGAATGGGAGAAGGCCTGCGGCTGGGACCCTGAGCTGCGGCGCGCCCGCCGCTACCCGTGGGGCGACGCCGACCCAGGCCCTTCGCTGGCGAACCTCGGCCACCGCTCCGCCCGTCCCGCGCCGCTCGGCGCCTATCCGGGCGGGGCGAGCCCGTACGGGGCCGAGCAGATGGTGGGCGACGTGTGGGAGTGGACCGGCTCGTGGTTCCAGCCGTACCCGGGGTTTCGGAGCTTCCCGTACAAGGAGTACAGCGAGGTGTTCTTCGGCCAGGAGTACCGGGTGCTGCGCGGCGGCTCATGGGCGGCCGACCCGGCGGCGGTCAGGACCACCTTCCGCAACTGGGACTACCCCATCCGGCGGCAGATCTTCACGGGGTTCCGCTGCGCCCGTTCGGACGAGGCGTCCACCCGACGTGACAGGAGGCTGGTCTAGATGTGCCGGCACGCCGCCTGGCTGGGCGCGCCGCGCCCGGCGTCCTGCCTCGTCGACGAGCCGGAGCACGGCCTGCTGCGCCAGTCGTACGCGCCGCGCAGGCAGCGCTTCGGCATGGTCAACGCCGACGGTTTCGGCATCGGCTGGTACGACCCCGCGCGCCGGGAACCGGTGCGCTACCGCCGCGCCGTGCCCATCTGGACCGACGCCAACCTGCCCGCGCTGGCGTCCGTGGCCCGCTCGACCTGCGTGCTGGCGGCCGTCCGTTCGGCCACCGTGGGCATGCCGATCGAGGAGAGTGCCACGGCCCCGTTCGCCGACCGCCACTGGCTGCTCAGCCACAACGGCCGCGTGAACAGGGACGCGCTGAGCGACCTCGCCGGCGACCTGCCCGGCCGGGCGGAGAGCACGTGCGACGCGGCCTGGGTCGCCGCCGCCGTGTTCCTGGACGGGCGGGCCGGTGCCGGCCTGGCCGATGCCCTGGCCTCGGTCGTCGTCCGGGCGGGAACCAAGGACCCCGAGGCCCGCCTGAACCTGCTCGCGTGCGACGGCGCGTCCGTCGCCGCGACCGTCTGGGGCGACACCCTCTTCCACCGACGGCTGGACGACGGCGTCGTGGTGTCCAGCGAGCCGCTCGACGACCTGCCCGGCTGGCGGGCCGTGCCCGAGCGGAGCCTGCTGACCGTCACCGGCGACGACATCAGCGTCCAACCCCTCTGATCATCGACCACCGGGAGGCCTCATGGCTGTGAGCCGTACGCCCGTCAAAGTGATCAACCACCTCGACCGCGACCACCTCCGGCAGGCGCTCGAACACGACGTCACGACCGGCCTCACGGCCGCGTCGAAGTGGCTGCCGCCCAAGTGGTTCTACGACCGGACCGGCAGCGAGCTGTTCTCCCGCATCACCAGGCTGCGCGAGTACTACCCGACCCGGCGCGAGCTGTCCATCCTGCGGCAGCGGTCGGGCGAGCTCGCGGCGGCCAGCGCCGCGGACACGCTCGTCGAGCTCGGCTCCGGCACCAGCGAGAAGACCGTGCTGCTGCTGGAGGCGCTGAAGTCGGCCGGCACCCTGCACGGCTACACGCCGGTGGACGTGGACGCCGTCACGCTCGAGTCCGCCGCCCGGCGGCTGTCGGTGACCTTCCCGCTGCTGGACATCCGGCCGGTGTGCGCCGACTTCGAATGCCACCTCTCGCGGCTGCCGCAGAACGGCCGCCGCATGGTGGCCTTCCTCGGCGGCACCATCGGCAACATGGAGCCGGCCTCGCGCGCGGTGTTCCTCAAGGAACTGCACGCCGCGCTGCGGCCGGGGGAGTCGTTCCTGCTGGGGGCCGACCTGGTCAAGGACCCCGCGCGGCTGGTCGCCGCCTACGACGACGCCGAGGGCGTGACCGCGGAGTTCAACAGGAACGTGCTGCGGGTGATCAACCGCGAGCTGCGGGCCGACTTCGAGCCGGAGGCGTTCACGCACGTGGCGGTCTACGACGAGCGCCACGAGTGGATCGAGATGCGGCTGCGGGCGACCCGCCGCATGCGGGTCTGGGTGGACGCGCTCGGGCTCGCGGTGCACTTCGCCGAGGGGGAGGAGCTGCGTACGGAGATCAGCGCCAAGTTCCGCCTGGAGGGGCTCCGCGCGGAACTGCAGGCCGCCGGCCTACGCGTCCGCCGCCACTACACCGACCCCGACGGCGACTTCGCCCTGCTCCTGGCCGCCCGATGACACCGCTCCCCCGGCCCGCGCCGCCTCCGGCCGCGGCGCATGAGACCGCGGCGCATGAGACCGCGGCGCATGAGACCGCGTCGCATGAGACCGCGGCGCATGAGACCGCGTCGCATGAGACCGCGTCGCATGAGACCGCGTCGGAGGGGGCCGCCGCGTCCGTTGGGGTCGCGTCTGTCGGGGGCGCGGCGCGTGAGGCGGTGGCTGAGGTCGGGGTGCTGTGGCGGGCGGCGCGGAGTGTGATGCCGGGTGGGCACCTCGACGCGGCCGGGTGCAACGTGCCGAGCGACAGGACGCTCGCGGCGGTCGTGGCGCAGCTGCGCGGGGAGCGGGAACGCGGCGGTTACGCCGCCGCGCCCGACCTGGCCGAGCCGCGCGCGGCGCTGGCCGCGCTGGTCGGCGCCGCGCCCGCGGACGTGGCGTTCACCGAGAGCGGCACGGCGGCGATGGCGGCGCTCCTCGGCGGGTGGCACCTGCCCGCGGGCAGCCGCGTCGGCCACGCCCGCACCGAGTACGGCGGCACCGTCATGCTGCTGCGCCGCCTGGCCGCCAGGAACGGGTGGCGGCTCGTCGAGCTGCCCGTGGACGGCGACGGCCGCCTCGACCCCGACGCCTTGCGGTCCCGGCTCGCCAAGGGGCTGGACCTCGTGGTCGTCTCCCACGTCGGCTCGCACAGCGGCGTCGTGCAGCCGGCGCAGGAGCTCGGCGCGCTGTGCCGCGCGGCGGGCGTCCCGCTCGTCCTGGACGTCTGCCAGTCCCTTGGCCACGTGGACACCGGCGGCGTCGGCGCGGCCGCGTACGTGGGAACGTCCCGCAAGTGGCTCGCCGGCCCCAGAGGCGTCGGCTTCGTCATCGCCGCCACCGCCGTACCGATGGACGCGGCGGTTCCCACGCTCGGCGGGCACCGCTGGGACGGCGGCCAGGTGACGCCGCGGCCCGGGGCGGCGCGCTACGAGACGTCGGAGGGGCCGATGGCGGCGAGGGCAGGGTTCGGCGCGGCGGTCATGGAACACCACGCGCTCGGCCCGCACGCCGTGCACGCCCACCTGGCTGCCCTCGGGCGTGTCGCCCGTGACCTGCTCGACGGGGCAGGGGGCTGGCGGGTGACCGAGCCCCGTGACGAGCCGTCCGCGCTCGTCACGCTCCTGCCACCGCCCGAGGACACCGTCGACCGCGCCGCCGCCCGAGCGGCCGAGGCGTCGCTGCTCGTCTCGGCCATCCCCGCAGAACGAGCCCCCCTGCACCTCAGCCAACCCCTGCTACGCGTCTCCCCGCCGCCTGGCACCGGAGAGGAGCCCGTGCGCGCCCTGGCCCGCATCCTGGCGGCCGGCTAGCCGGTGCCCGACGGAGAAGCGCGAGGCGGGGAGACGCGGACGCGCCACTGCGAGGCTCCCCGCCGCCGGGCATCGGTGGGGAGCCCCTCCAGCGGCCGGCCGTTCGCGGGTGGGGGTCAGCCGATGATGACGGTGCGCGCGGCCACCAGGTCGCCTGCCTGGTAGGCCTCCACGCGGACCATGCGGGCCGACCCCACTCCCGGCACGGGCACCGTGACCTCCTGTGCCGTCACGTCGTGCGACGCGCGCGGCCGCCCGTCCACGTACACGTCGACGCGGTCCACCAGGCGGGTCGTGAGGGTCAGCTCGTCGGCGCCGACCCGCACCTCGAGCCCGCGTACGGGCCGCGCGGCGAGCAGCTCACCGGCGCGGGCGAGCAGGTCGACGTTGCCCTCAAGGACGTCGCGGCGGGTCATCCTGTGCCGGTGGTCCGGCACCACCCCGAGGTCCTCGACCGGCGTTCCTGCCCGGCCGTGCACCCGCAGTGTGCGCCGGATCGACGCCCGCATGTTCGCCCCTCCTGGCAGCGGCAGGTACGGGTTGGCCGGGTCGGGCGACGGCGACTCCATCAGCAGCTTGAGCAGCTGGTGCGTCCACACGTTGGCGCCGCCCGCGCCGGTGTTGTCGTCCACGCCGAGCACGTCGCCGATGCCGTGGTCCTGGAACCCGGCCGCGAAGATGTCGGTCGCCGAGTAGCAACGGGCGTCGGTGACGAGCACGACGGGCCCGAAGTACTGCTGTCCGATCGCGTTCGCGGCGGACGTCGGGGTGATGGGGAAGCCGCCCGAGTAGACCGAGCCGGTCTCCAGCGCCTGGTTCATGGACGGGCACCACGGCGCGAGGTCGACCACGCCGGTCGGGTTCTCCTGGTGACGGTCGCACAGGCGCACGTTGAGCGCGGTCGTGACGAACTGCGCGGGCTCCGGCGTGATCGGCTTCGGTGTGAGCGTCTGCAGCAGGAACTCGGCCGCGTGGATGTGGCCGCCGCCGTTGCCGCGGACGTCGAGGACGAGCCCGTCCTGGGGCAGCAACCTGGCCAGCCGGACGAACTCGGCGACGAACTCGCCAGGGTCGTTGACGTTGAAGCTGAACACGCGAAGATGGCCGAACGTGCCCGACGGGGTGACGATGCTGCGGGCCCGGAAGATCGACGGCATGTGGCTCGGCACCTCGGCGCCCGGCTCGGCGGGCTCGGCGGTGAGCGCGGCGCCGTGCACGGTCTCGTGGGTGGTGGCGACCGCGGGCACGTACAGCTTCCTGACGGCCCGGCCGACCTCGTCGCCGGCGAGGTCGAGGCCCTGGGCGACGGCGGCGGAGGTGAGCCGGTCGGCGTTCACGAAGGACGGCAGGTTGTCGGTCACCCGCCACTGCTCGCGCAGCTCACGGACGATGCCGTCCGCGCCGACGTACGTGAGCACGACCCACGACTCCTCCGGCGGCACGTGCAGGACGAGCGGCCGGATGGTGAGCGACTCCAGCCCGCGCGCGTGGCGGGCCGCCGGGTTGCCGCCCGCGCACCGGTCGGCGTTCACCTCGACCGCCCGGTCGATCGGCACCCCGTTCCAGTGCGTCACCTCCACCCCCGGCCCGAACCCCGGCGCGGTGAAGCCCTCGACGGTCAGCGTCACCACGTAGTGGCGCTCGTCGCCCTCGTGATACTCCTCGATCAGGTACGGCAGGTAGGCGACCTTCCCGGCGTACGGCTCGGGCAGCAGGTAGTTGGTGTGCAGGTCGCGGACAGAGTTGAAGATGTCGGACAGTTCGGCATGGAAGCGCCATTCCGGGCCCATCGTGGCGGGGGTCTGCCCGCCCAGCCGCTGCGCGAGCAGGCGCAGCCGCTGCACGGGGTTGACCGCGTGCATGGCCTCCTTCAGCGGCCGGTGGGCGTAGTTCTGCTCGATGAGGATCAGCGCCTGCTGGACGAGGACTCTGCGGTCGTCGAGCAGCAATGTGTCGGCTGTGCGCAGGAAGTCCTGGAGTTCCTGCTTGGCCACCCCACCTGCGGGTTCGGTCATGTCGGCGCCCCCTCCGGTCGTCGTCCGCGTCTTTGCGTAACGGCACGCTCTCACGGAGTGGGGCCCGCCGCGACGGGAACCACCGGGGGGAATCGAAGTCTGGCGGAAGGGCGAACCCCGCGGTAGTTGACCGTTCATCGACCAGATAGAACCGCTCGCCGTAAACATCGATGCCCAAAAAAATACGGCATACGGTATGTGTTACCCCTGTGCCCGTGGCAAACAGAGGATTCCTCGGCCGTTCTCGCATCGTGGCGGCGCCTGGCTGGAGCCGTTGGCTCGTCCCGCCCGCCGCGCTCTCCGTGCACCTGGCCATCGGCCAGGCGTACGCCTGGAGCGTCTTCAAACCGGCGCTCGAAAAAGCGCTCGATCTCACCGGCACCCAGAGCGCGCTGCCGTTCCAACTGGGCATCGTGATGCTCGGCCTGTCGGCCGCCTTCGGCGGCACGCTGGTCGAACGCAACGGGCCCCGCTGGGCCATGTTCGTCTCGATGACCTGTTTCTCCTCCGGCTTTCTCATCTCGGCGCTGGGCGTGCTCCTCAGCCAGTACTGGCTGGTCGTGTTCGGCTACGGGTTCGTCGGCGGCATCGGGCTCGGCATCGGCTACATATCCCCGGTCTCGACACTGATCAAATGGTTCCCCGACCGCCCGGGCATGGCGACGGGCATCGCCATCATGGGCTTCGGCGGCGGCGCGCTCATCGCCTCGCCGTGGTCGGCGCAGATGCTCGCCTCGTTCGGCTCGACCACGAGCGGCATCGCCACCACCTTCCTCGTGCACGGTGTCGTCTACGCGGTCTTCATGACGATGGGCGTGCTGCTGGTCAGGGTGCCGCCCGACGGCTGGACGCCGAAGGGCTGGACACCGACGGCGGTCAAGAGCCGCGCGCTGATCACGACGGCCGACGTCTCGGCCCGCAACGCCATCCGCACCCCGCAGTTCTACTGCCTGTGGGTGGTGCTGACCTGTAACGTCACGGCGGGCATCGGCATCCTGGAGAAGGCCGCGCCGATGATCACCGACTTCTTCGCCGGCACGACGGTCGCCGTCGCGGCGAGCGCCGCCGCCGGGTTCGTGGCCCTGCTGTCGCTGGCCAACATGGCCGGGCGCTTCGTGTGGTCCTCGACCTCCGACCTGATCGGGCGCAAGAACATGTACCGGGTCTACCTGGGCGTCGGCGCGCTGCTCTACCTGGTGATCGCCCTGGCCGGCAACGCCTCCAAGCCGCTGTTCATCATCTCCGCGCTCGGCATCCTGTCCTTCTACGGCGGCGGGTTCGCCACCATCCCCGCGTACCTGAAGGACCTCTTCGGGACGTACGAGGTGGGCGCCATCCACGGCCGGCTGCTGACCGCCTGGTCCACGGCGGGCGTGCTCGGCCCGCTCATCGTGAACGCCGTCGCCGACGCGCAGGAGGCCGCGGGACGCTCAGGCCCCGCCCTCTACACCACGTCGCTGTACGTCATGATCGGCCTGCTCGTCGTCGGCTTCCTCGCCAACGAGCTGGTACGGCCGGTGCACGAGAGATTCCACGAGCGGCCCCGTGAGACGCCGCTGACGGAGAAGGGACAGGTCGTATGAACCGGCGCACCGGGCTGATGGTGCTGGCGTGGACCTGGGTCGGCGTGCCCTTCGCGTACGGCGTCTTCGAGCTGGTCATGAAGCTCACCCAGCTGTTCGCCTAGCGGGCGGGTAGAGCGCGACGGCGGCGGTGAGGACGAACGCCGTGACGTCCTCGACGTACTGGTGGCTGCGGGCCGTCATCTCGGGCCGCAGCTCCTCCGGTGTGGCCAGCACGTGGTTGAGCAGCCCGCCCACCAGCGTGTCGAGGATGAGCGTCGGGGAGGCGCGCTCGCCCAGCTCGCCACGTTCGATGGCGCGGCGGATGATCGCGCGCGCCTCCAGCACCCGCGAGCGCCGGAGGCCCGCTGCCAGCTCGGCGAACTGCTCGGGGCAGGCGCGGGCCTCCACGTGCAGCCGCAGCCCGGCCAGCCCGTACGGGCCGAGGTAGTAGGCCATCATCGCGTGCGCCAGCGCGCGCAGGTCCTCCCGCAGCGTGCCGGTGTCGATGGTGCCGTCGGGCGGCGCCAGCGCCTGCTCCAGGGCGTCGGCGACGAGCCGTTCGCGCGTCGGCCAGCGGCGGTAGAGCGCCGCCTTGCCGATGCCGGCCCGCCGCGCCACCGCGTCGAGGGTGAACTTCGCCCAGCCCAGCTCGGCGTAGAGCTCGACGGCCGCCCGCAGCGCCTTGCGGTCGACCTCGGCGTCGCGGGGGCGGCCGGGGCCGGCAGCGGGTCCGGACACGTGACACCTCCTGAGGGAGCAGATCCGCGGTCAGGACGAGAGCAAGAAGCCCTCGTACCCGTCGGCCGCCACCTGGTCGCACTTCAGCCGGTACGCCCCCACACCCCCGACGTACGGCATGAAGACCCGCGGCTTGCCCGGGATGTTCGCGCCCATGTACCAGGAGTTCGCCTGCGGGTAGAGCGTGAACCGGGAGACCTCGTCGACGTGCGCCGTCCAGTTCTTCTCGGCCTGCGGGTCGGCGTCGATGGCGGCGACGCCCCGCTCGTGCAGCCAGGCCACGCAGTCGGCGATCCAGTCGACGTGCTGCTCGATCGAGACGATCATGTTGCTCAGCACGGACGGGCTGCCCGGCCCGGTGATGGTGAACAGGTTGGGGAAGCCCGCGCTCATGAGCCCGAGGTACGTGCGCGGCCCGGCCTCCCATTTCCGCTTCAGCGACAGGCCGCCCCTGCCGGTGATGCCGAGCCCGAGCAGCGGCCCGGTCATGGCGTCGAAGCCGGTCGCGTAGACGATGACGTCCACCTCGTGGTGGGCGGCGGCGGTGCGCACGCCGGTCGGCGTGATCTCCTCGATCGGGTCGGAGCGCACGTCCACGAGGGTGACGTCCGGCCGGTTGTAGGTGGCGAAGTAGCCGGTGTCGACGCAGATGCGCTTGCTGCCGATCGGGTGGTCGCGCGGCATCAGCAGTTCGGCGGTCCGCGCGTCGCTGACGATCTCGCGGATCTTGCCGCGGACGAACTCGGCCGCCAGCTCGTTGGCCCTGGGGTCGATCGCGATGTCGGTGAACGCGCCGAGGAAGGGGATGCCGCCCCTGGCCCAGCGGGCCTCGAACTCCCGGGTGCGCTCCTCCTGCGTCACCTCCAGCGCCGGCACCGTGCCGGCGGCCCCGAGCAGGCCGGTCATCGACTCGCGCATCTGCCGCCGCAGGTCGGGATAGTCGGCCTTGACCTGGTTCTGGTACTCCGGCGTCAGTGGCCGGTTGTGCGCCGGCACGCTGAAGTTGGGGGTGCGCTGGAAGACCGTCACGTGTTCGGCCTGGTCGGCGATGACGGGGATCGACTGGATGCCGGAGGAGCCGGTGCCGATGACGGCCACCCGCAGCCCGGAGAAGTCGACGCCCTCGTGCGGCCACCGGCCGGTGTGGAGGCTCGCGCCGCCGAAGGTGCTCGCGCCGGGGAAGTCGGGGACGCGGGCCGCCGACAGGCAGCCGACCGCGGTGATGAGCCGGCGGGCCGCCACCCGCTCGCCGCCGTCGGTCTCCACCCGCCACAGGTGGTCCGCCTCGTCGTAGGCCGCCCCGGTCACGCGGGTGCCGAACGTGATGTCGCGGCGCAGGTCGAAGCGGTCGGCCACGTGCTCGGCGTACCGGAGGATCTCGGGCTGGGAGGCGTAGCGCTCGCTCCACTCCCACTCCTGCTCCAGCTCCCGGTCGAAGGAGAAGGAGTACTCCATGCTCTCCACGTCGCAGCGGGCGCCCGGGTAGCGGTTCCAGTACCAGGTGCCGCCCACGCCGTCGCCGGCCTCGAAGACGCGTACGGAAAGGCCGAGGCCGCGCAGCCGGTGGAGCATGTACATGCCGGAGAACCCGGCGCCGACGACGATCGCGTCGAACCTCACGAGAGCCTCCTCCGTACGGCGGCCGCGACGGTGTCGATGGCCCGCGCGCTCGCGGGCAGCACGTTGACCAGGGTGAAGAAGGCGTGCATCTGGCCGGGGAAGCGCTCGGACTCGACCGGCACCCCGGCCGCGCGCAGCCGTTCGGCGTACGCCTCGCCCTCGTCGCGCAGCACGTCGTGCTCGGCGGTGAGCACCACCGCGGGCGGCAGGCCGGACAGGTCGGCGGCCCGCAGCGGCGAGGCGTCGGGGTGCGCGCGGGCGTCGGGGTCGGGCAGGTAGTGGTCCCAGAACCAGATCATGGTGTCGCGGGTGAGCATGAGCTGGTTCTCCGGGTCGCTGTAGGAGGCGTTGTCCAGGTCGCAGTCGGTGACCGGGTAGACGAGCACCTGCAGCGCGATCGCCGGGCCGCCCTCGTCCCTGGCGCGACGGGCGACGACGGCCGACAGGTTGCCGCCCGCGCTGTCGCCCGCCACGACGATCGGCAGCCCGGGGTGGCGGGCGGCGGTCCAGTGCAGCGCCGCGTGGGCGTCCTCGACGGCGGTCGGGAAGCGGTGCTCGGGGGCGAGGCGGTAGCCGGGGAGCACGACCGTGCAGCCGGTGAGGTCGGCCAGCTTGCGGGCGAGGGTGTCGAACTCGTCGATGGCGCCGATGACCCAGCCGCCGCCATGGTAGTACACGATCACGCCGCGCGGGTCGCCGGCGGGCGTCAGGACCCGGGCCGGGAACGACCCGCCGTCGCCCGAGGCGATGGCGACGTCCTCGACGTGTGCCATCTCAGGGCCGGGACCGTACAGCTCGCGCAGGACCACGCCCATGGCGCGGGCCTCCTCGGGGCTCGATTCGTGCAGCGGCCTACCGCCTGCCTCGGCCAGCTGCTTGAGGAACTGGGTCGTCGCGTCGTCAAGGGACATGGAAATCGTCACCTCACCGGAGGGGCGCGGAGGGGGTGATGTGTCTCACCCTCGGTGTGCCCTCAACGTAGGATGCGTCCCCCGGCGCGTCAATGGACGATTGCCGTCCGATACTGCTCGCAGGTCCGGAAGGTGTGGAGCGGGCCGCCTCGGGCACCGGAGCATCGATGAGGGCAGTGACGGTGTGGTCGTGGCGCGAGCTGGACGACGCGATCGGCGACGCGGGCCGGTCCCACGGGTTCCACGCGCACTCGACACTCGTGTTCCGGGGGCTGGCCCGGAGCGGTTACTCGCACACCTCGGGGCTGGCCCGGCTGCAGGGGGACTACGCGGGGGTCGAAGCCCATCTGATCCGGAATTTTCGGAAATATGCCCATCGGCAGGCGCCGGGGCCGACCCTCTGGGACTGGCTGGCCCTCGGCCAGCACCACGGCCTGCCCACACGGCTGCTCGACTGGACGTTCTCGCCGTTCGTGGCGCTGCACTTCGCGACCGCGTCCTGGCCGGAGGACGACGGGCTGCTGCTCGCCGTGGACAGCGCGGGCACGCACCGGCTGCTGCCTGAGCCGCTGCGGGCGTCGCTGCGGGAGGAGAGGGCGCTGCTGTTCACCACGGAGATGCTCGCGGTGACCGCCCCCGACCTGCACGCCTTCGACCGGCTGGGCGCCGGCCTGCCGCCGTTTCTCGCCTTCTTCGAGCCGCCGTCGCTGGACGAACGGGTCGTCAACCAGTCGTCGGTGCTGTCGGCGCTGTCGTCGGCGACGTACCAGCTGGAGGAGTGGCTGGGGGAGCACCAGGACCTCGCGCTGTCGTGGGTGATCCCCGCCGGGGTGAAGGCGGAGATCCGGCAGCGGCTCGACCAGGCCAACATCACCGAGCGGATGCTCATGCCCGGCCTCGACGGCCTCGCGGACTGGCTGCGCCGCTACTACTCACCCGGCAGCATCGCCTACGGCGACGCCACCGGGGGCGCGTCGATGGCCGACCAGGACAAGCCCGCGCCGCCGGACAACGGCTGACCGGCCGGTACGGCGTCAGGCGTCGGAGGTGGCGAAGCGCCTGTCGAGTCCCGTCATCCGCAGCAGGCGGGTCATGCGGGGCCGCAGGCCGCGCAGCACGAGCCGTCCGCCCGTCTCCTCGACCCGGTTGGCCGCCCAGATGAGCGCGTTCAGCCCCGAGGAGTCGCAGAAGTCGATGTCCTGGAGGTCGATCACGACGTGCGCCGGCATCGGGTCGGCCATCGCCTCGGCCAGCCCCGCACGGAACTGCTCCACCGAGGCGAGGTCGAGGTCGCCGGCGGCCCTGAGCACGCTCGCGTCGTCATGCCGCGTGACGATCCAGGAAAAGCCGGTCGGGTCCATGACTCCCACTCCAGTCTCACCGTCGAACGGCCCGCCCACAGCTTTGCACAGTGCAAGGAACCGTGGAAGTGTGTGCGCGCCGACAGTGTACGTGTACGAATGCGGACAGTGGTGCAACAACGCACTCATGGGGCGTCGCGGGGCGACAGGGCCCGGATCTGGCACACGACGCCGTCCCTCGCCCGCGACCGGCCGGGACGGCTCCGTGGGGTGAGGCGGGCGTGCGTGGGCAGAGGGGTCGAAGACCGCGCCATCGGGCGGAAGCGCACAGGCACGAGGACACCGGCACATGACTTCGACACCCGGCTCGTCACCGTCGGACCGTCCAGAAGCGGCCGAGCCGTCGCGGGAGTCAGGCGAGCGGGAGCAGATCATGGAGCCCGCGCGGCTGCTGCGGATCAGCAACATGGCCCGCGCGCTCCTGGCCGAGATCCGCGCCCTCCCGCTGGACGAGCACGCCCGCGAACGCCTCAGGCACGCCCACGCGCGTGCGGTGGAGGAGATCGGCCACGCGGTGGGGCCCGAACTCCGCGAGGAGCTGGAACGCCTGCTACCCCGTACCGGCGGCCCGTTCACCGAGGCGGAGGCCCGCATCCTGCAGAGCCAGCTCGTCGGCTGGCTGGAGGGCGTCTTCCATGGCATCAAGGCCGAACTGAGCCTCCGCCAGATGACCCCCCGCAAACCCACCGACCCGACCCCCCGGTGAGCACGGCCGGCGCGCGCCCCCAGCCGGCTGCCGTCACTTGGGGCCGATGCCGTGGTGGTGGTGTCTCGGTGGGGGTTGCTGGGGGACCGTGAGGTCGGCGCCGCGGGGGCGGCCGTACGGGTCGGTGGCGCGCAGGCCGGCGGTCGCGACCACCCGGCTGATGTCGCTGGGCGTCAGCAGGCCGATCAGGCGCATGTCCGGGGCCAGGACCACCGCGCGGCCGTCGGCGCAGCCGTACATCCGCTCCAGCAGCTCCAGCAGCAGCTCGTCGGGCCGGGCCTGCGGCACGTCGGCCGGCGGGCAGGCGATGTCGCGCAGGGTGGTGACCGCGCGGTCGGCCGGGTCGACCTCGCGGATGCGGTTGAGCGTCACGAGCCCGGAGAACACGCCCCGCTCGTCCACCAGCGGGTACGTCGACAGCCGCCGCCGCAGCACCACCCGGTCGATGAGCTGGGTCACGGTCTCGTCCGGATGGGCGGTGACCGGCGGCCCGGACATCACGTCGCGCACGCGCAGTCCGTACAGCGTCGAGCCGAGCTGGGTGTGCTGCTCCTCGGCGCTGGCCGCGTTGACGAGGAACCACCCGATCAGCGCGAGCCACAGCCCCTGCAGACCGCCGGTGACCACCTCCACGAACCCCAGGGCGATGAGCACGTACCCGAAGAGCCGGCCGGCGCGCGCGGCGGTCAGCGCCGCCCTGGTGCGGTCGCGCCAGCGCGCCCACAGGGCGGCGCGTAGCACGCGCCCGCCGTCGAGCGGCGCGGCGGGGATCAGGTTGAACACCGCGAGCAGGACGTTCACCGCGGCCAGGTAGGCGAAGATCCCCGCGATCAGCGGCGTCCCGGCGACCGCGGAGAACAGCCACGCGATCGCGCCGAACACCACGCCGCACACGATGCTCGCCACGGGCCCGACGACAGCGATCTTCAGGTCGGCGCCCGGCGAACGCGGTTCACCGCGCAGCTCGGCCACCCCGCCGAGCAGCCACAACGTGATCCCGGACACTTCGATGCCGTTCCGCCGCGCCATCATGGCGTGCGCCAGCTCGTGGGCGAGCAACGACAGCAGGAACAACACGGCGCAGACAAGACCGGCGACCAGGTACACACCCGGCGAGTGGCCGGGGAAGACCCTGGGGAACCGTCCATAGGCGAGCCCCAGCACGAGGATCGCCACGATGACGAGCACGCTGACGTTGAGCCCGACCCGCACGCCGAAGATCGAGCCCAGAGAGATCGAGGAACGCATGCTTCCTCCCGCGAATCGCGTCACCGGGTCCTTACCCCAGCAACGCGGCAGGTCACGCGAGGGAACGGACGAATGCCCACATACCGGTCACCCGGCGGTCCGGCGGATCAGCCGGCCGCCGATCCGCCGGCCCGGCGCCTCGATCAGGACGTACGTCACGACGCTCAGCGGGATCAGGACCGCGTAGAACAGCGCCAGGTTCGGCACCACGTGGAGCAGGATCGGGTGCAGGAGATAGAGGGAGAAGCTGATCACGCCGAGCTGCGGCAGCGGACGCGGGAACTCCCGCCCCCGCAGCGCGAACGCCGCCGCGAACGCGGCGAACGCCAGCAGCAGCGCGGGCGCCCAGCCCGGGTCGTCCTTGGCCGGCAGCCCGCACGCCAGCACGGCCGCCACCGCGAGAAAGGCGTGCCGCCAGGGGATCGTGCCCTGCTCGGCCCGGTAGACGGCGGTTCCCGCGAACATCGTGGCCAGGATGATCACGCCCTGCCAGGTGCCGCCGCGGCTGCCCAGCACCACGAGCGCCACTCCGAGCAGCCCGCCGCCGACCGCCGCGACCATGCGGACCCGGTCGCGCCCCAGGACGGTCGCCGCGACGGCGGCCATGACGGCGAGGCCGAGCAGCGCGGCGGCCAGGTCGGCGCGCCCGCCGATCGTGGCGCGCGGCAGCAGCAGGCCGAGCGGCACGGCCGCCACCGCGAGCCCGGTCGCGATCACCGCCGACCGCTGTTCGCTCCGCACGGCGAACAGCCCCACGCACATCAGGTAGAACGCCATCTCGTACGACAGCGTCCAGGTGACGTTGATGAGGGCGGGCAGGTTGAGGAGTTCCTGCAGCATCGCCAGGTTGCCGAACGCGACCAGCGGCGGCGGCCGGTCGGCGAGGCCGGGCGGCGGCAGCGCGCCCACCCAGGTGAGCACGAGCACCAGGCCGAACGCGGCCAGCAGCAGGGGCAGCAGGCGGAAGGCGCGTCCGGTCCAGAACGCGCGCAGGTCGCCGCGACGTTCCAGCGAGGCCGGGATGATGTAGCCGCTGACCAGGAAGAACACGAAGACGCCCCAGGTGCCGACGTCGATGCGGCCGTCCACGACCGCCCAGAGACCAGGGACGAACGACCAGCCCGCGTGGTGGAGGGTCACGGCCAGCGCCGCCGGCCCCCGCAGGGCGTCCAGCCAGGCCAGCCGTGCGGGGGTGGGGGACATTCGTGGCAGTCTAGGACATTCGCCGGCCCGTACCTGTAGCCGTGGCACCGTCCTGACCCCTTCCGTCAGCCGTTCAGACGGGCCAGTTCGTCGTCGTCCAGCTCGAGGCGGGCCGCGGCGACGGAGTCGAGGATGGTCTCAGGCCGGCTCGCGCCAGGGATGGGGATGACCACGGGGCTGCGGGCCAGTTCCCAGGCGAGGCAGATCTGCTGCGGCGAGACGCCGCGCGCCGCGGCGACCTCGGCGTAGACGGGCGCGATGCTCCCGGTGCGGCCGACGCCGCCGAGCGGCGACCACGGCAGGAACGCCAGGCCGAGCTCCTCGCACACGTCGATCTCCGGCTCGCTGGAACGGAAGCCGGGGGAGTACTTGTTCTGCACGCTCACCAGGCGGTCACCGAGGATCGAGCGGGCCAGCCTGATCTGCGCAGGGTCGGCGTTCGAGATGCCGACCCGCTGGATCTTGCCGGCGTCGTGCAACTCCTTCAGCGCCCCCATGCTCTCCTCGTACGGCACCTGCGGGTCGGGGCGGTGGTGCTGGTACAGGCCGATGCTGTCCACTCCGAGCGCCTTGAGCGAGCCGTCGCAGGCGCGCTTCAGGTGCGCAGGGCTGCCGTCCACCTCGTAGCCGCCGGGGGTGCGGACGTGCCCGCCCTTGGTCGCCACCAGCACCGAGCCGGCGTCGCCGCCCCACAGCGACAGGGCGCGGGCGACCAGGCGCTCGTTGTGCCCCACCTCGGCGGGGGAGGGGCAGTACACGTCGGCGGTGTCGACCAGCGTCACCCCGGCGTCCAGGGCGGCGAGGACGGTGCGGACCGAGCGGTCCTCGCCGGGCATGTGGCCGGCCACCGACATGGGCATGGCGCCCAGCCCGATGGCGCCGGCCCTGAGGTCGCCGAGGGTGCGGGTGGGGATGGGGGTGTGCATGGTGACCATCGTGGCGCGTGAAGCGCATTCAAGGTCAAGTGTGGCCGTGATCTACGAAGTCCTGCTGGTTCCTTGACGTCCAGCAGGCGTGGAGCCTGCTGATCGTTGCCTATTTTGGTTGCATGCGGACAAATGGGATTCGGGACAGCCCTGGTGACTGCCGATACCTGCCGATCGGCGAGCACGGCCTGATTGGTGACCTTCGCACGGTCGCGCTCGTCGGCACCAACGGCACCATCGACTGGTACTGCTGCCCGAGGTTCGACTCGCCCAGCGTGTTCGGCTCGCTGCTGGACGCCGACAAGGGCGGCGCGTTCGAGCTCTGCGCGGACATCCCCGCGACCACGAAGCAGTTCTACTTCCCTGACACCAACGTCCTCATCACCCGGTTCTTCGCCAGTGACGGCGTGGGCGAGATCCAGGACTTCATGCCGATCCCGGAGGACGCCCAGGAGGCGGACCGGCACCGGCTCATCCGCCGCGTCTCCTGCGTGCGCGGCGCGATCCCGTTCCGTGCCAGAATCGCCCCTCGCTTCGACTACGCCCGCCAGCCGCACACGGTGCAGCAGGACGGCTCGCGCATCACCTTCGCCTCGCCCACCCTCACGCTCGCGCTGTTCGCCAGCGTGCCGCTCGAGACCGACGGCCAGGACGTCTGGAGCCGGTTCACGCTGCGCGAGGGTGACTTCGCGGTGTTCGCCCTCGACCGCGTCGGAGGGAGCGTCGAGCCGCGCGGATGCCCCGTCGAGGAGGCCGAGAAGGAGTTCGGCGACACCGTCCGGTTCTGGCGCCAGTGGCTGTCGCGTTCGCGGTACCGGGGCCGGTGGCGGGAGGTCGTCCACCGCTCCGCCCTCACCCTGAAGCTGCTCACGTACGCCCCGAGCGGCGGCATCGTCGCAGCGCCCACGACCAGCCTCCCCGAGCAGCTGTACGGCCCGCGCAACTGGGACTACCGGTACGTGTGGGTCCGCGACGCCGCGTTCTGCGTCTACGCCCTGCTCCGGCTCGGCTTCGTCGACGAGGCCGAGGCGTTCATGGGCTTTCTGTCCAAGCACGTGTCGCTCGCCTGCGACGCCGACAACCCCGCCCCGCCCCTGCAGATCATGTACGGCATCGACGGCCGGGAGGACCTGCCGGAGCAGGAGCTGAACCATCTGGAGGGCTACCGGAAGTCCGCGCCCGTAAGGATCGGCAACGCCGCCGCCGAACAACTCCAGCTCGACATCTACGGAGCTCTCATCGATTCGATCTACCTCTACAACAAGTGGGGCCGGCCGATCTCCCACGACCGCTGGCAGGAGGTGTGCACGCTGGTCAACTGGGTCAGCAACAACTGGGACCAGCCCGACGAGGGCATCTGGGAGACCCGTGGCGGGCGCAAGAACTTCGTCTACTCGCGGCTGATGTGCTGGGTCGCCATCGAGCGCGCGATGCGGATCGCCGGCCAGCGCGGCCTGCCCGCCGACATCGTGCGCTGGCGGCAGGCGCGCGACACGATCTACCGCGACATCATGCGGCACGGCTGGTCGGAGCCGCTGCAGGCGTTCGTCCAGCACTTCGACGACGAGGTCCTGGACGCTTCGATCCTGATGATGCCGCTGGCGAAGTTCGTCTCGCCGACCGACCCCCGATGGCTGTCCACCCTGGACGCGCTCGGCGACGGGCTGGTGTCCGACTCGCTGGTCTACCGCTACGATCCGCTGGCCAGCCCCGACGGGCTGGAGGGCCCCGAGGGCACGTTCTCCATCTGCTCCTTCTGGTACGTCGAGGCCCTGGCCCGCGCGGGCCGCCTCGACGAGGCCCGCCTGGCCTTCGAGAAGATGCTGACCTACGCCAACCACCTCGGGCTCTACGCCGAGGAGATCGGCCACACCGGCGAGCAGCTCGGCAACTTCCCGCAGGCCATCACCCACCTCGCGCTGATCAGCGCCGCCTTCAACCTCGACCAGGCCCTCGGATGACGTCTGACCCCGGCGGCGCCGTGAGAGGCGGCCAACCGCCCATGGGCAACGCCTTTCCCCGGACCTGGAAAGCCACGTGGGGCCTGCGCCCCGACCTCGCCGCCCGGCCGTCCCGCGAGCCGGCCGTAGGCGGCCTGTCGGGCAACGACATGATGGGCGACATGGTGGGCGACGGCTCGTCCGCCGTCTACATGATCGACGCCGAGGGTGTCATCATCGGCTGGAGCCCGTCCGCCGAGGAGCTGTTCGGCTACCGGGCCGCCGAGGTCGTGCACCGGCCCAGCGGCCTGCTGCTGGGCGGCGACGGCGAGGCGGGCATGCGGGCCTGGCTGAGCGCGTACGGCGACGACGACAGCTGGGCCGGGATCACCGAGCTGCGCCATCGCGACGGCAGCCCGATCGCCGTGCGCCACGAGGGCGACCGCTTCTCCGGCGGGGCACGCGAGGGCTGGGTCATGCGGGCGACCCCGCTGTGCGACCTGGCCGAGCTGAGGGGCTCGCTGCTGGAGTCGCTCGTCGGTCACATCCCCGTCGCCATGGCCGTCTGGAACCTCGACCTGCGGCTGGTCTGGCTGAACAAGGCGGCCGAGCGCCTGCGGAACGTCTTCCCGCACTACGAGCTGGGCCGCTCGCTGGACGAGCCCCTGCCAGGCGTCGACGTCGAGGTGCCCCGCCGGGCCATGCGGCGGCTGCTCGCCGACGGCACGCCGCAGCTCGACCGCGAGACCCGGTGGAAGGCGCCCGACGGCAGCGAGGCGCGCACGCTGTCGACCTCGGTGTACCGCCTCGACGGGCTGAACGGCCGGCCGCTGGGCATCTGCACCATGGCCATCGACATCTCCAGCAGCGTGGCCCGCGACCAGCTGGCCGTCATCCGGGAGGCCAGCATCCGGGTCGGCACCACGCTCGACATCAGGAAGACGGCGCAGGAAATGGCCGACCTCGCCGTGCCCGCGCTGGCCGACTTCATCACGGTGGACCTCGCCGAGTCGGTGCTCCTGGACGAGGACGCCCAGCAGCGGCCGCAGGGCGACGGGCCGCGCGTCCCCGTGTTCCGCCGGGCGGCCGTGGCCTCCGGCCGCGACGGGCTGCCCGAGTCGGTCCACGCGGTCGGAGAACCGATCTTCGTGGGCGAGGACTCGCCGGTCGCGCGGGCCCTCGCCACGGGCAGGCCGCACTGCGAGTGGGTGTTGGACAAGTCGCCCGGCAACTGGCTGGCGGGCGACCGCCGGCGGGCCAGAGTCGTCATGGACACCGGGATGCACAGTCTGATGGTCGTCCCGCTGCGGGCCCGTGGCGAGACCCTCGGCACCACCCTGTTGGCCCGCCATGACAACCCGGTGTCGTTCACCCCTGACGACCTGGTCGTGGCCGAGGAGCTCGCCACCCGTG
The DNA here is from genome assembly GCF_900100395.1 of Nonomuraea maritima. GTDB lineage: Bacteria > Actinomycetota > Actinomycetes > Streptosporangiales > Streptosporangiaceae > Nonomuraea > Nonomuraea maritima. Next base: position 178,963 of record NZ_FNFB01000001.1, on the reverse strand, counting down.
CGGCGCTCAGCCTGGACAACGCGCTCCGGTACACCCGGGAGCGCACCACCGCCCTCGCGCTCCAGCGCGACCTCCTGCCGCGCAACCTCCGGGGCGGCAAGGGCGTGGAGGTGGCCTCGCGCTACCTGCCGTCCGGCACCCGTGGCGGCGTCGGCGGCGACTGGTATGACGCGATCCCGCTCGAGGACGGCCGGACGGCGGTCGTGGTCGGCGACGTGTCCGGCCACGGCATCAACGCCGCCGCCGCGATGGGACGCATGCGCACCGCCATCCGCGCCCTCGCCTCCGTGGGGATGTCCCCCGAGGAGGTCCTCGCCCACCTCGACGACCACGTCGTACGGCAGGCCCAGGAGAACGGCGTCGTCGACGGGCTGCCGATCACCGTGATCGGGGCCACCTGCGTGTACGCCGTCTACGACCCGGTCACCCGGCGGTGCGTCATGGCCGCGGCGGGGCACCCGCCACCCGTGCTCGTGGACCCGTCGGGCGAGGCGCGTCTCGTCGACCTGCCCAGCGGCACCCCGGTCGGCCTCGGCTTCGGCGCCTACCAGGCGGTCGAGCTCGACCTCGCCCCCGGCAGCACGCTCGCCCTCTACACCGACGGCCTCATCGAGACCCGCGAGAGGGACCTGGACGCCGGCATGGAACGGCTGCGTACCGTCCTGGAGGGGTGCTCGCGGCCGCTGGAGAGCGCGTGCGCCGAGGTGATCGAGGGCATGGTCGGCATGGTCGGCGGGCGGCCCGCCGAGGACGACATCGCCCTCCTCCTGGCCCGTACGCACGCCTGATCCCGTCTCACGGGCCGGTCCTGCACCGTGCCTTGAGTTCGTTCAGCCGGGGGAACGGCTCCGCGGGGGGCACGGCCACCCCGAGGAAGGCGCAGAGCGGCCCCCACCCCTCCCGCACGTCGAAGACCAGCAGCCGGTCGGGCGGCAGGGCGTCGGCGACGGCCTGCGCGTGCCGCTCGAACGCCGCCGTGGCCTGCTTCCTCGACGGCATCCGGTAGGGGAACCCGCCCACGCAGAAGGTCTCGCCCGCGATGCGCCGCAGCAGCGGCTGGATGCGCGCGAACCGCGTCCGGAAGGCGAGCTCCTCCGGCGAGGGCGCCACGGCGGCCATGGTCGCGACGCGCAGCCGGATCATGGCGCGGAAGCTGTCGTACCAGCTCCTGGGGTCGCGGACGGTGAGGATCACCTTCGCCTCGGGGAACGCCTCGGCCAGCGGACGCCAGAAGAACGAGGCCGGCCAGTCGGCGCACGACCGGTAGCCGGCGAACACCCGCTCCCAGCCCTCCCTGGTGGCCGGCGTGTCGGGCAGCCAGCGATCGACCAGCTCCGGATGGGCGCGCAGTTCCTCCATGTGGAAGCAGGGGCCGAACCCGAGCCGCTCCAGCGCGCCCTTGAGCGACAGGGTGCCGGTGCGGGGCAGCCCGGCCCCGATCACCTCGATCATCCTCGTCCTCGCTCTCGCGTTCGCGCCGGATGAGGGCCCCATGCCGCGACGGGGCCGATGTATGCGCCGTCCGGGATCGGCTTGGCGGAGAGCCGGCGGGAACGTGACCGTGACGCGGGTCCGGGAGGGGGTTGACGAAACGATTCCCGCCATAAATGATTAACCCTACTTATAAAGTAGAGAAAGGGGAGATCGTGCGAGCGCTCATCCTCCTCGGGCTGGTCGGCTTCGCGGCGCAGCTCGTCGACGGCAGCCTGGGCATGGCCTACGGCGTGACCTCCAGCACGTTGCTGCTCGCCATCGGCACGAACGCGGCCGCCGCGTCGGCCACCGTCCACCTGGCCGAGATCGGCACCACGCTCGCCTCGGGCATCTCCCACTGGCGCTTCGGCAATGTCGACTGGAAGGTCGTGGCCAAGATCGGCATCCCGGGAGCGGTCGGCTCCTTCGCGGGCGCCACGTTCCTGTCCAGCCTGTCCACCGAGGTGGCGGCGCCGGTGATGTCGCTGATCCTGCTGGCGCTGGGGGCGTACATCCTGGTCCGCTTCACCGCGTTCGGGCTGCCCCGCGGCAACCTCGGCAAGCCGCTGCGCAAGCGTTTCCTCGGCCCGCTCGGCCTCGTGGCCGGTTTCGTGGACGCCACGGGCGGCGGCGGCTGGGGCCCGGTCGGCACCCCGGCGATCCTGGCCAGCGGGCGCATGGAGCCGCGCAAGGTGATCGGCTCCATCGACACCAGCGAGTTCATCATCGCCATCGCCGCCAGCATCGGCTTCTTCGTCGGCCTCGGCTCGGAGAACATCGACTTCGCCTGGGTCGCGGTGCTCCTCGTCGGCGGCGTGCTCGCCGCGCCGCTCGCCGCCTGGCTCGTCCGTCACATCCCGCCGCGCATCCTCGGCTCGGCCGTGGGCGGTCTGATCATCCTCACCAACGTCCGCACGCTGCTGCGCAGCGACTGGATCGACGCCGCCACCGGGGTCCAGACGGTGGCCTACATCGCCATCGCCATCGTCTGGGTCGGAGCCATCGTCTACTCCGTCCGCGAGTACCGCCGCGACAAGGAGAACGAGTCGGTCGAAGCGGTCGAGAGCGCGCTGCGCACCCGGTCCGGGGAGGAGGAGCAGGCCTCCGCGTGAGGCCGTACGCGCCTGCCCCGGTTCCCGCCCACGCCCGGCCCGGCCCTTCGGGGGACGGGCCGGGCACCGGGGTCACGGTGCCCACGCCCATGAGAATCTCCGCACGTACCCAGTACGCGCTCGGCGCCATGCTCGCCCTGGCGTCCGCCGACGGGCCCATGCGCGCCGAGCAGATCGCCGCCTCCCAGGACATCCCCCGCCGGTTCTGCGACAACATCCTGCTCCAGCTGCGCCGGGCCGGCCTCATCCACAGCCAGCGTGGACCCGACGGCGGCTACTGGCTCGCCCGCCCGGCCACCCGGATCGCCCTCGCCGACGTCATCCGCGTCACCGAGGGCGTGGACCCGGTCGGACGGCCCTTCCCCAAGGCGGCCGCCCCGCTGGAGGGCATCTGGGCCGAACTGCGCGACCACGAGGACCGCCTGCTCAGCGAGACCACCCTCGCCGTCATCCTGGACCGCTCCGGCTGAGCCGGCCCTCACGCGTCGACGTGGTCCTTGAACCGCTCGTGGGCTGACTGCTTGGAGACGCCCATCGCCTGGCCCACCTCGGCCCAGGAGGCGCCGTTCTTCCTGGCCGCCGTGACGGCCTGGTCGAGCAGCGTGCGCTGCCAGCTCTCCACCTGGGCGAGCAGCGCGAGGGCGGCGAGCGGACGTTCGCCCGTGAGATTCACGATCTGCCGGCAGAGCAGGTCGGACTTGACGACCAGCCAGTTCGGCGGCGCCTGCGCGCTGGTGGGCGCCGCGTGCCGGCTCCACCACCGGTACTCCGCCTCCTTGGCGCCCTCCGGCGTCGCCGGGTAGCGGCGCCGGTCGGTCCATCCGCAGGAGCACGTGGCCTGGTAGCCGACGAAGTCCTTGGTGAAGGCGCTGGGGGAGGGGGAGAGCTCGCCGCCGGGGAGCACCGGGGCGACGAAACCCTCATGGTCGGGGATGTCTGCCAGCTTCAACGTCATAATCGTCAGGATATCCTGACGATTATGGTGTGCGGCACAGGAACCCGTCAGCGGCGTCCTCAGGACCCCGCGTTACATTGATCCGGTACGTCCGCACCAGGACCCGCAAGGAGCACTCATGCGCGTGGTTGTGACCGGAGCCCACGGCAAGGTCGGCAGCGCCGCGGTCAAGGCGCTGGCCGAGGCCGGGCACGAGGTGACCGCGGTGGACGTGACCCGTCCCGTGTGGGAACGGTCGGAGCCCGACGCACCGCGCTACCAGCAGGCCGACCTGACCGACGCGGGAGCCGCGTACGCCGTGACCCGCGACGCCGACGCGGTCGTGCACGCCGCCGCCATCCCCGACCCCACGGCCAACCCGCCGCACGTGGTGTTCCAGAACAACCTCATGGCGACGTTCAACATGATCGAGGCCGCGGTACGCCTCGGCGTGTCGCGGTTCGTGAACATCTCCAGCGAGACCGTGCCCGGCTTCTTCTTCCCCGAGCGTCCGTTCGTGCCCGACTACGCGCCGGTCGACGAGGAGCACCCCATCCGGCCGCAGGACCCGTACGCGCTGGCCAAGCACTTCGGCGAGCAGCTCATGGACGCCGCCGTGCGCCGCTCCGACATCCGGTGCATCTCGCTGCGCCCGAGCTGGGTGCAGTGGGAGGGCAACTACGAGCGCAACCTCGGCCCGCAGGTGCGCGACGCCTCCGAGAGCGGGGCGGGGCTGTGGAGCTACATCGACGTCTACGACCTCGCGGACGCGATCGTGCTGGCCACCGAGTCGAACCTGCCCGGCCACGAGGTGTTCTACATCGCCTCGCCGGACAACGCGGGCGGCCACGACTTCGCCGAGGTACTGCGGCGCTACCACGGCGGCCGCATCCAGCTGCGCCCGCTGGCCCGTCCCGACGCCTCCGGCATCTCGTGCGCCAAGGCGCACCGGCTGCTCGGCTGGCAGCCGAAGCGCTCCTGGCGCGACTACCTCGACGAGAACGGTCACGACCTGGAGCGCTGACGGTCCCGGCCGGGGCGTCCGTACAGGATCGCCCAGGCCGCCATCGCGACGCAGCCCGCCCCGAGCAGCAGCCCCCACAGGACGTCGCTGACGAAGTGCATGCCCCGGTAGACGCGCGAGACGCCGACGGCCACCGGGGCCGCCGCGCCGGCCACCCAGATCAGTGCCTGGAGCGCCCGGCTGCGCACGTGCGTGGCCAGCACGAGCGCGAGCCCGCAGTAGAGCGCGACGGCGGCGCTGACGTGCCCGGACGGGAAACTGGAGGTCGGCGGCGCCTCGTCCAGGTGCGGCACCGGCGGCCGCCGTCGTCCCACGGCCTCGGTGGTGGCGAGGAACACCAGCGACTGGCTCCACACCGCCGCGACGAGGAAGAGCGACTCGCGCCACCGCCGCAGGACCATCCTGAGGACGACCGCGGCCAGCGCGGTGAGCGCCACGACGTAAGGGGTGTCCGACAGGCTGCTGCCGAGGTCGGTGAGCTCGTTGCCCAGCGCCGTACGCCCGGCCGCCACCGCCCGGCTCACCGCCGCCTCGCCGCTGAGGTGGGCGAAGACGAGCGTGCCCGCGCCGTACGTGGTCACGGCCATCAGCAACATCGGACCTAAGATCGTCTGCGCGTAGTACTTGATGCGCTCAGCGCCGGACACGAACCACCTCCGCCGATTCGGGAGCCACTCCTTCGGACAACACCGCGGCGGGCCGGCGCCCCGCCTCCCGCCGCCGGCCCTCGTACGTCGCCGTCGTGGCCGCGATCACGGCGACGCCCAGCACGATCCCGCCTGCCACGTCGCTCACCCAGTGCACGCCCAGCGCGATCCGCGTACCGCCGACCGTCAGCACCAGGAAGCACGCGACCGCCCAGGCCACCCGCCGCCCCCAGCGCGGCAGCATCGGCAGGAGCAGCAGGACGATCACCCCCGCGCCCAGCGTCACGTTGACCGTGTGCCCCGAAGGGAACGACGGTCCGGGCGCGAGCGCCACCGGGTCCGGCAGCAGCGGCCTGCCCCGAGCGGTGACCATCTTGAGCGCCCAGCCGAGCAGCCCGCCCACCACCATGGTGGTGACCGCCCAGACGGCCGCCCCTGTCGCGCCCCGGTACGCCAGCCAGGCCGCCACGGCGACGACCGCGACCCGCCAGGGCCACGGGCCGAACACGTCCGTCCACACGATGAGCAGGCGCGTCACTCCAGGATGCGCGAGCGCGAAGGCGTGCAGCTGCGCGGCGACCCGCGCGTCCACAACGTTGACCGGCCTCGTCGCCACGACGTGCAGGAGACAGAAGGGGACGACGAAGAGCGCGACCGCCGAGGCGGCGATCGCCGGCCTCACCCCGAGACGGTCGTTCGCGTTCCGCATTCCTTCGCCGCTGCCCCGGCAGGAGGCGAAGATTCCCGTCTGAGATCGAGTACCACGGGTAGTCCGCGCCGTATGTCCCCCACCACGGCGGTCGTCGCGCACCGCAAGAAGACCCTCGGCGCAGGACTGGACCGGCTGCGCGTCCTCCTCGCCGAGCAGAACGTCGGAAACCTCCTCTGGTACGAGGTGAACAAGAGCAGGAAAGCGCCCAAGAAGGTCCGCAAGGCCCTCGACCAGGGGGCCGAGCTGGTGTTCGTGTGGGGCGGCGACGGCATGGTGCAACGGTGCGCCGACGCGCTCGCGGGCTCCGGCGTGCCGATGGCCATCCTCCCCGCCGGCACCGCGAACCTCTTCGCGGCCAACCTCGGCATCCCCGCCGACCTCGACGAGGCCGTACGGATCGGCTGCCACGGACCGCGGCGCGAGCTCGACCTGGGCCGGCTGAACGGCGAGCACTTCGCCGTGATGGCGGGGGCCGGGTTCGAGGCAGAGATGATCGCCGACGTGGACGGCCGGACCAAGAAGCGCCTCGGCAAGCTCGGCTACGTCATGGCGGCCGTCCGGCACGTCGGGGAACCGCTGGTCCCGATGACGATCAAGGTCGACGGGACGACGTGGTTCGAGGGTGAGGCGAGTTGCCTGCTGCTGGGCAACGTCAGCATGATCGCGGGCGGCGTGGAGGCGTTCGACGGCGCCCGTCCGGACGACGGCCGGCTCGAGGTCGGCGTCTCCACCGCCGAGGGCCCGCTGCAGTGGGCCCGGGTACTCGCCCGGATGACCGCGGGCACCTCCGCCGACTCCCCGTTCGTCCGGGTGACCCGTGCCAGAAAGGTGTCAGCCCGGCTGGGCGCCCCGATGACCTACGAACTCGACGGCGGCGACCGCGCCCCCACCACCCACCTCAAAGCCAAGGCCGTCCCGAAGGCCCTCACCGTCTGCGTCCCCCCACCGGACGGCCACCCGCGACCCACCGTCACGCCCGAGGCACGGTGACCGGACGGCATGGCCGCACCCGCGAAAGCACCCCGCGCGCCCCGCTCGCTCCGCGGCGGAGCCGGCGTCGGCGTTCAGGCGTGTCTGAGTCGCTCGGCGTGTGGCTGCTCCTCGGCGGTCAGGTGGGTGGGGGCGGTGTGCACGAGGCGCCATCGGGTGGTCGTGCCGTCCGGGCCTTCGAGCGTTCCCCGTGCGAGGGCGGCGTCGATGCGTCGCCGTACGTCGTCCTCCGCTTCGGGGGCCGTGGCGAACAGGACGCGTACGTGCAGCCTGTCGCCCCGGCGGTCGGCGGACGTGTGGTGCGGCGCGAGGGGGCAGGGTGGTTCGTGCTCCCAGGATCCGCACAGCGCCAGCGTGACGGCCGCGCCCGGGGCGCGCACATCGCCGGGCTCCTCCATGACGATCGTCGCCTCGTGGGCGAAGACTTCCCGCACCCTCCCGTCATTCCCGTCCCGGAGGGGCGCAGGCTCGTACACCTGGTCGTGGACGGCGGCCGGAGGTCAGCGGATCAGGACGGTGTGGTCCTCGCGGGGGATCAGCTCCCCGATCACCGGAGCTCCCGGGATCTCGCCGGCGATCAGCAGGCCCCCGGAGGTCTGCGCGTCGGCGAGCAGGAGGAGCGTCTCCTCGTCGGTCGTCCCGATGTCGGTGTGCGGGGCCACCCAGTCCAGGTTGCGGCGTGAACCTCCGGGGACGTAGCCGTCTCGCACGGCCTCACGGGCGCCGTCGATGAGCGGGACGGCCGCCGCGTCGACCACCGCGGTGACGCCGGAGGCCCGGGCGAGCTTGTACAGGTGGCCCAGCAGGCCGAAGCCGGTGACGTCGGTGGCGCACCGTACGCCGGCTTCGAGCGCGGCGTGGCCCGCGTCGGCGTTGAGCCGGGTCATGACCTCGATCGCCTGCGGGAACACCTCGGCCGTGGCCTTGTGCCGGTTGTTCAGCACGCCGGAGCCGATGGGCTTGGTCAGCGACAGCGGCAGCCCGGGGCGGCCGGCGTCGTTGCGCATCAGCCGTGCCGGGTCGGCGAGACCGGTGACCGCCATGCCGTACATGGGCTCGGGCCCGTTCACGCTGTGCCCGCCCGCCACGTGGCACCCGGCCTGCCGCGCGACGTCCGCGCCACCCCGCAGCACCTCCCTGGCGATCTCGTACGGCAGGCCCTCCCGGGGCCAGCACAGCACGTTGAGGGCGACGAGCGGCCGCCCTCCCATGGCGTAGACGTCCGAGAGCGCGTTGGCGGCGGCGATCCTGCCCCAGTCGTAGGCGTCGTCGACGACCGGCGTGAAGAAGTCGGCGGTGCTCACGATCGCGGTGTCGCCCTGGACCAGGACGACCGCCGCGTCGTCACCCGTCTCCGTGCCGATCAGCAGCTCGCCCAGCGGATCGTCGGGCGGCACCGCGCCGAAGCCCGCGAGCACGCTCTCCAGCTCGCCGGCCGGGATCTTGCAGGCGCAGCCGCCGCCCTGCGCGTAGTGCGTCAATCGCTGCATGATCGTAATGTACATATCCGTTGATCATGGTGTAAGTCCGGATCATGACGGATCCGCGCCGCCTCATCCCTCGTACCGACGCCGTACTCGCAGACCAGAGGTTCGCGCAGGCGCTGCTGCGGCTCGGGCATGCCAGGGTCAAGGCCGTCATCACCGAGGCGCAGCGCCTGGCCAGGCAGGGAACGATCGCCCCCGGCGAGGTCGCGGAGACGGCACTGGCGTCACTGCCCGCAGGCGGTCCGCGCCGGGTCGTCAACGCCACCGGGGTCATCCTGCACACCAATCTGGGCCGCGCACGCCTGCCGGAGGCTGCGGTGGAGGCGGTGCGCGTCGCCGCGGGCACCACCGACATCGAACTCGACCTCGCGAACGGCCGCCGGGGCCGCCGGGGGCGCGGCGCGCTGGCGGCACTGGCCGCGGCGGTGCCGGCCGCGCAGGCCGTCCACGTCGTCAACAACAACGCCGCCGCGCTCGCCCTGGCCGCGACCGCGCTCGCCGCGGGCAGGGAAATCGTCATCAGCCGGGGCGAACTCGTCGAGATCGGTGACGGCTTCCGTCTTCCTGACCTGCTCGTGTCCACGGGAGCACGGCTGCGCGAGGTCGGCACGACCAACCGGACGACAGTGGACGACTACGCCAGGGCGATCGGCCAGGACACCGGGTTCGTGCTGAAGGTCCATCCCTCCAACTACCGGATCGAGGGGTTCGCCGGGACTCCCGGCATCGCGGACCTGGCCGGGCTCTGCGCCCGCACCCATGTCCCCCTGGTGGCCGACGCGGGCTCCGGCCTGCTCCGGCCCGAGCCGCTGCTGCCGGACGAGCCCGACGCGGCGACCTGGCTCGCACGCGGCGCGGACCTGGTGACCGCGAGCGGCGACAAGCTGCTTGGCGGGCCCCAGTGCGGCCTGCTGTTCGGCCGCGCCGACCTGGTGGAGCGGCTGCGCAGGCATCCGCTGGCCCGGGCGCTGCGGGTCGACAAGCTCACGCTCGCCGCGCTGGAGGCGACGCTGGGCGCCCCTTCCACACCGACGTCCGCCGCCCTCCACGCCGACCCCGTCCGGCTGCGCCGCCGTGCCGAGGCGCTCGCCGCACGGCTCGCGGAGGCGGGGCTGCGAGCGGAGGCCGTCGCGAGCGCCGCCACGGTCGGCGGTGGGAGCGCCCCCGGGGTGATGCTGCCCAGCGCGGCCGTCGCGCTCGACGCCGAGCTCGCGGGGCCGCTGCGGCTGGCGGAGCCGCCCGTGCTCGCCCGGGTGGAGCAGGGCCGCTGTTTCCTCGACCTGCGAGCCGTGGCCGCCGAGGACGACGAGGACCTGTTCAACGCCGTGGTCATCACTGGAAAAGATCTTCAACAGCGGACCGGACGCGGCTAAGATCGCGAACGGAGGCGTCCGGGTGCCTGGTGGCCCTCTCGGTCTTCAAAACCGATGGCGTCGAGCAGCTCGGCGCGGCGGGTTCGATTCCCGTCCGCCTCCGCCAGATCTCATCCGAGGGGTCCCATGTGGGTGATCGCCACCGCCGGGCACGTCGATCACGGCAAGTCGACCCTGGTACGAGCGCTCACCGGAATGGAACCCGACCGCTGGGCCGAGGAACGACGCCGGGGCATGACCATCGACCTCGGCTTCGCCTGGACCGCGCTCGAGTCGGGCCGGCAGGTGGCGTTCGTCGACGTCCCCGGCCACGAGCGGTTCGTCACCAACATGCTCGCCGGTGCCGGCCCGTGCCCCGCGGTCATGTTCGTCGTCGCGGCGGACGAGGGGTGGCGGGCCCAGTCCGCCGAGCACCTGGCCGCCCTGCACGCCCTGGGCGTACGGCACGGCCTGCTGGTGGTCACCCACGCCGACCTCGCCGACCCGGGACCCGCCCAGGAGGAGGCCCGCCTCCACCTGGAAGGGACGACCCTGTCGGAGATCGACGCGGTCGCCGTCAGCGGCCTGACGGGGCAGGGCCTGCCCGAGCTGTCCGCCGCGCTCGACCGGCTCGCGGCCGAGCTCCCCGAACCGCGCAGGGACGGCCCGGTGCGGTTGTGGATCGATCGGGTGTTCACCATCACCGGGGCAGGAACCGTCGTCACCGGCACGCTCACGCACGGCACGGTGCGGGTGGGCGACGAACTGCTCGCCGGGCCGGACCGGGTGCAGGTCCGTGGCCTTCAGACACTCAACCGGCGGAGGGAGGCGGTGCCGGCGACGGCTCGCGTCGCCATCAACGTCAGGGGCGCCGATCGCGACACGTTGTCCCGTGGCACCGCGCTGCTGACCCCGGACGCATGGCTCACCACCGAGTCGGCGGACGTACGACTGGAGGCCGGCGGAGACCTCAGCGGGGACCTGCGCGGGGACCTCCTCTTCCATCTCGGTTCCGCCGCCGTCCCGGCTCGGCTGCGCCCTTTGGGCGTGGACACGGCTCGCCTCACCCTCGCCCGGCCCATGCCGCTCAGGGCCGGTGACCGTGGGCTGCTTCGCGATCCCGGCCGCCGGATGATCGTGGCGGGCGTGCGCGTCCTCGACGTGCGGCCCGCGCCCCTGCGGCGCCGGGGAGCCGCGGCGGCCCGCGGGGCCGCCCTCGCGGGGGTGACCGTGCCCACCGCGGCCGACCTGCTGCGCTGGCACGGACTGCTGAGCCGGGCCGAGCTGACCGCGATGGGGGCCGAGCCCGCTGGACGGCCGGTGGCGGGAGACTGGTTCGCCGACCCAGGCCACTGGTCCGAGCTCCGCCGCAACCTGGCGGAGCAGGTGGCGCACCGCGACCAGGGCATCACCGTGGACGCCGCCGCCCGGCTGCTCGGCCTGCCCGACCGGCGGCTGGCACGGGCGCTCGTCGCCGAGCCGCTGACCATCAGAGCAGGGGTGATCCTCAGCGGCGACCACGCGTCCATGCCGCCCCAGGTCGAGAAGGCGGTCGCCCGGCTGCGCGCCGAACTCGCGGGTCGCCCCTTCGACGCCCCCACCGCCGAACGCCTGGCCGAACTCCAGCTGACCGGCGCTCGCCTCGCGGCGGCCGTGCGGGCGGCGGCGTTGCTGCCCGTCGCGAGGAACGTCGTCCTCCTGCCGGAGGCGCCGGAGCTGGCGGTGGACGTGCTGAGCGAGCTGCCCGCGCCCTTCACGGTGAGTCAGGCGCGGACGGCCCTCGGGACGAGCCGCCGCGTCGCCCTACCGCTGCTCGAGTACCTCGACGCCCAGGGCCGCACCCGGCGGGTCGACAACGCGTCACGGATCTGCGTGTCGCCTAGTGCGGATGACGGGACGCGATGAGGGCCGCGTTGCGTTCGGCAAGGGCCAGTGCGGACTTGCGGAGTGACAGGCCGGCGGAGTCGCCGGTGATCGCGCCGGCCAGCCGCCGCATCGTCGAGGAGATCTTGGCGAACGCCGCCTCCGCCGTGGGCTCGATGTCGCCGAACACCACCCACCACCACCAGGCGTTCGTCATGACGTTGGCCAGGAAGTCCGGCACGACCGGGATGCCCCGGCCGATCAGCAGCGTCTCGGCCTCCGGCAGGGTCGGCAGGTTGGCGCCCTCCACCACGATCCTCGCGCGCACCCTGGCCGCCTCAGAAGTGCCGATCACGTACGACATCGCCGCGGGAACCAGCAGGTCGGCCGGGACGTCCAGCCACTGCGCGCCCGGCCCGGTCCTGTCGCCCGGCCGCAGGCACGAGCGGTCGACGACGCCGCGCCCGTCCCGCGCGCGCAGCATCGCCTCCACGTCGAGGCCGTCCTCGCACGCCATGAGCCCGTCACGGTCGGCGACCGCCACCACCAGGACGCCCGCCCGGCGCAGGTACCGGGCCGTGGCCCCGCCGATCGAGCCGAAGCCCTGCACGACCGCGGACGCCGGCTCGATCCCGTGCCAGCGGGCGACCGCGAGTGCCGCCTCCGCCACGCCGTACCCGCCGACCAGGTCGGCCAGCGGCACGCCGTCGACCACCGTCGCCATCGCGGCGCGCAGCCGTTCGCGCGCCGCCGCCTGGTCGTCGAGCAGCGCGAACGCCGCCTCGACGGTGGAGGACAGGCCCAGGTCGGCGGTCACCTCGTCGAGCAGTTCCTGCTTGATGCCGAAGTCCTCGCCGGTGTTCCACTGCTCGCGCACCACGGGTAGGACCGCGGTGAGGAAGCGGCGCAGCACCGCGGGGGAGTCGGGGTTGTTCGGGTCGATGTCGATCCCGCCCTTGGCCCCGCCGAGCGGCACGTAGCGGTCGCCGGGCACGTAGACCAGCGCCTCCTTGAGCGACATGCCGCGGGCCAGACCGCGTACCTCCTCCAGCGAGCAGCCCTCGCGCAGCCTCAGCCCGCCGCTCGCGACACCGCGCACCAGGCTGTCGATGACGACGTAGCCGTGGCGGGCGGTGACCGGGTCGGTCCAGGTGATCTCCAGTAGGCTCACGTGCTGCCTTTCTCACGTACGTGGATGACGGTGGGGCGCTCGCTCGTCAGCGCCCCGGCCAGGGCCGCGCGCAGCGTCTCGCGGTCGTCGGCGCGTACGCCGTCGGCGCCGAGCGACCGGGCCAGGAGCGGGAAGTCAGGCGACGGCAGCTCGACCGCGTGCACCGGGTCGTGGCGCGCCGCCATCTCGGCGCGGATCTCGCCGTAGCCGCCGTTGTCGACCACCACGACGGGGAGCGGGAGGCCGAGCTGCACGGCCGTGGCCAGCTCCGCCACGGTGAACATCACGCCGCCGTCGCCGAGCAGCGCCGCCACCGGCACGCCGGGACGGCCGAGCGCCGCCCCGATCGCGGCGGGCAGGCCGTAGCCCAGGGTGCCGTACCCGGTCGGGTAGAGGAACCGGCGCGGCGCGTACGCCGGGAGGTTGGCCAGCGCGCCGTAGTAGCACGCCATGGTGCTGTCGCCGGCGAGCACGCCGTCCTGGCCGAGCGTCTCGGCCAGGGCCTCCACGACCCACAGCCACGGCTCACCCTCACGGGCGGCCTGCGCGTCCTTGCGCCCGCGCCACCGGGCCGCCCGCTCGTCCGGCGAGCGGCCGGTCGGCCCCGCGTCGCCGAGCCGGGCGAGCAGCTCGCGCAGCGTCAGCGCCGCGTCCCCGGTGAGGGCGACGTCCGGCAGGGCATTGGTGATGATCTGTACGGGATCGACGTCGATCCGCACCACCTTGCCGTCCACGGGCAGCGGGCCGTACCAGAGGTCGGAGGGCGCCAGCTCGCAGCCCACGACCAGCACGGCGTCCGACTCATCGGCCAGCTCGCGCACCGCCTCCAGATGCAGGCCGGCGCCGAGCGCGAGCGGGTGGTCGTCGGGCAGCGCGCCCTTGCCGTTGGCCGAGGTGACCACCGGCGCGCCCAGCCGCTCCGCCACGGCCCGCAGCTCGTCGCCCGCGTCGCGCGCCCCGCCGCCCGCGATGACCATCGGGCGGCGGGCGGCCCGCAGCCGCGCCGCCGCGGCGTCGAGCTCCGACGGGGCGGGACGGAGGTCCGGGCGGGCGAGCGGCGCCGCCACGGCCGCCCGCCCCCGCTCCTCCAGCACGTCGTACGGGATCTCCAGGTGCACCGGCCGTGGCCGTCCTGAGGTCATCGTCGCGAACGCCTGCGCGACGGCCACCGGGATCTCGGCGACGCTGGTCACCCGGTGGCTGTAGGCGGCCACCGCGTCCATCGCGCGGCTCTGGTCCCTGGTCTCGTGCAGCAGCCCGTTCCCCCTGCCGGGGTGACGCAGCGGCACGCCGGGGGAGACGAGCAGCACCGGCACCGAGTCCGAGTACGCCTGCCCGACCGCGGCCGCCGCGTTGAGCGTGGCCGGTCCCGAGGTCACCACGGCGACCCCCGGCCGCCCTGTCACGCGCGCGTAGCCGTCGGCGGCGTAGCCCGCCCCCTGCTCGTGCCGGGTGCCGACGTGCCGCACGCCGTGCGCCGCGAGCGCCGCGTAGATCTCCAGGTTGTGCGTGCCCGGGATGCCGAACACGGTGTCCACCCCGTGCGCGGCCAGCGCCCTGACCAGGACGTGCCCGCCGCTGAGCGCGTCCGTCATCGCGGCACCACCAGAGCGTCCACGCCCACCACCCCGTCCGGTCCCGCCAGCAGCGGGTTGACCTCGCACTCCGCCATGTCGGGCCGTCCGGCGATCAGCTCGGAGACCGCCGCGACCACCTCGGCGACCGCCCGGACATCCGTCGCGGGCGCGCCCCGCCAGCCGGTCAGCAGTGGGTACGCCGCCAGCCTGCGCAGCATCTCCCCGGCCACCTCCACGGTGACCGGCGCGAGCTCCACGGCGACGTCGCGGTAGAGCTCGCTCGCCGTGCCGCCCGCCCCGACCAGGACCAGCGGCCCGAACGACGGGTCACGACGGCCGCCCACGATCAGTTCGACCGTGCCCGGCCTGGTGTCCATCTCCTCGAGCACGTACGCGCCCGCGCCGAGCCGTCCGATGAGGTCGGCCAGGGCCGTGGCAGCCGCCTCGGGGCCGTCCAGCCCGGTCACGACGCCGCCGGACTCCGTCTTGTGCGCCAGCCACGCGGCCTTGAGCACGTACGGCGGCCGCAGCCGCCCGGCAGCGGCCCGCACGTCATCGAGCCCGCTCACCGCGGCGGCCGCCGGATAGCGCACGCCGCACCCGGCGAGCACGGCCCGCGCGGCGAGATAGTCGAGCGCCGCACGCTCCTCTCCCGGAGCCGCCGGTACGTGGTCCGTGGCGCGCGGCCGCGTGACCGCCAGCTCGGTGGCCAGGCCCAGCGACCAGCCCACCTGGTCGATCGTCGCGTATGTGGGAATGCCGTGCTCCCGCAGCGCCCGCACGGCCACCGAGTCGCGGCTCATGCTGTGCACGATCACCGGCCGCCCGTGCCGGGCCGCCACGGCGCCCACCGCGTCGACCACGGCGAGCTCGGCGGGCTCCAGCGACGGCGCGTCGGCCCCGTACGAGCCGAAATAGCCGGTCAGCACCACCCCGTCCACCTCCCCGCTCTCCAGCAGCAGGTCCACCAGCGTCGAGTAGGTGCTGAGGTCCCGCTCGCCCGCGCCCGCGAGGTCGATGGGGTTGCGGACGCCGGCGCCGGGCGGGAGCAGTGCCGCCACCCTGGACGCCACCGCCCCGAGCTCCGGCAGCTCCAGGCCGTTCCTGCTCAGCACGTCGGCGGCCACCGCGCCCTGCCCGCCGCTGTCCCCGACCACCGCGATCCGCCGCCCGACCGGGGCGGGCGCGTCCAGCAGCAGCTGGGCGACGTCCACCGCCTGCGCCGGGGTCTCGACCAGGACCGCGCCGGCCGCCCGGCAGGCCGCCCGCACCACCTCGGTGCCCGCGGTCAGTGCCCCGGTGTGGGAGCGTGCCGCCGCCTGCCCCGCCGCGCTCGCGCCCACGGTCAGCACGATCACCGGCTTGCCGCGCTCGCGCAGCCCGGCGAGGGTGTCCACCAGTGCCCTGCCGTCCTGGAAGCTCTCCAGGTAGAGCACCACCACCTCGGTGCGGTCGTGCCCGGCCAGGTCGGCGAGCACGTCGGCGGCGGTGACGTCGGCCTGGTTGCCCACCGAGACGAACCGCGACACGCCCACCTCCGCCTCGCCCGCCAGCCCGGCCAGCTCGAGGCCGAGCTGACCCGACTGCGAGACGATGCCGAGCGCGCCCGGGGTGAAGTTCCCCCAGGCCAGCTCCAGCGCGGTCATGGAGTCGTAGACGCCGAGACAGTTGGGACCGATCAGCCGGGCGCCCGCCGCGCGGATCCGCCCGGCCAGTGCCGTCTCCCGTGCCGGGTCGAGGCCGGCGGTGATACAGACGAAGGCGCGTACGCCGAGGTCGAGCGCCTCTTCGACCACCTCGGGCACGGTCGCGGCGGGCACGCAGAGCACCGCCAGCTCGGGCGGCTCAGGCAGGTCCCGCAGGCGGGGTACGGTGGCGATGCCGTCGATGACCGCACCTGACCGGTTCACCAGGTGCACCTTGCGCCGGTGCGCGCCCCGCAGAGCGCCCCTGGCCAGCCAGTATCCCCACTTCGCCGGGTCGGCCGACGCGCCCACCACGGCCACGGACGCCGGATCGGAGAACGCCTTCACATCGCCCCGGACTTCGCCAGGGACCGGGAGATGATCAGGCGCTGGATGTCGGACGTGCCCTCTTCGATCTCCTCCAGCTTGGCGTCGCGCATCCACTTCTCCAGCAGGAACTCGCGCGAGTACCCCCAGCCGCCGTGCGTCTGCAGCGCGGCCCACGTGCACCACATGGCGTTCTCGGAGGCGACCAGCTTCGCGATCGCCGCCTCCTGCGTGGCGGGCTCGCCGGCGTCGAACACCCGGGCCGCGCGCATGGCCAGCAGGTGCGCGGCGTCGGTCCTGGCCGCCATGTCCGCCAGCCGGAAGGCCACGGCCTGGTGCTCGATGATCGGCTTGCCGAACTGCTCGCGCTCCCTGGCGTACCGCAGCGCCGTGTCCAGCGCGGCGCGGCACAGCCCGGCGCAGGCGGCCGCGATGAGGATCCGGGAGGCGTCGAAGGTACGCATCAGCCCGTAGAAGCCCTGCCCCTCCTCGCCCAGCCGGTTCTCCGCCGGCACCCGTACGTCGTCGAGGAAGACCTCCGCGCTGACGATCGCCCGCTGCCCCATCTTCGGCAGGGCGCGCCCGACCCGCAGTCCGGGCATGTCGCGCTCGACCACGAACGCGGTGACGCCGCGCGAGCGCAGCGCCGGGTCGACCGTGGCGAAGACGACGATGTAGCGCGCGTAGGGAGCGTTGGAGATCCACGTCTTCTGGCCGCTGAGCACGTAGCCGGAGCCGTCGCGCACCGCCCGGGTCCGTAGGGCCGCCGCGTCAGAGCCGACGGCCGGCTCGGTCACCGCGAGCGCCGTCATGGGCGGATCGTCGCCGGTCAGCGGGGTGAGCCAGCGACGCCGCTGCTCCGGCGAGCCGAGCGCCTCGACCGGGCCGGCGAAGAACCCGTTGGAGGTGAGCAGGTTGCCGATGCCGATGTCGCCGTAGCAGAGCTCCTCGGTCACCAGCGCCTGGGTCACCAGGTCGCCGACGCCGCCCCCGCCGTACTCCTCCGGCAGCATGAACGACGTCAGCCCCAGCTTGGCCGCCTTGGCCCACAGGTCCAGCGGCGACTCGTGGTCGGCATCGTCGACCTCACGGGCGCGCGGCCGTATCTCGCGCAGCGCGAAGTCGCGCGCGAGGGCGACGAACTCGCGCTGCTCGGACGTCTGATCGAGGCCGTCTTTCATGGAACGCACCATGCATCCTCTCCGGAACGCTCAGGCGGGAACGGTGACGCAGTCCTGCTGGCGCCAGTGCACGACCACCTCGTCGTCGGGCCGTGGCACCGGGTCGAGCCGGGTCCCGGTGCGGGCGATCAGCCGGCCGCCCGAGCGCAGCTCCACCTCCACGCGCAGGCCGCTGCCGAGGTAGATGACCTCGGTGACCTTGCCGTCGTGGGCGTGGTCGCCGGCGGGCAGGTCGGCGCCCGGCCGGCTGAGGCGCACGTCCTGCGGACGCACCAGAAGGGCTTCCGAGTCGTTGGCGGCGGGCAGCAGGTTCGACTCGCCGAGGAACTCGGCGACGTACCGGGAGGCGGGCCGGTCGTAGAGGTCGGCCGGCGTGCCGACCTGCACCACGCGCCCGTCGCGCAGCAGCGCGATCCGGTCGGACATGGTCAGCGCCTCGTCCTGGTCGTGCGTGACGAAGACGAACGTGATGCCCAGCTCGGTGTGCAGCCGCTTGATCTCCAGCTGCAGCTGCTCGCGCAGCCGCTTGTCCAGCGCGCCGAGCGGCTCGTCCATCAGCAGGACGCGCGGACGGAACACGATCGCCCGCGCCAGCGCCACCCGCTGCTGCTGCCCGCCGGACAGCTGGGCGGGCCGCCGGTCGCGCAGGCCGCCCAGCTCCACCACGTCGAGCGCCTCGTCCACCCGCCGCGTCAGCTCCGCGCCCCGCACGCGCCTGCGGCGCAGCGGGAACGCCACGTTCTCGGCCACGCTCATGTGCGGGAACAGCGCGTAGTGCTGGAAGACCATGCCGAGATCCCGCTTGTACGGCGGGTCGTGCGTGATGTCGCGGCCGTCCACCGTGACCGAGCCGGACGTCGGCCGGGTGAACCCGGCGACCACGTTCAGCAGCGTCGACTTGCCAGAGCCGCTGCTGCCCAGCAGCGTCATGAACTCGCCCGGCTCCACGTGCAGCGTCACGTCGTCGAGCGCCACGGCCTGGCCGTAGGTCTTGCCCACGCCGAGCACGTCCACCGAGCCGCCGGTCTCGTTCATGCTTTCCTCCTGCGGACCAGCCGGGCCACCCCGGCGCCGGCGAACAGCGACAGCGTGACGAGGAGCAGCATGCTCGACACCGCCGCCACCGTCGGATCGATCTGCACCCGTACCCCCGACCACATCTGCACCGGCAGGGTCGTGAGATCGGGACCGGACAGGAACACGCTGGTGACGACCTCGTCGAAGGACGTGACGAACGCGAACACCGCGCCGCCCGCCAGGCTCGGCGCGATCAGCGGCAACGTCACCGTGGCGAACGTGGTCACCGGCCCCGCCCCCAGGCCCATCGCCGCGTGCTCCAGCCGCCGGTCGAACGACATCAGCGCCGACGACACGGTGATCACGACGTACGGCACCGCCAGCGCGGTGTGCACGAGCACGAATCCCAGCGCCGTCTCGGTGAGACCCAGCTGGAGGAACACGGCGTAGACCGCCAGCCCGACGATCACGTACGGAACCAGCACGGGCGCCATGACCAGCCCCGACACCAGCGCTCTGAGCGGATAGCGGCCCCTGACCATGCCGAGCGCGGCCGCCGTGCCCAGCACGAGCGACAGCAGCGTCACCTGAACGGCGATCTGCAGGCTGGCGATCGTGCTGTCGAGCCAGGTGAGGTCGGTGAAGAAGTTCTCGTACCAGCGGAGGGACCACTCCTGCGGCGGGAACTCCAGGAATGCGCTGTCCGAGAACGACATGGGGACCACGACGAAGACCGGCAGCACCAGGTAGAGCGCGGTCAGCGCGGCGAGCGCCCACAGGGCGACCCTGGCCGGTCTCATCGGCCGCCTCCGATCATCCGCCGCAGGTCGACCACCCGCGCGGCCAGCAGCAACAGCACCCCGGTCACCACGAGCAGGATGACCGCCAGCGCGGAGGCGAAGCCCCAGCGCAGCACCCCGGACAGCTGCTGCACGATCAGCTCGCCGATCATGACGTTCTGGGGCCCGCCGAGCAGCGCGGGCGTGACGTAGAAGCCGAGCGAGGAGACGAACACCAGCAGCGTCGCGGCGGCCACGCCGGGCAGGGTCAGCGGCGCGTAGACCCGCCAGAACGCGAACGCCGGCCGGGCGCCCAGCCCTTCGGCCGCCTGCAGCAGCCTGCGGTCGACGCCGCGCATGGTCGCGTAGATCGGCAGGACCGCGAACGGCAGCATCACCTGGACCATCCCGATCAACACGCCGGCCAGGTTGCGCAGCAGCGGCACGGGCTGCCCGCCGAGCGCGCCGATGACCTCGTTGACCACGCCGGTGTCCCGCAGGATCAGCACCCAGGCGAACGTCCGCACCAGCAGGCTGGTCCAGAAGGGCACCAGCACCGCGGCCATCAGCACGCCCCGCCAGAACGGCGTGGCCAGCGTCATGAGGTAGGCGTAGGGGAAGCCGAGCACCAGCGTCACCAGCGTGACCAGCCCCGCGACGACGAACGTGTTGACCAGGACGTCCAGGTACACCGGCGAGTCGAAGAAGGCCGCGTAGTTGCCGAGGCCAGGCTCCGGGTCGCTGAGGCTGCGCGCCAGCACGGAGATCAGCGGGTGGACGAAGACCACGAGCAGAAAAGCCACCAGCGGCAGCACCAGGAAGCCCCACCCGTCGGGCAGGCGCCGCCCGGTGACCGCTTCGCCCGTCACTGGGCCATCCACTCGTTCAGGCGCTCGGTGACCTCGTCGTAGTGCTCGGCCCAGTAGGTGTAGTCGACGATCGCCGCGCGCTGGTCCTCGTGCTCGGTGGGCAGCTCGCGGCGCACGTCGGGCTGGACGTACTGCAGGGCCTCGGGGGTGACCGGCGCGTACGCGCTCTGGTTGGCGTAGTCGGCCTGGCCCTTGGCGTCGGCGAGGAAGTTGTTCAGCCACTCCTGCGCGAGGGCGGTGTCGCGGTATCCGGCCGGGATGACGACCTGGTCGTAGGACAGCAGGTGCTGGTTCCATTCGTTGGCCACCGGCTGGCCGTCCTCGGCGGCGGCGAAGATACGGCCGTTCCACGCCTGGATCAGCGGCACCTCGCCGCTGGAGACGAGTTGCTGCTGCTGCTCGCCCGTCTCGTAGAAGACGATGTCCTTCTTGATGGTGTCGAGCTTCTTGAAGGCCCGGTCGATGTCGAGCGGGTAGAGCTGGTCGGCGGGCACTCCGTCGGCCAGCAGGGCCGCCTCGAACATCGCGCCCGTGGCGTACTTCCAGAAGCCGCGCTTGCCGGGGAACTTCGCGGTGTCGAAGAACTCGGCCCACGTCTTCGGATGGTTCTCGGCGGAGTACGCCTTGGTGTTGTAGGCGATGGTGAAGGCGTACTCGAGCAGCGGCGCGGCGCACTCGCTGACGAGTTCCTTCTTGACCTTGGACATGTCGACCTTGGCCGGGTCGAGCTTGACCGCCCAGCCGTTCTCGCAGGCCGTGACCGCGAAGTTCGGCTCGACCTCGACGACGCCCCAGCTCACCTTCTTCGACTCCACCTGGGCACGGAACTTGGCGTAGTCGGTGGGGGAGTCCTGCTTGACCGTCACGCCGTTGGCCTTCGCCCACGGCTCGACGTAGGCCGCGACCGCCTTCTTCTGGTCGTCGCCGCCCCACATGACGACGGTGAGCTGCTTCCCGTCACCGCTCGCGGCGTGGCCGCCGCCGCAGGCGGTGAGCACGAGCAACCCGGTCACCGCGAGTGCGATCCCTCTGCGTGACATGCCGCCTCCATATTTGACTGGCGCGCCAGTTATTTATCGAAGCACTGTGTCCCACATCACCCCGATATGTCAACGCTCTCTTCCGCTCGGGAAACCTTCGCTCACTCCTGCTGGAGCTGCGCCGACGAGCCCTCGCCTTCCGCACGATCTGCGCGACGAACCCATCGCCTTCCTCTGCACGATCCGCGTGACGAACCCTTCGTCTACTTCTGCTCGAGCTCCGCGAGGAAGCCCTCGCAGACCGCGCTCATCCGCTCCACGGTCATGCTGCGCGAGCCCACCAGCACCTGGATGGCCAGCCCGTCGATCATGCCGATGAGCCGGTTGGCGTACTCGACCGCGTCACCCTCGCGCAGCAGGCCGAGCGTCTGCCCGTCGCGGATCACGGCCGCCACGAAGCGCCGCCACTCGCCGTAGACGCGCTCGTTGAGGTCCTGCAGTTCGGGCTCGCGCAGCGCCTCGCTCCACAGCTCCATCCAGACGCGCCAGGCCCGTACGGTCTCCTCGCCCACCGGCAGGTACGACCGGACGAAGGCGAGCAGTCTGGCCCGCGGGTCGTCCTCGCCCTCGAAGATCGGCCGCCGGCGGTCGATCGAGCGCTGGAAGTTGTCCTCGAAGGCCGCGTGCACGACCTCGCGCTTGCTGGCGAAGTAGTAGTGAACGGTGCCGCTGCTCGTGCCGGCCCGTCTGGCCACGTCGGAGATCCGCATGGACCGCAGCCCGACCTCTGCGATCACCTCGCAGGCGGCGCGCAGGATCTGCTCGCGGCGTTCGACCTCGACACTGGGACGCGGCATACGGAACCTCTCGGCGATATCTGGCGGGTCAGTCAACTTCGTCGAACACTATCCGCCCCTCGACCCCGCGCCCAGCTGCACCCGTCACCCCACAACCCGTCCGACGATCCACGCGATTCCCACCCCTGCGGTCGTGGTGACGACGGCCAGCAGGATCGAGTAACCACACCCGCTGCTCCCGTCCACACGCTTGGCACGCGGGGTCCCTTCACCGGGACCTCGCCACAAGGGCCTGGGCTCCAGTACGAGGTGGAGCAGCGCCCCGATCTGGCCGACGGTGAACAGCCAGAACCACGCCCACCGGTTGGCCAGGCGCGGCGTGGAGCCGAGCATGACGAAGAAGGCCAGCACCCAGGCTCCGGCGATCCACCAGCCGCCGGGAACGTCGAAGGGCCAGTCGGGGATGATGCCCTTGGCGGAGGACTCCGTGCCCGGCTCCTGCACCACCACGTACGGCTGGTCGAAGACGTGGCGAAAATCGGCCGCGAGCCGATCAACCGTGTACGGTCCCTCGCTGTCTCTGATCCGCCCGTCCACGCGATACCAGGCCAGTGGCGACTCCGACCACTCCAGGGACATCACTTGCCGTGAGTCGCCCACCCAGTAGTTGACCTGGTCGATCCGACCGGCCAGCGCCGCGCCACGGAACTGCTCCAGAGTCCGAGGCGACGGCAACGACGCGGTACTCGTGACCACCAGCCCACCGATCAGGGCGAGCAGCAACACCAGCCGGACCACAAAGCCGATCGTGCGGAAGAGACGGATACCTAAGTCGGATTCCACGCCACAGTCCTACCGCAGAGAGCCGCACGGCAGCCATGCCGGCCACCGCCGTCCCGGACCGACCTGGTTCGCTCAGGACTATATAGTCCAATTGACGGGCAGCGACTCGGGGAGATATCGCCTATAGTGGACCTTGTGGACCCTTATGGCCAGGATGGCGGCCGTGTCGATGAGCTTCCGACGGGGGAGGCGGTCGGAGCCGGGATCGATGGGCTGCTCGCGATTCAGGAACCCTTGAGGAACAACCTGCACTCGGTACGCGACCTCGTCCGCTGGCGGGACGAGGTGGTCCGTCTGGAGCAGCGGCGCGGCGACGGGGTCTGTCCGCTGGGCGAACTGGCCGAGCTGCTCGCCCATGGCGACGAAGCAGGACGGTCGGCGGTGCGCGCGGGCATCGCGGCCTGCGAGTCGCTCCTGGCGGGCGGGCTCGCCAGGATCAGGGAAAGCGGCGAACTAGCGGCGGACGCCGATCCGGAAAGGCTCGCGACCGGCCTGATGGCCGCGTTGCAGGGTGGCCTGCTGCTCGCCCGCACCACCCGCGACGTACGCCGGCTGGAGGTGGCCCTGGACACGGCGCTCGGCTACGTCCGCGCCCACGCCGTCACGCTGTGAGGAACGACCTCACGTGGTCGAGCGCCATGTCGAGAGCGATCTCCATGGGCTTGATGTCGCGCGCGGTCTCGGCGAGGAGGTAGCCGCCCTGCAGGGCGGCCATCAGGCTGGTCGCGAGTTTGTCGGGGTCGGCGTCCGGCTTGAGCACCCCGTCGTCCCGCATCCGCCGCAGGCCGGCGGCGAGCAGCCCTTCCCACTCCACGAACGACTCGGCGAGCGTGGCGCGGGCCCGGTCGTCCTGGTCGGCGAGCTCGCTGGCCAGGGAGCCGAGCGCGCAGCCGTAGGCGCCGTTCTGCAGGGCGTTGCGCTGCACCAGCGCGTCGCGCCAGCGCACCAGGCCGCGGAACGACTTCAGGCGCTCAAGATTGCCGCGTTCGCGCTCCAGGACCTGTGCGGCGCGCGCCGCGACGACGGCGCGGACCAGTTCCTCCTTGTCGGGGAAGTGGTTGTAGAGCTGGGACTTGCTGGTGTTGCTCGCGGCCCGGACGTCGTCCAGCGTGGTCGCGTTCACGCCCTTCATGTACATCAGCTCGACGGCGGCCGCCACGATGCGGGCGCGGGTGGCGGCCCCACGGGGCGTCAGCCTCCGCTCCGGCTGTGCGTTCTCCGGCCTGCTCACACTCCTCAGGCTACCGCGTCCGATCACACTGCGTGGACTGTCGCGTGGACTACAAGGTCCCGCACGGCCCTGGTTCTCTGTGGTGGGGCGTGGGCGGCCCTGGGTATGCGTCGACAACTGGACCAGTACGCCCGATGATCCCACATGGCGTCGACCGATCGGCCGCCATGGCGACGCATCATGGTCCTGGCCGGGTGTGCCGTACTGGTACTTTTATGGACGATATAGTCCAGAACGGCGGCGAGGCCGGATGCAGGGAGGGTGCCGGATGAAGGCGATCGTGGTGACGGACGAAGCCGCGGGAACGGCCGGGATGACGCTGGCGACGCGACCCCGGCCTGAGGCGGCGTTGAACGACGTGCTGGTCGAGGTTCATGCGTCGGGATTCACCACGGGGGAGCTGACGTGGCCCTCGACCTGGACCGACCGGCTCGGTCGTGACCGGACACCGTCGATCCCCGGGCACGAGCTGGCCGGAGTGGTCACCGCTCTGGGCTACGGCACGACGGGGCTGTCGGTGGGGCAGCGGGTGTTCGGCCTCACGGACTGGACCCGCGACGGCACCCTGGCGGAGTACGCGGCCGTCGAGGCGCGCAACCTCGCCCCGCTGCCGGCCGACATCGACTTCACCGTGGGCGCGAGTTTGCCGATCTCGGGCTTGACCGCGTGGCAGGGGCTGTTCGAGCACGGTCGCCTCCGAACGGGGCAGAGCGTTCTCGTGCACGGCGCGGCAGGTGGAGTCGGTTCGATGGCGACGCAGCTCGCACGAGAGGCCGGCGCCCACGTCATCGCCACCGGCCGCGCCGCCGACCGTCGGGCGACGCTCGACCTCGGCGCGCAGGAGTTCGTCGACCTCGACAACGACACCCTGGAAGACGTCGGCGGAGTCGACCTGGTGCTCGACGTCATCGGTGGCGACATCGCGAGGCGGTCGGCAGGCCTGGTGCGAGCCGGGGGAACGCTCGTGACCATCGCCGGGCCGCCGCAGGCGCGTCCCGCCGACGGGGTGGCGATCGACTTCGTCGTCGTGTCTCACCGTGGTCAGCTGGGCGAGATCGCCCGGCGGGTGCGCGACGGACGGCTGCGGACGACCATCGGGAAGGTCGCGACCCTCGACGACGCGGTCGCCGCCTTCAACCCGACCGAGCGGGTGAAGGGAAAGACGGTCATTCGCGTTCGTCCGTAAGGTCCGGTGACGTGATCGCCGGGCGGCGGGTCGGCACAGCGAAGGTGGGCGTCGTGGGCTGCGATGGCCCCTGGCCGGACGGGCCGCCCGAACCCGGGCAGCGCGGACCGCGCTGCTCACGCAGATATCAGGAGAGAACCAAGTGAACCCCGAGATGAACGTACAGAAGAACAGCGACAGCGGATCGTACGAGGCCGTGGTCGACGGACAGGTGGTCGGCATGATCGTCTACCACACCCCGCGAGGCGAGCAGCGTGTGACGCTCAGCCACACGATCGTCGAGCCCGAGTACCGCGGCCGAGGGATCGCGAGCCGGCTCGTCAAGCACGCGCTGGACGACCTGCGAGCGCAGGGCCTGAAACTCACCAACTACTGCACCTTCGTGGCGGACTACATCGCCGACCATCCTGAATACAAGGAACTCGTCGACAGCCGCTTCCCTGGCCGCGCGACGGTGCCCGACCGCGCACCCCGCGAAGGCGCCAACTGACGAACGCCCGGATCGCACCGGACCCGGTGCGATCGCCGACGTGGAGGAGTACAGAGATGCCTCAGAGCTCGCATTCGGTCGACGTCGACGGAGCACTGATCCGGACTGCGCGCCTGCAACTTGCTCCGTGGACGATGTCCGATGTCGAAGCGGCCCTGGGCATCTTCGGCGACGAAGAGGTCGCTCGATGGCTGGCGCCGGCGATGAGCCGCGTTCCTGACGCGGCCGCCATGCAGCAGCTGGTGTCCAGGTGGGTCGCGGACGGCGCGGCCGTCAAGCCACCGCTCGGCCGTTGGAAGGTCACCGACCGCGCCACCGGCCACACCGTCGGCGCGGTCTCCTTGCTGCCGCTGCCTCCCGACGACATCGACTCCGAGATCAGCGTCCAGATCGCTCGTGACCGGTGGGGAAACGGCTATGCCGGTGAGGCCGGTCATGCGATCGCCCACTACGCCTTCACCTCCGGGATCGACGAGGTCTTCGCCGTCTCGCGTCCGGCGAACCGGCGCGCCGCGGCCGCCGCGCGGCGCATGGGGATGGACTGGGTCGGACAGACCGCCAAGTACTACGGCACGAGACTCGACGTGTTCCGTCTGCGGCGATACGACCTCGACGTACCGGCGATCGCGGCGCCGCCGGAGGCGGAGCAGACGGATGCGCTCACCGAGATCTGACTGATCCACACCAGCATGAGCCCCCGTGACACGTGGCGCGGACCGGTGCCCTCGATCGACCGGTCGAGCACGACCAGGGCGATGTCGCCCGCAACGAACACATGACGCGCTTCAGCGGCAGGCCGGGGCCGCGCACACTCTTGGCGAGCTGTCCTGTGATGCCATACTATGGACTAAATAGTCCGATTTCCGGTGGTTGGCCGGATCGACCGAAGGCGTCGGCCAACCATCCGAAGCACGCAGGTGCCCTCGGCCGCGGAAGCGACTTCCGGAACGAGGCGGAACATCTGTCCGCGCGTCGCTGGGGAAACGACAACCGGGCCGCGGTGAACGCAGACCCGCATGAGATGGATCGAGAAATGAAGCTGACCTGCCGCCATGTCTGACCTCGCACCCCAGGCGCGCTACGAACAGTTCGTCGAACTCCACCGTGGCCCCGACACGTTCATCATGCCCAACGCATGGGACGTCCCCTCGGCCCTGCTCTTCAGGGAGGCCGGGTTCAAGTCCGTCGCGACCTCCTCGGCGGCCTTCGCGGCGACGCTGGGTCGGATCGACGGCATCCACGCCGTCAGTCGTGACACACACCTCGACCATGCCGCCCTGCTCACGTCCGTGAGCGGGCTGCCGATCAACGGCGACTTCGAGGACGGCTACGGCGAGACCCCCGACGAAGTCCGGGCCACCGTCGACGCCGCCGTTGCCCGTGGTCTGGCCGGCATCGGAGTCGAGGACACCACCGGTGACCCCTCCAGCCCGATCCGAGACTTCGACGACGCGGTTCGCCGCATGAAGGCCGCCGCCGAGGCCGCGCACGGACGGATCGTGCTGACCGGTCGTACGGACAACCTCATCTGGGGAGTCTCCGACCTCGACGACACCATCCGCCGCCTCTGCGCCTACGCGGAGGCAGGAGCCGACGTCCTCTACGCGCCGAACCTGCCGGACATGGCCTCCATCGGCGCGGTCATCAGGGCGGTCGCCCCCAAGCCGGTCAACGTGCTCGTCAGACCCAAGGACACGGCCACCTTCGCCGAGCTCCAGACGATCGGTGTCCGCAGAATCAGCCTCGGGGTCGACCCCTACACGCACGCCCTGGGAGCCGCGCAGGCGGCCGCGGCCAAGCTCGTGAGGGGAGACCTGACGGCGCTCGCGTCACACCTCGACTTCGGCCACATCATCGACCTGATCAAGGGCTGAGCCGGCCGCGCGACGGACTCATGGAGCCCGATCGCGACGTGACGTCCTGACCGCCCGCGCGGCGGCTTCCCCCAAGACACACCTCGGGGCGCTCCCGGAGCGGAGCCCGGTCGAAGGTGTGCGACGAACGAGGAGATACGTGATCGAAAACGGAGAGCCGGCGGAGAAATCCCGCGTCCCGCAGGTGCGCGTCGTCGCGGCATCGTCGTGCGCCGCGGCCGTCCCGAGCCGGTACGCGGGCGACCGTGACGCCGCGGGAGCCACCGCAGCGGCGGCGCCAGGCAGCAGGCGGGGCTGGGCGTCCGTCGGCGCCGTCGCGCTCGGCGCGTTCGTCATCGTCATGACGGAGACTCTGCCGGTGGGGCTGCTGCCGCAGGTCGCCGGCGGACTGCACGTCTCACTCGGACTCGCGGGGCTGATGGTGCTCGTGCCCGGTTTCAGCGCCGCGGTGTCGGCACCGCTGTTCTTCCTCGGCTCCGGCCGCTTCGACCGGCGCTCGGTCATCCTCGTCCTGGGGCTGACGGTGCTGGTGGCGAACGCGGTCGTCGCGGTGGCGCCGAACTTCGTCCTGGTGCTGATCGCCCGCATGCTCTTCGGCGCCACCCTCGGCGCCTTCTGGACCGTGGTCTCGCCGGTCGGACCCAAGCTGGTGGGACCGGCGGGCGGCACCCGCGCCATCACCGTCATCGCGGCGGGCATCTCGGGCGGGACCGTGGTGGGCCTGCCGGCGGGACAGTTCCTCGGCGACGTCGTCGGCTGGCGTGCGGCCTTCGCCATCGCGGCGGCGGCGACACTGCTCGTCGTGGTGGCGCAGACGGTCCTGCTGCCCGGCATTCCGCCGGACGGGCGCACGCACCTGCGTGACCTCGTGGCAGTCGTGAAGCGGCGGGCCGCCCGGTTCGGGATGGCGGCGGGCGCGGTGGTGTTCATCGGGCAGTTCGCCGCCTGGACGTACATCACCCCGTTCCTGACGGACCACACGCACCTGTCCAGCAGCGTGATCTCCCTGCTGTACGTCCTGTACGGCTGCGCCGGCATCGCCGGCTCACTCGTGGCAGGATCGCTGTTCAGGCGCGGGGTGATCGGCAGCTTCGCCGGGACCGCGACGGCGGTCGCCGCCCTGCTCGTCGGGCTGGCGAGCGCGGGCACCATGCCCTGGACGGCCGGCCTGTTGTTCGTGCTGTGGGGCTTGTTCTGGGGAGTCGTGAACCCGGGAACGCTGGTCTGGATACTCGACGCGGCCCACGAAACCCCGGAGGCCGCGTCGGCGGTGAACGTGACGAATCTCCAGATAGCCCTGGCGGTGGGCTCCGGCCTCGGCGCGGTCCTCGTCTCGTCGACCACCCTGCCCGCGCTGTTCCTCACGGCGGGCTTCATCGTCCTCGCCGCCGCCGTGCTCGCCGGGCTGGCGGCACGGTTCGTGACGCTCGCCGTCAGGCAGTGAGGACGGCGCCGCGATCCCACACCCCATCACCCCGGACCATGTGCGCACCCCTGAGACGCCGCATGGTCCAGCACGAAAGAAAGACGGCTCGATGCGACATGTGACCCCAGCGGCCGACCCGGGCCGCCGGGAAGGAAAGCTCCGGCTGACGTTCGTTTCCGCGGTGTTCTCCCTGGTGGCCGTGTTCGCCGCGGTGGGCTCCACGATCCCTCTGTTCAACATCTACCGAGCCGAGGACGGGTTCTCCAACGCCGGCATCTCGCTGACCGTCGTCGCCTACTCGGCCGCCACCCTCGGCACACTGCTGGTGCTGGGACGGCTGTCCAACCATGTGGGCCGACGGCCCACCGCGATCGCCGGCCTCGCACTGCTCGTCCTGGGCTGCCTGGTGCTCTTGAACGTGCACCACATCGGCGTCCTGATCGCCGGACGGCTCCTGATGGGTCTCGGCGCCGGGCTGGCCAGCAGCAGCCTGCCCGCCTACATCGTGGACGCCGCGCCGAGAAGGCCGGTCTGGCTGGCCGCCGTCGCCTCCAGTCAGACCGTCATGCTCGGTCTCGCCGTCGGCGCCGTCGCCTCAGGCGCCCTGGTCCAGTTCGGCCCCTGGCCACGTGACCTCATCTACCTGGTCGTCGTCGCTCTGCTCGTGCTGTCCGCCGTACTCGTCGCGATCAGCTCGGAGACCGTGACACCGGCCCCGGGCGGTTGGCGGTCACTGCGCCCCAGCGTGCGCGTACCGGTACGGGTCAGGCGGCTGCTTCCCGTCGCGGCCGCGGTGCTCCTGCCCACCTGGGCGACCGGGTCCTTCTACCAGGCCTTCGTGCCCGCGCTGGTGCAGGACCAGCTCCACACCGACAGCCCGCTCGTCCTCGGACTGACGTTCGCCGCCTACATGGCCCCCAGCGCTGTGGGCGCCCCCTTGGGCGGCCGGTTCTCACCGGCGGCGGCCCAGAGCATCGGCATGCTCGGCTTCCTGACCGGATGGGTCGGCATGCTGACAGCGATCATCACCGGAGCACTGCCGTTGTTCGTCGCCGCGACCATCGTCGCCGGGGCCGCGCAGGGCATCGCCATCAGCGCCGTCACCCGGGGCCTGCTCCACGGCAGCGGGCTGACCGAGCGGGCTTCGATCTTCGCCGTGGTCTATCTCCTCAGCTACAGCGGCGCGACCGTTCCCAGCCTCATCTCCGCCCAGCTCTCCAGCGTGTTCTCCGTGCCGCACATCGCGGCCGGGTACGGCGCGTTCGCCCTCGTCGCCACCCTGTTCACGGTCATCGCCGCACGCGACCCGCTCCCCGACGTGACCGGCCCGCCCGGCGAGTCGCTGGACCTGGCACGGTAGGTGCGCGACTCGCCGGACGGGCCGGCGGTCAGCCGCGGTCCCTGTGTGCCGCGGAGCCGCCGGGCCGCCGGACCTTCCGCAGGGCTTCCGCCGCGGTGAAGAGCGCCGCCCCCAGCAGCACGACGTCCTTGATCAGGAACTGCCCGGCAGGTGACAGCTTCGGCTCCTTACGGCGCTGATGCCATGCTTCCGGAGTGGTCACCAGGAAACTCAACGTCGTGGCGAACATCGCCGTGGCGGCGAGGCTCCCCAGCGCGGAGGCCTTGGGCGCGAGCGGCCGGGCGGCGATCAGCCCACCGATCAGAATCTCGCTGACACCGATGATCCTGGCGATCTTCCGTTCACCGAACATCCGGGTGAGACGGCTGAACGGCGGGCTGGACACGAGCAGCGGACGGATGTTGTCCACCTCGTAGTCCTCGAACTTGAGCCGCCCGATCACCATCAGATTGAGCACCAGCCCGTATCTCAGTGTCACAGCGGCGGTGCCCTGGACGCGGTCGGCTGTGGTGTGAAACGTTCCCATGCTGCGATCCCCTTTCGCAGGTGGTTCTGACGTTTTCCGTGCTTCGCGTCGTGCGCCGGACGTATCATCCACGGCGCAACTGGAGCTCTGGTTCTAAGAAGTGCGAACTTCGACCATGGGCGAAATATCGGCGTACGCCGATCGTCGGTGGCTTTTCGAGGTCAACCCGTACGCCATGAGTTGGGCGCACATTCCGTTGCGAAATCAGAAAGCGGCTCCGTTCGTCCCGGGTGTACAAGCAGGACGGGAGATGCGCCGCTCCTGAGCTGCCCGACCACCTCCTCAGCGGAAACAATGCGAGACATCCGTGGAATGCCATCACATGACCGACCCTTGAGCGTGCCGATACGGACGGCCGCTTCCTGTGACCCGGCTTTCATGAGTACGGACCATGGCAGGGCGCCGGTGGGCCGGATCGGTTGACGGCGCAGTGGACGGGGAAAACCGCCTGGGTCCCCCTCTACGCGTCCAGCGGCAGGAGATATGTACATGACCAGGACCGAGCCTCGCCGGGGTCAACCTGTTCTCGTGCCGCGCGCACAGAGCGGCTTCGGGCGACTGGTCGTTTCCTGGTTGTCCACGACCGACCACAAAGTGATCGGTTATCTCTACCTCGCCACGTCGTTCGGTTTCTTTCTGATCGGCGGCCTCCTCGCGATGGTGATCAGGGCGGAGCTGTACGAGCCGGGATTGCAGTTCGTCACGCGCGAGCAGTACAACCAGCTGTTCAGCATTCATGGCACCCTCATGCTTCTGCTGTTCGCGACCCCGCTCTTCGCCGGGTTCGCGAACGTGCTCGTGCCGCTGCAGATCGGCGCCCCCGACGTGGCCTTCCCGCGCCTCAACGCGGTCGGCTACTGGTTGTTCCTGCTCGGCGGGCTGATGGTGGTCAGCGGCTTCCTCGCCGATGGCGGCGCGGCGTCCTTCGGCTGGGTCGCCTACACGCCGCTGTCGACCGCCACCTTCACCCCGGGGATCGGCGCCGACCTGTGGATCATGGGGCTCGTGCTGTCCGGCCTGGGCACGATCCTCACGTCGGTCAACTTCATCACCACCATCACCTGCATGCGGGCGCCCGGCATGACGATGTTCCGGATGTCGATCTTCACCTGGAACGCCCTGCTCACGGCGCTGATGGTGCTCCTGGCGTTTCCCACGCTCGCCGCCGCGTTGCTGGCACTGGAGATCGACCGCAAGTTCGGCACGCACATCTACGACCCGGAGACCGGAGGAGCCATGCTGTGGCAGCACCTGTTCTGGTTCTTCGGCCATCCGGAGGTGTACATCATCGCGGTTCCGTTCTTCGGCATCATCTCCGAGATCATCCCGGTCTTCAGCCGCAAACCGATCTTCGGCTACATCGGCCTGGTGGCGGCGACCATCTCGATCGCCGGGCTGTCCATGACCGTGTGGGCGCACCACATGTTCGTCACCGGCCAGGTGCTGCTGCCGTTCTTCTCCATGACGAGCTTCCTCATCGCCGTGCCCACGGGGGTGAAGTTCTTCAACTGGATCGGCACCATGTGGCGCGGCCACCTGTCGTTCGAGTCGCCCATGTTGTTCTGCGTCGGATTCCTGGTCACGTTCCTCATCGGTGGCCTGACCGGCGTGATTCTGGCCTCGCCACCGCTCGACTTCCATGTCAGCGACACCTACTTCGTGGTGGCCCACATCCACTACGTCGTCTTCGGCACGGTGGTCTTCGCGATGTTCGCCGGGTTCTACTTCTGGTGGCCGAAGATGACCGGCAGGATGCTCAACGAAAGGCTCGGCAAGCTGCACTTCTGGCCGCTGTTCATCGGCTTCGAGATCACGTTCCTGGTGCAGTTCTGGCTCGGGGCGATCGGGTTCCCGCGCCGCTATGCCGACTACAGTCAGGCCGACGGGTTCACCACGCTGAACATGATCTCCTCGGTCGGCGCGTTCCTGCTGGGCGCCTCGACGTTGGTCTTCCTCTTCAACATCTGGCACACGTCCCGGGTGGCGGCCAAGGTGACGGTCGACGACCCGTGGAAGTACGGCAACTCGCTGGAGTGGGCCACCTCCTGCCCGCCGCCGCGGCACAACTTCCCCTCGCTGCCCCGGATCAGGTCCGAAAGGCCCGCCTTCGACATCAAATACCCACACCGGCAGCCAGGACATGAAGCCCGCAGTGTCCTCGACGTTCGGCATGGTGACGCTTGACCCGGCACGGGCCGATGCCGTCCCCCACTCGAAGCCGGGCCGCTCCGCGGCCCACAAGGGCCGTCGCGACCGACGCTCGATCGCCTCATGTGCCATCGGCCGGACCCTCGCACATCACATCGCTCCCGTCGCGGGCACCTCAACGCCCCTCAGGCATGCGGATGTCGAGACAGGTGGTGCCGCGCAGGTCGAGCCAGGCCCGGCCGGGCGCGCGGACCAGGCGGAACACGACCTCCCCGCAGGCCGGGCAGCGGCCCACCAGGCCGGGGGCCCACGCGTGCAGGAGCGCCTCCGCGAAGGTGAAGCTGTGCGCGCAGGTGGCACACGAGGTGCCGGCCGCGGTGACGTCGACGCTGAAGATCTCGCGCAGCGCCCCGCCCGCAGCGTTGGCGTCGAGATGGTGGTCGTCGTTCGTGCTCATGGGCGTCCTCCCGTGGGGCCGAATCGTTCGGTGCGGATCAAGGCCGGGTCGTGGCCGGCGGCGACCAGCAGGCCGGCGGCGCTCTCCACGAAGCCGGTGGGGCCGCAGACGAAGGTCGACGGCCTGCTTTCCGGTGGCCAGGTGACGGCGCGGACCAGGGCCGCGTCCACCCGCCCCGGAGGACGCTCGTGTCCTTCCGGGGCCAGCCGGGTGTAGGCGTAGGTGACCTCCAGGCCGGTGCCGTCCGTGGCGCGTTCGCCCAGTTCCGCCGCGTACAGCAGGGCTTCGGGCTCGCGCACGGAGTACAGCAGCCGAAACGGCGCGACGCCGGTGCCGGGCGCTGCGGCCCGGGCGCGGATCATGGCCATCAGAGGCACCAGACCGGAGCCGCCCGCGATGAGTTGCACCGGTGTGGGCGGGCCAGGCCGCCATACGAACCAGCCGCCGATCGGCCCGCGCAGCTCCAGCGCATCGCCCACCTCCAGGACCTGGGTGAGGTACGGCGAGACCTCCCCGTCGGGGATCTCCTCCACGGTGAGCTCGACCCGTTCGCCGTCGGCCGCCGACGCGATCGAGTAGGAACGCTGGGTCGAGTAGCCGTCGGGAGCCGTGAGCCGCAGGTCGACGTGCTGACCGCCGAGGTGGCCTGGCCAGCCGGGTATGTGGAGCACGATGGTGCGGGCGGTCGGACTCTCCTGGAGCAGCTCCGTCACCGTGCCGACCCGCCAGGTCAGTCGCTCCAGTATCGCTGTTCGCGCCATGGGTCACCGTAGTTGTGGTAGCCGACACCCTCCCAGAACCCGGGTGTGTCCGCGTTCATGAGCCGGATCCCCCGGACCCACTTGGCGCTCTTCCACAGGTACAGGTGGGGCACCAGGAGCCGGGCCGGACCGCCGTGCTCGGCGGCGAGGTCCTTGCCGCCGTAGCCGAAGGCGATCCACGCC
Organism: Nonomuraea maritima; assembly: GCF_900100395.1. Taxonomy (GTDB): domain Bacteria; phylum Actinomycetota; class Actinomycetes; order Streptosporangiales; family Streptosporangiaceae; genus Nonomuraea; species Nonomuraea maritima. The sequence continues at coordinate 144,501 of NZ_FNFB01000001.1, read as the reverse complement.
TTCCCGCCGAGCAGGTCCTCCAGCGGCAGGTTGGTGGTGTAGCCGCCGTAGGAGTGGGCCAGGGCGTAGCCGGCGGTGGTCTCGACGCCGGCGAACAGCGTGTCGAGCGAGACGCCCTCCCACGTGGTGCCCAGCTTCGACCACTTGGTGACGCAGTGCAGGTCGGTGGTGAAACGCTCGGCGGGCAGGGCGCGCAGGGCCGCCCAGTCCCAGTGGTGTTCCGCGCCGGTCTCCGTGGTGATCGTGAACTCCCACCGCTCGGTTCGCACCTGCGGAGTGGGCCCGGACGACAGGACGGGGAAGTCCTCGGTGAGGTACTGCCCCGGCGGCAGCTTCACGTCGCCGGTACGGCGACGTCCAGAAAATCCTCGTGACACGAGGCCGGCCATGATGCAACCTTCCGTGTGTGAGCAACGCCGGCGCCGAACCGGTGGGCGCTTGCCCGAGATCCGGGCGGCATCGCAGAAGTCTTGGTGAAGGCGATGGTTCGACCATCGCCCGAAGCGGTCAGTGCGGGATTCGGTCCGCGGCGGGCCGTGCGGCCTGCCCTCACGCCTTGTCGAGCGCGACGGACACGGTGTCGATCACCTCGTTCCAGGACGCCTGGAACTTCGCCACTCCCTCCTCCTCCAGCACCCTGACCACGTCGGCGTAGTCGATGCCGGCCTGTTCGAGGGCGGCCATGGTCTTCATGGCGTCCTTGTAGAAGGGACGGACCGTGTCGCCGTCGACCGTGGCCTGCGCCGCGGCGGCGTCGAGGGTCTTCTCCGGCATGGTGTTGACGACGCCCGCCGTGATCAGGTCGTCGACGTAGAGCGTCGGGGAGTAGGCGGGGTTCTTCGTCCCGGTGGAGGCCCACAGCGGACGCTGCGGCCGCGCTCCTGCGGCGCCGAGCGCCTGCCATCGCGGGCTCCGCATGACCTCGTCGAACACCGCGTGCGCCAGCCGCGCGTTGGCCACGCCGGCCCTGCCGGCGAGGCCCTCGGCGCCGACCGCTTCGAGGCGCCTGTCCACCTCGGTGTCGACCCGGCTCACGAAGAACGACCCGACCGAGGCGATCCTGGACAGGTCGAGGCCCTTGGCCTTCGCGGCCTCCAGCCCGGACAGCCAGGCGTCCAGGACGGCGAGGTAGCGCTCCAACGAGAAGATCAGCGTCACGTTGACGCTGATGCCCTCGGCCAGGGCGGCCGTGATCGCGGGCAGCCCCTCGACCGTCGCCGGGATCTTGATGAACAGGTTGGGACGATCGACCAGCCACCACAGCGCGCGGGCCTCGGCGACGGTCGACCCGGTGTCCTTGGCCAGGTGCGGGTCGACCTCGATCGACACGCGTCCGTCGACGCCGCCGGTCGCGTCGTGGACGGGACGCAGCACGTCACAGGCCCAGCGGATGTCGTACGTGGTGATGGCGCGGAGGGCCTCGCCCACGCCGACACCGCGCACCCGCAGGTCGTGCAGCTGCTCGTCGTAGGCGTCGCCCTCGCTCAGCGCCGCCGCGAAGATGGTCGGGTTGGACGTGACCCCCACCACGTTCCTGTCGCGGACCAGCGCGGCGAGGTTGCCGCTGCGCAGGCGCTCCCGGCTGATGGTGTCCAGCCAGATGGACACCCCCTGGGCGGACAGCTTCGTCAGGATCTCACTCATGATCGGCTCCGTTCCGGGACGCGAAGCATCGCGTCCTGATGGCACGTTTCTGCTGTGGGTCCGACGTGTGCGTGGATGATCGGGGGCGCCGTCCCTGGGGGAGCGCACGCGCACGCCTCGGCGTGCGCGTGCGGAAATGCTGCGTCAGCCGGCGGCCTGCACGCCGCGGCGGGGGAGCTTCCAGCCGGGACGGACGAAGTGGCAGGTGTAACCGTCGGGGTAGCGCTCCAGGTAGTCCTGGTGCTCCGGCTCGGCCTCCCAGAACGGCCCGGCGGGGCTCACCTCGGTGACGACCTTGCCGGGCCACAGGCCCGAGGCGTCCACGTCGGCGATGGTGTCCTCGGCGACGCGCTTCTGCTCCTCGTCGACGTAGAAGATCGCCGAACGGTAGCTGGTGCCGATGTCGTTGCCCTGGCGGTTGACGGTGCTGGGGTCGTGGATCTGGAAGAAGAACTCCAGCAGGTCGCGGTACGTGGTCGCGGTGGGGTCGTAGACGATCTCGATGGCCTCGGCGTGGGTGCCGTGGTCGCGGTAGGTCGCGTTCGGCACGTCGCCGCCCGTGTAGCCGACCCGCGTGGAGAGCACTCCGGGGAGCTTGCGGACCAGGTCCTGCATCCCCCAGAAGCAGCCCCCGGCGAGGATCGCCTTCTGCGTCGCGGTCATCGTCATGCTCCTTCGTCGGTGTTGTCGAACAGCTTGCGGTACTCCCCGTAACCCTCGCGCTCCAGGTCGCCGACGGGGACGAACCGCAGGGCCGCCGAGTTTATGCAGTAGCGCAGCCCGCCGGCGGCGGCGGGGCCGTCGTCGAAGACGTGGCCCAGGTGGCTGTCGCCGTGCTTCGACCGAACCTCGGTGCGGATCATGCCGTGGCTCGTGTCCGTGCTCTCGACCACGTTGCCGGACTCGACCGGCGCGGTGAAGCTGGGCCAGCCGCACCCGCTGTCGTACTTGTCCATCGAGGTGAACAGCGGCTCGCCGGACACCACGTCGACGTACAGACCGGCCTCCTTGTGCTTCCAGAACTCGTTCCTGAACCGGGATTCCGTTCCGTTCTCCTGGGTCACCCGGTACTGCTCGGGGGTCAGCCGGGCGACAGCCTTTGGGTCCTTGCGATAGGGCTGCGACATCTTCGTCCCTCGGATATCTGGCGCCGCGCTGAACGGCGCTGCTTCTCTCTATAGCTGGACCATTCAGTCCTTTAACGGTGGAGGGAGTTGGCCTATTCCGACGGTGCCGACGGTGCGTGCGCCGGTGGACCATCGGCCGGCCCCCTGCCACGTGCACACACCGTTCGTGCGCCCGGTCCGGCGACTAGTTCCGGCCCGCCATGACGCCGCCGTCCACGTTCAGAATGGCCCCGGTGGTCCAGCTGGAGGCGGGCGAGAGCAGGAAGACGATGGCGTCCGCCACCTCTTGCGGTGTGCCCGCCCGGCCCAGCGGGTGAAGGGCGCCGAGACCGCGCAGCGACTCCTCGAGTTGATCCTGCGGGAAGACCTTCTCGAACAGCGGCGTCGCCGTGACGGCGGGCGCGACGGCGTTCACCCTGATGCCGTCACCGGCCAGCTCGATGGCCAGATTGTGGGTGAGGGCGTGCAGGCCGGCCTTCGCCATCGAGTACGCCGTCGACGGGGTCGCCGCGATCGCCTGGTGTGCCCACATGCTGCCGATGTTGACGATCGCCCCGCCCCGGCCGCCAGCGACCATGCCCCGTACCACGGTCTGGGTCAGGAAGAACAGTGCGCGGTTGATGTCGTGGTAGGCGTCGTAGTCTGCCCTGTCATGGTCGAGGAACGGCTTGGGCAGGTAGAAGCCGGCGGCGTTGACGAGCAACGTCGCGTCCTCGTGCTCTCCGGCGAGCCGCTTGCTGGCCTCGTCGACCTGGGCCTGGTCGGCGAGATCGACGGCGATCGACGTGGCAGGGCCGCTCTTCGCCAGCTCGGCGGTGGCGTCGTCCAGCTTCGTGCCCGCGCGGCCCAGGACCACGACGCTCGCCCCTCGTGCGAGGACACCCGAGGCGACCGCCCGCCCCATTCCGCTCGCGCCACCGATGACCACCAGCTTCTGGCCCTGGAAGTCCATGTCCATGAGATCCCCCTGAAAGGTCCGTCCTCTTTCTTCTTGTCGAGGACTCCTGAATCCGACGCTGCCATCACGGTCTCTACGCTCCGTCTACAACCGGTCGACGCCCGTGACGGACGGGCGGTCACGACGCCGTGCCGTGCCGTTCCAGGACGGGATGCGAAAGCCCGTCCGCCTGCGAGGGAGCGGCTTCCGGCTGGAAGAGCTCGGCGGCGTAGGCCCGTACCAGACCGCTCATGGCGTAGTGGCCGGGTTCGCTCTCACGGAGCAGATGAACGCGTACGAGCCTGCTCAGAGCCGCTTCCACGGTGCTGACGGGCCATCGCAGCATCGCCGCGACGTTCTCGGCGGTGAGATCGTCCCCCGGACGACCGCTCAGCGCGTACAGGAACCTCGCGCAATCGGGGCTGAGTGTCCTGACCGACCAGGAAAGGGCCGCGCGGACGTCGAGGCTGTGGTCGTCCTCGCAGGCGAACGCATCGAGCGGTCGCCTCCTGGAGCGGATGTCGGCGGCCAGGTACGCGACCGGCGTGGTCGGCCGGTAGCTCGCCCTGGCTCCGACGACGGACAGGGCGAGGGGCAGTCCCTCGCACAGCCCGGCGATGTCCGCGATCGCGGAAGGCTCGGCCGCGGCCCGGGCACCGAACAAGCCGGCGAGGAACCGCTTGGACTCCTGCGTGCTCAGCGGCCCGAGCGTGATGGGCGTCGCTTGATGCGTCACCAGCAAGCCGGGCAGTTCATGACGACTGGTGACGATCGCCATGGAACCGCCCTTCCCTGGCAGCAGGTCCCGTGCCTGTTCGGAGCTGCCCACGTTGTCGAGCACCACGGCGATCCGGCGCTCGGCCAGGATGCCGCGGAACATGACCGCCCGCCCAGGCGCGCCCGCCGGGATCTGGTCAGCCGCCACGCCGAGTGCGCGCAGGAAGTCCGCCAGCACGTCAGCCGGTTCTCTCGCCTGCCCAGGGCCGAAACCGTGCAGGTCCGCGAAGAGCTGCCCGTCGGGGAACCGGTCTGCCAGACGGTGAGCCAGCCGGATCGCGAACGCCGTCTTCCCCCCGCCGGCCATCCCGCCGACCACGACGGTGAGCGCAGAAGACGTTCGATCGTCGCTGTCGACCAGTTGCCGGACGCGCTCGAACTCCGCGTCCCGCCCGACGAAGTGCGGAAGCTCCGCGGGCAGCTGGTCCAGAGGGGCGCTGGGAGAGAGGGCCACGCGTGGGCGAGGCAGGGTGAGTTCCTCCCTGAGGATGAGTTCGTGCGCTTTTCGCAGTTCGGTCGACGGGCTGACGCCGAGGTTCTCCCGGAGGGCGTGGCTGATCGTGTGGTACACGCCAAGAGCCTCCGCCTGGCGGCCCGAGCCGTACAGGGCGATCATGAGGAGTTCGCTGAATCGTTCCCGCAGTGGATGCTCGGCCACGAGCGCCGTCAGATCCGCTGCCGTGTCCGCGTACAACCCGCGCTCCAGGTCGCACGTCAACCGCCCCTCGATGGAGGCCAGCCGTAGTTCCTCGAGGCGTGTGCGCTGGACGTCGGCGTACGGCCCCGGCACGCCTGCCAGCGCCGCGCCCCTCCACAACGCCAGCCCCTCCGCGTAGTACGCCGACCCCCGCGCGGGATCGCCGGCGACCTGTGCGGCCCGCGCCCGGGCCAGGATGCCTTCGAATCGGTTGACATCGAGCGCGTCCGGGTCGACGTGCAGGGAGTACCCGCCTTCCGACAGCCGGATGTGTCCCGCGTCCACCGAGTGCAGGGTGCGGCGCAGCCGGTACACGTAGGTGCGGATCGACCCGAGGGCAGACGACGGGGGGTCGTCCCCCCAGACGTCGTCGACGAGCGCCGACATGCTGGCGGGAGTCCCTCCGCGGAGCAGCAGGGAGGTCGCCACCGCACACTGCCTGGGCTGACCGGCCGAGAGCTCGACCGAGCCCTTGCGGAGACGTACAGGGCCTAGCAAGGAGAACACGGTGTTCAAAGACAACGGGACTTGACCGTCCATGATAAGAGGCGGCGTGGTATCCGAGTCGCGGTCGGTCGCAAGCCGATCGGGCTCGTCAGGGACCACTTCTTGTTCTCCATGGAGGTTACCCGGTCTCATTGAAAAGGACTAATTAGTCCTCTTTGGACGAAGAGCACGCGGAAGCGGAGGCCGGCGATGCGGAGTAGACGCGCGGTAGACACTGACGTGCGAGGCTGGCCGGCCAACGGTGGGGGAGAGGAAGCCATGGCAGGCACATTGAAGAGCGTGACGGACGAATCGTTCGAGGCGGACGTCCTCGGCAAGGACGGGATCGTCGTGGTGGACTTCTGGGCCAAGTGGTGCGGCCCGTGCCGCCAGATGGCTCCCGAACTGGAGAAGCTTCAGGCGGCGTACGCGACCAGGATCGACGTGCTCAAGCTCGACATCGAGGAGAACCCTCGGATGGCGGAACGCTACGGGGTCACGTCCATCCCGATGCTGAACGTCTACCGTGACGGCGAGGTGGTCAAGACGATCATCGGCGCCGCGTCGATGGAAAGTGTCGCGGCCGAGTTGGCCGAGTTCCTCGACTGACCGGCGATCAGCACCTGCCCTGTCGGACGACGACATCATCGGGGCCTGCCCCCGGTGGGCCGGTCACCCGCGACCGGTACCCGCGAGATCGCACCGAGGAGGAACGCGATGACCACCTTCGACGACCTGACACCCGACGAGAGCGACGACTTCCAGCTGCTCTCCCCGGAGGAAAGCCTCGACGACGAGGTGACCGGCGACACAGAAGACGGATACTTCCCCCCTGACCGGCCGCTGGGCAGCACGGCCTGGGGCATCACCTGGAACGAAATGAGGTCACGGGAGGACCTGTCCCATCGCCTCGCACGTGAGCAACCCGAGCCGGTACAGGACGAGACGGACGGACTCGGCGACACCTCCGACACCGACGGCGAACTGATCGACGACCAGGTGGGCGACGCCCAGGCCGGTCAACTCGTGGAATGGGAAGCCGAGATCGACAGCCGGTCGGATTACTGGGCCCGCGACGCAGGCCTGGACCTGGGCGCCGTCTCGGCGGAGGAGTCGGCCATTCACATCGTTCCCGACTCCCCCGAGTACGGAAACTGAACCGCCTCACTGCGACAGTGGCCGACAACCTTCATGCGGCAGTAGGGCGAGGGGCCCCACGATGCTCCTGTGGCGATGCCCCGTGCGCGGATATGAGATCAGCCCGTTCGTGGTGTCCCAAGGTTCCCGGTGTTGTCGGCCGCCCAGGGCATGAGCTGGGCCACCACTTGTTTGCTCCAGGGACGTACCAGAAGGCGCAGTTCTTGGCAGCGATCGTCGCCGAGTGCGGCGTAGGGGGCTCGGGCCATCCGGTCGGTCGCCTCTTCGATCACCTCACGTTCCCTGCGGCCCTGTGCGGTCAATGAGCCGTCACGGAGCCAGCCGCGCTTCTCCAGCCTGTCCACGGCGGCCGCCCAGTCGGTCTCGGTCCAGCCGCGGGTGACCCGGAGTGTCTCGGCCGGGACGTCGCCGGTGGCGGCGTGGGAGACGAGGGCTTCGATGCCACTGAGCCCGGCGGCCAACAGGGCGGCCAGATGGCCGTCACCGCGAAACTCGCGCAGCAAGGTCTGGGCATGCCAGAGAATCAGGTGCGGAGCGGCAGGCCAGGGCAGTGCGGCGTGCGCGGCGTACAGAGGCCGTCCGCTCAGTTCCCCTGAGATCGCCTCGGCCGCCTCTCGGGCCAGCGCGGCGGCATGGGACATCTCCGGTGAGTCGACTGCGTCGCCGAGCACGCGGCGCAATGTCGCATCGGCTGCGTTGAACCGGGCGTCCAGAATGTCGGCGGGGGAGGCGATGTGCCATGCGGCCGGTATCGCCTGACGTACCACCTGTGGGTTGAAGTTGTAGAAGGTGGCGATCACCGCCTCCGCGGTAACCGGGCCGAGTGCGGCCGCCCGGGATGCGAAGTATCCCATCCGTCCGGTCAGTCCGAGCTGCTTGTACGCGGCATCCGCCTCGGGGGAGAAGTAGATCATGCCGTGCAACGGCTCGAGTGTCCGCCAAGTGAGGCGTTCCAGCGTCATGCTCGCGAAGATACCGACCGGTAGGTATCTAGTCCACCCGTCGTGATCTGACTTCATGGTCGGACGAATGGGCCATGCGGTCGCTGCCATCTCCCGAGCGGGCGTTCACGTAGGGGCATGGCCCCGCCGTCCTGGGTCGCATTCCTGCGCGGTCAGGCAGGCGCCCCGCTGTGTGCGACTTCTTCGGGATCCGGGGCGCGCCTATGTGCCAGCGGTCGTCGAGGACGCCACTCGCGTTGAGGCGCGAAGTTTGGTGAGGAGCCGTCGCCGCCTGCGCCCTGGTCGCGGTCAAGGTCGCCCTCCCCGGTGTCATCCCGGTCTGGTTCCGCGCCGAACAAGTCGTCCATGGCCTCCTTCTCGCGACCCTGGCCTGGGCCCTGTGGCCGCCCGAGATGCGGGACTCCTTCCGCGTCACCGCACGCTGACCCTGATCCCTCGCTTCCACAAGCTGGTGCGTGCGTGCGAGCAGGTCGCGGCCGATGCGATTGCCCGACCTGCGGCACGGAGCTGCGACGTCGGCTCTGGCGGCGGTCAGTGACGGCTGCGATGATGCTGTTCGTTCGAGGAAGGACCGAACGGTGCAGCATGGATCAAGGGCTTCGGAGACAGATAGCGGAACGGGCAAGGCCGACTTCGAAGTACGCGCACGTGACAAGAAGGTCAGGGTCCGATTGGCCGTGGCAGGCGATCCCACCACACTCCCAGCGGTTCTCGAAGCCATGGCCGCAGACTCCTCCCGCACGGTCAGGCGTGCCCTGGCGGGTCGGAGTGACGCGCCGGACGGATTGCTGGGTGCACTCGCCAGGGATCCGGATCTCAAGACCCGCCAGATCCTCGTCGAGAATCCGGCCTGTCCGTCTACAGTTCTGATGATCCTGGTGGAAGATCCTCACTGGTCGGTCCGATGGTCACTGCCGGACCATCCGGCCGCCGATGTCGAGGTCAACCATGCCATCTGCCGGTCCACGGATGAGGATCTGCGCCGGCTGCTCGCTGAGAGGCGAGGATTGGATGACGAGACCGAAGCGGTACTTGCGGGGGACCGCTCTCCACACGTTCGAGCGGGCCTGGCGGCGCACACCGATGACCCGGAAACTCTCGCCATTCTGCTGGCCGACGCCGATCCCAAGGTCCGCGTCGGTGCGACTCAGAATCCACTCACCACGATCGATCAACACCGACTTCTCGCGAACGACAAGTCCGCAGCCGTGCGCTCGGCCGCAGTGCAGTCAGGAAAGCTCCCTCATGACGAACTGCAACGCCTTGCCCGTGATCGCTCGGTCAACGTGCGGTGGTGGCTGGCCACATGGCCCACCACCCCGGAAACCGTCTTGCGGATTCTCGCCGAGGATCCTCATCCCGATGTGGCAACCCAAGCCCAAGCGCGGTTTCGGTCGACAGTCGCTGCCGCCCGCTGTCGTTCGTCCTGACCGCCGGCCAAGCCGGAGCCGGCCCTCAGTGTCGCGCTGTGCTGGAGCGCATCAAGATCCGCCTGTGCATCGGCCGTCCGCGCACCCGGCCGGACGCGGTGGCCGCTGACAAGCCGCACCCGTATCCGACCCACAGCCGCTCGTACGACTGGGCCAGCGTGGACGGGCACGGGTAGGCGGCGAGCTCGATGAGCGTGCCGTCGCTCTTGGTGACCACGATCCGATCGTCGGCGGCGACGAAGATCTTGCCGCTCTGTCCCACCACGTCGCCGCCCCTGTCGGAGGTGACACCGAGGTCGGCGACGGTGTCGGCGGCAGAGGCGGCGGGTGCCTGAGCGACGAGCAGAGCCGCCCCATGTCTCGTATGGGTGTCGCGGCGCATCGCCGCCATGCCTGTGGGAAAGGCGCTAGCGGTCTGGCGTTCCGAGACTGGCCTGGTCGGCGGCGATGCGGCCGGCTGCCCAGCCCTCGCGGTCCCAGGATGTGCGGATCCTGTGCGAGACCAGGTTCGGGAACATACGCTCGACCGCCTGCTCCACCTCCTGTTCGCGAGCCGCCAGCACCGGCACCAGGTCAGTGCCTCGGTTGGCGCTCTCCTGGGAGACCGCGGCCGCCGTGGCCTCGGCGAGCCGCTCCCCGATTCTGGAGGCGAACGCCGACAGGAAGGACTGGCGGAACGTCCTGCTCCTCGACCGGCCGGCGCCGTGCTTCTTGGTGCCCGTGTTCACCAGCGCGGTCTGCGCCTGCACCAGCAGTGAGGTGAACAGCATCTCCACCCAGGACAGATCTGCCCAGAAGCCCAGCACCGTGGCGAACCCCAGCTCCTGCGACCAGATCACCCGGCACCTGTTGGCCTCGGCGATGAGGTTGAGCAGCACCGCCTTGGGCTGTTCGTACGGCGCGTCGACGCTGACCCGGATGCCCGCCGGGGCCTCGCCTCCGCCCGGCTGCGCGTCCAGCATCGCCGCGTCGATGCTGTACTTCGCCATCAAGCTCTGCGCCGCCGACGTGAACGTCTCCGCCTCCGCCGCGTACGTCGTCGACTCCGCCTTGGCCAGCAGCGCCCGTACCCGCGTCAGCGTCTTCTCGCTGACGGTGTGCGGGCGTGCCTGGACCGTACGGCGAGCGGCTCCGGGCGGCGGGCTCAACGATTCCAGCCGGGGCAGCCCGGTCAGCAACCCCAGCAGTTCCAGCACACCGGAGACGGTCACCAACCGGCCGGCCCCGTCGCGCGCCTGCCGCGCCGCCAGGTAGCCGCCCTTCCACCACACCGTGGCCTCCAGGCCGGTGAGTTGGTCGCGCCAGCGCTCGTCCACCGTGGCCGGCGCGTAGGCGCGCATCTCCCAGGCGATGAGATCGGCCGCCGCCCGCCCGTGCCAGTCGGTCAGCCGCCTGGCCGCGATCCTGACCACGTCGGCGGGCTGCCAGCCGTTCCGCCACAATCCCGAGATCGCCCGGGTCGCGACCTCCACCAGCACGCGATCGGCGTCGTCCCGGTCGGCCAGGAAGGCGGCGGCGGAGTCGAAGCCCGCCTGATCCTCGTGGCCAAGTGCCTCCATCGCCGCACCGATCAGCTCATCAGCCTTGCTCACATGTGCCGTCCATCTTGAGGAAAATCCGAACTTTACCGTGACGGAGCCCCGCCGCTGCTCACCGCGTGGCAGAAGGCGGGGAGGTCCGCGGTCGGCTTCAGCCCCGGTTCTTGGGCTGCGGGAATGCGATGTCCCCGCATGGAGCTGGAGGGCGATCGCACGGATGGTCCGATAAGGATCAACAATGCGACCAGGGGTCGGCGAGGGCCGAAAAGCCCCAGGTCGAACACCGTATTGGAGAGTAAGGCGGGTGGGACTTGAGCTCCTCGCCGCCTGGGCCGCAGCCGAAGCATGATCACTGAGCGGCTGCTGGTCATCGCGTACCCGGCGGACAGGAGGTCGTCCACCGGAAGACCGGTTGGAGCCCGGGTGGAAGCCGGGTCAGCCAGCAGGATTCGTCACCTCCGCCTCTGCGGCGCGGGCGAGGCGTTCGACCCAGTCCTGGTGATAGCGGTAGAGCGCACCGGGCCGCTTGCGCCCGAGCTCCTCAAGGAAGAAGGGACCCTGCTGCGTTTCCTCGGTCAGCACGTGACACCCGTCATTCGTGGGCGTGATCACCCAGCCGTGGTACGCGCTTGAACCGGTCTCGTCGCCGTCGACCACCGTCTCCCACGCGAGCCTGCTGAAGGGCTCGTACTCCGTCACGTTGAGACTCATCGGGAATCCAACCGTCACCCGGCTGTACCTGGTTCCGAGCGCCAGTTCGGACTCGCCGCTCAGGATCTTGACCTGATCTTCGGAGGGAAAGTAGCTCGACCAGTTCTCGGCGTCGACGAGCAGCTTCCACACCACTTCAGGCGGCGCCTTCACGTCAATGTCGTTGAGCGCGTAGATGGCCGAAGCTTTCGGGTCGTACTGCTTGGGCCAATTCACTTTGTCGTACATAATCCACTTCTCCTTGTTCGTCTTGCGTGCCGAGGTCAGGCCCAGCGCCCCCCGCCGTCGACATGGAGGGTCTCGCCGGTTATGAAGGGGTCGGTCAGCAGCGCGCGGGTGGCGGTTGAGATGTCGGAGGGCTGTCCGACGCGGCGGGCCGGTGTGGTGGCCGCGACGTGCTGGAACAGTCGTTGTTTGTCAGGTACCGCGGCGTCCCAGGCGCCGGTGGTGATCACGCCGGGGGAGATGACGTTGACGCGGGTGGGCGCCAGCTCGACGGCGAGGGCGGAGACGAGCGTGGTGACGCTGCCGTTGGTGGCCGCCATCGCGACGCCTCCCGGTGCCGGTCGCCAGGCCCCCAGACCGGAGAAGAACAGCAGCGAACCTCCCTCGGCGATCAGCGGGGCGAAGTGCTTGGCCAGCAGGATCGGACCGACGGCCTTGGCGTCGAAGGCCGCGAGCAGCGCGCGACGTTCAAGGGAGGCGACCGGTCCAAAAGCCCGCGCCGTGGCCACGCTGACGAGATGGTCGAGCCCTCCGGCGGTCGCGGCCTGATCCGCGGCCGCCCGGATCGACCCTCGCTGAGAGATCGAGGGCGATGGCCCGGACGGTGTCACCGATGGCCTTCGCCGCGGCGGCCGTCCTCCCGGCGTCCCGGCCCGCGAGCGTGACTCGCGCACCCTCCTGGAGGAGATCGGTGGCCGGCGCGGCAGCGATGTCCGAGCCGCCTCCCACGATCAGAACGTCCTTGTCCTTCAGCGAATATGTCATGCGGGAGAGCCGCCGCGCTCGGTCGCGACCTTGGCGAGCGCTGCGAGAAGTTCCTCGTGCGTGCGCCAGAAGACGTCGGGAGCCTTCTTCGCCAATTCGATCCAGAACCGCCCCCGCATCGTCTCTTCGGTCCAGAGATGGCACCCCTTCGGCGTGGGTGTGATGATCCAAGCGTGATAAGCCTGGGATGCTTCCGCGGCCTTGGGATGGCCGCCCCAGGCGATACGCGTCACAGGCTCGAACTCCTGCACGGACGCGAAGACGTCCTGGCCGGCCAGATTGGTCTCGAACCGCGTGCCGAGGCGCAGCGCGTCATGGCCGTCGAGCAGCTGGACATGCTCGACGCCAGGATAGAAGCAGGGCCAGGCCTGGGGATCCACCAGCAGGGACCAGACCGTTTCGGGAGACGCCGCGACCTCGAGCTCGTTGGTGAAGTGGATCGGGGAGCGGCTGGGGACCATGGCCTCCGGCCAATTTACTGCTTCGAACACATCAACCTCCAGATGGTGAATGGAACGGGCGAGCGCTCATCAGAGCTCGCCGGGCACCGCGAATCGATAGAACACACCTCCTGTCGGGGCCACGCCCATGAGGAGCCAGACCGCGTTCTCGAAGTCGCGGGAGAGGTCCCCGACGCGGTCGTAGCCGGCGTCGCGGATGAGACGCTCGGTGATCTTGCGGGCGGCCTCGTCGGCGATGTACCAATTGCTCGGCCGTACTCGCTGCTCGCGCACTGCGCCGAACAACGATCCGAAGTTCATTGCACTGCCACCGGGACGACGTCCGCGTCCGACACATCCCCACCATCACGGCCGAGCTCTTCGACGTCGTGTCCTGCGGCCTGCCACAGGCCGGCCAGACCGCCACCGATCGTTCCTCTTCCGATCGTGACAATCTTCAGTTCAGTCTCCTTCTGATTGAACGGGTGTGAAGCCTTCACACACCGCTGAGTGCCACCGAATCCCTGACAGCGTCGAGACCGGCGGCATGCGGAACAATGGGCTCGTATCCGAGCTCGGCTGCGGCCTTGTCCGTCCGCAGGATGCACGGCTGCCCGAGGAACCATCGAACGGGAACCGGAACCTCGCGATCCGCCGTCTCCGCATCGAGGTCGGGGATCGGCGCATCGACGCCATAGATCGCGAACAAGGTCTCCATGAACTCGCGCAGGGTGACGCGGCGCCGGTCGGTGATGAAGTAGGCCTGGCCTGGCCGGCCCCGCTGCCATCCGAGCATGAGCCCCTCGACGGCGTTGTCCACGAACGTGACGTCGGTCGTGTGCCGGCCTCCGTCGATCCAGGCGAACTGCCCCGCCTTCGCCGCCGCGACCAGCCCTTCGATGAGGATGCTGCCGGGACCCCAGACGAACCTCGGACGGATCGACACCGTGGCGAAATCCGGGGCGTTCGCGTCGAGCACGATCTTCTCGGCAACGGCCTTCACCGCACAGTAGGCGGCTTCCGAATCCGGCCGCAGCGGCGCGGTCTCGTCGATGTCCACCAGCGGGTCGCCGGCGAGGAGCGCAGCCTCGCTCCCGCAGTGGACGAACCAAGGAACCCGCGCGAAGCGGGACGCATCGACGGCTGCCTGGGTGCCACGAACCGAAACAAGCTCATGACGCTCACGGTCGGCCGCGACGTCCGTCTCGGCAGCGAGGTGAAACACCACGTCACTGCCCGTCACCCTGTCCCGCCACGTGGCCGGGTCGGTCAACTCGCCCCGGACGGGCACCGCGCCCAGCGCCGCCACCCTTGCGGCCGACGCCTCACTTCTGACCAGAACACGAACCGAGTGCCCCTCGTCGAGGAGCCGCCGTACCAGCACCTGGCCGATGAACCCAGAACCGCCCGTGACGAACGCCTGCGCCATGAGACTCTCCTTCTCCGAGTGCGGGCCCCCTCGCTCGCCTTGGACGAGAGGGTGTCGTGAGGTGGAGCAATCGATGGCCCTGAAGGCATTCCCTCGGAAATATTCATGTTTCGGGCCCATGCCATATAGTTTTTGAATGGCTTCTCTTCGGGCGCTGGAGTGTCTTGTCGCGGTCGCGGACTCCGGGTCGATCACCCAGGCCGCGCGGCTGCTGCATTCGTCGCAGCCTGCCGTCTCTCATCAGCTCGCGACGCTGGAGCGCGAAACAGGAACGACCCTGCTCCGCCGCGAGCCCAGAGGGGTCAGGCTCACTCCCGCCGGGCGGGCCGCCGTAGCGGATGCCAGACGGGCGATTGAAGCGGCTGCCTCTGCGGTGAGGTCGGCTCGTGCCGCCGGCGAAGCGACCGGAGGGTCGCTGCGGCTGGCTTGTGCGCAGAGCCTGGTCTCCGTGCTCGCCCCGGTCATTCGAGAGTGGCATCGCCGCCACCCGGAGGTGGCGATCACCCTGCGTGAGTCCACGTCGCCGGACGAGCTCCACGGCTTCATTGACTCCGACGAGGCCGACCTGGCCCTGATGCCCGCTCCCGTGCCCGGCCGCTTCACGACCACCGCCGTCGCCGAGGAAGAGATCGTGCTGACGGCACCCACCGGCCATCCACTGGCCGCACGGCCGGCTGTGCCCTTGGAGGATCTTGAAGGTGCGCCGCTGGTTCACTTCGCACCGGAGAACGGCCTCAGCGCCTGGCTCGATCGCTCGTTCGCCCGCGCCGGGGTCCGCCCGGAGCCCGTCATGAGGACAGCGGTGACCACCGCGGCACCGCAGCTCGCTGCCGCCGGTCTGGGAATCGCAGTGTGCCCCGTAAGTGCGGTCAGCGATGGTTTTCCTGGCGCAGTGCGATCGTTCTCGCCACGATGGGTCAGACAGCTGGTGGCGGTGACGTCCGCAGAACCGGATCCACTCGCCGCACGATTCATCGGCAACCTGCGCAATCACGGCGTGCATGTGCCTCGCGGCGTGCGAACCCAACTCGCAGCGGACAACTCGACGTCCGCGAAGACGCGACCGCCTTCCTGACGATCCCCGCGCTAACGGGTGGGCGCCTGCCGGCATCTCCCGGCCCGGCCTGTGGCCGTTGCAGCCTGGCTGGGCTCGGCGCCCCCGCCGTGACAGGATCGGGGCGTGCGTGAGCAGCCACCCTAGCGGGCACCGCCACATGGGCCGACTTCCTGCGCTCCCAAGCCCACGCTCTGCTCGCCTGCGATTTCATCGAGACCGTCACCTTGAACGGGCAACGTCGGTACATCCTGGCCGTCATCGAGCACGCAGCAGGCGCACTCGCGTACTGGGCACCACTGCTCACCCGACCGCCGACTGGGTGATCCAGACGATCAGGAACCTCGTGATGGACCTGGAAGACGCAGGCTGCCGAGCACGCCTTCTGATCCGAGACAGGGATGGGAAGTTCCCCACCCTCATGGACGGAAGCCTCGCCGGCGTGGGTATCCAGACCGTACTCACCGGCATCCGGATGCCGCGCATGAATTCCGTCATGGAGCGGTGGGTGCGGTCTTGTCGCCGTGAATTCCTCAACCGCTGCCTCCTGTGGAACGAACACCACCTGCGGCACGCTCTTCGCGAGTACGAAGTGTTCTACAACCGGCACCGCGCCCACCAAGCCCTGGGCCAAGCGGCTCCGCAACGCACCGTCCCTGACCCGATCACGGATCCCCGAGCGGATTGTGGACTTGAGCATACGCCGACGAGACCGGGTCGACGGTATCCTCCACGAATACTCACATGCCGCTTGACCTGCACGGATGGAATTATCGGCAGGCGCACTGGTGACGTTTTCTCTTGACCTTCCGAGAGGATCTACCGGCCGGGTTCGTGTGTGCCCGGTCCGTGCCCGCGAGCAGCCGCCGAGCAACCATCCGCGCGTCTCGGCCTCGCGCTGCTGGCCGAGTCCGCAGCTGAGGCCGCGGTGGCAGTCATCCCGAGGGCCCGTAAGGCTTGAATTGCTGGATGGTCCGGCATTGGTCCGGCACAGTTCTTACCGATCTCTATAAATGTTGGATCGGACCAAGGAATTACCTGGTAGGGCGGGTGGGACTTGAACCCACGACCCACGGATCATGAGTGGATCGGCCGTGGTGGCTCCAAAACGCGGTGGCCTGCGGCTACGGACTGTGGCATGGTGACTGCGATGAAGATCATTCCGTGTATGTTCCGCAGCGGTCGCACCCGCATGCCTTGGACGTGATCGACGCATGAAGTACGTCGACCTCAACGCCTCCATGGCCCTGCCCGGTGGTGTCGTCCATGGTGTCACCGACCCGACCGAGTACCTGGAGCGGCTTCCCGAGTTCTTCGAGACGCTACCGGCGGGCGCTCGTGCGTTCGCGGCGGATTCCCTGCACTACGACTTCCACGGTCCGCGATGCGTGAAGGACCTCACGCTGGAGCGGGTCTCGTTCGGCAAAACCGCCGGTGAGAACTTCATGGAGTTCGCCTTCCGGCACAACTGCTGGAAGCATGAAGAGGACCTACTTGTCCGTTACGAGGGTGTGTCGGACTACAGAATCGACGTCGCCGCACCTTCTGGGATCGAGCCGCGCAGTGCAGTGATCCTCGACGAGATCCTGCCGCACCCCGATGGATGCAGTCATGAGATCGCCTTCCGCACGGGAACAGTCATGGTGGTCTGCCGAGACCTGACCGCCATGTGGGTGGAAGCCGATTGCCCCGACAAGCCCTGAGCGCGGCAACGCCTCACGTAGGACTGTCAGCTCGGGAACTCTCTCAAGATCATGCGTTCTGAGCTGGGGAAACACCGACTCGGGCGTACGTGAGTTGAGTGCCACCGAGTCCCCGTGACTCCCCGCTGATCGCTGTCCGAACGCGCACGCGCCCTTCTGGTCCGTGGGTCTCTGATCTACGGACCAGGACCGTTCCGAGCCAGTCGCCATGCTGTTCATCGAAAGTCCTGCAGACCAGGACTACGGTCACGCTCCCTCCAACAGGGCGTTGAGGTGCGCGCCCTCGCGCCGAACTTGCGTCAGGAACAGGACCAGCACTGCGCCGGCCAAGTAATGCAGGAATGGCCCGCGCTCCACCAGATCCCATCCGACGAAACGGAGTGTGTACACGCAGTTGTCCGAGACGATCTCGAAGGCGTCGGGGATGGTGAACACTATGGCGACCACCACGAATAGGGCCGCCGTCAGCCATCCGGCGAGTGTTCCCCGCCTGCCCCGAAGGGCGAGGGTCGCGCTCAGTCCCAGCGCCATCGTCAGGGTGGGCCAGCCGTACGACTCCGCGGACACGACCTGCCAGTTGATCTCCATCAACCAGCCCACATCCTCGTAGCCAGGTGGCCCAGCGTATACGGGAGCGTCTTCGGCCAGAGCAAAAGGACAGCGGATGAACACCGTCCTGTAGATCGCCTCTTCGGGGAGATGGCGCCAGATGGTGCGCGAGGCGGGGGCCGCCAGAGCCGCCAGAGCCGCCACGGGCACCCCCCAACGAGGAGGAATCGCCGGTAACGGAAGCAAGAGACCCCCAGGTGGTCGCAGGATGGAGCGCTCAGCCTAGAACACCCCCGGCACGGCCGGCGCACACCTTCGGGACCGGCGGACTCCACGCCGAATCACTGCATCCCCCACGAACCGCTCTTCCGTATCATGGGCCCCGACCTGGGGCGACCAAGATCCATCCGAGCATGTACCGGGAAGGGCCACAAACCGCCGCTCACGGCGGCACCGGCTGCGGCTGTGCATCCCTTAAGAGGCCCAGTAGGGCCTCTGAGCTGGTGTTCTGCTGGCGGCAGGTGCAAGATCCGAAGTTACGTAGGCTGAGCCGACGGTTTTACAGCGCGTGACCGTTGCAACCGAGAGATGACCTTCCACCTGCGGCAGGACTCGGTCTTGCCGCCCTTGAAGCCATGATCATTGCACGTATATTGCACAGTGCCATCAGACGTACAGGCGGTAGTCGAAGCTTGAACTAGGGGGACGGAAGGGTACCGGTTGGGCGTGCATCTGAATCGCGGGGAAGCCATCTCCTACAGCGGATCATGGACGGGGAGTACGCAGACGAGCGGGAACTCGACGGCTGGCTGGAGACAATGGACCGCTCGCTCGTGTGTCCTTCGGGATATGTCTCCGACCTGATCTTCTGGCCCGAAGAAGCTGAGCTCACAGCGGCACAGGTCGTTGATCAGGCGCTGGCCTATCGTCCCATCGCACTCTGACGTAGAGCTCACGAGGGGAATCGAACCTCTGACCTTCTGTTCCGTAGGTCCCCAAACGATGTGCGAGGGCGTTCAGGCGCGTTCGCCACGCAGGTCGCGCACGTGGCGTCTGTCCATATCAGTCCGGCCCGGTGCAAGGTCGTCCGGCCCGATGGCTCCCAGCTTGGCTCCCAGGAGCGTCACGCAAAAGTCAGTCGTGGCCGATACCGTCGCCCTCCATGAGTGCCGCGTACACATGGTCTGATCTCTTGCCGGAGGATGAACCGGTGGCCGAAGGCCCTGACCATCCGCCGTTGCCGCCGGGTCACGGTCTCCACCCCCCGGCCAGTGAATTTGAAGTCAGTCAACTCGAAGAGCGGTTGGGTGTGAGACTGCCGCCGAGCTATCGGCAGTTCCTCCTGTTCTCCAACGGCTGGGGCATCGAGGAGTACTCCGTGGCACCGGTCGCGGAAGTCGGCTGGCTCCGTGACGTCTGGCCCTCAGCGGTCGAAGCCTGGACCTCGCCCATGGGTGAAGAGCGCCCGAGCGTGCCCGATGACCTCTACTTCGTCTACGGAAAGGAGCAGAGCAGCGACAACATCAGAAACGAATATGTGCCTGACACCCTTCTGGTCGGGCTGTGGGACGGACTCCTACTCCTCAACCCCCACGTTATGACCTCTGATGGCGAGTGGGAGGCGTGGCTGCTCGCGGGCTGGAAGGCCGGCGCCAATCGTCACAGGTCCTTCTGGGACCTGATGAAAGACATTTGTACCCCTTGACGCCCTCCGGCGGCAGGGAAGGATGGCGTTCATCTCCACCCGGCTGCACCTCTCCACAGGCGCCGATGTAAACCCGGCGAGCGCGGCACGCAGAGGTGCTTCGGCGGAGTTTGGTATCAGAGATCAACCACGTTGCTCGGTGAGCCAGGGTGAGGAACGAACCCTGGATCGTCGATCGCCCCCGACCACGTATGACGACCGGCCATGCAGTGGTGATCGTAGGGCTGCATCTGTGTGGCGGCGCGGCAACCCCGGCCGGGGCGTTCGGTTGGTACGGCGGGGCTGGCGTGCGGTGCCCGGCCCGGTGTCCTGCCGCCGTTCGGGACCGGCCCCCAGGCCGCACGCCCGGACGGCGGGCGGGCGAAGGGCCGGGGTGCGGCGGCGCGCCGCGCCGCCGCCTTGAACACGCTGTGGAGCTGGAAGAGCTTTCGGCAAATCCGCTGCACAAGGTCAAGTTTCGTAAGGCCAAGGTGAGCGGCGAGATCGATCGGCGCTCGGTCGTCAACCCGAGTCAGGCCAGGGAGCTGCTGACGGCAGTCACGTACGTCGGGCGATTCCGTGGCGCCATGCTGCGGGCGCTTGTGCTCACGGAGGATGGCCACCAACTCGGGTGGGATCGGCACGACGCGGGTCGTCTTCACGTCCCGGTGCTTCAGCCCGCTCGCACAGCACGGCGTGGCGCAAGACGGCCGGCTGTTGCGTACGAGGACCGGCGCGGTCCTCTCGGGCCCCGCTGGCTGCCCGGCCGTACGACCTGCGGCACGCGGCCGTCTCTCTGGCTCAACGCGGGCGTCCATGCCCCGGAAGCAGCCGAGCGGGCGGGTCACGGAGTGGATGTGCTGTTCAAGGTGTATGCCAAATGCATCGACGGACAGCGCGAGGCTGCGAACAAGCGGATCACGGAAGCGCTGACGGAGTGACCACCCGGAATACAAAAGACCCCGGTCCTTTACCGAGGTCTTTTGTTCTGTCTGGCCTGCGGAAACGCCCCAAGATCTATTCCGCGTATGTTCCGCGACCGATGGCACACGACTGCTCAGGGCTGCTTCTCGCTGCCTGCCCGTGTGATCGCCGACTCTGCGAAATCCCTGGTCAGCCGACAAATGTGGTGACGGGATGAGTAGGGCGGGTGGGACTTGAACCCACGACCCACGGATTATGAGTCCGATGCTCTGACCGGCTGAGCTACCGCCCCTTTATGAAGTTGTGGTGCGCGGTGGAGTGCCTGAAGACCGTGTCGAGCTCCGCGCATGTCAAGGCTAGAGCATCGGATCCGGTCGTGGCGCCCGCCGTACGGAGACAGGTCTCCGCCGACATCATTCCATGCCGGATGCCGTGCGGGGAGTCTGAGTCGATCACATTCGTGGTTCTCGTCGAGGTTCGGTGTCAGGGGCGGTCGGCCGTGTCCCGCTGCGGTGGGATGTACGGGATGTAAGTGGGCGCAAGGTGCCAATGAGGTGTATGTCGTGATTTTTGGACAGATATGGGCAACGGCTGTCGGGTAGAGGAAGCCCATGACGACGATGGGAATCGATCCGGCCCAGCTCAGTGACGAGGACATGATCCGCGAGCTGCGGCACCTTCACGCCACCCGGAGCGACACCTTCTTCCACGGCTCGGACGACGCCCTGGCCACGCACACGACGCGGACCAAAGAGCTGGAGAACGAGTACCTGCGCCGCTACCCGGATCGGGAGGTGGATCCGGGCCGGCTGAGAGAGGGAGCGAGGCAGCGGTCATGATCAAGGTTCGGGACGTCCAGGCGCTGTCGGACGTCGACATCCACGTGTACGAGGCCGTGGCCTCCCGGGCGGTCGAGTCGGGACGCGCGCACTTCGACGGCCTGGTGCGCGCCTGCGGCCTGACCGAGGACCAGGTGCGCGACAGCCTCGCCAGACTGGTCGAGTGCGGGTACGTGGTGCCGAGAGGAACCGGGTACGAACTCGGCCCGCACACGTTCGAAGTCGAGTACTGACCGGGCACCGGAGCTCTGGTCGGGCGGCGAGGGCGGTCGTAGGGTTGAGGGGTGGACGTCGGTGAGCTGACTCCCGCGCAGGCACGGGAACGGTTCCGTGGCGGCGTGCGGACGCCGACCGCAGGCTGGTGCCGGGGCTGGACGCAGGCCAACCTCATCGCCGTCCCCAAACGGCTGAGGTACGAGCTGCTGCTGTTCGCCCACCGGAACCCGCAGGCGTGCCCCGTGCTGGACGTCGGCGAACCGGGCGCCTGGTCAACCGCGCTGTTCGACGGCGACCTCCGCACCGACCTGCCCGGCTACCGGCTCTACCGCGACGGCCGCGCGGTGGCCGACCTCGACGACGTGGTCGCGCACTGGCGGGACGACCTGGTGCCGTTCCTCATCGGGTGCAGTTTCACCTTCGAGCGCGCGCTGCTCGCCGCCGGTGTGCCGGTGCGGCACCTGGAGGCGGGCACGAACGTGCCGATGTACGTGACGAACGTCCCCTGTGAAGCCACCGCCGGCCTGTCGGGGCCGCTGGTGGTGTCGATGCGTCCTGTCCCGGAGGAGCTGGTGAAGACGGCCGTCGAGGTGAGCGGCCACTACCCGATGGTGCACGGCGCGCCCGTGCACGTGGGCGACCCGGCGGCGATCGGCATCCGCGACCTGGCCCGTCCCGACCACGGCGACCCGGTGGAGGTGCGGCAGGGGGAGGTGCCGCTGTTCTGGGCGTGCGGCGTCACCCCGCAGGCGGCGGTGCTGGCCGGCGGCGTCGAGTACGCGATCGGCCACCTGCCGGGCCACATGGCCGTCCTCGACGCCCGCGACGACGACTACCGGGTCGACTGAATGCCGGCGCGGGAGAGCTGCCGCCCGATCGGCGGCGCGCCCGGCCGGTTGTCGATCTCGAGGTGCGGTACGGCGGGCGGCTCGTCCACCCGGATGTCGCGCAGATAGGAGTCGAAGGCCGCGAGCTTGCCCGCGTCGCGGCCGAGCCCGCGCGCCGCGAGGCGCGAGCGCAGCGTCGGACCGTCGGAGCGCACCCACAGCAGGCGCACCGGCGGGCCGCCCAGCTCGGCCACCCACTCCGTCCACCGGTCGGCGTCGTGCACCTGCGTGGTGAACGGGCCGTCCAGCAGCACGGGACAGCCGTGCTCACGGATCTGCCGGGCGGTCCTGGTGAGCCCGGCGTACTCGTGCCGCTTGACGTGGCGGTCGTACCAGGGGCCCTCGCGTTCGCCGTCCGGACGGCCGTGGGCGCGCAGGACCTCGGTGACGAAGTCGCCGTACACGGTGTCCTTGTCGAGGAGGGCGGGCACGGGGGACAGGCGGGCGAGCAGCTCGCGCGCCACCGTGGACTTCCCGGCCCCGGGCGGCCCGCTGATCACCCAACACGACACGGACGCCACCGTACCGTCAGGAAAGACCTTCGGTCAGCCAGCGCAGCGGGTTGTCGTGGGTGATCAGGCGGATGAGGGCGTCGTCCGTGCCCGCCGCGCGCAGGCGCGGCAGCAGCGTCTCGAACAGGTCGCCGTAACCGGGGCCGCCGTACTTGCGGACCTGCGCCACCCGGCTGAGCCCGGTGCTGGTCAGCAGGCGGTCGGCGTGGCCGTCCTCGATGAGGCCGAGCGCGATCCTGGCCGCCTGGTCCGGGCCGAGGTCGAGCAACCCCAGGCTCACGTACGCCCCCGCTTCGGCGATCTTCCTGGCCGCGCCGGCGTCGGTGCCGGTGCAGTGGACGGCCACCCGGGAGGCCGGCAGGCCCTGGCCGAGCAGGATCTCCAGCAGTCCGAGGCCGTCCTGGCCGTAGGTGGCGACGGGCAGGCGCGAACGCAGGGACGCCCGCGCGGCCGCGACCAGGAACCGTTCCTCGCGGGGCGTGGGCTTCGGCCCCCAGCACCCGACCTTGCCGATCACACCGGGGAAGACGCCCACGCCGTCGAGGCCGTTGAGGATCTCGTCCATCAGCAGGGTGGTGAGGGAGTCGACGTCGCGGTCGCCGACGTCGCTGAACGGGTCGGCGAACAGGCCGGTCGAGGCGATCACCGGCACCCGGCCGGCGGCGGCGATGCGGGCCAGTCCGGAGGCGTCGCGGCCCATGCCCATGCACGTCAGGTCGACCACGAGGCCGACCCGTCCGGCGAGGCGCAGCTCACGGAGCTCCTCCGTGACGGTGCGTTCCTCGGCCAGCCAGCGGTAGGGGTCGGAGTCGATGCCGGCGCCCCAGCGCAGGTCGTTGCACAGATGCTCGTAGGGCAGCACGGCACCTTCGACGGCGGCCATGCGTATCGGACCAGTCGCGGTACGGAGCAATACTTCGGGCATAACAGACATTAACCGACGCATGCCAGAAACCGCCTGTATGGGCGGGAAGTTTTACTCTAGGACGGGTTTGGCGCTTTGCTGTGCGTCTGCACATGGCTCGGGGGAGCGGGCCGTATCCTGAGTGGCACACTGACTGCCGGGGGTAAGGGTGCAGGTGAAGAACTCCGAGATCGGCGATGCCGACGTCATGAAGGGCCACGCCGTGCGGCCTTCCGATGCGCCCGGCCGTCGTGGCGGCTTCAAGGGGTGGCTCGACGGCATCCGCTCCACCCGCACAGGGGCGCTCACGCTGAAGATCGTGATCGGTTTCATCGGCACGGTCATGGTGGTGGGCGGTTTGATCATGGTGCCGTTCCCCGGGCCGGGGTGGCTGGTCGTGTTCGCGGGCCTCGCCGTGCTCGCCACCGAGTTCGCCTGGGCACACAAGCTGCTGGAGTTCGGCAGGCGCACCTTGCACGCCTGGACGCAGTGGTACATGCGGCGGGGCTGGCTGGTGCGCATCCTGGTGCTGATCGTGACGGTGGCGGTGGCGGCCGTGATCGTGTACGCCGGGCTGCGCACCGTGGGCATCGACCTGATCGCGCTCGCGCAGGCGTACGTGCCGTGGTACCGCCTCTGACTCAGAGGTAGAGCCCGGTGCCGTGGTCGGTCTCCTGGGTGGCCACCGCGTGCAGGTCGCGCTCGCGCATCACGAGGTAGACCTGCGCGTGCACCTCGACCTCGAACTGGTCTTCCGGGTTGAACAGCACCTTGTCGCCCACCTTGACCGAGCGCACGTTCGTGCCGACGCCGCAGACCTCGCCCCAGGAGAGCCGGTTGGCCATCTTGACCGTCGCGGGGATGACGATGCCGGAGCCGCTGCGCCGCTCCTCGGCCTCCTTCTCCAGCTGGATCATGACCCGGTCGTGCAGCATCTGAATCTCGAATTTGGGCTGTTCCACGGGTCAAGTCTACGAGCAGGCAGAACCCCGACGTCCCGGGATGTGTCGATCGACCCCGTCCGCACGGGCCCGGCGTGGCAGGATGGACGTTCATGATCATGGCCTTCGGTGAGACCGACTGGACATGGCTGAACCCCCCACGCCAGTGGACGGCCGACGACGGCCTCAGCCTCTTCTGCGAACCCGGCACCGACCTGTGGCGCCGGACCCACTACGGCTACACCTACGACACCGCCCACATGTTCGGCCGCACGCTCCCCGGCGACCTGCGGCTGTCGGTCACCTTCACCGGCGCGTACGCCGAGCAGTACGACCAGGCCGGCGTCGTGCTCAGGATCGACGAGCAGCACTGGATCAAGGCCGGCGTCGAGTACGTCGACGGCGGCTTCCACCTCAGCACCGTCGTGACCCGCGAGTACTCCGACTGGTCGGTGGTGCCGCTCGCCGGGACGGCCCGGCAGGTGACGTTCGTCCTCGAGCGGGCCGGCGACGCCGTGACCGTGCGCTACGGCCTCGACGCCGAGCCGGGCGAGACCATGCTGCGCCTGGCCCACTTCCCGCCGGGACGTCCCGCGCTGGCCGGCGCCATGGCGGCCGCCCCCGTCGGCAAGGGCTTCCCCGTACGCTTCAGCGACCTGCGGGTGAGCCCGCTCACGGCAGGCTGAGCTCCGCGAGTACCGGGCGGTGGTCGGTGCCGGGGAGTGCCAGCACCGCGAAGTCGCGCACCGCCATCCGCCGGTCCGCCAGCACGTGGTCGATCGCCACCCCGAGCGGCGCGGAGCTCTGCGGCCAGGTCGGCTGGAACCCGCGTCCTGTCACGTCGGCCGCGTCGCGGTACCCGGAGGCGAGCAGGTCGCGCATCGGCAGGTGGTCGAGCGTGGCGTTGAAGTCGCCCGCCAGCACGCGCAGCTCGCCGCCCGCGCGCGGCAGCGCCTCCAGGCCGGCCTGCCAGCACGGCTGCCTCCCGTGGCGGCTGGGTGCGCACGGGTGCACCGAGACGATCTCGATCCGCTCCCCGCCGGGATGCGCCAGCCAGGCCCTCGCCTGGCCGAACCCGCCCAGGTTGATCGCCGTCCCGGCCTCGAGCGGGTGGCGGGCGTACACGGCCGATCCGCCGACCCCGTTCAGCGGCCGGGTGACCGCGTGCGGGAGCGTCCGGCGCAGCCCCGCCGCCTCCAGCCGCCGCAGGGCCGCCGGCGTGAGCTCCTGCAACGCCAGCACGTCAGGACGGGTACGCCCGACGAGAGCCGTCAGCGCGTCCGTGTCCGCCTTGCCCACCATGAGGTTCACGGCGAGCACCCGCAGCGCCGGGCCCCGCGCGGCGGGGACGTCGTCGGGGAGCGCCCGGGGGAGCACCGCGAACGCCATCGCCAGCACCGACGCCAGCGCCACCGCGACGGCCGCCCACCGCCGCAGCGCGCAGGCGAGGCCCAGCGCCACCACCGCCAGCCCCGCCGCGTACGGCGTGAACGCCACGACGGGCACCCAGGGCCAGTCCGGCTCGAAGCCGCTCAGCCGCAGTCCCGCCCACGCCGCGAACGGCGTCACCATGATCCAACTCAGCCAGTTGCGCACGCCCTGTATCGCCATGGAACCGGATTCGGGTTCATGAGAAGGTGTCGCCATGCACGACATGGAAGCCCGGGTACTCGACGCCCTCGACGAGGCCGAGACCGTCACCTTGCTGGCCGAAACCGTCCGGGTGCCCAGCATCACCGGCACCGACGCCGAGTCCGACCTCCAGCACGACTTCGCCCGCATGCTCACCGAAGCCGGCATGGACGTCGACGTCTGGAAGCTCGACCTCGCCGAGCTCACCGCGCGTCCCGGCTTCCCCGGCACCGAGGCCCCGCGCACCGAGGGCTACGGCGTCGTGGCCGTCACCACCGGCGCGGAGGGCCCGCCCGCGCTCGCCCTGCAAGGCCACGTCGACGTCGTCCCGACCGGTGACCTGGCCAAGTGGGAGGGCAGCGACCCGTTCGCCGCCCGCATCACCGGCGACGTGCTGCACGGCAGGGGCGCGTGCGACATGAAGGCGGGCCTCGTCGCCAACCTGGCCGTCGCCAGGGCCGTCGCCAAGGCGGGGGTACGCCTGGCAAGGCCGCTGGCCGTGCACTGCGTGATCAGCGAGGAGGACGGCGGGCTGGGCGCGTTCGCCACCCTCGACAGGGGCCACACCGCAGAGGCCGCCGTCATCACCGAGCCCACGAGCGGCAGCGTCATCACGGCCAACGCGGGGGCGCTGACGTTCCGGCTGGAGATCGCAGGACGGGCCGCGCACGGCGCGACGCGCTACGAGGGCGTCAACGCCGTCGAGGTGTTCTGGCCGGTGTTCGAGGCGATCAGGCGTCTGGAGGCCGCCCGCAACCGCGACGTGCCGGAGATCTTCGGTGGCAACCCGATGCCGTACCCGATCGAGATCGGCACCGTGCGGGCCGGCGACTGGTCCAGCAGCGTCCCCGACCTGCTGGTCGCCGAGGGAAGGCTCGGGGTGCGGCTCGACGAGGACCCGGCGACGGCCAGGGCCGCGTTCGAGGAGGCCGTGGCGAGCGTCGCCGACCCGTGGCTGCGCGAGCACCCGCCGGTGGTGACGTGGCCGGGCGGGCAGTTCGCCAGCGGCCGGCTGCCCGCGGGCCACGCGCTGCTGGACGAGGTCGGCCGCGCGGTCGCCGACGTGACCGGCGCGCGGCCCGCGCGGACGGCGGCCCCGTACGGGAGCGACCTACGGCTCTACGCGGCGGCCGGGATCCCGACCCTGCACTACGGCCCCGGCGACGTGCGGTACGCGCACGCCCCCCGCGAGCAGGTCAGCCTGGCGGAGCTGCGCGACGTCACGCGGGCCCTGGCACTCCTCGTCGTACGTCGCTGCGGAGCGTACTGACGTCGACCGGGGTCAGTACGCGCCGCGCACCTCGACGATCTCGGCGAGGGGGAACTCCAGGTAGTCGCCGGCCTCCTCGCACCAGGCGTCGAGGGCTGCGCCCTTGAGCTCGCCGTGGCTGATCGTGGCGGTCAGCCCGCCGGTCAGGGTGATGCCGGCGCGCACCCCCCGGTCGACGACGAACCCCAGCAGCGACTGCTGGGCCGTCGGCAGCCGGGTCGCCATCCTGCCGATGACGGCCCACGTGCGCCCGTTGCGCGACTCGTCGTTCCGGCCCGCGGCGATGAGGCGGCGGGCGTGCTCGTACGGGTCGGGGGGCGGCTCGGCCAGCACGTGGGACGGCGGCTCGACGTCCAGACCGGGGTACTCGGTCAGCTCGGCCACCTGACCGCCGGGCAGCAGGACGAGCTTGCCGTGCCCCGGCTCCTCCGCCCTGACCCGCTGGATGGTGATCTCGCCGGTGTCGGGCACGGGCACCGGCGCGTACCCGGCCTCG
The DNA here is from genome assembly GCF_900100395.1 of Nonomuraea maritima. Taxonomy (GTDB): domain Bacteria; phylum Actinomycetota; class Actinomycetes; order Streptosporangiales; family Streptosporangiaceae; genus Nonomuraea; species Nonomuraea maritima. Next base: position 116,564 of record NZ_FNFB01000001.1, on the reverse strand, counting down.
CGCAGCGCGCTCAGCGTACGGTCGGCCGGCGCGGAGCTGACGAGCACCGCGCCCGCGATCAGCCGCAGGCCGAGCCGGGCGAGCTTCCGGTGGGCGGCGATCTCGGCGAGCAGCGCCGTGTCGGCGGCCTGCACGATGCAGCCGACCGTGGTCACGGTCACCTCGCCGTGGCGGCGGGCGGTGTCGCGCACCAGGTATTCCAGCGGCTGCGGGATCGTGCCCACCGCCGACAGCTCGTCGAGCAGCTCGTCGGCGTCGTGGCCGCGGTCGAGGGCCCGGCGCACGCTCTCGGTCGTGAAGCGCCACACCGACGCCGCGCCCCGCGACTCGCGCTCGGCGGCCCGGTCGAGCAGCGCCGCCAGCTCCGCCGCTGGCGGGCCGGTGACGACGGCGGTCAGGTCGGGCCCGAACAGCGCGCTCCTGCGGACGCTGGCCAGGGCCCGGGTGGCCGCCTCGACCAGCGCGGGGTCGTGCTCCACCATGGGCACGGCGTCGTCGTTCTCGTCGCCGGGCGCGACCGTGAGGCCCGCCAGCGCGCGGCCGAGGTCGGTGAGCGCGTCGTTGGCCAGCAGGCCGAGCAGCCGGGCCTCGTCGAGCACCGCAGGGGCGCACGCGCGCAGCAACGGCAGGTCGATGAGCGGCGCGTGCCAGTGGACGTTGGCCACGAGGCTGACGCGGTCGGCGTACGCCGTGCCGGCGGGCAGCCGGGCCAGGGCCGACAGCGCCGCCCTGCGCACCCGCGCCACCGCGCTGCCTGAGGGGTCGTCGCCGAGGACGGTGCCGTACTTGCCGTCGGTCTTGCGCAGCGACGAACGTTCCATCCGCCACCAGGCCGCCAGCAGCACCCGCAGGCGCGCCGAGCCCTCGTCGAGGCGCCAGCGGTCGTAGCGCTCGGTGGGGATCAGGCCGCCGGACCGCTCGTCCCAGGCCAGCAGCCTGGCGACCGCGCAGACCTCCAGCAGCAGCCGGGTCTCGTCCTCGTCGCAGCCGGTCTCCTTGGCGACCCTGCGGACCTCGCGCACGCCGACGCCGCCCGTTCTGAGCAGCGGCAGCGGGGTCTTGGAGGTGTTGTCGAGCAGGGCCGCGCACCGCTCGACCACGTGGGGGGCGGCGAGCGTCATCAGGTGGTCGACCTCCTCGGGGTCGACCGGGATCGTCGCCACCTCGGGGGGAACGGGCCGGAACGGCGGGTGGTGATCGGGGCCGCGCAGGCCGAGGGCCACCTCGCGGGGGATCTCGGCGACGTGCCAGCTGGGCCGGAAGAGCAGCCCGTGGTCGGCGCACCACCGCTCGGGGGTGCCGTGGGTGACGAACCGCCCGCCGTCGACGTCGAGCGTGGGGCCGTGCCAGGTGAAGCGTTCGAGCAGCGCGGCGGTGCCGTCGGGGGCGTCGCCCACCAGCTGCCTGACGCGCTCGCCGTCGGAGAGCGCCCCGATGACCCGGGCGATCGTCTGGCGCTTGTTGCCGTGGGCGGGCAGCCCCAGGTTGCGGGCGAGGGCGCGCAGGGCGTCGTTGCTGATGGACCAGGAGTTGAGGTAGTGCTCGAGGGGCTCGCCCAGGCCGAGTGGCGCGGTCCACCAACGGGTGGCGCCCTCGGCCAGGTGGATCTCGCCGTCGCCGCCAGGCCAGGCCAGCGCGTGGTCGTGGAGGCGTTCGAGCCAGGTGGTGACGTCGCGGACCGGCGTGCCGAGGAAGGCGGCCAGCGTGCGGGGGGTCGGACGGGTCAGGGCGAGGGCGGCCTCGGCGAGTTGGAGGCAGGGCAGGGGGAGGGTCCGCAGGACGTCCGTCACGGCGGAACCGTTGCCGAGCCGGTGGGCCAGGGTGTCGAGCCGCCTGGGCCAGGGAGCGGCGATCGCGTCGGGCCGGTTCGCCAGGATGCGACCGAGCCTGTCTTCGTCCAGTGTGCGTAGCCAGCCGAGCAGGTGATCTTCCATCTGTCAGCACTCTCATGGGGTCGCGCGGGACTCACCGTGAGCCATGAGCATCCACGGTAATGCAGATCACTCCCGTCAGGAGAGGACTGCCCAGACGATCTTTCCGTGGGGTGCGAGAGCGGACCAGCCCCAGCGGAGGCTGAGTGATTCGACGATGTGGAGTCCGAGGCCGCCGGTGTCGAGGGGGCCAGGGTATCGCAGCACCGGCACCGAGGACCCGGGATCGGTGAAGGCGCTCGCGACGAGGTCGCCCCGGCGCACGAGCGACATGTGGACGGTGCGCTCGCGGCGGGGGTCGTCCAGGCAAAGGCCGTGGCGCAGCGCGTTGGTGGCGAGCTCGGAGACCACCAGCTCCATGTTCTCGATCATCTCGCCGAGTCCCCAGCCGGTCAGAGTGCCCGTGCTGAAGCTGCGGGCCGTGTGAACCGAGGATGCCTCGGGGGGGAGCACGAACGTGGCGCTGGCGGACGGGCCGGAGTCGAGAAGGTCGAGGGCCGCTTCCGGCCACCAGCCGACTGGAGGCCACCAATCGAACGTGGTCCACTGGCCATGCGCCGTGGTGGGTTGCACGTGATCATTCTGCGCCACACTCGCGTGCAGGTGCAAGAGCGAATGCACGTGCAGATAGCGCGTGCAACCGCTACGGTTCTCCACCAAAAGGTCAAGATGGGGGAAAGGGGATCTTGTCCGCGGCCCATGATCTTCCGGCCGTGAAGTGACAGACTGTTTGCACGGAAACGACCAAGGAGCAGCACGTGTCCATTGATCCGCCCGGTTCCGGTTCGACCGTCAGGCGCATCATGCTGGGAGCGAGCCTCAGACGCCTGCGCGAAGCCAGCGGCCTCGACCGGGCCCAGGCCGGATTCCACATCAGGGCGTCCGAATCCAAGATCAGCCGGATGGAGCTGGGCCGCGTCGGCTTCAAGACACGTGACGTGGAAGACCTACTCACCCTGTACGGGGTCGTCGACGATGCCGACCGCCGTGCCCTGCTGGAGATGGTGCGCGAGGCCAACACCCCCGGGTGGTGGCACAAGTACTCCGCCGAACTGCCGTCGTGGTTCACCACGTACATCGGTCTGGAGGAGGCGGCGAGCGTGATCCGCACCTACGAGGTGCAGTTCGTGCCCGGCCTGCTGCAGACCGCCGCGTACGCCCGCTCGGTGTACCAGCTGGGCAACCCCGACGAGAGTCCCGAGAAGATCGAGCGACGCGTGCATCTGCGCATGCAGCGTCAGGAGCGCTTCACCCGCAAGGACGGACCCCGGTTGTGGGCGGTCGTCGACGAGGCGGCGCTCAAGCGGATCATCGGTGGGCGGGAGGTCATGGCCGAGCAGCTCCAGCATCTGCTGGAAGTCGCCGCTCTTCCCCACATCACCATCCAGGTGATGCCCTTCAAGTTCGGCGTGCACGCCGCTGAAGGGGGCGCGTTCAGCATCTTGCGGTTTCCCGAGTCCGACTTGTCGGACGTTGTCTATGTCGAGCAGCTCTGGGGTGCCCTGTACCTGGACAAGCGTGAGGACGTCGACCCGTACCTCACCGCCATGGAGCAACTGTGCGTGGAGAGCACCACGCCAGGGGGCACCGTCGAGCTCATCGACGGTCTTCTCAGAAAGATGTAGATGAACCAGACCTACAACGGCATGCCCGCGGCCGACCTGAAGCAGGTCTCCTGGCGCAAGAGCCGCTACAGCAACTCGCAGGGCAACTGCGTGGAACTCGCGAAGCTCCCCGACGGTGGCATCGCGGTACGCAACTCACGCTTCCCCGACGGCCCTGCCCTCATCTATACCCGCGACGAGATCCGGGCCCTGGTGCTCGGCGTCAAGGACGGAGAGTTCGACGGTCTCCTGGTGTAACACCCTGTTAACCTCCGGCGCGTCCGCTTAACGGCGGCGCGCCGGAGGCGTAACCGCCCCGCCTCGCCCTGCGGCGATGATCGGGGCATGCTCGACCAGATGACGCTGTACCACATCGCCGACGACGTGCTCTTCGCGCCGGGCGGCAAGGTGGTGATCCGCACCTACGGCGTGGCTCCCGCGACCCAGGGGGCCTCCGTCTCCTACCGGACCTGGGTGTCCGGCATCCGTGAGCATCCGCGCTACTGGCACTGGGGTCACTTCGAGGACGCCGCCGCCGGGCACCGCAGGGTGGTGGAGTGGCTCACCGGCAGGGGCCCCCAGCCCGCCGAGGCCCTGGCCTGATCGCAGGCGACCACCGGCGACCCCGCTCGGGCCCCGGATCGCTCCGGCGGTCGCGCCCGGATCGGTCCATCGGTTTCTGTGCTTGGCGTACCAGGTTGCGGAAACCACGACTACCCGTAACGCCGCCGTCGTGAGACGCTTCTGGCACCGCTCCCCGGTCGCCGCCCGCGGGCGGCCCTCCGGGGCCAGCCGAAGGTGCGGAGAACGCCATGACGGACCTGTACCTCTACAAAGGGCACGACGACCACGTCGCCTCGTGCCCCGACTGCAGCGCGGTCACCGCGCTCCTCGACCGGCCCGACCCCCCGGTCGAACCGCCCGCCTCGCTCCGCGAGGCCGTACTGACCCTGGCCCGCCGTCGTCGCGGCCCCGCGGCCGTCGCCGTGTCGAGCGTGGCGACCCCGTACGCCGAGCAGGTCGCGGCCATGGACGACCTGCTGAGAGAGCTCGGCGAGCCGCAGTGGGAGGCCACCGTCCCCCGTCACGGCACCGTCAGGGAGCTGGTCGAGCACCTGGCGGCCAACGACGCGGCCGTGGCCTGCTTCATGGGGGTCCCGGGCACCGCGGCGGCGACCGCGCACCGCCGCTGGCGCGAGCAGGCCGGCGCCCTGCTCGAACGCTTCTCCGGCAGCAGCGAGGTGCTGCTCGGCGTCGAGGTGGCGCTGGCGGGCCCGCGACCGGCCCGCGCGCCGCTGCGCCAGGCGCTGATCCAGCGCACGTTCGAGACCTGGACGCACGCCGACGACATCAGGGCCGCCACCGGTCGTCCCGCGTCGCCGCCGCGCCCCGGACACGTCCGCATGATCGCCGACTTCGGGCTCGCGCTGCTGCCCCGGGCGGCGACGGCCCCCCGCCGCGACGTGTCGGCCACGGTGGTGCTCACCGGGCCGGGCGGCGGCAGCTGGACGATCGCGCTCTCGCCCGCCTCCGACCACGTCGGCGTGCTGATCTCGGCCGACGCCGTCGAGTTCTGCCGCCTGCTGGCGGGCCGGTGGCCGCCCGAGGCGTTCCCGTACGCGGCCGAGGGCGACCCCGGCCTCGCCCGCGACCTGGTCCGCGCCGCCGCCACGCTGGGATGCGACTGATGAGCGAGATCGAACTGCGGGCCCGGCTGATCGCCGGCGACCTCGACGCGCTGGCCGCCGCCTACGACGGCCACGCCCCGCACGTGTACGGCGTCGCCGTCACGGTCACCGGCGACCCGGCCCAGGCCGAGGAGATCACCAGGAACGCGTTCGTCGCGTTGTGGGAACGTCCCTCGGCCTACGACCCGGGCCTCGGGTCGCTGCGCGGCTGGCTGGTGAGCCGGGCCAGGCACGAGGCCGCCGTACGTACCAAGACCGGCTGACCGCGGCCGGCGAGCCGGCCGCGGGCGGTGGGTCAGCCGCAGGTGACGGGAGCGTTCCAGGCTGCCAGCACCGGTTCTGCGTGCTCGAAGCCGAGCCGCGAGTACGTGCCCGTGTCGAGCTTGAGCAGCCGTCCCTCCTCGGGCGCGAGCCCCAGCCAGCGCGCGGCCAGCACGCGCAGGAAGTGACCGTGCGCGACCAGGGCCACCCGCCCCTCGGTGGCGCGGGCCCGCGCGATCACCCGGTCGGCGCGCGCCGCCACCTGGGCCGCGCTCTCGCCGGGGTGCTCGGCGTCGCCGGGGATCACCCCGTCGCGCCACAGGTACCAGCCCGGCCGGGTGGCGCGGATGTCGGGCGTGGTGATGCCCTCGTAGCCGCCGTAGTCCCATTCCCACAGGTCGGCGTCGACCTGGTAGGCGGCCAGTCCGGCCAGTTCCGCGGTGCGCCGGGCGCGCTGGGCGGGGGAGACCAGCACCAGGTCGAACGGCTCCTTCGAGAGCGGCGCCAGCGCCCTGGCCTGCTCCTCGCCGTGCTCCGTCAAGGGCAGGTCCGTCCGTCCCGTGTGCCTGCCCGCCTTGCTCCACTCGGTCTCTCCGTGCCGGAGCAGCAGCATCTCGTCCATGTGTTCCATCATCCGGTACGGCCCCGCGCCGGCCGTCCCCAGGGCGCGCCTGCCGCGAAGGCGCAGGTCCGAGGATGCATGTCCGGTCGGGCCATGAATATCCGTGATCGTTCCCCTATGGTGGGGTTCGCTGTGTCTGAGGAGGAATCATGGAACCGGTGGCGGTCGGCCTGGTGGGCGCGGGACCGTGGGCGCGCATCGCGCACGCGCCGATGTTGGCGAAGGGCCCGCACACGCGGCTGGCCGGCGTGTGGGCGCGCAGACCCGACAGCGCCGCAGACCTCGGCGCGCCGGTGTTCACCCGCATCGAGGAGTTGTTCGACCACTGCGAGGCCGTGGCGTTCTGCGTCCCGCCCGCCGTGCAGGCCGAGTACGCGATCCTCGCCGCCCGCGCCGGCAAGGCCCTGCTGCTGGAGAAGCCACTCGCCGACAGCCTGGACGACGCCCGCCGGGTGGCCGACGTGGTCGCCGAGACCGGTGTCGCCTCCCAGATGGTGCTCACCCTGCGCTACGCCGCCGAGACCCGCGAGTTCCTGGCCCGCTGCGCCGAGATCGCGCCGCTCGGCGGCCACGCCGCGAACATCTCCAACGTGCTGCTCGGCGGGCACGTCTTCGGCACGCCATGGCGGCTGGAGCGCGGCGCGCTGCTCGACGTCGGCCCGCACGTCGTCGACCTGCTCGACGCCGCCCTCGGCCCGGTCACCGGCGTGCGCGCGCACGGTGACCCGCTCGGCTGGACCGGGCTGATGCTGGAGCACGAGGGCGGGGCCGTCAGCGAGGCGTCCCTGTGCATGGCCGCCGGCGGCGACCTGCCGCCCTCCACCGTCGCGGTGTACGGCCGCGAGGGCAACGCCGTGCTGCGGCCCGCCGGCGGCAACGCCCTGGAGGTCGTCGCCGAGGAGTTCGCGGCGACCGTGCGCGCGGGCGGCGGGCACCCGCTCGACGCCGCCCACGGGCTCCGGCTGCAGCGGGTCATCGCCGAGGCGGAGGCGCAGCTCACCCCTTGACGTCGGGCCGTTTTACGGCGTTGATAACGTACGTTCGATGCGCAGGGCGCAGCGAAGTCCGGTGCGAGTCCGGCGCTGTTCCCGCAACTGTCACAGCCAGGTCGCCTGCCTCTGCGCTGACGTCGTCATCCCTCGTGGAAAAGGGTGATCCGTCGATTCAACGGGTCTCTCGGTTCCGACAGTCGCGAAAGGACTTCTCGTGAGGCCCGTACGCACGGCCTTCGCGGGCGCGCTGCTGGGAACGCTCGTTCTGGCCGGTTGCGGTCAGGGCGGCACCTCAGCCTCCCCCTCCCCGGCGCCCGCCGCTTCCTCCCCCTCCGCAGGCACACCCGCCACCGGCTTCCCCGTCACGGTCGAGGCCGCCAACGGCAAGGTGACCATCACCGAGAAGCCGCAGCGCATCGTCTCGCTCTCCGCCACCCACACCGAGACGCTCTTCGCCATCGGCGCGGGCCCGCAGGTCGTCGCGGTCGACGACCGCTCGAACTTCCCGCCGGAGGCCCCCAAGACGAGCCTTTCCGGCTTCAAGCCGAACGTCGAGGCCATCGTCGCCCAGAAGCCCGACCTGGTCGTCGTCTCCGACGACCTCGACGACATCGTGAACGAGCTCGGCAAGGTCAACGTGCCCGTCCTGCACGAGCCTTCCGCCACCACCCTCGACCAGGCGTACGAGGAGATCGAGGAGCTCGGCGCGGCCACCGGCAACAAGGCGAAGGCCGACGAGGTCGCGGCCGGCATGCGGACGTCCCTCGACCGCCTGGCCGCCGAGGCGCCCAAGAACGCCGGGCTGACCTTCTACCACGAGCTCGACCAGACCCCGTACGCCGCCACGTCGAAGACGTTCATCGGCCAGATCTACGCGATGTTCGGGCTGACCAACATCGCCGACAAGGCGCCGGACGCGGCGGGCGGCTACCCCAAGCTGTCGGCCGAGTTCGTCGCCCAGGCCGACCCCGACCTGATCTTCCTGGCCGACGTGAACTGCTGCGGGCAGAACCGCGACGCCCTCGCCGGCCGTCCTGGCTGGAAGGACCTGTCGGCGATCGAGAAGGGCCACGTGGTCGAGCTCGACGACGACATCGCCTCCCGCTGGGGTCCGCGCGTCGTCCAGTTGGCCGAGACCATCGGCGCGGCCGTGGCGAAGGCCGGCGCGAGCTGACGTGGTGACCCGGGCCCGCCCCTCCAGGGCCAGACCGTTGTGGGTGGCCTGCGCCCTGGGCGTGCTGGCGGTCGCCATGCTCGCCGGCCTGCTCGACGGGGCCGCCGACATCTCGCCGTGGCAGGTCGTGCTGCAGGTGGCCGACTGGCTGCCGTTCGGGCACGTCGACTCCGGCCTCGCGCCCGTCGAGCAGGGGCTGCTGCTGGAACTGCGGCTGCCGCGGGTGCTGGTCGCCGCCGTCGTCGGCGGGCTGCTGGCCATGGCGGGGGCCGCCTACCAGGGGGTGTTCCGCAATCCGCTGGCCGACCCGTACCTGCTGGGCGCCGCCGCCGGGGCGGGGCTCGCGACGACCGCGGCGATCGTGCTGCTGCCGGCGGCCACCGCGAGCATCCCGGTCGCCGCGTTCATCGGGGCGCTGGGGGGCGTGCTGCTGGCGTACACGCTGGGCAACACGGCAGGGCGCTCGGGCGGCACGGCCACGCTCGTGCTGGCCGGGGTGGCGGTCACGTCGTTCCTGACCGCGATCCAGACGTTCATCCAGCAGTTCGACGTCGAGGAGCTGCAGCGCGTCTACGCGTGGATACTCGGCGACGTCGGCGGCGGCTGGGAGCAGCTGTGGATGATCCTGCCGTACGCCGCGGTCTCCTCCGTCGTGCTGCTGCTGCACGGCCGGATGCTGGACGTGCTCTCCGTCGGCGACGAGGAGGCCTCCGGGCTCGGCGTGCGCGCGGCCCGCGTGCGCTTCACCGTGCTGGTGGCCGCCTCCCTGGCCACCGCCGCGGCCGTGGCGGTGAGCGGGCTCATCGGGTTCGTCGGCATCGTCGTGCCCCACGTCGTGCGGCGGCTGGCGGGCGGGTCGTACCGGATCGTGCTGCCGCTGTCGCTCATCGGCGGGGCGGCGTTCCTGGTGCTGGCCGACCTCGTGGCCCGCACCGTCCTCGCGCCGGCCGAGCTGCCGATCGGGGTCGTGACGATGTTCGTGGGGGCGCCGTTCTTCGTCGGCGTGCTGCGGATGACCAGGCGGGCCGTCACATGATCCGCACCCGTGACCTGTCGGTGCGCCTCGGCGAGCGCGACGTCCTGTCCGGCGTCGGCCTGCACGTGCGGCAAGGGGAGTGGGTGGCCGTCATCGGGCCCAACGGCGCAGGGAAGTCCACCCTGCTCAAGGCCCTCATGGGGCTGGTGGGGCACCGGGGCGAGATCCTGCTCGGCGACCGCCCGTCCGGCGCGCTCAAGCCGCGCGCCCGTGCCCGGCTCGTCGCGTACGCGCCGCAGACGCCCGCGCTGCCCCGCGACATGACGGTGCTCGACTACGCGCTGCTGGGACGGACGCCGTACATCCCGTACCTGGGGCGCGAGAGCGGCCACGACAGGGAGGTGACGGAGTCCGTCCTCGACCGGCTGGACCTGACCCGGCTCGCCGCGCGGCCCGTCGGCGAGCTGTCCGGCGGCGAGCGGCAGCGCGTCGTGCTCGCCAGGGCGCTCGCGCAGCAGGCGCCCGTGCTGCTGCTGGACGAGCCGACGACCGCGCTCGACCTCGGACACCAGCAGCAGGTGCTGGAACTGGTCGACCGGCTCAGGCGGGCCGACGGGCTCACCGTCGTCACCTCCCTGCACGACCTGACCGTCGCCGGCCTGTACGCCGACTCCCTGCTCCTGCTCGCCGACGGCCGCGCGGTCGCGTCGGGGGCGCCGTCCCAGGTGCTGACCGAGGAGTCGGTGGGGCGGCACTTCGAGGCGAATGTCAAGATCGAACCGGGCCCCGACGGGCGGCCCGTCGTCCACCTGGTCAGGGGAGGGCCGTGAAGCTCACGTACCGGGAGGAGGACGGCGAGCGGCTCGGGACCCTGCTCTGGGAGTTCGGGCCGGGCTGGCGGATGATCTCCTCGGCGATGCTCGGCGGCGGTATCGGGCCCCGCGAGTGGGTGCTGAACGCCCAGGTCGTCGCCGGGTACGCGCGGATGGACCCGGCCGAGCACCTTGCGTCTTTGGGGGCGTCCCTGGCGCCGGGCGGCGACGGGGTCGGCATGATGACCGCCGCGTCCGTCGACCGCTGCGTCCGTGCCGTCGACGGGGGCGTGGATGCGTACGCGACCGTGGGGTTGCGCGTCCCCACCTGGGCGGCCGCGCCCGAGGGGCGCGCGGACCCGGAGCTCGCCCCCCTGCGGGCAGTCCCTGCGGTCGGCACGGTCAACATCCTCGTCGTGGCGCCGGTGGCCATGACGGACGCGGCGCTGGTCAACACCGTGATGACGGTGACCGAGGCCAAGTCGCAGGCGCTGCTGGAGGCCGGGTACGCCGGCACCGGCACCGCCTCCGACGCCGTCTGCGTGGCCGTGCGGGCGGACGGGCCGGCCGAGCTGTTCGGCGGTCCGCGCTCGGAGTGGGGCGCCAGGATGGCCCGCGCCGTGCACGCCGCCGTCCGGCAGGGCGCCGAGGCGTGGCATCACCGTCACTCCACGTGACGGAATTCCGGCAAGTACGATGTGGCGCAGGGTAAGGATCGCGATACTGGGCGGGTGACCGTTTTGGCGACGAGCGAACCGACCACGAGGCGCACGGTTCTTCCAGGTGCGCCGCCGTTCACGGTCGACGACGTGCTGAAGTTCCCCGACGACGGGAACCGTTACGAGCTCTTCAACGGGAGCCTTGTCGTGAGCCCTGCCCCCACCCCCCTGCACCAGCGCGCCATCTCCCGGTTGCTGCTCATTCTGGAGAGAGCGGCGCCACCGGGGCTGGAATGCCTGACGACCGTCAATGTCAGGCAAAGCCCGACCGACTTCTACATTCCGGATCTCGTCGTAGTGAGTGAAGCCGTCTCGGATGCGGTCGACCTCATGTTCGCGCCGAGCGATCTGCTGCTGGCCGTGGAGGTGGTCAGTCCCAGTACCCGGGTGCACGACAGGGCGACCAAGAAGGCGGCCTACGCTGCGGCGGGTATTCCCCTCTACTGGCGTGTGGAGCTCGATGAGGGGCCGGCCCTCTACATCTACCGGCTCGACGGCGAGTCCTACCCGGAACCTGAGGTCCATAAGGCCGGGACCGCGGTGACGCTGGTGGAGCCCTACCGCGTCGGCCTGGATCCCGCCAGTCTGGTCGGGTCGCGGAGCCAGAGCCGGTAACCCCATCGCGGCGGGTGCCCCGCCCGGTAGTAACGCCGGGCGGGGGTTCTGCGATTCGTCGGCGTGGGTGTTCAGTCGTCGAGGCCGCGGGGCGCCGGCACGGTCTCGCCGACGTGCGTTCCGTTTCGTCACGTTATGTCGTCGAGCAGGCGCGACGGTGCACGGCGGTCTCTTGACTTACGGCACCTGCTTGGGACGCTGGTCGTATTCCTGCGTTGGGAGCGGAGATGGCGCGCCTCACAGCCCTTGCCGGTGGCATCGTGGTCGTCCTCGCGCTGACCGCGATGCCCGTCGCGGCGCACGAGCACCCGAGCGGGATCACCGATCTGGTCACCCCCGCCGTCGTACGGGTGGAAGCGGTGTCGCACGTCGAGATCACCCTGCTCGACCACGTCGGCGAGTTGCGCCACGTGGAGCGGTCCTACGACTTCCCGTTCGGCGCGGGCACCGGCACCGTCGTCAACCCCGACGGCACGATCGTGACGCTGCGACGGCTGGTGGAGAACCCCGACGACGTCGCCGTCCTCGCCGCCAACAAGATCTTCGCCGAGCACCACAAGGTGAAGATCCCGGCCGACGACGACAAGCACCGGCTGTCCGACCCGATCCTCGACCGGCACCTGCGCGACTGTTACCCGCCGAAGAACGACACCGCCACCTGCATCATCGACGTGACCACCGAGATCACCGTCTTCCCCAACGTGTCGCCGGCGAGCCCCGACGGGTTCAAGGTCAAGCTCGCGGAGAAAGGGCCCGACCCCGACAGCCCCGCCGTGCTGGTGCCCGTGACGCCCGTCGTCGGAGGCGTCGGCATGCCCACCGCGCCGCTCGCCGACAAGGTGCCCGCGCAGGAAGGCTCGCCGACCAGCGTGGCGGGCTTCCTCGGCAGGCCGGGCCCGAAGGTCGCCCACACCGTCGAGATCGCCCACCTCGGCAAGGGCGGCTCATCCGGCGAGTCGGGCCGGCCGTTCGCCGACCCGGAGAAGAAGACGGACGAGCCGGTCAAGATGGGCGGCCTCGCCGACAAGGGCCTGGCGGGCGCGCCCGTGATCGGCGAGAAGGACGGCCACGTCATCGGCCTGCTCGTCGGCGGTGGCAAGGACGGCAGGATGATCGGCGTCAGGGAGATCACCGGCCTCCTGACCAAGGCGAAGGTGGTGCCCCGCCGAGGCGCGATCGACACGGCGTTCGAGGCGGCGCTGACCCGCTACCACACGAAGTACTACACCGAGGCGGCGCCGGGCTTCCAGCGCGTGCTGGAGCTCTATCCCGGCAACGTGGTCGCGGCGGAGCTGCTCAAGACGTCGCTGGCCAAGCGGGGCGGCCCCGAGGACCAGGGCACCCGCAAGACGGCGGTCACGCCGGAAGCCTCGACGCCGCTGTGGCCGTACCTGATCGCGGCCGGGGTCCTGTTCCTGGCCGCAGGGGGCGGGGCGTACCTGCTGTGGCGCCGCCGCGCCGCTGACGAGGTGGAGGAGGAGGACGCGCCACAGCCACTGGCGGGCAGTCCGGCCTACGACGACGGCGCCGGCCAGACCGTGGTCGTGCGCAGGTCCCCATCGTTCCCCGCGGTACCTCAGCAGCAGGTGCTGACCGCGCCCGACCCGGTGATCAAGTACTGCACGTCGTGCGGCATGCGGCTCGGGCCGGCGCATCGCTTCTGCGGCTACTGCGGTCACCCGAGCGAGACGTGATGCCCGTGAACGAAAGATCGCTCATCGGCCAGGAGGTGGCCGGGTACTTCATCGAGAACATCGTGGGCAAGGGCGGCATGGCCGTCGTGTACCTGGCGCTCGACCCCCGGCTCAGCCGCCGCGTGGCGCTGAAGATCCTCAACCCGGTGCTCAGCGTCGACGACCGCTTCAGACAGCGGTTCATCCTGGAGTCCAGGACGGTCGCCAGCATCGAGCACCCCAACATCATCCCGATCTACGAGGCCAACGCCGACGACGACGGCGTGCTGTACATCGCGATGCGCTACGTCGACGGCCTCGACATGCGCCGGCTCATCCACGACCGCGGCCCGCTGCCGCTCGGCCAGGCCAACCAGATCTTCGCCCAGGTGGCCGCCGCCCTCGACGTCGCCCACGCTCACGACCTGATCCACCGCGACGTCAAGCCCGCCAACATCCTGCTGGCCGGCGACCACGTCTACCTGACCGACTTCGGCATCACCAAGCACCGCTCGTCCATCTCGGGGCTGACGCAGACCGACCACTTCATCGGCACGCCCCGCTACATGTCGCCCGAGCAGATCAACAAGGAGCACATCGACGGCCGCTGCGACCAGTACGCGCTGGGGTGCGTCGTCTACGAGGCGCTGACGGGGCAGCTGCCGTTCGCGCGCGAGAACGACATCGCGCTGCTGTGGGCCCATCTGGCCGAGCAGCCCCCGCTGCTGTCGCAGCTGAGGCCCGAACTGCCGCCCCGGGTGGACGACGTGGTGATGCGGGCGCTGGCCAAGTCTCCCGACCAGCGTTACGCCACGTGCACCGAGTTCGTGACCGCGCTGCGCGACGCGATCAGCGGGCCGTCGCACGCGCGGTCGCACGCGCAGCCGTACGAGCTGGTGGGCGGGCAGCCGCCGACCCCGCGGCCCGAGCAGCCCTACCCCGTCCGGCCCGCCCCTGTTCCCCAGGACGCCCAGGTCGAGCGTGGGGCGGCGGCCGGGCGGTCGAAGGGGACGCGCAGGGTGCCCGTGACGCGGCCCGCGCGGCACTCGGCGGCCCGCAGGCGGCCCGGCAGGCTGCCGATCGTGGCGGCCACGCTGGTGGCGGCCGTCGCGGCGCTCGCGCTGGTGGCGTTCATCGTGGTGAACCACCGCGGCGAGACGTGGCTGCGCTACAGGACGAGCGCGGCCGCGCCGGTCTCCTTCGAGTACCCGGGCGACTGGGTCGTCCGTACCCATCAGGACCTCTTCGCCGTGGTCTCGCCGCAGGCGCCGGTGTTCGAGGAGCTGTTCGTGGCCGGTCCAGGCGCCGACTGGAGCCAGATCTCCGCGATCGTCGCCGACGACCCCGATGCGGCGTCCGGCGTGTACGTGCAGGTCGCCGACACCCTCGACGCGAACGGCACGTCCGAGCTGATGAAGGCCAAGATGGAGGCCCTGCTGCCGGGCCGGGTCGACGTCGGCAATCCCGTGCCCGACCAGGCGGGCGACAGCCCGGCGACCCGCTTCAACGGCGCTCTGCACGATCCCGACACCGGCACCCGCCTCGGTTTCGTCAGCTACGTGATCGAGCGCGAGCCGAAGACGATGCTCGTCCTGTACTTCTGCGCCAGGACGAACTGCGACGACGCCACCCAGACCCGCATCCGCCAGAGCGTCCGCGTGAACTGACCCGCACCGCCTGTCCCGCCGGGGTTTCCGGCCGCCGTCCCCGGCACGCGGCCGCGTCGTCGCACGTCCCCGAGCCCGCTGGGCTGTCTCGGCATGCGGAAGGCATGCAGGACTTTACCTAGGACGTGTGTATATTTTTCGGCGTAAAGACGCATATACGGGAGAAATTTCATGCAAGCGTTCCCGCGAGTGCTGTTCGACGAGGCCCACAGCGAGTCCTGGACCATCCGGCGTGACGTCGCCGAGGCCGTCAACCCCGCACATCCCGACGACTCCAGCTACGCCCGCGCGGCAGAGGTGCTGCGCCACCTCGGGCACACGGTCACGGCCCGCACCGAGGGGACGCTCGACGCCGCCACGCTCGCGGACCAGGACGTGCTCGTGATCGCGCACCCGTCGGACCACCGGTGGGAGCGCACGGTCGGCCAGGGCAGCCCGCTCCTGTCCGCCGCCGAGCAGGACGCGATCGAGCAGTTCGTCGCCTCCGGCGGCGGTCTGGTCGTCCTGGCCGAGGAAGAGCAGGACAAGTACGGCAACAACCTCAACGAGCTGCTCGCCCGGTTCGGCGTCCGGGTCGAGCACGACACCGTGCGCGACCCGAAGAACGCCCACCGAGACGTGGCCACCTGGGTCCTCGCGACGCCCGCCACCGAGTCAGGGCTGCTGGCCGGGGCCGGGACGGCGTGCTTCTACCGCGCGGGCACCCTCACCGTCTCCGCGCCCGCCGCGCGCGTGCTGTTCGCGTCCTCGCCGTCCGCCGCCCCTGCGGGCGCGCCGCTGGCCGTGACGCTCCCGTACGGCAAGGGCCGCGTGGTGGTCTTCGCCGACTCCGACCTGTTCGGCGACGACTCGCTGGACGACTACGACCACCGCAGGCTCTGGGGCAACGTGGTCACCTGGGCCGCCAGGGTGCCCGACGCCGGCGCCGAGCCGGTGGCGCCCACCGAGGAGCACAGCGGCAAGGCGGAGGTGTTCGCGCGGCTGAGGGCGGCCGTGGAGGAGTTCCGGCCGCTGCAGGTCAAGGACGGCTCGGTGCCGGAGGAGAAGGAGCGAGGCAGGGAACTGCTGGCCCGGGTCGGCGCGTGCGTGGCCGAGCTCGCGCCGTACTTCCCGCACGACGAGGCCTACCTTACGGCCGTGCGCGACGACCTCGCCGACTGGGCCGCCCAGGACCTCGGCGTGCCCGACTTCCTGCGCTCGCTGGAGCTCTTCCACCCCGACACCCAGCGCGTGGACGGGCTGGAGCACCTCGTGGTCTTCCCGATGTACACCCAGAACGGCAACCCCAACCGCAACCTGGAGGCCGTCTGGATCCGGACGATCTGGCCCGAGTGGCTGGCCCGGCTGGAGGCCGGCGGCTACGACAACCCCATGTTCGTGCCGATCGCGTTCGTCGACTTCACCTCCGGCTACGACACCCACTCGGCCGTGCTCTTCCCAGAGACGGTGGCCGTGCGGCACGCGCCGGAGCGCTTCACCTGGGGCGGGATCTTCGCCGACCGCGAGGCGGGCCGGTTCCGGAGGGTGTCGCGAGCCGCGACCGAGACGCTGAAGCTGGACCTGCCGCCGGACGCCGACCGGCTGCTGCAGTCGCAGCAGCTCGCCCAGGACACCTTCGTGCTGTGGGACCTGGTGCACGACCGTACGCACAGCCACGGCGACCTGCCGTTCGACCCGTTCATGATCAAGCAGCGGATGCCCTTCTGGCTGTACGCGCTGGAGGAGCTGCGCTGCGACCTGACCGCCTTCGGCGAGGCCGTGAAGCTGGAGAAGCAGGGGGTGCCGCACGCGAGGTACGTGCAGCTGGCGATCCTGTTCGACCGGTTGTTCCGGTTCCCGATCACGGGCGCGCGGGTGCGGAACTACGACGGGCTCGGCGGCCAGCTGCTCTTCGCCTACCTGCACCGCAACGACATCGTCCGGTGGACCGACAACCGGCTGTCGATCGACTGGGACCGGGTCGCCGACGGGGTGGCCGACCTGCGCGGCGAGGTGGAGAAGCTCTACCGCGACAGCATCGACCGGCCGAAGCTGGCCCACTGGCTGGCGGCGTACCAGCTGGTGAGCGCGTACGTGGCCCCGCACCCTGCCTCCACCTGGGCCAAGGGCGTCGAGGCGCTGCCGGAGGAGCAGAAGGCCAAGGTGGACGCGGTCCTGCCGGACGAGTTCCCGCTCAGCATGTTCTACGAGGCCCTGCGTCGTAAGCTGACCGACGTGGTCGAATCGACTAAAGGACTACGAGCATGATCATTCTGGTAACCGGGGCACGAGGCCCGACAGGTAAGGCTGTTTCGAGATATTTCGAGAAAGATGGCCACACCGTCATCGGCGTCGGCAGGGACGACGTCGACCTGCTCGACCGCGCCGCCGTCCAGGAGCTGGCGGCACGCGTCGAACGCGAGCACGGCGTCATCGACGGGGTGGTGCACCTGGTCGGCGGCTGGCGCGGCTCGCCGTCGTTCGCCGAGACCAGCCTCGACGACTGGGACACCCTGCACGACCTGCTGATCCGCACCCTCCAGCACGTCTCGCTGGCGTTCGAGCCGCTGCTGCGGCGCAGCTCCGACGGCCGCTTCGTGATCGTCTCCGGCAAGGCGGTCGAGCACCCGACCGCCGGCGGAGCCGTCTACGCGGCGGCCAAGGCGGCCTCCGAGGCCTGGACCCTCGCGCTGGCCGACGCGCTGAAGGGCACGAACAGCGCGGCGACGATCCTCGTCGTCAAGGCCCTGGTGAACGACGCCATGCGCGCCGCGCGGCCGAACGCCGCCTTCTCCGGCTTCACCGACGTCAACGACCTGGCCTCGGCGATCGGCGGCCTCTACGACCGCCCCGCAGCCGAGGTCAACGGCATCCGATTGGACCTCACCACGTGAATTCCCGGCACGACCCCCGGCTCAAGGCGTTCGCCAGCGACAACTACGCCGGGGCCCATCCCGAGATCCTGCAGGCCATCGTCGCCGCGAACGGCGGCCACCAGGTGTCGTACGGCGACGACGTCTACACCGAGGCCCTGCAGGACGTCTTCAAGCAGCACTTCGGCGAGCAGGCGCAGGCCTGGCCGGTGTTCAACGGCACCGCGGCGAACGTCGTCTCCCTGCGCTCGATGACCGCGCCGTGGGAGGCCGTCATCTGCGCCGAGAGCGCCCACATCAACACCGACGAGGGCGGCGCGCCCGAGGTGGCGGGCGGCATCAAGCTGCTGACGGTGCCCACGCCCGACGGCAAGCTCACGCCCGAGCTGATCGACCGGCAGGCGTGGGGCTTCGGCGACGTGCACCGCGCCCAGCCCAAGGTGGTGTCCATCTCCAACACCACCGAGCTCGGCACCGTGTACTCGCCCGACGAGATCGCCGCGATCTGCGCGCACGCCCACGACCTCGGCCTGCGCGTCCACCTCGACGGCTCCCGCCTCACCAACGCCGCCGCCGCCCTGGACGTGCCGCTGCGCGCGCTGACCACCGACGCCGGCGTGGACGTGCTCTCCTTCGGCGGCACCAAGATCGGCCTGCTGTACGGGGAGGCGGTCGTGGTGCTCGACCCGGCCGCGGCCGCGGGCGTCGACTACATCCGCAAGACGTACATGCAGCTGTCGTCCAAGATGCGGTTCGTGTCGGTGCAGTTCGAGGCGCTGCTGTCGGGCGACCTGTGGCTGCGCAACGCGCGCCGGGCCAACGCCATGGGCCGCCGCCTGGCCGAGGCCGTGCGCGGCATCCCCGGGGTGGAGGTGTCGCGGGCGGTGGAGGCCAACGCCGTCTTCGCCGTCCTGCCGAAGGACGTCGCCGACCGGCTGCGCAAGCGCTTCCGCTTCTACACCTGGAACGAGGCCACGGGGGAGGTGCGGTGGATGTGCGCCTTCGACACGACGGAGGAGGACGTGGAGGCGTTCGCCGCCGCGCTGGCCGAGGAGATGGCGACCGGCTGAGTCAGCGCAGGGCGAGACGGGCGGCCTGCCAGCCGCCCATGCCGTGCACACCCGCGCCGGGCGGCGTGGACGCCGAGCACAGGAACACCCCGGGCAGCGGCGTGCGCCACGGCGCGGGAGACCAGACCGGGCGGCGGACGAACTGGCCGAGGCTCGCGAGCCCGCCGCCGATGTCGCCGCCCACCAGGTTGGGGTTGACCGCTTCCAGCGCGGCCGGACCCATCGCGTGGCGGGCGAGCACCCGCTCGCGGAACCCCGGCGCGTACCGTTCGAGCTGCGCCTCGATGACGCCGGTCATGTCGAGGCGCGAGCCGTTCGGGACGTGGCAGTAGGCCCACAGCGTGTGCCCGCCCCGCGTCGGGTCGGCCGCGTACGGCTGCACGACCAGCACGTACGGCCGGGGGGAGTGCCGCCCGGCCGCGGCCTCCGCCTCGCTGAGCGCGATCTCCTCCAGCGTGCCGCCCAGGTGCACGGTGCCCGCGCCGGCCACGGCCGGATCGCGCCACGGCACCGGCCCGTCGAGCGCCCAGTCGAGCTTGAAGACGCCGGGCCCGTAGCGGTAGCGCAGCAGTCTGCGCCGGTATGCGGGCGGCAGGTCGGCCATCGCCGCGAACTGCCTGGGCGTCACGTCCAGCACCACCGTGGGCGCGTCGAGTTCCTCGAGGCGGCGTACGCGGTGGCCGCTCACCGCCTCTCCGCCGAGCGACCTGAGCTCGGCGACCATCGCGTCGGCCAGCCGCTGCGAGCCGCCCCGCACCAGCGGCCAGCCGACGACGTGGGCCAGCGCGGCGAGCACCAGCCCGTACCCCGCCGAGATGGGGGAACGCAGGTCGAGCATCGAATGCGCGGCCATGCCCGCGACCACCGCGCGCCCCTCCACGGTGCGGAACGCGCTGCGGGCGAGCGTCGTCGCGGGCAGCGCGGCGGCGAGCCCGAACCGGGCGGCCCGCGCGAGCGTGACCGGCCGCGGCGGCGGCCACAGCGGCCACGGACCGAGCGGCTTGAGCAGGAACTCCATCAGCGGCAGCCCCACCCGCGCCGCCGCGCCGACGGTCGCCAGCCACGCGCCCGCGTCACCCCCGAGCCCCTCTGCGGTACGGCTCAGGTCGCGGTGCACCAGCACGGCGGGACGGTCGTCAAGGGGATGGGCCGCGGCCACCGGCGGATGGGCGAACTCGACGCCCGGCAGCCGCAGCTCGCGGAAGGCGGGGGAGGCGAGAGCCATCGCGAGGACGGTCGCGCCGAGGTCGTGCACGCGGCCGGGCAGCGTCAGCTCCGCCGACGCCAGCGCGCCGCCGAACCGCTCGGCGGCCTCCAGCAGCAGCACCTTGCGCCCGGCGCGGGCCAGCGCGAGCGCCGCGACCAGCCCGTTCGGACCCGAGCCCACAACGACCGCGTCGGCGCGCACGGGCTACTACCGGGGCAGGATGGACGGAAGTGGCTGCGCCCCGCGCCGGTGGAGCAGCTCGGTCATGAGCTTGATCTCGCTGGTCTGCCCGGTGATGATCTTCTGGGCCATGCTGACCACCTCGGGACGGGTGGACGACTTGAGCAGGCTCTGCGCCATCTCGACGCCACCCTCGTGGTGACGGATCATGAGCTGCAGGAACAGAACCTCGGCCTGCTTGCCCGTCGCCTCCTTGAGCTTCGTCATCTCCTGCGACGTGGCCATGCCGGGCATC
Source organism: Nonomuraea maritima (assembly GCF_900100395.1). Lineage (GTDB taxonomy): Bacteria > Actinomycetota > Actinomycetes > Streptosporangiales > Streptosporangiaceae > Nonomuraea > Nonomuraea maritima. The sequence goes on along the minus strand of NZ_FNFB01000001.1, from coordinate 96,226 downwards.
GCGCCGTCAGGGCCCATCGCCATCGCGCCGACGCCGTGCCCGTGAACCCTCATCCAGTCCATCGGGCGCTGGTCGCTCACCTGGCTGAGCCCCCACGACTGCAGCCAGCCGAGGAACATGCCGCGCTGGCTGGACTGGGTGGTGATGATGTCGTACGCGAGATTCCTGATCTCAGGGGTGGGGTCCTTGTCCCTGATGATGAAGGACATGTCGACCGCCTGGGCGTGGTGAGCCGCCATGTCGCGCGCGAACCCCGCCTCCGGTGAGGCGTCGTCGGGCGTGCCGCCCCTGCCGAACAGCAGGGCAGCGGCCACGGCGAGCACCAGCACGCCGCAGGCGACCAGGACGGGATTCCGCACAGCTTTTTCCATGGCCCCACCAGGGTACCCATCCGGCGGACAGCTCGGACTACCCCACTTAAGCGGCTCTTATTCTCCACATAGGCCATGAGGGCATAGGGTGACCCGGAATTGGTACGCCGATGGAGGGACGATGACGAAGGAGAAGGCGCAGGCGAGGCGCGAGACCCTGCAGAAGATGCGGGCCGAACAGAAGCGCAAGGAACGCCGAGCCGCGCTGCTCATGTGGGGTTCCGGAGGGTTCGTCGTCGTGCTGCTCGTCGGTCTGGTCGGCTTCTACCTGGTCAAGCAGGCCGAAGAGACCAACCTCGACGCCGTGGTCAGCGTGAAGTACGACGCCGGCCAGCACGTCTGGAACACCGTCTCCTACAAGGAGACGCCGCCGATGGGTGGCGAGCACAACAACTACTGGCAGCAGTGCGACATCTATGAGAAGCCGATTCACAACGAGCACGCCGTCCACTCGCTGGAGCACGGCGCGGTGTGGATCACCTACCGGCCCGACCTGCCCAAGGCCCAGGTCGACCAGTTGAAGGAGGTCGCCGGGTCCACCGGCGACAGCGGGTACATGCTGATGAGCCCGTTCCCCAACCTGCCGTCGCCCGTCATGGTGTCGTCGTGGGGCCACCAGCTGCGCCTGACCGACCCGGGAGACCCGAAGCTGGCGGCGTTCATCAAGCGCTACCAGAACGGCGCCGACACGCCTGAGCCGGGCGCCGTCTGCGGCGGCCCCGACGCGATCAGGACCACCGCCGACGAGGCGCCGCTGCCGCCCGAGCCCACGGGCGACCAGCCGGTCCCGATGGAGACTCTCGCTCCTTCGCCCACCCAGAAGTAGCAGTGGCAGGGGGTCCGGCGCGCGTCGCCGGGCCCCTTTCCTGTTCAGCGCAGCACGTCCTCCAGAGGCGTCCACTCCAGGCCGTGCGCCGCGGCGACCGGCGGGCTGACCACCCGGCCGCGGTGGGTGTTGAGCCCGAGCGCCAGCGCCGGGTCCGCGCGCATCGCCTCCCGCCACCCCAGCTCGGCCATGGCCAGCGCGTACGGCAGCGTCACGTTCGTCAGGGCGTACGTCGAGGTGTGCGGCACGGCCCCTGGCATGTTGGCCACGCAGTAGAAGACCGAGTCGTGCACCCGGAACGTCGGCTCCTCGTGCGTCGTGGGCCGTGAGTCCTCGAAGCAGCCGCCCTGGTCGATCGAGATGTCGACCAGCACCGAACCCGGCTTCATCCGGCTGACCAGGTCGTTGCTGATCAGCTTCGGCGCCCGCGCGCCCGGCACCAGCACCGCGCCGATGACCAGGTCGGCGTCGAGCACCGCGCGCTCGATCTCCAGCGTGTTGGACGCCACCGTCTGGCAGTGGCCCTGGTAGATCAGGTCGGCCTGGCGCAGCTTGTCGATGTTCCTGTCGAGCAGCAGCACCTCGGCCTGCATGCCGAGGGCGATGGCGGCGGCGTTCATGCCGGAGACCCCGGCGCCGATCACCACGACCTCGGCCGCGCGCACGCCGGACACCCCGCCCACGAGCACACCCCTGCCGCCGCCCGAGCTCATCAGGTGGTACGCGCCCACCTGCGGCGCGAGCCGTCCGGCCACCTCCGACATGGGCGCGAGCAGCGGCAGTGCGCCGTCGGCGGTCTGCACGGTCTCGTAGGCGACCGCGGTGCAGCCGGACTCGAGCAGCGCCCGCGTGCAGCTCGCGGACGCGGCCAGGTGCAGGTAGGTGAACAGCACCAGCCCAGGGCGCAGCCGGTGGTACTCCTCCGGCATCGGCTCCTTGACCTTCATCACCAGGTCGGACGTGCCCCAGAGCTCGTCGGCGTCGGGCACCACGACGGCGCCCGCGGCGGTGAAGAACTCGTCGGGGATGGCGGAGCCGGTGCCCGCGTCGCGCTCGACGAGGACGCGGTGGCCGTGGCGTACCAGTTCGTGGACGCTCGCGGGCGTCAGCGCAACGCGGTACTCGCTGTTCTTGACCTCTCGTGGCACACCGACCTTCATGACGTCACCAGTTCCCAGCAGGCATGAGATCCTTCCTGCGCAATCCCCAGTTTTCTGGTGAAGCGAGAGGAATGCCCGGTTGATTACCCCGGGATGACCACTCCTCGATAGGCTCACCGGCAGCCCGAACGTCGAGATGGGATCGTCATCGATGGACATGCCCGAAGAGCCGCGGACGACCGCGGACCCGGGAGAGCCGAAGGCCAGCAGACTCACCACCATCGTGCTGATCGTCTCGCTCGTCCTCGTCGTGATCGTGGCCGGTGTGGCGGGCACGGTCGCGGTGCTCATGACGAGGAACCCCGACGCGCCGCTGTTCGGCGGCACGCCGCCGCAGCGGCTGGCGGTGCCCATCCACTTCGCGCCGGTGCGTGACACCAAGCCCGCGCCCTGCCCCGGTGAGCCCGCCGTCCTCGACGAGGAGCAGCGCACCTGCTACCTCCTGGAGGACGGCGTCACGGTCGCCGCGGTGCAGCGGGTCGAATCCGTACGGGAGAAGGACGGCACCTACTCCGTGCGCATCGCGATCGCGCCCGGGTTCAAGGAGCGCCTCGTGGAGCTCATCGACGAGCTCGCGCCCGAGCAGCGCCAGGTCGCGGTCGTGCTCGCCCCCGAGGACCCCGCGCAGCCGAAGACCGTCCTCGTCGCGCCCGTCGTCACCCAGGGGATGGACGGCGACAGCCTGAGCGTCGCGGGCTTCACCGAGGACGAGGCCACCGCCCTCGCCGCCCGCCTCCTCGGCGACACCAGCACCCCCTCCACCAGCACCCCCGACACAGGCGCCAACACGGGGACCGGCACCAACTCCGGAACGGGCACCAACCCGGGAACCGGTGCCAATACGGGAACGGGCACCAACCCGGGAACCGGTACGAACGGAGGAACCGGCACCAACGGGGGAACCGGCACCAACGGGGGAACCGGCACCAATACGGGGACCGGTACCAACCCCGGAACGGGCACCAACCACGGAACCGGTACCAACCCGGGAACGGGCACCAATACGGGGACCGGCTCCAATACCGGCACCGGAATCGGGACCGGTGGGACGACCGCCGGGGGGACAGGGGCGACCGGCTCCGGCCGCGTCCCCGACAGGCGCTACCCCTCCTGCAAGGAGGCCGTGGCCGCCGGCGACGGCCCCTACACCAAGGGCGTCCACGTCGAGTACGCGTGGTACCCCGACCTCGACAACAACGGCGTGGCCTGCAACAGCGCCGACATCCGCTAGCCGAACACCCCCTCCAGCACCTCGATGCCGAAGTAGCAGAGGAACAGCAGCGAGACCAGCCACAGCAACCACGGGACCTCCGAGTACCGCCCCCTGGCCGCTTTGACGAGCGTGTAGACGATCACGCCCGCCCCCACGCCGTTGGTGATCGAGTACGTGAACGGCATCAGCGCGATCGTCACGAACGCCGGCACCGCGACGTCGAGGTCGTGCCAGGGGACGTTCCTGCTCTGCGTCATCATGAGCGCCCCCACGAGCACCAGCGCGGGGGCCGCCGCGGCGGCGGGCACGACCTCCGCCAGCGGGGTGAACAGCAGCGTCAGCGCCAGCAACGCGCCGGTCACGACGCTCGCGAGCCCGGTGCGGGCGCCCTCGCCCACGCCGGTGGCCGACTCGACGAAGATCGTGTTGGCCGATGAGCTGGACACGCCGCCGATCACGCCGGCGACGCCGTCCACGGTGAGGATCCGGCCCAGCCGGGGCACCTGTCCCTGCCGGTCCACGAGACCGGCCTCGTCACTGACCCCGATGATCGTGCCCATCGCGTCGAACAGGCCCGACAGCACCAGCGTGAACAGCACCACGGTGGCGGTGAGCACCCCCGCCCGCGCGAAGCCGCCGAACAGGTCGAACGCGCCCAGCAGCCCGAAGTCGGGCGCGGCGACGAGCCTTTCCGGCACGCGGGGCGTCACCACCCCCCACGAGCCGGCCGGGACCTTGGCCACCGCGTTCACCAGCACGCACAGGGCGGCGGTGACCACGATGCTGATGAGGATCGCGCCCGGCGTCCGGCGGACGTACAGGGCGATCATGAGGAGCAGGCCGAAGCAGAACATCGCGACCGGCCAGCCCGTGAGGTGGCCGGTCGCGCCGAGCTGGACGGGCGTGCCGCTGCCGCGGCTGACGAAGCCCGCGTCCACGAGCCCGATCAGCGCGATGAACAGCCCGATGCCCACGCTGATCGCGTGTTTGAGCGCCAGCGGGATGGCGTTCATGATGAGCGTGCGCAGCCCGGTGACCGCCAGCACGATGATCACGATGCCTTCCAGCACCACCAGCCCCATGGCCTCGGCCCAGGTCATGAACGGCGCGGCCTGGTAGGCCACGACGGCGTTGAGGCCGAGCCCGGCGGCCAGCCCGAACGGAGCGTTGCCGACGACGGCCATGAGCACTGTCGAGACGGCCGCGGCCAGCGCCGTGGACGTGGTCAGCTGGGCGATCGACAGCCGCGCGCCGGTGACGTCCGTGGCGCCCGCGAGGATGAGCGGGTTGAGCAGGACGATGTACGCCATCGCCATGAACGTGGTCACGCCGCCGCGCACCTCGCGGCCGACAGTGGTGCCGCGCGCGGTCAGCTCGAAGAACCTGTCGAGCACCGACTCAAACCCCCCTCGTGGAACAGTGGGGGTGTGGCCGGTGGGGTCAGAAGGCAGCCGCGAGCGCCACCCCAGTGCCTGGCTCGCTGAAGAGCCTAACGGCGGGGCGCCGGCTCCCGCCGGGTGGGGGCCGAGATCACGCCTTCTCGTGACGCCCGTGGCCGACGAGCGCGACGAACTCGGCCAGCTCGATCATGCCGTCGCCGTCGCTGTCGGCCGCCGCGATGAACGCCTCGATCTCGCTCTCCGCCGCGCCCTGTCCGCCCAGCGCGTCGTTGGCCGCCCTGATCTCGTCGGCGGTCAGCAGGCCGTCTCCGTCGGCGTCGAAGCGCTTGAACTCCGCCTCGGCCGCTTCATGCGCGCTGGACATCGGGTGCCCCCTCTGGAGAGCCGTCATCGGACAAGGCGATATCTTCCGGCCTGATCGGAACGCGCGTCAACCGTAGCCCTGTCGCCGCGCGCACCGCGGCGGCGATGGCGGGGGTGGCCGACAGCGTCGGCGGCTCGCCCGCGCCGCGCAGCCCGTACGGCGCCGACGGGTCAGGAAACTCCAGGATCTTGAGCTGCATGGGCGGCATGTCGAGGATGGTGGGGATGAGGTAGTCGGTGAACGACGGGTTCAGCACCCGGCCGTCGCGGACCTGGATCTCCTCCATCAGCGCCAGCCCGAGCCCCTGCGCGCTGCCGCCGTGGATCTGGCCCTCCAGCGCCTGCGGGTTGAGTATCCGCCCCACGTCCTGCACGGCCGCCAGCTCGACCACCTTCACCAGGCCGAGCTCCACGTCCACGTCCACGACGGCCCGGTGCACGCACAGCGCGAGCTGGGTGTGCGAGTCGCCCTGCCCGGAGCGCGGGTCCAGCGGGTACGTCGGCCGGTGCCGGTACTCGCGCGTCTCCTCGATCGGCCCGAACGCGGCGAGCGCCTCGCGCGGCGACAGCCCCTTGAACCGGTCGCGCACCGCCTCGCAAGCCGCCTTGACCGCCCCGCCCGTCACGTACGACTGCCGCGAGGCCGACGAGGAGCCCGCCGAGCCGACCGAGGTGTCGGCCGCCGCCACGACGACGTCCTCGATGCCCAGCTCGGTACGGGCGATCTGGGCCTGCACGGTCACGAGCCCCTGACCCACCTCGGCCGCCGCGGTGTGCACGGTGACGCGCGGCTCACCGCCGACGAGTTCGGCACGCACCCTGGCCGTCGAGTAGTCGTCGAAGCCCTCGGAGAAGCAGATGTTCTTGATGCCCACGCCGTAGCCGACGCCCCGGCGTACGGACTCGCCCCGGGTGGTCTGGGAGACGCCGCCCGGCAGCAGCCGCAGGTCAGGCGCCGCGGCGGCGGGGGGCGGCTGCGGCAGCGGCATGGCGTCGAGCTGCCGCAGCATCTCGGCGAGCGGCGCAGGGGAGTCGATCACCTGCCCGGTCGACAGGCGCGAGCCCTGCGTGACGGCGTTGCGCAGCCGGATCTCGACCGGTGACAGATCGCACGCCTCGGCCAGGCGGTCCATCTGCGACTCGTACGCGTAGCACGCCTGCACCGCGCCGAAGCCGCGCATCGCCCCGCACGGTGGGTTGTTGGTGTAGACGCCCGTGGCGTCGAGACGCACGTTCGGCACCTCGTAAGGGCCCACGCCGAGCGAGGCGGCGTTGCCGACCACGGCCGGGCTGGTGGAGCAGTACGCGCCTCCGTCCAGCAGCAGCTCCGCCTTGACGTAGACGATCCGGCCGTCGCGCGTGGCGCCGTGCTCGTAACGCATGCGGGCCGGATGCCGGTGCACGTGGCCGAAGAACGACTCCTCGCGGCCGTAGACCATCTTGACCGGGCGGTTCAGGCGCAGGGCCAGCATGCAGGCGTGGATCTGCATCGACAGGTCCTCGCGGGCGCCGAACGCGCCGCCCACGCCCGCCAGCGTCAGACGGATCTTCTCGGGCGGCAGGCCCAGGCAGGGGGCGATCTGGTCGCGGTCGACGTGCAGCCACTGGGTGGCGACGTACAGGTCGACACCGCCGTCCTCGGCCGGCACGGCGAGGCCCGACTCGGTGCCGAGGGGCGCCTGGTCCTGCATGCCGACCTCGTACTCGCCCGTGACGACGACCTCGGCCTCGAACGTGTCGCCCCGGCGGATCGGCTGGTGCCTGACGACGTCCAGGGACAGGCGGGGGTCGGTGACCGCCTCGCGCGGCTCGTAGCCGACCACGACGGCGGCGGCCGCGCGCCTGGCCGTCTCCGGATGGTCGGCCGCCACGACCGCCACCGGCTCGCCCTGGTAGCGGACCTCGCCGGCGGCGAGCACCGGCTGGTCCCTGACGTCGAGGCCGTAGCGCTTGTCGCCCGGCACGTCCTCGTGCGTCAGGACGGCGAGCACCCCGGGCATCGCCAGCGCCGGGCCCACGTCGATCGAGCGGATCCACGCCGACGGGTGCGGGCTGCGCAGCGTCACGCCCCACACCATGCCGTCGAGCCACAGGTCCGAGGCGTAGGCGAACTCGCCGGTGACCTTCAGCGTGGCGTCGGGCCGCCGGGCGCTGGCGCCGACGCCCTGGTCCGCCGCTGTTCCTGTCGCCGCCGGAGGCGGCACCGTCTCCGTCATCCTCCGAGTAGAGCACCGCGGCCGCGGCCCGACCTATGCGCCCGGCGTGAAATCCAGGTCAGCGGTTGACCGGCCCGGCTTGTATATTCCTCCAAGTGCGGCTCTCCGACCTGCTCGCCATCGACGGCCTGCGGCTCACGCTGCTCACCGGAGATCCCGACCGCGAGTTCACCGGCGTCCACATCACCGACCTGCCCGAGCCGGGGCGCTATCTCGGCGGCGGCGAGCTGGTGCTGACCGGCCTGCTGTGGCGGCACGACGCCGACGACTCACCGCGTTTCGTGGCCGCGCTGGCCGCGGCGGGGGTCGCGGCGCTCGGTGCCGGCCAGGCCTGGCTCGGCCACGTGCCCGACGACCTGGTGTCCGCCTGCAGGGCCGCCGGGCTGCCGCTGATCGAGGTGCCGACGGAGGTGTCGTTCCGCACGCTCGCAGAACGGGTGGCGCCACGCCTCGCGGGCGACGTGCGCGCCGCCCTCGCCCGCCACCGTACGCTGGTCACCGCCCTGGCCGAGGGCGCCGGGCTCGCCGAGCTGTTCCGGCTCACCGCCTCCGAGCTGGGGGTCACGGGCGCGGTGCTGTCCAGCGCGGGCGAGCTGATCGTGGGCGCGGCCGACGATCCGGTACGGCTGGCGAAGGCGTACCTGACGGCCCCGCGGCTGCCCGCCCGCGTCGGCGACCACACGATCTTCGCGGTCGGTCGCGGCCACCGCGCCGCGGGCTGGGCCCTCGTGTGCGACGGCGACCTGACGGACCGCGCCGACGTCGGCTTCGAGCTGGCCGCCTGCGTGGTCCTCGCGCGCGGCCGTACGGACGAGGGCCGCCGGGTCGAGCGCCGCCTGACCGAGCAGCTCGTCTCGGCCGCGCTCGCCGAGGCCGGTGCCGCCGAGCTGAACGCCCGGCTGCGCACGTGCGGGATCGACGCGGCGGAGCCGTACGCGGTCGTCAGCGCCGCGGCCCGGCGGCCGGGCGCGACCAGGGGGCCCGGCCCCGCCACGCTCGGCGGCCAGGTGGTCGAGGAACTGCTGGGACGCGAGGTCGTCTCGGCGGCCGGCGCCGACGGCGCGGTGGCCGTCGTGCCGCTGCGCGGGCGCACCGCCGCCGAGCTGGCCGCGCACCTGCGCGCGGGCGCGCGGGTGCTGGCGGCGCTGCCCGACACCCACCTGTGCGTGGGGCTGAGCGGGGCGCTGACCGGCGCGGACGCGCTCAGGGGCGGGGTCGAGGAGGCGGGCCACGCGCGGCGGCTGGCCGAGGCGCGGTCGGGCGGCGTGGTGACGAGCGACGAGATCTACACGTACGTGCTGCTGCTGGCGGCGGTGCCGGGCGACGTACGGAGCTCGTTCGCGGCCCGGCTGCTGTCGCCGCTGATCGACTACGACCGCCGGCACCAGTCGGGCCTGGTGCGCACGCTGGGCGTCTTCCTCGACTGCGCCGGCTCGTGGCACGCCTGCGCCGAACGGCTGCACGTGCACGTCAACACCGTGCGTTACCGCGTCCGCAGGATCGAGGAGCTGACCGGCCGGGACATGTCCACGATGGCCGACCGGGTGGATTTCTTCCTGGCTCTGCGAGCCATGGGGCCGTCCGGGTGAGGGACGACGCCCCCCGGAGTGGGGGAGGGAGACCGGCGAAGAGGGAGCGACGAGCGGCGGCGATGCGGCGCCGGTCGCTCGTCTCAGGTCAGAGGTCTGACGGCAACGTGCGGTTCGCCGTCAGAAAGTTGGACATGGCCCCCTCTTGCCGGAAATGCCTCAGCAGCAGTACATCTCGTCCAGAGTGTTGTAGATCTGCGGTGCCGATGCGGCGTTCGCCGCCGTAGCATTGCCTCCGACGGTCACCGCGACAGCAAAGGCGGCGATCAGAGCGGACAGGGCAAAACGCATGCGCATGGGGGTTCTCCCTCGCCTCGTGGGTTGCTCGGACAACATCTTCTCAGGGAGCGACGACTGTGACCACATCTGACCAGGTCGGACTCCGCATCAAGACGGTTCGGCGGCAACGGGGCCTATCTCAGGCACAGCTCGCACACCCCGAGTTGTCGGACAGTTACGTCTCGTTGATCGAGAGTGGCAAGCGTACCCCGACGGCCGCCGTTCTTGAACTTCTGGCGCAAAAGCTCGACTGCTCGTTGTCCTATCTGATCAACGGGGTGACCGCCGAGCAGATGCAGGACATCGAACTCGCCCTCGGCTACGCGCGCATGGCCCTCGAGAACGGAGAGGTTCATGAGGCCCGCACCCGCTTTGCCGAGTTGCTGGCGGACAACAACCTGACAGGATTGACCACGCTTCGTCAAGACACGGAATTCGGCCTGGCACTGGCCCATGAGTCGTGCGGTGATCTTGACCAGGCGATCTCCATTCTGCTGCGCCTGAGAGAAGAAGAATTGTCGCCCGACCGCCGGGTCGAGGTGTCCATGGTGCTCTGCCGCGTCTACCGCGACAGCGAGCGGCTGACCGAGGCGGTCGAGATCGGCGAGCAGACGCTCGGCGCCGGGGTCCGCCTGCCCTGGACCGACCGCCTGGTGGAGCTGGGCGCCACCCTGCTGTCGGCCTACATCCTGCGCGGCGACCTGCTGCGCGCCCGCCAGTTCGCGGCCGAGCTGCTCAACGCGGCCGACGCGCTCGGCACCCCGCGCGCCGTCGTGGCCGCCAACTGGAACGCCACCGGCGTCGCCCACTCCACCGGCCACTACCAGGAGGCGCTGTCGTTCGCCGAGCGGGCGATGGCGGTGCAGGCAGAGACCGGCGAGCCGCGCAACATCGCCCGCGCCCGCGTCTCGCTCCACCAGCGGCGCCTCAGGGCCCGTCCGCAGGAGGCGGAGTCGGTGCGCGACGCGCTGCGCGCCTCGCTGGAGGAGCTCGACCAGACCTCGGTCGCCCAGGTCGACCGCGCCCGCGTCCGGGTCGAGCTGGCCTGCGCCGAGTACATGACGGGCGACTACGCCGAAGCGGCCGAGCACGCCCAGGCCGGCATGGCGCTGGTGCCCGAGTTCGGCCACGTGCTGGGCGCCGAGGCCCACCTCGTCCTCGGCCGCGTCTACGGCGCCGTCGGCCGCTCCGAGGAGGCCGCCTCCCATGTGGCCGCCGTCCGCGACTGGCTCGCCCCGATGCCCGACTCGCGCCGTTCGGCCGCCACCTGGTACGCCACGGCCGAGACGCTGGAGGAGCTCGGCGACAACGACGGCGCCGTCGACGCCTACCAGCGGGCGCTCGCCTGCGCCGGGCTGTAGCGGGGTGAGGAGCGGACGGTGGCGTCGGTAGCCTTGGGGGTGCCATGAAGACTTCCCCGTTCGCGGCACTCACCGCGATTCTCGCCGCTTTGCTGGTGTTCGGCACGGCCGCTCCCGCGCATGCGCACGACCGTCTCAAGAGCAGTTCGCCGGCCAGGAACGCCACGGTCGAGTCCATCGACGAGGTCAGGCTCGAGTTCAGCAGCAAGGTCCGCGTGCCGTTCGTCAACGTGCGGGGCCCCGGCGACGTCGAGCACAAGGCCGGTGAGCCCGAGGTCGACGGCGCCGTGGTGACGCAGGCCGTCGACGGGCCGCTGCCCGACGGGCGCTACACGATCGCCTACCGCGTCGTGTCGTCCGACGGGCACCCGATCGAGGGCGAGATCCCGTTCGAGGTGAAGGGCGCCCCGACGCCGTCGCCGAGCGCGGCCGCGACCGCGAGCGCAGAACCCGCGACGGCCGCCTCGCCGAGCACCGAGGCGAGCGGGGACGTGAGCGCCGGCTCGGCGGCGAGCGCCGCGCCGTCCGCGCCGGATGCCGCGCTCGCGGCCGAGGAGACGCCGGCCGACCCCGTCACCTTCCCCGTGTGGCTGATCGTCGTCATCGGCGCGCTCGTCGGCATCGGCATCGGGTTCCTGCTGAGCTCCAGGAAGAAGGCGCCGTGAGCCGCACCGAGAGTGCCGCTGAGAGCGAGACCGCAACAGGAAGTGGCGCCGCGAGCCGCGCCGTGCGTCTCGGGGTCGCCGGCGCGGTGGCCGCGATCGTCGCGCTGGCGATCGGCATGATCGCGGGTGGCCGCGCGTTCCCGCGGATCATCCCCGGCCTGCCCGACGCGGGCGTGGTCGTCAGGTGGGGCCTGCCGCTGTCCAAGCTCCTCATGGACGCCGCCGGCCTGGTCACCGTCGGCGTGCTGCTCATGGCGGCCCTGCTGCTGCCCAACGACAAGGGCGTGCTCGGCAAGAGCGCCCTCACCTACGTCAGGGCCGCCTCGTGGTCCGCGCTGGCCTGGGCCGGAGCGGCGTTCCTGGCGATCGTCTTCAGCGTCGCCGACAGCTTCGGCCGCACTGTGCCGCAGATCCTCGAACGCACGATGCTGACCAGCTACGCCACCCAGACCACGCAGGGCGTCGCGCTGACGCTCGTCGTGCTGTTCGGGGTGGCCATCGCGCTGTTCTCGCGCGGCGCGATCACCGCGGGGGCCGCGGCGGGGCTGCTGGTGTTCGCGATGGCGACGCTGCTCCCCGCGCCGCTCACCGGCCACACCTCCTCCTCGCCCAACCACGACCTCGCCACCTCCTCGGTGGCCCTCCACCTGCTCGGGCTCGCCCTGTGGGTGGGCGGGCTCGCCGTGCTGGCCGTCCACGCCGTACGCCGGCAGCCGCACCTCCAGGTGGCCGCGGCCCGTTTCTCCCGGATGGCGCTGTGGTGCTACGTCGCGGTGGGCCTGTCCGGCGTGTTCAGCCTGGTGGCCCGCCTCGGCGCGGTGTCCGACCTGTGGACCTCCGAGTACGGCGTGCTCGCCGTGGTCAAGATCGTGCTGTTCGTGCTGCTGGGCTACGCCGGCTACTGGCACCGGCAGCGCACCCTGCCCGACCTCGAGGCGAGCAGGCCGCGGGCGTTCGCCCGGCTGGCGGGCGGCGAGCTGCTGCTCATGGCCGCCACCGTCGGCGTGGCCGTGGCGCTGTCGCGCACGCCGCCGCCCGACTTCAGCGTGCCCGCCGACCGGGCCTTCGAGCTGCTCGGCTTCCCCGTCCCGCCGCCGCTGACGCTCGGCAACGTGTTCACGCTGTGGTGGTTCGACCTGTTCTTCGCCGTGGTGGCGGGCCTGCTGGGCGTGCTCTACCTGCTCGGCGTGGTCAGGCTGTGGCGGCGTGGCGACCGCTGGCCGGTCGGGCGCACCGTGTCCTGGTTCGTGGGCGTGGCCGTGCTGGTGTTCGCCACCCAGAGCGGGCTGGCGCGCTACTCCAAGGTCATGTTCGACATGCACATGATCGAGCACATGACGCTGGCGATGATCGTCCCGATCTTCCTCGTCCTGGGCGGTCCTGTCACGCTGGCGCTGCGGGCGCTCAAGCCGGCCGCCAAGAGAGGCGACCGGGGGCCGCGCGAGTGGGTCGTGACGATCCTGCACAGCAGGTTCACCAAGGTCATCTCGCATCCGGGGGTCGCGACGGCCATCTTCGTGGCCTCCACGTACGCGCTCTACTTCACGCCGCTGTTCGAGTCGGCCATGAACGAGCACCTCGGCCACATCGCGATGACGCTGCACTTCCTGCTCAGCGGATCCCTGTTCTTCTGGGTGATCGTCGGCGTCGACCCGGGGCCGAGCCGCCTGCCGTACGTGGGGCGGCTGCTCATGCTCTTCGTCACCATGCCGTTCCACGCGTTCTTCGGCATCGCGCTGATGATGATGGGCGGGGTCATCGCCCAGGGCTGGTACGAGCAGATCGGCCGTACCTGGGGCGACACGCTGCTGCAGACCCAGAGTGACGGCGGCGCCATCGCGTGGGGGTTCGGCGAGATCCCGACGCTGATCGTGCTGCTCGCGATCGCCGCGCAGTGGTACCGCGACGACGACCGGCAGGCGCGGCGGGCCGACCGCCAGGCCGACCGCAGCGGCGCGGGAGACCCCGAACTCGACTCCTACAACGACTACCTCGCCCGGCTGAACCGGGCTGACAGGGGCGAGTAGCCGTACGGCCATGGGCTTGTGGCTTCGCACTACAAGTCCCTGGACCCGGCAGGTAGCCTTTGCCCTTAGGGGACACGGGCATATCCCTGTCAGGTAGGTGCGCGGCCTTGGGGGAGACACGCACCGCCGCATCGGGAGCGCCGGAGTGGGGCCGGCCAGGGCTCGGGGTGCCGAGGAAGGCGAATGCCAATGGCGGAAGAGACACGCATGCGCGGGGGGCAGAGCCTGGCCGAGGAGCTGGAGAGCTGCCTCGCCGAGTGGTCGCACCGTACGGGCATCGCGGTCGAGACGTGGGCGCTGCCCGCCGCTGACGTGCCGTCCCGGGTCCGCGGCGGCGTGATGACCGCGCTCCGCGAGACCCTGTCGAACGTCGAACGGCACAGCCGGGCGAAGACCGTCTCCATCGCCGTCACCGTCGGCGGGCAGGGCCTGCGCATGACCGTCAGCGACGACGGCATCGGCTTCCTCGAGCCGGGGCAGGGCTCCGGCATCGCCCGGATGCGGGCCGCGTTCGCCGAGGCCGGCGGCACCCTCTCGGTCAACAGCGTGCTCGGGCAGGGCACGACGGTGACCGGGGTGGTGCCCCGCCAGAGGTGACGGCCTGCCCAGCGCTCGCGGCACCCGGGCGCGTTCGTCGAGCTGCGTGGGACGCCGTCGGTCAGGGGAGGGTGAGGATCTCGCTGCCCGTCTCGGTGACCACGATGGTGTGCTCGAACTGAGCGGTGCGCTTGCGGTCCTTCGTGACCGCGGTCCACTTGTCGGGCCAGATCTCGTAGTCGATCGTGCCCAGGGTCAGCATGGGCTCGATGGTGAACGTCATGCCGGGCACCAGCTCGACCTGCAGCGACGGGTCGTCGTAGTGGGGCACCATGAGGCCCGAGTGGAACGTCGTGCCGATGCCGTGGCCGGTGAAGTCGCGGACGACGCCGTAGCCGAAGCGCTTGGCGTACGCCTCGATGACCCGGCCCACGACGTTGAGCTGGCGGCCGGGGGCGACGGCCCTGATGGCCCGCATCGTCGCCTCACGCGTGCGCTCGACCAGCAGCCGCGACTCCTCGTCGACCTCGCCCACGAGGTAGGTCGCGTCGGTGTCGCCGTGGACGCCGCCGATGTAGGCCGTGATGTCGACGTTGACGATGTCGCCGTCGCGCAGCACGGTGTCGTCGGGGATGCCGTGGCAGATGACCTCGTTGATCGACGTGCACAGCGACTTGGGGTAGCCCCGGTAGCCCAGCGTGCTGGGGTAGGCGCCGTGGTCGAGAAGGAACTCGTGGCCGACCCTGTCGAGTTCGTCGGTGGTGACGCCCGGCCGGATGTGCTTCTCGACCTCGTCGAGGGCCTGGGCGGCGATCCTGCCGGCCACGCGCATGCGCTCGATGATCTCGGGGGTCTTCACGTCGGACTCGCCGGTGCGGGGGCGCTTCTTGCCGACGTACTCCGGCCGCTCGATGTGGGCGGGGACCTTCCGCATGGGCGAAACTCGCCCTGGCTGGAGCAGTGTCGTCATGAAACATGAGTCTACGGGGCAGAATTGACCGCGTGAGCGATGGCCAGTGGTGGTTCTGTCTCAAGCACATGCGGGTGGAGCCCGACAAGGGCTGCCCCAACAAGGACCGGTTGGGTCCCTACGCCTCGGAACAGGAGGCGG
Organism: Nonomuraea maritima; assembly: GCF_900100395.1. Taxonomy (GTDB): domain Bacteria; phylum Actinomycetota; class Actinomycetes; order Streptosporangiales; family Streptosporangiaceae; genus Nonomuraea; species Nonomuraea maritima. Next base: position 81,108 of record NZ_FNFB01000001.1, on the reverse strand, counting down.
CCGGGGCGCTCCAGCGCGCCGCCGACCGCAACAAGGCCTGGGACGAGGCCGACCTCGACGACGACGACTAGCTAACCGGGTACGACGGCGTACGCCCTGACGGTGAACGACCCCATGCCGGCGATCATCGGGGGCGCCGCGTGGAACCGGAACCCGTCGCCGGGCAGCGCCTCCAGCCCGGTCAGGTGCTCCACGACGGGGATGCCCGCGCCCAGCAGGATCGTGTGCGCGGGCCGCTCGCCGCGCGGCGGGGTGTCGTCGACGTTGAGCGAGTCGATCCCCACCAGCGCGGCACCCTGCTCGGCGAGCCAGGCGGCCGACTCGGGGGCGAGGTAGGGGTGGCCGTCGGCGTAGGCGTCCGTGCCGAAGTGGCGGTCCCACCCGGTGTCGATCAGCACGGCGCGTCCCCGCACGTCGAGCGACCGGTCCAGCACCACCGCGCGCCCGCCGCCGCGAGCCCGTACGACGAGGCCGGGCAGGTCGGCCAGCTTCTCCAGCGGCACCCGCGACAGGTCGGCGCCGTCGGGGTAGCGGTGGTACGGCGTGTCCACGTACGTGCCGGTGTTGGCGGCCAGCGTGACGACGCCGATGTGGAACTCCGTGCCAGGGGCGTACAGGTCGCGTGAGTCCTCCCTGCTCAGGTGCACGCCCATGACGGGGCCTGGGATGCCGGGGTAGGTGGTCATGCCCTCGGTGACGCGGTGGCTCAGTTCGATGATCACGTGGCGGCTCCCCGCGTGCGCAGACGGGCCAGCTTGGCCAGGGCCACGATGCCGATGACGGCCCACACCAGGTTGAGCCCGACCGACGGCCAGGCGGAGCTGTAGGCGCTGTTGACCATCAGGCTGACCGACCCGGTGAAATTGATGAGCTGGTACGCGACCCCGTCGCCGGACATGCGGGAGGACGAGACGAGGGCGTAGCCGGTGAGGAGCAGGGCCGCGCCGGCCCATCCGACGACGGTGAGCAGGAAATCCATAGGGGGCATTGTCCGGAGCCGCCATGGTCAAGGGCAACCGACGAATCAGGCGACGCTGCGTAAGCTGACCCCCATGGAGATTGACCCCCGGCGGTTGCGCGTCCTGCGCGAGGTCGCCCGCCGCGGCGGCGTCATGCGGGCCGCCGAAGCGCTCCACCTCACCCCCTCGGCCGTCTCCCAGCAGCTCGCCCAGCTCGAACGCGAGGTCGGGCTGGCGCTCATCGACCGGTCCCAGCGCAGCGTCTCGCTCACCCCGGCAGGGCGGGTCCTCGCCGGCTACGCCGACCGGGTCGAGGAGGAGCTCACCGAGGCCAGGCGCGAGCTCACCCGGTTCACCGAGCGGCTGGCCGGGCCCGTCAGGATCGCCGCGTTCCCCACCGTCATCACGCACGTGCTCGTCCCCGCCATGCGCGCACTGAAGGAGCGCCATCCCCGGATCGAGCCGGTCATCCACGAGGTCTACGGGCAGCCGGCGCTGCAGGAGCTGCGGCTCGGCGCGGTCGACCTGCTGATCACCGAGCAGGACATGAGCCTGCCCGTCCTGTCGCAGCCGTCGCTGAGCACCCGGCTGCTCTACGTGGACGAGTACCGCATCGTGGTGCCGCCCGGATGGACCGACCCGCCGTCCACCATCGACGAGCTGGTGCGGGCGCCGTGGATCGCCGGAGAACCCCACCAGGCGTGCGGCCAGGCGCTCGACCGGCTCGCCGGGCTGCACGGGTTCGAGCCGCGCAAGACCCACGTCATCACCGAGTTCGGGCCGACGCTGGCGCTGGTCGCGGCCGGGCACGGGGTGGCGATCGTGCCCGCGCTCGCGCTGCTCGACGTCCCGGAGGGCGAGGTGCGGGTGAGCGACCTGCGCGACGTCGGCGCGCGCCGGATCGACGCGGTGACGAGGGCCAGCCGTACGCGGTCGGGGGAGCCCGATCCGGTGCTGGGCGTCGTCATCGGGGCGATCGAGGAGGCCACCGCCGAGCTGGAGGCGTCGCTGCGGGGACGGCTGGCACAGGTCTAGTCGGTGACTCGTGGCCCGCTGAGCTTGTCGAGCAGGCGGGCCAGCCGCTCGCGCAGGCCGCGCCGCTGTTCGACCTCGCCCGCCGCCGCGCTGACCAGGTGCTGGGCGCCGTCGAACGACACCGGCCCGCTGCGCGGCACCGCGATGGCGTCGTGCGCGAGGCCGGCCAGCTCGGGGTCGCCGCCTTCGATCGCGAGGATCGTCGCCCCCGTGCGGCGGGCGTCGTCGACCCGTTCGAGCAGCGGCACCGGCGCCTGCTGCTCGCTCAGCACGAACAGGGTCTCGCCGCGCGCGGCGCGCTCCAGCCGCTCGACGCCGACCCCCAGATGGGCGGGCGCGTCCGGGGGCGGGTTCCAGCGGACGAGGGTCGGCGTGAGCTGCGGCAGCCCCGCGAACCTGGCCTCGTCGCTCAGGTGCGCCGTCACGTGCCAGGGCTCGTCGTCGGGCGTGCCCACCACCAGCAGGCCGCCGGGTGACCGCGTGGCGCGCAGCGCCAGGCCGAGTTCACGGGTGCGTTCGAGCCAGCCGGAGCCGTCCAGGAGTTCGCGCAGCAGGGCCACCGATCCGGAGTCCATGGACACCATGGTGCCCGACGAAGCCGTGCTTCGCCGGTGATGCCGGGATCTGCGGGTGTTCTGCCGCTGTGTTCGGGCGGCGCTCAGGACGGTTCGGCGCTGCTGGCATCATCGAGGCTATGACAACTGTGAGTGGGCTTACCGTCGGCATCCTCGGCGGCACGGGTGACCAGGGCAAGGGGCTGGCGCGGCGGTTCGCGCTCGGCGGGCTCAAGGTGCTCATCGGGTCGCGCAGCGCGGAGCGCGCCCGCGAGGCGGCCGCGTCGATCGGTGCCGGCGCCGAGGGCGACGAGAACGCCGCCGTCGCCGCCGCGGCCGACCTCGTGATCGTGGCGGTGCCGTACGAGGGGCACAAGGCGTTGCTGGAGTCGCTGCGGTCCGAGCTGGCAGGGAAGATCGTGGTCGACTGCGTGAACCCGCTCGGGTTCGACAAGCAGGGGGCGTACGCGCTGCCGGTCGAGGAGGGCAGCGCCGCCCAGCAGGCGGCGGCCGTGCTGCCCGACAGCCGCGTCGTGGCCGCGTTCCACCACGTGTCCGCGGTGCTGCTGATGGACCCGGCGGTCGAGAAGGTCGACCTCGACGTGCTCGTGCTGGGCGACGACCGCGAGGCGACCGACACGGTGCGGGCGCTGGCCGAGGTCCTGCCGGGGGTGCGCGGCGTCTACGGCGGACGGCTGCGCAACGCCCACCAGGTCGAGGCGCTCACCGCCAACATCATCTCGATCAACCGCCGCTACAAGGCCCACGCCGGCCTCCGCATCACCGACGTCTGAGCCCGCCGGTCAGACGATCAGGGGCTGCCGGGACACCGCGCGGCCGTCCCCGCGGTAGGAGTCCCAGGCCACGGCCAGGGTGTGCACCGCTCGTGACAGGTCCTCCTCCGGCAGCAGGAAGTGCAGCCGGAGGTGGTCGGCGTGCCCGCCGCGGGGGTCGAACGACCGTCCAGGCGGCACCGCCACGCCGTGCCGGAGGGCGACCTGCGCGAAGGAGTCGGCGTCGCCGCGCGGGAGGCGTACCCACACGGTGTGGCCGCCCCGCGCGGGCGTGAACGTCCACGGAGGCAGGCAGGCCCGCAGCTCGGCGCACAGGTGGTCGTGGCGGGCGCGCAGCGTGCGCACCTGCGTGGCGCGTACCTCGTCGAGGCGGCGCAGCAGGGCGACGGCGGCGAGCTGGCTGACCACCTCACCACCGAGGTCGTGGACGGCGCGCAGCCGCGCCAGCCGCGACGCCAGCGGCGCCGCCGCGCGGATCCACCCCACCCGCAGCCCGCCCCACACGAGCTTGCTCAGCGACCCGATGGTGATCACCTGCTCGCCGCGCGCGAAGGAGGCCAGCGGCGGGGGCCGCTCGCCCGAGAAGCACAGCTCGGCGCGGACCTCGTCGTCGATCAGCGGCACGTCGTACGCCGCCGCGAGCCCGGCCAGCCGCCTGCGGGACAGGTTGTCCATGACCGCGCCGTCAGGGTTGCGGACCGTCGGGACGAAGTAGGCCAGGGCCGGACGTTCCCGAGTGTCCTCGATGCTCGCGGCCGGTCTGACGACCGCGGCCGCGTGCCGGAAGACCTCCAGCGCGCCCGGGTATGTCGGCGTCTCGGCCAGCACGGTGTCGCCGGGCGACACCAGCAGCCCGGTCACCAGGGTGAGGGCCTGCTGGGCACCCGTCGTCACGATGATCTCCTCGGGCGCGGTGGGCAGGCCGCGCTCGGTGTAGTACGCCGCCAGCGCCTCCCGCAGCGCCGGGTGACCCGCCGGCTGGTAGCCCAGGCCGTACGCGCCCGGCAGGAGCGCCGCCGCCTCGGCGTACGCCTCCGCCACCACGCCGGGCGGGTCGACCGGGGCGGCGCAGGTCAGCAGCAGCACGCCGTCGGGCGGGTGCAGGAGGTGCTGGAGCAGCGGGTTGGCCGGCACGCCGTCGGCGGCCCGCGTCGCGGACAGGTCGAGCGGGGCCACCCGGGTGCCGCTGCCCTGGCGCCGCGTCAGGCGGCCCTCCTGCCGCAGCAGCTCATACGCCGCCACCACCGTGCCCCGGCCCACCGCCAGCCGTGCGGCCAGCACCCGGTCGGGCGGCAGCGCGTCGCCGGGGGCGAGGACGCCGTCGTCGATCAACGCCCGCAGCCGGGCGGCCAGCAACAGGTAGAGGGGGCCGCGTCCGGACGCCCATCGGCCGAGCAGGTCGACGAGGTCGGCAAGATTGGTCCCATTCACGGTCCAATTCTCCGGGATTGGCGCTCAACTCGCGGCTTGTCGCGGGGGATTCTCAAGCCATGACCGATTTCCGCGCGAACCTCCGGCCCGGCACCAGAGCCGTGCACGTGCCGCAGCCCGTCGTCGACAACAGCCGTCCGATCGCCATGCCGATCTACCAGACGTCGGGGTTCACGTTCGACGACCCCGCGGTGATGGCCGAGGCCATGGGGCGTCCCGACGGCGCGTTCGTCTACGGGCGCTACAGCAACCCGACCGTACGTTCCCTGGAGCAGGCCGTCGCCGACCTGGAGGGCGCCGTCGCAGGCGTCGCGACGGGCTCGGGCATGGGCGCGATCAACATCGTCCTGCTCGGTCTGCTGAAGCCGGGCGACCACCTGGTCGCCCAGAACTCCCTGTACGGAGGCACGGCCGCCATGCTCGGCGAGCTGACCGCCCGCTTCGGGATCACCGTCACGTACGTGCCGGGCGACGACCCAGCCGCCCTGCGGGCCGCCGTCCGGCCGGAGACCCGGCTCGTGTACCTGGAGACGATCAGCAACCCGATGACGCTGGTCGCCGACCTGCCCGGGATGTGCGCGCAGGCGCGTGAGCTCGGGCTCGTCTCGGTGGTGGACAACACGTTCGCCACGCCTCTGCTGTGCCGTCCGATCGAGCACGGCGCCGACATCGTCGTCCACTCCGCCACCAAGTACCTGGGCGGGCACACCGACGTGGTCGGCGGGATCGCCGTCTTCGCCGACACCGCCCTGTACGAGAAGGTGTGGCACTTCGCGATCGAGCTGGGGGCCTCGGCCGACCCGTTCGCGGCCTGGCTGACGCTGCGCGGGATGCAGACGCTGGAACTGCGCATGGAACGGCACTGCTCCAATGCCGCCTTCCTGGCCGCCCGGCTGGCCGAGCACCCCGCCGTGGCCGCCGTCCACTGGCCGGGGCTGCCGTCGCACCCGTCGTACGAGCCGGCGGGCAAGCTGCTGTCCGGGTTCGGCGGGGTCCTGTCGTTCGACCTGGCCGGCGGGCGCGCGGCGGGCGAGGCGTTCATGCGCTCCGTACGTCTGGCGCTGCTCGCCCCCTCGCTCGGCGGCGTCGAGACGCTCGTCCTGCACCCGGCCACCACCTCGCACCGCTCACTCACCCCGGAGGAGCTCCGGCGCAGCGGCATCGGCGAGGGCACCGTGCGCCTGGCCGTGGGCGTCGAGCACCCCGAGGACCTCTGGGCGGACCTGGCGCAGGCACTGCGACAGCCCCTGCAATAGCCTCGGCGTACGTCCGCCGTCGCCGTGAACGAGGAGATACCGTGACCGCCGTTGCCCACGAAGATGTGCTCGCCGCCGCCGGGAGGATCGGCGGTCACGTGCTCCGCACGCCCGTGCTCGAGGTCGCGCCCGGGCTCACGTTCAAGCTGGAGCTGCTGCAGCACTCCGGGTCGTTCAAGGTGCGGGGCGCGTTCAACCGCATGCTGGCCGCCGGCGAGATGCCCCCAGGCGGCGTGGTCGCGGCGAGCGGCGGCAACCACGGGCTGGCGGTCGCGCACGCGGCCCGCGCGCTCGGTGTGCGGGCCGAGATCTTCGTGCCCGAGGTGACCAGCACCGTCAAGGTGGCCGGGCTGCGCGCGCTGGGGGCGCACATCACGCAGACCGGCGCCGTCTACGCCGAGGCGGCCGAGGCCGCGGCCAAGCGCGCCGCCGAGACCGGCGCGCTGCAGGTGCACGCGTACGACCAGCCCGAGGTGATCGCCGGGCAGGGCACCACCGGGCTCGAACTCCTGGAGCAGACCGGTGGGGTCGACACCGTCCTCGTGGCGGTCGGCGGCGGCGGGTTCGCGGCCGGGATCACCGTGGGCACGTCCGCCGGCGGCTCGGGGCCGCGCGTCGTGGCCGTCGAGCCCGAGCGCATTCCGACCCTGAACGCGGCGCTGCGGGCCGGCGAACCGGTTCCGGTACAGGTCAGCGGGGTGGGCGCGGACGCGCTCGGCGCCACCACGATCGGCGGCCTGGCTTTCGAGATCCTCTCCGGGCCGCGGGTCGAGAGCGTGCTGGTGAGCGACGACGCCATAGTGGCGGCCCGGCGCACCCTCTGGGAGCGGCACCGCCTGGCGGCCGAGCACGCGGGCGCGGCCGCCTACGCGGCGCTGCTGTCGGGCGTCCACCGGCCCGAGCCGGGGGAGCGGGTGGCGGTGGTGGTGTGCGGCTCCAACACCGACCCGGCCACGCTCACCGGCTGAGCCCTCACGTGTAGGTGTGCTCCGGCGCGGGGAAGGCGCCCGTCCGCACCTCGTCGGCGAACGCGCGCACGGCCTGGTCCATCACGCCGGTCAGGTCGGCGTACTGCTTGACGAACCTGGCCGGGCGCGGGGTCAGCCCCATGAGGTCCTGCCACACGAGCACCTGCGCGTCGGTCGCCGCCCCTGCGCCGATCCCGATCGTCGGGATGGCGAGCGACGCGGTCACCCGCTGCGCGAGGTCGGCGGGCACGCACTCGAGCACCAGGGAGAACGCCCCGGCCCGCTCGAGGTCCTTCGCGTCGGCCATGAGCTCGTCGCCGGCCTGCCCCCGGCCCTGGACCCGGTAGCCGCCGAACGTGTTGACCGACTGCGGCGTCAGCCCGAGATGCGCCATGACCGGCACTCCCGCCGAGACCAGCGCCTCGACCTGCGGCAGGACGCGGCGGCCGCCTTCCAGCTTGACCGCGTGCGCGCCGGCCTCCTTCATGAAGCGCCCGGCCGACTCGAGCGCCTGCGCGGGGGAGGCCTGGTAGGAACCGAACGGCAGGTCGGCGACCACGAGCGCGCGCGACGAGCCGCGCACGACGGCCGCGGTGAGCGGCAGCAGGTCGTCGACCGTGACCGGCAGGGTCGACTCGTGGCCGTAGACGACCATGGCCGCCGAGTCGCCGACCAGCAGGACCGGGATGCCGGCCGCGTCGAAGATCCGGGCCGTCATCGCGTCGTAGGCGGTGAGCATCGGCCACCGCTCTCCGCGCTCCTTGGCCGCGGCGAGGTCACGGATGGTGACGCGACGTCCCTGCGCGCCCCCGTACAGCGTGGTTGAAGAGGACATGTGTGAACACTCCAGAAACGTCTCGAGGCGCCTTATGCGTCCCCGGACTGCCTCCGATGATGTCACGCGCTGAACCGTTTCGAAACTGTCGGCGTGACCTGCCACAATCACCCAGGAGGTAACGAACACCATGGCTCTCGGCTCTTACCGGCGCTTGCTCGCCATCCCCGGCGTACGCACCCTTCTGCTCGTGGGGCTGCTCGCCCGGGTGCCGTCCACGGCCATGGGCATGGCACTCACCCTGCACGTCGCGGTGTCGATGGGTCTCGACTTCGTCCCCGCCGGGGTGATCACCGCGGCCAGCACCATCGGCAACGCGATCGGCTCGCCCCTGTCGGGCCGCATGGTCGACCGCTACGGCCTGCGTCCCGTGCTCATCGTGACCACGGCCGCCCAGGCGGTGTTCTGGTCGTGCGCGTGGGCGCTGCCGTACTGGACGCTGGTCGTGGCGGCGCTGTTCGCCGGCTTGCTGTCGCTGCCGGTCTTCAGCGTGACCCGGCAGTGCCTGGCCGCCCTGGTGCCCGTCGACCAGCGGCGCACCGGCTTCGCCCTCGACTCCATGCTGGTCGAGGTGTCCTACATGGTGGGGCCCGCGCTGGCCGGCGCGGGCATCGTCACGCTCGGCAGCGGCGTCACGATGATCACCATCGGAGCGGGCCTGACCGTCGCGGGCATCGGGCTGATCCTGCTCAACCCGCCGGTCCGCTCGGCCGAGGAACTGGAGGAGCCGCAGCGCGGGGTGCCGCGCAGGCAGTGGCTCACGCCCGCGTTCGTCGCGCTGCTCGGCACGACCGCGGCGGCCACATTCGTGCTCACCGCGAGCGAGCTGTCCCTGGTCGCGACGATGGAGCACGCCGGGCAGACCGCGTGGGTCGGCATCGCCGTCGCCGTCTGGTGCCTCTACTCGCTGATCGGCGGGTTCGTCTACGGCGGGCTGTCGCGGGGCCTGTCGCCGCTCGTCCTGATCGGCGCGATGGGGGTGCTGACGATCCCGGTGGGGCTCGTCGGCGGCGGCTGGCAGTGGGTGGTGCTGGCGCTGCTGCCCGCGGGCCTGCTGTGCGCGCCGGCGCTGTCGTCCACGGTCGACGTGCTCACCCGGTGGGTGCCCAGCGCGGCCCGTGGCGAGGCGATGGGCCTGCACGGCACCGCCCTGCTGATCGGCGGCGCCGTCTCGGCCCCCATCGCCGGAGCGGTGATCGACTCCGGTGGTCCGTCGTGGGCGTTCACCGTGGCGGGGCTGATCGGAGCCGCCATCGTCCTCGCCGCCCTCCCCTTCTGGCGCTCCCGCCCTGCGCCCACACCCGACCTTTCCGCCGCCCCCGCGGCGGACCGTGCGTACGGCGAGGAGACCGCCGCCGCGACGTCCGAGTAACGCCGCGACGGTGACGGCGAGCCGCCCCGCCCCGTACGAAGCTGTGGCGCCGCCGCTGGTCCGGCGCCTTCTCCGCAGGGGTATTCCTCAGGTGCACCACAGGTCACAGCAGTCTCTTGAGGAGGCCCATGCTCACGAAGAAGGCGCTTACCGCGGTGCTCGGCGCGGTGACGTCCGTAGCGCTGCTCACGGCAGGAACAGCGGCACCCGCCGGCGCCCGGACCCCGTCGGCGAGCTCGGCACCGTCCGGCGCGGGGGCGGGGCCGTTCCTCTGGTACGACTGCATGAAGTACTACGGCGACCTCAGCCACTGCTGCCACTACACCTACGACGCGCCCGTGAGCGCGTGCCTCCACATGCGGTACCCCGCCTGGAGCGGCGCCGCCCGGAGCGCGCCCGCGTCACCGGGCCGCACCGACTGACCGAACACCTGGCCGCACCGACGGACCGCCGAAGGCGGCGTCACCCGTCCCTCCCGAGTGGCGCCGCGCCTGCGGCGAACCGCGTCGTACGGTGAGGAGGCCGCAGTCGCGGCGTCCGACCAGTCGCCCGCGACGGTGACGGCGAGCTGCCCCGCCCCGTACGAAGCTGTGGCGCCGCCGCTGGTCCGGCGCCTTCTCCTGGCGGGATAGTCCTCAGGCGCACCACAGGTCACACCAGCCTCTGGAGGAGGCCCATGCTCAGAAAGACGCTTACTGCGGCGCTCGGCACGATGATGTCCGTAGCGCTGCTCACAGCAGGGACAGCAACACCCGCCGGCGCCCGAACCCCGTCGCCGAGCTCCGCAGCATCCGGCGCAGGGGCAGCGGGGTCGTACTCCTGGTACGACGACTGCTCGTCCTACTACAGCTGCTGCTACACCACCAGCTACTACGCGTCCATGGACCTGTGCTCCCACCTTTGGTACGAGGCCTGGAGCGGTGCCACCCCGAGCGGGCCCGCGTCACCAGGCCGCACCGACTGACCAGCGAAGGCGGCGCCACCGTCCCTCCCGAGTGGCGCCGCGCCGCCCACCGATTCAGCGGCCCCCACATCACCGTCACGGCGAGCCTGTGCAGAGCTCTGCTGCAGGCACGCACATCACTCTCATCGCGAGCCTGCGCGGCACCCTCAGCCGAAGCAACGGACCAGAACCCCGCCGCAGGCCCGCACGACGCCACCTGCCGCGGGCCCGTGAACACGTCCGCGTAGGCGCCCGGGGCGCGCTCGCGCCGGCGTGCTCAGAGCATGAACGCCTGGTCGATGACGAGGCTCGCCACGGCGACGGCTCCCACGCCGGCGATCAGCACCAGCAGCGCGTACACGCGATCCCGTGCCGAGCGGGCGAGCGCGACGGGCAGCAGAACGCTGATCAGCAGGAAGGACCATCCAGCGGTCGCCCCTGGCCCGCTGTTGGACTGCGCGTCCGAGGCCAGCCACAGGAAGCGCAACCCGTCCGCCCCCCAGGCCGACCCGGTCAGCCCCGTCGCCACCGCCCGGAGGATGCGGCGGTCGGCACGCAGCAACGCGCCGGCCGCGCCGTAGACCGGGCCCGCGACGACGCCGGCCACGGCCCAGATCACGACCGCCCCCAACCCGGCGGGGTACCCGCGCAGTTCCGCGGTCACGTAGTAACCGGCCAGCAGCCCGAGCTGTGAGAGCACTCCCGCCACGGCCGCCCTGCGCCAGTGGCCGGGGGCGCACCGCGCAGGCCGACGAGGAAGGCGACCGTGGCCCACGGAGCAGTGGAGTTCACCAGCGCGTGCCACCCGCCGCTGAGCACGGTCTGCCCGAAGGAGGTCGCCGCCCCTCCCACGAGGCCCACACCGAGGGCGAGCGCGGCCAGCGTCCAGGGCGAGGCGGGAACGCGACGGGCGGCGGAAAACTGCGCCGGACGCGCGGTCGTGGACATGAGCGGGGGTTCTCGTACCAACGTGTCGTTCACGGCCCGGACCAGCGGGCCGGAGAAGGCCGACGGCCAACGAAAGCCGCAGGCCACGCCAGCGTCTCACCGTAGTTCATCCAACCTAGGCCCCACTCCACCACTCCGGACACCCACCCCCACAGCCCCTCTCCGAGCCACCCCACAGCCCGTTGCCCGAGCCGCCGCCACAGTCCCTCTCCGAGCCGCCGCCAGCCCGTTGTCTGAGCCGCCCCGATGGTTCGTGTCCTGAGCGGCCGTTACAGCTCGTGTCCTGAGCTGCTGTCCTGGCTCGTTTCCTGGGTCGTCGCCGTGGCGAGTGTTCCGGGCCGGTGCCACGGCGCATGTTTCACGCCGCTGCCACGGCTCGTCTTCCGGCCCGCTGCCACTGCCCGCCTTCTGAGCCGCTGCGCGCGGCGGGTGGTCGACATTGATGTGGCATCGGGGGAATGCCAGGTCTCGCGGAGACGTTGCAAGGTCTCTGTCGAGGGTGACGGCATTGACGCGGTCCCCGGGCGCGGTTGGGTCCCAAGATCCGGCGGCTTGCCGGCCGGTGGGAGGGCCGGAGTGCCACGGGCCCGGTGAGGACGGCTGTGGCCGGTCGTTGTCGTCACTGATCTGTGCCGTGAGGGCGCGGTCGCGAGCCGCTTCCCTCGTGCTTCCTGACGGCCCGGTTGCCGCACACTCCGGGTGGTCAGTGCCGGGCTTTCGGTACCCGGAGGCCGCACTTCCTGCGGCCCGGTTGCCTTGCCTCCGCACAGCCCGGTTTCCGTGCTTCCGCACGGTCCGGTTGGGCATGTTTTCGCACGGTCCGGTTGGTGTGTGCGCCGCACGGGGCGCTTGCCTCGCGCTTGTGGCAGCACGGCTGCCCGGCGTGGAGGGGCACGTGGGTGGCGGGGAGCCCGCGTAGGGGTGGGTCTCACGGTGGGCCAAGGCTGCTGTTGCGGGCTGGGACACAGGGCGTTCGTCCGGAATTTACGAAACGGTACCGTTGCGTATCGGAATACATTGCGATACGCTGCCGTTGCGAAACTCAGACGTATCGAAATTAAGGACTCTTTCATGGACCCGACAACGGGGCATCCACGCCGCTGGGGCATCCTCGGCGTGCTGGTCTTCAGCCTGCTGGCCGTCGTGTTGGACAACACGATCCTCAACGTGGCGATGAAGACCATCGCCGACGAGACCGTCGGTCTCGGCGCCACGCAGAGCGAGCTGGAATGGGCGATCAACTCCTACACGCTGGTGTTCGCCGGTCTGTTGTTCACCTTTGGCGTGATCGGTGACCGAACAGGCCGCAAGCGGATGTTGTTCATCGGTATGGCGCTGTTCGGGCTGGCCTCCCTCGCCAGCGCGTACTCGCAGGACCCGATGCAGCTCATCATGGCCAGGGCGGCGATGGGCATCGGCGGCGCCGCGATCATGCCGGCCACGCTGGCCATCATCTCCAACGTCTTCCCGCCCGCCGAGCGCGGTAAGGCGATCGGCGTCTGGGCGGGCGGTGTCGGGCTCGCGGTCGCCATCGGCCCGATCACCGGTGGCCTGCTGATCGAGCACTTCTGGTGGGGCTCGGTCTTCCTGGTCAACGTGCCGATCGTCGTGATCAGCATGATTCTCATCGCGCTCTTCGTGCCGGAGTCGCGCGACCCGAAGCCGTCCAAGCTCGACCCGGTGGGCGTGGTGCTGTCGATCATCGGCCTGGTGGCCCTCGTCTACGGCATCATCCGCGGCGGCGAGCTCGGCACCGTGACCGACGTCCAGGTGCTGGCCCCGACGCTGGTCGGCGTGGCCGTCCTCGCCGGGTTCGTCTGGTGGGAGCGGCGCATCGACCACCCGGTGTTCGACGTGCGCAGCTTCTCCAACGTCCGGTTCAGCTCCGCCATCGGCATGATGGGCATCGTCTTCTTCGCGATGATGGGCGGGATGTTCTTCCTGACGTTCTACCTGCAGCTGGTGCTGGGCTTCTCGCCGCTGCAGGCGGGCGCGCTGATGATCCCGTTCGCCGCGGCGCAGCTCATCTTCGCGCCGCTCAGCCAGCGGGTGAACGAGCGGTTCGGCGGCAAGCTGTCGGCCACCGTGAGCATGATCGTGCTGACGCTGGTGCTCGCCAGCTACTCGCTCATGGACCAGAACACGCCGATCGTGCTGATCGAGATCATCTTCTTCGTCCAGGGCATGGCGATGGCCAACCTCATGCCGCCGGCGACCACCGCCATCATGGAGTCGCTGCCGCGCGAGAAGGCCGGCGTCGGCTCGGCGATGAGCAACACCGTCCGCCAGGTGTCCGGCGCCCTCGGTGTGGCCGTGCTCGGCTCGGTGCTGTCGTCCAGCTACCGGGGCGAGATCGCGCCCGCGCTGACCGCGCTTCCCGAGGGCGTCCGGCACGCGGCCGGTGAGTCCATCATGGCCACCATGGGCGCCGCGCAGGCGATGGGCGAGCAGGGCCAGGCGCTCGTCCAGCCCGCCTTCACCGCCTTCATCGACGGCATGCACCTCACCGCCCAGGTGGCGGCCGTGATCGCACTCGTGGGGGTCGCGGTGGTCGCGAAGTGGATGCCCGGTAAGGTGCGTGCAGCCAAGCACGCGGAACAGAAGGAACCAGCGGTAGTGTGAGGCCTCGATGTCGACCCAGGAATCAGGGGCCGCCCGCCCGGCGGGCCGTCCTCGCAGCGAGAAGGCCGAGAAGGCGATCATCGAGGCGACTCTCGATCTGATCGGCGAAGGCGTCGGCGTGGCAGAGCTGTCCATAGAGGCGATCGCCTCCAGGGCGGGCGTCGGTAAGACGACGATCTACCGGCGCTGGTCCAACAAGGAAGATCTCGTCGTCGACGCCCTGGCCACGATGAAGGCGCCGCTTCCGCCGCTCTCCGGAACGTCGGTGCGCGACGACCTCATCAGCCTGCTCGAGGCGATGCGTTCGGAGTCCGGCCAGGCGCGCAGCCGCTGCGTGATGAACATCGTGATGAGCGAGGCCGACCGGCACCGCCGGATCACCGAGCGCTTCATGGAGCGCGCGGTCGAGCCACGCCGGCGGGCGATGCGCGAGGTGATCGAGCGCGGCATCGTCACCGGCGAGCTCAGGCCCGATCTGGACGTCGACATGGGCATGGCGATCATCTCCGGCACCATGCTGTGGCACACGAAGTGGGGTCCCGCCGGAGACCTCTCCCCTGAACTGCCCGAGCAGATCATCGACGCCGCCCTCGCCGGGATGGCCCCCTGACCGACGGCTGACCGTCCGCGAAGGCCGCAGAGCGGCGGAGCCCGCGAAAGGGCCGCGCGGCGGCGCCGGGGGCCGCGCGCCGCCGATCCGCAGGAAGGTCGCGCGGACGGACGGCGGTGTCGCGGCTACGTCGTGGTCTCGCGCCAGCGGTTGGTGATGGGCAGCCGGCGGTCGCGGCCGAAGTTCTTCGGCGTGATCTTCGGGCCTGGTGGGTACTGCCGCCGCTTGTACTCCGCCAGGTCGACCAGCCGGATCACCCGCGTGACCAGCTCAGGGTCGTGGCCGGCCGCGATGAGCTCCTGCGAGCCCATGTCCTTCTCGACGTAGTCGTCCAGCAGCCGGTCGAGCACCTCGTACGGCGGCAGCGAGTCGGTGTCGCGCTGGTCGGGCCGCAGCTCCGCGCTCGGCTCCTTCGTGATCGAGTCCTCCGGGATCGGCCGCTCGGCCGCCAGCAGGAAGCCGGGCAGGGTGTGGGCGTTGCGCCACCGGGCCAGCTCCCACACCATCGTCTTCGGCACGTCCTTGATCGGTGCGAAGCCGCCCGCCGAGTCGCCGTACAGGGTGGAGTAGCCGGTCGCCAGCTCGCTCTTGTTCCCTGTGGTCAGCACCAGGTGACCGTGCTGGTTCGACAGGCCCATGAGCAGCATGCCGCGCACCCGCGCCTGGAGGTTCTCGGCGGCGAGACCCGACAGCTCGATCTCCTTCTCGTACGCGTTCACGATGTCGGCGATCGGGACGACCCGCGCCGTGACACCCTGGCGGCGCACCAGCTCCTCGGCGTCGGTGAGCGAGTGGTCGGAGGAGTAGCGCGAGGGCATGAGCGCGACGTTCACCCGCGAAGGACCGATGGCGTCGGCGGCGATCGTGGCGGTCAGCGCCGAGTCGATGCCGCCCGACAGGCCCAGGATCACCGACCGGAAGCCGTTCTTGGCCACGTAGTCGCGGACCGCGAGCACCAGGGCGGAGTAGACCTCGGCGTGCAGGTCGAGCCGTTCGGCGATGCGGGCGGGCTCCGGCTCGTACGGCTCGACGGGGTCGTTCGACAGGACGACCCGCTCGACCGTGATGGTGCTGCCGTCGCCCGCGTCGTACGGGACCGTGCCCGGCTCGGCGTCCGACACCGGCAGGCCGTCGAGGTCGGCGATCAGCAGCTCCTCCGCGAACTGCCCGGCCCGCGCGAGGAGCCGGCCCGCGCCGTCGACCACGATCGAGTCGCCGTCGAACACCAGCTCGTCCTGCCCGCCGACCTGGTTGACGTAGGCGAGCGCGCATCCGGCCTCACGGGCCCGGCGATGGCACAGCTCCAGCCGTACGTCGTCCTTCTCCTTCTCGTACGGGGAGGCGTTCGGCACCACGAGCAGCCCGGCGCCGGCCTGCCCGACGACGGACACGGGGCCGCCGTCCTGCCAGAGGTCCTCGCACACCGCGACGGCGACGTCCACACCGTGCAGCCGGAAGATCGGCAGTCGGTCGCCGCGCACGAAGTAGCGGTACTCGTCGAACACGCCGTAGTTGGGCAGGTGGTGCTTGGCGGTGCGGGCGACCACCTCGCCCCGGTGCAGGACGGCGGCGGCGTCGAGCGGGGCGCCCTTCGGCTGCCCCACGCGTGGGGCGAGGCCGGCGCGGTCGACGTAGCCGACGACGACGGGCAGCTCGCCGAGCCCTTCGTCGCGCAGCCTGCGCGCCACCTCCTCGAGCGTCCGGATGCTCGCGTCCACGAAGGACGTGCGCAGCACGAGGTCCTCGACGGGGTAGCCGGTGAGGAACATTTCGGTGAAGACGGCGAGGTGGGCTCCGCGTTCGGCCGCGTCGCGGGTCCATGCGACGAGCTTGTCCGCGTTGGCGGCCAGGTCGCCGACAGTCGGATTCGTCTGTGCCAGAGCGATGCGCAGTTGGGCCACGCCATCAGCCTATTTGCCGGGATTTTTATCGTCAAAGCGACGAAAAGCGGCAATTGGGTCATCTGGGCAAATTGCGCTTTCACTCCGTCCGGCGGCTCCTGATCGCCGGACGCAGCAGCAGCATGCCCATCGCCGACAGCACGCCGACCCCGCCGACCGTGAACCACAGCGTCCGCGGGCCGATCTCGAGCAGCGCGCCACCCAGCAGGGGCGCCAGCACCGCCGCCGCCGACCAGGCGAACCCGAACAGCCCCATGTACCGGCCCCGCAGCTCGGCCGGGGCGAGCGCGGCCACGATGGCGCCCGGGATGCCGGCCGTGATGATCTCGCCGGCCGTCCACACCATGATCGTCGCCGACAGCCCGAGGATGTTCGTCACGAACGCGGTCAGCGCGAACCCGGCGCCCATCACGCCCATCCCGATCGCGAGCGTCCGCGCGGGGTCCCTGCGCCCCAGCCAGGCCGACGCCAGCGGCTGGACGACGACGATCAGCACGCCGTTCAGTGCCATGGCGAGACCGTACTCGCCGGGCGTCAGCCGTACGGCGCCGCCGGTCATCGCCACCGGCAGCATGCTCATCGTCTGCGAGTAGACGAGCACGTTGCCCAGCACGACGACGGTGAAGCAGACCATCGTCCGGTCGCGCAGCACCGCGAGGAGCCCGCCCGCCTCCTGCCGTCCCTCGGGCCGCGTCTCGGGAACCGCACGCCAGACGAGTACGGCGAACACCACGCTCGACAGCGCGTCGGCCCAGAACAGCCAGGTGAACCCCAGCCCGGCCAGCCAGCCGCCGGCCGTCATGCCGGCCGCGTACCCGAGGTTGATCGCCCAGAACAGCAGCCCGTACGCCCGGGGGCGCTCGGCGGGGGAGACCAGGTCGGCGACGAGGGCGCTGGAGGCCGGCCGGTAGACGTCGATCACCAGGCCGAGCGCGAACATCGACGCGAGGATCGCCGGCAGCGAGGAGCTGTAGCCGAGCGCCAGCATCGTCGCGGCGGTGGCGATCATGCCGCCGGAGAGCGTCGCCCGGCGTCCGATCCGGTCGGTGAGCACCCCGGCGAGCAGCTGCGACAGCAGCGAGCCCGCCCCGAACACCGCCATGACGAGCCCCGCCGCCGTCACCGAGAGGCCGCGGCTCTGGGTCAGGTAGACGCCGGTGAACGGCATGACCATGGCGCCCAGGCGGTTCACCAGCGTGCCGCCCCACAGCGCCCAGAACGGCCGCGGCAGCCCCCCGATCCGGGCCTGCAGGAACGATTGCTTCTCAAGAGGTACGGTCGTCACGTGGTAAAGAGTGATATGTCGGATTTTGGGACGCGAACGATTTAGCGCAAACTAAAAGCATGTCCATCGAATGGGTGCTGAAGCCGGAGGACGTCGCCCGCATCCGGTTCGCCTTCTCGCCGATGTGGGAGCTCGTCGCCAGCCTGCGCACCCTGCGGCAGCCGGCCCGCCAGTCGATCCACCTGCCCTGGCTCAAGGCCGTACGGCCCCGCCTCGCCGGGCTCGACCTCACCGAGCTGCTCGCCCTCGTGCCGCCGACCGGCTACCTGGCCGACTTCATCACCCCGCCGCCCGACACGCCCATCCCCGACTTCGCCACCGAGCTCGACCGGGTCAGGCGCACCGACCCCGAGCGGGCGCGCGCCGAGGCGGCCCAGGTCAGGGACACCGACCCGGCGCTGATCGAGCGCTTCCGCGCCGACCCTGAGGCGGGCATCGCCCGGATCGCCGACGCGCTGGAGGCGTACTGGGAGACGTGCTTCGCGGAGTTCTGGCCCCGCGTGTACGCGCTGCTGGAGCGCGACGTGCTGCGACGCTCGCGCGAGCTGGCCCAGGGCGGCGCGCGCCAGCTGTTCGCGGGCCTCGACCCCGCGGTGTCCTGGACGGGGGAGCGGCTGCTCGTCGACCGGCCCTGGTGCACGATCGGCGGCCTGCACGGCGACGGGCTCGTGCTCGTGCCGAGCGCGTTCTACTGGCCGTCGGTGGCCGTGATGTCGGCGCCGTACCAGTCGATGCTCGTCTATCCCGTGCAGGGCGTCGGGACGCTGTGGGAGCAGGGGCCGCCGCCCGCGCCGGGGGCGCTCGCCGCGCTGATCGGCCGCAGCAGGGCGCAGATCCTGCTCGCCCTCGGCGAGCCCACCACCACCTCCGCGCTGGCCACCCGCATGACGCTCACCGCCGGGGCGGTCAGCCAGCACCTCGGCGTCCTCAGCGCGGGCGGGCTCGCGGTCGGGATGCGGGTCGGCAAGCAGGTCGTCTACCGCCGCACCCTCGCCGGCGACATGCTCGCGGCCGGCGCCGCCTGAGCCGGGTCTCCTCGATCCGGCTCAGGCGTAGCGGTCTGACTCGAGCAGCCAGTCGAGGTGGGCGCGCGGCGCCGCCAGGTAGGCGCACGCGACCTTGCTGACGTCGCGGGCGATCTTCGGGTGCAGGTCGTCGAGCGGCAGCCGCAGCGCCGCGTGCCGCATGTCCTGGCAGCGCTCGGCGATCCGGTCGAGCACCCAGGCCGTCGCCTCCCGCTCGCCCAGACCGAGCTGCCGCATCGCGAGCACCACGAAGTTGTGCACGTCCCCGCGCTCCTTGGGCCGCGAGGCCACGTCGTTGCACCACGCCGTGACGTCGCCACAGGCGTTCACCAGCTCCTGCCACGGCTCGGAGGCGTGGAACCAGCCAGGAACCTCGACCCGCAGGCACGGCTCGACCAGGTCGTACACGTACGGGCCCACCGTGCCCCTGCGCAGCTCGGGGTACTCCTCCAGCGACGGCATCCGGCCCGTCGCCCGGTTGTCGGCCTCGGTACGGCAGGCGTCGTACTGGCGTTGCAACCCCACCGCGAACCTGGCCCGCCACCGGTCGCTCATCCGGGCGCTCGTCACCCGCCACAGGTCGGCGAAGGCGGCCTCCAGCGGATGCCGGGCGGTGCCCTTGAGCAGGCCGTGGAAGACGTCGAGCGGCCCTGAGCGCTCGTCCAGCTCGTCGTCCAGGTGGAACAGCCAGGTCAGCCACTGCGCGAACAGTGCCGCCGCGGCCGCGTCGAACTCGGCGAACGCGCGGGCCGCCATCCGGTGGAAGCCGACGCCCGGGTCGGCCCGCAGCCCGGTACGCCGCGCCCAGTCGAGGACCGCCGCCTCGATCGCGTACACGGCGGGATGCATCCGGCACGGCGCCGCCATCGCGGGCACCCGCTCGACCAGCGGCAACAGCGCCACCGCCGCCGAGGCGCCCCTGCGCGGCTGCGGAAGCACGGAGGTCAGGGCCGAACGCAGCGCGCTGCGCACGGTCGTGCGTACGGTGGCGAACACGGTGATGGTCATGGTGTGCTCACAGGGGTTTCAAGGGGTTCTGCCAACAGGACCTTCTGGGGCCTTCACACAGGGCCCATCACTGCGCCGGTCGTCGAGCTTGACTGGGTGCTCTGTCCTCGGCGCGCTGTCACTCGGGATGCCACGAAGGCCGTGCAAGCCCTCGCAAGGTCGCGGGGCCTTCCCCCGGCCTCACCCGTACCTCACAGCGGGCCGAAGAGCCAGTTGCCGGGTGCGTGGGGGTCGTCGCTGCGGTAGTAGTCGTGCGCGGCGGCCACCAGGTCGTCGGGGGTGAGCACGCCCCGCCCCGCCTGGTCGAGCCGGTCGAACGCCTCGTCCACGTCGTCGTAGGCCACGCCGAAGGCCGACAGCAGCGTCCGGAACTCCTTGGGCCCGATCTCGCCGTCGCGGTCGTCGTCGCACAGTTCCGCCACCGCCACCGTCGCCGGGCGGAACACCGGCTCGTAGCGGTCGCCGGTGACGAACGCCGCCGTCATCGCGGTACGGAAGTCGGAGCAGGTGATGCCCGAGTCGCCGTCGCGCCCGAGCGCCTCGGCGAGGGTGGACCAGATGGCGTCGAAGCTGTCCACGAGGCTCGCCCCGGTGACCGAGGTGGGGGACTCGCCGAACCCGATGAGGATGCGGGCGCCCAGCCCCAGCAGGTCCTCGCGTTCGACGACGCCGACGCCGCCCACGTCGATGTGCGCGAACGCCCGATCGAGCTTGTGATCGAGCAGGTCGATGGCCATTGGTGCCTCCCCCGAGACTGACTGCGTTGATCACAGTAGGTCGGGCCGGGCCCTTTGTCAGCGAGGCTCGCACCGGCACCGCACGTAACCTGGGTGAAACACGGGCGCGGCATCCTGGGTAGGAGACCCGTACTGTCTTCGCGAGGGGATGCCTTGGACCGCCAGCAGGAGTTCGTGCTCCGCACGCTCGAGGAACGCGACATCCGGTTCATCCGGCTGTGGTTCACCGACGTGCTCGGCTTCCTCAAGTCCGTCGCCATCGCACCCGCCGAGCTCGAAGGCGCGTTCACCGAGGGCATCGGGTTCGACGGCTCGGCCATCGAGGGCTTCGCCCGCGTGTACGAGTCCGACATGCTGGCCAAGCCCGACCCGTCGACGTTCCAGATCCTGCCGTGGCGCAGCGAGGCGCCCGGCGCGGCGCGCATCTTCTGCGACATCCTGATGCCCGACGGCTCGCCGTCCCACGCCGACCCGCGCTGGGTGCTCAAGCGCACCCTCGCGAAGTGCGCCGACATGGGTTTCACCTTCTACACCCACCCCGAGATCGAGTTCTTCCTGCTGAAGAACCGTCCCGAGTCGGGTATGCGGCCCGAACCGATCGACTCCGGCGGCTACTTCGACCACACGCCGCACAGCGCCGGCCACGACTTCCGCCGCCAGGCGATCATGATGCTGGAATCGATGGGCATCTCCGTCGAGTTCAGCCACCACGAGGGCGCACCCGGCCAGCAGGAGATCGACCTGCGCTACGCCGACGCGCTCACCACGGCCGACAACATCATGACCTTCCGACTGGTCATGCGGGAGGTCGCGCTCGAGCAGGGCATCTGGGCCTCGTTCATGCCCAAGCCGTTCACCGAGCACCCGGGCTCCGGCATGCACACGCACATGTCGCTGTTCGAGGGCGACCGTAACGCCTTCCACGAGGCCGGTACCGACTACCGGCTGTCGAAGGTCGGGCGGTCGTTCATCGCGGGGCTGCTCCGGCACGCCGCCGAGATCACCGCCATCACCAACCAGTGGGTCAACTCCTACAAGCGGCTGTGGGGCGGCGCCGAGGCCATCGCCGGCCAGGGCGGCGAGGCCCCCTCCTACGTGTGCTGGGGCCACAACAACCGCTCCGCGCTCGTCCGGGTGCCGATGTACAAGCCGCACAAGGGCGGCTCCACCCGCATCGAGTTCCGCTCGCTCGACTCGGCATGCAACCCCTACCTCGCGTTCGCGCTGATCCTCGCGGCCGGGCTGAAGGGCATCGAAGAGGGTTACGAGCTGCCCGCCGCGGCCGAGGACAACGTCTGGACGCTCACCAGCGCCGAGCGCCGGGCCCTCGGCATCCGGCCGCTGCCCGGCTCGCTCGACGAGGCGATCTCGGTCATGGAGCACAGCGAGCTGGTCGCCGAGACGCTGGGCGAGCACGTCTTCGACTTCTTCCTGCGCAACAAGCGCTCTGAGTGGCGCGAATACCGCCGCACCGTCACCGAGTTCGAGCTGGGCCGCTACCTGCCCATCCTCTGACGCTCCCCGGGCTGGTCGAAGACGATGGCCTCCAGTAACGCGGCCTGGGCGCGGTCGATGACCCGCGCCCCGGACGCCGGGGCCGGGTCGCCGTCCCTGACCCGCAGCAGCAGGCTCTCCCAGCGGCGCCGGTAGCGGGTGAACGCCCGCGGCTCCACCACCCGGCCGCGCGCCACCTGCCCGGCGAGGGCGTCCTCGGCGGGGGCGTCGAGCAGGAGCAGGTGAAAGCTCGCGCCGTGCCGGCGGGCCAGCCAGGCGAAGCCCCGCAGCACGGGCGCGCCGCAGCCGCGGTTGTGCGCCACCACCGCCCGGCCCTCGGCCAGGGCCCGGCGGATGCGGTTCACGTGGGTGACGAAGACCACGATGCGGCGCACCGCGTAGGGGGCCCAGGCGAGCCGGCCGTGCCAGCGCTGCCGGGCCTGCGACGAGTCGATCACCACGGTGGTGCCGGCGATGACGGGCGCGCTCTCCGTGCCCAGGCCGTACAGGCGGCGCAGCAGGGTGGTCTTGCCCGCGCCAGGGAGCCCGGTCAGGATCACCAAGGACCCCGGCGGATAGCTCAGCCTCGAGTCGCGCACTGGCACACCCCCGCATGATCGCCGACTTCGGGCCAGCATAGGCCGCGCTACCGACAGCCTCGCTGACGTCGGGGAAATTCGCGCGCTCGAAGGTCGTGGAAGTCCGTACGGAAAGGCTGGACGGAATCGGGGGATTGGTCGCGGGAGGAGGGGAAAGGCGGTTAAGGTACTGCCGACGCCTTGATCGGCCTCACGTCCGGAGCGCTCCGGAGTGGGGCCGATTTTCGTTGCTTGCGCACGTCCAGGGGCTGTCCGGCGGCCGGTGGGCCGTGCGGCGCCGTCCGCGATCGGCAGGTCGAGGCCGGGCGGGAAGTTTCGGCCCCATATGAGGCGTTATGCAGGAGCGTTGAGCAGCCGCAGACCCCCGGCACTGAGGCGAAACCAAGCGTCGAGTAAAATAAGGCTGCTCATTATTGTATTTCCGGACTTGTCGCGCTATGTGGCGCTGTAGGAGGGTGTGGCATGACGACGGCTGCCCTGCAGACCGTGTTGACCGTTCCCGAGCGTTTCCGCGGGCCCGTGGGCGTCGCCAACGGCGGCTGGATCGCCGGCACCATGGCGGAGGCGTTGAACGGCGGTCGATCAGCCGTCGAGGTCACGCTGCACGCGCCCAGTCCGCTGGAGACGGAGCTGCGTCTGGAGCACCTGGCCAACTCCGTGTCCCTCTCCCACGGCGACCAGCTGCTCGTGGAGGCCATCCCCGTGGCCGAGGACCTGGAGGGCCCGGGGTTCGTGCCGTTCAACGACGCGGCCAAGGCCGAGGCCGGGTTCCTCGGCCTGCAGGTGCACCCGTTCGCCGAGTGCTTCGCCTGCGGCCTGCGCGAGCCCGGTGACGGCCTGCGCATCTTCCCCGGCCGGGTCGAGGGCACCGACCTCGTCGCCGCCGGCTGGCGGGTGCCGTTCACCGTGACGGGCGACGACGGCGTGCCCGCCTCGATCGTCGGCGCGGTGCTCGACTGCATCACCGGCTGGGCCCACTTCGGCCCCGGCGAGACCGCCCTGCTCGGCCGGCTCGCCCTGCAGATCCACCGGCCCGTCTTCCCCGGCGGACGCTACTCGGTGGTCGCCCGCCCGACCGGCCGCGACGGCCGCAAGATGTACGGGCAGAGCGCCATCTACGAGGTGGACGGCACCCTGGTGGCCGCCGGCCGCGCCACCTGGATCGCGCCCCGCTGAACCAGCGTCGTCACGAGGCCCCAGGAAGCCGTTCCGGGGGCCTCGTGCCGTATCAGGACGTGAGGTGGTCGACCACCGTGGCGACGCAGCGCTCGTCGAACAGCACGGTGTAGTGGTTGCAGTCAGGCACCAGCTCGTCGCGCAGCCCCGGCAGCCGGGCCGTCCACGGGCGGACGAGCTCGTCGGGCAGCAGGCCCGGCTCCTGGTCGAGCAGCCCACGCGGGGCGCGGATCAGGTGCAGCGGTGAGGTGATCGCCGTGAGCGCCGCCGTGATCGCCTCCGCCTCCAGCAGCATCCACCGCCCGTCGGCCAGCACCGCCTCGCCGACGGCGCGCGAGCGCAGCGCCCCCTCCGGCCCGGTGAGGTCGTAGCGGACGTACTCCTCCACGTCGGGGCTCCACTGGTCGCCCGCGAAGGCCGGGTGCTCCTTCCAGAACCCGACGTACGCCTCCGCCGAGGGGAAGGTGCGGCGCAGCCGTTCCAGCGCGGGGCCCAGCGTTGCGCTCAGCACCGTGTCGGGGTCGGCGCCCTCGGGCATCGGCAGCGGGAGACCGCCGTCCACGAGCACCACGCGGGAGAACGCGCGCCGCGCCCCTGCCAGGGCCGCCACGTACGCGCCCATCGAGTGGCCGGTCAGCACCGCGTCCTGGCCGGCTCCCACGTGGTCGGCGACGCGCAGCACGTCCTCGGCGTGCCGGGGCAGCCCGTACGGGCCGGGCAGGGACGCGCTGTGGCCGCGCCCGCGCAGGTCGACGGCGACCAGCGACCATTCCTCCGGCAGCTTGCGGGCCACGGCGGCCCAGGCCATCAGCGAGGCCGTGATGCCGTGCACCGCGATGATCACGCGCGGGCCGGTGCCGAAGACGGCGATCCGCTGCCCGTCCACGTCGTCGAATGCGAGAGTCATGGTCGGAGCTTAGGCCGTGGGATCCGGCGCGCACCCGAGCATCACAGCCCGTTTCGGATTTACGCGCATAAATCGGGATAATTGCTGGCATGCGGATCACCGTCATCGAACACGAGGCCGAGGCCGGCCTCGGCTACCTCGCCGACTGGCTGGGGCTGGAGTGCGACGTCGTCCGGCCGTACCTGGGGGACGAGGTGCCCGAGCGGGCGGCCGACGGGCTCATCGTGCTCGGCGGCGCGGCGGCGGCCTGGGAGGACGAGCGCAGCCCCTGGCAGCCCGCCACCCGCGACCTGCTGCGCCGCGCGGTCGAGGAGTCCACCCCCACCCTGGCGATCTGCCTGGGCGCGCAGCTGCTCACCATGGCCTGCGGCGGAACCGTCGAACGCGGCGACAACGGCCTGGAGGTGGGCGTGTGCGAGGTGGCCCCGCTGCCCGCCGCCGCCTCAGACCGCCTGATGTCCGGGGTCGGGCCGGCCGTCGCCGTCCAGTACCACCAGGACGCCATGACCCGCCTGCCGGAAGGGGCGGTGCCGCTGCTGACGAGCGCGCAGTACCAGAACCAGGCCTACCGGCTCGGCGAGGCCGCCTGGGCGGTGCAGTTCCACCCGGAGGCCACGCCGGAGATCTTCGCCTCGTGGACCGCCGACTCGGACCTGGAGTCGGCCGCCGAGCTGGACGCCGAGGTCAAGGCCGCCGAGGACCGCCTGGTCGCCACGTGGCGTCCGGTGGCCGAGTCCTTCGCGAACGTGATCAGGGACCGCTCGCCCCGTCACTGACGGTGGCGCGCCGGGTGAGGACGTGCGCGACCGTGCCGGCCGAACCCGGCCGGCGCCGCCTGGAACGTCGCGCTCCGCCCGCCCATCGCGGCGGCGCCCGCCATGACGCCGCCCATGAGCCCGATGGCGGTGGTGACGCGCCGCTGCGAGAGGTCCAGCCGGTCCCACGGCGGCAGACGCCGTTCCAGTCGGGGGCGCGCCCGGCGGGTCCATCCCGCCATCGTCATCAGCTCCTCGGCGTCGTGCACCGCCCACGCTGCCGGCAGCCCCCACGCCACCCCGCCGGGAACCCCCCTGAGCTGCGGGTCACCCGGAACTCGCCGGTTTGCCGCGTTTCATCTCAGTTTCGGGGCAACGGTAAGGGCTGTCGTGGCGGATCACGAGACGGCTGTCAAGATGGAGGCGTGCCCAGGATCGAATCCACCGCGGCGAGATTCGCCAAGCTCGGCTTCGCCGACGGCGCCAGGGCCGCCCAGCTCGTCCGGCAGTCGCCGGCCGACCTCGACGACCTCCTCGACGGCCTGGTCGACGTCGCCGATCCCGACCTGGCGCTGGCCTCGCTGATCCGGCTGGCCGAGCGTGAGCCGTCCGTGCTCGACGCCGTCCGCCGCGACGCGGAGCTGCGCACGAGGCTCTTCGCCGTGCTCGGCGTCAGCGCCGCGCTCGGCGAGCACCTCGTACGCCATCCCGGCCAGGTACGGCTCCTCGCCGAGCCGCACCTCGGCGAGGCGCGGGCCGAGCTGCTGGTCGCCGTCGGAGCCGAGCCGGGCGGCGACGAACCGCGCGCCACCCACCCCGACCCGCTGGTCGCGCTGCGCGTCGCCTACCGCGGACGGCTGCTCCACCTGGCCGCCCGCGACCTCACCGGGCACGCGTCGCTGTCGGAGGTCACCTCAGAGCTGTCCGATCTCGCGGGAGCGGCGCTCGAAGCGGCCCTCGCCGTCGCCCGCACCGAGGTCGACGCGACGGACGTGCACCTCGCGGTGATCGGCATGGGCAAGTGCGGCGCCCGCGAGCTCAACTACATCAGCGACGTCGACGTGATCTTCGTGGCCGAGCCGCGCGACGGCGCCGACGAGGACAAGGCGCTGCGCGCGGCCACCCGGCTCGCCCAGGCCATGATGCGGGTCTGCACCACGACCACATCCGAGGGCGCGCTGTGGGAGGTCGACGCCGGGCTGCGCCCCGAGGGCCGTTCGGGGCCGCTGGTGCGCACGCTGGCCAGCCACCTCGCCTACTACCGGCGCTGGGCCAAGACGTGGGAGTTCCAGGCGCTGCTGAAGGCCCGTCCGGTGGCGGGCGACCTCGACCTCGGCGCCGCGTACGTCGAGGCCGTCAACGAGCTGGTGTGGTCGGCGGCCGCCCGCGAGGAGTTCGTCGAGGACGTGCAGGCCATGCGCCGCCGGGTCGAGGCGCACGTGCGCGCCGAGGGCGAGCGCCAGCTGAAGCTCGGCCCCGGCGGGCTGCGCGACATCGAGTTCGCGGTGCAGCTGCTGCAGCTCGTGCACGGGCGGCTCGACCCGCTGCTGCGCCGCAGGGCCACGCTGGCGGCCCTGGCCGCGCTGTCGCGGGGCGGCTACGTGGCGCGCGACGACGCCAGGAGCCTCGCGGAGGCGTACACGTTCCTGCGCCAGGTCGAGCACCTGCTGCAGCTGCACCGGCTGCGGCGCACCCACCTGGTGCCCACCGACGAGGACGACCTGCGCCGGCTCGGCCGCGCGCTCGGCATGCAGACCGACCCGGTGCGCGAGTTCACCGCCCGCTGGCGGCGGCACGCGAGGGAGGCGCGGCGGCTGCACGAGAAGCTGTTCTACCGGCCGCTGCTGCAGGCGGTGGCGCGGCTGCCCGAGTCGGAGGCGCGGCTGTCGCCCAAGGCCGCCGAGGCCCGGCTGGAGGCGCTCGGCTACGCCGACCCGGCCGGCGCCCTGCGCCACCTCGCGAACCTGACCGCGGGGGTGTCGCGGCGCGCGGCGATCCAGCGCACGCTGCTGCCCGTCATGCTCGGCTGGTTCGCCGACACGCCCGACCCGGACGCCGCGCTGCTCGGGTTCCGGCAGGTCAGCGACAAGCTCGGCAGCACGCCGTGGTACCTGCGGCTGCTGCGCGACGAGACCGCCGTCGCCGCCAGGATGGCCCGCGTCCTCGGCACCAGCCGGTACGCCACCGGCCTGCTCATGCACGCCCCCGAGGCGGTCGCCATGCTCGGCTCCGACGACGAGCTCGCCGTGCGCTCGCCGGAGTCGCTGCTCGGCGAGGCGTCCGCGGCGGTCGCGCGGCACGCAGGCGACCCGGAGACGGCCGTCACCGCCGTGCGGGCGCTGCGGCGCAGGGAGTTGTTCCGCACCGCCGTGGCCGACATCCACGGGCTCATCGACATCGAGACCGTCGGTACGGCCCTGTCGCGGCTCAACGACGTCACCCTCCAGGCCGCGCTCGACGCCGCCCTCGGCTCGGTGTCCGCCCCCGTCTCGTTCGCGATCATCTCGATGGGCCGGCTCGGCGGGATGGAGTGCTCCTACGCCAGCGACGCCGACGTGATGTTCGTCCACGCGCCGCGGCCGGGCGTGGGCGAGCGGGAGGCCACGGACGCCGCGTACGCCGTGGCCAACGAGCTGCGCCGGCTGCTGACGCTGCCCGCGCCCGACCCGCCGCTCGTCATCGACCCCGACCTGCGTCCCGAGGGCCGCCAAGGTCCGCTCGTACGTACGCTCGCCTCCTACCGCGCCTACTACGCGCGCTGGTCGTCGCACTGGGAGTCGCAGGCACTGCTGCGCGCCCGCTTCTCGGCAGGCGACCCCGAGCTGGGGGAGGCGTTCATCGCGATGGCCGACGAGCTGCGCTACCCGTCCGGCGGCCTGCCCGACGAAGCGGTCACCGAGATCCGGCGGCTGAAGGCCCGCATGGAGGCCGAGCGCCTGCCGCGCGGCGCCGACCCCGCCCTGCACACCAAGCTGGGCCCCGGCGGCCTGTCCGACGTCGAGTGGGTGGCCCAGCTCCTGCAACTGCGGCACGCCGGCGAGGTGCCCTCGCTGCGCACCACCCGTACGCTCGACGCCCTGCGCGCGGCCGCGGCCGAGGAGCTGCTCGACCCCGCCGACGAGGAGGTGCTGGCCGAGGCGTGGCGCTTCGCATCCCGCGTGAGAGACGCGATCATGCTGGTCAAGGGGCGTCCCGGCGACAGCGTGCCGCGCGAGGTGGGGGAGCGCAGGCTGATCGCCAGAGCGCTCGGCTACCCGCCCGACGGCTCGGAGGACTTCCTCGACGACTACCGCCGCGTCACCCGCCGGGCGCGCCGGGTGGTGGAGCGCGTCTTCTACGGCGACTGACGGGAGCATTGCGGGGACACGCCGCGTGGGTGTATGAATGCGCGGTGTTATCCGTGTACGTGGATCTCGCGCTCGGCCTTGCCGTCACGTTCCTGCTGCTGTCGCTGCTGGTGAGCGGGCTCAACGAGGCGTTCGTCCGGCTGCTGTCGATCCGCAGCAAGTTCCTGTGGGCCTATCTGCGCGACACCCTCGACGGCGCGGACGACAGGACGGGAGCGTGGCTGCCCGCCGGGGTGCTCGACGTCTTCCGGGTGCTGCCGTTCCTGCGCGACCCCCGTCCGAGACACAGCGACCGGCCCGCGCCGGCTCAGCCGTCCGCGGTCCCCGACCCGGGGGAGCGGGCCGGCGACTCGATGATCAATCTCCTGTACGAACGCGTCCGCGAGATCGACCACGGCAAACGGGGACGTACCAGCATCTCCGACATCCCTCCCGCGCGGTTCGCCGTCGCGGTGATGGAGCTGGTCACGGCCGGCGGCGACGTCGACGACTTCCTGACCCGGCTGCGGCAGATCGACAGCCCCCTGTACGGCCCGCTCAAGGGCGTCTGGGAGTCGGCGCAGCGCGACCTCGACCGCTTCACGAAGGGCGTCGAGACCTGGTTCGACGGGGAGATGCAGCGCCTGTCCACGCTCTACAAGCGCTACGTCACGTGGGTCGTCGCCGTGCTCGGCGTCGTGGTGACGCTGCTGTTCTCCATGGACGGCCTGGAGTACGCCAAGACGCTGCTGCGCGACAACGCCTACCGGGCCTCGGTGACGGCGGTGGCCGAGGCCGGTCCCGAGGCGTACGCCGAGCTGCGGGCGCGGTGCGCGGGCCAGGAGCCGGTGGCCTGCGTCACCGAGACGCTCAGCCAGCCGGCGCTGGTCGGGATGCTGGACCAGGCGCTGGTCAGCCTGTCGATCCCGGACCAGGGCGCGCCGAGCGTCCACTGGAACGGCGGCAGGTGGTGGGACCGGGTCACCACGCCGGCCCACTGGCCCGGATTCCTGCTGACGTACGTGGCGCTGCTGTTCGGCGCGCCGTTCTGGTGGGACGTGCTGCGCCGCATCACCGGCATCAAGGCGAAGCGCTGAGGCGTCAGGCGCTCATGGCGTACAGGACGTCCCGCAGCGCGGTCTCGCGGTCGGGGAGCCAGACCAGCCGCAACGCGAGCGTGAGCGGAGCGTCCGCGCCGTCGCGGGCCTCGTCCTGAGCGGGGGAGACGGGTACGAGGACGCCCGCGGCGAGGTCGGCGTCCACCGCGAAGTCGGGCAGCAGCGACCGGCCGAGGCCCTGCCGGATCCACTCCCTGGCGGTCCAGATGCTGGACAGTTCGCGGCGCGGCACCTCCGCCGCGAACATCCGGTCCGCGGCCATCCGGATCGAGCAGCCCTGCGGCGAGACCAGCAGCGTGCGCGCGTCGGCGCCCGGGGCCGCGACCAGCCGCAGCGCGACCTCGCCCACGTCGAGGAAGTCGAGATCGGCGGGCGTGTGGAACCCCAGCGTGCCGATCCTGGGCCCGGCGTCCAGCAGCAGCGCCGCGTCCAGCTCGCCGCCGGCGACCGCGGCCAGCAGTTCCCCGCGGTTCAGCGTGCGGACGTCCACGTCGAGGTCGGGGTGGCGGGCGGCGAGGCGGCGGACGACGGCGGGCAGCCGGGTGGCGGCCAGCATCTCCAGCGCGCCCAGGGTGACGTGCCGCCGCTGCCCGGTGACGGCCCTGCGGACCTCGTCGGCGTGGTCGAGCAGCCCCTGGGCCCGCTCGTACAGCGCGTTGCCCGGCGGGGTCAGGCGCATCCCCCTGGGCGTGCGGTCGAACAGCAGCACGCCGAGGCCGTCCTCCAGCCGCCGGACCTGTTCCGAGACGGAGGCGGGGGCGAGGTCCAGCGCGTTCGCGGCCCCGGTCACGGTGCCGACCCGGGCGACCGCTACGAACACCTGCAGATGACGCAATTCCACGCGGATCAGCATACGGTTCGGACGAACGCCCCCTATGGGTGTGCCTGTTGAGGCTTCGGTGACGTCCGCGCAGGCTTGGGGTCCATGAAGCTAGCCGGATTCTCCCTCGCCTACTTCCTGGTGCTCCTGGACACGACCGTGCTGACGATCGCGCTCCCGGACCTGCGGGCCTCGCTCGGCGGGTCCGTGGCGGGCCAGCAGTGGGCGGTCAACGCGTACACGGTCGCCTTCGCCGCCTCGCTCCTCGTCGGGGGAGCGGTGGCCGACCGGCACGGGGCGGCCCGGGTGTTCCGCGCCGGGGTCGCGGCGTTCGGGGTGCTGTCGCTGCTCAGCGCGGCGGCGCCCGACCTCGGGGCGCTGGTCGTGCTGCGGGCTCTGCTCGGTGTGGCCGGTGCCCTGTGCCTGGGCGGCTCGCTCGGGTTGCTCGGCGAGCTGTACCCGTCCGCCGCCGCGCGGGCGCGGGCGACGGGTGTGTGGGCGGCGATCACCGGTGCGGCCCTGGCGGCGGGCCCGCTCGTCGGCGGTCTTCTGGTCGACCTGTACGGCTGGCGCGCCGTCTTCCTGCTCAACCCGCCGCTCGCCCTCGTCAGCCTTCTCGCGGTACGCGGCATCCGCTCGCCACGCGGCACCCGTCCGATCGCCTGGCACGCCCAGGCACTGACCTGCGCCTTCCTCGGTCTACTCGCCGAAGCCCTGACCGACTCCTCCCTCATCGCGGGAGCGCTCTGCCTGGTGGCCCTCGCCGCACTCCTCATCACCCACCACCGCACCGGAGCCACACCCACTCCCGCCGCGGCCGACGACGGGACCGCCGCACCTTCCTCCCGCGACGGGGGCGCTGTCATGGTGCGGGCGCGGGTACGGGTCGGTGGTTCGGCGGTTCCTCGGGGGCTGGTCGCCGCCGCCTGGCCCGAACTGCTGGCCGGCGCCGCGGCCAACTTCGCCTTCTCCGGTGCCCTGTTCGTGCTGACCCTGCTCCTCCAGGACGGCCGTCACCTGACCCCCATGGAGACGGGCCTGGCGTTCCTTCCCCTCACCGTCCCCATGGTCGTGAACCCGGTGCTCACCGGACGTATCGTGGCCCGCCATGGCGCCCGCCTGCCGATCCTCGCCGGTCTCGCGCTGCTCGCGGGCGGCCTGGCAGGGGCCGCGCGGGCCGACGGCCTGCTCCTGGGCTGGCTGGTCGTGATCGGGTGCGGCCTGTCGCTCTGCTTCCCCGCCCTGATGGCCGGGACCGTCGCCAACGCCCCGGCCGGGACGGCGGGCACCGCCGGAGGCGTGCTGAACGCCGCCCGCCAGATGGGCGCGACCCTCGGCGTGGCCGTACTCGGAGGCTTCGTGGCGGGCCCCCGCCCGCTCCTCGTGGCGGCTGCCGTCACAGCGGCGACCTGCGCCGCCTACCTCGCCGCCGGGTTCCGCCGATCGCGGCGCCCCGCCACGGCGTGATCTCGTGAACGGCCCGGCCCGTCGCGGGCCGGGCCTACGGGGTCAGCAGTTCTTGTAGGGCTGCTTGGAGGAGTTGTACGAGCAGGAGTCGGCCGCCTTGCCGGAGGCGTCGCGCAGGTAGGCGGTGTCGGAGGTCTGGTTCCAGATGTAGGCGAGGGTCCCGCCGCTCCTGCCCCAGTAGCGCGTGGTGGCGGTGTTCCTGCCCTTGCCGGTGCGTACGGTGACCGTCTTCCCGGCCTTGAGGGTGAACGTGCCGAAGCGGTAGATGTGATCCGACCGCTTGGTCGCGTCGCGCAGGGTCCAGCCGTTGAGGTTCACGGCCTTCTTGCCGGTGTTCTTGATCACCGCGTACTCGCCGTTCAGGCTGGCGTTCCTCCCGTTGTCCGGCGAGCCGGGGGAGTCGTAGTAGATCTTCGTGATCTGGACGGGGGAAGCCGCCGCGTGGGCGGGCTGGACGACGACGGCCAGGCCGGCCGCCATGACGGCAGCCGTCAGCAGAGCTCGGGTACGCACGGGGACGCTCCGGGGGGTGGGCGGATGATGCCCAGTGATCGTACGAGCGGTCGTACGCCGTTATGGACCGTTCCCGGTCTCGGTTTGATACCTGACACGCCAGGCGAACGGCCACGGACAACCCGCGTAAGAACACCAGGGACGCGGGCCCGCCGGATCCAGGCGCGGCGCTGCCGTCCGCCGCGCCCGAGATGAAGGTCACGGTTGCCGCAGCAGCGGAATGACCTCGGTGAACGTCCTCATGTGATCTTCCATGACGCTGATGTAGCTGATGCCGTACTCCTCCCGGTAGCGCAGCAGGGTGTCGGCGATCTGCCGCGGCGAGCCGACCAGGACGCTGGACAGTTCCGCCGGCGTCTCGGGCGGCACGCCCATGGCGGTGCTGGGCATCGACAGGTCGATGTCGGCCACCTCGGCGCCGACGCCGGCCACGAAGAGGTTCAGTACGGGCCGCCATCGACATCATGCGGTGGCCCGCACCGGCCAGCAGGATCGGTGGTCGCGGCTCGTCGGGCTGGGCGGCCAGCAGTTCCCGCAGCTCGGTGGCCACCTCTTCGAGCCTGCGCAGCCGCGATCCCGGCGTGCCGAACGCCAGGCCCGCCGCCTCGAACTCCGCGGGCACGTAACCGGCGCCCAGCCCCAGCTCCAGCCGGCCGTCGGTGAGCCGCCAGATGTCGGCCACGTCACGGGCGAGGTAGGCGGGATGCCGGATCCCGGCGTTGAGCACGTACGTCCCCAGTCCGATCCCGGGCACCTCGGCCGCCGCCACCAGCGACGGGAACGGCGCCGGCAACATGCCGGCACAGGTGCCGGCCGCGGACCTGCGCTCCCACGGTACGAACCGGCGAGGCCCGGCCGTTCCAGGCGATGTTCGCTGCGCCGCCGCCGGAGATCACCACGATCAACGTCAGTCTGGGCGAGCTCGGCGGGCTGACCGATGTCCCGATCACCTGAGAGGCTGGCCGCCGCGGCGGCCTTCACCGCGCTCCTGCTCGCCGCGACGCCTGCCTGGGCCGAACCCCAGCCCGGTCCGGTCGAGAGCCTCATCGCGCCTGTTGAGGGCCTGGTGGGCGAGGTCGAGTCGATGGACGGCAGCCAGAGCGAGTCCAAGCAGGGCCAGACGGTCACCGTCGCGCTCACCAGCGACGTGCTCTTCGCCTTGGACAAGTACACCCTGACGGCCAAGGCGAAACACCGCCTGCGCACCGTCGCCGAGAAGGTCACGGCGGAGTGGACGGGCGGCCCGATCAGGATCAACGGGCACACCGACGACCAGGGGGCCGACGACTACAACCTCCAACTGTCGCTGCGCCGCGCGCGGGCCGTACAGCAGGCGCTGCGAGAAGCATTGTCAGGGCAGCCGGTGACGTTCGAGGCCAAGGGGTACGGCGAGGCCAAGCCGAAACTGCCCAACATCATCGACGCCAAGCCCATCGACGCGAACAGGGCGAGGAACCGCCGCGTGGAGATCGTGTTCAGCGTCAAGGAGTGATCATCGTCCCTGGTGAAGTCCTGGAGCTGAACTGGAGTAACGGTCTCGCCGAACGCAGTTCCGGCCCCTTCGAGCCGGTGCACGACGTCCCTTCGAACCAGACCTCACCGCCGGTGAACGACACGCTGTTCACGGATGACGATGGTGCCCAGGTCGCCCATGGAAGCTCGAACGAGCAATGCGAAAAGCCCGTGGCAAGGTACAGGGCCTTGCCACGGGCTTCCGATTCCACGACTTGCGGCACTACCTCGCGTCGCTCCTGATCCCTCAGGCGCTGACGTCAAACCGATCACACGTCGTAGTACAGCTCGAACTCGTGCGGGTGCGGGCGCAGGCGGATCGGGTCGACCTCGTTCTCACGCTTGTACGCCACCCAGGTCTCGATGAGGTCGGGCGTGAAGACGCCGCCCTCGAGCAGGTAGTCGTGGTCGGCCTCGAGCGCGTCGAGCACCTCGGGCAGCGAGCCGGGCACCTGCGGGATGTTGCGGGCCTCCTCGGGCGGAAGCTCGTAGAGGTCCTTGTCGACCGGCTCCGGCGGCTCGATCTTGTTGCGGATGCCGTCGACGCCCGCCATCAGCATCGCCGAGAACGCGAAGTACGGGTTGCACGACGGGTCGGGCACCCGGAACTCGATGCGCTTGGCCTTCGGGTTGGACCCCGTGATCGGGATGCGGACGCAGGCCGAGCGGTTGCGCTGGGAGTAGACCAGGTTGACCGGGGCCTCGTAGCCGGGCACCAGACGGTGGTAGGAGTTGACCGTCGGGTTGGTGAAGGCCAGCAGCGACGGGGCGTGCTTGAGCAGGCCGCCGATGTAGTAGCGGGCGGTGTCGGACAGACCCGCGTAGCCGACCTCGTCGTAGAAGAGCGGCGAGCCGTCCTTCCACAGCGACTGGTGGCAGTGCATCCCGGAGCCGTTGTCGCCGAAGAGCGGCTTCGGCATGAACGTGACCGTACGGCCGTTCTCCATGGCGGTGTTCTTGATGATGTACTTGTACAGCATCAGGTTGTCGGCCGTGCGGAGCAGCGTGCCGAACTTGAAGTCGATCTCGGCCTGACCGGCGGTGCCGACCTCGTGGTGCTGCATCTCGACCTCGATGCCGCACTCGATGAGGTAGCGCACCATCTCCGAACGCAGGTCGGTGAAGTGGTCCATCGGCGGCACCGGGAAGTAGCCGCCCTTGTAGCGCGGCTTGTAGCCGAGGTTGCCGCCCTCGTCGGCCTTGCCGGTGTTCCAGGCGCCCTCGACGGAGTCGATGTAGTAGTAGCCGGCGTTCTGGCGCGTCTCGAAGCGGACGTCGTCGAAGATGTAGAACTCGGCCTCGGGGCCGAAGTAGACGGTGTCGGCGATACCCGTGCCCTTGAGGTACTCCTCGGCCTTGCGCGCGACGTTACGAGGGTCGCGGCTGTAGGCCTCACCGGTCAGCGGGTCGTGCACGAAGAAGTTGATGTTGAGCGTCTTGTGCTGCCGGAACGGGTCGATCACCGCGCTCGACGCGTCGGGCAGCAGGAGCATGTCCGACTCGTGGATCTGCTGGAAACCGCGGATCGAGGAGCCGTCGAACATGAGTCCGTCAGTGAAGACGCCGGCCCCGAAATTCTCTACCGGGAAAGTGAAGTGATGCGTCGTACCAGGCAGGTCGGTGAACCTGACATCGACGAACTGCACCCCTTCGTCGCTGATGAACTTCAGGACGTCGTCGGCGGAGTTGAACACTCTCGAACCTCCCTGGGTACTGGTCATCATTGCGACGCTAGGACGGGGCCGTTTCCATATGGTGTCTCGATTGTTTCGCATGTGTTACGCAGGTCAGGTGCCCTGCGACGCCTCGCAGGAGCCGTCATGAGCCGGTTCGTCGTCCAGGTCGTAGGGGTCCGTGGGCGGCCCGGAAGTGTCTACCTTGTCCGGTGGTGAGTCGTCGTAGAAAGGGTGGACGAAGCCGTCCACCACGTCGCAGCGGGCGGGCGTCGCGCTCGCGCCCCAGTCGGTCACCCAGACGGCGAGCCTGCCGTCGAGGCGTTGCAGGCGCGTCGCGCCGGTGAAGTGGATGACGATCCGTTCCACGGTGGCAGGCTGGCCGGGACGCTGCACCGCGTACACGACCAGGTAGTTCAGCTTCGCCTGCACCCCCCGCAGGCCGTCCTCCTCGAACGTGCCGAGCGTGGTCCTGCCGCGCACCTTGATGACGTCGGTGGCGAGTTCGGCCGTCTTGGGCGCGAAGCTGGTGACCGTCGTCCGGGTGGACCTCTCCTTGTCGTCGAGCCCGTCGCGGAACCATCCGCGCTGCGCGCGGTCCAGCAACCGGGCGAAGGCGTCCGGGGTGCCGCCGAGCAGCGTCTTCCTGTCGAGGTGCGCGGCGGCCAGCAGGTCGCGGGTCCGCTCCAGCCCCTTGGCGACGTCCTTCTTCGACAGCCCGCCCATCGCCTTCGCCTTCGGCATGACGAACCCGTCGATCCCGGCGGCCCACTTCTCGGCCTGCGACCCGGCGAAGGGATCGCCCTGGTTCGTACGGAGATCGCCCGTGACCAGCTCCTCCGGCGGTTCCACGACCACCGGCGTGGTCTCCTCGGGTACGGCCCCCGACAGCGCCGCGGCACCCGGCGCCAGCACCTCGGGGCGGTGGGTGACGATCACGCCCCCGGCCACGATCAGCGCCGCGACGGCGCCCAGCACGAGCCGCCCCCGCGTGTTGCGGCGCGCGGGCCGCCGCTCCGGCACGTACGCCGGTAATCGTTCGGGCCGCGCGGTGCCGGCGGCCCTTTTCGCCGCCGCCCGCATGGTGCGCTGCTCCTCCTTGTCCATCTGTGAGATCAGCTCGTTGAAGCGCTCGTCGAGGTCGTCTCCGTGTGACATGGCGTACATCCAAATGGTTCTGTGACGCGGTTGGGTCACGATCCCGACCGGCTGCCGCTGCGGCTACCGTTGGAGGCATGAGCAGCAACGGACCCCGGTGGACACAGACATGGCTGGGCGGCATGCGCTCCGCCGGAGTCGATCTCGGCTACCCGGGCGAGCGCCTGGGGCTGCCCGAGTCGGGCAGTGGGTCGATCACCGGCTGGGGGCGGCGCATCGGCGCCCTCGTCATCGACTGGATGATCTGCACGTGGTTCGTCGTCCAGCTGGTGCTGCGCATGAACCCGGCCGAGTCGCCGTGGGCGCCGGTGGCGGTGTTCGCCCTGCAGTACCTGCTGCTGGTCGCCTTCATGGGCCAGACGTTCGGCCACCGCCTCATGGGCATCAGGGTCGCCGCGATGGACGGCGGCGACCCGCGCCTGCTGCCCGTCGCCGTGCGCACGGTGCTGCTCTGCCTGGCCGTCCCGGCCCTGATCTGGGACCGCGACCATCGTGGGGTCCATGACCGGGTGTCGAACACCATGGTCGTCCGCATGTAAAAAACCGTACCGGGTTCAAAAATGTACTCGGTACGGTTTATGCTGTCCCCATGATGGCGGGGCTCAGGGAGAAGAAGAAGGAACAGACGCGGCGCCGGATCTCCGAGGCGGCGCTGCGGCTGTTCGACGAACGCGGCTACGACGCGGTGACGATCGCCGAGGTCGCCGAGGCCGCGGGTGTCGCCAAGGTGACGCTGCTGGCCTACTTCTCCTGCAAGGACAGCCTCGTCCTCGACGCGGTCAAGGAAGACCTGGCCGCGATCGTGGTGGGGCGCGAGGAGGGGCGGTCGCCGCTCGACGCGCTGCGTGAGCACTACCGCCGGATGGCCTCGAACGGCACCGGCGGCATGGATGTCGAGGAACTGTTCACCCGCATCCGGGTGATCTCGTCCAGCCCCGCCCTGCTGGCCGGGCTGCAGCACGCGCACGCGAGCCAGCGGGCCGAACTCGCGGCGGCCCTGGCTTCGACGCTTCCCGGTGACGGCCTGGTGGCGCAGCTCATGGCGGCCCAGATCAGCGCCGCCGTCACCACCTTGCAGGAGGCGTTCTTCCACCGGCTCTCCACCGGGGTGTCGCTGGAGGAGGCGGGACGGCTGCTGGGCGCGGACGTCGATCTGGCCTTCGATCTCCTCCAACACGGCTTTTCATCACCACAAGGGGAAAAATCGTGAAAAAAGGCATCAACTACGACACTGGTTTTCTGCCGGGCGACCACCTCAGCCGTCCCTCCTTCGACCCCGACCTGGTCGCGCGCGAGATGCGCGCCATCGCCCGCGAGCTCCACTGCGACGTCGTGCGGGTCTCAGGCGGAGACCCCGCACGGCTGAGCGTCGCGGCCGAGCGCGCCGCCGCCGAAGGGCTGGAGGTCTGGTTCGCGCCCTTCCCGGTCGACGTCCCCACCGAGGAGGCGCTCGATCTGTACGCCGACTGTGCCGAACGAGCCGAGACCCTGCGCAAGGGCGGCACGCCGGTGACCCTCGTGACGGGCTGCGAGTCCAGCGCGTTCTGCCCCGGTTTCATCCCGGGCGACGGCTACCTCCAGCGGATGCAGAACATGGCCACCGCCGACCTGGCCTGGTGGCAGTCGCTCGGGCCCGTGATCAAGCGCCTGAACGACTTCCTGGCCGAGGCCGCCGAAACCGCCAGACCCCGATTCGGCGGCCCGGTCACGTACGCCGCCGGGCCGTGGGAGTCCGTCGACTGGACCCCGTTCGACCTGGTCGGCACGGACGCCTACCGGGCGTCGTACAACGAGGAGAACTTCGCCGACGAGGTGCGGGCGCACTTCGCGCACGGCAAGCCGGTCGCGGTCACGGAGTTCGGCACCTGCCCGTACACGGGAGCGGGCCGGCTCGGCGGCATGGCGTGGACCGTCCCGCCGGACGCGGTGCGCGACGAGAGCGAGCAGGTGCGCTACTTCACCGAGCTGACGGACGTCTTCGAACGCGAGGGAGTCGAGACCGCCCTGTGGTTCACCTGGGCCGCCTACACCCGTACGGGAGACGACGACCTCGGCTCGTACGGCGTGGTCACCATGCTGGACGACACCCGGTGGCGTCCCCGCGAGATCTTCCACGCGATGGCCGCCAGGTACGCGCGGAGCTGACTGTCAGCCCTGGCGGCCGGGGAGCATGGCCAGGGCCTGGGAGCGCTGCGCGACGAGGTCGTCGTAGGTGCCGTCGCGCTCGGCCCAGCGGTGCATGAGAACCCGCTCGACCAGGATCTCGTCAGGAGTGGGGTCCTGGGAGAGCAACTGCATGGCCTCGGTGACGTAGTCGTCGAGCGGCAGCGCGTGCGGGTTCACCTTCTCCTGTCCCGCCGAGGCCACGGCCGGCGGGACAAGTTCGACGACGCCGACGCCGGTGCCGTCGAGTTGCGCGCGCAGCGCCTCGGAGTAGGCGTGCACCGCGGCCTTCGAGGCGGCGTAGGTGGGCATCGGCGGGAACGGCAGGAAGGCGATGCCGGAGGTGACGGTGACGAAAGTGCCGGAGCCGCGCCGGATCAGGTGCGGGGTGAAGGCGTCGGTGACCCGGATGGTGCCGACGAGGTTGGTGTCGATGGTGGTCTGCGCCGCCTCGAAGTGCGCCGGGTCACGAAGGTCCTCCATGATCATGACACCCGACATGGTCACCACGGTGTCGAGCTCGGGGTACCGGGCGATGACGGCGTCTCGGGCGCGCGCGACGGAGGCCCCGTCGGTGACGTCGATGGCGAAGGTGCCGATGCCTTCGGCGGACAGTTCCTTCAGCGCCTCCGCGTTGCGCCCGCCGACGGCCACGGTGCTGCCCGCCGCGGCGAACCGGCGGGCCAGCGCCAGACCGATGCCGGACGTTCCGCCGACGATGAGAACGGTGCGATTCGAGAGATTCACGAGCCCTGCTTTCGGTTCGGGGCGCCGGCGGCGTGGAGACCGACGGCGCCACTCAGCGTTGCCCCGCCAGTCTCGGCGGCGCCCGCCGCGTGCGGCAGAGCCCCCGTCTTCCCAGGTCCTGACAGGGCCCCCTAGGACGGGCGGCACCGCAATACGGTGGATACATGAAGGATCAGGACAACCGGCTCGGCAGCTACCTGCGCGCCCGGCGTGAGCTGGTCACCCCGGAGCAGGCCGGCATCCCGGCCGGCGGCAACCGCCGCGTCCCCGGCCTGCGCCGCGAGGAGGTCGCGCTGCTCGCCGGCATCAGCGCCGACTACTACCTGCGCCTGGAGCGGGGCCGCGACAAGAATCCCTCCCCGCAGGTCCTCGAATCACTGGCGCGCGTCCTGCGGCTCGACGACGTCGAGCGGACGTATCTGCTCGGCCTGGCGGCGGCACTTCCCAGGGCGCCGCGCCGCAAGCGACCCGAGCACGTGCCGGCGCGGCTCCACCATCTCCTCGCCCACCTTCAACTGCCCGCGTTCGTCGAAGGACGCGCCTTCGACGTGCTGGCCTCCAACGCGATGGCCGTCGCCCTGTCGCCGCGTCTGCAGCCCGGCCAGAACCGGCTGCGTTCCCTGTTCCTCGACCCCGAGGAACAGGCCTTCCACCAGGACTGGCAGAAAGCCGCCGCCGACTTCGTGGCCGCCCTTCGCACCACCATCGGCGACGACACCGACGACCCGCGGTTCGTCGAACTCGTCGGCGAGCTCGCACTGTCGAGCCGGCACTTCCGTACGCTGTGGGCCCGGCACGACGTGCGCAGGCTGGACGGCGGCACCACCACCGTCCACCACCCCGTCGTCGGAGAACTACGGCTCCACCGCGACAAACTCCCCGTCGACGACGTCATCATCGTCGTCTACTACCCCGACAAGGACAGCGACAGCGACGAGAAGCTGCGGCTCCTCGCCGCTCTCTCACACCCCGACACGGTTACGCGTTCGCGCAGCTGAAGATCGCCGTCCCGGGGAAGTGGCGGCCGCGCAGCGGGCTCCAGCCGCCCCACACCTCCTCGTGACCCTCGGGCCACTCCGGCTCCAGCAGCCCCGTGACGCTGAGCCCGGCGGCCACGACCATGCCGACCCAGTCGCCCATGGTGCGGTGGTGCTCGACGTACGTAAGGGTGCCGTCATCGGCGCGCTCCTCGTACGGGGAGCGGTCGAAATAGGACCGGTCGGACGTCAGCCCCCGGGGCCCGGGATCGTCGGGGAACGCCCACCTGATCGGGTGGCTCACCGAGAACACGAAACGGCCGCCCGGCCGCAGCACCCGGCGCACCTCACGGAAGACGGCCCCGGGATCGGCCACGAACGGCAGCGCCCCGAACGCCGAGCACACCACGTCGAAGGACCCGGCCGCGAACGGCAACGCCTCGGCGTCGGCCTGCACCACGGGCACGCGCAGCCCCGTGTCGAGGTCGATGCGCTGGGAGTGGCGCAACTGCCGGTGGGAGATGTCGAACGCGGCCACCTCGGCCCCCTGCGTCACCAGCCACCGCGCGCACTGCGCGGCCCCGCAGCCGACCTCCAGCACCCGCCGCCCGCGTACGTCGCCGAGCAGGCGCGCCTCGGCCTCGTCGAGACCTTCGGGGCACCACACGAAACCGGTGTCACGCAGGAACGCGCCGTGCTCGACCTGGTAGTCGTCGGCGTTGCCGTCCCACCAGCCGCGGTTGGCGCGCGACGACAGCGAGAGCATCAACGCATCTTGGGGCCACGCGGCATGCGGGCGCCCTTGGGCATGGGGCCCTTCGGCATCGGCATGTTGCGCGGCATCGAGCGCAGGCGGTCCTTCACCTCGTTGACGGCCGGCTTCTTCAGGTTGCGCGGCAGCTTCATCAGGTGGCGCTGCAGCTTGCCGAGCGGCACCTGGCCCTCGCCGTCACCGCACTGCACGTCGTAGATCTCGACGCCCAGCACCACGCGCGCGACCCGCTTCTTCTCGGCCGCGAGCATCCGGCCCACCCGGCTGCCCGGACCCTCGGAGATCAGCACGACGCCCGGATATCCGACCACGAGGTGGACGAGGTCCTGGTCGCGGTTGGCCGCGATCGCCGGCGTGACCTCCCAGTTGCCCCGCATGCCCTGCAGCACCGCGGCCGCGGCGCCGGTCTGGCCGTGCAGGATCGAGTACTGGGCCTTCTGCGCGAGCTGGCCGAACACGATCAGGCCGACCGTGAGGGCGGCCAGCACGCCGATGAACAGCGAATACCACAAGTAGTCCGTGACCAGGCCGATCACGACGACCACCGCCAGCGTGCCCACCGCTGAGAGGAAGACGATGGGCATCCCCTTGGGGTTGGCCTGCTTGATGATCTGCGCGATCATGCGGAGCTGCTTGATACGCCCCGGCTTCTCTGAGTCCTCGGACTTTGCCATGCTCAGAAGGATACAAACCAAGTGGTGCAGTACGGAAAACGCGCCCGCCCCGTTCCCGCCCTGTGACGAGATCTTCATCGGGCGGAGGCGGCCCGCGCCGGTCAGGCCGCCACGAAGAACTCCAGCAACTCCGGCACCAGCGCCTCGGGAGCGACGTTGTGCGCCTGGTCCTCCAGCACCCGGCGGACCGCGCCGTGGACCGCCGCCGCGACCGCCTCGCCCGCACGCCCCATCCAGCCGGGGCTGTCGGAGCCGTTCATGACGAGGGTCGGCTGCGTGACCGCGGCCAGCTGGGCGGCGGGCAGCGCGTTGCCCGGCCCCAGGACGTACGCCTCGTAGGCGAGCGTGTGGGCGATCGCCTCCATCTCCGCCCATGACGGGTGCGCCCGCATCGCGGCCACCGCCTCCGGCGGCGCCTCGGCCGCCTCGACCATGAACCGCCGTACGGCCTCGCCCCGCCTGCCCGCCGCGACCAGCGACGACAGCTGCGCGGCGAAGTCGAGGGGCAGGGCGGGCGCGTCCGCGCTCACGTGGTACGGCGGCTCCCACACCGCGAGCTTCGTGACCGCGGGATCGCCGGCGGCCGCCAGGAGCGCCAGCGCGGCCCCCGACGAGCCGCCGAACACCATGGCGGACCCGCCCGCCGCCGCGATGACCGCCCTGAGGTCCTCGACCTCGCGTTCGGCCGCGTACGGGAGGGTGTCGCCGCTGCCGCCGCGGCCCCGGCGGTCGTAGTCGTGCACCGTGAACCACGGCGCCAGGCCGGTGGCCACGCCCGTCATCACGGGGTGGCCACGGCCGGTGAACGCGCCGTGCACGAGCACCACCGCCGGCCCGGAGCCGTACCGGTCGACGGCGATGACCGTGCCGTCGGCGGAGGTGACGGCACAGGTGTCGGGCTCGCTCAGCTCGCGGGCTGCACCAGGCACAGCGCCTCCCAGTGGTGGCCGTCGAGGTCGGCGAAGCCGCGCTGGTAGCGGAAGCCGTCCTGCTGCTGGACGCCCGCCGGGGTGGCCCCGGCCGCCAGCGCCTTGTCGACCAGCTCGTCGACCTGGGCGGGGTTCTCCACTCCGAGCACGAGGATCGCCTCGGTGGCGGCGCCCGCGTCGGCGATGTCCTTCGTGACGTACGAGGCGAACGTCGGCTCGGTCAGCAGCATCACCTGGGTCCGCTCGCTGATGATCACCGAAGCCATGGTGTCGGTCATGCCGAACAGCTGGAAGCCGAGGCCGGTGAAGAACGCCTTCGACCGCTCCAGGTCCTTGACCGGCAGGTTGACGAACAGCTGCATGATCGCATTCCTTCCGTGGGGGGCGGATGCCGCAAGTCTCGCCCGGAACGGGCCCGCCGGTCTTGCATCAGAGCGCCGCAACGCTTGACGTTCGGCGCACGGCGCCGGCCCGGCGGTACTCGGTCGGCGGCATCCCGTACGCGGCGCGGAACAGCCTGCTGAAATGGGCGGCGTCGGGCAGCCCCCAGCGGGCGCCGACCGCGCTGACCGGCAGGTGCGCGAGTGCGGGGTCGGCGAGGTCGGCCCGGCAGCGTTCCAGGCGCCGTCGCCGGATCCAGGCCGCGACCGTGGTGTGCTCCGCCTCGAACAGGCGGTGCAGGAGCCGTACGGAGATGTGGTGCGCCGCCGCGACGGCGGCGGGGTCGAGCGTGACGTCGCCGAGGTGCTCCTCGATGAACGCGTGCACGCTCAGCAGCAGCGCCCGCTGCCGTGCGTCGGGAGCCAGCGCGCTCTCCTGCTCTGCGCGTTCCGCGACGGCCGTGCTGACCAGGTCGGTGACCACGGTCGACAGCCGCGCCGCGCTCTCCGGCCGGTACGTCGCGAGGTCGGCGGCCACCCGGCGCAGCAGCGGCACGGCCAGCGCCGCCGCGCCCGTGGCGGCCGTGACCGGCACCGCGGTGAGCCCGGCCACGGAGGCGTGCGGCAGGGCCAGCAGGTCACGCGGGAAGCTGAACACCACCAGCTGCACGCTGGCGTCGTAGGCCAGCTCGTACGGGCGGTTGAAGTCGTAGATGGCGAACTCGCCGCGGCGCAGCCGGGCCTCGCGGCCGTCCTGGCTCAGGCACGCGCTGCCCGACACGGCCATCACCACGCGGTACAGCTCGGGGCCGTCGCCGCGGATCAG
The DNA here is from genome assembly GCF_900100395.1 of Nonomuraea maritima. Classification (GTDB taxonomy): domain Bacteria; phylum Actinomycetota; class Actinomycetes; order Streptosporangiales; family Streptosporangiaceae; genus Nonomuraea; species Nonomuraea maritima. The sequence goes on along the minus strand of NZ_FNFB01000001.1, from coordinate 36,839 downwards.
CCCGGCCGTGCGGTGGACGCCGTGCGGTGTGGAGGTCTGGATGCGGCCCACCTTGACCGGGCCGAGCTCGCCCGTCTCGATCGTGCCCCGAAGCGGTGCCTCGCGGTCGATGCGCACGTCGAGCGGGCCCAGGATGTCGCACACGATGCCGCACCAGGCGTCGATGCGCCGCCTGGCCGGCAGGTCACCCGTACGGATCAGCACGCCCATGCCGCCAGCGTACGGAAAGCTTCCGACAAAGAAACGGCCCCGGGGACGCACCCCGGGGCCGTACGGAGAACTCAGGCGGTCTGGCGGGCCTCGATGGCCTGCTTGTAGAGCCTGCCCGCCCGGTAGGACGAGCGGACCAGCGGCCCCGACAGCACACCGGCGAACCCGATGGCCTCGGCCTCGGCCTGCAGCTCGACGAACTCCTCCGGCTTGACCCAGCGCTCCACCGGGTGGTGGCGCGGCGTCGGGCGGAGGTATTGCGTGATCGTGAGCAGGTCGGTGCCGGCCGCGTGGAGATCACGCATGGCCTCGACGACCTCTTCACGGGTCTCGCCCATGCCGAGGATGAGGTTCGACTTGGTGACCAGGCCGGCCTCACGGGCCATCGTGATCACGGCGAGGGAACGCTCGTAGCGGAACGCCGGGCGGATGCGGCGGAAGATCCGCGGCACCGTCTCGATGTTGTGCGCGAACACCTCTGGCTTGCTGGAGAAGACCTCCTCCAGCTGGTCGCGGTCGCCGTTGAAGTCGGGCACGAGCAGCTCGACGCCGCAGCCGGGCAGCAGCGCGTGGATCTGGCGCGCCGTCTCGGCGTAGAGCCAGGCGCCGCCGTCGGGCAGGTCGTCGCGGGCCACACCGGTGACGGTGGCGTACTTCAGGCCCATCTGCTGGACGGACTCGGCGACCCGGCGCGGCTCGTCGCGGTCGTACTCCTTCGGCTTGCCGGTGTCGATCTGGCAGAAGTCGCAGCGGCGCGTGCACTGGTCGCCGCCGATGAGGAACGTCGCCTCGCGGTCTTCCCAGCACTCGTAGATATTGGGGCAGCCCGCCTCTTCACAGACCGTGTGCAGGCCCTCCCGGCGCACGAGCGATTTCAGCTCGGTGTATTCGGGGCCCGTCTTCAGCTTGGTCTTGATCCACGGGGGCTTGCGCTCGATCGGGGTTTCGGCGTTACGCACCTCCAGGCGGAGGAGCTTACGGCCTTCAGGGGCAACGGTCACGAGTTCAGCTTACGTCTCCCGGGAAAGCTGCCGGTTCCAGGGTCAGCTGATCAGGCCGAACCCGCCGATCGCCCTGCTGTAGCAGGCCTTCAGCTCCCGGTCGATCAGCTCCGACCCGGCGGCGTCGAGCAGCTCGGCGGAGTCGCAGGAACCGGACCGGGCCAGCGCGTCCTGCCGGATCGCCGCTGGGCTCAGGCCGCGCAGCGCCGCCGACTGCATCGGCGCGAGGTAGCCGCCGTCGGCCGCCAGCTCCTCCAGCCGGTCGAGCTCCCGCTCCGGGGCGGCCCGCAGGGCGAGCGCCCGCTGCCTCGCCCGTGCGCGGGGTTCGTCCGCCCCGGCGAGGCGGGCGAGCGCGTACCGCGCCAGCAGCACGGGGCCGCCGAACACCCGCCCGAGCAGGCGGCCGAGGAGCCCGGCCACCTCGTACGTGGTGCCCGGCTGACCCACGGCCCCGAGGGACGAGGCGGTGATCGCGGTGTGCGCGTCCTGTCTGGCCCGCAGTGGCTCGGCGGCGTCGAGCAGGGCGTCCCGCCAGGTCTCCAGGGTGGTCAGCGCCTCGCCGACCAACCGCTCGCCGCCGGTCGGCAGCCGCGCGTACGCGGTGGCCAGCAGGGCCACCCGCAGCGCGGGCGGCAGCGCCAGCCACAGCGGCAGGCCCACGACGAGCACGGGCGTACGCCGCAGGCCGACGCGCTCGTAGCGGGTCCGCGTGGCCAGGTCGCGTACGGCGATCTTCTCCGGCCGCGGGACGCCGACGCGGTCGGCCACCCGGGCGGCGGCGGCGTACAGCTCGGGGGCGGTCGAGTGGTCGAGGACCTCGGCGTCGGCGGGCAGGCGGCCCAGGCGCGGCCGCAGCCCCCATCCGATGGCCAGCGCCGGGACGCCGACGAGCCACGACACCAGAGATCCCGGCTCGCGCAGGACGGTCCACACGCCCACCGCGGCGAACGCCAGCGTCAGCAGGTGCACCACGGACGCGAGCGCGAGAGCCGATAAGTGCCTCATCCCGCGATGGTACGCGGGTCAACGCCGCAGCAGATCTTCCTCGTGCAGTTCGTACGCCTGCCTGCCGAGCGCCTCGGCCAGCCGCTTCTCCACGATCGGCATGACCTCCTCGACGACGATGCGCCGCCCGGTCTCGGCCGACAGCGACGAGACCCCCACGTCGGGGATGCCGCACGGCGCGATGCGGTTGAACCATCGGGGGTCGTTGGCGCAGTTGAGCGCGAACCCGTGCATGCTCACGCCCCGCGTGATCCGCAGGCCCACCGCGCCGAGCTGCCGGTCGGGCAGGCCGAGCGCCGGCTCGCCGACCGCCCACACGCCGCCGCGGCCGGGCACCCGCCGGGCCGTGACGCCGAAGTCGGCGCACACCTGGATCATGGCGTCCTCCAGGCGGCAGGCGTAGGACACCACGTCGCCGACGGCGACGATCGGGTAGGCGACCAGCTGCCCAGGGCCGTGCCAGGTGAGCCGCCCGCCCCGGTCGACGTCGACCACGGGCGTGCCGTCGGAGGGACGTTCGTGGGGGGCGGTGCGCTTGCCCGCGGTGTAGACGGGAGCGTGCTCCAGGAGCAGGACGGTGTCGGTGACCTCGCCGGCGACCCGCTTGTCGTGCACCCAGCGCTGCAGCGACCAGGCCTGCTCGTAGGGGACGTCGACACCAAGGCGGACGACGGCGATCGCGTGGGGATCGTCCCCGAGGTTGGGGCGCATGAGGCTATTGTGCCGTTCCCTCACCCTTGACGGGTAATCAGGGGGTCAACAGACGCGGCTCGATCCGGAACTCCTTGACCCCGCCGTCGCCGTCGCTCTCGACCCGGTAGGCCCCCGCGCCCGGCACCGCGCTCACCGCCTGGATGAACTCGGTGCCGACGTAGTGGAGCGCCACGCCCTCGTCGGCGGCGTAGCCCGAGGGCAGCTCACCGGAGGCCACCGACGCCTGCAGCAGCGGGCGGCGCTGCGCCTCGGAGTCGTAGTGGACGCCGCACGAGTAGGGCAGCAGGCCCATGCCCTCCGCCCAGACCCGCAGGTCGGGCCCGAAGGAGTCGGTGTTGCCGCCGACGTGCCAGCACAGGGCGCCGGCGCTCTGCCCCGACAGCACCACGCCGGCCTGCCAGGCCTCCTCGAACATCTCGTCGTACCCGTGCAGCCGCCACAGCGCCATGAGGTTCGCCACGCTGCCGCCGGAGACGTAGATCATGTCCTGTTCGAGCATCCAGGCGCGCGGGTCGGCCATGTTGGGCATCGGGAACACCGTCAGGTGGCTCACCTCGACGTCCCACTGCGAGAACGCGCCGTACATCTTCAGCAGCGTCTCGGTGGAGTCGCCGACCGCGGTGGCGACCAGGCCCAGCTTCGGGCGGTCCTGGCCGGTCAGGTCGAGGCCGTAGCGCAGCAGCGCGCTGGCCTCTGCGACGTTCTGGCGGCCGGGGCGGAAGGAGCCGCCCCCGATGGCGAGGATGTGTGATTGACCTGTACGGCTCATGGCGAAACTCTCCCACCCGCTGTAGCAACCGCCACTAGAGTACGGCGCTCAACGCGTCGTCGAGACCGGTATGGGCGAAGCGGTACCCGCTGTCCGTCAATTTCCGCGGCAGGACGCGGTGCGAGGGCAGCAGCCCCGCGCCGGCGAACTCGCCGAGCCCGAGGGCGAGCGCGAAGCCCGGCACGGGCATCGGCATCGTGCTGCGGCCAAGGGCCTTGCCGAGCTTCCTGGTGAACTCGGCGTTCGTGACGGGCCGCGGCGAGGTGAAGTTGACCGGCCCCTCGACGTCGGGGTTCGCCAGCACGTGCAGGACGGCCTCGACCCAGTCGTCCACGGTGATCCACGACCAGTACTGCCGGCCCGTGCCGAGCGGTGCGCCGAGGCCCATCCGGAAGACCGGCAGCACCCGGCCCAGCATGCCGCCGCGACGGCTGAGCGCCAGCCCCGTACGCGCCTGGACGCTCCTGACGCCCGCCTCGGCTGCCCTGCGGGCCTCGCCCTCCCACTGCTCGCACAGGTCGGACAGGAACCCCGTGCCCCTGGGGTGACTCTCGTCCACCACCTGGTCGCCGGTGTCGCCGTAGAAGTCGACCCCGGAGGCCGTCAGGAACACCTCAGGCGGCCTCGACAGCCGCCCCAGGGCGTCGACGAGCACCCTGGTGCCCTCGACCCGGCTGCGCACCAGTTCGCGCTTGTAGGCGTCGTTCCAGCGCCGCCCCGCGATCGACGCCCCCGCCAGATGCACCACCGCGTCGGCGCCCTCCAGCGCCGACAGGTCGACGACCCGCTCGGACGGCCGCCAGGACACCTCGTCGGCGGCGCGGGGCTCGCGGCGTACGAACCTGACGACGTCGCGCCCGCGCTCGCGCAGCGCCCGCGTCAGCGCCGACCCCAGCAACCCGGAAGCCCCGGTCACGATGATCGCCATGGCCTCACGGTAGACGAAAAAGGCCGGGCGGACCCGGAGTCGGGTCCGCCCGGCCTTCAGAGCGCCGCCGGACTACGCGAGCCCGAGCTGGGCCTCGAAGCGGCCCTCCTCGAGACGACGCTTCACCGTGGTCAGGAAGCGGGCCGCGTCGGCGCCGTCGACCAGGCGGTGGTCGTAGGTCAGCGCCAGGTAGACCATCGACCGGATCGCGATGACCTCGCCCTCAGGCGTGTCGATCACCACGGGCCGCTTCACGACGGAGCCGGTGCCGAGCATGCCGACCTGCGGCTGGTTGAGGATCGGCGTGTCGAACAGCGCGCCACGGCTGCCGGTGTTGGTCAGCGTGAACGTGCCGCCGGTGATCTCGTCGGGCGTGACCTTGTTGGCGCGGGTGCGCTCGGCCAGGTCGGCCGTCTTGCGGGCGAGCCCGGCGAGGTTGAGGTCGCCGGCGTTCTTGATGACCGCCGCGATCAGGCCGCGCTCGGTGTCGACCGCGATGCCCAGGTGCTCGACGTCGAAGTACGTGACCTCCATGGTCTCGTTGTTGATCGTCGCGTTGAGCTTCGGGTGCTGCTTGAGCGCCTCGATGGCGGCCAGCTCGAAGAACGGCATGAACGACAGCTTGACGCCCTCACGGCGCAGGAAGTCGGCCTTGGCCTGGTCGCGCAGGCGCGCGATCCGGGTCACGTCGACCTCGACCACCGTGGTGAGCTGGGCGGCCGTCTGCAGCGACTCGACCAGCTTCTTCGACATCGTCTGACGCAGGCGCGACATCTTCTCGGTGCGGCCGCGCAGCGTCGTGTCGACCTCGACCGGCTCGGGACCCGCGGCGACGGGACCCGCGGCGACGGGAGCCTGGGCGGCGGGGGCCGCGGCTGCCGGAGCGGCGGCGGCCGGGGCCGGGGCCGCGGCTGCCCGCTCACGCTGGGCCTTGGCCGCCTCGAGGACGTCCTGCTTGCGGATGCGGCCGCCGACGCCGGTGCCGGAGATGGTGTCGAGGTCGACGCCGTGCTCGTTGGCGAGCTTGCGCACCAGCGGCGTCACGTAGGGGCTCTCGCCGTTCGACGGCGCGGGGGCCTCGGCCTGCGGGGCCGGGGGAGCGGCCTGCGGAGCCGGAGCGGCCTGCGGGGCCGGGGCGGCCTGCGGGGCCGGGGCGGCCTGCGGGGCCGGGGCGGGCTGGGCCGGAGCCGGCTGCGGGATCGAGGAGACCGGGGGAGCCGGGGCGGGCTCGGGCTCCGGCTCGGGCTGCGGTGCCGGGGCGGGAGCCTCCGGCGCCGGGGCGGCGGCGCCCGCCTGGGCGTTCTCGTCGATGATGGCGAGTTCGGCGCCGACCTCGACGGTCTCGTCCTCGGCCACGACGATCTTGGTGAGGACACCCGCGGACGGCGACGGGATCTCGGTGTCGACCTTGTCGGTCGACACCTCGAGGAGCGGCTCGTCAGCTTCGACGCGCTCGCCCTCCTTCTTCAGCCAACGGGTTACGGTGCCCTCGGTCACGCTCTCGCCGAGCTGGGGCATCTGTACGGAGACCGGCATCGTTATTCTTCTCTCGCGTTCTGATCTCGAGGGCTGGACTAGTTGTGTACGTGCAGCGGCTTGCCGGCCAGGGCCAGCATCGCCTCACCGACGGCCTCGGACTGGGTCGGGTGTGCGTGGATGAGCTGGGCGACCTCGGCGGGCAGGGCCTCCCAGTTGTAGATGAGCTGCCCCTCGGTGACGAGCTCGCCGATGCGCCGGCCCACCATGTGGACGCCGACGACCGGCCCGTCCTTCTGAGCGATGACCTTCACGGCGCCCGAGGTGCCGAGGATCTGGCTCTTGGGGTTGCCGGCGAGGTCGTAGACCTGCTCGACGATCTCGATGCCGCGCTCTGCCGCCTGCGCCGAGGTGATGCCGACGGAGGCCACCTCGGGGTCGGAGTAGGTGATGCGCGGCACGCCCGCGTAGTCGATGGGCGGCGGGTTGAGGCCGGCGATGTGCTCGGCCACCATGATGCCCTCGGCGAAGCCGGCGTGCGCGAGCTGCAGCGTGGGGATCAGGTCGCCGATGGCGTAGACGCCGGGCACGGACGTACGGCAGTGCTCGTCGACCACGACCGCGCCGCGCTCGATGGCGATGCCCCGCTCCTCGAAGCCCATGCCGGCGCTGACCGCGCCGCGGCCGACGGCCACGAGCAGGAGCTCGGCGTCGAGGGTCTTGCCGTTGGCGAGGGTGACGACGACGCCGGTCTCGGTGGTCTTGACGCTGTCGAAGAAGACGCCCAGCTCGTACTTGATGCCGCGGCGGCGGAAGGCCCGCTCGAGCAGCTTGGAGCTGGACTCCTCCTCGGTGGGCAGCAGGTGCGGCAGCGCCTCGACGATGGTGACCTCGGCGCCGAACGACCGGTAGACGCTGGCCAGCTCGACGCCGATGACGCCGCCGCCCAGCACGATCACCGACGTGGGCACGCGCTCCATCTTGAGGGTGTGCTCGCTGGTGATGACCCGCTCGCCGTCGATCTCGAGACCGGGCAGCGTCCTGGGCGCCGAGCCCGTGGCCAGGACGATGTTGCGGCCCTCGTAGACCTCGGAGCCGACCTGGACGCGGTCGGGGCCGACGAGGTGGCCCTCGCCCTCGACGATCGTCACGCCGGCGCCCTTGAGCAGGCCCTGCACGCCCTTCCAGGCGCGGGTGATGATCTTGTCCTTGAACGCGTGGACGCCCTGGACGTCGATGCCCTCGAAACTCGCCTTCACGCCGTAGCTCGCGCTCTCGCGCGTCTCGTCGGCGACCTCGGCGGAGTGCAGCAGGGCCTTGGTGGGGATGCATCCCCGGTGGAGGCAGGTGCCGCCGATCTTGTCCTTCTCGATCAGGGCGACCGACTTGCCCAGCTCAGCCGCCCGGAGCGCGCAGGCGTAGCCGCCGCTGCCGCCTCCTAGGACGACGATGTCATAGGCCACTGGAAGGCTCCTTGTCGGGGTGTTCGTGATGCCGTCATCTTTTCATTTGTTTCAGATGCTCGCGTGCCGCTCTGCGAGTCCGATCAGCGTGCGCGTGAAGGCGCCGGTGCCGCCCTTCGGGATGTATCCGTACGGCTCGCCGCTGTTGAAGGCGGGTCCTGCCATGTCGATGTGGGCCCAGCGCACGCCGTCGGGCACGAACTCCCGCAGGAAGATGCCCGCGGTCAGCATGCCACCCATGCGCTCGGGGTGCAGGTTGGCGATGTCGGCGATCGGCGAGTCGAGGCCCTTGCGCAGCTCCTCGGGCAGCGGCATGCCCCACGCGCTCTCGCCCGCGGTGGTGGCGGTCTCGACGAGGAGCTCCCTGACGGCGTCGTCGTTGGCCATGATGCCGGCGGTGCGCCAGCCGAGCGAGACGATCTGGGCGCCGGTGAGGGTGGCGACGTCGACGATGAGGTCGGGGTTGTCCTCACCCGCGCGGGAGATGCCGTCCATGAGCACCAGGCGGCCCTCGGCGTCGGTGTCGAGCACCTCGACGGTCTTGCCGCTGTAGCTGTGGATCACGTCGGAGGGGCGCTGAGCGGTGCCGCTCGGCAGGTTCTCCGCCAGGCAGAGGTAGGCGACGGCGTTGACGGGCAGGCCGAGCTTGGCGATGCCGATCACCGCGCCGAGCACGACGGCGGCGCCGCCCATGTCGGACTTCATGGTCACCATGCCGGACGTCGGCTTGATCGACAGGCCGCCCGAGTCGAACGTGATGCCCTTGCCGACGAACGCGAGCGTCTTGGTGGCCTCGGGGTGGTTGTAGGCGACCCGGACCAGGCGCGGCGGGTTGACCGAGCCCTGGCCGACGCCGATGAGGCCGCCGTAGCCGCCGTCCTTGAGCTGCTTCTCGTCGAGCACCTCGACGCTGAGCCCGGCCTGCGCGCCCGCCTGCTCGGCCAGCTCGGCGAACTTGGCCGGCCACAGGTGGGACGGAGGCGTGTTGACGAGGTCGCGCACGAGGCCGACCGACTCGGCCAGCGCGCTCGCGCGCTCGGCCACGCCCTCGGCCTGGCCGGAGACGACCGTGATCTCGCCGACGGGCGCCTTCTGCTCGCCGTTGGTGCGGTAGCGGGTGAAGGTGTACGCGCCCAGCAGACCGCCGAGCGCGACGGCCTCGGCCTCCTCGTCGGTGCCTGCGGGCAGCGCGAGCGCGACGCGGGCGGTGCCGGCGAGGGAGCGCACGGCGACGCCGGCGGCGCGGCGCAGCGCCTCGGGGTCGGGGGAGTCGCCCAGCCCGACGGCGACCAGCAGCGGAGCGGCGATGGCGCCGAACGTCGGCAGCTTGGCCAGTTCACCCGCCTTGCCGGTGAACGCGATGGCGCTGAGGGACGCGGCGAGCTTGCCGCCGAACGCCGACTCCAGGGACTCACCGCCCCCGGCGGGGGTGGGGCCGTCCGGCCCGGACGTGAATCCGACGATCAGGGCGTCGGTGTCGAGAGAGACGGGATCTGCTGAGTTCAGCCGCACTGTGGTCACGTAAACCGATGCTATCCACGGTTTCTGCGTACTCACAAACAGGGGTTCATCCCACGAATCATCCTGACCCGATTGTTGGTGTTAGTGTCATTAGCACCATGTTGCTGACACTCGACCTGAACGATGTCCGGCCGCTGCACGAGCAGGTGGCAGGGGCACTCCGCCGGGCCATCGGCGAGGGCTCCTACCAGCCCGGTGACCGCCTTCCCCCCGCCCGCGAGATCGCGGGCGCGCTCGGCATCAACCCCAATACCGTGCTGCGGGCCCTGCGCGGCCTGCGCGACGAGGGGTTGCTGGAGTTCAGGCGCGGGCGCGGCGTCAGCGTGACGGGGCGGGCCGACGGCCGCGCCCTGCTCGTCCAGCGGGCGCGCGAGCTGCTGGACGAGGCCAGAAGGTACGGCTACGGCCGTGACGATCTCTTCAGAATCCTGGAGGAACTCCCGTGATCTCTCGCCTTGCGGCGGCCGGTTGGGTCCTGCTCGTGAGCGCCGTGCTGATCGCCACCCCCTTGGCCGTGCGCGAACGGCTGCCCGACCCGATGGCCACCCACTGGACGTTCGGCCTGGTTCCTGACGGCGCGGCCACGTTCGGCGAATTCCTGGTCGTGTCCATGCCGGTCTGGGTGGTGACGTGCGCCGCCCTGATCGCGGCCGGCGCGTACGGGCGCGGGCGGGCCAGGCGCGTGCACCGGGCGAGCTGGTGGGGCCTGCTGGTCGGGGTGGGCACGCTCGCGATGGGCGTGAACCTCTCGACGCTGGCCGCCAACCTCGACGTCCCCGACTGGCGCTCGGCGCTGCTGCCGGGCTGGCACCTCGCGGCGGTCCTGGGCTGCGCCGCCGTCGCCGGGACGGTCGCCGGCTACCTCGGCAGGGGCGAGCCGGGAGAGCCGGACATCCCGCCCCCCGCGCCGCCCCGCCTGCGGCTGGAACCGGGTCGCCAGACGGTCTGGGTGGGACACGCGAGGAACACGACGACCGTCATGGTCGGCCTCGTCGTCCTGGCCTTCTTTGCCGTCCTGGCCTTCCTGAGCACGCTGGACACGGACGACGACGTCGGGATGTATCTCTCGTTCCTGCCCGCCGTCGCCGTCGGCACCCTGGTGGTGCTGGTCACGATGTCGCTCACGGTCAGGGTCGGCGGCGATCGGGTCGTCATCGGCTTCGGCCCCTTCGGCTGGCCGCGGCGCCGGATCAGGCTGGAGACCGTCGAGTCGGCCTGGGCGGAGGAGCTGAGAGCGACCGAGGTGGGAGGTTGGGGCTTCCGCGGTCTCCCCGGACGCGCCACCATCATGGTGCGCGGTGGCGAGTGCCTCGTCCTCCGCTACCGTTCCGGCGGCCGGCTCGCGATCAGCGTCGACGACGCCGCGCACGGAGCATCCCTCGTCAACGCACTCATCGCTGAGCGGGTGAACCCATGAAGAAACCGCTGCTCGCCTTCCTCGTCCTCGCCTTCGGGCTGTCCTGGGCCGTGGCGCTGCCCCTGTGGTGGGGCGGCGGCCTCGCCTCGCCGCTGGCCGGCGTGCTGGCCACGCTGATGATGTTCACGCCCACGGTCGGCGTGCTGGGCGCCTGGGCCCTGACGCGCACGTCGCCGCGCGTCTGGGCGCGCGAGACCGGGCTCACGCTCGGCCCCGACCGCAGGCGTACGTGGCTGATGGTGCTGGCCGCCTGGCTCGGCGTGCCGCTGCTGGTGTTCCTCGCCATCGGCGTCGGAGCCCTCACCGGCCTCGCCTCGCTCGACCTCGACGGGCTCAGCCTGCTGCGGGCCTCGCTGGAGTCGCGCGGCATGGGCGTCCCCGTCGAGCTCGGCACGGTCGCCGTCGTGCAGATCGTGCTCGCGGTCGTGGCCGGCCCGATCCTGAACGCGATCCCGGCGCTCGGCGAGGAGTGGGGGTGGCGCGGCTGGCTGCTGCCCCGGCTGGTGTCGTCCAACGGGGTGTTCGCCGGGCTGCTGATGTCCGGCGCGGTGTGGGGCCTGTGGCACGCCCCGCTCACGCTGCTCGGCTACAACTACCCGCGGCTCGGCTCCTGGGCGGCGCTGTACTTCATCGGGTTCTGCGTGCTGGCGGGCGTGGTGGTCGGGTGGCTGCGGCTGCGCACCGAGAGCGTGTGGCCCGCCGTCGTGGCGCACGCCTCGCTGAACGCGATCGCGCCGCTCGGGCTGCTGCTCGGCGACGCCGCCGCGCCGCCGAACGAGGTGCTGACCGGCATCACCGGCCTGGTGGGCTGGGTCCTGCTGGCCGTGCTCGCCGCCGCACTCCTGCGCCGCCGCCGGGCGAGCACCCCCCAGCCGGCCCCCGAACCCGTTCCCTGACCCGCCGCTCGCTCTGCGCCGCCCCCGCCGCGCGCCGGGGGCGCGCGCGGGTGGGTGGCCTGGTCAGCTGAGGATCGCGCAGACCACCAGTGTGGTGGCGGTGGCGGTCTCCACGAGGGCGCCCAGGACGTCCCCGGTGATCCCGCCGAGGCGCCGCCTGGCGTGCCGCAGGAGCAGCAGGGCGGCGCCGAGCCCCGCGACCAGGCCGAGCGGCAGCACGATGGCGCTGTGCAGAGCCTGCTCGATGCCGCCGTGCAGGCCGGTCTGCTCGATGTAGGTGAGTATGGCGTCGTATTCGGTGCCGCCGGGGGTGCCGTCCTGGGCGATGGCGCTGGTCGGGAGTGGGGTCAGGAGGCCGAGTGCGGTGGTCGCGCAGAGGGCGGCCAGGGTGGCGGCCCAGGCGGCCGCGCGGCGTACGGTGCCCGCGACCATCGCGCCGAGGCCGTCGGGACGGGCAGCGGGGACGCCCGCCCGGCAGGCCCAGGTCAACGCGAGCCGCCCCGCCACGCACGCCGTCACCAGCCCCCCGAACCCGGCCTCGGTCAGCGCCGCGGCCTGGACGAGCAGGGTGAGCACCAGTGCCATCACCCCGAACGGCCCGATGTCCGACTTTTTCATGATGTCGAGCGCCTGACCGGCCGGCTTCCCGCTGCCCAGCCCGTCCGCGAGATCGGCCAGCCCGTCGAGGTGCAGCCCCCGGGTCAGCACCGCCAGCGCCCCGAGCGCCAGCGCCGCCCCCAGCAGCGGCGGCCCCGGCAGCAGCAGCGCCACCCCGGCCACGGCCCCGAGCACCAGCCCCACGGCAGGGGCCAGCGTCATCGCCCGCCCCGCCACGTCGCGATCCACCCGTTCGACGCGCACGGGGAAGACGGTCAGCGTGCCCACGGCGAGCCGCAGCCCATCCATCAGTCGCATAACGGGCGATCTTATGGGGCCACTATGGTGGCGGGATGCACGTGGTTGAACTGGAAGGCGTCAGCGTCCGTGTCGTCGGCAAGTCGCTGCTCGCCGGCGTCAGCTGGCAGGTGGACTACGGCGACCACTGGGTGATCCTCGGCCCCAACGGCGCGGGCAAGACGACCCTGCTGTCGCTGGTCGGGGCCGTACGGCACCCGAGCGAGGGCGCGGTCCGCGTGCTCGGGCACCGGCTCGGCAAGGTCGACGTGCGCGAGCTGCGCCGCCACATCGGCCTGGTGGCCGCCAGCCAGCGGCTCGTCGACGAGGAACTCCTGGAGCAGGAGGGCGCGACCGCCCACACGGTGGTGCTGACCGGCCACACGGGCACGAGCGTCCCGCGGTGGGACAAGTACGGCGACGCCGAACGCGACCGCGCCCACCGGCTGCTGGCCGACCTCGGCTGCAAGGACCTCGCCGACCGGCCGTTCCGCGTCTGCTCGCAGGGCGAGCGGGCGCGCGTCCGGGTGGCCAGGGCGCTCATGGCCGACCCGGCGGTGCTGCTGCTCGACGAGCCGTTCGCGGGGCTCGACCTGCCGGCGCGCGAAGACCTCATGGCGGCCGTCGAGGACCTCGCGCGGATCCGGCCCGTGCTCACCACCGTGACCGTGACCCACCACCTGGAGGAGGTGCCGGCCACGACCACGCACGCGCTGCTCATGCGCGACGCCCGGGTGCTCGCCGCCGGACCGGTCGAGGACGTGCTCACCTCGGCCCACCTGTCCGACTGCTTCGGCCGTCCCCTGTCGGTGGACCGCTTCGACGGCCGCTGGTACGCCCGAGCCGCCCGCCCCTGACCGCGCCCACCCCTGACCGCGCCCACCCCGGACGGGCCCCGCCCGGGACCGGCGTGGCGCCTCACAGCTCCAGAGGACGTCCGGCGACCACGAGGGCGACGTACTCCGATTCGGCCGCCAGGCGCTCGTTCAGGCGTCCCAGGACGTCCCTGAAGGCACGGCCGCTGGCCGTCGCGGGCACCACGCCCATTCCGACCTCGTCCGACACCGCCACGACGCGTCCTGGCGCCTGCCGCCACGCCGCCACCAGTTCGTCGCAGCGGGCCTCCACCGGCGCGCGGTCACCCTCCCATGCCCGGTGCTCGTCGAACACCGCCGCCAGCCACGTACCGAGCCCGTCGATCAGCAGCGGCGCCCCGCCCGCGCGGATCACCCCGGCCAGGTCGGTGGTCTCGGACGTGTCCCAGTGCGCCGGCCGCCGCTCCCGGTGCGCCCGCACCCGTGCGGCCCACTCGCCGTCGCCCGCGCCGTCCGGCCCGGTCGCCACATACGTGACGAACGGCTCCGCCGCCAGGCGCAGCTCCGCCTCGGCCGACTTCCCCGACCGTGACCCGCCCAGCAGCAGAGCCCGGCGCGGCGGAGGTTCCGCGCTCTCCTCCCGCGCGGCGCGGACGTCGAGCACCGTCCCGTCCGGCACGGCCACCGCCCCCCACAGCCGCAGCCGCCTGGCCAGCTCCGTCTCCGACCGGACCCGGTGGTCGAGCCCGACGGCCACGACCGCCGTGGACGCGTCCGCCGGCCCGGCGCGGCGCAGCTCCCCGAGGCGCTCCGGCCGCTCCAGCAGGTCGATCAGCACGAGGTCGTACGGGACCGGCTCCTCCCGCGGGACGGCGCACCCCGCCGGCAGCACCAGCAGGCGTGAGCCGTCGGGGCCGGTCAGCCCCAGCCCGCCGGCGCGGGCGAGGTATCCGTCGGGGACGGACTCGAACGGGAACCGCAGAGCGCCGTCGACGACGAGCTCGAAGGGCCGGCGGTGACCCGGGGGCAGCAGGGCGCACGACGCGCACCGGCAGCCGGGCTCCGGCCAGCCCGACATGCCCGCCGTACCGGCGAGAAGGACGTTCACCGCGCCGAGGGTACAAACCCCCGCTGCTGAGCCCCGACCCGCCCCCGTTCCCGCGGTACGCGACATGCGCGCAGCGATCGATCAACGTGCAGGCTCGGGGATAGGGTTCCAGTGCTTACTGATGGGTTCGGCGGACCCTGGAGAAGGAGCGTGTGGCATGACATGGCGCTGGCGGTACGAGGACGCGCACGGTGGTGAGGTGACGGACCGTCCCTTGCCTCGAGAGGTTTTCCCGAGCCAGGCCGACGCCGAGTCGTGGCTCGGAGAGAACTGGCGCGACCTGCTCGCCTCCGGTGTGGAGCAGGTGGCGCTGCTGGAGGAGGACCGCGTGGAGTACGCGGGAATGTCGCTGCGCGCGGAGTGACGCCCGGCTGACGGACGAAACCCCTTGAGCCGCGAACGGCTCAAGGGGTTTCGTCTGTCAGCGGAAATCGCCGGTGAACTAGGAACGGCTCGCCGGGCTGACGGTCTTGGCCGGGTCGCGCTCCACGACCGAGCCGAGCACGTCGTCGATCCGCTTCATGACGTCGGCGTCGAGCTTCACACCCGCCGCCTTGACGTTGTCACGCACCTGCTCGGGGCGGGTGGCGCCGACGATGGCGCTGGCGACGTTCGGGTTCTGCAGCACCCACGCGACGGCGAGCTGGGCCATGGTGAGGCCGAGGTCGGCCGCGATCGGCTTCAGCTCCTGCACGCGGGTCAGCACCTCGTCGTCCATGAACCGGGAGATCATGGCGCTGCCGCTCTTGTCGGTGGCCCGCGAACCCTCCGGCGGCTGCTGGCCGGGCACGTACTTGCCGGTCAGCACGCCCTGGGCGATCGGCGACCAGACGATCTGGCTCACGCCCTCCTTCTCGCTCAGCGGCACGATCTCGGACTCGATGACCCGCCACAGCATGGAGTACTGGGGCTGGTTCGACACGATGCGGTCGAAGCCCATCTCGTCGGCGATCTTGAGCGCCTGGGCGATCTGGTCGGCGGTCCACTCGCTGACGCCGACGTAGAGCACCTTGCCCTGGCGGACCAGGTCGTCGAACGTCTTGAGCGTCTCCTCGAGCGGCGTCTCGTAGTCGAAGCGGTGCGCCTGGTAGAGGTCGACGTAGTCGGTCTGCAGGCGGCGCAGCGAGGCGTGGATCGACTCGAAGATGTGCTTGCGCGACAGGCCGCGGTCGTTCTTGCCGGGACCGGTCGGCCAGTAAACCTTGGTGAAGATCTCCAGCGACTCCCTGCGGACGCCCTTCAGCGCCCGGCCGAGCACCTCCTCGGCCTTCGTGCCCGCGTAGACGTCCGCGGTGTCGAACGTGGTGATGCCCTCGTCGAGTGCCGCCTGCACGCAGAGCTTCGCGGCGTCCTCCTCGACCTGGGAACCATGGGTGAGCCAGTTGCCGTAGCTGATCTCACTGACGATGAGACCGCTGCGACCAAGGTGTCGGAATTCCATGCGTCTGACTTTAATGCCGACGCATGGTTCCTCGCCCGGGTAGGGTGCCCCGCGTGCTGAAGATCGTACGGCTCGCGCTGACGACCGCGGTCCTGGTCGCCGTCGCGCTGCGGCTGCGCCGCCGCGCCCGCGAGCCCGGGACACTCCCGGGCTCACGTCGTGCTGCGCCGGAGAAGCGGTAAGGAGAGGTACGCAACCCACTTGCCCGGACTTTCGGGCAGGTGCGATTACTTCTTGGGGGGAACCGGCTTGCCGCCGGGGAGCACCATCGGCGGCGGGAAACGCAGCCTGCGGATCTGCAGCGCCCGCATCGCGGCGTAGAAGCCCACGCCCTTGACGCTCTCGTTCGGCAGCTTCTCTGCGACCAGTCGCTTCACCTTCCAGGCCACGTAGACCGAGGTGGCGAGCACGCCGACCATCATGAGCGGCCAGCCGACGGCGATGACGATGTTGAGCATCGCGGCCCGGATCTCGAGCGGCCACGGGATCCACGTCGCCAGCAGGATCACCAGCGAGAACGGCAGGAAGTACTGACTCGGCAGCCGGCGCGAGTCGACCCAGTCGCGCGCGAACTTCCGCGCGGGACCCTTGTCACGAACGGGGTAATAACGCTCGTCACCTGCGAGCATGCCCTTGCGGGCGCGTTCGCGTTCGGCGGCCTGCTTGGAGCGCATCTGCCGATAGGCCTCTTTGCGGTCTTTCGGCGCGGTTACCGGCTGCCGCCTGCGGCTCTCGGCGTCCCGGCGCTTGGGAGTGGGACGACCTTTACCCTGGGGCTTAGGATCGTCAGCGGGGACGGGGGTGTCGTCCACGGAGGTTTGGGAACGGCGTCGCAACACACGTCAACCCTACCTGGACTGCAACTTAGTGACGCCCCCGTGCGTTATGCGTAGGGTAATCCCAAGGCGGCTGCGCTGCATTGGGTGAACACCAGCACGACCTAGAAGGGGACGGCCGACGCGCATGAGCGTGATGAAGAGACTTTCGATGATCTTCAAGTCCAAGGCCAACAAGGCCCTGGACAAGATGGAGGATCCGCGCGAGACCCTTGACTACTCCTATCAGCGGCAGCTCGAGCTGCTGCAGAAGGTGCGCCGAGGGGTGGCCGACGTCGCCACCTCCCGCAAGAGGGTCGAGTTGCAGATAACGGGTCTGGAGAAGCAGACCCAGCGCCTGGAGGAGCAGGGCCGCAAGGCGCTGTCGGTCGGTCGCGAGGACTTGGCGCGTGAGGCGCTGCAGCGGCGGTCCAACCTGCAGACGCAGATGGCCGATCTGAAGGTGCAGCACGACAACCTTCAGGCCGAGGAGGAGAAGCTCACGACGGCTTCCCAGCGGCTGCAGGCCAAGGTCGACTCCTTCCGCACGAAGAAGGAGACCATCAAGGCCACCTACACCGCGGCCGAGGCCCAGACGCGCATCAACGAGGCGTTCTCGGGCATCTCCGAAGAGATGGGTGATGTCGGGCTCGCGATCCAGCGCGCCGAGGACAAGACGGCGCAGATGCAGGCGCGCGCAGGAGCCATCGACGAGCTGCTGGCCAGCGGCGCGCTCGACGACTTCAGCGGCACCCGCGGCGACGACATCCAGACCGAGCTCGACCGCATGGGCGGCGGCATGGACGTCGAGCTCGAGCTCGCCAGGATGAAGGCCGAGCTGGGCCAGGGCCCGGCGCCGCAGAGCGCGATCGAGCAGGGTCGCCAGCAGGCCCAGCAGCAGCCGCAGCAGCAGGGGCAGACCCAGCAGCTGCGCCAGCCGGGGGAGGGCGCATGATCGTACGCATCATGGGCGAGGGTCAGGTGGAGATCTCCGCCGACGACATCGCCGTTCTGAACGAGCTCGACAGCGAGCTCGAAGCGGCCATCGACGCGGGCGACGAGACGTCCTTCCGCGCGAAGCTGCACGCACTGCTCGACAAGGTGCGCCACGTGGGCAAGGCGCTCCCCGACGACAGCCTTGAGCCGTCTGAGCTGATCCTTCCCCCCGCGGACGCCTCGATCGAGGAGGTCCGGGAGATGCTGGGCGATCAGGGCCTCATCCCGGGCTGAGTCCGGTGAACGCGAGATTCGCGTCCGACCGCGGCCTCACGAGCCGCATGGTCGTGACGATGTTCTTGCTCGGACTGCTCTACGTCGTGTTCGTCGGCGTCCTGATCGCTCTCGGCGTTCAGGCGCTGACCGTGCTGGTGCTGGCGGGCGGCCTGCTGCTGGTGCAGTACTTCCTGTCCGACCGCATCGCGTTGTTCGCGATGCACGGACGGGAGGTCTCGCCGCAGGAGGCCCCCGAGCTGCACGGCCTGATCGACCGGTTGTGCGCGATGGCCGACATGCCCAAGCCGAGAGTGGCGATCGCCGACTCCGACGTCCCCAACGCGTTCGCCACCGGCCGCAACCAGAAGCGGGCCGTCGTCTGTGTGACGACCGGCATCCTGCGCCGCCTCGAGCCTCAGGAGCTCGAAGGCGTGATCGCGCATGAGCTCTCGCACGTCGCCCATCGCGACGTCGCCGTCATGACGATCGCTTCCTTCCTCGGCATCGTGGCCGGGCTCATGACGAGGGTCGCCCTCTACTCGGGGCTCGCCGGCCGGCGCAGCAACAACGGGCAGGGAGGCGTGCCCGTCGGCGCGATCGTGCTGCTCGTCTCCGTCCTCGTGTACGCCGTGAGCTTCCTGCTCACCCGGGCCCTGTCGCGCTACCGCGAGCTCGCCGCCGACCGGGCGGGCGCGCTGCTCACCCAGCGTCCGTCGGCGCTGGCCAGCGCGCTGACCAAGGTCAGCGGCGACATGGCCCGCATCCCGACCCGCGATCTGCGCGAGGCCGAGCCGTTCAACGCCTTCTACTTCGCCCCGGCACTGGCCAAGGGCCAGTCGCTGGCGGCCCTGTTCGCCACCCACCCGCCGCTGGAGCGCCGGCTGCAGCAGCTGGCCGACATCTCCCGGCAGCTCGGAAGGGGCTGAGCCCGCATGGAGTGGCTCGACAGGTTGCTCGGCCGCTCCAAGGCGGTGGAACCCAACCTCGACGCGTTGTTCGCACTGCCGTCCGCGGCTGTGACGCTGCAGGCCGCGACCGGGCTCGTCCCCACCGGACTCGGCTCCGTGGCCTTCCGCGCCGCCGAGGGCGGCGCGTTCGCCACGCTCGAGAGTGACGTCAAGGCGCTGCTGGGCGACCGCGTCGAGGAGTCCCACGACGGCTACGGCTACACCTGGCTGCTCGTACGCCGCTCCTCCGACGCGCTGAGCGACCTCGTCACCGAGCTGCACGCGGTCAACTCCTCGCTGGAGGACGCCGGCTTCGGCCCTTCGCTGCTGTGCTCGCTGGTGTCCTTCGCCGCTCCCGACGGCAGGCGCCTGGCCGTCGTCTACCTCTACAAGCGCGGCACCTTCTATCCCTTCGCGCCGGCGACGGGCCAGCGCCGCGACAACGCCCTCGAGCTCCAGGCCCGCGGCGCCCTCGAGGGTGAGCTGCCGCTGGAGCAGGACCTGTCGCGGTGGTTCCCGGTCTGGGGTGCCCCCGGCCTGTGACCTCGTCACCCCCAGTGATCTAATCACCACGTGGAGCGAAGGTTGTACGTGTTCGCGGCGTGCGCGTTCATTCTGGCCGCGGTCATGGGCAGCGCCTGGGTCACCGGCCAGTTCACCACTCCGCTGGTCGACCGGATCGACGGCTACGTCAGCGAGCTGGCCGCGCGCGACCAGCCCTGGACCCGTCTGTTCCGGGTGAGCGACGCGCTGGCGGGGCTGGCGTGCGCCCTCGGGGTGGCCGCTGTGCCCCGGGTGCCGCGCGAGTGGCCGGGCTGGCTGGCCCTGGCCGTCTGCGGGCTGCTGACGTTCGCGGGCGGGCTGTTCCCGCTCGACTGCGCGGCGCTCAGCGACCCCCTCTGCGGGCGGGCCGACACGTCCTTCGCCCACCGGGCACACCTGCTGGTGGGCGTGCTGGCCACGGCAGCCGTGCTGGCAGGGATGGCGGTGCTCAGCGCGCGCTGGCGCTCGCGGGTGTCGTGGCTGCTCACGCTGTTGACCCTCGCCGCCACGCTGCTCACCGGCGCCGGCCTGGCCGCCGGGCACGGCGTGGGTCTCGCGCACCGCGCGCAGCTCGCGTTCGTCGCCGTCTGGCTCGTGTACGCGGCCATGCGGCTGCTCGTCGCGGACGGCGTCGAGGACGAGCCCGCCCCCATGAGGGTGGCCACCGGACGCGAGGGGGGCGTGGGCGGCGCCAAGGGCGTGCCGTCCGACCCGACGGTCGGTTACGGGGGGCCGCACGTGGTCGAGCAGGGCAGCGGCCCCGCGGTGCTGATCACCGCCGCGTCCGGGGCCGCCTGGTTCCACTGGGACGTCGTCGCGCAGGCGCTGGCGGCGCACCACCGGGTCGTCCGCTTCGACCGTCCTGGGCTCGGTCTCAGCCCTCGCTCGCCGGGCCGGCCGACCCTGTACGCCGAGGTGGCCCGCCTCGCCGCGCTCGCTCCCGACCACCCGGAGCAGGTGACGGTCGTCGCCCACGGGACGGCCTGCTGGCACGCGGAGGCGTTCGCTCGCCTGCACCCGCTCTGCCTGGCCAAGCTCGTCCTGGTGGCGCCGTGCTGCCCGGTGAGCCGTCCTTCGAGGCCGGTCGCGAGGTCCGTGGGCAGGTGGCTGCCCGCTCTCGGCGGGACGTGGGGCGCGACCGCCCTGGCGCGCGTGGCAGGACCGGCCGCGCACCGGCTGCTCACCGGGTTGCCCGACCCGTCGGGCGTCTACCGCATGGGCAAGGTGACCGCGGCCGTCGCGGGGGAGTGGCTGGCCCGCCGCGACATGGCCGCCGACCTGCGCCGGCTCCGGCTGGAAAAGCCGTTCCCGCCCGTGCCGGTCATCGTGATCGGTACGGGGGAGTGGGGCGGCTGCGGGGAGCGCCTGGCCCGTGACCTCGGCGGCACGCTGGTGCGCGTGCCGGGCGCCCGCCGCGTCCTGCACCACCATCCGGACGCCGTCGTGGAGGCCGTCGCGGTCCGCTGACCCGGCGCCGCCCTAGGATCGGTGGGGCCGGCCATGCGAAGGGGGCACGCCCGTGGACATCACCGTGATCGGCGAGGGCGCCGTCCTGGCCGTGCCCGACCTGCTGAGGCTGCAGGCGGGCGTCGAGGTCCGGCGCGCCACGGCCGGTGAGGCGTTCGCCGCCGTACGGGCCGCCGCCGCCCGGCTGTCCGGCGCGCTCGCCGCGGCGGGCGTCGCGCCCCACGACATCCGGACGACGGAGCTCTCCCTCGGGCCCGAGTACGAGTCGTACCCGAAGGTTGCGGCCTACCGGGCCGCGCAGGGCGCCGAGGTCGTCGTCCGCGACCTCGGCCGGGCCGACCACGTGATCGACACCGTGGCCGGGGTCGGGCAGGAGGCCAGGCTCCACGGCCTGGCCTTCGAGCTGTCCGATCCGGTGACGGCGCTGGCCGAGGCCAGGACGCGGGCCTTCAGGGACGCCGCCGCCAAGGCCGCCCAGTACGCCGGCCTGGCCGGACGTCCGCTGGGCCCGGTCGTGTCGGTCACCGAGGAACCCGACGCCGGGCCGCGGCCGCTGCGCATGGCGCTGTCGGCCGCCGACACGGACGCCTCGGTCAGCCCCGGCCGCCTCACCCTGTCGGTACGCGTCCAGGTGGGCTACGCGTTCGCCTGACCGCCCGGCCCGCACCCTCGCCCACCTGAGCCCGGTTCTCCCGAGGTTCCGTTACGGGAGGGCGAGCATGCGGTCGAGGGCCACCCTGGCCCAGTGGGCGGTGTCCTCGTCCACGGTGATCGGGTTGACCACCTCGCCGAGCACCAGCGACTCCAGCGCCCACACCAGGTGCGGCAGGTCGATCCGGTTCATGGTCGAGCAGTAGCAGACCGTCCGGTCGAGGAACGAGATGTTCTTGTCGGGGAAGGTCTGGGCCAGCCGCTTGACCAGGTTGAGCTCGGTGCCGATCGCCCAGCTCGACCCCGACGGCGCCGCCTCCAGGGTCTTGATGATGTGCTCGGTCGAGCCCACGTGGTCGGCCTTCAGCACGACCTCGTGCCGGCACTCTGGGTGCACGAGCACGTTCACGCCGGGGATGCGCTCGCGTACGTCGTCCACCGACTCGGCCGTGAAGCGGCCGTGCACCGAGCAGTGGCCCTTCCACAGGATCATCCGCGCCCGCTCCAGCTGCTCGCGGGTCAGGCCGCCGTTCGGGCGGTGCGGGTTCCACACCACGCAGTCGTCCAGCGACATGCCCATCTCCAGCACCGCCGTGTTGCGGCCCAGGTGCTGGTCGGGCAGGAACAGCACCTTCTCGCCCTGCTCGAACGCCCAGTCGAGGGCGCGGCGGGCGTTGGACGAGGTGCACACCGCGCCGCCGTTGCGGCCGCAGAACGCCTTGATGTCGGCGCTGGAGTTCATGTACGTGACGGGCACCACCCGATCGGCGAGACCGGCGTCCTCCAGGGCCTCCCAGCACTCCTCGACCTGGTCGAACGTCGCCATGTCGGCCATCGAGCACCCCGCCGCCAGGTCCGGCAGGATCACCTTCTGGTCGTCGGTGGTGAGGATGTCGGCCGACTCGGCCATGAAGTGCACGCCGCAGAACACGATGTACTCGGCCTGCGGCCGCGCCGCCGCCTGCTGCGCGAGCTTGAAGGAGTCGCCCGTCACGTCGGCGAACTGGATGACCTCGTCACGCTGGTAGTGGTGGCCCAGCACGAACAGCCGGTCGCCCAGCGTCTCCTTGGCCTTGCGGGCCCGTTCCACGAGCCCGGGGTCGGAGGCGGGCGGCAGCTCGCCGGGACACTCGACACCCCTCTCGCTGTGCGGATCGGCGCCCCTGCCGAGGACGAAGAGTGGCAAACCAGTCTGGGTGGCCATGGCCGTACCCCCTTATCGTCGTTCTGACGATACCCATCATGGCACACGCCCCGACCTTCCTGTCGAGGAGCCCGGCCCCCCGGGAATGTGTGGCATGCGCTCGGTGTTGGTAGCGTCATTAGGTAGGACGTCGAGAAAAAGACAGCCGGTTAGGGAGTCAGCAGATGACGGTTGAGAGCAGCGAGACCACGGCGCAGGGCCTGATCCTGACTGACGCGGCCGCCGCGAAGGTCAAGAGCCTGCTGGAGCAGCAGGGCGAGGAAGGTCTCCAGCTGAGGGTCGCCGTGCAGCCCGGGGGTTGCTCCGGCCTGCGCTACCAGCTCTTCTTCGACGACCGTTCGATGGACGGCGACGTCGTGTCCGACTTCGGCGGTGTGAGTGTCGTCACCGACCGGATGAGCGCCCCTTACCTCATGGGCGCCTCCATCGACTTCGTCGACACCATCGAGAAGCAGGGCTTCACCATCGACAACCCCAACGCCACGGGCTCCTGCGCCTGTGGCGACTCGTTCAACTAAGCGGGTACGGCCGGTGGCCGAAGGTCCCGCGCGCCTTTGTGCGCGCGGGACCTTCGCGTATTCTCGTGAGGCTCATTGGCCTGCTGACAGCGAGGAAGAAGAATCCCGTGCGCATCGCCGTAACCGGCTCCATCGCGACCGACCATCTGATGACTTTCCCGGGCAGCTTCGGCGACCAGCTCATCGCCGAGCAACTCGACCGGGTGTCACTGTCGTTCCTGGTGGATGACCTGCAGATCCGCCGCGGGGGCTGTGCCGCGAACATCGCGTTCGGCATGGCCTGCCTCGGCCTCAAGCCGATCCTCGTGGGCGCCGTCGGCAACGACTTCGCCGACTACCGCTCCTGGCTCGAGCGCCACGGCGTCGACTGCGAGTCCGTGCACGTGTCGGAGACCCAGCACACCGCGCGGTTCCTGTGCACCACCGACCACAACCACAACCAGATCGCCTCGTTCTACACCGGGGCCATGGCCGAGGCGCGCCTCATCGAGCTGCAGCCCGTCGCCGACCGCGTCGCCGGTCTCGACCTCGTGCTGATCAGCCCCAACGACCCCGACGCGATGCTGCGCCACACCGACGAGTGCCGCCAGCGCGGCATCCCGTTCGCCGCCGACATCTCCCAGCAGCTCGCGCGCATGGAGGACGAGCAGATCCGCCAGCTCGTCGACGGCGCCGCCTATCTCTTCTCCAACGACTACGAGAAGGGCCTCATCGAGCAGAAGACCGGCTGGTCCGACGAGGAGATCCTCGACCGCGTCGGCGTCCGGATCACCACGCTCGGCCCGAAGGGCGCGGTCATCGACCGCAAGGGCGAGCCGTCCATCCACGTCGCCCCCGCCCCCGAGCGCGGCAAGGCCGACCCCACCGGCGTCGGCGACGCCTTCCGCGCCGGCTTCCTCGCAGGCCTGGCCTGGGACCTGTCGCTGGAGCGCTGCGGCCAGCTGGGCAACCTCACCGCCACCCACGTGCTCGAGCGCGTCGGCGGCCAGGAGTACGAGCTCGGCCAGAAGGCGTTCCTCGAGAGGTTCGCGGCCGCGTACGGCGCCGAGGCCACGGCCGAGATCGCCGCGCACGTCCGCTGCTACCACCCCTGAGAGCGGCCATGAAGCAACACCGTCCCGCCCGGTGAGCCGGGCGGGACGGTGTTGTGCCGGGCGCGGCCGTCAGTAATTACGCCGTACGTGGATCGCCCAGCCGCCCTCCGGCAGCTCGTACGAGCCGACGTGCCGGTGCGACTTGAGCCGGCACCACGCGGGCACGTCCGTGTACGCCGCCGGATCGTCGGCCAGCACGGACACCACGGCGTTCAGCGGCACGTGGTTGATCTGCGCGGCCAGCATGATGATCGGGATCGGGCACTTCTTCCCGAGTGCGTCGATCGTCAGCGCCGGCTCGGTCACCTCGGTCATGCGACTCCTGCGTCCTCGCGGATGCGATGCACCAGGTCGGGCAGCACGGCGAGGAACCGGTCGACCTCCGCGGCGGAGGTGCCCCTGGGCAGCGACACCCGCACGTTCCCGTGCGTCAGCACGCCCATCGCCTCCAGGACGTGCGATGGACGAAGGCTACTCGCGGTGCACGAACTCCCGGACGATACCGCGAATCCCGCTTTGTCCAGCTCGGTGAGCAGGGCCTCGCCGTCGACGTACAGACACGAGAACGTCACGATGTGCGGCGCGCGCTCGACCGGCTCGCCGATCACCTCGACGTCGGGCACGATCTTCGGCACCGTCTCGCGGATCTTCGCGACCAGCTCCGACAGCCTGGCCTGCTCCTGCGCCGCCTCCGCGGCCATCGCGCGCAGGGCCGCCGCCGCGGCGACGATGCCCGGCACGTTCTCGAAGCCCGGCACCCGCCGGTGCTCGCGTTCGTCCTCGGGCAGGAACGAGCGGAACCGCGTGCCCTTGCGTACGGCGAGCACCCCGACCCCGGCCGGGCCGCCCCACTTGTGGGCGCTGGCCGTCAGCACCGACCAGCCAGAAGGGACCGGCACCCGGCCGGCCGTCTGGGCCGCGTCGACCAGCAGCGGGACGCCGTTGGCCCGGCAGGCCGCGGCGGCCTGCGCCACCGGCTGAAGGGTGCCGACCTCGTGGTTGGCCGTCTGCAGGCAGGCGAGCGCCGTGCCGGGCCGCGCGACCGCCTCGGCGAACCGGTCGATCTCGACCCGGCCGGTCAGGCTCACGCCCACCGCCTCGACCGTGCCGCCGTCGCGTTCGTGCACGCCGGCCGCGTGCAGGACGCTGGAATGCTCGACCGCGCTCGTCACGAGGTGGCGCCCGGCCCTTCGTCTGCCGTGTAGGGTTCCGAGCACGCCGAGATGCACGGCCTGCGTGCCCGACGACGTGAACGACACCTCGTCGGCTCGTGCGCCGAGCGCCTCGGCCACCTCCGTGCGGGCCTGCTCGAGCAGCAGATGCGCGCGGCGGGCCTGGTTGTAGAGTCTCGCGGGGTCGGCCCAGCCGACATCGATGGCAGCCAGCAGTGCCTCGCGCGCCTGAGGGTGGAGCGGCTCGCTGGAAGCCGCGTCGAAGTACACCACGAGACCTATCGTCCCACTTAAGCGGCCATCGAGGGGTCGCGCGGGAGGGCGAGGCACCTGCACGCTAATGTGTCTGCATTCAGCTGTGCATTTTGGAATACGAGCGCCCAAGGGAAAGACTCTTGGGCTTCATCTGTGGGGTAGGCGATCCGTGAGTCCGACTCGCCGTACGACGCGGCGTTCGTTGGCCCGGCGCAGGGTGCCACGCGCCGCCGCATTGGCGTTGCTGCTGGCCACTGCTACGGCGTGTGCTAATGACGTCCCCGAGGCCAACTGGTCTCGCGGCCTTCTTCCCGAACACGTCACCCAGGAGGGCGGCGTGGTTCAGACCCTGTGGAACGGGGCCTGGATCGCCGCACTCGCCACGGGCGCCGTCGTCATCGTTCTGATCGTGTGGGCAGCCATCTTCCACCGCAAGCGGAAGACCTCCCCTGATCTTCCGCCGCAGGTGCGTTACAACCTGCCGATCGAGATGCTCTACACCCTGATCCCGCTGGTCATGGTGTCGGTGTTCTTCTACTTCACCGCCCGTGACAGCGAGGTACTGACCAGGGTCGACGGCGACGCGCCGGTCAAGGTCAAGGTCGAGGCGTACCAGTGGAGCTGGCGCTTCACCACGAACTACGAGGGCAAGACCCTGGAGCCGGTCGCGGGCGTGCCCGTGAGCGACTACCACCAGGGGCCGCAGCTCGTGCTGCCGGTGAACAAGAAGGTCGAGTTCGACCTGTCGACCGATGACGTCATCCACTCCTTCTGGGTGCCCGACTTCCTGTTCAAGCGCGACATCATCCCCGGCATTCCCGAGGACAACCCAGGCCGCAAGTTCCAGATCACGACGCTCAACCGGCCTGGCGTCTACGCCGGTCGCTGCGCCGAACTCTGCGGTGTCGACCACAGCCGGATGCTCTTCTCGGTGAAGCTCGTTCCACAGGCTGAGTTCGACCAGTACATCGCGACCCACCAGGCTGGGAGTGCCCAGTGACCGCCATCCAAGAGCCACTGACCATGCCGATCCGGCCTTCGTCCAAGGGCCAGATCATCGCCAAGTGGCTGTCCTCGACTGATCACAAGATCATCGGGCACATGTACCTGATCACGTCGTTCGCCTTCTTCCTCATCGGCGGCGTCATGGCGTTGATCATGCGGGCCGAGCTGGCGCAGCCCGGGCTGCAGTTCACCAGCAACGAGCAGTTCAACCAGCTGTTCACCATGCACGGCACGATCATGCTGCTCATGTTCGCGACGCCGCTGTTCGCCGGCTTCGCCAACGAGCTGATGCCGCTGCAGATCGGCGCCCCCGACGTGGCGTTCCCGCGCCTCAACATGGTCAGCTACTGGCTCTACCTGTTCGGCAGCATCATCGCCGTGTCGGGCTTCTTCACCCCCGGCGGCGCCGCCTCGTTCGGCTGGTTCGCCTACACGCCGCTGTCGAACGCGATCAACTCGCCCGGCATCGGCGGCGACCTGTGGATCATGGGTCTGGCCCTGTCCGGTCTCGGCACCATCCTCGGCGCGGTCAACTTCATCACCACGATCATCTGCATGCGCGCGCCCGGCATGACGATGTTCCGCATGTCGATCTTCACCTGGAACGTCCTGCTGACCAGCATGCTCGTGCTGATGGCGTTCCCGGTGCTGGCCGCCGCGCTGCTCGCGCTGGAGGCCGACCGCAAGCTGGGAACACACATCTTCACCCCCGAGAACGGAGGGGCGCTGCTCTGGCAGCACCTGTTCTGGTTCTTCGGCCATCCAGAGGTGTACATCATCGCGCTGCCGTTCTTCGGCATCGTGACCGAGGTCCTGCCGGTCTTCAGCCGCAAGCCGATCTTCGGTTACATCAGCCTCGTGGCCGCGACCATCTCGATCGCGGGTCTGTCCATCACGGTCTGGGCGCACCACATGTTCCCGACCGGGCAGGTGCTGCTGCCGTTCTTCTCGTTCATGACGTTCCTCATCGCGGTGCCCACCGGTGTGAAGTTCTTCAACTGGATCGGCACGATGTGGCGAGGGCACCTGTCGTTCGAGTCCCCGATGCTGTTCTCGGTCGGCTTCCTCATCACCTTCCTGCTGGGCGGTCTGACGGGCGTCATCCTGGCCTCGCCGCCGCTCGACTTCCACATCAGCGACACCTACTTCGTCGTCGCCCACTTCCACTACGTGGTCTTCGGCACCGTGGTGTTCGCGATGTTCGCCGGGTTCTACTTCTGGTGGCCCAAGTTCACCGGCAAGATGCTCGACGACAAGCTGGGCAAGCTGCACTTCTGGCTGCTGTTCATCGGCTTCCACACCACGTTCCTCGTGCAGCACTGGCTCGGCATGGTGGGCTTCCCGCGCCGCTACGCCGACTACAGCCCGGCTGACGGCTTCACCGACCTCAACCTGCTGTCGTCGGTGGGCGCGTTCATCCTGGGCGCCTCGACGCTGCCGTTCTTCTACAACGTCTGGAAGACCTGGCGCAGCGCGCCCAAGGTCACCGTCGACGACCCGTGGGGCTACGGCGGCTCGCTCGAGTGGGCGACCTCCTGCCCGCCGCCGCGGCACAACTTCACCTCGCTGCCGCGGATCCGGTCCGAGCGCCCGGCGTTCGACCTGCACTACCCGCACGCTTCCACCAAGTCCGACTCCAAGGAGGTCGAGGCCTGATGAAGGTCCAGGGTTGGCTCTTCCTGCTCTGCGGCGTCTTCTTCGCGGGCGTCGACATCGCCTACTGGTTCTGGACGAAGGCCGAGATGGGCCACGGTGAGCCGGTCGGCACCACGGCCATGGCCATCTCGGTCGGGTTCGCCTTCATGGTGGGCTACTACCTGATGTTCACCGCGCGGCGCATCGGTGCCCAGCCGGAGGACAACAAGCAGGCCGAGATCAGCGACGGCTCGGGCGAGATCGGGTTCTTCAGCCCGAGCAGCTGGTGGCCGCTGTTCGTCTGCCTGGCCGCGGCGTTCGCCTTCGCCGGCTTCGTCGTCGGCTTCTGGATGTTCCTGATCGGCCTGTTCCTGGTGATCATGGCCATGATCGGGTTCGTCTTCCAGTACTACCGGGGTCACTTCTCGCACTGAGCCCAGACCCGAGGCGGACATCCTTCCTGGAGGAAGGGTGTCCGCTTTTTGGTGTTCCTTAACACTGGTCGGATGTGGCGAATCGTTCACCGAGGGTAATAAAGAGGCAGAAGCGTTTCGATCTTGGACGAGGGAGTACTCGTGGGTCGCGTAGCGTATCGACCGGCCGGCTTGCTGGCCTTGGCGCTGCTGGCTGCGTGCTCAGCGGGCGCCCCGGCTGCGAAGCCCGAGGGCAACGCCATGGCAGGCAATGTGCAGCGAGCTTCTGTAGGGGTTTTCCCGGAGAACAAGACCGCGAACGTGCCGACCGACCAGGACGTGGTCGTGTCGGCCGAAGGGGGGACGCTGAAGAGCGTCCGGGTCGACGGCGGCAAGTCGGGCACGCTCAAGGGCGTCCTGAGCGCCGATCGCACCCGGTGGCGCAGCCTCGGCAACGTACGGCCGAGCGCCGAGTACAAGGTCACGGCCGTCACCGTGGACGCCGCGGGCAAGCAGACGGAGACGACCAGTTCGTTCTCGACGGTGAAGGCCGACAAGACCTTCGACATCGAGACCATCATCCCGAACAAGGACTACACCGGGCTGACCGTCGGCGTCGGCATGCCGGTCATGATCACCTTCGACCAGCCGATCGCCGACCGGGTGGCCGTCGAGCGTAACCTCGTCGTCCGCAGCTCCAAGCCGGTCGAGGGCGCCTGGCACTGGTTCGACGACAGGCACGTCGACTTCCGTCCGCGCGCGTACTGGCCGGCGCACACGAAGGTGCGGGTCGAGGCCAAGCTGGCCGGGGTGCGCGGCGGCGCCGGCATGTACGGCAAGCGCGACGTCAAGCTCGACTTCAAGGTCGGCAGGTCGCAGATCACCAAGGGCAGCGTGAAGAAGCACGTGCTCACGGTGCGGCGCAACGGCAAGAAGATCCGCACCATGCCGATGAGCGCCGGCCAGGGCGGCGTGTGGAAGTACCACACGACCTCCGGCATCCACCTGGCGATGTCCAGGGAGCCCGTCACGATCATGACCTCGCCGGGCATCGGGCCAGGCCAGTCCGGCTACTACCGGTTGACCGTCTACAACACCGTCCGCATCTCCAACAGCGGCGAGTACGTCCACAGCGCTCCGTGGTCGGTCGGCTCGCAGGGCAACTCCAACGTCAGCCACGGCTGCGTGAACGTCAGCCCGGAGAACGCGCGGTGGTTCATCAAGAACACCCTGATCGGCGACCCGATCATCATCACGGGGTCGCCGCGCAAGCTGGAGCCCACCAACGGGTGGGGGCACTGGCAGGAGACCTGGCAGGAATGGCTGAAGTGGAGCTCGCTGAAGGACGGCCCCACCGTCAACCTCACCTGATCCGGTCCGGGAACGACCGAGGGCCCGCGTCTCTGTGAGACGCGGGCCCTCGTCACGTGTGCGCGGCCCTCACTCCTCGTGTACGGGCCGCTGTGCGCCCCCACGTCTTTGCCGGGCGACCGGAACCCTCCCGACGCTCTGAGGGCGCTCTGAGGGCCGCGTACGGCCTCGCGCGGCTTCCTCAGGCGCGGAGGGAGGAGCTCACCTCGACCCAGCGGTCGAGGGTCGCGGCGGCGGCGCCGGAGTCGATCGCCTGCGCGGCGCGGGTGTAGGCGTCGGCCATCGACCCGTCGAGGTCGTCGCCGGGGCCGTCGTAGGCCACCAGGGCCGCCGCGGTGTTGAGCAGGACGGCGTCGCGCACCGGCCCGGTCTTGCCGCCCACCAGGTCGCGTACGGCCTGCGAGTTGAACGCGACGTCGCCGCCGCGCAGCGCGCTCACGTCGGCGCGCGGGATGCCGAGCACCGCAGGATCGAACGTGGTCTGCGTCGCGGTGCCGTCCCTGACCACCCAGACGGTGGAGGTGTCGGCGATGCTGAGCTCGTCGAGCCCGTCGTCGCCGCGGAACACCAGCGCCGAGACCCCGCGCTCGGCGAAGACGCCGGCCAGCACGGGCAGCATCCGCGCGTCGTAGACGCCGATGGCCTGGGCCGTCGGGCGGGCCGGGTTGGTGAGCGGGCCCAGGAAGTTGAAGAACGTCGGGATGCCGATCTCCTTGCGCACCGGACCCGCGTGCCGCAGCGCCGGGTGGTAGACCGGGGCGAAGCAGAACGTGATGCCGGCCTCGCGCGCCACCAGCGCGGTCTGCGCGGGGGAGAGGTCGAGCCGGATGCCGAGGTGCTCGAGGACGTCGGCGGCCCCGCACGAGGACGACGCCGCCCGGTTGCCGTGCTTGACGACGCGGGCGCCGGTGGCGGCGGCCACGATCGCGGCCATCGTGGAGACGTTGACGGTGTGGGCGCGGTCGCCTCCCGTGCCGACCACGTCGACCACGGGGCCCTCGACGCTCAGCGGCGTGGCCAGGTCGAGCATCGTGCGGGCCAGGCCGACCACCTCGGCCACGGTCTCGCCCTTGGCGCGCAGCGCGATCGCGAAACCGGCGATCTGCGCGGGCGTCGCGGAGCCGGACATGATCTCCCGCATCGCCCATGCCGTCTCGTCTGAAGTGAGGTGCTCCCCGGAAAGGAGAGCGGAAAGCAGCGTGGGCCAGGTCGTACGGGAGTCCATGGGCACCTACTTGGCGTTGAGGCGGGTGGCGGAACGACGGCGGATCAGGTCGGCCACGGTGTCGGCCACGACGATCGGCTCCAGCGGCTGCGACACGACGGCGTCGGCCTTGGACCACTCGGCCAGCCAGCGGTCGTCGCGCCTGGCGATGATGAGGCAGATGGGCGGGCAGTCGTAGACCTCGTCCTTGGCCTGGCGGGCCACTCCCATGCCGCCCGCGGGCTGGGTCTCGCCGTCGAGGACGGCCACGTCGATCTCGCCGGAGCCCAGCCACTGGTGAACCTTGGGCTCGGTGGCGCACTCCACGATCTCGACGAAGGGCACGTCGGCCGCCGGGCGCCTGCCGATGGCCTGGATCACCTCGGCCCTGGTCGCCGCGTCGTCGCTGTAGACGAGGACCTTCATCTTGTCGTCCGTGCTCCCAGTGGACATCGGTCGCGCTCACTATCGGTCGAAGCGGTATGGTCACCTGGGATGGTACCGGTGCGCCGGTGTGCAAACCCAGGCCACCATGCCTGGTGGTTGATTTGTACCGATTATCCCAGGCTGGTCCCCACTTAGTACCTGCTAACGGGGGGGTCGTGCGCCGGACCGACCACCAGAGCCGCAATAATGCTGCCCGTGGCGACAGCATCCGCAATAACTTCGACGACGACAGCACAGTCGTACCGCAGACCCAACCTGGTCAGTGTCGGGACGATCGTCTGGCTGTCCTCTGAGCTCATGTTCTTCGCGGCGCTGTTCGCGATGTACTTCACCATCCGGTCGGTGAGCGAGGGCAAGGGCCTTGAGTGGGCTCCCTCTCTTCTTCCCGCGGGCGCGCAGGCGGCCGAGGGAGTGGCTCACCTGAACATCCCGTTCGCGACGGCCAACACGATCATCCTGGTTCTGTCGAGTGTGACGTGCCAGATGGGCGTGTGGGCCGCTGAGAAGGGTCAGGTCGGAAAGCTCCGCTTCTGGTACCTCGTCAGCTTCCTCATGGGCGCGATCTTCATCGCCGGCCAGCTGTACGAGTACTCGGAGCTGGCGGCAGAGGGCGCGACCCTGTCCGCTAACGCCTACACCTCGGTGTTCTACCTGACGACGGGCTTCCACGGCCTGCACGTGACCGGTGGCCTGATCGCGTTCCTGTTCATGCTGGGACGCACGTACGCCGCGAAGCGCTTCACGCATGAGCAGGCCACCAGCGCGATCGTCGTGTCCTACTACTGGCACTTCGTTGACGTCGTCTGGATCGGTCTTTTCGCGACCATCTACATTATTCGTTAAGGAACGGGATCTCTGTGACTAGGATCACCGCTTGGCGGCGGCATCCCCTCGCGAGATACGCCGTCCTGATTTTGGCGTTGGCGCTGGTCGGGATGGTATACGCCGCCTTTATCCAGGCGGGTAAGCCTGCCGACGCGGCACTGGCGGCAGGCAAGGTCGACGACGTGGCCGAGGGCAAGAGCCTGTTCGTCCAGCACTGCTCGAGCTGCCACGGCATGAACGCGCAGGGTACGACGACCGCTCCCACGCTCATCGGCGTCGGTGCCGCGGCCGTCGACTTCCAGATCAGCACCGGCCGCATGCCGGCCGGCGCTCCTGGGCCGCAGGCTCCTCGCAAGCCTCCGGCGCCGTGGGTCAACGAGACGACGACCCGCCAGATCGCGGCGTACGTGCAGTCGCTTGGCGGTGGCCCGATGGTGCCCGCCGGCGAGCAGGTCGACCCGAAGCTGGGCGACGCAGGCAAGGGCGGCGAGCTCTTCCGCGCCAACTGCATCCAGTGCCACAACTGGGCCGGCGCGGGCGGCGCTCTGACGCAGGGCAAGTACGCGCCCAACCTCAACGCGGCGACGCCGACGCAGATTTACGAGGCGATGATCACCGGTCCGCAGGCCATGCCGGTCTTCAACGACACGACGATCACGCCCGAAGAGAAGCGCAGCATGATCGCCTACATCACCCAGGTCCGTGAGCAGAAGGACCCGGGTGGCTTCGGTCTGGGCCGCATCGGCCCGGTCACCGAGGGTCTCGTAGCGTGGATCGTGGGCCTCAGCGCCCTCGCACTGGCCGCCATCTGGATCACCGCGAAGAAGCGACAGAAGTCATGACAGACAACGAGCACGAGATCGAGCAGCCCGACGAGCGCGTACCCAAGCGCGTCATCGGCACCCCCCCTCCGGGCACCTCGATGCTCGGCACCGCGGAAGTGACGCAGGCCGAGGAGGAGGCCCCTGGCGTCAACCTGCAGGACGAGACCAAGGCCCGCAAGGCCGAGAAGATCGTCGCGTTCTGCTTCATGATCACCTTCGTGGCCGCCATCGCGTTCATCATCTCCTACGTGGTGTTCCAGGTCGGCAGCCCTGAGGCGACGGGCACGTCCAACATGGCGCTGGGCACGTCGCTGACGGTGGCGATCCTGAGCCTCGCGATCGGCATCGTGGTCTGGGTCCGCCAGATCATGCCGAAGTACTCCCTCGTCCAGGAGCGCCACCCGATGGTCTCCGACGAGGACGTCCGCGGTGTCGTCGAGAAGACGTTCATCGAGGGCGCCAACGAGAGCGGCTTCGTCAAGCGCAAGCTGCTGCGCCGCACGCTCCTGCTGGGCGCGGCCCCCCTGGGCCTCATCCCGCTGGTGCTGCTGCGCGACCTCGACAACAGCAAGATGCCGGGCTCGCAGTTCAACAAGCTGCTGCGCCACACGGTGTGGGGTGAGAAGACCAAGGACGGCAAGCCGCGCAAGCTCGTCGTCGAGGGCACCGGCCAGCCCATCAGGGCGGCCGACTTCAACTCGCCCGGCGGCATCCTGTCGGTCGTCCCCGAGGGGTACGAGCACGACCTGAACGCTCTGGCCAAGGCCACGCTGATCCTCATCAAGTTCCGTCCTGAGGAGCTCAAGAGCGGCGTCAAGCAGAACTGGACGCACGACGGCATCGTGGCGTACTCCAAGATCTGCACCCACGTGGGCTGCCCCGCGGCCCTGTACGAGCAGAACACCCACCACATCCTCTGCCCGTGCCACCAGTCGACGTTCGACGCCGCCGACGGCGCGAAGGTCATCTTCGGTCCGGCCGCCAGGCCGCTGCCGCAGCTGCCCATCACCGTCGACTCCGAGGGCTACCTGATCGCTCAGGGAGACTTCGAGGTGCCGCCCGGCCCCAGCTACTGGGAGCGCGGCGACGCCGAGGCTGAGGCCCGGGCCAAGGGAGGCCAGGCATGAGCGACGTGCTGACGAGCACCCCCAAGGCGGTCAGCGGACCGGCGAACTTCCTCGACGAGCGTCTCGGCGGGGGAGCCTTCCTCAAGCGCAACCTGCGCAAGATCTTCCCCGACCACTGGTCGTTCCTGCTGGGCGAGATCGCGCTCTACTCGTTCGTCGTGCTGCTGCTGACCGGGACGTTCCTGACGCTCTGGTTCAAGCCCAGCATGATGGAGATCGCCTACGACGGCTCGTACGCGCCGCTCAAGGGCGTCATGATGTCCGAGGCGTACGCGTCGTCGCTGGAGATCAGCTTCGACGTGCGCGGCGGTCTGCTCATCCGGCAGATGCACCACTGGGCGGCCCTGCTGTTCGTGGCCGGCATGATGGTGCACGCGCTGCGCGTGTTCTTCACCGGCGCCTACCGCAAGCCGCGCGAGATCAACTGGCTCATCGGCGTGCTGCTGCTGACGCTGGCGCTGGCCGAGGGTCTGACCGGTTACTCCCTCCCCGACGACCTGCTCTCCGGCGCCGGTCTGCGGATCACCGAGGGTGTCGCCATCTCGCTGCCGCTGGTCGGCACGTACATCACGTTCTTCCTGTTCGGTGGCGAATATCCGGGTGGGGATGTCATCTCCCGGTTCTACTCGCTGCACATCCTGCTGATCCCGGGCATCCTGCTGGCGCTGGTGTCGGCCCACATGGTGCTCATGTGGGTGCAGAAGCACACCCAGATGCCGGGCAAGGGCCGGACGAACCAGAACGTGGTGGGCGCGCCGTTCTACCCGGCCTTCATGGCCAAGGCGGGCGCGTACTTCCTGTTCACGCTCGGCGTGATCGCGGGTCTGGCGACGTTCACCCAGATCAACCCGATCTGGATCTTCGGCCCGTACACGCCGGCCGACGTGTCGGCGGGTTCGCAGCCCGACTTCTACATGGGCTTCCTCGAAGGCGCGCTGCGCATCATGCCGCCGTGGGAGATCAACCTCTTCGGCACGTCCCACGCGGGCACGCTGCCGCTGAGCGTTCTCATCCCGGCGCTGGTGCCGATGGGCATCATCATGACGGGCCTGGCGCTCTACCCGTTCCTCGAACGCTGGGTGACGGGTGACCACCGCGAGCACCACATCGCCGACCGTCCGCGCAACAACCCGCACCGCACCTCGATCGGCGTCTCGGCGATCACGTTCTACGGTGTGCTGTGGCTGCTCGGCGCGAACGACGAGATCGCGGCCAACTTCCACATCAGCCTCAACATGACGACGTACGCCGGACGGGTGCTGATCTTCGTGGCGCCGGCGCTGGCGTACCTGATCGCCTACCGCATGTGCCTGGGCCTGCAGCGCTCCGACCAGGCGGTCATCTCGCACGGCGTCGAGTCGGGCGTGATCAAGCGGCTGCCGCACGGTGAGTTCATCGAGGTCCACACGCCGCCGGCGGAGGACATGGAGGCCCACCTGCGTGGCAAGGAGGCCGTGCCGATGCTGCCGGTGGCCGAGGACGGCGCGGGCATCCCACCGGCGGGCATGCGCGGCCCGCTGGGCAGGCTGCGCGCCCGGATGTCCAAGGCTTACGGCGGGGAGAAGATCCCGCTGGAGGACGGCCACGGGCACGGGCACGACGAGCACGCCGCCATCGAGCACGGTGAAGCGCACGGTGGCGACGAGGAGCACGCGGCAGTCGGTGCAGGCGGCGACGACCGCAGCCTCACCCACTGATTCCTGACGCCACACCGCACGGGCCCGGACGAATCTCTCGTCCGGGCCCGTCGGTTTTCCTGCCAGGGGCGACGGCTACGAGCTGCTCGCCCTGCTGTCGGAGGCGTCCGGGACGGAGCCCGCGGATGAACGAGCCGGCCCAGCCGCATCTGCCACGCGGCCGGCAAGCTCGAGCAGCGGGGACGGGTGCGCCGCGCGTGCTTCGCCCGCGGCCGGCGCGGCCGGCTCGCCGTCCTGACCGCCGACGGGTTGGACGTGCTGCGGGCCGCTGCTCCCGCGCACGTGGCGTGCGTCAGGGAGCACCTGGTGGACGTGCTGACCGGCGCGCAGTTGGGCGGATCGGCGAGGCGCCGCTCGAGCACCTGGGCGCGGCACCGCCGCTGAGCGTCCGTGCCGTCAGGGAGGATGCTCCTATGGATGTCAAGCGACGTGTTCTTGATCGTTTGATGTGATGATTCGGTAGAGTTCGCGGGCTATGTAGCGCTTCAGGCAGCGGATGATCTCTTTCTTGGACAGGCCGTCTTGGGTGCGTCGTTCCATGTAGGCGCGGGTGCGTGGATCCCAGCGCAGACGGCATAGGACCACGCGGTAGAGCGCGGCGTTGGCTTGGCGGTCGCCGCCGCGGTTGAGGCGGTGCCGGGTGGTCTTGCCGGAGGAGGCGGGGATCGGGGAGACGCCGCACAGCATGGCGAAAGCGGCTTCGCTGTGCAGCCGGTCGTGGTTTTCGCCGACGGTGACCAGCAGCTGTCCGGCGG